>NZ_JRQQ01000003.1 GCF_001625325.1 Croceicoccus estronivorus
CCCCTTTGTCGTTCGCTACCGCAAAATTAAACCAACAAACCACAATGAACCAAGGGTGTGTGGCGATAAAGCTGCACGGGCCTCTTGACCCCGACGGCGTTTTATTGTCCGCCTCCCACACGCAGATAAATCAATGGAAGTGCCGCTATGCAGCAAACGAAGGATGATGCCCGTTTCGACGAAATGATCGCGAAGGTGCAAAATGGCAGCCTCCGGATGACGGAACAGGATGCTTTGGCAATCGCGGGCAAGCTCTATGGCCGCCATCGCTATGGACAAGCGGTGAATGTTTGCAATCAGCTGCTCAAACACAAACCATCTCTGTCTGATGCGCATAGCATTCTGGGGGTGTCGCTAGCGGCGATGGGGAAACGCCAAGAGGGCATTGCGGCGCTCAAGCGAGCGATCAAATCCAACGCCAAGGTTGCGGGCTATCATTCCAATTTGGGCGAGATCTATCGTCAGGATGGCAACCTGGCGGATGCGACGATTTCTCTCCAGCAGGCGATCGAACTCGACCCCAAAAATGCCCAGGCTAACAACAACCTTGGCATCGTTCGCTTTGAAGGCCGGAATTACGATGAGGCCATCAAATGCTATCGCAAGGCTATAGAGGCAAACCCGCGTTTTCCGGAAGCTTACAATAATCTTGGAAACGCGCTGAGAAAAGTCGCTAAACTCGAAGCTGCAGCGGATGCTTATCAGCATGCACTTGGACTGCGCGAAATATATCCGGAAGCTTACAATAATCTGGGTACGTTGCTTCGAGAACTGCATAAGCCCGAACAGGCCGAGCATGCGCTTCGTAAGGCAATTCAGCAGAACCCTCGCTATGTGGAAGCATACAATAACCTTGCAGCGATTTATCACGCCGAAAACAGGGATGTCGATGCGCTGAGGCAGCTCTCGGAAGCATTGAAGGTAGAGCCGAAGAATGCGCGCAGCCTTCTATTGACGGCCCGTATTCAGTCACGCCGTGGCAACACGACCGCAGCGGAGCAGGCCTGCCAGTTCGTCCTTGCCCAAGATCCTCAAAACTCCGAGGCCCTGACAGTGCTCGGCACAGTCAAGCATGAGATGGATAAATACGATGAAGCCATCGAATTGCTCGGCAAGGCGGTCGAGTTGCGTCCCGATGCGCCGGAAGCGAGGAATTATTATGGTATTGCGCTTAAGTCTGTAGGTCGACTGGACGAGGCGCGTGAACAGCTTCTCAAAGGGCTCGAGATCAACGGCTCCATGTACGGAGCATACGCAAACCTGAATGATCTCGTCGATTTCTCGAAGGAAAAAGAACTCTTCGGCAAGATGGAAACCATCATGGAAACTGTCGAAGATCAACGGATGGGCAGTTTGTTGCCGCTCCATTTCGCATATGCCAAGGCGCTTGACGACAATGGCCAGCATGAAAAGGCGCTGGAACATTACATCACCGGCGGCCAGATGAAGCGGGCTCAGCTAAACTATGTCGAAAAGGACACGTTTGCGTTCTTCTCATCCATCAAGAAAGCGTTTCCGGCCAAGGTCTTCAAGGATCGGCCGTTTGAAGGGATTTCCGATGAACGTCCTTTGTTCATAATCGGTATGCCGCGGTCAGGGTCAACTCTGGTCGAGCAAATTATTTCCAGTCACAAAGACATATATGGTGCTGGCGAGGTCAAATACTTCTCCCATGCGCTACACCGCTTACGTGATCGCTTCCCCGCGCTTTCGCGTTACCCTGACATGGTCAGCGAATTGTCTCCAAAGCAGTTCGAGATTCTCGGCGACGATTATCTCCGAGCTCTCACTGCGTCGGCTGACGGTGCCAAGCGTGTCACTGACAAGCTGCTGACCAACTATTTCTTCGTTGGAGTACTGCACCTGCTGTTCCCCAACGCGAAATTCATCAACACGCGCCGCGATCCGGTCGATACCTGTCTGTCGGGCTTCACCAAGCTGTTCAAGGACGACATGCCCCATAGCTATGATCTCGGCGAACTGGGGCGTTACTATCGCCAATACGACGCCTTGATGAAACATTGGGAGAAGGTGCTGCCCAAGGGAACCATCAAGGTCGTCGAATATGAGCAGGTCGTCGCCGAAACGGAAACCAGTGCCCGTGAACTGATCGATTTCATCGGTCTCGATTGGGACGAAGCCTGTCTGGCCTTTCACAAGTCGAAGCGCCCGGTCAAAACTGCCAGCGTGGCTCAGGTTCGCAAGCCAATATACAAGACCTCCGTCGAACGGTGGAAGAAGTATGGCCCTGGCCTTCAACCGCTGGTGGATGCAATCGCCGGAAAGAAATAGCGGGACATCCAATCGGGGCTGGAGCAATCCGGCCCCTTTTGCGTTGAAGAAAGCATTAGCAAAAAGGGAGAAGCTTGATGATCCGTAAAGCATTCGTCGCGATGATGCCGATTGCGCTTGCCGCATGTGCGTCCGTAGGTGAGTTGCCGGTGGAGCGCATTGCTTCCGCAACGATCCTGTCGGGAAGTGGGCAACCAGCGGGAACAGCTGAACTGGTCGGGCAAGGGGATACCCTATCCCTCAAGATCGCATTGACGGGTATCTCACCAGGCCTGCACGGCACTCATCTCCATACCGTCGGCAAGTGTGAGGCACCTGACTTCAAGTCAGCGGGGGGGCATCTGAATCCCGCGCACAAAGAGCATGGGATGGAAAACCCGAAAGGCCGCCATCTCGGCGATTTGCCCAACATGAACGTTGCAGCCGACGGAACGGCCAGCATGACCGTTCCGTTGAATGGTGAACCGGCTTCCTTGATGAGTGACATGTTCGATGCAGACGGGACCGCGATTGTGGTTCATGCCGGGCCCGACGATTACATGTCTGATCCTGCGGGCAACGCTGGCGGTCGTATCGCATGCGGTGTGTTCAAACGTATCTGATCCCCCCTGTCGCTGGGAAGAGGATCACACGGCGTAAGGTGTGGGATCCTCTAGCCCCGCTTGTGCGAAGCCGGCCCTGCGGAGGCGGCAGCTGTCACAGGCACCACATGCTCTGCCGTCCTCAAGCGGATCATAGCACGACCAGCTGAGACCGGGATCGAGGCCGAGCCGGGCCGCCTCGCGCGCAATATCGGCTTTCCCGAGATGCTGCAGAGGGGCGTGGATCGTGAAAGGAGAACCTTCCGCTCCCGCCTTGGTTGCCAGCCGTGCGGTTTCCGCAAAACTAGCGATAAATTCCGGTCGACAATCAGGGTAGCCGGAATAGTCGAGTGCGTTCACACCAATGAAGATATCGCTGGCGCCGATCACTTCCGCCCATGCCAAGGTAAGCGACAGGAACACTAGATTGCGAGCGGGCACGTAGGTGACCGGGATATCCGCGCCGACACCATCCTTCGGTACGGGAATGTCGTCAGTCAGCGCGGAACCGCCGAATTTACGGAGATCCAATGGCAGAATGACATGGCGTTCAGCATCGAGAATCCGGGCAATCTCCCGGGCAGCATCGATCTCGCGCCGGTGGCGCTGGTTGTAGTCGATGGTAAGGGCATTGACGCAGTAACCCTGTTCCCGGGCAAGGCCCCCGGAAACCATCGAATCCAGCCCGCCCGATAGTAAGACGACTGCTTGTCTCCCGGTCGTTTCGCGTGTGCTCATGGCATGCCGCTACATAGGCGGAGGCCGCCTTTCAAGCGCGCATTACCCGCCACAACGACCGACCCATCGGGCTTCAGCGGAAAACTGGAAGGGGAGGCCATCAACAATTCCCTGGCTTTCGATCTGCGCGATTTGGGCAGATTCACGCCGGATATGGGTTCGGCCATAACCATGCCCGCGACAAGTGTACTGCACTGTGACGCGATCAGCGGTGTCTTCGACAACGAAGCGGCTGCATCCGGAAGCCGTATGCCGCAATTGAATCAGTTCGCGACCATCACGCAGGCATATCCGTTGCCGCGTATTGTCGGAGCGGAAACGAATCTCCCAGTTGCCCGGCTTGAGTTTGTCGAGCGCGGCCAGCTCTGGCTGCTGCGCCAAAGCGGGAATACTGAAGATGCAAAGAAGTGCTGCTGCAATTCGCGGCATCCAGTTTCGATCGATTTTACCTAATATTCGCATTCGGATAACTCCGGTAGCGACCCGAGCGACCTCCTCTATTTTGCACGATAAGTCGCACCATACAAGCGATGAGCTGCATCAATCCTGAATGGGGAACAGGCGTGAACAGAATGCGCAATCGACCATGATAACGCCGTCATCATTGCGCATCTTCGCCCTTTCTTCCGAGGGGAAGCGCGCAAGAACCGTTTCAAAATGAACGGTGGTGCAACGGCAGCCACGGGTCAAGGGAGCGCCCTGTTCTACGCGTATTTCGTTTTCCTCGTGGAACAGGCGCCACAGTAACGCCTCCAGCGAAAGAGACTGATCCACGAGCTCATCCGGCCTCACCGTGTCGGCAATGATGGCAATATGTTCCCATTCGGGATGGTCCATTCGCACATGTAGCCGTTCGCGCCCCTCTTCGCCTTCCGCAAGATGTTGCAGCAGGATACCGCCGGCCGTGGGGCGCCCGGAATTGCTGTCCACACTTACACGGATCAGAGTGGGCACTTGTTCGGACTGTCCGAAATAGGCTTCGAAAGCAGCCGTGATCGAGTTGCCTTCCAGGGGAACGATACCCTGGTAACGCTGCCCATTCGTTGCGAGATCGAAAGTGACCGCAAGGAAGCCTTTGCCGAACAGAGTCTCCAGCGAGGTATCGTTACCGGCCTGACCCAGCCGGTCCTCATCGAACTGGACATATCCCCGCAATTCACCGTCGCGGTAGTCGCAGACCAGTAGCTGGACGATACCTTCGTCGGTCTGTGCCTGAATGGTAAGCTGGCTACCTTCCCCTTTGAGCAGACCGCCCGCCAGCGCGGCGAAGACCAAGGCTTCGGCGAGGAGATCTCTTATCGGGTCGGGATAGTCATGTGCCGAAAGAATGGTTTCCAGCACGCCATCAAGCCGGACAACGCGTCCGCGCACGTCGCGTTCCGGCAACGTGAAGGCGAGAAGCCTGTCACTGTAGGTCTCTTCGAGTTGTTCCGTCATTGCCGACTATATGGGGGCATGAAGCTGAATGAGAAGGTCGTCGGAGCTATCAGATCGCGCCAAAGCACCAGAGCAGCACAGATTTCTGCCCATGGATGCGATTTTCAGCTTCGTCGAACACTGCCGATTGTGCGCTTTCGAATACGCTTTCGGTTACTTCGTCGCCGATGTGGGCGGGCAAGCAATGGAGAAACATGGCATCGGGCTTGGCATGCGACATCAGCGCGTCGTTTACCTGAAACGGGGCCATAGCGGCCAACTTGCCTACCGCGTGTTCCTGGCCCATTGAAACCCACGTATCGGTGACGACGACATCGGCACCTTTTACCGCTTCGACGGCGTCGTGAGTCAAAGTGACGTTCGCGCCCCCGGCGCGAGCCATCTGCACGAATTCCGGTTCCGGCTCATAACCTTCAGGCGTGCCCGCGCGGACATTGAACTTCATAAGTCCGGCAGCTTCCAGGATCGAGCTCAAGACATTGTTGCCGTCACCTACCCAGGCGACTTCCAGCCCCGGCAAAGGCTTGCCGTGCTCCACGATCGTCAGCAGGTCGGCAACGATCTGGCAGGGGTGGGAGCGGTCGGTCAGACCGTTGATAACGGGGACAGTGGCATGCCGCGCCATTTCCTCTACTTTGCCATGGTCGTCCGTGCGGATCATGATGGCATCGACCATACGGCTCAATACCCGCGCCGTGTCGGCCAGCGATTCGCCTCGACCCAATTGAGTGGTGCCGGACTCCATGACGATAGCGCTGCCGCCGAGCTGGCGCATGGCCATGTCGAAGCTGACTCGCGTACGAGTCGAATTCTTCTCGAAGATCATGGCGAGCACACGGCCTGCCAACGGCGCGTCATTGTCCGCAGCGCCTTTGGGGCGATCGGCGCGCGCCGCCTTGCGGTCCATTGCGTCGTTGATCATCGCGGCGATCGCGTCGCCACCGGCATCTGAAAGATCGAGGAAATTCCGGGGCATCAGGCTGCCTCCGTCACTGCGTAACTCGCGGCGCCGGCGGAAAGCTTGTCAAAGAATTCGTCGATTTCCGCGTCACCGATGACCAGCGGCGGAATGAGCCGAATCGTATTGTCTCCGGCCGAAACGGCCAGGAGGCCATGATTGTCGCGCAAGTGGGCGACGAAGGGCCGGCTTTCCGTTTTCATCTTGAGGCCGAGCATCAGGCCGCTGCCCCGGACCAGTTCGAACAGGTCGGGATAATTGCCGATGAATTGTTCCAATCCGGTCCGGATGCGCTCACCCTTCTCGCGGACGGATGCGAGGAACTCCTCATTGGCGACCGCATCGAGGACCGCGTTGCCAGCCGCCATCGCGAGGGGGTTGCCGCCATAGGTCGATCCATGAGTGCCGGGGACCATGCCCCGTGCGGCCTTTTCCGTGGCGAGACATGCGCCGAGCGGAAAGCCGCCCCCAATGCCCTTGGCGGTCGCGAGAATATCGGGTTCGATCCCGTATTGCTCATAGGCGTAGAAATTGCCGGTCCGGGCTACGCCGGTCTGCACTTCGTCGAGTATAAGGAGAAGGTCCAACTCATCCGCCAGTGCACGCAGCCCAAGCATGAATTCATCCGTGGCCGCGCGAATACCGCCTTCGCCCTGGATCGGTTCCACGAGAAAACCGGCAGTGTGCGGACCTATTGCAGCCTTTGCCGCTGCAAGGTCATTGAATTCGACGTATTTGAAGCCGGGCAGCAGAGGCCGGAAGCCCTTGTGCATCTTTTCCTGATTGGATGCGCTGATCGTGCCCATCGTCCGCCCATGGAAGGCGTTGCTGAACGTGATGAGTTCGAAGCGTTCCTCGTTGCCCTCATACTGATGGTAGGCACGCGCCGTCTTGATCGCGCATTCCACGGCTTCGGCACCTGAATTGGTGAAAAATACCGTATCCGCGAAAGTCAGATCGACCAGTCGTTGAGCGAGCCGTTCACCCTGCGGGCTGCCATAGAGGTTCGACACATGCATCAATGTGGCGGCCTGTTCCTGAATGGCGCGAATCAGGCCGGGATGGGAATGGCCCAGGATATTGACGGCAATGCCTGCGGCGAAGTCCAGAAAGCGGCGCCCATCCTCGCTGATGAGGTGACAATGTTCGCCACGCACCGGCCGCACGTCGCACCGGGGATATACAGGCATCAGCGGGTCAATCGCCATCGAAGGGGACTCCCTGAAAGGAAAGCGGCAAAAAGGAAGGCCGCGCCAAAAAGACAAAGGCGGCCCTGCGAAGGGCCGCCGTAAAAGTTCATTTATGACTCTGCGGGCCGCCGGTCAATTCTTCCGGACTGGAGGTTGTTTGTCCGGCGGCCTGGCAGATCAGCCGTTGAGCGGCACCAGGTTGACAGCCGAATGCTTTCCGCGTCGATCGACCTCAAGGTCGAATTCGAGTCGGTCGCCTTCGTTGATCTCCCGCAGGCCGGAACGTTCGACAGCGCTGATGTGCACAAAGGCGTCGGGCTGACCGTCATCACGTGTGATGAATCCAAAGCCCTTCATCGAGTTGAAGAACTTTACCGTGCCAGTTGCCTTTTCGCCGGTGAGTTCACGCTGCGGTGCGGCTGCCTTCTGCGGGACCGGGATGACATCCCCTACGACCTGAAGATCGGCGGCAGAGATTTTTCCGCCACGATCGACCAGATTGAATTCGAGACCCTGCCCTTCGGCCAGACCTTCCAGTCCGGCGCGTTCGACGGCACTGATGTGCACGAACACATCTTCACCGCCATCTTCGCGCTGAATGAAGCCGAAGCCCTTGTTCGAATTGAAAAATTTCACCGTTCCCCGGCCGGTGCCAACGACCTGGGCAGGCATACCGCCGCCGCGCGGGGCGCCACCGCCACCGCCGCCACGGGGGCCGCCGCCGCCGAAGCGGTCGCCACCACCAAATCGGTCACCACCACCGAAGCGGTCGCCACCACCAAATCGGTCACCGCCGCCGAAACGATCACGACCACCAAAATTATCGCCGCCGGCGAAGGGATCGAAACCGTCTTCTCCAAAACCGTCGCGCTTGTCGCGTCCCCGGCCGCGACGCCCTCTATCAAAACCCATAAAGCTTAACGTACCTTCGTTTCGCCCAAAATCATCACCCGGCAGCGCGGACGAATCGCGCCGGATATGAAAGCAGACAGCAGAAATAGCTGCCGACCTTCTAACGTATGACGCCAGTCATAACGCAGAATCGGTGTATGCGCGAATGATTTCAAAAGATGTCTTGTTGTAACTTCACAACAATGCACCTCCGCTTCGAAAAATTACAGCCCAATCGAGCGTCAGGACCTATGCTCGCTTGCTTGGCGGGGCATGCTTGGGCAGAGAGACCGCATGGAAATTCTTGCCCTTCTGTCAGACCCTGCCGCTTGGGCGGCTCTCTTGACTCTCATCGTCCTCGAGGTGGTGCTGGGGATCGACAATCTCGTTTTCATCGCGATCCTGTCGAACAAGCTGCCGCCCAGCGAACAGGCGATGGCGCGGCGGATCGGGCTGAGTCTGGCGCTTGTCATGCGGATCGGCCTGCTGATGCTGATCGGCTGGATCGTCACATTGCAGACCCCGCTGTTCGACTTTGGAATACAGGGGGCCACTGGTCCCCATGGTGAACCGAGTTTCGAGACGGCGTTTTCCGGGCGCGATCTGATTCTGCTGGCTGGCGGGTTTTTCCTGTTGTGGAAAGCGACCAAGGAAATTCACCACAACATCGATCCCGAACCGGCGAGCGGCACTTTGCTCGATCCCAAGAAAGGCGTTGCGCAGATCACATTCTCGGCGGCGATCGCGCAGATCGTGGCACTCGATCTTGTTTTTTCGATCGATTCGATCCTCACTGCGGTGGGGATGACGGACCATGTGCCGATTATGGTCACGGCGGTCATCATTACGGTTTCGCTGATGCTCGTGGCGGCGGATCCACTGGCCCGGTTCATCGAAAAGAATCCGACGCTGGTCATGCTGGCGCTGGCCTTTCTGGTGATGATTGGCCTGGTCCTGATTGCCGATGGTTTCGGCTTTCACGTGCCGAAGGGTTATATCTATGCGGCCATGGGCTTTTCCGTGGCGGTTGAAATGCTCAACATGGTTGGCCGCAATCGCCGGGCAAGACGTGCGGGCGTGGAAGGAGAGACTGTGCAATGAGCGATTTCCGCAAGCTTGAGGATGGCATCTTCGCCAGCCCGCAAATCGACCTGGCCGATATCGCGCACGCGAAAGAACTCGGGGTGACGCTGGTCATCAACAACCGGCCCGAAGGCGAATCGCCCGACCAGACACCGGGACCGGAGATTGAGGCCGCCGCCCGTGCCGCTGGCATGGATTATCTCGCAATTCCGGTGACACATGCCGGTTTTAGCGAAGGGCAGGTCAAGGCCATGGCGGCCGCATTGGCGAAAGCCGACGGTCCGATTCTGGCCTATTGCCGGTCCGGCACGCGTTCCACGCTACTGTGGTCTCTAGCCCAGGCCAGCAAGGGCCGCAAAGTGGACGAAATCGCCGCCGCCGCAGCAGCAGGTGGTTACGACGTAAGCCCGATTCGCGAACTCATGGATATGCTGGCCGCTTCGGCCTGATCGCATTCAGTCGGACGGCAGCACGCCTGCCGTTCCAAGCGCCTGTAGCATGGCCCCTATCGCAGCGCGGGCCTCGGTATCGACAGTCGCGCCGCCCGCAGGTGCGGGAATCGGGGAGGCAATCTGCCATCCACCGGCATAGCGCCGATCCTGCCCTGTTGCCCGGTCGAAGGCCCGCATCCCATCGCGCGGGGCAACAAACAGCCAAGTGCCCGCTTGATGGCAGGCGATCATGCCGTCGCGTCCTGTCCAGTCGCCGGTCGCCGCCGTGTCGATCAACCAGCAATCGCCATCCGCCGGATCGTTCGGTGGATCGCTGGCCTCCCCCTCTACAGCGAGGTGGAGCAGGGCATCGGTCAATGCGAAACCCTCGTTCACAGTGAACTCTTTCTGCGACTGTCCGGCGAACAGTAGCGGAAGGCCGAAGCGGGGGCTGGCGGACAGGAAGCTGATCGGTGCAGGCATGGCAGATCCTCAGATGATGGTGATGAGCAAGGGATCGGATTGCGCGAAGCGACCGGTATGGCGGACCCAGAGCGGTTGCCCCGCATGATCGAGTGCAATGGCCGCGGCAGTCGGCGGACCAATCGCCAGGCGTGGCTGGGTGGTTTCCCAACGCATGATCGGGTTATCGACTGGCCCCAGCCCCACGGCGTAGGCTTCGTCGTCCTCGTTGAGTGGGACATCCACTTCGTCGCGCCACTCCCATGCACCGCGTGCCCGACGGACCCATGTCAGAATCATTTCCCCGTCGGGCCGGTGCAAGCAGCGGGGATGGACTGGCGTCAGCGGACGTTGCCCGAGCCCGGCATTCACGAGTGTCGTGGTGACCGGCTCACTGTCACCAAGCCCGATTGCCGCGATCACGGTTTCCGGTGTGGCATCCGATTGCAGCAGATCGAGCGGCGTCAGCCGGTGATCGAGCAGGACGAAATGCGATCCGGCGCTCTGCCCTGTGAGAGCGGCCCATTCAGTCCCGCCGCGGCCACGCAACAGGCCTTCCAGCAACCATTCGCCATTGCCGAGCGCAGTGGCGCTGGCAAACTGGAGCAATTCGGTGCCGATCAGCGCGCAATTGGCCCCGCCAGCAAGCTGTTCCAGAGTGACCGAATCGAGTGCCAGGTCTGCTGCGGTCAGCCGAACCGTGACGCGAGCTTGCCGATCGAGGATAATTGCGGGCGCCGGTGGAAGCGCGGTCAAGGTCTGACCGATTAATGCACGTTTGCGGCTGCTGCCCAGCGGGATGAACGAACCGCTCCGTTCGACGAGGATTTGTGCGCCGGCCCAGCCGGGGGAGGGGGAGGAAAGTGCTGCATGAATATGGGGCATGTCGCCAGTGCCCAAACCGTCCCATGGCAAATCGAATGCCACCAGTTCGCTCGTCCCTGCGGGAAGATCTTGCGCGGGATTGTTTCGTCCCGGCTCCGTCGCCTGCTTGCGGGCGGACCCATGCGGCAGGCGCATCAGTTCCAGTTCGATGCCATCAGTGCGCCATTCCCAGCCTGTTATTCGCCAATATCCTGAGTGGCCTGGCACGCGGACCACGCTGCCTGGACCAACTGCGGGATCGAGTTCCGCCACGCGCCAGGCCATCGTTTCGCGGGAGCGGGCCGCGCGGCTGGCCGATTCGTTGGCCAGACGGCGCGCGTCCGCAGCCTTGAGCGTACCGGGGAATTCCATGACCAGTTCGCGGCCCGACCGGGCGCGCCCGTCTGCGCGTTGCATACCGGTCAGGTAATCTCGCGCGCTATCGAAATAGCGTATGGCCATGGGCACGTTGCCATCCCCTGCCTGACGTTGCAGTTTCCGGCCATTGGCCTGACCGAAGCTTCCCTCTTCCTCTGTCACCGTGGGCTCGGGAAGAAGCGGTGCATTGGCAGGCCGCGCTTCGGCATCGAAAATGCGCAATTGCTGCCCACTGGCATCGCACGCGAGAGGGTAGGCTGCATCAATGGTGGCGAGAACGTCTGTCAGTGGTCCCCCTGCGCAGCTGAATCCCGCAAGGCCGGGCAGCGGGCGGGCAATGCTGCTTGGATCGACCGCGCCAGCCAGCATGGGGGCGAGCGTCAGTGGCCCCTCATCCGCGAGGATTTCGAAACTCAAGGCCGGAATGCGGTTGCCGAAGCCAGACAGGTCGAGATCCTCGAACACGGCGTAGGCCAAGCCGCGAAAGGCGGGGCAGCCGGCCCCTTCGGCAGAGGCGAGCAAGGGGTCCGGCCCATGGTCGCCATGGCCGGAATAGACGCGCAACTGCCCTCCGGCCTTGAGATCACTTTCTTCGCCGCGCAGCAGATTGCCATCCGCCCAGATCTTCCCAATGCGCAGGATCGGGCGGCTGGCCAGCGCCACGGCCAGCGATACGCTGTAGCTGTAAGTCGTCGCGGACGGGCTACCCTTGCCGCCGCTTTGCGATTGGCTGTGTTCGACCAGATCGGTTGCCCAGATCACTGTGCCGGGCATGCGGACGGCTCCGAAATGGCGGGGGATCGCGTTGCCGTAGCTGGAGGTGGAAATTCTCAGATCGTCGAGGCGAGGGCCATGGCGGGAAGCTGGCCCGAACAGCGCGGCATCGACCTGCCGCCCGGCGAGGCCGCCGATCACGCCGCCCAGCGGGCCGCCGAACGCAGTGCCCGCAGCCGTGAAAACGAGAGTTGCCATGTGTCTTTCCTCAGATGTCGGGGGAGAGCCGCCAGTGGCGCAGCGTCGGCCAGGGCAAGGGAGCGGGCGTTGCGACCGTACGGCGCAGTCCGGCGTGGGCATGGACGAAACGCTGGGCGGTAACCGCAATCAGAACATGGAACTGAGCCGCGCCAGTGGTGGCCATCACAATATCGCCCGCCTGCATGGGGCCGTCCGCCGCCTCCAGCCCGATTGCGCGGGCCTGGTCGAGCATGGGTGAAATATCGCGATTGCGCAGGGCATAGGCGAATGGCGGCGGCGTGGCATGGCCGCAGGCTTGCAGCGCGGCGAAGACCACCCCGAGGCAATCGAGCCCGGTGGCCGGATCGCGGCCATGCAACCGGAAAGGCGTGCCCACCAGACGCTTCGCCGCCATTGCCAGGGAGAAACCCGGATCGTTCATGCTTGTGGCGCCGGATAGCGGGCGAGGAGATCGTTCCCCGGCAGGAAGGGCTCGCCCTGGAAATTGACCGCATTGCCGAAGCGGTCATGACAGGTGCCGATGGTATGGTCGCACCCTTCGCGCACAAGTGCGCGGGCCCCGACCTGAAGCGCGGGGTCAAGCTGTGTGTCGAGCACAAGCGATGCGCCCGTCACGCCGGTTATTTCCATGGCGAGGCCCGCTTGCGGCCCATCGAGCCAGCGCAGCGATCCGTCACGAAACCGGCTGGCAGGGGTCGCGCCGGTCAAGGCGATGGAATTCCCGTCGAAATCGATCTGACTGACCGTACCATCGTGGGTGAAACGGCTGGCAGGCAGTGTACAACCGGGGCCACAGAATGCGGCCCGGCATGTCGGGCTGGTTCGCGGCACCGGGTCTGTTTCGAGTGCGGCCTTGGCGGAGCGCAATTCAGCGGAAAATGCATTGGCTTCCTGGTCCACCGCACCGATCGCGCCGCGATAGAGGATCGCATTCTCGCAGGATTCCCAATCGACCACGCCAATGGCTACGCCCGCCCCGTCGAAGCGCCCTTCGGCCAGAGCGTCGGCAGCAATCGCATCATGCGCGAGCACTCCCCGGACGTCCGCAGTATCCGCTTCGATCCCCGCTGAACGGCGGATTGCGGAAGGAACCATGCCGGGGGCGGCACGATGCAGCACGCCATCGAACCAGAGGTCGCGATCATGGCTGGTAAAACCCAGCGTTACGCCGTCGCGGCGGTGGATGCGCCAGAACGTCGCGGTGGCTTCCAGTTCCCGGGCGAAGAATACCCGGCTCATGATGCCTCCCGCACTTCGATCAGCGGCACGCTGGGCGCTTCGCCTGCGAGGAAATTCGCGCCCGATACGTCGAGCCTGTCTTCCGCGAAACGCACCGGCACGTCGAACAGGAAGCCGGCGCGAATGTGCGCTCCGGCGGCTGGTGCGCTGTCGAAAATCACCTGGCCCTTGGTGCCGAGAGTCCAGCCGGTACTGGCCGTGCCGTCGATGCCGATCAGCAGAGTGCCGGGGCGCGGGCGGGTGATCGTGCGGACCTGCGGCTCTGGGCCCTCGCCATAGTGCTTGGTGAGCTGGAATACGGTGCGGTGCCCGTCGCCCGTGCCGAGTGGCTGGTCGAACAGGGTTGGCGCTCCTGTCATCCCGTTGGAGCTGAAGTCGAACGGATCGGTCAGGCGAAATCCGCGCGCGGCCCCGCGCCGGGCGCGAAAGAACGCGATCAGCGTGCCCAGCTCTTCCTCCGAACGGATACCCGGCCCGACATCGAAGCGCAGCCGGGCATCGGCCCACAGGCTGCCGCGCCGTTCATGGCCGGATGAGGTCACGGCGACGGAGGTGGAAAATTCAGGCATGACCGATGCATCGCGGCCCAGCGCCAGCGGATAGGGAACGTCGTCGAAAGCCTGCATGGCATCATCCTTGACAGGGGGGAGGCGGGTGTAGCCGTCGCGCGTGATCTGCGGCAGGGCCCAGACGAAGCGTTGCGTCACGCCGCGTGCCGCCGCTTCATCCAGTGCTGCATCGATTTTTGGCCAGAAGTCTGTGGCATCTGCCGTGTCAGGCACGAAACCCGCCAAATAGTCCTGCCGGTCGGCCGGATAGCCGAGCCGCTGCCCGACCGTGGCATAGGCCGCGCGCCGCAGGCCGTCCGCCCCTGCCGTCAGCCAGTCGTAATCTTCCAGTTGCAGCCGGTCGAATGCGGGCCAGGCCCAGCCGGATGGCATGTTGGCCCGGTGCAGTTCCGGCATCGCGGGGTCGAGCACGGTTGGCGTGAACAGCAGCAGCATCACTTCTGCGGGGCCAGTGGCCGCTGCGCGAACCGCCGCGGCAAGATCTGCTGTCGATTGTGCGAGCAGCGCCCCGGCTTCGTCCAGCAAGCCACGCTGTGCCATGCCCAGAGTTTTTCGCAGGTCGGGAATCGGGGGAGGGTGGCCCCCGAACAGGGCCCGCGCTGCATCGTCATACAGGCAGATGCGCCCGTCAGGCATTGTCCACCACCATGGCTCCCCGATCTGGAACAGGACCGGCAAACCCGCCTGTTCCTGCATGGTGACGAACTGCGCCGCGACCGAGCGTAGCCAGCCCATCGCCCCGGCATGGGCTGGCGACAACAGAGCCGATGGTGGGTCCCATCCCGTGCGCGCGGGTTCCCCGTCGAAGGCGCGCTGCTGCCAGTCTGCGGGGCAGTGTGCGGCCAGCAATTCGTAGGAAAGGGAGGCGATCGCTTCATAGCCCATTGCCGCGCAGGCGGCGAAGAACGCGGTGTGCCATGCTTGCGCCGGGCCGCAGACAGTGCCTGCGGGATCGGCCAGCATCGTCTCCCCATCGGGCACGAGCCGGGGGAAATGGCTCATGCCCAGATAGTGCGCGATCCGTCCGCGATAACCGAGGCCGCGCATATTGCGGAGCACCCTGTGCGGCGAGAGGTGATAGCTGTCGTCATACGCCGTTGCGGCGTGCAGCCCGTGCGGGGGCAGCAAGACGTCCCCCACTTCCAGCATGGGGCGATACCCCTCGCAGATCATGCCGGTCAGCTCGACCCATCCATCGGCCCGCGCCGGAAGCGGGTTATCGTTGCCGGGCTGAAATCCCGGCGGCGTGAGGGAGATGAACATGCGGTCGATATCCGCCGGATGCACTGCGGTGGCCCCCGGATCGCTGGATGACCATCCGGAAACGATACCGGAAAAGGGGATCGCGATGTCCGCCTCTTCGGGCGTGCCTTCGGCATAGTTCCATAAGCGCACGTACCAGCTCGCCGGTACGCCGTGCGCATCGCGACCCTCAATGGTCAGGGCCGGGCCATCCGGTGCGTCGAGCGGCAAGAGCCCGGCCGACTTCCAGTGAAACCGCAGGACCGTGCGGGAATAGTCGCGGTCGGTAGCATAGGCGAGCAGGGGATGATCGTGCCTGTCCTCGCTTTCCCAGATCAGCCCGGCCAGATCGCTCTGCCGGTGGAATTCGGCATCGACGCGCAGGGAATCCGGCCCCGTAGCCGTGACGCAGGCCATCATCGGGCGAGGGAAATTGACGGTCCAGAAACGCGGGTCGAAGCGCTGGATCCAGTCGGAATCCTGCCCTTCACGCTTTCGGGCGAGCCAGAATGCCATATCGGTGTCCTTCGGATTGCCGGGAAGTCGCGGTTGGCGAATGTCCCGGTTGCCTTGTGCGAAGTTGGTGGGGAGTTTGGTCGCTGCCGCTATCCGGCGATCAGCGCCCGTCTGACCGTACTGGCCACTTGCCGGGCGGATCGTTGCAGGGCCACAGGGGCAGATGCGCCCTTCGGCTGTGCAAGCTGGATCGCCACACGCACTTCGCGCGGGGCGGTCCCGCTGCCGGACAGGCCGCTTTCCACTCTTCCGGCAGAGGTCGGCACGAACAGCTCGGGTCCGCGCTCCCCGACGAGATAGCCGCGCCCCGGTGCGACAGGGCCGCCGGTTGCCCTGCCGGGCAGGCCGAACACCGAGCCCAGGGCGCTGCCCAGCGTTGCGCCCAGCCCGCCCGGTGCCATGCTGGATGACATGAACGGCATTCCTGCGCCGCCTTGTGCCGCCTGTGCGGCAATCTCGTCCATCGTTCGCAGTGCGATCCGTTTCAGGTCATCGAAGCCGAGGCTGCCGCGCCGCACGGCGGAGAGCAGCCCGTGTTCGAGCACTGTCCCGGCCCTGGCGAAGCCATCGACCAGCGAGTTGTCGAGGTTCTGCCGCATCTGCTCGATATCGGCGGAGAAACCCTGCGTGCCGGCGCGGACATCGACCAGCAGGGTGTCAATCGGATCGTCGTTCATGCTCTTGCTCCATCATGCGCTCTAGCTCCGCCCGACCGAGCGGCGGGACGTGCGTATTGCCGTCGGGGATGAGGATTGCGGCCAGTTCCGCCGGTGTGGCATTCCAGAAATCGTCTGGTCGCCAGCCGAGCATGCGCATGGCCATGCCAGCCAACCGCAAAGCCCCGGAGGCAAACGTGCCGCGCGCCGCCGGTTGCATCATTCCCGCCCTTGCAGGATCTGGCCCAGCAATATGCGCAAGGGGGCGGCGCATCCGGCCAGACCTGCCGCGACCACCGCTTCGCCCACCTGTTCGCGGGTTAAGGCGTGGGGCGGGACAAGGCAGTGCCAGAACAGGCAGGCCATTTCATTCAGCCGCAACCGGCCGTCGCCCGCCCGTTCTACCAGGGCGAATAGCGGACCGAGTTCCTCCTCCGCCGCGACCAGTGCGGTGAAGCTGGGGCGCAGCCGGTGGGGGTGGCCCACAATGGCAAGCGAGGCTTCGCCGCGCAGCGGATTGGCGCTGCCGGCCATCACGCGGGCACCACCGGGCCGGAGCTTTCGAGCACTATGGCGTAGGTTCGTTCGCCATTGAAATCCCCGGCATAGTCGAGCCGCTGAACCAGGAACCGGCCGCGCAATTTCTCGCCGCCTTCGAACGCGAGTTCGTAGTCGCCCAGTGCGCCGGACAGTGCGTTGGCGCGAATCGTCTCTTCCGCCGTGCTGCCGAGGAATATCCCGGCGGCATTGACGCTGACCGATCGGGTTCCCGCACCGGACAGGAGTTCGCGCCAGCCGCCGGACCCCTTGTTGGTGACGACCACTGTGTCGCCGTTGATCGACATCTGGGTCGTGCGCAGTCCGGCGACGGTATCGTAGGCGGGTGGCGCATCGCCGTTCCCGATCTTGAGAAGGAAGGCACTGCCTTTCTGGGCGGTCATGATAGGCTCCTGAAAATGAGGAAATCCGGGTCAGTTGGCGAGCACCCGGAAACGGTATTCGACCAGCATCGCCCGCGTGTTGCGGGGGCGCTGTTCGGCGCGGGCGCGCAGGAATTGCGCGGTGACGACAGTGAATTCCGGCTGGGCTGCAGGCAGGGATGCAATCCGGCCTTCCAGCGTGCGGACAAGCGATGCGGCGCTGGCCGGGTCGTCGCCCCGTGTGTGGAGTTCCAAAGCCACACGGATTTCGCGTCCGATGCGGTCCTTGGTGCTCCAGTCGGTACTCGTACTGGCTGCGATGCCCAGCCAGGGAACGGGCGCGCGGATCGGGCTTTCCTCGGCCACGACATTGATCGCGGCCAATGCGGGATCACTGGCGAGCCAGCGGATCAGGGCGGCGCGCAGAGCGGTTTCCATGGCTATCGGCCTTTCGTTTGAAGCGGCCAGAGCAAGTGCGCGATACGCCAGCGGCCGGGGTCGTCGCGGTTCGCGCGCAGCCGTTCCTCGGCATGGGCGGCCGCCAGACGGCCCGCCTGCCTGGAAAGGTGGGCAGCGAGGTTTGCCGTGTGGCGCACTTTGGCCGTGATCATACGAGCCTCGTCTTGCACCATGGCCGCCAGAGGGCGGTGACGGCGGCAGGCGGTGTGTGTGGGCCACCGGCACTGGTGCGGTCGCGGTAAAGCTCTGCGGCGAGGCGGACGATACCGTGGCGCAGGGCAGCGGGCAGAGTGGCCCAGTCAGGTGCGATGCCGCCAATGAAGCGCACTGCGATGCGGACCAGTGCCGGCGATCGGGCCACGCGCACGCGTGCGCCGCCTGCGAAATCGAGGTCGATGGCCATGCGTTCCGGCGCGAGAGGGCTGCGCGTTCCGTCCGGTGCAATCGCCTCGACAGCGGTGATTGCCTGCACCGGGGAGGTGGCGAGCCCCTGCCAGTTGCCGCTGGCAGGCAGAATTTCCTCGCAGGCGGTTTCCAGAGGCATCTGTCCGGTAAAGCCCTCGCACAGGTCGAGCGATGCGTGCAGCAGCCGTTCCAGCGGCGGGTCTTCGGCGGTTGTCGTGATGGCCAGCCAGTCTTTCAGTTCGTCAAGCGCGGCTGGAGGCAATGTGGCAGGCGAGAGGATCGTCCGCTGCATCGGGGGTTTCCTTTGCGGTGGGTTCGTGGGGGGCGGTGCGAGGCAGCACACGCGACGGGGCGCGTGCGCTGCCCGCGCGCTTATGCTTCCTCTTCGATCTGCAGCAGCTTGATCGCCGTGCTGTCCAGCACCTGCCCGCCGACGCGGCGGGTGGCATAGAAATGGACGAACGGCTTGTTGGTGAACGGGTCGCGCAGGATCGTGGTCGCGCTGCGTTCCGCGATCAGATAGCCGGCCCGGAAATTGCCGAAGGCGATCGGAACATTGCCTGCGGCGATATCGGGCATGTCTTCCGCTTCGACCACCGGATAGCCCAGCAGCCGGTCCGGCTGGCCTTCGACAAGCCCCGGTTGCCACAGGAAAGCGCCGTCCGCGGTCTTGAGCTTGCGCACTTCGGCCAGAGTGGCGGAATTCATGACCCAGCTTGCCCCCTGGCGGTGCCCGGCCTTCATCGTGTGGACGAGGTCGATCAGCACGATTTCCATCATCGTGCCGAGCGTGTTCGCATCGCTGCTCGCCACATATTGCAGTGTGCCGAACGGGCGTGTCGCGTCACTTGCGAGAGAACGGGGCGCGTTCAGAAAGCCGAGTGGCTGATTGACACCGGTGCCGTTGATGAAGGCAGCCCCTTCGGCGCGGGCGAACTCCATCGCCACTTCGCTGGCCAGCCAGCTTTCGAGATCGAATGCCGCATCGTCCAGCATCGCCTGACTGGCCGCCGGATTGGCGTAGAGTTCGCCGGAAGGCGGTGACACTTCCGCGAATTGCGGCGTGCCGGTTTCAGGACGGGCCGCCGTTTCGCTGACCCAGCCGGAAGCGGTGCCGCCAGTGGCGACCAGCTTGCGATAGCCTGCGCTGCCCACCTGAACCACCTGGGCGAGATTGCGGATCGGGCTGATCTGCTTCATCTCGCTGGCGATCAGGGCGTCGATTTCGCGCGGGACGGCATAACCGCCATCGCCCGGTGCTGCGCCGTTGAGCGATTTCACTTCACTCTCGCGGCCCTGGCGCAAATAGCCATCGACGAAGCCTTTCACTTCGACGCTGCCGTGCAGGCCGCCCAGCACGGGCCGGGCGGCGGCGCGGCTGACGCGGTCGAGCCGGGCCTTCACTTCGTCAACGTCAGAACGCAGGACAGTGATGGCCTTTTCGGCCGTATCCTGCCGCGCGACGATGTCGAACGATGCGGCGAGGACTTCGGTTTCGTTTTCCAGTTCCATATCCATCGGGCAGTCACCTTTCTTGAGGGGGGATTGGTCTTGAGGGGATCGGGCACGAAAAAAGCCGCCGGAGCGGCGGCTTTCGGTGAATGAGTGGGGCAGGGATTCAGCGGACGAGGTGGACGCGCGCGCCATGCTGCATCGGATGCGTGACAAGGCTGATTTCGAATAGTTCGAGATCTTCCAGCAAGCGCCCGCGCGGCACCGGCCAGTGGCGGCACACGCGATAGCCGAAGCTCAGCCCGCAGATAGTCCGCCGATGCAGGGCGGCGGCGGCGCGGCTGGCGGGCTGGTCGATCCGGGCGATGACCTGCAACCCGCGCGCATCTTCGCCAGCATGTTCGACCCAGCCGATCCGACAGCCGGGCCGATGCTGCCAGAACAGGGGCAGGGGGCCCAGCCGCCCAGTGGCCCGTTCGCGCAGAGTCCGGGCGAAAGCGCCCTTGCGGATCGTATCGCCGCCGCCGTCCCTTATACCGAACAGCGCCGCATATCCGGCAAGCCGCAACGGCGTGCAGGCGGTATCCCGGTGCGTGCCAGTCATCGCCATATCCCGCCGGGTGCGATGCGAAACACGATACCGATCAGCAGGAGGGCGAGCAGGCCGCGCACGGTCCAGTCCACTGCCGCGCGCCATGCGCTGGCCTTGGCATCGCGCCAAGCCTGTAACAGTTCGCGCAACTCGTCGATGTCCTGCTGTGCGTCCGCGTCGGCCAGGCCCAGCCGAGCCAACGTGCGCGCGGCACCCAGTTCGCTGGCTTCTTCGACCACGGCGCGCAGCGTGACGAGATCGCCGCCATCGGCCTGCGCCTGCGCGACCAGCCGCGCGAGCATGTCTTCTCCGTTCATTACGTGTCTCCTTTCGGGGTGAGGCCCAACAGGGCGCGTTTTTCATTAGGATCGAGGAAATCGGCGGCGGATATTTGCGTCCACAGCCGTTCACGGTCTTCGGCCAGTGCGGGAACCCGGTCGAGATCGACCGCGATCCGCGCATCGGGAAACCAGGGGGCGAGCCCTTCGCGCAAGGCGCCGAGGATCTTGCCTGCCAGCGGCAGCAGCGTCAGGCGCCAGAGCGCGCGGTTCGCCTCGCGATAATTGGCGTAGGTGTTGTCCCCCGGCAGACCGAGCAGCATCGGCGGCACCCCGAATGCAAGCGCAATGTCCCGCGCGGCGGCGGCTTTCAGTTCGGCGAAGTCCATGTCCGCCGGGCTTAGCGACAGCGATTGCCAGGTCAGCCCGCCTTCCAGCAGCATGGGCCTGCCGGCGTTGGGCTGCCCGGCAAAGGCATCGGCCAGTTCGTGGCGCAGGCGGGCGAACTGATCGGGGGACAGCGTCCCACCGTCGCCGGTGTCGTAAACCAGCGCGCCGGATGGCCGCGCCGCGTTTTCCAGCAAGGACCGGTTCCACGCGCTTGCGGCGTTGTGGATCGCCACGGCCTGTTCGGCAGCGGCAAGGCATCCGGCGCCATAATGGTCGTCCGCCGGGTGGAAGCCTTTCAGGTGGATGACACCGGGCCATCCGTCTTCATCCTCCAGCGGCAGAGTCACCGTGTGCTCGCCCACGCGATAGCGGAACGCGGCGGGCCATCCGTCTGGGCCGGGCTGGATCGCGACCCGTTCCGGCCGCAGGGCAAACAGTTCGACCGGCCTGCCGCGTCCGTCCTTCATGATCTGGACGAAGCCATTGCCGTGCAGCAGCAACTGCGCTGCCAGCGTTTCCAGCAGCGACTGCCCCGCGCTGCTGGCCCCGACCAGCGTGAGCAGGTCGGCATCGCCGGACGCCAGAGGCGCGCTGGCGACCCCTTCGGCCACCAGCCGGACGGCCCGCTGGGCGACCGGATTGTCGATGAAGGCCCGCGTGACCGACCGGCAATATTCGTATGGGGGAAACGAGGGGCCGGGATCGTGCGCATATTGCCAGGGTGAGACGAAACCGCGGGCCAACGGCACGCGATCGCCCCCGCCGCCCTTGAAGGCGGAGGCAAGGGTGGAGAGGAAGGACATGGGGTTCCTTTCAAAAATGTACGGTTCGGTTGGAGGGCGGCGTTACATCCGCATCACGCGCGGTTCGCTGCGCCGGGAAAGCATCAGTTCGGTCATTGCCCATACCAGGGCGTCGGCCCGGTCGGGGCTGTGGCCCGGCCCGTGATAGGCCCCGCCGGCCATGATCCCGCAGAGCTGGTCCTCCAGCCGGGGAAACAGCCCGCAGTGCCGCACGCGCCCGGATTCGTAGAGCGCGGCGACAGGCTCTGCACGAGCGGCCTTGCCCCTGCTGGCATGGACCAGCCGGACGGGCATCGCGCAATCGGCGGCGCGTAGCACGGATTCGACCATCGCCCCGCCCTGATTGGCTTCCGCCACCACGCGATCGGCTTGCCATGCCGCGGCAGTGGCCGCGACCGCGCGGGCCCACCGTTCGGGGCCTGCCTTGTCGACGGAGGCATCGGCCATCACGCGGCCTATGCCGTCCTCGCCCAGTGCGACCGCGACGATGCCGCATTCGTCGCCATGCGCGCTGGCCGGTGGGTCGACCGCGACCACCACCCGCCGCGCGGGCGGGGGTGAGGCGGCTTCCCGGCAGCGTTCGAGCAAGGCGCGGGTCCATAGCGCGCCTTCGATATCGGTCAGCAGCTCGCCGCCCAGTTCCTGCCGCCCGAGAGCGGTGCCGTCGAATTCACATTGCATCGCGGCGAGGAACGGCGTGGGCAGATTGGCCCGATTGGCAAAAGTCGAACCACGGCAGACGGCGGTTTCGCCATCCTTCTCACCTGCCAGCAGCCGGTGCAGCAACGGCGTGGCGCGCGGAGTCGTAGTGGCGGCGGCGCGTGGATCGTCGCCCAGTCGCAGGCCGAGCTGGAGATTGTCCCACGCGCGCATCGCGCGGTTTCCGGCCATGTCCCATTTGCCGATTTCGTCGCACCACGCGTGGCTGTGCTGCGGCCCGCGGAGGCTCTCCGGCTCTGCCGCGGAATAGAGGAAGGCCTGTGCGCCATTGGGCCATGTCAGCCGTTTCAGGGATGGTTCGAACAGCGGGCGGGAGGCAGGGGAACAACAGGCGAGAATGCCGCTTTCGCCTTCCACCATGACAGCGCGCGCTTCCGCCAGCGAAGCGGCGACCAGCGCAATGCGCGCGGTGGGGCAGGCGCGGGCGATCTGGCGGACCCATTCCGCGCCGCTGCGGGTCTTGCCGAACCCGCGCCCGGCACAGACGAGCCAGGTGCGCCACGCACCGGCAGGCGGCAATTGCTCGGGCCTGGCCCATTGTTCCCAGTGCCACCGTATCGCGTCGCACTGGGCGGTATCCAGCGTGGCGAGGAAATCGGCCTGCTGCGGCGAATCGAGCGTGGTGAACCATCCGGCGCGTTCATCATCGGCCGGCATGGGTACCGGTCCCGCTGGCGCGGCCATCCGTCAGCAGGCGGGCGGCTGCCTGCTCGCGGGATCGCATGGCGTCGATCCTGGCATTGATCGAGGCGATGATCTCTGCCTCGCTTTCCATCGACTGACGGCCGCGTTCCTTGCCCACCGCCTCCCGGTGCGCGGCCAGCACGCGCAGGGCCGTGGCGGCATCGAACTTGCGCTCGGCGCCGCCAGCGCCCGATTCCCCCAACCTGCCGGTGCGCAACCAGCAGAGCAGGTCCATTTCGAGATTGTCGTACCCTTCGCACAGGGCAGTGAACCAGCGCCGCCTGAACTCCGCGTCCTCGCGCCGGATCTTGTAAACCCAGCCAGTGCTGATCCGCGCGGCCCGTGCGGCGGCGGCCACGTTGGAGGTTTCGCCCAATGCGGCGATGAAAGTGTCGCGCCAGTCTCTGGGCGTGCGGGATCGACGGCGCGCAGAGGCCGCGCCGGATGGCGGTTGGGTCATGGTGGATGTCCTTTGAGGGGGAAGGGGCGTTTGCAGCCCGACTCGCTTTATCGCGATGTTCTGCTTCACTAACCAAATAGCGTTACGATGTCAATATAAAAGTGCCAAATAGGTTAAATGCTTTCCGGTTGCGGGCCGGGCGGGGCTGAATTAGAGGGCAGGGAACCTTCGCGCCGGTATCGCGCGGGGCGAAGCGGCGCGGCGTTGCAGGGCCGCAGACCCATTACTGGATTGCCGCGCGGCCTGTCCCGGCCGCCCGCAATGACGATTGTGGAGTTGGACAAGGCATGGGTTGGTTGCGGCGGTTGTACGAATGGACCATGGCCAAGGCGGCCCACCCCCATGCGGAATGGTGGCTGGCCCTGATCGGCTTTGCCGAATCGAGCTTCTTCCCCATTCCACCGCACCCGCTGCTGGGCCTGATGTGCCTTGCCGAACCGAAAAAGGCCGTCCGCTTCGCCCTGATTCTCACTGTCGCATCGGTGATGGGCGGGCTGTTCGGTTACGCGATCGGCTATTTCCTGTACGAATCGCTGGGCGCGGCGATCATATCCGGGCTGGGCCTGACGGACAGCTTCCCCAAGGCGGCGTGTTATCTCAAGGAATACGACTGGGAAGTGGTGCTGCTCGCCGGGGCGACGCCGGTGCCGTTCAAGCTGCTGACGATCACGGCCGGGTTCATCGAAATGGCCCTGATCCCGTTCCTGCTCGCCAGCATTGTCGGGCGGGGCATGACCTTCATGGCGGTAGGCGTGCTGTTCCGCCTGTTCGGGGTGCGGATCAAGGCGATCATCGACAAGTACCTTGGCCTTGTGACTGCCGGTTTCGTCGTTCTCCTGGTTGGCGGTTTCCTGGCGATTTCGCTGCTCGGCGGCGGCGGGGAAAAGGCGCGCGACAAGTGCGAGACGGCAACGATGGAATCGTTGCGCTGACGCAAGCCGCGCGCCGGGGCGTGCCCGCGGCTAAAGCAATCCTTCCTCGATCAGGTCCAGCGGATTGCGCCAGTCCACGGCACCCAGGAACCCGCCGTTCACTTCGATCCCGTCATGCAGCGCGTAACCCAGGATCGCCTGCTGTTCGCGCGGCAATGTCCGCGCCAGTTCCAGCGGGGTGCTGAGATAATTGTTGTCCTCGCTGCGCAGCCAGCCGAGGCAATAGCTGAGATGCATGCCGCGGCGGCGCAGGTCGGTCCGGTTTTCCCCGCCCGCATGCAAAGTCGATCCGAGATAGAACACGGCGTCACCTGGTTCGAGTTCGGCGGCCACGACCTCTTCCGGGCAGGGCTGGCGGTCCTTGTCCCAGGTGTGGCTGCCCGGCACGATCAATGTCGCGCCCATTTCCGGCGTGAACGGGCCCAGCGCGATCATGGTGGCGAATTCCAGCGGGAAATCGAGCCGGGGCAGATAGGGCCATATCCCGTCGTCACGGTGGAAGATCTGCGCTTTCGCGCCGGGGCCGCGATCCATCACATCTGCGAAATTGAGCTGATAGGTGGCGCAGTTGGGGCGCAGCAGCCGTTCGCACTGGCCCATCAGTACCGGGTGGCACAGCACGTCGCGGCGGAACACGGCGGACTTGCCCGCCATTCCGGCCAGATGCCGGGTCTGCGGCCCGAAGAACTGAGTCACCGCGTCGTTCATGTATGTGCGGGCGGACGCGTCGTGCGCGTCGAGACAGTCGAGACAGCTGTCTATTTCCCGGTTGAAAGCGTCGATCGTCTCGCGGCCCAGCACATTGCGGACGATCACCGCCCCATCGGCCAGAATACGGTTGGAAATGGCGCTGGCATCGTCGCTCGCATCGAATGCGGCGATGCGGACCCGTTCGGCTTGCATGTTCATTGCCCTCTCCTCCATAGCTATCCTCGGATGCATGGTTAGCGGGCCGGATGGGCTGGCACAGCCCACGGGAACCGGCGGGTCCGCCCCGCGCCGCAGGGAGGGAAGGTTTGGCAGGACCGGAAATTCTCGACGAGCCACGGCGCATGCGGGTGATCCACCATGCGACCCGCATTTTCATCGAACGCAGTTTCGAAGCGGCGACGGTCGAGGAAATCGCTCTGGCGGCGGGGGTGGGCAAGGCGAGCGTGTACCGCATGACCGGCGACAAGGCCGGATTGCTGGACGCCGTGATGGCCCATGCCGCCGATCACATGATTTCAGCCTGCGGTGTGGCGCTCGATCCTGCGCGGCCGGCGCGGGAAATGCTGACGCAATTCGCGCAATCCTATATCCAGGCGATGTATCGCCCCTTCGCAGGTGGGCTGCCGTTCTATCAGGTGGCCAGACTGATGATCGCGGCAGGTTTCGAGCGGCCCGAAGTGATGCGCGATTTCATCGCCGCCTATCGCGACAGCGGCGTTCGCCCGCTGACCGCTTACCTGCAGGCAAGGGCCGACGCGGGCGAACTGGGGACCGTGGACGAGCGGGACGCGGTCACGTTCTTCCAGATGGTCTTCTATACCGATCAGGCGCTCGCCTATAACGAGACAGCGCCGGAGCCTTCGGAAATCGCCGTGATGGCGCAGTACCGGGTGGACCGTTTCCTGAACGGCTGCGCACGGCGGCCGGACGGGGATTAATCACCCTTCGAATGAGGCGATTTCCAGCGAAATTTCGGCATTCAGCAGCTTGGAAATCGGGCAATTTGCCTTGGCTCCACTGGCGATTTCGTCGAATTTCGCGCGCTCGATGCCCGGTACTTTCGCGGTCAGGGTCAGGTCGGACCGGGTGACGGAAAAGCCGTCCCCATCCTTGTCCAGCGTCACTTTCGCCTTGGTTTCCAGCCTTCCGTCAGTAAACCCCGCGCGTTCCAGCGCGAAGGACAGCGCCATGGTGAAACAGCTCGCATGGGCGGCAGCGACCAGTTCTTCCGGGTTGGTCCCGGCACCGTCCTCGAACCGTGTCTTGAAGCCATAGGGCTGATCGGACAGCACGCCGGACCCGGTGGAAACGTGGCCTGCCCCGCCCTTGCCGAGCCCTTCGTAAGTTGCACTGCCGGTCTTTGTGATCGCCATGGTCGTGTCTCCTTCTGTCATGGAAAGAGATGCGTCAGACCAGCGAATGTTCCCGGATCAGATGATCCCTGTGGCTTTCCCGGCGCGTTCGAACATGGCGAGAATCGTCTGCACCTGTTCGGACGAATGTTCGGCACAGAGCGAACAGCGCAGCAGCGTCATATTCGCGGGCGTGGCCGGGGGCCGGGCAAGATTGACGTAAAGCCCCTCTCTCAGCAGGGCTTCCCACATTCCCGCGCCGCGTTCCAGATCCGGCATGATGACCGCGATGATGGCGCTTTGCGGCACGTCGGTCCCGAGCTGGAAACCGAGCGCTTTCAATCCGGCGTGCAGCGTGCGCGAGTTTTCCCACAAGTGGGCGCGCTTGTTGCTGCCGTGCATCAGCTTGCGAATCGAGGTGGCGGCCGTGGCGACCACGCTGGGCGGCAGGCTGGCAGTAAAGACGTAGGGGCGGCAGACCAGCCGCATGATTTCGAATTTCGGATGGTTCGAGACGCAGAAGCCGCCGACGGTCCCCACGCTTTTCGAAAAGGTGCCGATCACGAAATCGACCTGATCGAGCACGCCCTGATCCTCTGCGACGCCGCGGCCGTTGGGCCCGATGAAACCCATCGAGTGCGCTTCGTCCACCAGCACCATCGCGCCGTTTGCCTTCGCCACGGCGATCATGTCCTTCAACGGAGCAATGTCACCCATCATCGAATAGACGCCTTCCAGCACGACCAGCTTGCCCGCGCCTTCGGGGATCCGGCGCAGCCGCTTTTCCATGGCTTCGATGTCGTTGTGCTTGAACGGCACGATCTGCGCGTTGCCGAGGGAGCAGCCGTCCCAGATGGACGCATGGCTGTCGATGTCGAGAACGATGTAATCGTCCTTGCCGGCGATGGTGGAAATGATCCCCAGATTCGCCTGGTAACCGGTGGAAAACACCATGGCATGATCCATGGCGTAGAATTCCTTCAGCGCGTCTTCCACTTCACGGTGGCCCTGATAGGTCCCGTTGAGCACGCGGCTGCCGGTGGTGCCGGAGCCGAAGTTGTCCAGCGCATCCTTGCCCGCCTGGATTACGTCCGGGTCGAACGTCATGCCCATGTAATTGTAGGTGCCGAGCAGAATCGTCTCGCGCCCGTTGCAGATCGCCCGCGTGGGGGAGAGGACTTTCTCCATCACCAGATTGAACGGGTCTTCCACCCCGCTGGCCAGCAGGGTTTCGCGCTGCTGGATCAACGGGTCGAATTTCGAAAAGAGGTCGGTCATTTCCCGGTCAGTCGCCCTGCAACTTGCATACGGCGTCGACCAGCTGGCCATAATTTTCGATTTCGGCCTGCTGGTTCATGCTGATGATGATGTCGAATTCATCTTCGATCGCGGCGACGAAATCCATCACCGTCAGGCTGTCGAATTCGAGATCGCCGGCAAAAGTGGTGGTGTCGTCAATCGCGACTCCCTTCTTGTTGAAGGGTTCGATCAGGCCGCGGATGCGGGTGTCGGTCTGGGCACGGTCCATGCGGAGGGCTCCTAAAGCATCGTCCCGAAAAGTGGGAGCCGGTTTGACGGCGAAAACGACGCGATGGCTATGAAACAGGTGAATGCGGCGCAAAAGGGGCGATGTGCGCGAATTGTCAAGCGGCGGCTTCCTGTCCGCGCCCTTCCAGCAGCCCGCGGACAGCCGTCATGAACGGGCCGATCGACACCGGTTTGGCCAGGTATCCTTCGGCCCCGGCTTCGCGTATCCGCTCTTCGTCTCCCTTGCCGGCATAGGCGGTCACGGCCAGCACCGGGGTGTTGCGCAAGGCGGTGTCGCGCTTCATTTCGGAAATCAGGTCGAGCCCGGAAACATTCGGCAGCTGGATGTCCATGATGACGAGATTGGGCACGAAATCGCGCGCACGCGGCAGGGCGGTTTCCCCGTCGGCTACGGGCTCGACAGAAAAACCGTTGGCGGCGAGTACGTCGCAGAACAATTTCCTGTTGAGATCGTTGTCCTCGACAACGAGGATACGTTTCATCATCTTGCCCCTGTCGCTTCCCGCCCCCATGTCGGGAGCGTCGCAGGCGGTTTACGTGTCCTGAAAGGCGGTGACAAATCATTTACGATAAGCAACATGGCGCGGCGGACCCGCAGGCGCTGGCATTGGCGGCGCTGGGCTGGATATTGTCCGATGAGGCGCGGGCGGACCGGTTGCTCGCGTTGACCGGCCTCACGCCCGATGCCCTGCGCGGCGGGCTGGGCGATTCCGCAGTACTGGGGGCAGTGATGGATTTCCTTGCCGCGCACGAACCCGATCTGGTGGCAGCCGCGGAAACCCTGGGGGTTCAGCCGGAAACACTGGCCTTGGCCGGAAGGGAGCTGGCCCGATGAGCCGCCCGTTGCTGGTATCCGATTGCGATGAAGTGCTGCTGCACATGATCGCCCATTTCCGCCAATGGCTGGACGAGGATCTCGATATCGAGTTCCGGCTGGAAGGGCATGATTTCGCCAATTCCATGCGCCACAAGGATGGCCGCAAGCTGGAGCTGGAAGATATCTGGCCGCTGTTCAACCAGTTCTTCGACAATGAAATGCACCGCCAGACGGCGATCGAAGGCGCGGTCGAGGCGCTGAACGCGCTGGCACAGGATGCCGATGTGGTGATTCTCACCAATCTGCCCGATCATCGGCGGGAAGACCGCATCCGCCAGCTTGCCGACCACGGTATCCATGCGCGGGTTTTCACCAATCAGGGTCCGAAAGGTCCCGCCCTGCGCGCGATCATAGAGGAATACAGCCCGACCCGGACGGCCTTCATCGACGATCTGGCGCAGCATCACGAATCGGCGGCCGGGGAAGTGCCGGGAGTGGTGCGGCTGCACATGGTGGGCGAGCCGACTGTCGCACCGCACATGCCCTGTGCGCATGTCCAGGGCCATGCCCATGCGCGAATCGACCGGTGGGAAGAAGCCTTGCCATGGCTGCGCGAAAAATTGCATGGGACAACGCCATGAGCATCGACAGCAAACTCGCCGAACTCGGCATCGTCCTTCCCGAACCCGCCGCCCCGGTGGCCGCCTATGTCCCGGTCGTGGTCCATGGCGGGCTGGCGCACGTTTCGGGGCAATTGCCCTTCATTGACGGGCAACTCGTGACCGGGCGGCTGGGCGAGGATGTCTCGCTGGAACAGGGCACTGCCGCTGCGCGGGCCTGTGGGCTGATGATCCTGGCGCAGGTCAAGGCGGCGCTCGGTTCGCTCGACCGGGTCGAGCGGGTGGTGAAGCTGGGGGCTTTCGTCAATTCGACCGGCGCTTTCACCGATCAGCCAAAGGTCGCCAACGGGGCGTCCGAACTCATGGCCGAAGTGTTCGGCGATATCGGCCGCCATGCCCGCAGCGCGGTGGGCGTGCCGGTGCTCCCGCTCGGGGCGGCGGTCGAGGTGGATGCGGTCCTTGCTATTCGCGGCGATTGACCACTGGCGGGCTCCGGCACCGCCGCCTGCCAAGGTCGCATGGCTGGCCCGGCATACTTATGCCCATCGCGGCCTGCATGGCGCGGGCCTGCCGGAAAATTCACGCGGCGCGTTTGCAGCGGCTGTGGCCAAAGGGTTTGGCATCGAATGCGATGTCCAGCGCAGCGGCGACGGGCACGCCATGGTGTTCCACGATTGGGAACTTGAACGGCTGACCGGGGCCAGTGGCCCTGTCGGGGATCTCTCCGCAGCGGAACTGGGCAAGATCGTCTTGAGCGGGAGCGAGGAGACAATCCCCACGCTGTCCCAGACACTTGCCCTGGTGCGCGGTAAGGTTCCGATCCTGATCGAAGTGAAATCGCGCGGCGACCGTCACGTCAACGCCCTGTGCCTTGCCGTGCGCCGGGTATTGGAGGGGTATCGCGGGCCCCATGCGGTAATGAGCTTCGACCCACGCGTTTCGCGCTGGTTCGCGATTCATTCCCCACACACGGTGCGTGGCCTTGTCATGACCGAGGAAAATGCCCGGACGGTGGGCGGGCGGCTGCGCAGGCGGCTGGCGCTGTGGCATGCGCAACCGGACTTTCTCGCCTACGACGTGCGCGATTTGCCCAGTGCCTTTCCGGAGGCGCAGCGCAAGCGGGGCCTGCCGGTGCTGACCTGGACGGTTCGCAATGCCGAACTGGCGGGCCGCGCCGGTGACTATGCCGATGCGCCGATTGCCGAGGGGGCAGGGCTGGAGGGCGCAGCGTGAGCGATCGCGATCCTTTGACCATCCGCATGTTCGGCTCGGTCGGATCGCTCGATGCCGGGGAATGGGATGCTCTGGCCGGGCCGGGCAATCCCTTCGTCAGCCACGCTTTCCTGCTGGCGCTGGAGGAATCGGGCAGTGTCGGGCCGGGCAGCGGCTGGGCGCCTGCGCCGCTGGGGATCGAAGGGCCGGACGGCGCGCTGCTGGCCGCGATGCCGGCCTATCTCAAGGGGCACAGCCAGGGCGAATATGTGTTCGACCACGCCTGGGCCGATGCGTGGCATCGCGCCGGGCGCAACTATTACCCCAAGCTGCAGATTGCGGTGCCGTTCACCCCTGCCACCGGGCCGCGGCTGCTGGCCCATGACGAAGGGCTGGCAGCGGCACTGCTGCAGGCGGCGGAGAATGTCTGCGCCGCCCAGGGGCTATCGTCTGCGCATGCGACATTCATCGAACCGGAACAGGTCCCCCTGTTCGAGCGGGCCGGCTGGCTGATGCGCAGCGACATCCAGTTTCACTGGGAAAACCGCGGTTACGCCGCGTTCGACGATTTTCTGACCGAACTCGCCTCGCGCAAGCGCAAGGCGATTCGCAAGGAACGGGCCGCCGCGCAGGACGGTGTGGTCATTCGCAACCTGACAGGCGCGGATATTCGCCCCGAACATTGGGATGCGTTCTGGGTATTCTATCAGGATACCGGCGCGCGCAAATGGGGGAGGCCCTATCTGACGCGCGAGGCGTTCACGCTGCTGGGCGAACGGATGGCCGACCGCATTCTGCTGGTGCTGGCGTATGAGGAAGGCAACGAGGCGGGCGAACCGATCGCAGGCGCGTTGAATTTCATTGGGGAAGAGGCGCTGTACGGCCGCTATTGGGGCTGTACGCGGGACAAGCCGTTCCTCCACTTCGAGCTATGCTATTATCAGGCGATCGACGCGGCGATCCGGTTGGGCCTGAAACGCGTGGAGGCGGGGGCGCAGGGCGGGCACAAGCTCGCTCGCGGGTACGAACCGGTCAAGACGTGGTCGGCGCACTGGATCGTCGATCCGGGCTTCCGCGAGGCGGTGGCCGACTATCTCGAACGGGAACGCGAAGGGATTACTCTGGATCAGCTTCATCTCGGCCGGCACACCCCGTTCCGCAAAGGATGAACCCTGGCGGAAGTGCCGGATGGATGAGGCCGGTCAGGCGGCTTTCAGGCCGGTATGACGGAGCCATTCGCGGGCGCGGCGCTGGGCCTCGGCCACTTCCCGTGCGGTCATCTCGTCAGCGAGGTCGGCCCGGACCCACGATGCTTCCTCGTGCCCTTTCGCAGCGGCGAGGTTGAACCATTTGTGTGCCTCGATCAGGTCCACGGCGGCACCGTGGCTGCCGGTCGAAAAGGCCACCCCGAGATCGAAGTAGGCGGCGATGTCGCCCTGGCCCGCCGCGGCGAGGCAGTCGGCGACGAATGGGCTGGTTTGCATTCCGCCCGCTGCGGCCATGTCGGCCATCTGGTTGTCGATTACCAATTTCATGGTCAGTCCCCTGTTCCGGCGGAGCCAGTCCGCCTGACCACGAACTTCCTCATTTATGGTCAATAAAGAGTTAACGATGCAAAATGGGGCCATTTCGGGATTTGCCGGGCAGGGCGGTGGGCGTTCGGCCACGCTTAATCAGCTTGGGATAAGACAACGGCGAGAATGGCGCTTGTGCGGGAATTGGCGCATCCCTATAGGCGCCTTCAACCGGACCGGCCGCACCATCGGGAAAACTCGAGGTGGCGCAGGAAAATCGCGCCGGGTTGGAGGATGATTTGGATGCGGAGGTCCGTATGGTTACGGTACTGAGTGACGATATCGACATCCTTGCCAAGGCGCGTCGCGCTATCGGCGGGGACTATTTGCCGGGCGAAGACGAAGACTATATGTCCCAGTCGCAGCAGGATTATTTCCGCCGGCTGCTGTCAGAATGGAAGAAACTGATCCTGTCGGCGTCCGCCGGCACGCTTCAGTCGTTGCAGGATGGGCCGATTCGCGAAGCCGATCTGAACGACCGGGCGTCGAGCGAGACGGACTGGGGGATCGAACTGCGCACGCGCGACCGGCAGCGTAAGCTGATTGCCAAGATCGATTCGGCCCTGCGCCGGATCGAAGAGGGTGAATACGGCTATTGCGAGGTCACCGGCGATCCCATCGGTATCAGGCGGCTGATTGCCCGCCCGATCGCCACGATGACGGTCGAGGCGCAGGAAGCCCATGAGCGGCGCGAGAAAGTGTCGCGGGACGACTGAGCCATCTGCTTCGGGCGGATTGGTTGAAGGTTTGTTTACCTCCCCCGGAATATATCCGGGGCTCCGCGTGCCGGGAGGCACGGGGATAACCGTACCACAATCGCAACTGGACCAATGAGCAGCGTCGACACCCGCCAGATACCGCGAGACAGCTTGTTCCTGCTGGCCAATGTGCAGCTGGAAGGCGATACGCAGCCGCGCCGCGTCAAGGTGCGCAACCTGTCCGCCCGCGGGATGATGGCCGAAGGCGATGTCCGCGCGAAACGCGGCCTGCTCGTCTCGGTGGAATTGCGGAATGTCGGCTGGGTCGAAGGTTCGGTCGCCTGGGTGCAGGACAACCGTTTCGGGATTGCCTTCAGCGACGAAATCGACGCGAAGCGGGTTCGCCTGCCGGTGTCGGGATCGTCGGACGATCATGCCCCTCGCTATACGCGCACGCCGATGCAGGTGTTCAATCCGCCATCGCCGGACAAGCTGCGCAAGATTTGATGGCCTGTCGGGCGGACGGCGTCTGGCCTCTGCTTGCTGCCCGGCTGTTTACGGCTTAGGCAATTTCGATGGCGCGCCGTTCCCTCCAGTCCCGTAGCATCCTTGCGCTGGCATTGCTGGCCACCGCGTGCGGCTGGACGGGCGACAGCGGCACTCTCGGCATCGCGTTGATCGGCACGCCCGAGGAAATGTTCCAGAAGGGCGTGCGGCTTTCCCCCGCAGCGCAACAATTGCGCGCGGCGACAGTGGACGGGCTGGTCAGCTTCGATGCAGCGGGGCAGGTCACGCCAGCGCTGGCCGACCGCTGGATCGTGACGGACGACGGCAAAAGCTACATCTTCCGGATGCGTGAAGGCACCTGGCCGGATGGCAGCGAACTGACCGGGGAAAGCGTTCGCGATGCGTTGCGCCGCACCTTGCGTGGCCTGCGCGGGACTTCGCTCGGGCTTGATCTTGCCGGGATCGCGGAAATCAGGGCGATGGCCGGGCGCGTGGTGGAAATCCGCCTGTCCAGCCCGATGCCGGACCTGCTGCAAGTGCTCGCCCAGCCGGAGCTCGCGCTGTACCGCAAGGGCAAGGGCAGCGGGCTGCTGGCATTCGAACAGGACGGCGGCGTTGCCCGGCTGACCCCGGTGGCCCCGGACAAGCGCGGTCTGCCGGCTGTCGAAGGATGGGCCGAAGGCGTGCGCCAGCTCGAAGTGCATGCTTTGCCCGCGCGGCAAGCCATCGCGCTGTTCGACGATGGCGGGGTCGATGTCGTCCTGGGCGGCCATGTCGAGGATCTGCCGCTGGCCGATACGGGGCCGTTGTCGCGCGGGACGGTCAGGATGGACCGGGTCTATGGCCTGTTCGGGCTGCAGGTCCGCTCCGGCGACGGATTTCTGGCCGAACCGTCGAGGCGCGAAGCCGTCTCCATGGCGATCGACCGGGAAGCGCTGGTGAAGCCATTCAATGTCAGCGGCTGGCAGGCAACGACGCGCATAGTCGCGCCCGATATGCCGGGCGATCTCGGGACCAACGGCGAACGCTGGGAAGGGTTGTCGATCGAACAGCGCCAGGCCGAAGCCGCGCGGCGGGTGCGGGCCTGGCAGGCTGACAACGGCGGAGAGGCCGTGTCGCTGACCATCGCGATGCCTCAGGGCCCCGGTGCGGACCTGATCTTCGCAGGTCTGAAAGGGGATCTGGCTGCGGCTGGGATTGTCGCGAAACGGGTCGGGCCGGATGAAAAGGCGCAGCTTGCGATGATCGACCGCGAAGCCCGCTATGCCGGGGCAAGCTGGTTCCTCAACCAGTTCAATTGTTCGTTGAAGCTGGGGCTGTGCTCATCGGTTGCCGATACGCGGGTGCGTGAATCGCTGACGGCGCCGGATGCGGCAAGTGCCGCTGCCTTGCGGGCCGAGGCGGAAGCGGAACTGGCGTCGGCCAATGTCTATATCCCGTTCGGTGCGCCGCTGCGCTGGTCGCTGGTGCGCGGCAACGTGAAGGGGTTCGAACCCAACATCTGGGGCATGCACCCCTTGTCCGCGCTGGCGCTCGCCCCCAGATAGAGTTTCCCCCCAACCGGGGGAAAGGAGACCCGGATGCAGCAACGCGATGCCGCCCGTGCGGCCCGCCCCGCAAGGATGGGGATGCAGATCCCGATCGGCAGCGACCCGCATTCGGTCCGCCAGCGGATCGAAGCGATGGAAAAAGTGATGGAGCGCAGCTTCGTCGTTCCCGGCATCAACCGCCCGATCGGTCTGGATGCCATTATCGGGCTGGTGCCGGTGGCAGGTGACGTGATCGGCGCCGCGATGGGTGCCTATATCGTCTGGGAAGCGCGGAATCTCGGCCTGTCGAAATGGAAACTGTGGCGTATGGCGGGCAACATTGCCGTCGATACCGTGCTGGGAGCCGTGCCGCTGGCGGGCGATCTGTTCGACTTCCTGTTCCGTTCCAATTCCCGCAATCTCAGGATCGTGAAGCGCCATCTCGACAAGCATCATCCCGCCAGCCGGGTAATCGACAGCTAAAAGCCGCGCCGGAAATGCAGGAAATGCAGAAGCTCCACGAAAGGGATCAGGCTTCCAGTTCGACGTCCCAGTAAAGCCAGTCGCGCCAGGTTTCGTGGAGATAATTGGGCGGAAATGCGCGGCCGCGTTCCTGCAATTGCCAGTTGGTGGGGCGAATCGGTGGAACGGCCAGAGGCATTTTTGCCTGTTCCGGTGTGCGTCCGCCCTTGCGCAGATTGCACGGGGCACAGGCAGTGGCGACGTTTTCCCACGTTGTCCGCCCACCCAGGCGGCGGGGCACGACATGGTCGAAAGTCAGATGCTTGGGCGATCCGCAATACTGGCAGCAAAAACGGTCGCGCAGGAACACGTTGAAGCGGGTGAAAGCAGGAAATTCGCTTGGCTTTACAAATTGCCGCAGTGCGATGACTGACGGAATCTTCATATCGAGAGAGGGGGAATGCACCGCTCGCTCATACGTGGCGAGAATGTCCACCCGTTCGAGGAAAACCGCCTTGACCGCCGTTTGCCACGGCCAGAGGCTCAGCGGGTAATAGGACAGGGGCGTGTAGTCGGCATTGAGAATAAGTGCAGGGCAACTGGCTGGATCGCGCAACGGATCGTCATCCGCGCTGCGGAAGCGTGCCACCCTTTCAATCAGTTCGGCCTTGAACATTGAATGCCCTCCCCGATGACGTCATGGGAGCATTTGCAGCAAAAGGCGTCAAGTCTGTGACACAAACTGAATCCACAGGGATTTTCACGATTCGCATGCTGGCGCCGCGAAGGTGCCCCGAATGACGATCCGCACGCGTTTCGCCCCCAGCCCGAATGGCCCGCTGCATCTCGGCCATGCCTATGCGGCTGTGGTCGCGCACGATCTGGCGCGCGAGGCGGGCGGGCAGTTTCTGTTGCGGATCGAGGATATCGACGGTGCGCGATCGCGCCCGGAACTGGCCGAGGCGTTTCGGGCCGACCTGCAATGGCTGGGTCTGCAATGGGATGCTGAATCGGCGCAATCTGCGAATCTGGACCGTTACGCGGCGGCGGGGGAACGGTTGAAGGCAATGGGTCTGCTTTATCCCTGCCGCTGTACGCGCGCCGAGATTGCCGCTGCGGCCAGTAAGATGGGGCCGGACGGGCCAATCTATCCGGGGACCTGCCGTGGCCGGCGTGTCGAACCGGTGGAAGGCGAGGTTGCCTGGCGGCTGGATGTGGACCGTGCGCTGGCGCATACCGGTGCGCTTGTCTGGGAGGATGCGCTGGCCGGCCCGCAAACCGCACGGCCGGATCTGTTCGGTGATGTGGTGATCCTGCGCAAGGAAGCGCCCGCCAGCTATCATCTCGCCGCGACGCTGGATGATGCGGCGGATGGCGTGACGCTGGTCACCCGCGGCATGGACCTGTTCGCCGCGACGCATATCCACCGCCTGTTGCAGGCCTTGCTGGGCCTGCCGGTGCCGCGCTGGCACCATCACCTGCTGCTGGTCGACGCGCAGGGCCGCAAGCTGGCCAAGCGACGTGGCTCTCCGTCGCTGGAAGACAGGCGGACGGCCGGGGAAGACGGGCTGGCGTTGGCTGCGGCGCTGCGGGCCGGCGACTTCCCCGCTGGTATTTCGCTCGGCGAAGGCGTAGGATAATTGGCATGAACTATATTCTCATTCCCCTGCTGATCGTGTTGATGGTGATGGTGGTCGTATCGCTGGTTCGCGGGATCGTGGCATTCATCCAGAGCACGAAAACCGATCTGGACCGCGATCCGGGCAGCGGCGCGACCGAGATGCAGATCAAACAGAACCAGATGATGTTCGCCCGCATCAAGTATCAGGCGCTGGCGATTGTCGTGGTCGCGATCATTCTCGCTGTCGCACGCTGATTCCTTCCAGTGGTAAAACTCAACAAGATCTACACCCGTACGGGTGACGGCGGTACGACCGGGCTGGTCGATGGTTCGCGTTGCGCAAAGCATGCCGCACGGATGGAAGCCATCGGCACGGTGGACGAAGCGAACAGTGCGATTGGTCTGGCCGTTTCCGCGCTTGGCGACGATGACCATGCCGGGGCGCTGACCCGCATTCAGAACGACTTGTTCGATCTCGGCGCCGATCTCGCCACACCGGCCAGCGGGCCGGACGATTTCGCCCCTTCGGAAATGGTCCTGCGGATCGTGCAGGCACAGGTCGACTGGCTGGAACAGGCCATCGACGGTGTGAACGACGGGCTGGCCCCGTTGACCAGCTTCATCCTGCCCGGTGGCAGCGAAGCCGCCGCGCGCATCCATCTGGCCCGGGCCGTGGCCCGCCGGGCAGAGCGGTGCATGACGGCACTGGCGGCGGAGGAAGCGGTCAATCCGGCAGCTCTGGCCTATATCAACCGCCTGTCGGACTACCTTTTCGTGCTGTCCCGCGCAGTCAATGCGGCGGCGGGTGGCGATGTCCTGTGGGTTCCGGGGCAGAACCGCTAGGCAGGCGGCCCGGCTGCCTGCGACTGGCGATTCCGGCAGATATCCCGATAGACGCGACGATCCTCTAGCCAACCCCTGTTCGCGGCGCTAGGCAGCGCGCGTTGCTGCAATTGCGAAGGAGTCGGCCATGCAGAAAATCGCGGTAATCGGTGCGGGACTGATGGGTACCGGGATTGCCCAGACTGTCGCTCAGGCGGGTCTGGATGTCGTCCTGTGCGATGTCGACATCGCCATTGCAAACAAGGCCAAGGCCCGGATCGAGAAGCAGTTGGGCCGGCTGGTCGAAAAGGAAAAGATCGCCGCCGCCGATGCGCAGGCTGCGCTGGGCCGGATCGTGACGATTGCCGATTACGCTCCGATGGCGGACGCCGACCTCGTGATCGAAGCCGCGACCGAACGGGAAGAGATCAAGCGCAAGATTTTCGCAGCTGTCGGCGACGTGCTGTCCGCCGATGCGATTTTGGCCAGCAACACCAGTTCCATTCCGATCACCCGGATGGCGGCGGGGAGCCCGGATCCCACGCGTTTCATCGGGGTCCACTTCTTCAACCCGGTGCCGGTGATGAAGCTGGTGGAAGTGATCCCCGGCCTCGCGACCAGTGCCGCGACGATTGAAAAAGTTAAGGCGTTTGCCGCCCAGATCGGCAAGACCGTGGTCGAAGCGGGCGATGAACCGGGTTTTGTCGTCAACCGCATCCTCGTCCCGATGTTGAATGAGGCAGCCTTCGTTCTTGGCGACGGCACCGGCAATGTGGTGGATATCGACCGGGGCTGCCGTCTCGGGCTCAATCACCCGATGGGGCCGCTCGAATTGGCGGACTTCATCGGGCTCGATACCTGTCTGGAAATCGTCAACGTCCTGTTCGAGAGCACAGGCGATCCGAAGTACCGCCCCGCACCGATCCTTCGCAAATACGTCGAAGCAGGCTGGCTTGGCCGCAAGAGCGGACGCGGCTTCTACGACTATTCCGGCCCGGAGCCGGTTCCGACCCGTTAATAGTTGTCGTAATCGGCATCCGGCGGCCGCGGTTCGAAACCCGGCGGATTCCCGTCGTTCCCGTCACCCATCATCGGGGCTTCGTCTCGAGGCGAGGGATCGAAGCCGGAGGCATCGTCCAGCAATTCCTCGTCCGGCATGAATTCGCTGGTTTCCGGTTCCGGATAGACTTCCGGGCCGTTGTTGACGGAATCGATCTTGCGCTGAAAATCCTGCTTCTGGCCGTGAACCTGCTGCGTCGCCTGAGTCAGCGCGCCGCCGTCTTCCTCGGTTCCCACGAACAGGACCGCGGAAATGGCGGTCACGGCCACGAATGCCAGCGCGATCCGCCAGTCGGTGAACAGTTTCCGGTACATGGCCGCCTGCTATAGCCGGCGGGGGTTAACGGTCCGTGGCCTGACCGGCGTGTTTTTCAGCCAGCCAGAACCCGGTCGTTCAGGATCCAGAATCCCGCCACCAGCAGCAAGGCGCCGGTGATGATCGACAGGCTGACCCAGCGGATATTGGGCAGGTCCGGCGGCGCCACGCGATGCGCCTTCAGCCGGTTGAAACTGCGGCATGCGCGCTGTTCGGCAGTGTAGGCGATTGCCGCGCCCAACAGCACGAACAAGGTGGCGATCGCCCGCGCGAGCCACGGCGGATCGAAATCGCCGAACACCGCGCGAAAGGCCAGGCCGATGCCGATTGCGGCAAAGGCCGTTCGCAGCCAACCGGCAAAAGTTCGTTCAGTGGCCTGTACCGTGCGGTCTTCGGCAAGGTCGGTGCGTGCTTCCGCCAGGGGATCGTCATTGTCCGTATCGGCCATAGGCGTGCCTCCTGCCCGGTTAAACGTCCGTCCCGGCCTCGCGTTTCAAATCATACAGCAGATCCAGCGCTTCGCGTGGGGACAGCGCGTCGATATCTAGGTCCCGCAATCGCTGGTGCAAGGCGTCGTTCTGTTCGGCTTCGGCCTCCGCCGCGGCGGCGAACAGTGGCAATTCGCCAAGGCCAGCGGCCAGTCCGCCGGTTTCGGCACGGCCTTTTTCCAGCCGGTCGAGCACGGTCTTGGCGCGCGCGATAACGGGCGGCGGGACGCCGGCCAGCCGCGCGACTGCCAGGCCGTAGCTGCGGTCGGCGGGGCCTTCCGCCAGTTCGTGCAGGAGCACGAGATTGCCTTTCCATTCCCGCGCGCGAACATGGTGGAGCGAAAGCGCGTCGCAGCTCTCGGCCAGTCGGGCCAGTTCGTGATAGTGCGTGGCGAAGAGGCAGCGGCAGCGGATGGTTTCGTGCACCGCCTCCACCACGGCCCAGGCCAGCGCCAGCCCGTCGTAAGTCGAGGTGCCGCGCCCCACTTCGTCGAGGATGACGAAGCTCCGCTCTGTCGCCTGCGACAGAATTGCCGCCGTTTCGACCATTTCGACCATGAACGTGGAGCGTCCGCGGGCAAGGTTGTCGGCCGCGCCGACGCGGCTGAACAATCGGTCGACCAGCCCGATGGAGGCGCGCGTGGCGGGTACGTAGCTCCCCGCTTGGGCGAGCAGCACGATCAGGGCGTTCTGCCGCAGGAACGTCGATTTGCCGCCCATGTTCGGCCCGCCGATCAGCCACAGCCGGTCGGACGGAGCAAGCAGGCAGTCATTGGCAACGAAGCGATCGCCGGTGACTGCCAGCGCATCTTCCACAACCGGATGCCGCCCGCCTTCGATTTGCAGGCTGCGGTCCTCGACAATGTCGGGACGGGCCCATCCGCCTTCCGCCGCGCGTTCCGCCAATCCGGCGGCCACGTCGATCCGGGCAAGGGCGTCGGCAGTGGCGGCGATGCCGTGCCGTTCGGCTACCGCTTGGGCGATCAGTTCCTCGAAATGGGCTTCTTCCGCGGCCAGTGCATGGCCGCCTGCCTCGGCGATGCGGCTTGCCTCCTCATGCAGGACCAGCGAGTTGAAACGCACGGCGCCAGCCATGGTCTGGCGATGAGTGAACCCGCTGTCGGGGGCCATCAGCGCATCGGCATGTCTGGCGGGCACTTCGATGAAATACCCCAGCACGCCGTTATGCTTGATTTTTAGCGCGGCGATCCCGGTCTCTTCGCGATATTTCGCTTCCAACGCGGCGATGGCGCGCCGGGCATTGCCCGAGGTCCGCCGCAATTCGTCCAGCGATGCGTCGTACCCTTCGGCGATGAAGCCGCCCTGGCTACGTTCCGTGGGCGGGGATGCAACCAGCGCACGGGTATAGAGATCGACCAGCGCACCATGGCCGCCCAATGCGGGCATCAGTCCTTCGAGCAATCGCGGCAGATCGGGTTTGCCCTGCAAGTGATCGCGAATGCGCCGTGCTTCGGACAGGCCGTCCCGGATCTGGCCGAGATCGCGCGGGCTGCCGCGTCCGGCAACGACGCGGCCCAGCGCGCGGCCGATGTCGGGCAGGGCACGCAACACGGATCGCAAGTCGGCCCGTAGCAACGGGTCCTCGTGCAGCCAGCCGACGAACGCCAGCCGGGCGTGGATCGCGTCGGCATCGGTCAGCGGGGCGGACAGGTCGTCCGCCAGCAATCGCGCGCCAGCGCCGGTCACGCAGCGGTCGACTGCGGCAATCAGGCTGCCCTTGCGGCCGCCCTGCTGGGATTCGAGAATCTCCAGACTGCCGCGTGTCGCCTCGTCCATCGCCAGCCGGGCATCGCCGGCCCGTTCGACCGGGGGCAGCAGCAGGGGCAGCTTGCCGCAGCCGACATGGTCGAGATAGGCGACAAGCCCGCCTGCCGCGGCCAGCATCGGGCGCGAAAAATGGCCGAACCCGTCCAACGTCGCAACGCCATGGATGGTCTTGAGGCGCGTTTCCCCTTCCTCGCTGGCGAAATCGGTGCGCGGGCGGGCGATGAGGTTGTCGGGCGCCTCGTTCCAGTCCTCGGGCCCGACCAGCTCGCTCGCCCCCAGCCGGGCGAGCGCTGCGCCCATGCGTTCAGGCGCGCATTCTTCCAGCTCCATCCGCCCGGTTGAAATGTCGCATGCGGCAATCCCGACAGTGCCGCGCACTTCGCATACTGCGGCCAGAACATTCGCGCGGCGCGGTTCCAGCAGGGCTTCCTCGGTCAGCGTCCCCGCGGTGACGAAGCGGACGATGTCGCGCGCGACGAGGGCTTTCGATCCGCCACGCTTCTTCGCTTCCTCAGGCGTTTCGACCTGTTCCGCGATGGCCACGCGGCAACCGGCCTTTATCAGCCGCGCGAGATAGTTTTCGGCGGAATGGACCGGCACGCCGCACATCGGGATCGGCTTGCCATCGTGTTCGCCCCGGCTGGTCAGCGCGATGTCGAGGATCTGGGCCGCGGCACGGGCATCGTCGAAGAACAATTCGAAGAAATCGCCCATGCGATAGAACAGCAGGCAATCGTCGGCACGTTCCTTCAGAACGTGATATTGCGCCATCATCGGTGATGCTTTGCCAGCCATTTTCTCCCGGTAGCTGTCCCTCACATGATTCGGGAAGCGTCGCTACGCAGCTTTCCCCTATCCCTTTTGCCGTTCTGCGGTTATCGGCTGAACAACGAAAGGAGACTGCCCTTGTCCGGCGACGGCAACAAAGTGAGTTTTTCGGAGCGCGAGGCGCTTTTCTACCACGAGACGATCCGGCCCGGTAAGATCGAGATCGTCGCATCCAAGCCGATGGCGACACAGCGCGATCTGAGCCTGGCTTATTCTCCGGGTGTTGCGGCCCCCGTTGAAGCCATCGCGAAAGACCCGGCAAAGGCGGCCATCTATACGGCCCGCTCCAATCTCGTCGCTGTCATTTCCAATGGCACGGCCATTCTCGGCATGGGCAACCTGGGGGCATTGGCGTCCAAGCCGGTGATGGAAGGCAAGGCCGTTCTGTTCAAGCGCTTTGCCGATGTCGACTCGATGGATATTGAGCTGGCGACCGAAGATCCCGAAGCGTTCATCAATGCCGTCGCCTTGATGGAGCCGACATTCGGAGGGATCAATCTGGAGGATATCAAGGCTCCGGAATGCTTCATCATCGAGCAGGCCCTGCGCGAACGGATGAAAATCCCGGTCATGCACGATGACCAGCACGGCACGGCGATCATTGCCGCAGCCGGTCTCATCAATGCCTGCCACCTGACCGGGCGCAAGATGGACGAAGTCAAGGTCGTGGTGAATGGGGCGGGTGCCTCGGCCATTGCCTGTACGTCGCTCATCAAGTCGCTCGGCGTGCGTCACGACAATGTCGTCATGTGCGACAGCAAGGGCGTGATCTACATCGGTCGCGACAATGTCGATCAGTTCAAGTCGGCCCATGCGGCGCATACCGATGCACGCACGCTTGAAGAGGCGATCGAAGGGGCCGATGTGTTCCTCGGCCTGTCGGTCAAGGGTGCGCTGACGCAACCGATGGTCAAGAAGATGGCGCCCAAGCCGATCATTTTCGCCATGGCCAATCCCGATCCGGAAATCACACCGCCGGAAGCCAGGGCAGTGCGGCCTGATGCGATCATCGCTACCGGTCGGTCGGACTATCCGAACCAGGTCAACAATGTGCTGGGCTTCCCGTTCATCTTCCGTGGCGCGCTGGACGTTCAGGCGACCGCGATCAATGAAGAGATGAAGATTGCCGCTGCCGAAGCGATTGCTGCACTGGCCCGCGAACGCGTGCCGGAAGAAGTGGCTGCCGCCTATGGCAAGAACCAGCAGTTCGGTACGGAATATATCATTCCGGCACCGTTCGATCCGCGCCTGATAGAGCGGGTGTCGTCTGCAGTCGCCAAGGCGGCGATGGATTCCGGCGTGGCGCAGAGCCCGATCAAGGATTTCGATGCCTATCGCCATGCGCTGAAAGTGCGGTTGAACCCGACCACGAGTGTTCTGTCGCAGGTATTCGAGGAACTGAAGCGCAACCCCAAGCGGGTCGTTTTTGCGGAGGCGGAAGACGAAGTCGTCCTGCGCGCCGCGATCCAGTTCCGCGATTTCGGCTATGGCACGCCCGTTCTCGTCGGGCGGACGCAGGCCGTGTTGGACAAGCTGGTGGAATTGGGGATCGAGGATCCCGAAAGCTACGAGATCCAGAATTCGGCGACGTCGATCTACGTCCCGGAAATGGTCGACTATCTCTACAAGCGGCTTCAGCGGCGCGGTTACATGGAACGCGACGTGCGCCGGATGGTCAACCAGGAACGGAACATTTTCGCCTCGCTGCTGGTTGCTCTCGGCCATGGCGACGCAATGATCTCCGGCGTGACCCGGCCCTTTGCCCAGACCATGCGCGAAGTGCAGATGGTGATCGATCCGAAACAGGGGCAGGTGCCGTTCGGCATCCACCTGATGATCGGCAAGGATTATACCGTGTTCCTGGCGGACACGACCATCAACGAACGGCCGAGTGCGGCGGAACTGGCGCATATCGCGAAGGAAACCGCAGCGGTGGCCCGCCGTCTGGGCCATGAGCCGCGCGTGGCGTTTCTGAGCTTTTCGACGTTCGGCAATCCGTCGGGCAAGTGGCTCGAACCGATTCGCGAAGCGGTCGCTATCCTCGACGCGGAAAAGCCCGGTTTCGAATATGAAGGCGAAGTGGCGCCCGATGCCGCACTAAACCCCAAGGTCATGGCCAACTATCCGTTCAGCCGTCTGTCGCAGCCGGCGAACGTGCTGATTATGCCCGGCCTGCAATCGGCCAACGTTTCGGCCAAATTGCTACGTGAACTGGGCGGCAACGCCACGATCGGGCCGATGCTGATCGGAATGGAAAAGCCGGTGCAGATCGCGCCGATGACATCCATCGCGCCCGACCTGTTGCAGCTTGCCGTGCTCGCCGCCGCCGGGGTGGTAGGCTAGTCGGAAATCAGCTGGCCGGGTGGGGGCATCCATGGGATGCGCCTGCCCGGCCGGCTCCGCGTCAGGTCGCGTCGTCAACGTCGCGGGATACGGACTGGAGATCTTCTCCTGCGCCTTCCACCGTGTTGCAGGCGGTCACCGTCAGCGAAAACAGGCCCAGTGCAAGGGCCGCGATAAGGTTGCGTGCCATTGGTTATCCTTTCCGTTTCTCAGGAAAAACAACCCATGGTCCCGCTACATGTTCCGCATTAGTCAGCCGGTCACTGCCGCATAGACGCCATATGTACTGGTAATCGTCAGCACGATTCCGACCAGGATCAGCATTAATTTCGCGGGAAAATGCTTGGCGGCGAATGCACCGAACGGCGCGGCGGCGACCCCGCCGATGAGGAAGCCGAGCGTCGCACCCGCAAGGTCCGCGATACCGAGGTGCCAGATGAATGTCGCCGACACGGCGATGGTCAGGAAAAATTCGACCGAGTTGACAGTGCCCACGACCTTGCGCGGTTCGGCGCCCTGAACCAGCAGGTTGGAACTGACGACCGGGCCCCAGCCGCCACCGCCTGCCGCGTCGAGGAAGCCGCCCACCAGCCCCAGCGGCGCGACATATTTCGCATCCCGTGGCTTGGGCGGATGGCCGAGCCCGCGCCACAGCAGGTACAGCCCGATGCCTGAAAGATAGGCCAGCACGACCGGCTTGATAATGCTCGCGTCGAGGGAACTCAGCAGATAGGCTCCGGCAATCCCCCCGGCGAGGCCGGGCAGGAGCAGGCGGAAAAACAGCCTGCGGTCGATGTTCCCGTGCAACAGGTGGCTGATGCCCGAAGTCGCGGTGGTGAAGCATTCGACGACATGGACCCGCTGGGAAGCGAGCGCCGGGGGGACGCCCAGGACACCCACCATCAATGCGTTGGAAATGACCCCGAAGGCCATGCCCAGTGCGCCATCCACCAATTGCGCGGCAAAGCCTACCGCGATGAACGGCAGCAGGGCGGCAATGTCAAATGTCCCGAAATGCATGACTGCCCGTTGCCGTGTGAAGGGGCGGCAAGGAAGGCAGTTTTTGGAAAGGGGCGCGAAGAGGAACTTTAGCGGCGGCGGAAGCGAAAATACCAGACTTCATGGCCGAGTTGCCGCGCCTTGGCTTCATACCGGGTTTCTGGCCAGCCTCCCGGGCGGTTTTGCCAGCTTGCCGGGCCTTCGACGAGCCATTCGAACTGGTCCGTGTGACGGCGCATTACCATCAGCGCGTGGCGCAGATAGACCGGGTGGTCCGTTCCGAAGCGAAATTCCCCGCCCGGTTTCAGTTTGGCGGCGATCATGTTGATCGGCCCGTCGTTCATCATCCGGCGCTTGGCATGGCGCGCCTTGGGCCAGGGATCGGGGTGAAGCAGATAGACGAACGACAGCGCCCCGTCGGGTATGCGCGTCAGCACTTCCAGCGCATCGCCCATGTGCAGGCGGACATTGGTCAGCGCCATGTCGCGCACGTGGGCAAGGGCCCCGACTACGCCATTCACGAAAGGTTCGCAGCCGATGAAAGCATGATCGGGCAGCATATCGGCCCGGTAGGCAAGGTGTTCGCCGGCGCCGAAACCGATTTCGAAATGAAGCGGCGCATCCTGCCCGAATAGCGCCCGTGCGGTGACGGCGCCTTCTTCGGGTACGCTGATCTGCGGCAGCAATCTGTCGACCAGGTCTTGCTGGCCCTTGCGCAGTTTACGCCCCTGGGAGCGCCCGTAGAGACGGTTGAGCGTAGTGGGGTCGCCGGGTTTGTATGCGGTCATGGCCGGGGCGCTTAGAAGTGTTTTGCTTTCGCCTCAAGCATGGGGTTCCATACCCCGGTCGCGCCCTTGGTCCGCGCGCGGCGTGTAGTCAGCAGTGCGTCTGTGTCCCACCCGCCAGACGGCATGGACGGCTGCGGCCCGGTTGGCCGCACGGACGCCTTTAAAACTCAGGAGATCAGGCGGCTTCTGCCGCTTTGTCTTCCGGATCGCGCAACACGTAGCCGCGGCCCCATACCGTTTCGATGTAGTTTTCGCCATCGCAAGCCAGCGACAGTTTCTTGCGCAGCTTGCAGATGAAGACGTCGATGATCTTCAGTTCCGGTTCGTCCATCCCGCCGTAAAGGTGGTTGAGGAACATTTCCTTGGTCAGCGTCGTCCCCTTGCGGAGCGAAAGCAGCTCCAGCATGGCGTATTCCTTGCCGGTCAGGTGAACGCGCGCACCATCGACCTCGACCGTCTTGGCATCGAGATTGACTGCCAGCTTGCCGGTGCGGATGACCGATTGCGAATGCCCTTTGGACCGGCGCACCACGGCGTGGATACGGGCGATCAGCTCATCACGGTGGAACGGCTTGGTCACGTAATCGTCGGCGCCGAAGCCGAAGCTGCGGACCTTCGAATCCATTTCCGCGATCCCGGACAGGATCAGGACCGGAGTCTGGACCTTGGCCACGCGAAGCTTCTTGAGCACGTCATAGCCATGCATGTCCGGCAGGTTCAGGTCGAGCAGGATGATGTCGTAATCGTACAGCTTGCCAAGATCGAGACCCTCCTCGCCCAGGTCCGTCGAATAGACGTTGAACCCTTCGGTCGTGAGCATCAGCTCGATGGCCTTGGCCGTTGTCGGCTCGTCTTCAATCAACAGAACGCGCATGGGTGGTCCCCCCTCGTTGCCCCGTGTGCTGGTCGGTAACTTCCCCGTAAGGGATGTTGACCAATATTAACCACGGAACTTCTGAACAGAAAAGGTTAATTTGTCGTAAACCGGCCTCCAACCGTGAGTCGCGAGGTCTGGGAGGAGAGATTCGTGCCGCGCGCCTAGCGGGATTCTGCGTATTTCGTTCAACCGGCGCGATTAAGATTCGCGACTATCCTGGTTAGTGACGCAGCCCCGATTGCCCCACATGGCCCGGTGTCCAACGACCCTGCGTAAACCTTGTTAGCGGACGGCTTCCAGAGCCTTTTGCCGGCGGCGCTGCACGGAGCTGCCAATGCCGATGGCTTCGCGATATTTGGCCACTGTCCGGCGGGCGAGATCGAAGCCTTTCTGGCGGAGCAGTTCGACCAGTGCATCGTCGGAAAGGATCGCCTTGGGATCTTCCGCTTCGGTCAGGGCCTTGATCTGTGCCTTCACGGCTTCGGCGGAAATGGCCTCGCCCCCATCGGCGGACGCGATTCCGCTGGTGAAGAAATACTTCAGTTCGAACGTTCCTCGTTCGCAATGCAGGTACTTGTTCGCGGTCACCCGGCTGACGGTCGATTCATGCATGTCGATCGCTTCGGCCACTGCCTTGAGAGTCAGCGGCCGAAGTTCGGACACTCCGTGGCGGAAAAAGCCGTCCTGCTGTTTCACGATTTCGGCAGTGACTTTCAGGATCGTCTTCTGGCGCTGGTCCAGCGCCTTTATCAGCCAGTTGGCGTCGGTCAGCTTCTCGCTCAACCAACTGCGGGCTTCCTTGTCGTCACAGGCCTTGCGCAGTTCGAGATAATAGCTGCGATTGACCACCAGCCGGGGCAGAGTGGCCTGATTGAGGGCAATGTCCCATCCGCCATCCGCCCTGGCGCGCAGCAGGATGTCCGGCACGATCGCCCGGTTGCCGCCGCTATTGCCGAACCGCAATCCGGGCTTCGGGTCATAGCCGCGCAATTCCGCCATCATGTCGGCGAAATCTTCGTCATCGACACTGCAAATACGTTTGAGCTGTTTGATATTGCCCTTGGCCAGAAGATCGAGATTGTCGATCAATCGCGCCATGCAGGGATCGTAGCGGTCGGCCTCTTTCGCCTGAAGGGCGAGGCATTCGCTCAGGCCGCGCGCGCCGACACCTGTCGGATCGAGTGACTGGACCACGGCCAGCGCGGCTTCCGCGTCGGCAAGAGTGACGCCGAGGTCGTTTGCCACTTCGCGCAAGGGTACGGGCAGATAACCGGCCTCGTCGAGCAGGCCGGCGATGTGGGCCGCGACGAAGGCCAGACGTTCATCGGGTGCGGCCGCCCCGATCTGCGCCACGAGGTGTTCCACCAGGCTGGCTTCCTCGCCGCCATGCTCCTCGATCTGAGGTGCTTCGCCGCCGCCTTCGAAATTCCCTCCGGTGTCGGTGCCGAACAACGATCCGTCACCGGTATCGCGATCGCGGTCGATCGCCGCGGGATCGATATCGAGCGGCTGGTCGGCTTCTCCCTGACCTTCGCCGATCATCCGGTCGACTGCGCCCTCTTCCCGTGCGGGGCTTTCTTCCGTGTCCGGAGCGACTGTTTCCGCTTCGCCGCCGATGTCGAGCAGTGGGTTGGCTTCCAGAGCCTCGCCAATGAAGGTTTCGATTTCGAGATTGGACAGCGCGAGCAGCTTGATCGCCTGCTGCAACTGGGGCGTCATCACCAGTTGCTGCGTCTGCCGAATATCGAGGCGGGGCCCCAGGGCCATCAGCGACAGCCCCCCTGCCGGAGGAGTTCGGGCCGCTTACGGCCACCAGCCATGGCCCCTGGCGACAATGTCGCAAGAGGCCCGGCAGTCATAACGTGAAGTTCTCACCCAGATAGAGGCGGCGCACGTTCTCGTCGGCGACGAGCGCTTCCGGGCTGCCGGCGAACAGCACCTGCCCGCCATAGATGATGCAGGCGCGGTCGACGATGTCGAGCGTTTCGCGCACGTTATGGTCGGTAATCAGCACGCCGATGCCACGCTCTTTCAGATCGATGACGAGATGGCGAATGTCCTGAATCGAAAGCGGGTCGATCCCGGCGAAAGGTTCGTCCAGCAGCATGATCGACGGCTTGGCCGCCAGTGCCCGGGCGATTTCGCACCGCCGGCGTTCCCCGCCGGAAAGCGCCATGGCCGGGCTGTCGCGCAGATGCGCCAGACCGAATTCGCCCAGCAGCCGTTCCAGTTCCGCGCTGCGCACGGTATCGTCCGGCTCGACCATTTCGAGCACGCAATTGATATTCTGTTCGACAGTCATGCCGCGAAAGATGGATGTTTCCTGCGGCAGATAGCCAATGCCCAGAATCGCCCGACGATACATCGGCAATCGCGTGACATCGACGCCGTCCATCAGGATTCGCCCCGAATCGGGTCGCACCAGCCCCATGATCGAATAGAAGCAGGTCGTCTTGCCCGCACCATTCGGGCCGAGCAGGCCGAGCACTTCGCCCTTGCCGACAGAAAGCGAGATATCGGTCAGAACCGCCCGCTTGTCATAGCTCTTGGCAATGGAGATTACTTCCAGTCCGCCCTGCGGAGTCGCAGGAACGTCGTGGGCATGTTCGGCGGATTCGGCCATGCCGGGATCGTCCAGTACGTTCATGATCTCACGCTTTACCATGTGCGGCCCGGCAGAAAAGCCCCAGCTTCAGACAATTGGCAGGCTTTGTGCATGACTGTCATGTTCGCACCCTTATCCGGGCGCGGATCAAGATATCGTTAGCGGGCTTGATTGCCGGGCGAAGGCGGATATAGTCTGCAAGATAACGAAGGGCTGAAAGTCCCGTAAAACATGGAGAGGTTGGATGGCAGAAGCCGCGCCCAAAACGGGCTGGTCGAGATCCGGCATGATTTCCGGCAGGGAAGGGAAACCCTGTGATTGGCGCCGCTGGATGAGCGACAATGTCGCCTATGCGCTGTGGGTTTATACCAGTCTCCAGATTTTCATGACAGTTGCCGTGCTCAAGGGGCCGGGCGGTTCCATTCTTCCTTATCTCGGTCTTGCGCTGTTGGTCGGCGCGGTTCTTCCCGGCTTCAGCGCTCTGGAAAAAAGATGGGAACGGCTGAGCTGTGACGAAGCTGCCAATCCTGCCCTCGAACCCGCCTTTCGCCGTGACCGTCGGCTGATCTGGACGCTGGCTATCGGCCTGCCGTTCGTCCTTACATTGCTGCTCAAGGTCCTTGACGCCTTGATCTGATCGCGCGACGGCTTGACGCAAATTCCGTTGCGAAAGGCCCTCCATGTTTGATTTGTCCCGCGCTGAAGAGCGCTGCGCCACGCTGATTGCGCTCGCGCGGCGGTTCGGCGCCGATGCTGCCGATGCCGTTGCGATCGGCGATATGTCGGAAAGTGTGCATGTCCGGCTCGGCGCGCTCGAAGATGTCGAGCGGTCAGAAAGTGAATCGGCGGGCCTGCGCGTTTTCGTCGGACAGCGTTCTGCCTCGATCCATGCCACCGACCTTTCCGACGATGCGCTGGCCGAATTGGCCGAGCGTGCCGTTGCCATGGCCAAAGCCGCTCCGGAAGACAGGTTCGCCGGCCTGGCCCCCGAAGAGCTGCTCACGCGTGGGCCTTTCCCCGATCTCGACATGGAAGATCCGGCCGAACCGAGCCCGCAACAGTTGCGCGCCATGGCCGAGGAAGCGGAAGATGCCGCCCGTGCGGTCGACGGAGTGACCAACAGCGAAGGTGGCAGTGCCGGGTTCGGACGCTCGATCGTTGCACTGGCCACCAGCCATGGATTTTCCGGCGGTTATGGCGCGACGACTCACAGCCTCAGTGCCAGCGTGGTTGCGGGCACGGGCAGCGGGATGCAGCGCGACTATGCCTGGCGGCAGGCACGCCACGCCGGGGATCTGATCTCACCTGCCGATATCGGCCGTCTGGCTGGGGAGCGGGCGGTTGCTCGTCTCGGGCCGGGCCGCTTGCCGAGCAAGGTCATGCCGCTGGTGTTCGATCCGCGCGTGGGCAATGGCCTGATCGGCCATCTGATCGGCGCCATGGCAGGCCCGGCAATTGCCCGTCGCGCCAGTTTCCTGCTCGACCGGCTGGATACGGCGCTGTTCGATTCGTCCGTGCATATTCTGGAAGAGCCGCATCGTGTGCGCGGCCTGCGGTCACGCCCGTTCGATGGGGAAGGCTTGGCCACTGCCCCGCGCGCTCTGGTCGAAGGAGGCAAGGTGACCGGATGGCTGGCCGACAGCGCCTCTGCCCGGCAACTGGGAATTGCGCCTACCGGCCACGCGTCGCGCGGCGGGGGCGGTGCGCCGGGCGTATCGGCCAGCAACGTCCATCTGGCAGCCGGTTCGGTGACGCCCGAGGAATTGATGGCCGACATCGGCGAAGGCGTTCTGGTGACGGAATTGTTCGGCCATGGCGTCAATGCCGTGACTGGCGATTACAGCCGGGGCGCATCGGGCTACCGGATTGTCGACGGCGCGCTGGCCGGGCCGGTTGCGGAATTCACGATTGCCGGCAATCTGGTGGACATGTTCGCGGCGCTGGTGCCTGCGAACGATCTGGAAATGCATCGTGGCATCAATGTGCCGACGCTGCGAATCGACGGGATGACCGTAGCGGGAGATTGAGCTTTTGGCGTGGTTTGAGGCCCGGTCGCGGATTTTGCCCTTGCTGGCGGGATTGTGCCTGCTGGTCCCGCTGGCGCCTGCTGCGGCCATTCTCCCCAATCCCGCCGATACCGTCCCAGCGCAGGCCGGACAGCCCGCGCAAGAGATCGACACCAGCAGCGATGCCGGTGCCGACGCGCGGATCGCGGCGCGGATACGGGGGATATTTTCCGAACTCCCGGGCCTCGAAAATGTCGTGGTCGGCGCGCGGGCTGGCGTGGTCACGCTGTCGGGAACCGTTTCGGAGACCGGGGCGAGCGCCCGTGCGGAGGCGATCGCCGCGCGCGTCAGCGGGGTGGTGACGGTCCGGAACGAGATCGAACGCAAGGTATCCGTCAATGACGGGCTCGATGGCCTGACCAAGCTGAAGGCGAAAGTCGATGCAGTGGTGTCGATGCTGCCGTTGCTGGGCGCGGCGGCGGCTCTGGCATTGGCCGTTGCCGCGCTGGGTTATCTGATCGCGGCCCCCGCAGGGGTCTGGCAGCGGCTGGCGCGCAATTCCTTCCTGGCGGAACTGATCGCCAGTGCGATTCGCTTCGTGTTCATTGTCGGCGGGCTGGTGATTGCTCTCGATATGTTGGGGGCGAGCGCGCTCCTCGGCGCGGTTCTGGGCGGTGCCGGCGTGATTGGCATCGCTCTGGGCTTTGCGATGCGCGACACGATTGAAAACTATGTTGCTTCGCTGATGCTGTCCTTGCGTCAGCCATTTCGGCCCAACGACCATGTGGTGATCGACAGTCACGAAGGCCGTGTGATCCGTTTGACCAGCCGTGCGACCATTCTGATGACAATGGACGGCAACCATTTGCGGATCCCCAATTCCGCTGTCTTCAAGGCGGTGATTCTCAACTACACGCGCAATCCGCAGCGTCAGTTTACGTTCGAACTGGGCGTGGATGCGGATGATGATCCGACCGAGGCCACGCGGGTGGGGGTCGAGGTTCTGCGCGGGTTGCCCTACGTTCTGAAAGAGCCGGAACCAACGGGGCGGGTCGATCAGGTTGGGGATTCGAATATCGTGCTTCGCTTCCTGGCGTGGATCGACCAGCGGGAAACCGATTTCTACAAGGCGCGAAGCCGCGCGATTCCGGCCGTGAAGGATGCGTTGGAGGAAGCGGGATTCGCATTGCCGGAACCGATATACCGGTTGCGGTTCGATGCCGGTTTCCCTCTGCTGCCTCAGGGGCAGGGGGAACAGGCGAGCGAAAAACCACCTGTTGCGCCGCCCCGTCGCCGTCGGGCGGATGCGGGTACGGCATCGGATACCCGGCCGGAAAACGAAGTGGCGCGGATGGTCGATCAGGAAAGGTCGACCCCTGCCGGGGAAAAGGATCTGCTCGATCCTTCCCGCCCGGTGGAATGACTGTTCAGGCTTTCGCGGCCTTTGCGCGTTCGATTGCTTCCACGACCACCTGCCGCGCTTCAGCCGCATCGCCCCACTGGCCGATACGGACCCACTTTTCGGCTTCCAGGTCCTTGTAATGGGTAAAGAAGTGCTCGATCTGCTGAAGCACGATCGAGGGCAGATCCTTATGTTCACCGACATCGGTGTAATAGGGGAAAGTCGTGTCCACGGGGACGCAGATCAGCTTCTCGTCTCCGCCGTGTTCGTCTTCCAGATTGAGCACGCCGATCGGCCGGGCACGAACGACGCAACCCGGAATGAAGGGGGAGCGGGCCACAACCAGCGCGTCCAGCGGGTCGCCGTCGGGCGACAGCGTATGCGGGACGAAACCGTAATTCGCCGGGTAACGCATCGGGGTGTGGAGGATGCGGTCGACGAACAGGGCGCCCGACGCCTTGTCGAACTCGTATTTCACGGGTTCGCCACCGGTCGGCACCTCGATGATGACGTTGAGGCTCTCGGGCGGATTGTCACCCGTAGGGATCTTGTCGATTTGCATGACGCGAGCCTCTAGCGGCAGGAATCGCCTTCGCCAATATAGACCTTGGTGCGACGCACAAAAAATGGCCAGGCGGGTCGTTTGCGCCACTCCTGGCGGGCGTGGCGGGACATTTTCGTGGCGCCGCCGACATTCTGCGTGGCGGGCAGAGCCCAATTCGCATCGTAAAATGACCATTCCCCGCTTCAATTTACGGTAATCACGCTCTAAGCGCGGCCCATGGCGAAAGAGACACCCCAGGCCATCCGCGGCACGCAGGATATTTTTGGCGCAGAAGCCGAAGCCTTCGCACGCGTGGTGGAAACATTCGAACGCATTCGCAGGCTCTATCGTTTCCGCCGGGTGGAAATGCCGGTGTTTGAAAAGACCGCGGTCTTCTCCCGCTCGCTGGGGGAAACGACCGACGTGGTTTCGAAAGAAATGTATTCGTTCGAAGATCGCGGCGGGGACTCCTTGACGCTGCGGCCGGAATTCACCGCCGGTATCGCGCGCGCCTTCCTTACTGACGGCTGGCAGCAATACGCGCCGCTGAAAGTCGCGACTCACGGGCCGTTGTTCCGTTATGAGCGTCCGCAAAAGGGGCGCTACCGCCAGTTCCACCAGATCGACGCGGAAGTGATCGGCGCTGCCGAGCCTCAGGCCGATGTCGAACTGCTGGTCATGGCGGACCAGTTGCTGAAAGAGCTGGGCGTGGCCGATGGGGTGACACTGCAGCTCAATACGCTGGGCGATGCCTTGAGCCGTGAGGCATGGCGCGATGCGCTGGTGGAATATTTCCAGGACCACAAAGCTTCCTTGTCCGAAGACAGCCAGGACCGGCTGGAGCGCAACCCGCTGCGCATTCTTGATTCCAAGGATCCGCGCGACAAGCCGTTCACTGCGGACGCGCCGAAGATCGACGATTTTCTCTCCGGCGAAGCGCAGGACTTTTTCGGCAAGGTCACCGACGGATTGCAGGTCGCAGGCGTGGCTTGGACGCGGGCACCTTCGCTGGTGCGTGGCCTGGATTATTACCGCCATACCGCATTCGAATTCGTGACGGACCGGCTCGGTGCGCAAGGCACCGTTCTCGGCGGTGGTCGTTACGACGGGCTGATCGAGGCATTGGGCGGGCCGCACACGCCAGCCGTCGGCTGGGCCGCAGGGATAGAGCGGCTGGCCATGCTGCTCGACGACACGGGCGAAGCGCCGTTGGAAGTCGCGGTCGTTGCCGAACATCGGGAGCAGGAACTGGCGGCAGAGGGCCTCGTCACCGCGTTTCGTCGTGCGGGGATCGTATCGGAGCTTTACGCCACCGGCAGTCCGCGCAAGCGGTTTGACCGGGCGCGCAAGGCGGGGCCGGAAGCGATCGTTTCGCTGGATGTGCGCGATGGCACAGAGTCGCGCAGCCTCAAGCTGTTGAATGAGAATACGGCCAAGGCGGCAGCGCTGAACGCGGTGTTCGAAGCATTCTTCGCAGGTAGCGCATGATCATCCCTGACGAGCGCCTGGCCCAATTGGCCGCGCGTTTTGCGGAACTGGAAGCGCGGCTGGCATCCGGCACTCTGGAAGGGGAAGCTTTCGTCGCCGTCAGTCGCGATTACGCCGAACTGGAACCCGTTGCCAAAGTGGCGGAAGAAGTGCGCGAAATGCGCGGGGAACTGGCTGAACTTGCCGCGCTGGACGACAGCGATCCGGAGATGAGAGCGCTGGCCGAAGAGGAAGCGGCCCGGCTGCGCAAGCAACTTCCCGAAGCGGAACGGCGGCTGGCATTGGCCATGTTGCCGCGCGATTCGGCGGACAGTCGCCCTGCGATGCTGGAAATTCGCGCCGGAACGGGCGGGGACGAAGCGGCACTGTTCGCGGCCGACCTGTTCCGCATGTACGAACGCTACGCAGCGGAGCAGGGCTGGCGTGTCGAGATGATCAGCGCCAATGCTTCCGACATTGGCGGTTTCAAGGAAGTGGTCGCCAACATTACGGGGCAGGGCGTGTTCGCGAAGCTCAAGTTCGAGAGCGGCGTCCACCGGGTGCAGCGGGTGCCGGTGACGGAAAGCGGCGGGCGCATACACACCTCTGCCGCGACAGTTGCCGTGTTGCCCGAACCGGACGAAGTCGATGTCCAGATCGACGACAAGGATCTCAAGATCGACATCTATCGTGCCAGCGGCGCCGGCGGTCAGCACGTCAACACGACCGATTCGGCCGTGCGCATCACGCACTTGCCGACAGGGTTGGTCGTCATCCAGCAGGACGAGCGTAGCCAGCACAAGAACCGCGCCAAGGCTATGCAAGTGCTGCGCACGCGGTTGTTCGATCTCAAGCGCGCCGAAGCGCATGGTGCGGAAGCGGAAGCGCGCAAGGCCATGGTCGGATCGGGCGACCGGTCGGAACGCATCAGAACCTACAATTTCCCGCAAGGCCGCGTGACCGATCACCGGATCGGACTGACTCTGCACAAACTGCCGGAAATTCTCGAGGGACCCGGACTGGGCGAATTGATCGACGCGCTGATCGCCGAGGACGAGGCCAAGCGTCTCGCGGCTATGGGGGACTGACATGCAGGTGGCGCGGGCCCTGCGCGATGCGGCGGGCGCGTTGGCGGCTGTTTCCGACACGGCACGGCTCGACGCCGAAGTGATGATGGCCGGCGCGCTGGGGGTTTCCCGCTCCGACTTGCTGTTGCGGCATATGGGCGACGGGGTCCCCGACTGTTTCGCAGACTTCGTTGCCCGGCGTATGCGGCATGAACCGGTCGCCTATGTGGTCGGGCATCAGGAATTTTACGGGCGGGACTTTCTCGTGACGCCGGAAGTGCTGATTCCGCGCGGAGACAGCGAAGTGCTGGTCGAAACGGCATTGGGCGAAGCGCCGGATGCCCGCAGAGTGCTCGATTGCGGAACGGGCTCCGGCGCGTTGGTGTTGTCGGTGCTGGCGGAAAGACCGGATCTGAACGGCGTCGGGATCGACCGGTCGCTGGGCGCGCTGGCTGTTGCGGCGGCGAACGCGGCGCGGCTGGGGCTCGCGCACCGGGTGCGGATGCTGCGGCGGGATTGGGACATGCCTGGCTGGAGTGACGGGCTCGGCCCATTCGGGCTGATCCTTGCCAATCCCCCCTATGTCGAGATGGACGCGTGCCTTTCGCGCTCTGTGCGCGACTATGAACCGGCAGGGGCGCTGTTTGCCGGGCCGGACGGACTGGCGGCCTATCGTGTGCTGCTGGCGCAGTTGCCTGCCATGCTGGACGAGAGCGGTGTGGTACTGGTGGAGATCGGCGCCGCGCAGGCCGATGATGTGCGGGCCATTGCCGAAGCGGCAGGTTTCGACGCCCGGCTGCAACATGACCTTGGAGGCAGGCCGCGCGTATTGGTGTTACGATTTGGGCTTGGCAAGGCGGGGCAACCTCGCTAACCACGCCGAGACCGCCGGTCGGATGAAAATTCCCGACTGGCAGGTCGCGCTCCAAAATTTGCACATGCTCGCAGGGCCTGAAGGTCATGCAGTCATGCAGATGGAGGGACCATGCATTCGGCAAGTCCTTCGCATGGACGGGATTATGCGACCAAATGGGTGCGGGGCGCCCTCCCGGTCACGATTGAGGATGATATTTCCCTTGAACAACAATCGCAGCAATCGCCGCAGGGGCCGTGGCAACAATCGTCCGCAGGGCGGCAACCAGATCAACCGTATCGACAGCCGGGCGCGGGGCAATGCACCGCAACTGCTGGAAAAATACAAGAAGCTGGCCCACGATGCCTCGCTCAACGGCGACCGCGTCCAGATGGAATATTATCTGCAGTTCGCGGATCACTACTTCCGGGTGATAGCGGATACCAAGGCCCGTCAGGACGAACAGCGTGCCCGCCGTGACGAACAGCGCGAGCAGTCCGGCGACAACGAAGACAATGACGAGGATTTCTCCAGCCGTTCGTCTGATCGTGGCCGTGGCCGCCGCCAGGAACGCGAAGAGACGCAGTCCGACGACAGCAATAGCAATACGGATAGCGAGAGCGAGCGGCAGGAAGGCGGCAGCGAATACGAACCGCAGCCAAATCCCTTCACGCGCGGTAATCGCGAACGGCCCGCCACGCGCCGTCCACGCAAGCCCCGGCAGGAAGCCAGCGAGGACGAGAGCAACGACGGCGATAGCGCTGAAAGCGGCAGGAAATCTCGCCGCAGCGCAGAGCCGAGCCTCGATCCGGCCGTGCTGCCGCCGTCCATCGGTTCGAGCAGCGATGAAGCGGAAGAGGCACCGGCCCCTGCACCCCGCCGTCGCCGGACCACGCGCGCCAAGCCGGCCGCCAAGGATGACGCGGCGAAGGACAGCAGCCCCAAGGGCGACGACGAAACGCTGCAGAAGGTTAGCTGACGTTCGTTACACCGGTGCGGCAAACGGGGTTCTCCCGATGCGCGCGTGCCTATTTGGCCCGGTGTAGTCGAAACTGCGGCTAATCGGCTTGCACTGCTCTCCATCGCGCGGCACATGTCGTGCGATGGGTGCGGCCAGCCTTCTTCCCGAACGACTTGCACGTCACCCACGTTGGCTGGCGCTGCTGCTCGGCGCCATTTCCGCAACGGGTTTCCAACCTCTCGCACTCTGGCCGCTGACATTGATTGCGGTCGGCGTCCTGTTCCTGCTGATCGCGGGAACCGGCCGGATTCGCGATGCATGGACGCTCGGCTGGCTGTTCGGCTGGACGCATTTCACTCTTGGCAACAACTGGATCGCGACGGCCTTTACCTACCAGGCCGAAATGCCTGCTCTGCTGGGCTGGCTGGCTGTTCCATTGCTGGCGCTCTATCTCGCGGTCTATCCGGGGCTTGCTGCCGCCGCCGCCAAAGCGATTGCGGGCAAGAGTGGCGGCTGGTCGCTGGCGTTTGCTTTCGCCGGCTGCTGGATCGTTGCCGAATGGCTGCGCGGCTGGGTCTTTACCGGTTACGCATGGAACCCGTTGGGCGTGGTTCTGTTGGGCAACTTTGATTCGCAAGGGCTGGCGTTTCTCGCTCCCTGGCTCGGTACTTACGCGCTTTCGGGTATGGCGGCCCTGATTGCGGCAGGCGGGGCGGTGTTGGCGGCGCGCAAGCAACTGCTGCCCCTTGCCGCCGCGGTGGCGGTCGTGATCGCGGGCTGGTTTCTGCCGGCTCCGGCGGAGCGGCCCGGCAAGCTCGCGCTGACGCTGGTGCAGCCCGATGTCCGGCAGGAGGAGCTGAACGATCCGCGCCGTTTCGAAGCGCAATTCGCCCGCATTGCCAGCTTGAGCATACCTGAACGCCGGGATGCGACCCGGCTGGTCCTGTGGCCCGAATCCGGAGTGCCGGATTACTTGCGCGACGGATATCCCCAGCGTTTCTATCAACAGATGACGGCAGGTGGCGATCCTGCCTATGCCCGTGCCCGTATCGGCCGGGTGATCGGGCCGCAGAGCCTGCTTATGACGGGCGCGGTCGATCTCGAAATCGCTGACGGGCAAGTTGCCGGAGCACGTAACGTGGTGACGGCGATCGACGGGCAAGGGCACATTCGGGCCGGCTATGCGAAGGCGCATCTGGTGCCGTTCGGTGAATATCTCGCCCTGCGGTGGTTGCTCGAACCGCTGGGGGCGACTCGTCTGGTCGCAGGGGCACTTGATTTCTGGCCGGGTCCGGGGCCGCGGACACTCGACCTTGGCCGTTGGGGCAAGGCGGGGATTCAGATCTGTTACGAAATCACGTTTTCGGGTGAAGTGACCGATCCCGCGGCCCGCCCGGACTATATCTTCAACCCGTCGAACGATGGCTGGTTCGGAAGCTGGGGCCCGCCCCAACATCTCGCGCAGGCGCGCCTGAGGGCGATCGAGGAAGGCTTGCCGGTCCTGCGCGCCACCACCACCGGCATCAGTGCGGTGATCGATGCGCACGGGATCGTGCGCCACCATGTCCCCAGGCACCGGGCCGAGCGGATCGACACATACGTACCGGAGGCACTCCCGCCGACACTGTTCGCACAGTGGGGGAACAGGCTGGCGCTTGGGTGGGCAATCGCCCTGCTGCTCATCGCGCTGGTTGCCAGACGAATCGGGCGCGGCTAGACCGCGCGAACCAGATTTCATCCCAGAGTTTGGGGAAGGACCGACGCCGCATGCGCGCCAATTACCTGTTTACTTCCGAAAGCGTTTCTGAAGGCCATCCGGACAAGGTTTCCGACCAGATTTCCGATGCCATTGTGGATCTCATGCTCAGCAAGGATCCGGAATCCCGCGTCGCTTGCGAAACGCTGACCACCACCAACCGGGTTGTGCTGGCCGGCGAGATTCGCTGCAAGCCGATGTACGACGAAGACAAGCCGGAATGGGAAGCCAACGGCTTCTGGGCACCCGGTGCGCAAGAAGAGATTGAAGAGACCGTTCGCGCCGTGGTGAAGGACATCGGTTACGAGCAGGACGGTTTCCATTGGAAAACGCTGGAATTTTCCAATTACCTGCACGGCCAGTCCGCTCATATTGCCCAGGGCGTCGATTCGAGCGGAAACAAGGACGAAGGGGCTGGAGACCAGGGGATCATGTTCGGTTTCGCATGTGACGAAACACCAGACCTGATGCCTGCGACTCTGGATTACAGCCACAAGATCCTGCAGCGATTGTCCGCCGACCGGCACGCTGCGAAAGTGTCCTTCCTTGAACCTGACGCCAAGAGCCAGGTAACCTTGCGGTTTGAAAATGGCCAGCCGGTCGCCGCGACCGCGATTGTCGTTTCGACTCAGCATGCGCCGGAATATGACGATGGGGAAAAGGAAGCCGAGCTCAAGGCCTACGTGAAGCAGGTCGTGGCCGACATTCTGCCGGCGGAGCTGCTTTCGGACGAAACGGTCTATCACATCAATCCGACCGGGACTTTCGAGATTGGCGGTCCGGATGGAGATGCCGGGCTGACGGGGCGCAAGATCATCGTCGACACCTATGGCGGCGCATCGCCCCATGGCGGCGGGGCTTTCTCAGGCAAGGACCCGACGAAGGTCGATCGTTCCGCCGCCTATGTAACCCGCTATCTGGCAAAGAATATTGTCGCGGCGGGCCTTGCGAAACGGTGCACGATACAGGTCGCTTATGCGATCGGGGTGTCGGAACCGCTGTCTTTGTATGTCGACACCCATGGCACGGGCTCGGTTCCTGACGAGCAACTCGAACAGGCGGTTGCCGCGGTCGCCAAGGACAAACTTGGTGGGCTGACCCCCCGCGGTATTCGTGAAGGTCTGGGCCTGAATAAGCCGATCTATCGCACGACGGCCGCTTACGGCCATTTCGGGCGCAAGCCCGAAGGCGATACGTTCCCCTGGGAACGGACCGATCTCGGCGATGCATTGAAAGCGGCACTGGGCTGACGAAGCGCTGACCCGTCGCGCCTTTTGTTGTGGTGCCGGGTGGTCAGCTTTGCCAGCGCAGGAGATGCGACGGGCAGGTTGTACAATCACTACTGCCGAAGCCCGGCAATGCCGGCCCGAACAGCCGTGTCCGGGTAAGGTGTGCGGCGATTGCGCATTCGGAACCCTGGGCGATGGCCAGTGCCTCGATTGGCTCTGCCAGAACGGTGAGGTGATCGACATGCCAGTGCAAGGTCTTGTCGCGCCGGAAATGGCGGCGTAGCCGCGCTCTTATCCCTCCGGGACCATAGGCGCTGCCGCAATAGGCATACCAGCCGGCAGGAAGGGTGGTTGCGGCGCGCTTGTGCGAAAAGACTGCGGGCGCTTCGAACCGCATCAGGAGCAAATAGGCTCCTTTCTGCGGAGGGGCGCATTCGATTGTCTGCGGGTGTACGTCCACCGCGCCGTGGAGCGACCGTCGTATCTGCGCAAGCAATGCATGGGCGGAAGTATCGGCCAGTTTGCTTGCCTTCGCAAAACGCTGACGCCCCACCGTCACACGACGAGGCGTCAGCAGAACATCACTGGGCCAATGCCTTTTCCACGGCGGAAACCAGCATCGGATCATCCGGCGCGACGGTCGGGGCGAAGCGTGCTACGACCGCACCATCCTTGCCGACGAGGAACTTCTCGAAGTTCCACAAGACGTCGGGGTCCTGCGTCGGCGTCATGCCAAAGCCCCGCAGCCGTTCGCGGAAGCTTTCCGCATCGCCTTCCTTGTCAGGCATCGCTTCGGTCAGCGCGGCATAGAGCGGCTGCTTGGCGTCGCCGGTAACGTCGGCTTTGCTGAACATGGGAAAAGTGACGCCATAGTTTGCAGAACAGAACTGGGCGATTTCCTCGTTCGAGCCGGGTTCCTGGGCGCCGAAGTCGTTCGCCGGGAAGCCCAGCACTTCGAAACCCTTGTCCTTGTACTGGCCGAACAGTTTTTCCAGCCCTTCATATTGGGGCGTAAGGCCGCATTGCGAGGCGACATTCACGACGAGCAGGACCTTGCCCGAATGGTTGGCAAGGCTGTCGCCGCTGCCGTCGAGGCGGGTCAGCGGAATTGCAGTGATATCAGTGGCCATGTTTCTCTCTCCCGATTGATATCTGGCGGCCCTATTCGATGTATTGGGCCGTGGTCTTCTCTCTAACTTCGTCCCTGGTGACGCCGGGTGCAAGCTCGATCAGTTTGAACGGTGCAGTGTGGTCGGGGCGCTGGAAGACGGCGAGGTCAGTCACGATCATGTCGACCACGTTGCGGCCGGTCAGCGGCAGGGTGCAGGCCGGGATGAACTTGGGGTCGCCGTTCTTGGACACATGTTCCATCACCACGATGATTTTCTTGACCCCGGCGACGAGGTCCATCGCCCCGCCCATGCCCTTGATCATCTTGCCCGGAATCATCCAGTTGGCGATGTCGCCGCCCTCCGACACTTCCATTGCGCCCAGCACGGTCAGGTCGATATGCCCACCGCGAATCATGGCGAAGCTCTGTGCGCTGTCGAAATAGGCCGAATGGGCCAGCTCGCTGATGGTCTGCTTGCCGGCATTGATCAGATCGGCGTCTTCTTCGCCTTCATAGGGGAACGGGCCGATGCCGAGCATCCCGTTTTCCGACTGCAGCGTGACCTCGATACCTTCCGGCACGTGATTGGCCACTAGCGTCGGAATGCCGATGCCGAGATTGACGTAGAAGCCATCCTGCAGTTCGCGCGCGGCGCGAGCGGCCATCTGGTCGCGGGTCCAGCCCTTGGCGAGGTGGTCGTGAGCGGTCATCAGGCAGCCTCCCTCGTGCGGGTGGTAACGAATTCGATCTTTTTGTCGTAAGGCGCGCCAACGATCATGCGCTGGACATAGACACCCGGCAGGTGGATGCAGTCGGGATCCAGGGAGCCCTTGGGCACGATTTCTTCCACTTCGACCACACAGGCCTTGCCGCAGGTGGCGGCGGGGAGATTGAAATTGCGCGCCGTCTTGCGGAACACGAGATTGCCGGTTTCATCGGCCTTCCACGCCTTCACGAGACTGAGGTCGGCGAAAATTCCGCGTTCGAGGATATATTCCTCTCCGTCGAAGACTTTCACTTCCTTGCCTTCGGCCACAGCGGTACCGACGCCGGTCTTGGTGTAGAAACCCGGAATGCCCGCCCCGCCGGCGCGCATGCGTTCGGCCAGTGTGCCCTGGGGGCAGAATTCCACTTCGAGTTCGCCGGAGAGAAACTGGCGTTCGAATTCCTTGTTCTCCCCCACATAGCTGGCGATCATCTTCTTCACCTGGCGTGTGCGCAGCAGCTTGCCGATGCCTTCGTTGTCGATGCCGGCATTGTTGGAAGCGAAAGTCAGATCCTTCACCCCACTGTCGCGGACTGCGTCGAGCAGGCGTTCGGGGATACCGCACAGACCGAATCCCCCGGCGGCAATCAACATGCCGTCAGTGAGCAATCCATCCAATGCAGCCTCTGCGCTGGGATAAAGTTTGTTCATCGTATCCTTTCCGATGGAATGGGCGGGATGTTGCAATGCACATAACCGCTTGGGACGAGGCTGTCATCCTGCGGGAAGGTTTTGGTAAGCCGGGAGGCATTTCGTGCCTGCCACCCAATTGTGCGATGCAGCAATTTATACGGCATTTGAGCGCTTATGGTGCGATTCAGGTGTGCAAATGCGAAATGAAATTTAAAAAAATCAATTAGAATCAATGCAAAAAATCGTAATTGCAAAATTTGCAACATTGGATGAGGTTTTCGCACTTGCGAAAAAACAAGCTCAGAGCCATAAAGACAGTGCCTTTCAGGCATCCTCTCCCAAAACTTCCAAGGCCCGGTTGGCAACGACCGGGCCCTTTTTTTGCCCTTTCGGCACTTTGCCGCAAGGCACAATTCCGCCCGTGCGCAGAACATCTCCTCCGCCGTTCGTTTGCAATCCTCCATGTGCGTACCTAGCTTCGCTGAACAACGAGGACAGGAGAACGCGTCATGGCTGATGCGGAAGCGGCGGTTAAGGACAAATCGGTAAGGCTGCAAGTTGCCGCAGCGCGGCAGGAGGAAAGCGGCCAGGGCATTGCCCGCATGCCGAAATCAGCCTTTGCCGCCCTCGGCATCACCGAAGGCGATGTTGTCGAAATTTCGGGAAAGCGGTCCACCGCGGCCATTGCAATTCCTGCCTATCAAGAGGACCAGGATCTGGATGTCGTCCGGCTGGATGGCTTGCAAAGGGGCAACGCCGAAATCGGTTCGGGCGAACACGTCAAGATTCGCAAGGGCGAATCGCGCCCCGCAACACGGGTTGTATTCGCTCCGGCCCAGCGGGAAATGCGCTTGCAGGGGCCAACCCATGCGTTGAAGCGAAATTTCTTCCGCAAGCCGCTGGTTGCGGGGGACCTTGTCGCGACTACCGGGCAACAGCCGGTCACTGACATGCCTCAGGAAGTGCGGCGCATGTTCAATGCCCCCGCCTACGCATTGACGCAGATTCGCCTGCAGGTCGTATCGACTGCCCCGAAGGGCATCGTTCACATCGACGAAAATACCGAAGTCGAGCTCCGTGCCGAGTTCGAGGAGCCGCGCGACGGGCGTGGAACGGTCAATTACGACGACGTCGGCGGCATGGGAGAGACGATTCGCCAGTTGCGCGAAATGGTCGAATTGCCGCTGCGCTATCCGGAGCTGTTCACCCGGCTGGGTGTCGATCCGCCGAAGGGCGTTCTGCTGCATGGCCCGCCAGGCACGGGCAAGACGCGGCTGGCGCAGGCTGTCGCGAATGAAAGCGATGCGGAGTTCTTCACTATCAACGGGCCCGAAATCATGGGTTCCGGATATGGTGAGAGTGAAAAGCGCCTGCGGGAAGTGTTCGAGGAAGCGGCACGAGTCGCGCCGTCCATCGTCTTCATCGATGAAATCGATTCGATCGCGCCGAAACGCAGCCAGGTCCCCGGCGAAGCGGAAAAGCGCCTTGTCGCGCAACTGCTCACTTTGATGGACGGGCTCGACGCCCGTACCAATCTGGTCGTGATTGCGGCAACCAATCGGCCGGATGCGATTGATGAAGCCTTGCGCCGGCCGGGCCGGTTCGACCGCGAAATCGTGATTGGCGTGCCGGACGAATCCGGCAGGCGTGAAATTCTTGCGATTCACACGCGTGGCATGCCGCTGGGCGTCGGAGTGGATCTCAAGGAACTGGCGCGCACTACGCACGGCTTCGTCGGGGCCGATATTGCGGCCCTGACGCGCGAGGCCGCGATCGATGCGGTGCGGCGAATCATGCCCAAGCTTGACCTGGACGAACGGACCATTCCGCCCGAAGTGCTGGATGAACTATGCGTGGAACGGGACGATTTCGTCGCCGCGCTCAAGCGTGTCCAGCCGAGCGCCATGCGCGAGGTGATGGTGGAGGAGCCTCACGTCGGCTGGTCCGATATTGGCGGACTGGGCGAAGCGCAGGACAAGCTGAAGGAAGGCGTCGAATTGCCGCTGCGCAATCCGCAGGCGTTCCGCCGGCTCGGTATCCGTCCGGCCAAGGGCTTTCTGCTCTATGGCCCGCCGGGTACGGGCAAGACCCTGCTGGCCAAAGCTGTCGCGAAGGAGGCGGAAGCCAACTTCATTTCGATCAAGAGTTCCGACCTGCTCAGCAAGTGGTACGGTGAAAGCGAACAGCAGATCAGCCGTCTGTTTGCGCGCGCGCGGCAGGTTGCCCCTTGCGTCGTGTTCATCGACGAGATCGACAGCCTCGTTCCGGCGCGTGGTTCGGGCGACGCAGAACCGCAGGTTACGGCTCGCGTCGTCAATACGATCCTTGCCGAAATGGATGGGTTGGAAGATCTCCAGTCCGTTGTCGTGATTGGTGCCACGAACCGGCCCACTCTGGTCGATCCGGCGTTGCTGCGCCCAGGCCGCTTTGATGAACTGGTCTATGTCGGTACGCCGGATGAAGGCGGCCGGGTCCATATCCTCAAGATCCATACGCGCGACATGCCGTTGGCGGACGATGTCGATCTGGCCGCGATTGCCGCGCAGACGGAACGGTTTACCGGCGCGGATCTGGAAGATGTGGTGCGCCGCGCTGGCCTTGTCGCCATCCGCCGGTCCGGGGAGAATGCCGATACTGTCACGGCGGGCGATTTCGCCCAGGCGCTGGAGGATTCACGCGCGACTGTGACGGCGGCAATGGAAACCGAATATGCCAAGATGAAAGGCGAATTGAAGAAACGTGCGGCCGAAGTCCGTCCGATCGGGTTCATCTACGATGGCATGGTCGAACCGACACGGGAAAAGAAGCACGACTGACCACTGTTCCCACATCCGGGCGATCCATCCGGGTGTGGGGCAGCCGTCACTATCGGGCAGGGGTGATCAGGCGTCGGTGGCTGGCGTGAGAGCGGGCAGGCCGTTAGCCTCAAACCGCTGACGCACAATGGCCCCTGGCTGATTTTCACGCACCCACGCCAGCATGGCTTCGCGAATGTCGCAACGCAGATCGAACGCCTGCGAGGCGTCCTTCGCGCTCATCAACAGCCGGACTTCGATCGAAGTCGCTGTGGCGTCCGTCACCTGCAATACCTGCACGCGGCCATCCCATAACTCGTGAGCCTTCACCTGCCGCTCGAATTCCGTGCGCAAGGGGGCGATATCGGTCATCGGATCAAGGTAGAGCAGCACCGGGGCCAGCAAGGCGGCACCTTCCCGGGTCCAGTTCTGGAAAGTTTCTTCGAGGAACTTGGGTGTCGGCACGACCAGTCGCCGTTCGTCCCACGTCCGCACGATAACATAAGTTGTGCGAATATCCTCGATCCGGCCCCATTCCCCGTCGATAATCACGACGTCGTCGATACTGATCGGCTCGGTCAGGGCCATCTGGAACCCCGCGATCAGCGACTTGAGCGCGGGCTGGGCTGCGGCGCCGACCGCCAGACCGGCAAGGCCGGCCGACGCCACCAGAGTAACACCGATATCGCGCACGCCCGGTATGGAAAGCAGCATCAGCCCGACGGTGACGAAGATGATCACGAAGCTGGCAATGCGTGAGAGAATGGCCAGCCGTGTGCGCCGCCTGCGCGCATTACGATTGTCCGGCACGCTGATGTCGTTGTGCAGTTCCACCGTCTTGACCAGCGCATGCAGGATCGCGAGCGCGATCCAGCCGACCAATGCAGGCATGATGAACCCGGCGACACGTTGCCAGACGTGTTCGAGGGCCGGCGTCTCGCGCGCGGCAAGCACGATGGCCAGAGCCACCAGTGCATAGCGCGTGGGGCGTGCCAGTCTGGCAGTAACGATGTCGTCGGCTGCATTGTCGCTGGCCTTGGCGATCCGGCGCAGGATGCGAAAGACGATCCGGTGGAGCACCAATGCGGCCAGTATGGCAATGGCGAGAGTCACCGCTGCCCACCACAGCATTTCAATGGAGCTGGACATTCGCGATGACAATTCGTGGAGAAAATCGGCCATCGCGAGAGAGTATGGGCCCCAACCTGCAGGTGCAAGGGGCCGAAACGTCAGTCCAGAGGGAAAGCAATCGAGACCTGGCAACCGTTGGGCGTGAAAGTCCGCTCGATTGATCCCTGCAATTGCCGGGCGGAACTGTCCATCAGCATGCTGCCGAAACCCTTCCGTTCGCTTGGGGCGCAGCCCTGTGGGCAGTGCTCCTCCCATTCGAGCGAGAGGTGTTGCCCTTGCTCGTCGAGAGTCCATGCGATCTTCAATGTCCCATCCTGGCTCCACGCGCCGTATTTGACGGCATTGGTGGCCAGTTCGTGGAGGACGAGACCCAGCGGCTGCACCTTGGCGGGCGGCAATGGCACAGTCGGCCCTGCGATCGAGCAGCCGGTGTGTTCGGACCGGTGAGGGGCCAGCGTCGTTTCGATCAGATCGGAAAGATCCGCCGCCTTGCGGCTGGTCGTGTTCCCCTGGGTGACTTCGTGCGCGATCAGCAGAGCCTGTATGCGATCGGCAATACTCTCGATCACAGGCTTTGCCTGGGGCGCACTGCGAACGCTCAACCTCACGATGGCAAGAATGACTGCGAACAGGTTCTTCACCCGATGATTGAGTTCCTTTGCCAGCAGGTCTGCGCGGTCGCGTGCTTCAGCCAGATCGGCGGCATGCGCTTCTGCAGCCTCAGCTCGCGCGGCCTGAACAGCCTGCCGCCACCCAAGCGCGAGAGCGCCCAGCAGCATTACCAGCAGCAGCAGCAGCATAGGCAGAACGCGGGCCTCTGCCACGGCTGAGCGGGTCGTTGCCTCTGCCAGCACGTTCTGTTCGATGCGCTCCATCTCACCCAGCGCGCGGCGCAGCCTGTCCATCACCTCCTGACCTTCGTCGCTCAGGAAGCGGGCCTGTGCGTCGGCCAGTTCTCCACGTTCGATCATCCCGACCGAATCGTCGATCTCCGCGAACTTTGCCGATGTGAGCTGGTCGATTTCGGTCAGCAGTTCCTTCTGCCGTTCCGTGGCCTGGCCGTCGATCAACTGTCTCAAGCGGTCGAGAGCGGGACGATACTGTTCGTGTCCGAGCCGGTATGGGGCGAGGTACCGCTTGTCGAGCGTGATGAAATAGCCGCGTTCGCCCGTTTCGGCATTGATCGCGGCGTGGCCGACATTACGCAATTCCAGCAGGATCTCGCTGGTCTTGCTGGCCTGCGCGCGTTGGTCACGTTCGGCATCGATGGTCGAGATGATCAGGATGACCGCCGCGACGAGGGAAATCCCGATCAGGGCGAACAGGACGAGCTGCGGCAGGGGCGCGCTGCCCGGCCGCCCCGACAGCGTCCGAAAAGCTGCGGCGATCCGTTGGCCCACAGTGGCGGGGACGCTGGTTACAGCGCTGGGTTGAGATGATTCAATGGGCGGCATCCCAGTTTACTCCGGTGCCGATGGCAACGCCCAACGGCACTTCCAGTGTTACAGCCGGCCCGGCGGCATCGTCCATCACTCGTTCAATTACGGCTGAGGCCGCTTCGACGTCCTTCTCGGGAACTTCGAAGACAAGTTCGTCGTGCACCTGCAGCAGCATGCGGACATGGCCAAGGCCTGCCGCATCGAGTTCGGGCATCATGCGAATCATCGCGCGTTTGATGATATCGGCGCAAGCGCCCTGCAGCGGTGCGTTGATCGCAGCCCGTTCGCTGCCCTGCCTTTCGGCCTGGTTTTTCGAGTTGATGCGGGGAAACCATGTCTTGCGGCCAAAGACCGTTTCCGAATAGCCGCGTTCCCGCACCTGTTCCAGCGTGGTCACGATGTAGCGTTGAATGCCGGGAAAGCGTTCGAAATAGCGGTCGATCATCGCTTGCGCTTCGTCGGCATCGACGCCGAGCCTTCCAGCCAGTCCCCAGCGCGAGATGCCATAGAGGATCGCGAAATTGATCGTCTTGGCCCGCGCGCGCGTGTCGCGATCCACATGGCCGAACATCTCCTCAGCCGTGCGGGCGTGAATATCCTCACCTTTGGCGAAGGCATCCTTCAATGCCGGGACATTGGCGAGTTCCGCAGCCAGTCGCAATTCGATCTGGCTGTAGTCTGCGGCAAGCAGGATATTGCCCTCTTCCGCGACGAAAGCCTCCCGTATCCGGCGGCCGATTTCCGTGCGGGCCGGAATGTTCTGCAAATTGGGGTCGGTCGACGAAAGCCGCCCTGTCTGGGCACCGACCAGACTGTAGCTGGTGTGTACTCGCCCGGTTTGCGGATTGATCGCAGCTTGCAAGGCGTCGGTATAGGTCGACTTCAGCTTTGCCAACTGGCGCCAGTCGAGCACTTTGGTGGCGATTTCCGCCCCCTGACCGGCCAGCTTTTCCAGCATCGACTGGTCAGTGGAATATTGGCCGCTCTTGCCCTTGCGCCCGCCCTTGTAGCCCAGCTTGTCGAACAGGATCTCTCCCAGCTGCTTGGGGCTGCCGATGGTGAATTCCTGGCCGGCAAGGCCGTGAATCTCCTGTTCCAGTGCGCCGAGGCGGTCGGCAAACTCGGTCGATAGACGCGCGAGCTGTTCGCGATCAACCTTGATTCCGTGCCGCTCCATCTGGGCGACCACCGGGATCAGCGGGCGGTCGACCCGTTCGTAGATCCGGGTGCCGCCCTCCTGCGCGATCCGGTCACGCAGGATGCGGTGGAGCCGCCAGGTGATGTCGGCATCTTCGGCAGCGTATTCGGTTGCCTTGTCCAGCTGAACCTCGCCAAAAGGTATCGCAGCCTTGCCGGTTCCACAGACTTCCTTGAACTTGATCGTGGTGTGGCCGAGATGCCGTTCGGCAAGTTCGTCCATGCCGTGGCCGCCGATGCCATCTTCCGCACGGCCCGCGTCCAGATCGAAGCTCATCACCATGGTGTCGTCGACCGGGCCCATGGCAATGCCATGTCGGGCCAGCACATTGATGTCGTATTTCACATTTTGCCCGATTTTCAGGACGGCCTCGCTTTCGAGTAGAGGCTTGAGCCTGGCGATAGCCTCATCCAGAGGGACTTGCTGAGGCTTTTCGGCAAACATGTCCGAGCCGCCATGGCCCAAAGGTATATAGCAGGCTTCGTTCGGCCCGAGAGCAAGGCTCACGCCGACGAGATCGGCCTGAATAGCGTCAAGCGCGCTGGTTTCCGTATCGACAGCGACTGCGCGTGCATTGAATGCGCGGGAAATCCAGTCTTCAAGGTCGGACAGGGTCTGGACGCAGCGATAAGCCGTTCGATCGACTGGCGGCATTTCCGGCAAGTCCTGCCGGCTGCCTTGCGACGCGCCGGAGGATGGTTTCCCGGCATTTCCGGTTGCCGCCGAATCGGACTGATTCGAAGAGGGCGCCTTGCCTGCCGTTGTGTCCAGCCGCCGAAGCAGGCTGGAAAAACCATGGTGCTTGAGAAAGGCCGCGAGCGGATCGGGCGGGATTTCGCCCAATTTGAAGCTCTCCAGCGACAAGGGAAGATCGCAGTCCTGCCTCAGCTCCACCAGAACGCGGCTGAGACGCGCCATTTCTGCCTCATCGATCAGCCTTTCCCGCATCTTGGAGGGTTTCATGCCTTCCGCCGCGGCCAGGGTGCTTTCGAGGTCGCCGTATTCCTGGATCAGCTTGGTTGCCGTCTTGGGGCCGATTCCCCGGATGCCGGGAATATTGTCGACCGAATCGCCCATCAGCGCGAGGACATCGCCGACCTTTTCGGGCGGGACGCCGAATTTCTCCATCACTTCAGGTACGTCGATTCGCTGGTTTTTCATCGTATCCAGCATGTCGATATGGCCGCCGCCGTCGCTATCGCCGATGAGCTGCATCAGGTCCTTGTCGGACGACACAATGGTGACATCCCAGCCATTACGGGCGGCTTCGCGCGCGTAGGATGCGATCAGATCGTCGGCTTCCAGCCCCTCTTCCTCGATGCAGGGCAGGCTGAATGCCTTGGTCGCATCGCGAATCAGGGGGAACTGCGGAACCAGATCTTCGGGTGGGGGCGGGCGGTTGGCCTTGTAATGTTCATAAAGTTCGTTGCGGAACGAAGTGCCCGATTTGTCGAGAATCACGGCCAGATGCGTGGGGCCGTCCGCCTCATGCAGATCCTTCGCCAGTTTCCACAGCATGGACGTGTATCCATAGACCGCACCAACAGGCGTGCCCTCCGGGTTGGTAAGGGGTGGAAGCCGGTGATAGGCCCGGAAAATGTAGGCGGAACCGTCGATGATGTAGAGATGTTGCTTGTCGGCCATGCGGCTTCGTAGCAGCGCCTTGGCCATCGGTCAGCCGGTTTCAGTTCGTTCGGGATGATGTCATTAAAATGTCGTAATCCTGCGCCAAGGCCATTGGCGAACGAGGCGATGTGGTCCGGTGTGAAAAAGTGCCGTACCGCGAACACGCTTGCATCGTCTCTCAATGACGATTATTTGTGCGCGCGAAGTCTGCCCTAGGGGGGAGGCTTTACGTATGGCTCGATAAGGCCTGCGTATTCCACTCGCTGTTCAAGGATTGCTATACATGCGCAAGATCGTTCTCGCTGCCGCCGCTGCCGCTGGTGCTCTGACTCTCGCGGCTTGCTCGGAAAAGACCGAAGAAGCTGCTGCTGATACCGCTGACTCGGCAATGGCCGACGCGGAAGCTGCTGCTGACACCGCGACCGACGCCGCTGCTGACGCTACTGACGCCGCTGCTGAAGCCACCGACGCTGCCGCTGACGCTGCTGCTCCGGCTGAAGCTCCGGCTGCTGACGCTCCGGCGGCCGAGTGATCTTCTGATCCATTCGGAAACGGAAAGGGCGCGACCTGATGGTCGCGCCCTTTTTGTATCTGCCTGATTCGTATCTCTAACACATGGTACCGGTTGCAAGCCGGCTGCTGCGGATCGCGGTCACAATCGCCTAACAAACAGGTAGCGGTGACGCGGTAGGACCCGCGAAACCGCTTCTCCTTACCCGTCAGTAGCGCGCGTTCACCCAGTGGGTGTTGTCGTTCGCAGCCAGCTGCGTGTAACCGTCATATATAGCCTTCGCGATTTCTGCGATGCGATGTTCACGAGCGAGGCGGGTCCCTTGCCCCGTGACATAGATGGCGACAGCATAGGCCCGCCCGTCCGATGTCTTGATAATACCGATGTCGCTGGATGTGTTGTTCAGCGATCCGGTCTTGTGGGCAACCTGAACGTCTTCCGGCAACAGGGCGCGGATGCGCCGCTTGCCGGTAATGCACCGTTCCATCGCCCCGATCAGGACGTCACGGCTTGCCTGGCTCAGCCAGCGGCCCTTGTACAATCCGCTCAGCAACTGGACCATGGCATGGGGCGTTGCGCTGTCGCGCGGATCGATATGCGATGCGGGATCGAATTCGCCGTCATCGCGGACCAGCGTGGCAATATCGCGGTCGATCCGGAAATCCTTGATGCCTGCCTTGCGGACCCAGCGATTGACCGCTTCCGGCCCGCCGATGACGGCCAGCAGTGCGTCTGTCGCATTATTGTCGCTCCGCGTGATCATCCGCTCGATCAGATCGTGGGCGGGCAAATAGGCCCCTTTGCGAACCGGGGCGGTTGCGCTTGAAAAGGGTTGAGACCGTACCGGGATCAGCAGCGGATATTCGCTTGTCAGGCTCCAGCGCCCGTTGTCCACGCCATCCAGAAAAGTGGCGGCAATCGCGATTTTGCTGGTGCTCGCCATGGGGAAGCGCTGATCCCCCAGAATGGCAACTTCGTGGCCGTCGGAGAGATCGACTGCCGCGACCCCGATCCTTCCCTGCGCTCCGTTGGCAAGGCGCGCAATCTGCGCCTCGAACGGATTTGCATAGCCTTCGTTGAAATCCTTGGGGACGCGGAACTCGGTTCCGAGCACCGCATCGAAGCTGGCGCCATAGTCCTGAGGGTTTGCCTGCAGCGGCTGGGCGGCCAACATGCCAAGGCCCAGCGCCATTACCAATCGTCCGATTGTCTTGCGCATCATATGCCTATCCTACCCGTCCTTGGTTAGCGGAAACATAACGCCAACCGCGTGTTTTAGACAAGCCGGGGCCAATCAGGTGGTCGTGCGAATGCGGTGAACCGAGCGGTATGTCCGTCAGATGTAACTGATTTCTTGCGGGAATTGAGCCGCTGCGGTCCATCCCTGCCTGTCGGTGCGGGCTATCGCGCCCCAATTGCGCGGCGGGCATCCTGCACGAAGCTCGACATACGGACACCCTGGTAGATCAATTGGCTTGCGAGACGCCCGGCTGGCCGCATGGGGCGCCGAACCTGCAAAAACAGCACGACGCGCAACTGGTCGGTATCGTTCCACACCTCGTGCGGATAGGTTTCGTCAAAGACCAGCCATTTCCCCTCGCGCCACTGTGCGCCCGTCCCGGCCACTTCGATTTCGCAGCGTTTATCGCTGTCAGGTACCATCAGCGGCAGGTGGCAATTAAGCCAGGCTTTAGTGAGGCCCCGGTGTAGGGGGACATGCGTTCCAGGTTCCATGATGGAAAAGAAAGCCACGACCACTCCGGGAACCCGATCGATCAACTCCGCCGTGTGGGGGCAGCGGGCACAGTTGGCATCCGACCGGAAGCCGTAGCCCTGGAAGAAAAAGCTCTTCCAGGCGGCTGTGCGGGCAATCCTGCGGTGATCGGGCGAGATTTCGCCAAGTGGCGGGATCACCTCTCTTGTGTCGATCAGGTGCATGGCCTCAGTCTGGATGACCCGCCAGTGCCGTTGCAAATCGCCAAGGCCCTCGATGGCGGCGGGATCGACGAAGGGGGTATCCGCGATCATGGATTGCTTTGCCAGCCAACGATTGACGGGCCTGCGCAAAATTTTCCCCATGCGGACTACCGGGGTCTGGCGCTTTCGGGCTTTCGGAGCAGCCCGGTGGGAGACAGGGCGATCAGGCCCTGCGGAGTCATTTATATGACCGCTTGCCATGCACCCTTATTAGCATTTTGCACGGGGCAAGCCCACTGCCTGTAGTTCCAATTGTGCTGCAGGGTGGGGGGAGTGGGCGGAAAGGCACCTGTGTTGCAGGTATGAAAAAGGGCCGGAAGATCGCTCTTCCGGCCCCGTTTTCGGTATCGTCAGGACGAGGGGTTTAGAAACCCATGCCGCCCATGCCACCCATGTCAGGCATCGGCGGAGCAGCCGGCTTGTCTTCCGGCTTCTCAGCGATTGCCGCTTCGGTGGTGATCAGCAGGCCGGCAACCGAAGCTGCATCCTGCAGAGCGGTGCGGACGACCTTGGTCGGGTCGATAACGCCAGCGGCAACGAGGTTTTCATAAACGTCGGTCGCGGCATTGAAGCCCTGCGTTTCGTCGTCTTCACGCAGCAGGTTGCCCGACACGACAGCGCCGTCGAAGCCGGCGTTGGTCGCAATCTGGCGAACCGGGGCCATGATCGCCTGACGCACGATGTCGACACCGCGAGTCTGGTCGTCATTTTCACCCTTCACGCCTTCGAGAGCCTTGGTGGCATAGAGCAGAGCCGTGCCGCCGCCCGGGACAATGCCTTCTTCCACTGCGGCGCGGGTCGCGTGCAGGGCGTCGTCGACGCGGTCCTTGCGTTCCTTCACTTCCACTTCCGAAGCGCCGCCAACCTTGATGACTGCAACGCCGCCTGCGAGCTTCGCAAGACGTTCCTGCAGCTTTTCGCGGTCGTAGTCGCTGGTGGTGGTTTCGATCTGGGAGCGGATCTGTTCGACCCGTGCCTTGATGTCGTCAGCCGAACCGGCGCCATCGACGATGGTCGTGTTGTCCTTGTCGATGGTGACCTTCTTGGCCTGGCCAAGCATGTTCAGCGTAACGCTTTCCAGCTTGATGCCGAGATCTTCGCTGATCATCTCACCGGCGGACAGGATCGAGATGTCCTGCAGCATGGCCTTGCGGCGGTCGCCGAAGCCCGGAGCCTTGACGGCAGCGATCTTGAGGCCGCCACGCAGCTTGTTGACCACCAGAGTGGCCAGCGCTTCGCCTTCGATATCTTCCGCGATGATCAGCAGCGGACGGCCGCTCTGCACCACTGCTTCGAGAATCGGCAGCATCGACTGCAGGTTCGACAGCTTCTTCTCGTGGATCAGGATGTAGGGATCCTCGAGTTCCACGGTCATCTTTTCGGGGTTGGTCACGAAATAGGGCGACAGGTAGCCGCGGTCGAACTGCATGCCTTCAACGACATCGAGTTCGAATTCGAGGCCCTTGGCCTCTTCCACGGTGATCACGCCTTCCTTGCCGACCTTGTCCATGGCTTCGGCAATCTTTTCGCCGACTTCACGGTCGCCGTTGGCGGAGATGATGCCGACCTGGGCGATTTCGGAGGAACCGGAAACGTCCTTCGAACGGCCCTTGAGGTTTTCGACGACCTTGCCGACAGCCAGATCGATACCGCGCTTCAGATCCATCGGGTTCATACCGGCGGCGACGGACTTCATGCCTTCGCGGACGATCGCCTGAGCAAGAACGGTGGCAGTGGTGGTGCCGTCGCCTGCCGCGTCGTTAGCCTTGCTGGCGACTTCGCGCAGCATCTGGGCGCCCATGTTCTCGAACTTGTCCTTGAGTTCGATTTCCTTGGCGACAGTTACGCCGTCCTTGGTGATGCGGGGAGCGCCGAAGCTCTTGTCGATCACGACATTGCGGCCCTTGGGGCCCAGCGTGACCTTTACGGCATTGGCCAGTGTATCGACACCGGCGAGGATGCGTTCGCGTGCGTCGCGCGAAAATTTCACGTCCTTGGCAGCCATTGTGAGTATTCCTCTCTAGAAAATTCCTGAATGGGAGAAAGCGTCGGGTGCGATCAGGCGATCACGCCCAGAATGTCGCTTTCCTTCATGATCAGCAGGTCTTCGCCATCGACCTTGACCTCGGTGCCGGACCATTTGCCGAACAGCACGCGGTCGCCAGCCTTGACGTCCAGTGGGGTAACCTTGCCGTCTTCCGAACGGGCGCCCGAACCAACGGCGACGATTTCGCCTTCGCTCGGCTTTTCCTTTGCGCTGTCGGGGATGATGATGCCGCCGGCGGTCTTTTCCTCGGCTTCGATGCGACGGACAAGAACGCGGTCGTGCAACGGACGGAATGCCATGTGTCTGACCTCTTCCAATTGGGTTGATCTGATCTTGGCACTCTCGACATGAGAGTGCCAGCGGCGGGCATATGGTAGGGGTGCCAGGCAGCGTCAAGAGACGGGCAGCACATTTTTTTGCGGCATCGTATGTGCCGACCGGGATTGCGGCTCGTCACGCGGTTGGGCTACCGCACGGATGGTCGCAGTGGTCCTGACGGGTTAGGAAGGGCCGCTCCGGTGCAAATGGAAAGGCAGGATAACATGAACGTGAGTCGGAACTGGCGTCGGGCGCCCTGGTTGGCCCTTCTTCCTCTCGTGCTGGCTGGCTGCGGAGGTGGGGAAAGCCGGCAGGAACCGGCAGCTTCCGAAAACGCAGAGCCCACGGCGGATACGGCTACCGCTATTGGCGAAACGGCTGAAGAACCGGCGGACGTGTCCGCGCAAGCAGGCGGATCGGAGACGGCCTCAGCAGAACAGGCGGCTCCGAAAGTGGCCGCGACTCAACCGCCACCGGCATTCGCGCAATGCCGTAGCTGTCACTCGGTGGAACCGGGCAGGCAGATGGTGGGGCCGAGCCTGGCGGGCATCTTCGGGACCAAGGCTGGCGACGTTGCGGGCTACAATTTCAGTGCCGCGATGAAGGAATCGGGTCTGGTCTGGGACGAGGCCACGCTCGACACGTATCTTCAGGCTCCGCGCGAAACGATCCCCGGCACCAAGATGATCTTTCCGGGTTTGAAGGACGAAGCGAAGCGCCAGGCGGTGATTGCCTATCTGAAAACGATCTGAGTCTTTCTGGCAGACACAAGAAAAGGGCGGCTCCTTGCGGGGCCGCCCTTCGTTTGATCTCTCGTAAGAAGATCGAATAATCCGGTGAAGCGGATTACTTGAGCTCGACGGTGCCGCCAGCGGCTTCGATCTTGCCCTTGATTTCTTCGGCTTCAGCCTTGCTGACGCCTTCCTTGAGCGGCTTCGGCGCGCCTTCGACGAGACCCTTGGCTTCGGTCAGGCCCAGGCCGGTGATGGCGCGGACTTCCTTGATGACCTGGATCTTCTTGCCGCCGTCACCGGTCAGGATGACGTCGAATTCGGTCTGCTCTTCAGCAGCGGCGCCACCGGCGTCACCACCAGCAGCAGGGGCGGCCACGGCCACGGCAGCAGCGGCGCTGACGCCCCATGCTTCTTCCAGGGCCTTGGCGAGTTCAGCCGCCTCAAGGACGGTCAGGGCGGAAAGGTCTTCAACAAGCTTGGCGATATCGGCCATTGTTCAACACTCCAAAAATAACTGGCTGAGGCCCAGAGGGATTCTGGCGCCCCAAAATTCGCGTTTGCGTAAAACTGCTTACGCCGCTTCCTTGGCGCCATAGGCACCGAAGACGCGGGCGAGCTTTGCTGCGGGTGCATTGACGACCTGAGCGACCTTCGTCGCCGGGGCGTTGATCAGACCCACCAGCTTGCCACGCAGCTCGTCGAGCGACGGCATCGAGGCGAGTGCCTTGATTCCGGTTTCGTCGAGCATCTGCCCACCCATGGAACCACCGACGATTTCGAGTTTGTCGTTGGTCTTGGTGAATTCCACTGCAGCCTTGGCCGCCGCAACCGGGTCCACCGAATAGGCGAGCGCGGTCGGGCCGAAGAGGTATTCTTCGAGGCCTTCGTACTGAGTGTCCTTCAGGGCGAGCTTGGCGAGGCTGTTCTTCGCAACCTTGTAGGACGCGCCGGCATCACGCATCTTCGAACGCAGGTCGGTGGACTGGGCCACGGACAAGCCGAGGTTACGGGTGACAACCACCACGCCGGCCTCGTTGAAAGTTGCATTGAGCTGGGCGACCGATTCGGTTTTCTGCGAACGATCCATGCCGTACTCCTTCACTATGGCCGCCCGGATTTCGGGCCGGACGACCGGCTACGTTTGTCCTTGCCGCATCGGCGCAAGCCGAAAACGACACGGGCGAGTCCGTTGAAGGGGAAGGAGGAGCGCCAACGGCGCGATTACGGGTGCCACCGGGGCAACCCATGAAAATCTCTTTTCCCCGTCTAGGCCGGAAATTAAGAAGGCCAAATTGCCCTCACCGACTGTCTCGGACGGATGACCGCACGGCGTGTGATGTATCGCACACTGTTCGGTCGGCCGGGCCATTGACGTAAACGGCTTGCGAAGTCAAGCATTCCGGGCAGGCGGGCTGGCTATGGATCGCTTCGCCCAGCGACAACTCGTCGGTTGGCTGTTCACCACAATTTTATCAAAAGTCGTTAGCGCGCCGGACGATGAAGCAGATTGATCAACGCATAAGCGAGCGCATGGAGATTTTGCGGACGCTGCTGATTTTCGGCATCGTCCTGTTGCACGTGCCGCCGGCGCTGATGGCCTCGGATATTGGGCACGACCCCTTCAATCTGTTCAAGTATGGCGTCTCCCGTGGTCTGTTCAGGGCCACGGTTCCGGTGTTGACCTGCATTTCGGGCTATCTGCTGTTTTGCGATGCGGCCCGGTTCGACTACCGGCGGACAGTGGCAGGCAAGGCCCGGCGTATCCTGTTTCCTTTCCTGTTGTGGAACGTGCCGCTTGCGGCCCTGCTCTATCTGATTCAGCGTGCGGGGCTTTTAGGCCATGATTTCCGGCTGGAACTGGTTCCATTCGATCTGAAAGTGTTCGCAGACGCGGCCCTGGCCTTGACGAATGCGCCGGTGAACTATCCGCTGGATTTCTTGCGGGACCTGTTCGTCATCTTCCTGCTCTCTCCGATCTTCCTCTGGCTGATCCGGAAGGCGCCATGGATCGGCTTGCTGGCAGTCGCGGCGATATTCCTGAACGACTGGGACGGTTTGCTGATCCTGCGGAGCACAATGCCCGTTTGCTTCTATGTCGGGGGAATGGCTGCCGTGTATCACTGGAAACTCGACCGGATGGACAGATTGTGGCCGCTCGCTCTCTCTGCCCTGATCGCGGCTTCTGCTGTCATCGCGCTTCGAGGTATCGAAAATGTCGAGTGGTTCCGGCTGCTTTCACCGCCGCTGGTATGGGTGGCCGCCGCCCCGCTCACGGGCTCTGCAGTCGGCAATTGGCTGAAGCGCCGGGGCAGCGACAGTTTCTTCCTCTTCCTTTCGCATGGGCCGGTTCTTCTCGCGACATATATTGCCTATCAGATGATGGGCGAACCGTTCCCTTACCCCTTGTACTGGATTGGTGCGCCAATTCTGGTTTGCGCTACGATTCTGACGATCAATCGCGGGTTGAAGCAGGCAATGCCACGTTTCGCTGCATTCCTGGTCGGAGACTTTGCAAGAATCGGTGTATTACGTGACAAAGACGGCCTTGCGGGCATTTCAGCGCCGGTCGATAGGCCCGGCGCCGTGAAAGGCGTATTCCTTGACAACCGGAAGGGCGAAGCCTAGTTGGACAAATCCAACCCTGTCTCCACGGGAAATGGCCAGAAATAGCGCGGTTGGCCGGTCGAATAGTGGGAAGGGTAATGAATCAGGCGACGCTGTTAGCCGCGGGATCATGTGATCCTGTGGCTTTTGTCGTTTGATGCGCTGCTCCAGATATTTGAAGCAAGGCGAGATTATTCATGGCGACCAAGGCGAAAGCTCCGGCCATTTCCGGTACTGCGAAGAAGCGTATCCGCAAGATTTTCGGCGACATCCACGAAGTGGTGCAGATGCCGAACCTGATCGAGGTGCAGCGCGAAAGTTACGAACAGTTCCTGCGTTCCGATCCGTCGACAGGATATGTCTCCGGTCTTGAGAAGACGCTGCGTTCGGTCTTCCCTGTCCGTGATTTCGCCGGCACTGCCGAGCTGGACTTCGTCCATTACGAGCTTGAAGATCCCAAGTACGACACGATCGAATGTCGTCAGCGTGGCATCACCTATGCGGCTCCGATGAAGGTGACCTTGCGCCTGATCGTGTTCGAGGTCGATCAGGAAACGGAAACCCGCTCCGTGCTCGATATCAAGGAGCAGGATGTCTACATGGGCGACATGCCGCTCATGACGGAGAACGGCACGTTCATCATCAATGGCACTGAACGCGTGATCGTGTCGCAGATGCACCGTTCGCCGGGTGTGCTGTTCGACCATGACCGCGGCAAGACCCACTCGTCGGGTAAATATCTCTTCGCCGCCCGCGTGATCCCTTATCGCGGTTCGTGGCTCGACTTCGAGTTCGACGCGAAGGACATCGTCAATGTCCGTATCGACCGCAAGCGTAAGCTGCCGGTCACTGCGCTGCTTTATGCCCTTGGTCTGAACAGCGAGGAAATCCTCCATCACTTCTATCAGACGGTTACGTGGGAACGGGCCGCCGGTCGGGGTGGCGAAGGCTGGAAGCTCCCGTTTGTAGTGGAAGCATGGCGTGGCCAGAAGCCTGCGTTCGACATCGTCGATGCCGTGTCGGGTGAAGTGATCTTCCCCGCCGGGCAGAAAATTTCTCCGCGTGCGGCCAACAAGGCGGGCAAGGATGGCCTGACCACGCTGCTGATCCCGACCGAGGAAATCTTCGGTCGCTATGCGGCGAACGACATGATCGATGAATCGACCGGCCGCATCTGGATCGAAGCCGGCGATGAAGTGACTCCGGAAAATCTGGAAGCATTGGACAACGCAGGTATCGACGCGCTTGAGCTGCTCGATATCGACCACGTCAATACCGGTCCGTGGATCCGGAACACGATGAAGGTCGACAAGGCCGAAAATCGTGATGAAGGGCTGGAAGCGATCTACAAGGTCATGCGCCCCGGTGAACCGCCGACGAAGGAAACGGCCGAAGCGCTGTTCCAGGGCCTGTTCTTCGATGCCGACCGTTATGACCTGTCGGCCGTGGGTCGCGTGAAACTGAACATGCGTCTGGGCCTTGATGCCGACGATTCCATTACGACCCTGCGGACCGAGGATATTCTCGCCGTGGTCAAGGAACTGGTTGATCTCAAGGACGGCAAGGGCGAAGTCGATGACATCGACAACCTCGGCAACCGTCGTGTCCGTTCAGTGGGCGAGCTGCTGGAAAACCAGTACCGCGTCGGCCTGCTGCGCATGGAACGCGCAGTGAAGGAACGGATGAGCAGCGTGGACGTGTCCACGGTCATGCCGAACGACCTGATCAACGCCAAGCCGGCTGTTGCCGCTGTCCGTGAATTTTTCGGATCGTCGCAGCTTTCGCAGTTCATGGACCAGACCAACCCGCTGTCGGAAGTGACGCACAAGCGCCGTGTTTCGGCGCTCGGGCCGGGCGGTCTTACTCGTGAGCGCGCCGGCTTCGAGGTTCGCGACGTTCACCCGACGCACTATGGCCGTATCTGTCCGATTGAAACGCCGGAAGGGCCGAACATCGGCCTGATCAACTCGCTGGCCTCGTTCAGCCGGGTGAACAAATACGGTTTCATCGAAACGCCGTACCGCAAGGTGCTGGACGGCAAGGTGACCGGCGAAGTCGTTTACCTTTCCGCGATGGAAGAGCAGAAGCACACGGTCGCCCAGGCCTCGGCTGAGCTCAACGACGATGGCGGCTTCGTGGAAGATCTCGTTTCCGCGCGTGAAGCGGGTGAGTTCGTCATGGTCCCGCGTGAGCAGGTCACCCTGATGGACGTCAGCCCCAAGCAGCTCGTCTCTGTGGCCGCTTCGCTGATTCCGTTCCTGGAAAACGACGACGCGAACCGCGCGCTGATGGGATCGAACATGCAGCGTCAGGCTGTGCCGCTGGTGAAGGCGGAAGCGCCTTTTGTCGGCACCGGTATGGAAGAAACCGTGGCCCGCGATTCCGGCGCCGCGATTACGGCTTTGCGTGGCGGCATCGTCGATCAGGTCGATGCGACCCGTATCGTGATCCGTGCATCGGGCGATATCGAAGCCGGACAGTCGGGCGTCGATATCTACACCCTGCAGAAGTTCCAGCGTTCCAACCAGGATACCTGCATCAACCAGCGTCCGCTGGTGAAGGTTGGCGATGCGATCAACCCTGGCGATATTCTTGCCGATGGTCCATCGACCGATCTTGGTGAGCTGGCGCTGGGCCGCAACGTGCTCGTCGCGTTCATGCCCTGGAATGGCTACAACTACGAAGACTCGATCCTGATCTCCGAACGGATCGTGAAGGAAGACGTCTTCACCTCGATCCATATCGAGGAGTTCGAAGTCATGGCTCGCGATACCAAGCTCGGGCCGGAAGACATCACCCGTGACATTCCCAACGTCGGTGAGGAAGCGCTGCGCAACCTCGACGAGGCGGGCATCGTCTATATCGGTGCGGAAGTGCATCCGGGCGACATTCTGGTCGGCAAGATCACTCCGAAGGGCGAAAGCCCGATGACGCCGGAAGAAAAGCTGCTGCGCGCCATCTTCGGTGAAAAGGCCAGCGACGTGCGTGACACTTCGCTTCGCCTGCCTCCGGGTGTTGCCGGCACGATCGTGGAAGTGCGCGTATTCAACCGCCACGGTATCGAAATCGACGATCGTACCCGGGCGATCCAGAACGAGGAAATCGAACGCCTCAAGAAGGATAGCGAAGACGAACGGGCGATCCTCAATCGCGCAACGTACAACCGTTTGCGTGAGATGCTGACCGGTCAGGTTGCTTCGGCCGCGCCGAAGGGCGTCAAGAAGGGTGTGGAAATCACCGGGGATCTGCTGGAAGAAGTCGAGCGCCACGAATGGTTCAAGTTCGCGGTTGCGGATGACAGGGTTCAGGGGCAGCTCGAAGCTCTCAAGGGCCAGTACGACGAAGCCGTAAAAGGCATTCAGGAGAAGTTCGAGGACCGCAAGGAAAAGCTCGAACGCGGCGACGAACTCGCCCCCGGCGTGCTCAAGATGGTCAAGGTGTTCGTCGCGGTGAAGCGCAAGCTGCAGCCGGGCGACAAGATGGCCGGCCGTCACGGCAACAAGGGCATCATCAGCCGCATCCTGCCGCAGGAAGACATGCCCTTCCTCGAAGACGGTACTCCGGTGGACTTCGTGCTCAACCCGCTGGGCGTGCCATCGCGCATGAACGTCGGGCAGATCTTTGAAACCCACCTGGGCTGGGCCGCGCGCGGTCTGGGCCAGCAGGTGACGAAAGCGCTCGAGGAATGGCGTGAAGCCAATCCTAACCCGGAAGCCGGTGCTCCGCCGGATGCCGTTCGCGAGAAGCTCAAGGAAATCTATGGCGAGCAGTACCACGCCGAGATCGACAGCCGCACGACCGAAGAAGTGGTCGAACTGGCAGGCAACCTCAAGAACGGCGTGCCGATGGGTTCTCCGGTGTTCGACGGCGCGGTGGAAGCCGATGTGACAGCCATGTTGCGCCTGGCCGGGCTCGATGAATCCGGGCAGGTTACGCTGTTCGACGGTCGTACCGGCGAGGCATTCGACCGCAAGGTGACGGTTGGCTGCAAATACGTTCTGAAACTGCACCACCTGGTGGACGACAAGATCCACGCCCGGTCGATCGGCCCGTACTCGCTCGTTACCCAGCAGCCGCTGGGTGGTAAGGCGCAGTTCGGTGGCCAGCGCTTCGGGGAAATGGAAGTCTGGGCACTTCAGGCTTACGGCGCAGCGTACACCTTGCAGGAAATGCTCACGGTCAAGTCGGACGACGTTGTCGGCCGTACGAAGGTCTATGAAGCGATCGTCAAGGGTGACGACACCTTCGAGGCCGGTATTCCGGAGAGCTTCAACGTGCTTGTGAAGGAAATGCGCAGCCTCGGCCTCAATGTCGAACTCTCGTCGTTGGAAGATGATGAGGATGGCGAAGGCGAATGGCCGGAGGCGGCGGAATAAGGATCAGCCGGGCGGTCCGCAGATCGCCCGCTTCCTTCTTCACCACGACGATTTCACCCGTTTAGGGATGTGAAAAAATGAACGACCTGACAAAATTCACCAACCAGATCGCAAAGCCGGAAACCTTCGATCAAATCCAGATCGGTATTGCCAGCCCGGAGCGGATCCGCTCCTGGTCTTTTGGCGAGATCAAGAAGCCGGAAACGATCAACTACCGGACCTTCAAGCCGGAGCGCGATGGCCTGTTCTGTGCCCGCATCTTCGGTCCTGTGAAGGACTACGAGTGCCTGTGCGGCAAGTACAAGCGCATGAAGTACAAGGGCGTCGTCTGCGAAAAGTGCGGCGTCGAAGTCACCGTCACCAAGGTGCGCCGTGAGCGTATGGGCCACATCGAACTGGCTGCGCCGGTCGCGCACATCTGGTTCCTCAAGTCGCTGCCTTCGCGCATCGGCCTGTTGCTCGACATGCAGCTCAAGCAGCTTGAGCGCGTGCTCTACTTCGAAAGCTACATCGTCACGGAGCCGGGCCTGACCCCGCTGGAGAAGTTCCAGCTCCTCACCGAAGACGAACTGCTCGATGCGCAGGACGAGTATGGCGAAGACGCATTCAGCGCCGGGATCGGCGCCGAAGCGGTCAAGATCATGCTGATGGACCTCGATCTTGAACAGGAACGTGTGGACCTGCTCAAGGAGCTTGAGGAAACCAAGTCCACGCTCAAGCCGAAGAAGATCATCAAGCGTCTGAAGGTCGTCGAAAGCTTCATCGATTCGGGCAACCGCCCGGAATGGATGATCCTCGAAGTCGTGCCGGTCATTCCGCCGGAACTGCGTCCGCTGGTGCCGCTGGACGGCGGCCGTTTCGCGACATCGGATCTCAACGATCTCTATCGCCGCGTCATCAACCGTAACAACCGTCTCAAGCGCCTGATGGAATTGCGCGCACCGGACATCATCGTGCGCAACGAAAAGCGCATGCTGCAGGAAGCTGTTGACGCGCTGTTCGACAACGGTCGCCGTGGCCGTGTCATCACCGGCGCCAACAAGCGTCCGCTCAAGTCGCTGTCCGACATGCTCAAGGGCAAGCAGGGCCGCTTCCGCCAGAACCTTCTGGGTAAGCGCGTCGACTATTCGGGCCGTTCGGTCATCGTGACCGGCCCGGAACTCAAGCTGCATCAGTGCGGGTTGCCGAAGAAGATGGCGCTCGAACTGTTCAAGCCGTTCATCTACGCCCGCCTCGACGCCAAGGGTCTGTCCATGACTCTCAAGCAGGCCAAGAAGTGGGTCGAGAAGGAACGCAAGGAAGTCTGGGACATCCTGGATGAGGTGATCCGCGAGCACCCGGTTCTTCTGAACCGTGCGCCGACGCTGCACCGTCTGGGCATCCAGGCCTTCGAGCCGGTCCTCATCGAAGGTAAGGCGATTCAGCTGCACCCCCTCGTCTGCTCGGCTTTCAATGCCGACTTCGACGGTGACCAGATGGCCGTCCACGTGCCGCTGAGCCTCGAGGCCCAGCTCGAAGCGCGCGTGCTGATGATGTCGACCAACAACATCCTTTCGCCTGCCAACGGCAAGCCGATCATCGTTCCGTCGCAGGACATGGTGCTGGGCCTCTATTACCTCTCGATGGATCGCGAAGGCGAACCCGGCGAAGGCATGTTGCTGGCGGATATGGCGGAAGTGCACCAGGCGCTTCATGTCGGTGCGGTGACGCTGCACTCCAAGATCGTCAGCCGTGTGCCGCAGACGGGTGAGGACGGTGTGGAACGGATGGTTCGTTACGAAACCACGCCGGGCCGCATGCTGATCGGCGAATGCCTGCCCAAGAACCACAAAGTGCCGTTCGACGTTGTCAACCGCCTTCTGACCAAGAAGGACATCGGCGACGTGATCGACGAAGTCTATCGCCACACCGGCCAGAAGGACACGGTGCTGTTTGCTGACGCGATCATGGCGCTCGGCTTCCGTCATGCTTGCCGCGCGGGTATTTCGTTCGGCAAGGACGACATGATCATCCCCGACAGCAAGATCGAGATGGTCGATCAGACCAAGGCGCTGGTTGCCGATTATGAGCAGCAGTATCAGGACGGTCTGATCACCCAGCAGGAAAAGTACAATAAGGTGATTGACGCCTGGAGCCGTTGCGGTGACCAGGTTGCCGCGGCCATGATGGACGAGATCAAGGCGACGCCGAAGGACCCGGAAACGGGCCGTCTGGCGCCGATCAACTCGATCTACATGATGAGCCACTCCGGCGCTCGTGGTAGCCCGGCACAGATGAAGCAGCTGGCGGGTATGCGCGGCCTCATGGCCAAGCCGTCGGGCGAGATCATCGAAACGCCGATCATCTCGAACTTCAAGGAAGGTCTGACCGTTCTTGAATACTTCAACTCGACTCACGGCGCTCGTAAGGGTCTGGCCGATACCGCGTTGAAGACGGCGAACTCCGGTTATCTGACCCGCCGTCTGGTCGACGTGTCGCAGGATTGCGTCATTGTCGAAACGGACTGCAAGACGACGAACAGCCTCGAAATGCGCGCCATCGTGCAGGGTGGTTCGACCATCGCCTCGCTGGGCGAACGTATTCTCGGCCGCACCACGGCAGAGGATCTCGTCAACGCCAAGACCGGCGAAGTTATTGTCGAAGCCGGTACTCTGATCGACGAACCGATGGTCAAGGCGATCGAGGAAGCAGAAGTGCAGTCTGCGAAGATCCGCAGCCCGCTGGTCTGCGAAGCGGAGCAGGGCGTCTGCGCGACTTGCTATGGGCGCGATCTCGCCCGTGGTACGCCGGTGAATATCGGTGAAGCGGTTGGCGTTATCGCCGCCCAGTCGATCGGTGAACCGGGCACGCAGCTGACGATGCGTACCTTCCACATCGGCGGCGCTGCGCAGGTCAACGAAACCTCGCACCTCGAAGCGATTTCGACCGGTACGATCGAGTTGCGCGATATGCCGACGATCACTGACAAGCGTGGCCGCCGTCTCTCGCTGGCTCGTAACGGCGAAATCGCGGTGATCGACGCCGAAGGGCGTGAGCGCGAAATCCACAAGGTGCCCTACGGTACTGTTCTGATGTTCGAGAGCGGTGGCGAAGTGAAGGCGGGCGACCGTCTGGCCGAGTGGGACCCGTTCACTTTGCCGATCATCACGGAACAGTCCGGTATCGTTCGTTATCAGGATCTGAGCGACGGCAAGACGCTGGAAGAACGGATCGACGAAGCGACTGGCATCGCCCAGCGCGTCGTTACCGAATACCGTTCCGCTGGCCGGTCGAAGAAGGAAGACCTGCGTCCGCGCCTGACCCTTCTCAATGAAGGTTCGGACGAAACGGAAGCAGCCCGCTACATGCTGGCGCCGGGCACGACGCTGTCGGTCGAGGATGGGCAGCAGGTCGAAGCAGGTGACATCCTTGCCCGTGCTTCGCGCGAAGCCGCCAAGACCCGCGACATTACCGGTGGTCTGCCGCGCGTTGCCGAATTGTTCGAGGCCCGCAAGCCGAAGGACAATGCGATCATCGCCAAGATCAGCGGCCGGGTGGAATTCGTTCGCGATTACAAGGCCAAGCGCAAGATCGCGATCATTCCGGAAGAAGGCGATCCGGTCGAGTACCTGATCCCCAAGGCCAAGGTGATCGACGTTCAGGAAGGCGACTATGTGAAGCGCGGTGACCAGCTGGTCGCGGGCTCACCTGATCCGCATGATATTCTGGAAGTTCTCGGCGTTGCTGCTCTGGCGGAATATCTCGTCGCGGAAATCCAGGAAGTCTACCGCTTGCAGGGCGTGAAGATCAACGACAAGCACATCGAAGTGATCGTTCGCCAGATGCTGCAGAAGGTTGAGATCACCGATGGTGGCGACACCACGCTGTTGCCGGGCGAGCAGGTCGATCTGGAGGAAATGAACGAGATCAACGCCAAGCTCAACAAGAACCAGGCACCGGCACAGGGCAATCCCGTGCTGCTTGGTATTACCAAGGCGAGCTTGCAGACCCGTTCCTTCATTTCGGCGGCATCGTTCCAGGAGACCACTCGCGTGCTGACCCAGGCTGCGGTCGAGGGCAAGCGCGACTCCCTGATCGGTCTCAAGGAGAACGTGATCGTCGGTCGTCTGATTCCGGCAGGTACGGGTGCGGCGATGAATCGCGTTCGCGTTGCTGCTTCCAGCCGCGATGCGGCACTGCGTGCGCAGTACCGCAAGCTGCAGGAATCGCTGATTGCGCCGGAAACCGCCGCGCAAGAGCATGAGGCGGAACTGGCTCAGGGGCCGGAAGTGGCGATGGGCAACGATCCGATCGCCAGTGTCGAGGGGGAAACCCACGGTCTCGATGCGGATGCCGGCGATTATCTGGTCAAGGATGGCGACAGTTCGGTGGAGGAAAGCGGCGAGGAATAAGGTTCCCGTCACTTTCGCCAGCTCATAGCTGATATGCAGACCCCGCCGGAAGCATGGCTTTCGGCGGGGTTTCTGTTAGGCTCGACCGATGTCGCCCCGGACATACCGGGACCTGGCTTATCCTAGATAATTCCGGCAGTTTGCAGGAGCAGCCACAGCCCGATGGCGAGGAACAGCAATGCGGTCACGATTCTGACCGTGGTCAGCGGGACACGTTTGATCAGTTCGTTGCCAAGGAACACCGCAGGCACGTTTGCGATCATCATGCCGATGGTGGTTCCCGTCATGACCGCAAGCACACTGTGGAACTGCGCACCCAGAGCGATGGTTGCGATCTGCGTCTTGTCGCCCATCTCGATAAAGAAGAATGCGATCAGGGTGGTGACGAAGGCGCCAAAGCGGGATGGCTTTTGTTCGTCTTCCTTCAGCTTGTCGGGAATCAGTGTCCAGCCTGCCATGAGAATGAAAGAGATCGCCACGAGATAGCGAAACCACTGGCCATCAATCAGCGATGCCGCCTGCGCACCGACCAGTGCAGCGAGGAAGTGATTGGCCAGTGTCGCGCCGAAGATGCCGAAGATGATGGGCACAGGCCGCTTGAACCGGGTTGCCAGCACGATGGCCAGCAATTGGGTCTTGTCGCCGATTTCGGCGAGCGCGACCACCGCTGTGGAGGTGAGCAGGGCTTCCATGAAATGATACTCCGGGCCGGGCGAACAACAAGACAATGACATCGCCCCTCCCGCCCAGCCAGGCGGAGGTGCAACGCCATTGGTCTCGCCCGAACGGTGTCCCGCTCCCTGTATGCCATGACCTCTCGGCCAAGTATGTTGACATGCAGGCCCGCCTGTCGGCGGCTGGCTACTCCCCAGATGACAGACAGCCTCTCTATGAAAGTGAAACCGAAACTGCAAGCGGCATGGGCAGCACCCGCAAGCATGGGAATGCCAGGATGATGGCCTGAGCCCCGTTTTTTCCTTCCCCACCGGGGCAGCGCCTCCTAGACGAGCAGAATGACCGATACACTCTCGATCACGCTCGCCCAGGTAAACCAGTCCGTGGGTGACATTGCTGGCAACGCCAGCGAAATGCTGGCCATGCGGGCTCGCGCCGGCAAGGTTGACCTTGTCGCCTTCCCCGAAATGCAATTGATCGGTTATCCGGCGGAGGATCTGATCCTCAAGCCGTCGCTGATCGAACGGGCGCAGGCCGAACTGGAACAGTTGGCGCAAGTCACCAATGACGGTGGGCCCGGCATGCTGGTGGGCAGCGTGTTCGTACGCGATGGCGCATTGCACAATGGGGTGGCAGTGCTGGATGGCGGCAAGGTCACTGCCGTGCGTTTCAAGCACGAACTGCCGAATTACGGTACATTCGATGAAAAGCGCCTGTTCGCTCCCGGCCCCTTGCCGGAACCGGTGCTGTTCCGCGGTGCGATGCTCGGCCTGCCTATCTGCGAGGATATCTGGCATCCGGACGTATGCCGTCATCTGGCCGACTTCGGAGCAGGATTGTTCGTCTGCATCAACGGCAGCCCGTATGAAATCGAAAAGGATGTCCTGCGGATCGAAGGCGTGGCCAAACGCCGGGCTGCGGATACCGGTTTGCCGCTCGCCTATCTCAATCGCGTCGGCGGGCAGGACGAACTGGTGTTTGACGGTGCCAGCTTCGTGGTCAATGGAGATGGGCGGCTGGCTGTCCAACTGGCCGACTGGGAAGTGCGCGAAACGCGCACGAACTGGACCCGCACCGCACGCGGCTGGAACTGTGACCGGGGAACGATTGAACCGCTCGCCGACCATCCGGAGGATGTCTATTGCGCGATGGTCCTTTCCCTGCGTGATTACGTCAACAAGAACGGCTTTCCCGGCGTGGTACTCGGCCTGTCGGGCGGGATCGATTCGGCGGCCTGCGCGGCCATTGCGGTCGATGCCCTGGGGGCTGACCGCGTGTGGTGCGTCATGTTGCCCAGCCGCTATACGAGCCAGTCGAGCCTGGACGATGCGAAGGCCTGTGCCGAAGCGCTTGGTTGCCGTTATTCGACTATCCCGATCCAACCTGCGGTGGATGGGTTCGACGCGATGCTGGCGGGCGAGTTTGCCGAAACGGAAGCGGGGCTTACGGAAGAAAACATTCAATCGCGCATTCGCGGTGTGACTTTGATGGCATTGTCGAACAAGTTCGGGCCGATGCTGATGACCACCGGCAACAAGAGCGAGATGAGCGTCGGCTACGCCACGATCTATGGCGATATGGCAGGTGGCTATAACCCGCTGAAGGATGCCTACAAGATGACGGTGTTTGCCGTTTCCGACTGGCGCAACAAGCACAAGTCAAAGATCGGCATGGGGCCGGGCGGGGAGGTGATTCCCCAGAATATCCTGGATAAACCGCCCAGCGCCGAATTGCGGCCGGATCAGAAGGATGAGGATTCCCTGCCGCCCTATCCTGTGCTGGACGACATTCTGCTGGGTCTGGTGGATCATGAAAAAAGCGTGGAACAGATTGTCGCGGAAGGGCATGATCGGGACACGGTGGTGCGGATCGAACGGCTGCTGCATCTTGCTGAATACAAGCGGCGCCAGGCTCCGCCGGGAGTGAAGCTGGGCGCGCGGAATTTCGGGCGTGACCGGCGTTATCCGATCACGCACAAGTTTCGCAGCGGCTAGGATGCCGTTACACGGCACGGTGGGAAGCCGTGCCTGGACGAAATGACGGGTGATTGCCGTTTTTGAAAAACGGGATCCCACTTTTTCACACGATGCTTTAACGGCAGAGCCATGACAGTCATTACCCGTTTCGCTCCGTCGCCCACCGGGCGGCTCCACGTCGGCAATATTCGTACCGCGCTCCACAACTGGTTGCTTGCGAAAAAGCAGGGCGGGCGTTTCCTCCTGCGGATCGACGATACCGATAGCGAACGCAGCCGCGAAGAATACGTCGATGCGATCCGCGAAGATCTCGCATGGCTGGGGATCGAGCCGGACGGCGAAGAACGGCAGTCGCAACGTTTCACGCATTACGAGGCGGCATTCGCCAGATTGGCCGACGCCGGGCGGATCTATCGCTGTTATGAAACCGCGCAGGAACTGGACCTCAAACGCAAGATCCTCCTCGGGCGGGGGTTGCCGCCAATTTACGATCGTTCCGCCCTGGCTCTGACGGAAGCGGACCATGCAGAGAAAGCCGCAGAAGGCGTCGCCCCGCACTGGCGCTTCAAACTGGACCGGGAAGAACCGATCACCTGGGAGGACGGCATTCGCGGCCCGCAGCAATTCGATGCGGCGCAACTGTCCGATCCGGTCATCCGCCGGGCCGACGGCTCATGGCTCTACATGTTGCCGAGTGCAGTCGACGATGTCGAAATGGGTGTGACGGATGTCCTCCGCGGCGAAGATCACGTCTCGAACACTGCCGTGCAAATCCAGATGTTTACGGCGCTTCAGGCGAAACCTCCCCGCTTCGCGCATGAAGCGTTGCTGGTCGGTAGTGAAGGGAAGTTGTCGAAACGCCTCGGTGCCCTCGGTGCGCATGCATTGCGCGAACAGGGTATCGAACCGGAAGCACTCGTTGCACTGCTGGCGCGGCTGGGCACGTCGCAGCCGGTCGAACCTGTCGTCGATCCCACGCTGTTGATTGCGGGCTTCGATCTTTTGACATTCGGACGGGCCCCGGCTCGTTTCGACGAGGCGGAGCTGGAACGGTTGAATGCCGCAGTGGTCCACCAACTGCCATTTGCCAAAGTGAAAGGCCGCCTTCCCTCGGGGATGGACGAAGCGGGTTGGGAAGCCATCCGTCCCAACCTGGCCCACGTTGCTGAAGCGGCAGACTGGTGGGAGGTAGTAACCGGTCCGATTGCTCAGCCCGATTTCGACGCCGAAACGCAAGTCTATCTCGGACAGGCGGCGCAGTCGCTCGCATGGAGCGAAGATCCGTGGCGCAGTTTGACCGGCGCCCTGAAAGAGGCAACGGGGCGCAAGGGCAAGGCCTTGTTCCTGCCGCTCCGTCAGGCACTTACGGGGCGCGATCACGGGCCCGACATGGCGGCTTTGCTGCCGCTTATAGGGGAGAGCGAAGCCCGCGCCCGGTTGGAACGGGCGGCGGGCTGATCAAGCCTTTTTCCGGTCCAGTTCGTGGCCCGAAAGGGTGACGATATGCAGCAGGTTGGTCGATCCCGGTGTGCCGAAAGGCACGCCGGCCAGAGCAATCAGTTTCGACCCGGCCTTGCCGAACCCATGACGTAAGGCCATGCGTTTGCCCTTGGCGATCATTTCCTCGAAACTGCCGATATCGCGCGTGGGTACGGCCTGTGCGCCCCAGACGAGACACATGCGCCGTGCGGTCTCGATCGAGGGTGTCAGCACGAGGACGGGCACGCCGGGGCGTTCGCGGGCCACACGGCGGGCGGTCGAACCCGAACCGGTAAACACGACCACTGCGGTAATGGGCATGTTTTCCGCAATCGTCATGCAGGCATGGCTGAGAGCGTCGGCAGTGGTGGGATCGGGCATCGTTTCAAGGAAATGCACGCGGGCCTTGTAGCCAGGATCGCGTTCCACTTCGCTGGCGATACGATGCATGATCGCAACGGCTTCCTCCGGCCAGCTGCCTGCCGCGGTTTCAGCCGAAAGCATCACGGCGTCGGCTCCGTCATAGACGGCGTTGGCCACGTCGGAGACTTCGGCGCGTGTCGGGGCAGGGCTTTCGATCATCGATTCGAGCATTTGCGTTGCCACGATCACCGGTTTGCCTTGCGTGCGCGCGGCATTGACGATCCGCTTTTGCAGCGGAGGCACTTCTTCCGGGTTTAGTTCTACGCCCAGATCGCCGCGGGCCACCATCACGGCGTCCGACAATTCGATGATCTCGGAAAGACGCTGCACCGCCTGAGGCTTTTCGATCTTGGCGCAGAGCGCGCCGTAGCCACCCATCAACCGCCTCGCTTCGGCAAGGTCTTCCGGCCGCTGGACAAACGACAGGGCGATGCAGTCCGCACGATGTTGGACTGCAAAGGCCAGGTCTTTGCGGTCCTTTTCCGTCAAGGCAGGGATTGGCACTTCCGCGTCGGGAATGTTCACGCCCTTGCGGTCGGAAATCACGCCGCCGACTTCCGCCGAACAGAGGATCGCATCGGAATCGGCCCTGATGACGCGCAGACGGATCTTGCCGTCATTGATCAGCAGCCGTTGCCCCTTGTCGAGCAACTCGAACAATTCCGGGTGCGGCAGGCAGACGCGATTCTCATCGCCGGGTTCGGGATTGCGGTCGAGCGTGAAATGGGCGCTGTGACGGATTACCGCCTGCCCGTCCTTGAATGTTCCGACGCGTAGCTTGGGGCCTTGCAGGTCGCACAGGATTGCGATCGGCCGATGAAATTCCTTTTCCAGCGCGCGGATAGCGGCAATCGTTTCCGCATGAGTCGCCTGATCGCCGTGGCTCATGTTGATACGAAAGGCGTCAGCCCCGGCGAGCAACAGCTTGCGGAGCATTTCGGGCTCGCGGCTGGCCGGACCGACCGTTGCGAGAATCTTGACCTTGCGGCCGCGTGGTTCGAGTTTTGCCATGGCCGTGCGCTATGGCACAGCTTTGCGGCAACTCAAGGACAGAGAGGAATAGGTATAAAATTATGACGAATAAAATCGACCCGCTGGACCAGCTGCCCGATGACGTGGCCGCCACTGCCTTCCGGCACTTGGTGCGGCATTTGCGTATGCGCCACGATGCGCAGAATATCGACCTGATGGGGCTGGCCGGATTTTGCCGCAATTGCCTGGCCGACTGGATCAACGAAGCGGGAGCGGGGCTGGACAAGGCAACGGCTCGCGCAGTGATCCACGGCATGCCGGCCGGAGAATGGAAGGACAGATACCAGAGCGAGGCAAGCCCGGAACAGGTCGCGCGGATGGAGGAAAGCCTGAAGAAGAACGTGGATATGGGATAAGGCGCGACACCGCCTTCACCAGTGGCGCTGGCATCGCTATCAGCCTGATCTCGTGATTCTCAACTGACCGGAGCATTTCCCGATGGCCGAAGCCACCGATGACCGCCTGCGCCTCCTGATCGAGCGCGTCGAACGCCTCGAAGAAGAAAAGAAAGGCATCGCTGACGATATCCGCGACGTCTATGCCGAGGCGAAGGCCGTTGGCTATGATGTCAAGATCATGCGTCAGATCGTCCGGTTGCGGAAGATGAAGCCCGATGACCGGGCTGAAATGGAAGCGATCCTCGATACCTACAAGTCAGCGCTCGGCCTCGGCTGATCTTGCCCACCTCCCGGGGACGGGGAGATAGCCCTGTCCCCCAGACGAAACGGAGCAGCTTGCAATGGCCAATCCCTGGGACAGGAACGGAAGCGAACTGATCGTGACCACGACCCCATCGGTCGAAGGGCGGCCGGTCAGGCAATATCTCGGTATTGTGACGGGTGAGGTGATCGTCGGCGCCAATCTCTTTCGCGATCTCTTCGCTTCGATAACCGACATCGTCGGTGGGCGTTCGGGCAAGTATGAGGATGTCCTTGCGCGGGCGAGGGAGCAGGCGATTGGTGAAATGCGCATGAGAACGGCTGAGATGGGTGGCAATGCCGTAATCGGGGTCGATCTCGATTATGAAGTGCTGGGCCAGAACGGTTCGATGCTGATGGTCAGCGCCAGCGGGACCGCCGTCATCGTGTAAATCGCGCCGGGCAACGAAGTCGATTCGTGCGCTCTCGCGGCGGCGGTTGCCCTCATGCGCCTGCCCGGTGTAAGGGCGCCCATCGATTTTCCAAAGCTAGAGACAAAGACGAGAGCCATGGCAGGCCATTCCAAATTCAAGAACATCATGCATCGCAAGGGCGCGCAGGATAAAAAGCGCTCGGCCATGTTTTCCAAGCTCAGCCGCGAAATCACCGTTGCGGCGAAAATGGGGGCACCCGATCCGGATATGAATCCGCGCCTGCGCCTGGCAGTCAACAATGCCAAGGCGCAATCGATGCCCAAGGACAATATCCAGCGCGCAATCGACAAGGCGTCTGCCAACGAAGGCGACGATTACGAAGAAGTGCGCTACGAAGGATACGGACCGGGCGGCGTCGCTCTGATTGTCGAGGCACTGACGGACAACCGCAATCGCACGGCTACCAATGTTCGTACGGCCTTTTCCAAGAACGGTGGTAATCTCGGGGCATCCGGGGCGGTGAGTCACGGTTTCGAGCGTAAGGGACTGATCGAATATCCCGTCAGCGCAGGGGATGAGGAGAAAGTCCTCGAAGCGGCCATCGAAGCCGGGGCCGACGATGTGGAAAGCACGGAAGACGGCCACACGATCTGGACCGAGATGGAAGCTCTTCACGAAGTCGCCAGCGCGTTGGAAAAGGCGCTGGGCGAGGCTGAGAGTGTGAAGCTGGCTTGGAAACCGAATCTGACAGTCGATGTCGCTGAAAAAGAGGCGCAGACCCTGTTCAAGCTGATCGATGCGCTCGACGACGATGACGATGTGCAGACCGTGTGGGGCAATTACGATGTCTCTGACGAAGTGATGGCGAATCTGGGCTAAGCCTGCATCGCGGATACGTGCCCGGCTGGATGGCCGGGGCTGACGTAGGCCGGTTTGCGCCGATATTTTAACGCTGAATTGCAATTGCGCCGGGGGCTTCTGCCTTTCCGGCGCAATTGCTGTTGGGCCTGACCTGCCTGGCCAGGGCTTGCGCGCACACCGGAGGGCTCGGCTCGTTAACTATTACACCTTAGGGTTTTAGCCTTTTACCATAGTTAATATTTCGTGTAGCTTTATTGCTTGACCCGGCTCTTGGGGGTGCAGGCAATGGAAACGAAGCTGATTGATGATCCCGTGCAGGACGCGGTTGGGCGTGCGGATGTGCCGCTCGTTCCCGGCAGGGACGCGGATGTCGTCGCCCGTCCGGCACGTGGGAAAACCTACGAAGACCTGATTATCGAGCGTTGGCGTTCCGCGGTCCGTTTCGGCGGGCCCGAAGCGGCGGAGCGGCGGCGTGAACACCTCGTCTATGCGGCGATCAAGCAAGGGGGGGCATTGGCCGCGCTTGCTTATATCGTGCTTCAGCCGACAAGCTGGGTCGAGTGGTCCGGATTCGCGTTCTTCTACGTGCTCAATATTCTGGGCATGTCGATCGGCTATCACCGCTATTTCACGCACAAGGCGTTCGAGACGTCGAAGCCGATGCGCTATGCGTTCGGGGCCCTGGCACAAATGGGTGTGTACGGATCGCTCAAGCGCTGGTGCATGGACCATCGCCGCCACCATACGCTGTCGGATCAGCCCGGTGACATCCACAGCCCCTATGTGGATGATTATGGCCGCCCGCTTGCGGGGCGGAAAGGTCTCAAGCATGCCCATCTCGGCTGGGCTTACGGCGAAGCGACCACCAATCCCGACATGTACGGAAAAGGGATCGTCGGCGATCCGGTGATCGAATGGGCGCACAAGACGCGCTACTTCTGGTTCGCGGTGTCGGCCGTCATCGCGCCGGGGCTGTGGGGTCTGGCGTTCGGTGGACCGGGCGCCGTACTGGGCACGATCATGGTCGCAGGCTTTCTCCGCCTGGCGCTGGCGCTTCACATGATCGCGGCAGTCAACAGCTTCGGCCACCGTTATGGCTATCAGAACTTCAAGGATCTGGACCAAGCGCGCAACAACCTGTTTCTCGGCTATCTCACGCTGGGCGAGGGGTGGCACAACAACCACCACGCCCACCCACGCGGTGTTTCGACCAGTGTCAGGTGGTACGAAATCGATGCCAGCGCATGGGTCATCTATGCCTTGGAAAAACTCGGGCTGGTCTGGAACGTGCAACGGCCGGATATGCACGCGCGGCCTCACCACCGCTGATCGTTTCCCTTTCGCTGCGGGATCTATCCCGCTAGGCCGGGGCGATGATTATCCTCGGCCTCGACCCTTCGTTGTCCTGCACCGGCTGGGGTATTATCCGCAGCGAGGGCGCGCGGCTGTCGCACATCGCCAATGGGCAGGTGGCCACCGATGCGAAGGCGTCGTTGCCCGAACGCCTGCTGCATCTGTTGGATGCGGTTTACGCGGTGATCGGGCAGTACGAACCAGATCGCGCTGCGGTCGAGGAAGTCTTCGTCAACAAGAACCCGCAGTCGACACTCAAGCTGGCCCAGGCGCGCGGGGCCGTATTGGCCGCCTGTGGGCGTGCATCCCTGCTTGTGCATGAACATTCACCACGCAGCGTGAAGAAATCAGTGGTGGGAACGGGCGCTGCGGAAAAGGCGCAGGTTCAGGCGATGCTGAAAATCCTGTTGCCGGGGGCGGCGATTGCCGGGGCGGACGCTGCGGATGCCCTTGCCGTCGCGATTGCCGACGCCCATCTCGGAACGGTGAGATAGGAGAACCAGGTGAGCATTACCCTTTACGGCATTCCCAATTGCGACACAGTGAAAAAGGCGCGCAAATGGCTTGATGAGCAGGGAATCGGTTACCGCTTTCATGACTACAAGAAGGAAGGTGCCGATGCTGGGAAGCTGGAGGCCTGGGTTGGGGCAAAGGGCTGGGAAGAAATTCTCAATCGCCGGGGAACGACGTTCCGCAAGCTACCGGATGCGGACAAGGAAGGGATCGACGCAGACAAGGCCGTGAAGCTGATGGCCGAGCATACGTCTGCCATCAAACGGCCGGTGGTCGAATATCCTGACGGACTGCTGGTCGGTTTCAAGGAAGCGGAATGGGCGGCTGCCCTGGGTTGATACGCTTCTGCTGTCCCGGCGTGCAGGCGATTGCCTGCCGCCTGCAAATGTGCCAATGGGTGCCGCGATGACTGACACCGTAAACACGTTCCGCTCGTTTTATTGGCGTTCCTTTTAAGGAGCGGCAAGTCGTCATCATTCGTGACAAATGCCGCCGTGTTCGGTGCGCATTGTCATTTTTCAGCATTGTCACTTGTCACGGCGGCCTCTTGAAGAGACCATCATGACTCATCCTTTCGACGATATACGTACCGCGCGCTGTCGCATCAGCCCTTTGCAACCGCATCATGCCGGGGCCCTGGCGGCGATAACCGACGCGTCGGTGACTGCCCGGGTCCATTTCCTGCCCGAACCGTTCACATTGGCCGAAGCCGAAACGCTGATTGCGGGGATGAACCCGGACAATCGCTTTCTTGGCGTGTGGGACAAGGATCTGGCGCGTCTGCACGGCGTGGTCGGCATTCACGCAAGAGGCGCGCGCGCGGTGGAGATCGGTTACTGGTTTGCCGCTGCGGCACGGGGACAGGGGCTTGCCGACGAGGCCGTTCGTGCGGTCGTAGCCATGCTGGCCCTGCGTTATCCGGACCGGCTCATCCTGGCGGAATGCCTGCCAGGCAACGTCCGGTCACGGGCGCTGCTTGAACGTCTCGGCTTCCTCGCCGATTCCGGCAGGGCGCATCGACCGGGAAGGGCACTGTTCCGGTGGCATCCCCATGCGAGCGGCAGGATCGATGTGTGCTGATGGAGGCGTCTCCGGCCCTGCGCGCCCTGAGCGGGGCGCAAGGCCGGGGGGGCGGATGTGCTAGGCAATACGCCGCTGTTCGATCTTCGTTTCGAGTTCGTGGGCAGGCCGGGCTTCGCCGAAGAGATAGCCCTGACCCTGCGCGCAGCCTTCGTCTCTCAGATAATCGCGGATCGCCTCGTGCTCGATCCCTTCGGCGGTCACTTTCATGCCGAGACTGCTGCCGAGACCGATCACTGCCCGGATGACTGCGCGGGAGTTGCTCTCTTCATCGAGGCTCATGATAAAGGACTTGTCGATCTTGATCTTGGTGAAGGGGTAGCTGAGCAGGTAGCGCAAGGAACTGTATCCCGTGCCGAAATCGTCCATCGACAGCCCGACCCCCAGCATGCGCAGGCTTCGGATGACCGAGAGCGTTTGCGGGTTGCGGTCCATGAGGACGGCTTCGGTGATCTCCAGTTCGAGCCGCTCGGCCCTGAGGCCTGAACCGGACAGGGCCTGCAGGACGGAATTGAGCAAGTTGCCGCTACGGAATTGCAGGGGGGAAACATTGACTGACAGCAGGATGTCATCGCCCCATTTGGTCGCTTCCATGCAGGCTGTGCGCAGGACGAATTGTCCGAGGTTTTCGATCAGCCCGAGGTCTTCCGCCAGCGGGATGAACACTTCCGGCGAAATGGCACCCCATTCGGGATGGGTCCATCTCAGCAAGGCTTCGTATCCTTCCAGCTCTCCGCCGGACAGATTGATCATCGGCTGGTAGTGAACCTGCAGCGTGCCTTTCTGCACAGCGTCCCGGAAATCGTTTTCCAGCTTGGACCTTTGCTGGGCGGCCGTGTCCATGGCCAGTTCGAAGCGGCGATAGGTGCCGCGCTTGGTGGCCTTGGCAGCGTAAAGGGCCAGATCGGCATACCGCAGCAGGGTTTCCGGATCGGCACTGTCGCGCATCGAACTGGCGCTGCCGATGGTGGCCCCGATATGCAGCGAATGATCCCCGATGAAGAACGGGGTCGACAGCGCGGTGATGATGGATTTGGCCACCAGTTCGACCTGATCATGGCTGGCGTTGCGGAAGATGATGGCGAATTCATCTCCTCCGATCCGGCAAAGCAGGGCCCGCTTCGGGATCTGGGCCATCATGCGTCGGGCCGCCTCGGCGAGGAGGGCGTCGCCGACCAGGTGGCCATAAGTATCGTTGACGGCCTTGAAGTGGTCCAGATCGACCAGGGAGATCGTGAGATCTTCCGGTTTCTCTTCCTGCACGAGCAGGTCATAGAGCCGTTCCCGGCAATGGGCTCGGTTGGCCAGTCCGGTCAATTCGTCATGCCGGGCCATATGGGCCATGCGGGCTTCCACGCGGCGACGCTCCGTCACGTCGAACACGGAAATTATCGTCGCCTTTTCGCCTGAAAGCACGGATTGCCGCGTGAACAGGACGGATTCCAGACGGCTACCCTCCTTGTTGCGCTGCCGCCAGAAACGATCTTTCTCGGAACAGTTCGTCGCCAGGACCGTCCGTGCTTCCTGCCATTCGTCGTCCGCGAACAGGCGACTGGCAGGCAGGCCTTCCATTTCGTCCTTCGCATAACCGAAATGTTCGAGCGCGGCGTCATTCGCGGCCTGGATGCACTCGCGCCGGGGATCATAGACCAGCAGCGGAACGGGATTGCCTTCGAAGAGCAGGCGGAAGGATTCCTCGCGATCCTTGAGGTCGGTTATGTCCACTCTCAGCCCGATGGTGCCGCCGTCGTGAGTCTTGCGCTCCTCGATCATGATGCAGCGCCCGTTGGACAGCCGCTGTTCGTGGCGCACGCCGGGGTTTTCCATCAGCGAAAGACGATGGGAAAGCCATTCTTCCTCGCATCCCGCCGCTTCGGGATAGTCGCCGCGTTCCACGCCAATCCGCAGGGTATCCGCCAGTCTGGCGCCAGGTTCCAGCAGATCCGCGGATTTTGCGTATATTTCCGCGTACTTCTGGTTCCAGAGGATGTAGCGTCCTTCGGGGTCGAGAAACACGATGCCTTCGGGCAGGACGTCGATTGCTTCGCGCAGACGCCGTTCGGCACGGTCGGCGGCCTCCTTCGCAGCACGCAGCGTTTCGAGATCTCCAAAGCTCGCAGGCGTGTATGTGACCGATGGGGCAGTGTTGGCTGTCATTCTTCCATCCTCTGGGAGTGTGGAATCTCCATAACGGGATGAGAGTTAATTCTTTGCTGCATTGCAACGCAATCTCTGAAAACAGCGCATCGTAAGGGTAAACGCACTGATTACACACGCTTTTGCCAGGGTGCCCTTGAGTTGCTTGCGGCAAACTGGTCTAAATGCCGGGCAGCCAATTCCGGCATATCCATAGTGAAAGGAGTAGCAGGCGCCTTGCGGCGCTGAACCGATTGATGCGTGCTTTGTTTCCCGTTGTTACCTTACTCGTCGCCATATTCATGTTCATGTCCGGCAGCGGGGCCCTGCCTGCGGTGCTGGGCGTCCGGCTCGATCACGCTGGTTATGCGACACCGCTGATCGGCCTGGTCGGCACCAGCTATTTCGTCGGCCTCACGGTGGGTTCCGTCGTCATTTTGCGGCTGGTGGGCCGTGTTGGGCATATCCGGGCCTTTGCCGTCTTCGTTTCGCTGTTCTCCGCCAGCGCACTTGCCTATTCGATCGTTCAGGCGATTCCCTTGTGGATCGTGCTCCGCTTCGTCGATGGCTTCTGTGTCGCCGGCGTATTCGTGTGCCTGGAAAGCTGGCTCAACGATCAGGCGGAAACGGAACGCCGGGGGGGCACTCTCGCTTTCTATATGATGGCGCTGTACGGCGGGCAGGCGCTCAGCCAGCTATTGCTCAGCGTGGAAATGGGCAATCCCAGGCTGCCTTTCGTCATCGCCTCGCTGATCCTGTCGCTTACCGTGATTCCGGTCGCGCTGACACGCATGGTCGCGCCCGCGACGGAGGATCAGCAGCCGTTCGCGCTTCGCCGGTTATATGCGGCCTCGCCATTGGGCCTTGTCGGCGCAATGGCTACCGGGCTCATGCTGGGGGCATTTTATGCGATGGCAGCCATTCATGCGCAGCGCATAGGCATGTCCAATCTCGCGATTGCCAGCCTGATCGCCAGCGTGATTGCCGGAGGCGTAATTCTGCAATGGCCGCTGGGTCGGCTGTCGGACCGGTTCGACCGGCGCATGGTTATCGTCATCTGCTTCGCTCTGACTGCCTTGATATGCGGGGCGATGACCCTCGTGACTGATCCGGGCATTTTCACGTTTCTTGGCGTGCTGTTCGGCGGCTTTGCCTTTGCGCTCTATCCCTTGTGCGTGGCCCATACGAACGATCACCTTGCCGCGAATGAACGCACCGGCGCGACCGGGGGACTGATCCTGACATATTCGGCGGGGGCGGCCGTGGGGCCGCTTGCCAGCGCCCTTGCGATGACTGTCGCCGGTCCGGGTGGGCTCTACCTGTTCATCGGAGCAGTCGCGGCGCTGGCTTTCGCATTTGGTATCTGGCGTCAGTTCGTGGCTCTGCCGGTCCCGGGCGAGGAGCAGCATTCCTTCCAGATACTACCCCGCACTACGCCGATGATCGCAGCGCTGGACCCTGAACTGCCTGCGGATGACGATCCGGAAGAACGCCGGGTCTAGGCCTGGCGTGCGGTTACGATAAAGTTGAGCGCGAGATTGTTCGACAGGTGCAGGCCTTTCGCAGGTGAATAGGCGATTCCGCACGGATCGCCCATTTTCAGCCCGGCATCGGCCAGTAAATCATGCAATTCTGGCGGTGTGATGAAATCGTCCCAGTTGTGCGTGCCCTTGGGAATTGCACCGAGCCCTTCGGCCAGTTGTACCATCAGCAGGCGTGATTGCGGTGTGCGGTTGGGGCTGGAGAGCAGCATCAGGCCACCGGGCGCAAGGTGACGGGCCAGTCCGTGGATGAAGGCCTGCTTGTCTGCGACATGTTCGACCACTTCCATCGCGGTGACGAGATCGAATGCCCCGAGACCCAGCGCTTCCAACTCGCCGTCGCGATAGTCGATGGCAAGGCCCGACCCTGCGGCATGTTCGCGGGCGGCGGCGATGTTTTCCGCTGCTGCATCCACCCCTGTGACGCTTGCCCCCAGCCGAGCGAGCGGTTCCGCCAGCAGGCCTGCGCCGCAGCCGACGTCGAGTGCGGATTTGCCAGCCAGCGGTTTCAGCGATTGCGGGTCTTTCCCCCAGTGGGCGTTCACTGCATCGCGCAGGAAGGCAAGCCGAACGGGATTGAGCTTGTGGAGCATGGCGGAAGACCCATCCGGGTCCCACCAGTCGGCAGCCAGCCGCCCGAAGTGGGCGGCTTCTTCGGGGCGAATAGTTGCCTGGTCTGCGAGGTCGGCATTTGTGCCGGGAGTTGCAATCGTCATGCCACACCCCTAACAGCGCGCCGAACCTGATTCCAGCAGCAGGAGCTTTGAGCTTGGCTCGCATTGTAATGAAATTCGGCGGTACTTCGATGGCGGGGACAGAGCGGATCCGCCGTGTCGCCAACATCGTTCGCCGCCAGCAGGCGGCCGGGCATGAAGTGGCAGTGGTCGTTTCGGCGATGGCCGGGGAAACGGATCGTCTGGTCGGTTTCTGCCGTGAAGCCAACGCTCTTTACGATCCGGCTGAATACGACGTGGTCGTCGCTGCGGGCGAACAGGTCACGTCGGGCCTTCTGGCGCTGACCCTGCAGGCGATGGGCTGCAAGGCCCGCAGCTGGCTTGGGTGGCAGTTGCCGATCAAGACGGACGATGCCCATGCGAAGGCGCGGATCGAGGATATCGATTCCGATGCGCTGGTGGCTTCGATGCAGGCAGGCGAAATCGCGGTGATCCCGGGGTTCCAGGGTCTGGATCCCGCTGGACGGGTGACGACGCTGGGTCGCGGCGGGTCGGATACGTCGGCAGTTGCCGTCGCGGCGGCAGTGAAGGCCGACCGGTGCGACATCTACACCGACGTGGACGGGGTTTACACCACCGATCCTCGCATCGTCGCCAAGGCGCGGAAGCTGCCCAGCGTTACGTACGAGGAAATGTTGGAGCTGGCCTCGGTCGGCTCAAAGGTTCTGCAGACGCGCTCCGTCAGCCTCGCGATGAAGGAAGGCGTGCGGGTGCAGGTTTTGTCATCCTTTGTCGACGATGATGCCCCGCTGGCAGACGACCTGCCGGGCACGATGATCGTGAGCGACGAGGAACTGGAAGGACTTGAAATGGAGCACCAGCTGATCACCGGCATCGCCGCCGACAAGAACGAGGCGAAGGTTACTCTTACACGTGTGGCCGACCGGCCCGGCGCGGTGGCGAGCATTTTCGGTCCGCTGGCCGCAGCCAACATCAATGTCGACATGATTATCCAGAACGTCGCCAAGGATAAGGGCGAGACGGATGTGACTTTCACGGTCACGCAGGCCGATCTCGACCGGACGCAGGCCTTGCTCGAAGAGCAGAAGGAAACCATCGGTTTCTATCGCATGATCACCGACAGCAAGGTGACCAAGATCAGTGTCGTCGGCGTTGGTATGCGCAGTCATGCGGGCATCGCAGCGACGATGTTCAAGACTCTGGCCGATCGTCGCATCAACATCCAGGCTATCTCGACCAGCGAGATCAAGGTGTCGGTGCTGATCGACGCCGATGAAACGGAACTGGCCGTTCGCGTGTTGCACACCGCCTATGGGCTGGACGCAACCGACGCAGGCTGAAACGGACGTACGCCGGGGGTATATCTGACCCGATACGGGCGGATCAGAAGTGGAGAGAGAGCATGACTGAACTTCCCGATAGTGCGCGCCAGCAGCTCAAGGAACAGGTTGGCGGCCCCTCTGCGGACCACATCCGTCGCGTGTTCGAACGCTACGCAGCACTGTTTACGGTGGGCGATACCGATGGGATCGCGGCTCTTTATGCCGAAGACGCGGTGGTTCGCGATCCGGTTACGTCACCAGCGGTAGAGGGGCGGGAAAACATCCGTGCCTGGTACCAATCCGCCTTCGACTCGATGGGAGGCGGCATGGAAATGAAGCTGGAAGGCGCGGTGCGCATCGCTGGTCATCTCGCCGCCGGGGCCCTGATCGTGCGCACTCACAATCACGAAACGGTGATGCGGGTCGAAACGCTCGACGTGATGGAATTTGGTGATGACGGCCTCATCCGCAGGATGGACGCCTATTTCGGCCCTTCGAATTATCACATGGAACAAGGGTGAAACCTCCGGGGCTCATGCCTGACCGATAGATAGCAAGGCCTCCCCCTGCCAGTGCAGGGGGAGGCCTTTTCGTTCGCGGCTTAATTCGCCGGGTTTCAGTCGAGGTCGAAACGGTCGGCGTTCATGACCTTGGTCCAGGCGGCGATGAAGTCCTTCACGAACTTCTCCTTGTTGTCGTCCTGGGCATAGACCTCGGCATAGGCCCGCAAGATCGAGTTCGACCCGAAAGTGAGATCAAGCTCGGTTGCAGTCCATTTGACTGCGCCGGTCTTGCGATCCCGGATCTCGTAAAGCCCGCTGCCTGACGGTTGCCAGACGTTCGCCATATCGGTGAGATTGACGAAGAAGTCCGTCGTCAATGCCCCCTTCCGGTCGGTGAACACGCCATGTGCAGTACCGCCATGGTTGGCGCCGAGGACCCGCATGCCACCGACCAGAACAGTCATTTCCGGTGCGGTCAGACCCATCAGCTGGGTGCGGTCGAGCATCAGCTCGGCCGGGCTGACGACGTAATCCTTCTTCAGCCAGTTGCGGTAACCGTCGTGGATCGGCTCCAGCGGCTCGAAGCTTTCGGCGTCGGTTTGCTCGTCCGTGGCGTCGCCCCGGCCTGGCGCGAAAGGTACGGTCACATCGAAGCCCGCAGCCTTGGCCGCCTGTTCGACACCGACGTTGCCGGCCAGCACGAGAACGTCCGCTACGCTGGCACCGGCCGCCGCCGCGATCGGTTCGAGTACGGACAGTACTTTGGCAAGGCGTTCGGGTTCGTTACCCTCCCAATCCTTCATCGGGGCGAGCCGGATACGTGCACCGTTGGCGCCGCCCCGCATGTCCGATTGCCGATAGGTCCGTGCGCTGTCCCATGCGGTAGAGACCATCTCCGCGATGGAGAGTCCGCTGGCGGCGATCTTGGCCTTGACTGCATCGACATCATACGAGGCATTGCCTGCCGGAACCGGATCCTGCCAGAGCAGATCCTCTGCCGGAACGTCGGGCCCGATGTAGCGGGCCTTCGGCCCCATGTCGCGGTGGGTCAGCTTGAACCAGGCTCTCGCGAAGACTTCGCGGAAATATTCCGGGTCGCTATAGAACCGCTCCGAGATCTTCCGATAGATCGGATCCTTGACCATCGCCATATCGGCATCGGTCATGATCGGATTGTAGCGGATCGACGGATCTTCGACATCAACGGGCTTGTCTTCCTCCTTGATGTTGATCGGTTCCCACTGATTGGCCCCGGCAGGGCTTTTCTTCAGCTCCCAATCGTAATTGAAAAGCAGATAGAAATAGCCGTTGTCGAATACGGTGGGGTGGGTCGTCCAGGCGCCTTCGATCCCGCTGGTGATGGTATCGCGCCCCAGGCCCTTGCCGTTGGGGTTCTTCCAGCCGAAGCCCTGGTTTTCCACCGGGGCGCCTTCGGGATCGGGGCCGAGCAGTTCGGCGTTGCCGTTCCCGTGGCACTTGCCGACCGTGTGACCGCCAGCGGTCAGGGCAACCGTCTCCTCGTCGTTCATGGCCATGCGTTCGAAAGTCACGCGCACGGCCTCCGCCGTCTTCAGCGGATCGGACTTGCCGTCGACCCCTTCGGGATTGACGTAGATCAGGCCCATTTGCACCGCGGCCAGGGGGTTCTCCAGCGAGCCCTCATCATTGCTGTCGGTGTAGCGGTCCTTGCCCAGCCATTCCTTTTCCGACCCCCAGTAGGTGTCGATTTCGGGATGCCAGATGTCCTCGCGGCCAAAGCCGAAGCCAAAGGTCTTGAGGCCCATGGTTTCGTAGGCGATCGTGCCGGCCATGATGATGAGATCCGCCCAGCTGACCTTGTTGCCGTATTTCTTCTTGATCGGCCACAGGAGACGGCGGGCCTTGTCCAGGCTGACGTTATCGGGCCAGGAATTGAGCGGAGCGAAACGCTGGTTGCCAGTGCCGCCGCCACCGCGGCCATCGGCCACGCGATAGGAACCCGCGGCGTGCCAGGACATGCGGATCATCAAGCCGCCATAGTGCCCCCAGTCAGCTGGCCACCATTCCTGGCTGTCGGTCATGAGGTCGACCATGTCTTTCCGGAGCGCCTCGAAATCGAGTGTCTTGACCTCTTCACGATAGTTGAAGTCCGGCCCCATCGGATTGGTCTTGGCATCGTGCTGGTGCAGAATGTCGAAGTTCAGCGCATTGGGCCACCATTCCATGTTCGACGTGCTCATGGATGTGGCTGCCCCGTGCATGACCGGGCATTTGCTTTCGGCGTTCATAACATCTCCTCCTTCGCTCGATCGGCAGGATCAAACGATCCAGTTGAGCCCTGCCTGAGACACTACCCTTCAAACAAAAATCGTCTAAACCGATTATGTATTTCACTATCATCGAGTTTTGCGATTAAATGAAGCGGGCTATGTGCCTTGGGGTTGTTAAAGAGGATTCTTTACCGCCGCGTGTACGCCCGCAGAAAAGCGTCATCATGGCGCGGTCGTTGCTTGTCGGGCGGCAGATGGGCATCTAAGGCGTCCTGCCCTGAAAATTGCCAAGCACCGGAGCCCCGATGAGCGTCCATCCCAAGACTTCCACCCTGATGCGCCGTGGCGCCGAATTCCTCGGCAGCGAACATGCGATCCTTTGCGGCGCGATGAGTTGGGTCTCGGAACGCAATCTCGTCTCGGCAATTTCCAATGCCGGGGGCTTCGGGGTCATTGCCTGTGGGGCGATGACGCCGGAACTGCTGGATGCGGAAATCGCCGGAACGAAAGCGCTGACGGACAAGCCCTTCGGTGTGAATCTCATTACCATGCACCCGCAACTGTTCGATCTGATCGACGTTTGTGCAAGGCATGCCGTTGGCCATGTCGTGCTGGCAGGCGGTATTCCGCCCAAGGGCAGTGTGGAAGCGATCAAGGCCTTTGGCGCGAAAGTGATCGTGTTCGCGCCGACGCTGGCGCTGGCGAAGAAATTGCTTCGGTCCGGCGGCGATGCGTTGGTCATCGAAGGGATGGAAGCAGGGGGGCACATCGGCCCGGTTGCGACCAGTGTGCTGGCGCAGGAATTTCTCCCTGCTTTGGCGGAAGACTATATCGTGTTCGTGGCCGGCGGTATCGGACGGGGTGAGGCGATGGCCGGCTATCTCGAAATGGGGGCTGCCGGTGTGCAACTGGGCACTCGCTTCGCCTGCGCGACGGAATCGATTGCCCATCCCGATTTCAAGAAGGCATTTTTTCGCGCCAATGCCCGCGACGCAGTGGCAAGTGTCCAGGTCGATCCGCGCTTGCCCGTGATCCCCGTAAGGGCGCTCAAGAACAGCGGGACGGAGCTTTTCACTGCCAAGCAACGCGAAGTTGCCCAATTGCTCGACAGCGGCAAAGTGGAAATGGGTGAGGCGCAGCTGGAGATTGAGCACTATTGGGCCGGAGCGCTGCGACGGGCGGTGATCGACGGCGATGTCGAGAATGGCTCGCTCATGGCGGGCCAGTCGGTCGGCATGGTGAGCAAGGAAGAACCCGTCGCGGATATTATCGCGCAACTGATGCAGGAAAGCGAAGCCGCTCTTTCCCGCCGCTAGTGTGGCTTTAGGCCAGCGATAGCAGCGCTTCCGCCAGCTCTTCGGTTGCGGAATAAAAGGGGCTGTGATCGGCATCCAGAGTGACGACCTGTGTGCCCGGTGACAGCCCGATCATCGCGCGCTGAAATGCGATGTCGAGCGTCCTGTCGTCCGTACATTCGATATAGGTCCGCGGAATACGTCCCCAGCGATCTGCCGTTACGGGAACGTTCGATGCCAGCGTGGCCGCAGGTTCCGTGACCAGCTTGCTGACTGCTGCCTCAGCAAGATTGGCCGGACTCCTGTGGTAGAAGGCTTCAGGCGCGAAGTCGGGTGCAAAGGCAAGTCCGGCGCCATTGGCCTCCGGCTGCATTGCAGCCAGTATATCGTCATGCCCCGGTGCCGCTGCGTGAAATGCCTCAAGGCCGTTCTCGTCGGGACACATCAGGGCGGCGATATAGACGAGACCGGACATGGCGTCGGGATATTTTTCCGCAGTTGCGCTGATGACGAGGCCGCCGCGGCTGTGCCCGGCCAGAATCACGGGCCCATCAGCCCGCGAACGGAGATCACGGCAGAGATCCGCGGTAAAATCGGCCCATGCGTCCAGGCTGGCCTCTCGCAAGGCCTGCTCGTCACCGCCCATTCCGGGCAGATCCGGCGCAACGACCTCGTGACCCTGTTCTCGCAGGATTTCCACTACTGGGTCGAAGCACCAACCGCCATGGAAGGCACCATGTATCAGGACAAAACTGGCCACTATCTATCCTTCCCTCCGACAGGCGTTTTTCAGAGGTACAGGGAAATTTCCATAAATTTGCAAGCATTTTGGCCCATGACCGATTTTACTGAATAGTGGTTTCCGGAACTGCAATGCCCGGCTACCATCGGTTGGTCGCACCGCGGCCTTGATTTTTCTTGGGAGGGCCCGATGGGTGGGTTTCTAGTAGCGCTTGTCTTCGTTGTCGTGATTTTCCTGCTGATGGGCGTGCGGGTTGTCCGGCAGGGTTACGTTTACACGATCGAGAGGCTCGGCAAGTTCACGCTCGCTGCTCAGCCCGGTCTGCACCTCATTATCCCTTTCATCGACCGGGTCGGGCAAAAGGTGAACGTGATGGAGCAGGTGCTCGACATCCCCGGCCAGGAAATCATCACCAAGGACAACGCGATGGTCGGTGTCGATGCGGTGGTGTTCTTCCAGGTGCTCGACGCAGGCAAGGCGGCATACGAAGTACATAATCTCTACGCTTCGATCATGGCGCTCACGACCACGAACCTGCGTACGGTGATGGGTTCGATGGATCTCGACGAGACGCTGTCCAAGCGTGACGAGATCAATGCCCGGCTGCTTTCGGTGGTCGATCATGCGACCTCGCCCTGGGGCGTCAAGATCACGCGTGTCGAAATCAAGGACATTCGCCCCCCGCTGGACATATCCGAAGCGATGGCGCGCCAAATGAAGGCGGAGCGCCTGAAGCGTGCCGAAATCCTTGAGGCAGAGGGCGAACGCGCCTCGCAAATTCTGCGCGCGGAAGGGTTGAAGCAGTCGCAAATTCTCGCGGCGGAAGGGCGTCGTGAATCTGCCTTCCGCGATGCCGAGGCGCGCGAACGTGAAGCCGAAGCGGAAGCGCGTGCGACTGAAATGGTCAGCCACGCGATTGCCGAATCCGGTGCGCAGGCAATCAACTACTTCGTCGCGCAGAAATACACCGAGGCGGTCGGCAAGTTCGCCACATCGCCGAATGCCAAGACGATCCTCTTCCCGGTCGAAGCAAGCAATCTCATCGGCACGCTCGGCGGCATCGGAGAGCTGGTCAAGGATGCATTGGGCGATGGCGATGGTAACGGCGGTGCCCGTCCCACGGCTCCGCGCAGGACGGTTACACCCCGGTCGACCGTGCCGCCCACGGCCGGAGGGCAGTGATGGACGGGCTCGACAACCTCGACCCCCATTGGGCGTGGCTGGCGATTGGCCTGATACTTGCGGCAGCGGAAATGGCCGTTCCCGGCGTGTTCCTTATCTGGCTTGCCGGGGCGGCGCTCGTCACTGGCGTTGTGGCATGGCTCTTGCCCATCGGGTTGCCGATCCAGATCGTGATCTTCGCGCTTTTGGCAATTCTGGCCGTTTTCACCGGGCGCAATTACCTGCGGGCCAATCCGGTGGAAGAAGCCGACCCGAAAATGAACCACCGCGGTGCGAGGCTGGCCGGAGAAACCGCCGTCGTGACACAGGCTATCGTCGGCGGAAGCGGCCGGATTCGCCATGGCGACAGCGAGTGGCTGGCTCGCGGTCCGGATGCGGCCCCTGGCGTGCGGGTCCGCATCACTGGCAGTGACGGGGCGGTGTTGCTGGTCGAACCGGTCGAATAACCGGATCAGGCGGCGTTGGTGCTGGTTCCGAAGCGACCGTGCTTGCGGTAGCGTAGCATCCAGCGATCAAGGAACAATTCCAGCGGGCGCGGGGCAATGCCCAGCGCCTGCAGGCCTGGCAACTGGCCTGACGGTACATTCCCGGCCTTCAGCAGCTTCCACTGATCGGTACTCAGCGGTGCGCCTGGCAGCCAGCCGGTCAACGCCGCGATTGCGCCTGACACGGCATCGGGCAATTCCATGAACATGCGTTCGCGCCCTTGTGAGGACGCGATCATCCGGTTCAGCTTCGCCATATCATACGCTTCGGGCCCGGCAATTTCGTAGGTCTTGCTGCCATGTTTGGTCGGATCGACCAGGGCTTCAACTATCGCCCGGGCCGCATCGTCCACATGCAGGGGCTGGATTTTCGCGGTGGGGGCAAAAACGGGCATGACGGGCAGGGCCGCAATCAATCCGGCGAACATGTTGATGAAATGATCGTCCTCCCCGAACAGGATGGAAGGACGCAGGATGGTTGCCTTGGGGAAGGCCGCGCGCACGGCCTTTTCGCCATCGGCTTTGGTCCGGGCATAGCGGACGTCCGATTCGCCATCCGCACCGATCGCCGAAATATGAACGAATGCGCCTGCACCGGCTTGCGCTGCCGCTTGTGCTGCGTTTCCTGCACCATGAGCGTGAACGGCGTCGAGATCGCCGTCAAAAGTGCCTGCCAGGTAAACGGCGGCGTCTGCTCCGTTCATTAGCGGGAAGATGCTGGCCGGTTTGGCCACATCGCACCGGACAAATTGAATCTGTCCCAGCTTGGCGAGAGGTTTCAGGCGGAAACCGCGTTCGGGATGGCGTGAAGCGATGCGCAGCCTTGCGCCACGAGCCAACAGTTCTTGAGCGACATGCGAACCGAGCATGCCGCTGCCACCCAGAAGCACTACCAGTTTGCCGTCCAGCGGGTCCGTCTTTGCCATAGTTATGCAGGTCCAGCCTGTGATCGAAGTTGTAGAGTAGGGCACCGCCATGCCGCAAGCTGCGGCACATCGCAAGGCGTGCCTTGCACAGTGTTTTCGCCTTGCGTGCGAGAAGCGTTGACAAGCGTACCGGATGGGCGCTATCGGCCCGCCCCTACCCGCCGCACAGCATCCGATGACTGCGCGGCCCGTGCCCAGATGGCGGAATTGGTAGACGCACCAGCTTCAGGTGCTGGCGCTCGCAAGGGCGTGGAGGTTCGAGTCCTCTTCTGGGCACCACTACTGTCTCTGGCGACGTCCAGAGACGTCCAGTAAGCGGCTGGTTTTACAGCATTTCTTGACCCAGAATCGCCAGACACCGTCCGGCGAAATCCGGCTAAGGGCAACAGCAGCGACCACAAATTGTTGCTCTTTTTGTTGCCCTCGGATCGACCCGGCCTTGCTGGGAAAACGACCATGCTGACCTACATCCAGATCAATGCCGCCAAGCCGAAAGCGAAGGCTTGGAACCTTTCCGATTCTCAGGGCCTCTACCTCGTCATCCAGCCCAACGGCTCGAAGCTATGGCGCTTCAACTACCGTTTTCTGGACAAACAGAAGAAGCTTCATCTCGGAGGGTGGCCAACCATAAGCCTCGCGGAGGCGCGTGTACGGCGCGACGAAGCCAAGAAGAAGATTGCTGAGGGGATTGATCCTGCGCTTGAAAAGAAGCGCGCGCGGATCGCTGCCAAATATGCTGCGGCAAATACCTTCGAGGCGGTCGCGCAGGAATGGCTCGTCAAATGCGAGCGGGACGGCCTCGCGCCGGTGACCGTCGACAAGATCCGCTGGCTGCTCGCCAAGGCGTACCCAGTGATCGGCACCATCCCCATCGCGCAAATCACACCGCATGAAGCGCTCGCCGTCTTGCGCAAGGTCGAGGCTACCGGAGCCTATGAAAGCGCTCGGCGCATGCGGAGCGTCCTGAGCCGCGTCTTCCGCTATGGCGTCGCGACAGTGCGATGCGACAAGGATGTCGCAGCCGATTTGCGGGGGGCAATCGCCGCGCCGAAGGTCAAGCACTTCGCCGCCATCACCAAGCCCTCCGAAGTGGGGGCCCTATTGCGGGCCATCGACGGATATACCGGGCACAAGGTGACGGTAATGGCCATGCGCCTGTCTCCGCACGTTCTACTGCGCCCTGGCGAGCTCAGGCAGGCCGAATGGTCCGACATCGACTTCGATGAAGCCATCTGGTTCATCCCCGCCGAACGGATGAAAATGCGCAGGCCCCACCGTGTGCCACTGTCACGACAGGTGATCGCGATGCTGAAGGAACTGCACGAGCACACGCATTGGTGGAAATATCTTTTCCCCTGCCTGGGCAGGCCACGAAAGGCGATGTCCGAGAATGCGGTAAACCAAGGTTTGCGTCGGCTCGGCTACACCACAAACGAGATGACGGCGCATGGCTTCCGGGCAATGGCCGCCACCCTTCTCAATGAGATGGGCGAATGGAACCCCGACGCGATCGAGCGGCAACTCGCGCATGTCGATACCAACCAAGTGCGGCGGGCCTACGCCCGCGGTGAATATTGGGACGAGCGTGTGCAGATGATGCAGCGCTGGTCGGACTATCTCGACGAACTGCGCGACGGCGGCAAAATTCTCCGGCCCACCTTCCCGGCGGCACGACGCGCGTCCTAAATCACACACCGCCACGCGCTGGCGGTCGCTGACCGCCAGCGCGTTCAATGGTCCGCATCAAGGCTAACGACTGATTGTGGGACAGGCCGTGTAAAAACGTGTTTGCGGAATATGCCACAGGATTTTGGAGCGACGCGAAGGTTGGGTGTTAACTCTCAGGCCCTGATTGCCGCGATCATCGCCGGGACGCCGAGGATGGCGACCAGTCTTTTGAAGTTATAAGCGAGGATATGGAGGCTGGCCTCCGTTCTGACGTGCTTGAGTGTCTTCATTTGAAAGTGCGTCGAGCCCATCCAGGATTTCAGCGTGCCGAACGGATGCTCCACCGTCTGTCGACGGATCCGCATCGCCTCTGGCGCACGATCCAGGCGCCGCTCCATCGCTTCGACGACTGCTTCATGTTCCCATCTTCTGACCCGCCGTTCCTTGCCGGTCGTGCATTGGTCATGGAGCGCGCACGTCTGGCAGTTCGAGCTCCAGTAACTATGTGTCGTCAGGCCGTCCTCGATCGACGTGTAACGATAGGTCAGATCTTCGCCAGCGGGGCATCGATAGGCGTTTTCCTGCTCCAGATAGATGAAGTCCGGTTTGCCAAAGCGGCCTTGTGCCTTTGCCCCGGAGGTCAGCGGTCTGGGCACAAAGGCGGTGACGCCTATGCTCTCGCAGGTCCGGATATCCTCGCCCTTAAAATAGCCTTTGTCGGCAATGGCATCCAAAGCCTCGACGCCCATAGCTGTCTTAGCTTGCGCCGCCATGGAGGAAAGCTGGCCGCGGTCATTGCCGATGTTCAGCAGTTCGTGCGCGACAATGAGGTGGTGCTCGGCATCGACGGCCGCCTGCAGATTATAGCCGACAATGCTCGTGCCGCGGCCCGCACTCGTCATGGCGCGTGCGTCGGGATCGGTCAGCGACACCTGCTGATCCGGCGCATTGCGAACTTCCTCTTCACGCGCGGCAAGATCGCGCATTTGCGCACGCAGCCGGGCGATCTTCTCCGTCAATCGCTTCGCCTTCGGCTCGGCAATGTCGCTTTCCTCGCGATCGGTACGATCAAGCGCGTCGAGATACCGATCGATATTGTCCTGCACCTGCTTCATCCGCGAGGCGACCTTTGCAGCGGTGTAATTCTTGTCGCGGTTGTTGAACGCCTTCATCTTGCTGCCGTCGATCGCGACAACCGCCCGCGTGAACAGTCCCAATTGCCGGCACAAAACAATGAACTGGCTACACACGCCCCGGATCGCAGCGCCATTGGCCTGGCGGAAGTTGGCGATCGTTTTGAAGTCGGGCGCCAATCGCCCGGTCAGCCACATCAATTCCACGTTGCGCTGTGCTTCACGCTCGAGCCGCCGGCTCGACTGGGTCCGATTCAGATAGCCATAAAGGTAGATTTTGAGCATCGTCGCCGGATGGTAGGCGGGACGGCCGGTCTCGGCCGGCGTCATTCCCCCGAACTCCAGCGCCTTCAGATCCAGCGCATCGATGAACGCCTCGACCGCTCGAACCGGGTTATCTGCCGACACGTAATCATCGAGCGATGCAGGCAGCAGATAATCCTGCCGGCGGTCTTCACCTTGGATGAAACGACCCATTCCAAAGCCTCCCGAAACGCGAGAGAACCATAGCATATTCCGGCGTTTTTACACAGCCTCGGGACAAAGCCGTCGTTCTCGGCGAGCGACAACTATTTGCAACTTGTCGACACAAACGCTCGCCTCGCGGTTCGGCGCGATATACCACGGTAAGAGGTGCTGGTCCGACCAGTGAACCCTCACGCTGGGGCGCGCAGGGCATAGAACAGGTGAGCAAGTGCAACGGCTGATCCCAACGCTGGACCAGGTTTCCCAAGAATACGTGCTCGTTCAGGCATGGAAGAAGACCGCGTCGTACATCAGGTACCACAACTGGTTCTCCGATACTCTGGAGTTGGACCGCACAGCTGCCGATCTTCCGAGGTTCATCTCTCGACTCTCGCAGCGATTGCGTTCGGGTCAATATGAAACCGAGGAACTGAAGCTAGTTCCCGCGCCGAAGAGCCAACGCTGGCAAGTTGACGCCGAAGGGCTCTGGAGGCCTGAAAAATCGGGCCCCACCAAGATCCGACCGCTTGCTCACGTCGCTCTATCCGATCAGGTCGCGGCCACGGCTCTCATGCTCTGCCTCAGCGAAAGAGTCGAAAGTGCGCAAGGCGACCCAACTGGCAGCTTCGAATCCCCCGATGTGCGCAGGTCGGTCATGTCCTACGGAAACCGTCTCTTCTGCGATAGGGCTGGAGAAGGAGGCGGTCTCATCCACCGCTGGGGCTCCTCCAAACTTTACCGAGCCTATTTCCAAGATTATCGGTCCTTTCTCCAACGGCCAGAGGCAGTCTCCGCAGCACTTAGCGCGGATGACCGAGTCTTAATCGTTCAGACTGACCTCAAACAGTTCTACGACCGAGTGACACCAGACTTGCTCCTCTCCAAGGTGCGCTTACTCCAGACGCCCGATGACGACGGGGCGTTCTTCGACCTAGCAGGCAATGTTCTCAATTGGTCCTGGGAGGAAAAGGACGAGCGTCAATTCGCCCGCTTCAAGCAGCGTGCAGGCATTCCCGAGTTCGATGGCGTCGCTCTTCCCCAAGGCTTGGTTGCAGCAGGCTTCTTTTCGAACGTCGTGTTGCTGGATTTTGATCGGACCGTCATTAGCCAGATCGGCCGAGAGGTCACCAATGGTGTGTGGCTCCGGGATGCCTGTCGATACGTCGATGACATCAGGCTGACCATCACCACGGCACCAGGGGTTGATCCGAAAGAAGCTCAGGCGCGCGTAATGGCGTGGCTTGGGCAAGTCCTGACGGGGATCTGTCCGGGCTTGGAATTTGCTCCGGAGAAGACGTCGACCGCGTCCGTGGGCGGCGAGCAGATGCCGCTAGTCCGCCAATCCCGAAAAATGGAGCGAATCCAGACTGCGATTTCCGGCGGGTTCGATGCGGGCGGTGGCGAGGAGGTGATCCAGGCGATCGAAGCTCTCGTCCGGTCCCAGCTAACGATCAACGAGGCCGAAGGAACATCGACCCCTCCGGGCCTAAGAGCGGTGCCTGATGTCAAGGACGAGACTGTCGGTCGTTTCGCTGCTGGTCGATTCAGAAAAACCTTTCGCTCACTCAGGCCGCTCCTCGACGATCGACCTTACATGGAAATCGCTGAATTCGGGGAGGAAACCTTTCGTCGCACCCGGCTCTCGCAGTCGGAACTGGACGAAGAAGCACGTGCCTTCGCGCTCGTCTTAATCGAGCGGTGGATACGCGATCCTTCCAACGTGCGGCTACTGCGCGTCGCGCTCGACCTCTGGCCGTCCCGCCAACTGCTCGAGGAGGTACTGAAGCTCTTCGAGCCCTATCTTTGCGGTCAAATCAGGGCGGTGACCAGCCGACAAGTCGCGTACTACTGCCTCGCCGAGATATTTCGAGCCGGGGCGACCGAGACGGGCTTCATCGACGATCCAGAGTGCCTTCCCGCTGGGATCAACCTCACGGCCTACAGATCTCTGCTTCTGGATGCTGCGATCCGAGTGGCCACGGGCGCGGCCGAACGCGTCCCGTGGTATCTCGCGCAACAGGCACTGCTATACATCGCGGTCCATGACCCCCGGGCTATCCAAGCCCAAGGGGCTCCACGGACCAATCGATCCTATTGGCGCTTTCTTTCATTTCTGACAGGAGAGCGCGACATCTCGTCTGACCGTGAATTTGCAATAGCCGCGGTGGTTAGCCGTAGGTCGTTTCTTTCGAAGGACCAAGCCGTGAACCTAGTCGGTCGGATGCTGACGCCAGAGCGGTTCGCGGAGGTGGCTGCTCGAGACATCGAATTCGCCCGCGACCTCTTTCGCGCGGTCGACCGAAAACTCACCGTTCCGGCGGGCATCGCGGAGGATCTGGGGATCGCCGAATGGTCTAACTCGACGGAAATGCACTCACTACAATCCTATGTACAGGACAAGGGCCCCCTGAATCCGCTGCGAAATGAGATTGGCGTCCTTAGCTTCGCAGAGAAATTCATCGCGCATATCGAGCAAGGGAATTTGCCTGAAGTCGTGACGCCTTCGACGACGCAGATAGCTGTGCGGCAGGTAGGAAACTATGTCCGCGTCGAGCAGGTAATCTTCAGAGCGGCACAGACCACGCCGACCTACCGCTCTATTTATACCGCCCCCTCTTGGGCGCCGGAATCTCAACGCTGGCGCTTTCAGCTCGGTTATCTCCTTCGCTTCATCCTCACGGCCAGAATAGACTTCAGCCTCCCGGTCAGGTCGCCATCTTGGAAGGAAGGCGAGCCCATCTACCGGCCCACGAGGGGTCACTGGTTTCAGCGGCAATACGGCTTCTACAATGGGCATGAGGCCTTCGGGGACGACTGGCTTCCTATCTCGCAGTCCACTCAGGATCTCCTCTTCGATCTGCTCATCTGGCCCGGCTGCCGTACAAGCAGCCCGGATGTTGACCAATTGTCGCTAGCTGAAACGGCCGCTCGAATCCGCGCTGCGCTCGTCGAAGCCGACGCGGCAATCGGCCCGGCAACAGGCACCTTGATGCTCAAGGTTGATGCGCCGATACCAGGCACCACATCAAAGGGCCGCCCGCTTCGGGCGTGCGTCGTCCAGTCGGTCATGCCAGAAGCCGAGGATTTCTCGGCCGCCGATCTGGAGATGAACTCGCCGGCGCTTCGACGAAAACACCGTAAACATCTGTCCACTGCGTTGGCCGCGGTCGAGAAGATGCTGGATCTACGCGAGACCCATAAACCAGCAAGCAAGCGTCTCGACTGGCTTATCTTGCCGGAACTGTCTGTCCACCCAGATGACGTTGCCACCCACCTCGTGCCGTTCGCGCGGGCGTTCAAGACCGCGATTCTGGTCGGCATGGCCTATGAACAAGTCGTCCCGGGACAGCCGCTGATCAATTCGGCCCTATGGATTATCCCGAGGATGGTGCAAGGTATGGGCCTGCAAACGGTGATTAGGCGGCAGGGAAAGCAGCACCTCTCCCCAATGGAGCAGAAATACGTCAAACCGGTCGAACTGATCACCGGATTCCGCCCGTGCCAGTGGCTCGTGGGGTATGAATGGTCAAACAATCCGGCGAATGACGCGCTGTGGCTAACGGCGTCCATCTGTTACGACGCAACTGACCTGAAGTTAGCGAGCGATCTTCGTGATCGCTCGGACGTGTTTGCAATCCCAGCGCTGAACCTGGACGTCGGCACCTTCGATCAGATGGCTCAGGCGCTACACTATCACATGTTCCAGCTAGTGCTGATCGCGAACAACGGAGCTTATGGGGGCAGCAATGCCCACGTACCGAAGGGGGAAGCCTATCAACGCCAAGTGTTCCACACCCATGGTCAGCCCCAGGCAACAATTTCCTTTTTCGAGATCGACGACATCGAAGGCATGAAGCAACGGCACCAGCTGGGCGCTGGGAAGGAAGATGGGTGGAAGTATCCGCCTGCCGGCTGTCAGATTTGAGTATTCTCCGGCATAAGCACGGCACGTTCTGTCACATCTCCATCAAATGACATCCGCGGCGTCATGCCGGACAGGACTTTATCCAGAGATGGTACGAACGACCAGCTCTGGTCCATCGCCGTCAGACCTAACGAGGCCAGCATTATCTGCCGATTGCGGCATTCAGCCTTCCAATCCGATTTCGATAATGCGTGATTTGGCGCGCCTAGGATGGACCAAATGCCGCAGAAGCAAAATTTGGCTGGAGCCGAACACTGCTCATGAGACGGATGCCGATCCAACGGCTCAGCGCATAGCATTTGTCGAAGACCAAGGCCCCGTCGCTTCGTCGGCTAGGTCTGGGTCAGCTTCCTAAGGCTCTGGAACTGGATCAACGTCGCTCGCCCGACCTTGATGGTTTCAAGGTCCCCGGACTGGATCAATTCGTAGATCCGCGAGCGACTGAGACCCGTGATGCGCACCGCCGTGGCGACACGGACCGTCAGCGGCTGCAATGCCTGCTCTGCCATGTGGTCCATCATGTACGCCCCCTCTGCGCTGCCTCGCGAGCCCGGACGAAAACCCGGTCGCTCTCGAGGAAGGACGCCAGCATCGCCGGAATCAGCTCGGCGATGGGCTCTTCGCTGCCATAGGCCGCCGCATAGATGGCGGCATATTCACGCAAAGCGCCTTGCAGGTCGGGCGTGATGGTAATCGCAAGCTTCACCGGCGTGCGGTCCGGCAGTTTGGCAAGCTTCAGTTCGGCCATGGCTATCCTCCGATATTGTCGCGCCAGGGCGCGAGGATGAGGTCCCGGCTCACCAGCAGCCGTACTAGTGCACCAGGGCGGATCGTGATGGTCGGCTGGACGTCGAGGTTTCGGGACGTCAACTGGTCGCCAGCGCGCGATACGTTCTGATGCGTGGACTCGCGGATCGCCTGGACGAGGTCGCTCTCGCCCTTGATCGACAGTTCCGAACCCACCCCAAGCAAGGTCGCCATGGCGACGCCCTTGAGCAGTGCCCAGCTATGGAAATCGACCTTGTCCGCGAGACCCGCATAGCCCGACGGATCGGTCGCAGGCATGTTGTCGAGGCGCAGCGAGCTGCCGTCGGGCAAGATGATCCTTTGCCAGATTACCAGCGCGCGGCGCTGGCCGAAGGCGACGACGCTGTCATACTTGCCGACCAGCCGGGCTCCTTGCGGCACCAGCAGGAAACGACCGGTTGCGCTATCGAACACGTTCTGTGTGACCTGGGCAGTGACCAGGCCTGGCAGGTCCGAATTGATACCCGTGATGAGGCTGGCCGCGATGACGCTTCCCGCGGACAGCATGTAGGGAGAAGCCGGGGCCATCAGCACGTGCGGATTGGCATCGCCCCCCGGGTCCGCCCGCTCGGCGAATGCCGTCTTGCGATCCTGCGGGGCCGCCGCTGCTGCCGGGACGAGCGGTTGGCCGGCCGAGTTGGCTTCGGTTGCCGATGGCGCGGAATCGCCAGGCCTCGTCTGGACCATGAGCCCCGACTGACGCGCAGCCTTGAACTCCGCGAGGCGCGCCATCCTCTCTGCCTCGGCAGTGTCGGCGCCTGTCCGGGCGGTCGCAGCGCCGTCCACCGGCGAGAGCTGTTGCTGCTGCGCGCGCAGGATCGGTCGGCCAAGGTCGCCTGGCAATGGCGGCCCCAGCCTTGGAGCATCGCCGTAGCTTGACGGCAAGGCCGCAAGTGCGTCGGTCGAGGTCTTGCCCAACGGCTGCGCCAACTCGCTTTCCTGGGCTTGCCGGTGGAAGATTTGGGGCTTTAGCGCCATCCAGGCAATGCCCATCAGGCTGGCTGAGCCCAGTGCGGCAATGCCAATGATCGCACCCCGCCGAAACCGGATGGCCCGTGCGGGACTCGCACGCAGGACCAGCGTCTCGGGATCGACCTTGGCGGCTGGCGTAGCCGGCTGCCCGGCGTTTTCGGCCGTCATGCGCCCCTCCGATGCTTCGCCCGGGCCCCGCGGGTGATCCGGACGACCTGCTGCTTCTTGAGACCGAGCCGCAGCTCGGCCGCATCGAACAGTCGGTCGATGATGTAGTAGCGCTCGCGCACCCGGTAGTTGGCGAGTTCGGCCTTTCCGTCGGCCCCAAGCACGAACAATGGCGGCGCCTCGCCCTGCGACAGGCCGGAGGGAAACTCGATATATGTCTTCTGTCCGTCGTCGAACGCACGCAGCGGTCGCCATGCAGGACGGTCCCCTGACAAGGCATAGTCGAAGCGCAACTGGTCCACATCGAGGCCCGCTGCGACCGGCGTCGCGGACCGGGCAGCTTCCGCCTGCCGCTTGAGCGCAAGCAGTTCGTCCTGGGGATAGGTCCAGCTTATCGCCGCCATTGGCGTTCGTGCCGTGCTGGCGAGGCGCAGGTGGTACGTCCGCCGGTCGGTGGTAATGACGAGGTTGGTGATGAGCCCAGCGTTGAACGGCTTTACAAGGATGTGCGTTCGCCGGGTATCGCCGCTCCCGCTGGTCGTATCGCCGATAACCCAGCGCGCCGTGTCACCGCTCGCCACGGCCACGAGGGCCTCGCCCGGCTGCAATGCGATGTCGGTCACTGCACCTGGCGCGGTGTAGCCTTGGAAGATCATCCCCTCGGAAAAGGCATAGACCTGCGTTGCGTTGATGAATCCCTGCGCCGCCGGTTGCTCGGTTGCGCTGCGATTGGCGACGGCCACTCGGCGCAGGGGCGATGCACCTTCGTGGGCCTGGGCCGGTACGCAGGCAAGCGCGACAATGGGGAAAAGCATGGAGCGGATGATCATGGCTGGACCTCCTTGGCGTTCTGGGTGGCAGGTGCCGCTAGGCCGGGATCGAGCGGCGAGCCGAGCGGCAGGTTCGAGGCTGGCGTGGCCATTGGAACTGGCCTCGAAGGTGATGGGGATTGCGGGTCGCCATCGAGCTCGCGGCTCCAGTCGATCGCGTCGACGTAGATGCCGAGCGGATTGCGGCGGAGCGTGTCGGCATCGACGGGGGGCTTGGCCACGATGGTGAGGATGGCCGTCCAACGGCTGCTCCCGGCCCGTGAACCGCGCTCGAACACGGTCTCGGTCCACTTGACCTGGAACGATGTGTCGGAAGCCCGCACGACGCTGGTGACCTGGACCGATACCGTTCGCTCGCCAATACGTGCGAACGGATCATTGCTGCGGGCGTAGTCGCCCAGGAACTGGGCCCCGCGCCGTGTCGCAAAATCGTAGGCCTCGAGCCAACCCCGCTTCATCAGGACAGGGTCGAGCGACGCCGAGCGTACGTTCGTGATGAAGCGGCCAAGGTGCCAGGCGATCTGCGGATCGGTTGGCTGGTAGCCGGCCGACGCCTCGCTAACGGCGCGGGCTTCGCCCAGTCGATCGACTTCGACCACATAGGGTACCACCCGGCTCTGCAGGGACTGCCAGACAAGTCCGCCCGACAGGCTTGCGGCGAGGCCGAGGCTCACGAAGGCCGCGAGGCGCCAGTTGCGTGCCTGCACCCGGGCCGAGCCGATCCGGTCATCCCAGACCTGGCCCGCACGCTGGTATGGCGTCTCCGGAATTGGGGTGCGTCCATAGCGCTGGACGCTGCGCTTGAAGATCATGGCCTAGTCGTTCCTTTCCTTGATGTCGGGCGTGGCGGCTCCGCCGCCTCGGTCGCCCTGTTGAAGGGCATGAAGGGCCAGCTGCCGGCGATGCCGCGAGGACTGCTCGGCCCGCATGGCGCGCGCCCAGGCGGGCGCCGCCTCGTTGTCGCCTCCTGCCTGGGCCTGTGCAGGGTTCGTTTTCGTGTCGTGGAGCGCATTCCAGGCGGCCTGGCGTCCGTTCGACGCAGCTTCGCCGAGGCCCAGTGCATCCGATGCCTTGGCCCGAACTGCATTGCCTGCGGCTCTCCCTACCCCCGCAAGGCCAGCGCTAACCGAGGAGTTGCCCGCCGCCTCCTGGCCAAGGCCATAGGCCGTGCTTGCTGCCGAACCCATGGCCGTGCCGGAACGGACCGCTCCCAGCGCTGCCCCGCCGAGCGCGCGCGCACCGCCCACGGCCGCGCCGCCTGCCACCATGGTGATGCCCGCCGCCCCAGCCGCCGTGCCGAAGGCTGCACCAGCGCCAAGCTGGGGAGCGCCCGAGACAAGGCCGCTTGCGATCGAGGGGCCGAAGATTCCGAGGCCGAACAGGGACAGGCTCGCCAGCACAAGGCTCATGGCCTGACCAATGTCTGGCTCCTGGCCCTGGAGGGCAGCCGTGAACTCGGCGAAGAAATTGGATCCGATGCCGACGATCACCGCGAGCACCATCACCTTGATGCCCGAGGAGACCACGTTGCCGAGAACGCGCTCGGCGAGGAAGCTGGTTCGATTCCAAAGGGCGAACGGCACGAGGATGAAGCCAGCAAGGCTCGTCAGCTTGAACTCGATGATCGTGACGAACATCTGCACCGCGAGTATGAAGAAGGCGATGATCACCAGGGCCCACGCGAACAGCAGCACCATGATCGTCAGGAAATTGTCGAAGAAGGTTGTGAAACCGACCATCTCGCTTGCCTGGTTGAGCAGCGGCCAGGCTGCTTCGAACCCGGTCCCTGCGAGCCGCCCCGGCTTGAGCAAGTCACCGGCAACGAGCGTGCCCCCGCCAGCGGTGAGCCCTGCCTGCGCGAAAGACCGGAAGATGATGTCGGCGAGCGTGGAGAAGCTGTTCAGGATGAATGCGAACGTGCCGATGTAGAGGATCTTGCGGAGGAAGCGGCCGATGACATTGTCCTCGCCGCCCATCGCCCAGAACAGCCCGGCGAGCGTGATATCGATGCCGATGAGCACGGACGTCAGGAAGGCCACGTCCGGGCCGAGCAGCCCGAACCCGCTGTCGATGTAGGTGATGAACGACTGCATGAAGCGGTCGATGACATTGAGGTCGTTCACGGGCGTGGTCTTCCTGGATGGATTGGATGCCGCGGGGCGTGACTGGGGGTGGCCACGCCCCGCGGGCGGCGGCAGGCGCGGGAGGCTCGCCTTGCCGCCATGGCCGGGTCGGCTTTCTGCCGCGTGGGGCTACTGCGGCGTGTAGGCCGACCCGGAACCGAGGAACTTCTTCGTTGCGGCGCGCGCCTCGGCCCCTTGCGTCGCCCGGCGGGCCTGTTCCTGGGCCTCGGCCCGGAACTGGGCGGCCATCATCTGCTGGATCTGGAACTGCTGCTTTGCCGTCAGGGCGAGCAACTGGTTAGTCGCCTGCTGCGCCTGCAGTGAGCCCTCGGCGCCCTGGCTCCGCGAGACGATGTCGGCGAGCGCCTGGGTGTCGTCCCGCACGTTCTCGACGACCTGCGCCTGGACCGTCATCGTCTGGCGAAAGGCATCCATGCTGGCCTCGAGCCGGCCGCGGGCGCCCTGCACGCGCTGGTCGGTTCGAAGGGCTGTCGCAAAGTCCTGCGGAAACAGCGATCGGAACCGGTCGTCGAGCTGGTCGACCCGAAAATCGATACCCTGGGCCTGGCCCATGAGGCGATCGATCTGGGCGAGCTTCTGCTGAAGGGCGTCGAGCTGGGGAAAATCGATCCGGGAGAGGTTCTTGCCCATGTTGACCAGCATCTGCGCCTCGTTCTGGAGTTGCCTGATCTGCTGGTTGACCTGCTGGAGAGTGCGCGCAGCCGTCAGGATGTTCTGGGCGTAGTTGCTCGGGTCGAAGACCGAGATCTGTGCCTGGGCGGGCGCTGCGGGCAGGCCGAGTATGGCGCCCGTGACGGAGACCGATGCCAGGGCAAGGCTGCATGCGACGGCATGGGCGGGGGCAGGGATTCGCATCAGGATTCTCCTTCTTCGGGGGACAAGGATTCGGGTGCCTGGGCCAGGAGGTCAGCCGCCCAGTCGAGGCCAGCGGTGCGTAGGAAGCGGGCCGCGAAGTGGTCAGCGCCGCCCGCCTCTAGCAGCGCGTCGATGCGGGCTTGGGTCGCGGGATAAGAGGCAGCGCAGAATGCAAGCGCCACAGGGCCGAGCCCCAGCTCGAACAGGCGGTTCCCACGGGCAGACTGGAGGTAGTACTGGCGCTTGGGCGTTGCCCTCGCGACCAGCTCGACCTGCCGGTCATTGAGGCCGAATTGCTCGTAGATGCTCCGGGATTGCGGTTCGATCGCCCGGTCGTTGGGGAGCAGGATGCGTTGCGGGCAGCTTTCGATGATGGCGGGTGCGATCGACGACCCCGCGATATCGGCAAGGCTCTGCGTGGCGAAGACCACCGAGACGTTCTTCTTGCGCAGGACCTTGAGCCATTCCCGGATCCGGGCTGCGAACAGTGGATGGTCGAGGAATATCCAGGCCTCGTCGAGGATGAGCAGCGTCGGGCGGCCGTCGAACCGCTCCTCGAGGCGGTGGAAGAGATAGGACAGCACCGGCGCGACCACGCCGGCCTGGCCCATCAAGGCCTCCGTCTCGAAGCATTGCATGTCGGCAAGCTCGAGGCCCTGCTCGGCGGCATCGAGCAGACGCCCATAGGGGCCGTCCAGCGTGTAGGGTTGCAAGGCCGTGCGCAGGGCATTGGATTGGAGCAGCAGCGCGAGGCCGGTCATCGTCCGCTGCTCAGCCGGTGCGGTGGCGAGACTGCCCAGCGCCGACCACAGCATGTCCTTTACGTCCGGGGTGACCGCGACCTTCTCGTGCTCGAGCAGGGCCGCGATCCATTCCGCTGCCCAACTGCGATCGAGGGGCCGGTCGATTCCGGCCAACGGCTGGAAGGCGAGCGCCTTGCCCTCGTCGCTGCCCAGGGCATGGTGCATGCCGCCGCAGGCAAGAACGGCGGCGCGAGCGGAAAAGCCCTTGTCGAAGATATAGACCTGCGCGCCCTCGTAGCGCCGGAACTGAAGCGCAAGGGTGGCGAGGAGCACGGACTTGCCAGCTCCGGTGGGCCCCACGACCAGCATATGGCCGACATCCCCGACGTGCGTTGACATGCGGAACGGCGTCGAGCCCGCCGTGCTGGCGAGGAGCAGGGGCGGCCCGTCGAGATGATCGTTCCGGCGAGGGCCAGCCCAGGTGCTCGAAAGCGGCATGAGGTGCGCAAGGTTGAGCGTATGGACAAGCGGTTGCCGGACGTTGGCGTAGGACTGGCCGGGAAGCGAGGAGAGCCACGCCTCGACGGCATTCACGCCTTCACGAATGGTCGTGAAGCCAAGGCCATTGACGATGCGCTCGACGGCGCGGAGCTTCTCCTCGACTGCGCCCCGGTCCCGGTCGCTTACCGTGATCGTCGTGGTCAGGTAGCCGAATGCGACATGGTCCTGCCCGAGCACCTGAAGGGCTTCGTCTGCATCGACGACCTTGTTATCCGCATCGCTGTCGAGCAACTGCGTCGGCTGGTTGTAGAGGACCTCGCGCAGCAGGGCGCTGACCGACTTGCGCTTGTTGAACCACTGCCGGCGAATTCCGGTCAGCGTCCTGGTTGCCTCTGCCTTGTCGATCGCGATGAAGCGCGTGACCCAGCGATAAGGCAGGCCAAGGTGATTGAGCGCGTCAAGGATGCCCGGCCGGCTCATGTTCGGGAAGCCGAGCACGCTCAGCGTTCGCATGTGGCTTGCCCCGAGCATCGGCTCGAGCCCACCGGTCAGCGGCGTATCGACCAGCAGCGCGTCGAGGTAGACCGGCGTTTCTGGCACGGAGACCGGATGCCGCTTTTCCGAAATGCACCCGTGGAGGAAGGTCAGCGTCTCGCTGTCGTCCAGTGCACGAACTTCGGGCATGAAACCCGACAGGAGGTCTGCCACGCGGTCGGTCTCGGCCGCGAAGCCCGACAGCGCCCCGCGCCAGTCCCTTGCCCCGTCGGCATGTGGCCGGTCGACGAGCCTGCGCCCGGCACTATCCATGGCATCGGCGGCAGGTAGCCATTGGAGGGTCAGGTGGTAGCGGCTCTCGAAATGCACGCCCTCCGCCTCGAACGCAGCGCGGCGCTCGCGATCAACAAGAGCGCTGGCCGGATCCGGGAACCGACTTGCGGGATAGCCGGGCGCGGCCACCCGCTCGGCATCGAAGAACATCGCCCAGCCACTGCCAAGGCGCTTGAGGACATTGTTTGCACGCGCGCAGGCGGCGATCAGTTCAGCCTCGGTGGCGGACTCAAGGTCTGGACCGCGAAAGGCGAGCGTGCGCTGGAAGCTTCCGTCCTTGTTGAGCACGATGCCAGGCCCGACCAGGGCCGCCCACGGCAAGTGATCGGCCAGCCGGTCGGCGCGCGGCCGATATTCGGCAAGGTTCAGCATGCGAGGTAGCCTTTCTGCCGCAGGTGTCGGACGAGCACCGGGGCGAAGTCGGGATCACGCCGGGCGGCGAGGACGGCGAGGCTGTGCCCCGCGGCCCAGAGCACCAGGCCGGCCAGCCATTGCTGGAGGCCCAGCCCGACGGCCGCAGCGAGCGTACCGTTGACGATGGCGATGCCGCGCGGGGCGCCGCCGAGCAGGATCGGGCTGCCAAGCGAGCGATGGATTGGCGCCTCGAAGCCCTCGACGTGGCCGCCGGCAGAATGGTGGACGATGCCGCTCATGCGATGAGGGCCCCTCCGCCGAAGCTGAAGAAGGAGAGGAAGAAGCTCGACGCGGCAAAGGCGATCGACAGGCCGAAGACGATCTGGATCAGGCGGCGGAAGCCGCCGGCCGTCTCGCCGAAAGCAAGCGTGAGACCGGTGACGATGATGATGATCACCGCAACGATCTTCGCGACGGGGCCCTGCACCGACTCCAGCACCTGCTGCAACGGCTCTTCCCATGGCATGCCGGAACCCGCCGCATGCGCCTGCGCCGAGACCATAAGGGACGTGGCGAGGGCAGCAACCGCAGCCAGCGCGGACGGCATCGGGAAACGGGTGGGCTTGGTCATGAAGCATCTCCTTCGGATTGGGGATTGAGAAGATCGGCAAGGTCGTAGGCACCGGTGCGAGGGTCCAACCCGGCGACCCGCACGACCGCGGCCACCCGGCGGCCAGCGCCGCGACCAGCGATGAAGACGATGATGTCGATGGCCTCGGCGATGAGCTGCCGCGGCACGGTGACCACGACTTCCTGGACGAGCTGTTCGATCCGGGTGAGCGCAGCGCGGGCCGAGTTGGCGTGCACCGTGGCGATGCCGCCAGGGTGCCCGGTGTTCCACGCCTTCAACATGTCGAGCGCCTCTGGTCCGCGCACTTCGCCAACCACGATCCGGTCGGGCCTCAGGCGCATCGTCGAGCGCACGAGGTCGGTCATCGACGCGGCGCCCGCCCTGGTCCGCAGCGCGACCGTATCAGGCAGGGGGCATTGCAGTTCCCGGGTGTCCTCGATGAGGATGACGCGGGCATCGACACTGGCCATCTCGGCTAGGAGCGCATTGGCGAGCGTCGTCTTGCCCGAACTGGTGCCGCCGGCGACGAGGATGTTGAGCCGGTCGGCCACCGCCGCGCGCAGCAGCCTTGCGGCCTCAGCCGGCATGATGCCCTCGGCGACATAGTCGTCGAGCAGGTGCAACCGCTCGGCAGGCTTGCGAATGGAAAAGCATGGAGCCTCGGAAACAGGCGGCAGCACGCCTTCGAAGCGTTCGCCGGCACGCCTTTCGGCATGGGGCGGCAGCTCCGCCGAGATCACCGGCCTGTCGCCATGGATCTCGGCGCGGGCATGGCTGGCGACGAGGCGGATGATGCGCTCGACTTGCGCGGGTGGGATCCGCACGCCTGTGTCGATGCGCCCTTCGCCAAGGCGGTCCAGCCGCAAGGCGCCGTCCGGGTTAACCATGATCTCCTGGGTCCGGGGATCGGCGAGCGCCGAGGCGATCTCCGGACCCATCGCGGTCCTGAGCATCGCGCGGCGTCGCACGCTCGAAAGCGTCGCGGGATCATTCAGCGCGCCCACTCGCCCGCCTCCGATCCCAGCGTCCGACGACCGGTCGCGATCTGGCGGCCCACCTGGTTGACGAAGGCCTCGAAGCGCTTGGCGCCCAGCGCGCGACCAGCCTGGTCATTCTCGGCAAGCGGTGTCTGGATCGCGAGCTCGAAGCGGATGAAAAGGGCCAGCGTCTCGAGGATAACATAGGTGTCCCGGTCGACCCGGCCGATCGCCCGGGTCAGACGGTCCAGCCGGATCGAGAAGCGTTCCTCGAGCTCGGACGCGCCGCGGCGATTGAGCCACGCGGTCAAGGCATCGACCAGGATAGCCGACTTGGTCGCTCCGGGCTTCGCGGCCAGCGCCTCGAGCCTGTCGCTGAGCGGCCTCGGAAGGAAGAGCTGGTGCCGAACCTTCTCCATGATCAAAAATCCAGCTGGAGGTCGTCGGGACGCGGCGTCCCGGCATCGAGCGCATAGATGGCTCGCGCCGCTCCGAGCGCCTGGACCCGGTCCATGGCGCGGCGCTCGGCGGCCTGGTCACCATCGTCGTCGGCCAGGCCGAGGGGATCGGCGAGCTCTGCGTCCGGTAATGCGACGACCTCGATCTCGTGCGCGGGGTGGCGAGCCTGCTCGAGCCCGCCGGCATCGGCGCCGTCATCAAGGTCGAGGCGGCCGCCGAGCCGTTCGTCAGCGCTGCGGACCTGGCCAGCCCAGTCGTCGGCGCGCTGCGGCGGGAGGTCCTGGTACGCGCCAGGAGCCAGCGCGGGTGCAGGCAGCACGCGGGCGGCAAGGCGACTGTCCTCATAGTAGCGCAGCTTGCTGGCGCGCACTGGCGGATGGCCCGAGACCAGCACGAGTTCGTCCTTGTGGCTGAGCTGCATGACCTCGCCAGGTGTCAGCAGCGCGCGGGCGGTCTCCTGGCGGCTGACCATGACGTGGGCGAGCCAAGGTGCGAGGCGGTGACCGGCATAGTTGCGCATGGCCCGCTGCTCGGTGGCAGTGCCAAGGGCATCCGAGATGCGCTTCGCCGTGCGCTCGTCATTGCTGGCGAAGGCAATGCGGACATGGCAGTTGTCGAGGATGGCGTTGTGCTCGCCATAGGCTTTCTCGATCTGGTTGAGGCTCTGAGCGATGAGGAATGCGCGCACCCCGTAGCCGGCGAGAAAGGCGAGGCTCGTCTCGAAGAAGTCGAGGCGGCCCAGCGCGGGGAATTCGTCGAGCATCATGAGAAGCCGATGACGGTTGCCGCGCATGGTGGCCTGGCCCGCGGCGACCTCCGCCTGCAGCTCCTCGGTCAGCCGGCGGCCGATCTGGTTGAGGATGAGCCGCACCAGCGGCTTGGTGCGGCTGATGTCCGACGGAGGCACGACAAGGTACAACGAGACCGGATTCCTGGCCTCGACGAGGTCGGCGATCCGCCAGTCCGAGGCGCTCGTCACGGCGGCGACGGTCGGATCGCGGTAAAGCCCGAGAAAGGACATGGCGGTCGAGAGGACGCCCGAGCGCTCATTCTCGCTCTTATTGAGGAGCTCGCGCGCGGCCGAGGCGACGACCGGGTGCACGCGCGGCGCGGCTTCGCTGCCAAGGTGGTTGGTGGCCATCATGCGCCGCAAGGTCGCGGTGAACGGGCGCTGGGGGTCCGAAAGGAAGGTGGCGACCCGGGCGAGCGTCTTCTCCTCCTCCGCATAGAGGACATGAAGGATCGCGCCCACGAGCAGCGAATGGCTGGTCTTTTCCCAGTGGTTGCGCCGCTCGAGCGCGCCTTCGGGATCGACCAGGATATCGGCGATGTTCTGGACGTCGCGAACCTCGTCGATGCCGCGGCGGACCTCGAGCAACGGGTTGTAGCGGGCCGAGCGGGCATCGGTCGGGTTGAACAGGAGGCAGTGGGAGAAGCGCTGGCGCCAGCCGGCGGTCAGCTGCCAGTTCTCGCCCTTGATGTCGTGGATCACGGCCGAACCGGTCCAGCCGAGCAGCGTGGGTACGACGAGGCCCACGCCCTTGCCCGAACGGGTCGGCGCGAATGCCATGATGTGCTCGGGACCGTCGTGGCGCAGGTAGCGCGCACCAAGCCGGCCAAGGATCACGCCGCGCTCGTCCAGCAGGCCGGCGGCGGCAATATCCCGCAGGCCAGCCCAGCGCGCCGAGCCGTAGGTCGTTACATTGCCCGACTGGCGCGCGCGCCAGACCGATCCGAAGATGGCAGCTCCGCAGCCGACGAGGCCACCTGCCGCCGCGATTGCACCAGCCTCGTCGAAGATGACCGGCGCATAGGCGTCGAACTGGAACCACCAGACGAAGATCGACCAGGGTCGATAGACCGGAATTCCGAGGAAAAGGAGCCAGGGTCCGCCAAGCTGCGGCTGGTATGCGAGGGCTGCCGCCGCCCATTGGGTGGCAGACCAGATGCCTGCGACGATGATCGCGAGCACGACAAGGATCTGTCCTATGAGCAGCTTGGTCGGGGTCATGCGGGCCTCCGCCCGCCGCCGACTCATTCGGTGGCGGGCAGCCCCAAGCATCGGGCTAACCGCCTCCCGGCATCAGTCACCAGCGAGTGCCGCGAGGTGCCGTTCTGGTGTCATGCAATTTTATCGACCTGAAGTTCGCCAGCAGCAGAAGGCGCGCTGCGACCTAGGACCGCGCCGGCCTGACTTGGTCGGCGTCCGCTCTCGCGAGGCAGCAGGATGTCTAGCGCGATGGCCGAGTGCCGAAGAGACCTGCGACAGGCAGGCTACTCGTAGAACGCGCTGGGCGGCACTCCGAATTGCCGTCGGAACATGGCGGTAAACGCGCTCTGGCTTGAATATCCGCTGTCGAAGGCGACATCGATGATCCGCTCTCCCCGAGCCAGACGCTCAAGGGCGGCCAGCAGGCGTACCTGCTGCCGCCATTGTCCGAAGGTGACGCCCGTCTCCCGCATGAAGGTCCGCTGGAACGTGCGGGTCGTCATGCCCGCCAGTCGCGCCCAACGTTCAGTCGCTTGACCGTCGGCGGGGTCCTCCATCAGCAACTGGCAGACCTTCCCGATGCCCGGATGGGCGGGAAGCGGCAGATGAAGCGGCAAGGTCGATGTGGTCCGGAGCTCATCAAGCAGAAGCAACATCAACCGGTCATCCCGGGAATCTTCGGGATAATTCAGGGGGACCTTGCAGGCTGCGACGATCAATTCCCGCAGCAACGGCGCCACCGAAACGACGCAGCTCGAGCGCGGCAGTTCGTCATGCGCATCGCTGGCGACGAAGACGGTGCGCATCTGTACCGGCCCGCACATGCGTACTTCGTGGACCACGTTCGGTTGCAGCCAGACGGCGCGTGTGGGCGGGACCACCCAATGCCCCGTGGCCGATCGCACAACCATGACGCCGGAAATGGCATAGAGCAGCTGCGCGCGAGCATGCGCATGCTCGCCGGTACTGGCTCCGTCCGGGTAATCAGCCACAAGTGCCGATACCGCTCGCTCGCTTTGCTCATGCTGCTCCAGCAAGCGATTGAGATTGTCGCTTTGGCTATACATTGTGTCGCTATATCGTGATACTGCCGATCCCGGAAGCACCTACAAAGTTGGAGGACCAAACCTTGGAGCCTCCATGCGGCATCTTTCCTTTATCTATCCGACACTGGCCATCCTGCTCTGGGCGGGAAATGTCGTCGTCTCGCGGCTTTCGGCCCATGTCATCGGGCCCCAGGCGATAACCTTCTACCGACTGGCGCTGGCCGTAATACTTCTCAGTTCCTTTGTTGCTGCACCCACATGGCGCAACCGCGCCGTCTTCTGGCGCCATTTCGGGCAGCTGGCCGTTCTCGGGTTCCTGGCCATGTGCCTGTTCCAGAGCCTATCCTACCTCGCTGCCGAAACGACCAGCGCTACCAACATGGCCGTTTTCACGGCGCTGGTACCTCTGCTGACGGTGGCGCTCAGCATCCCAATCCTCGGGGAGGCGCCGACCACAGGTCTTGTGTTTGGAGGCATCCTGTCGCTCGGAGGCATCCTGTACCTCGTCAGCGGTGGGGAGCCCGGACAGATTTTCAGGAACGGCGTTCATGCAGGCGATCTCCTGATGCTGATCGCGGCGACGATCTATGCGCTTTACGGCATCCTTCTCAAGAGGTGGAATGTCGGCCTGCCGGGCTGGCAATCGACCTATGGCCAGGCCCTGTGCGCTCTCGCGATCATGTTTCCCGCATTCCTCGCAACGCCACCCGAGCTTCGCCAGTTGGATGCGCGCACCTTGCCGCTCATCGGCTATGCTGGTGCCTTCGCTTCCGTTCTCCTGCCCTTTCTCTGGATCAGGGGCGTGGAGAAGCTTGGCCCCAGCCGGTGCTCGATCTTCATGAATCTATTGCCGGTCTTTACCGCGGCGTTTGCCTTCCTGCTGCTAGGCGAACCAATACGGCTCTACCATATTCTCGGTGGAGTAACGATCCTCGCCGGCGTGGCCTGCGCACAAGTCTTTTCTCGCCCTCTCGCAAGGGAGCCGGCTGGAAGCTGGGGAGAAGCCCGATGAACAATGTTGCCAATCAGGATCTCCTCGTCCGTCTGGTCGAGGCTCTCGAGCGGCTTGCGCCACCTCCGCGCAGTGTCGCAATCGCGCCCGAGGCTGAAGGCTATGTATGGCGCGCGGACGCCCTCGCGCTGGATCCTGTCGCCACCATCGCGCGCGTTGACCTCGACCTTTTAAGAGGCATTGAGCGCCAGCGTGACGCACTGCTCGCCAATACGCGGGCATTCGCCGAGGGGCAGCCGGCCAACAATGCCTTGCTATGGGGGGCTCGCGGCACCGGAAAGAGTTCGTTGGTCAAGGCGGTCCATGCCGAAGTCAATCGCGCACTGGATGGCCAAACGGCGCCTGTCGCGCTGGTCGAAGTGCAGCGGGAAGACATTGGCAGCCTGGGCAAGCTGCTGGCGATTCTGGCTGGCGAGCATGACAGGCGCTTCATCCTCTTCTGCGACGATCTCTCGTTCGACCATGGGGAAGGAGACTATAAGTCGCTGAAAGCGCTTCTCGACGGCGGCATAGCGGGGCGCCCGTCAAACGTGATCATATATGCGACGTCCAATCGCCGGCACCTTCTCGCCCGCGACATCGTCGAAAACGAACGCGCGACGGCTATCCATCCGGGGGAGGCGATCGAGGAGAAAGTCTCGCTGTCGGACCGCTTCGGCCTTTGGCTGGGTTTCCACGCGATGGTGGAGACCGAATATCTCGACATCGTGGCATCCTATGCGGATCGGCTGGGTATCGGCATCGACCGCGCGGATCTCGCCCAGGCGGCTAGGGAATGGGCCCTTGCAAGGGGATCGCGATCGGGGCGGACGGCATGGCAATTCATCCAGCATGTTCGTGGCCAGGGTAGCCCGGCATCCCGTTGATACGCACCAGCAGCGGTCGATCGCCAATTAAGTAGGTGGCTGGATAGGGGCCCCACCAACCAGTGACTCAGGGCCATGGCGAACCATGGTCATATGCGAGCTTTCAAAGGAAAAGGTCTGGTTGCCGGGTTGGCCCGGCGGGAGAGGAAAAACCGAGAATGCCTGCCGACCGATGGCGGTCGCGGCTGGCGCCAAGCGTAGCCCTGGCGGACGCCTTCATTCGCTCCGCCCGGGCGGCAGCGTCGCCCGGCGACCTTGCCCTGCTGATGGAGGCGGTCACCGCCGACCTGGGCTTTCGTTACTACGCGCTCATCCATCACGCCGACCTGCGCGGCTCGCCCCAAGGCCGGGTCGATGTCCGCCACTATCCCGCGGCAATTGCTGCCCGGATCATTGAGGAGGGACGGTATCGCCGCGATCCGGTCATCCGGGCCTGTGCCTTCGCCGACGGCGCATTTCTCTGGTCAGAGCTCGAGCGGATCATCCACCTCGACCGCCAAGACCGCCGCTGTCTCGAGGCAGGCCAGGCCGAAGGGCTGAACGAAGGTATCACCGTGCCGTCCGTGCTGCTCGGGGACTGCATGGGCTCGTGCACCTTCGCCGGGATCAAATCGCCGAAGCGCGCAGTTCGCCTGCTCGGCCCCGTCCAGATGATCGGTATTTTTGCTTTCCAGGCAGCACGCCGCCTGGTCATCGGGCAGCGCCAGCCACGCCCGACGCCGCGCCTCCATCCCCGTCCGCGCGACTGCGTGATCCTTGCCGGACGCGGCATGTCCAACAAGGAAATCGCGCGAACCCTCTCGCTCACCCCGCGCACCGTCGATGGCTACATGACCGAGGCGCGCGAGCTCTTCGGCGCCCATGGCCGCACCGAACTCGTCGTGAGCGCAATCTTCGCCGGCGAAATCGGGCTCGACGAACTCGTGGCTCGTCAACCCGAGTAATCACTCGGCCTGTTTCGAGGCCGTCCCGGTGCTTCCCTTGCGGCTGTCCGCAAACCGGGAGAACCACATGATCCACATCGTTGATAACCACCTCGCGCCGGGGAGCCGCCAGCTCCTTGAAACCATGTTCGCCGATCGCAAGCGCCTGTTCGTCGACCTTTTCGGATGGGACGTGCCCGTCGTCGATGGCCTGTTCGAAGTCGACCAGTTCGATACCTCCGGCACGGTCTACATCATCTGCGCAGATGCGAACGGCGAACACGACGCCTCGATCCGGCTGATGCCATCCACGCGCCCGCACATGCTGCGCGACATCTTCGCCCATCTCTGCCCCTTCGGCGTTCCGGTCGGGCCGACCATCTGGGAAAGCACGCGGCTGTGCCTGCCCCAGCGCCATGGCGCCGTGCGGCGACGCGAGCTTCGCAACCGCCTGATCTCCGCTATGGTCGACTTCGCGCTGCAGCGCGGGATCACCTGCCTGACCGGCGTCCTGCCCGATGCCTTCCGCAAGGAAGTCCTCGCCATGGGCTGGGCGGCCGAGCCCCTTGGCCCGGCGGTGCGCATCGACGGCGGCCTGGTCGGCGCCTTCGCCGCCCATGTGGGGCAGGATGCGCCTGATCGGCTGCGCTGGTCGGGCACCTACGTGGGCACGGCCCAGGCGGTGGCGGCATGAGCGCGCGCATCGACCGGGAGAGCGCTGCGCTGGCGCGCGATGGCTATTGCATCCTCGAGCGTGCCGTCGATCCGGCGCTGGTCGCGGGCATCAATGCCGGACTGGATTCCCGCTTTGGAGCGACGCCGCTGTGCCAAGGCGGCTTCTACGGCGCCCGTACCAAGCGGTTCGGGGCCTTGCTGCGCCGCTCGCCCGACGTGGCGAGGCTGGTTATGCACCAGCGTATTCTTGCTATTGCCGAATCCGCACTCCTGCCCTGGTGCGACAGGATCGCCTTGAACCTCACCCAGGCAATCGAGATCCATCCGGGCGCGCTACCGCAACTGCCGCATCGCGACCAGGACATGTGGGCCAGGCCCAAGGGCACGCTCGAATATCTCGTCAACGTGATGTGGCCGCTCGATCCCTTCACCCGGGAGAACGGCGGGACCCGGCTCTGGCCGGGCAGCCACGTCGATCCGGACCTCGTCGACCTGGACGAGGCGGAAGCAATCGTGCCCCGCCTGTCGCCAGGCGATGCCTTGGTCTTCCTGGGCTCGACCCTGCACGGCGGCGGCAGGAACAGCAGCCTGGCGCCGCGGCGCGGCATTATCGTCAGTTACTGCCTTGGCTGGCTGAAGCCCTTCGAGCTGCAGTGGCTCGTCTATCCGCCAGCCATTGCCCGGGGATTTTCGCCCGAGCTCGCGGCACTAGTTGGCTACGCCCAGCACCGACCGAACCTCGGAAACGTCGAGGGGCAATGTCCCTCGATCTTGCTGCGCGGCGACCTGCCGGACTGCCTGCCGGCCGTCGATGCCTTGCGGCCCGACCAGGAGGCCGCCGTCGCCGCCTTCGTTCGCGGCCAAATGGGCGAGATGGGCTGAGGCCGGACCGGGCTCGGGTAACGCGCGATGCCGGCGGCCTTGCCAGATGCCTGGCCAGCCGCCGCATCCTATCGCTACCTTGACCACGCCGGTCCAGCGGGGCTTGCCTGGGAATGGCTGCGGCGGGATCCCGCCTACCATTCGGTTGCCGGCACTTCTGCCGTTGCCCTTGGCAACGTGACGTTCCTTGAGTCCGCGTCCGCCGACTGCATTGCGCGCTGGGGCTGCCTGGCCACGCCCGATGCCAGCCTGGGATGGATGGAGGCCCCGGTCCTGTGGAGCGCTGCGGTGGATGCCTCTGTCCTCCAAGTAGTGGCCGTGCCGGTTATGGACCGGCAGACCGAGCCGTTTGATCTCGTCCGCAGTGAGGTCAGGGCTACGGTCGTCCGCGGGGGGAACCGCCAGCATGTCCTGCTTGGCTCTGGCGCTGGCGGCATTCGCCTCGACGTAGCGGGCGGTTCGTTGCTGGAAGGGCCTGTATCCTTGATGCACGACCTGTCCCGGGTCGTGGACCTTGAGCCTACGCTGGCCCCGCTTCGCCGGTTCCTGGATTTCCAGCGCACTGGGCATCTCATGGAAGTCCCGCATGCCAGCCAGCGCATGCGGCGGCAGGTGCTGGCCTTGCGCGTCCATGACGCGCTCGTCGCAGGTGCAAGCATTCGGGACGTCGGCGTGATGCTCTTCGGCCTTGAGCGGGTCCGGGACGAATGGGCGGGAGAGGCCCTCAAGTCCCAGTGCAGGCGACTGATCGCCATGGCCCGCGACATGGCGGCGGGCGGCTATCGGAAGCTACTGGGGTGACTAGGATGGCATCCCAGTGCTCGTCGTATTTACGCCTTCAGCGCCTCGGGAGGCAGGTCCTTCATCAGCAGAACGTAAGTTTCTACACCGAGTTCTCTGGCGAGCCTATCGAGACGATCGACGCTTGCACTAGATTGCCCGCGCTCCAACGCGCTCACATAGCTGCGCGCAATTGTCGCACCATCAGCCAAAGCCTCCTGCGACAGTCCTCTTGCAACCCTCAATATGCGCAAATTTCGGGCAAGCGTTTCTCGGCTCGACATAGCGGAGTTTGAGCCCGCTTGCGCCTCCCCTGACCACTTTATATATAGGTCATAACGACCTTTATATAAGTCCAAATGGCATATCGTGCTCCAGTCCGTAGCTCCCACCGGCGATGTAACGCCGTATGATCAGGAACATCTCGCCCTCTATGCGGCGCTAATCGATGCGGCAGCAACCGGGATGCATTGGCGCGAAGTTACAACGCGACTGATGCGGCTGGATCCCGACGAGAAGGGGTCCGAGCAATGCTGGCATTCTCATCTTGAGCGAGCGAGATGGATCATAGGCGACGGCCTCCGCCAGGCAATTGAGGCCTTCGGAACATCAACCGACTGATCCTGGTCGCAGAAGCGAGATAGCGTGCGCCTCGAGCGCTGCGCGCACGACCGCGCTCTCGCGGCTGTGCCGCCGAGCCGCCTTGGCGTCTCGTCCATTCGGCTTCGATCCCTGGCGTGGGCCGGTCTAGCGACCGGCTGATGGTCGCCGCTTGGCGCGGCGGCGTAGCTGGTGGCCTTCCCGTATCGGCGGGTGCGGGCGGCGCTTCCGGCTAGGCCCGTCGCGGCCAGCGCAACCCCTTCGCTTTTGCTCGGGGTGCTCCAGTTCCTTTCGCCCTGCGGTGCGCTGGCCGCTGGAGCCGGGCCTCTTGGTCGCGGCTTGCCGCCCACCCCCGCCTCTGCGGGAAAGCCATGGGGCTTTTTTTGGGCTGAGTGGAGGACAAGCCATGCCGAGGAATATCAAGCGTAGCGCCAGCCGGGAGGTTGCGAAGGAAAGGGAGGAAAGCCGGGGCAATCTCTATGACGAGGTGACCCAGCGGATCTTGTTCGAGCTTGAGGCCGGACGCCTGCCATGGGTCCAGCCTTGGGGCACGACCGGCGGGATCGGTCCCGGCCTGCCGCGCAATGCACTGACCGCGCGTCCCTATTCGGGCGTGAACATCCTGATCCTGTGGGGCGCGGTCATCGAGAACGGCTGGCCGTCGCAATCGTGGCTGACCTTCCGGCAAGCTCAGGAAGCAGGCGGCTGCGTCCGCAAGGGCGAGCGGGGGCAGTGCGTCGTCTATGCCGACCGCTTCACCCCCGAGGCCGAAAAGCAGCGGGCCGAACGTGATGGGGGCGAGGCCAAGGCGGTGCCATTCCTCAAGCGGTTCACCGTCTTCAATGTCGCGCAGTGCGAAGGCTTGCGCGAAGGCCTTGCCTCAGACCCGGCGCCGCTGCCCGAACGTGAGGTCGTGCCGCTGGCCGAGGAGGTGATCGCAGCCTCGGGCGTCGATTTCCGGATCGGCGGGGACAAGGCCTTCTACGTGCCCTCGCTCGACTATGTGCAGGTCCCGCCGCAGCCCGCCTTCTTCCAGCAGGTCAACTACTACCGGACCTGCCTTCACGAACTGACCCACGCCACCGGGCACCCGAACCGGCTGGGGCGCAACCTCGTCAACGCCTTCGGATCGAAAGACTACGCCCGCGAGGAACTGGTCGCGGAAATGGGATCGGCCTTCCTCTGCGCCGCGCTCGGCATCACCCCGACCGTACGCCATGCCGACTATATCGGCGCATGGCTTGAAGTCCTGCGGGAGGACAATCGCGCGATTTTCCGGGCGGCAAGCGCCGCAAGCAAGGCCGCCGACTGGCTGTTGTCTCGCCATCGCGAGGCATGTGCCGCGCAAACCGAGGGGAGGATCGCGGCATGATCCTCCTCACCCCAGAGCTCCAACAGGCCCTGCGCGACAACTACGCCAATCGACACGTAGTGGAGACGCGCGGCGAACGGTTCGATCCCTTGCCCGTGATCAAGCTGTTCAATCCCGTGGGCGCGGCGACCTGGCTCGCGACCGAGCTTGCCGAGGACGGCGACGCGCTGTTCGGCCTTGCTGATCTGGGCTTTGGGTGCCCCGAGCTTGGCTGGTTCAGCCTGTCGGAGATTGCCTCCGTCCGGCTGCCGTTCGGCCTCGCCATCGAGCGCGACCTCGGGTTCCGGACATCGCACCCGCTTTCGGCCTGGGCCGATTGGTCGCGCCGCGCCGGTTCGATCATCCACGCCGAGGCCCTGTTCCGCCGTGTTGCCTCCAGCGGCACGGCTCCAGAGATTCCGCCAGCTTGACGGCGGAATGACGCGAGGCGGCGCGTCTCGCCGCCATCAAAAGCCGATCCCGCCAGACTTGCACGAACGACGGGACCGGCACCTTTGAAAGGTGATTTCCATGAAACTCGAATATATCCCCCTCGACAAGCTCTTCGTTGACCGGACGAACATGCGCCACGGCAGGCAGGCACCCGACATGTCGGATATCCTGCCGACCATCCGCGCGCGCGGTGTCATCCAGACCCTGCTGGTTCGCCCTGCAAATGCCGATGGCTGCTTCGGCATCGTTGCCGGAAGCCGCCGATTTCATGCCAGCCTTGTTGTCGCCAATGAGCGGCGCGTGGCGGGCGAAGTCGATCCTGAAAGCCTGCTGCTGCCTTGCGGCATCCTTGAGGCAGGCGACGATGCCGCCGCCATCGAGGCCTCGATGATCGAGAACATGGCGCGGCTCGATGCGGACGAGGTTCGCCAGTGGGAAAGCTTTACCCGGCTGGTCAAGGAAGGCCGAGAGGTGGACGAGATCGCGGCAACCTTCGGCCTGCCCGACATTACCATCCGCCGTGTCCTTGCGCTGGGCAACCTGTTGCCGCGTATCCGCGACCTCTACCGCTCGGAGAAGATCGATCGCGCCACCGTCCGCCACCTGACCCTTGCCAGCAAGAGCCAGCAAAAGGCATGGCTGGCGCTCTACGACGATCCTGACAGCTATGTGCCGACCGGGCACCAGTTGAAGGCATGGCTGTTCGGGGGGCAGTCGATCCCCGCCCGGTTCGCGCTGTTCAACCTTGGCGATTTCTCCGGAGCGACCATCGCCGACCTGTTCGGCGAGGACCGCTATTTCGCTGATCCCGACGCATTCTGGACCGCGCAGAATGCGGCCATCGAGGCCGCGCGCTCTGCCTATCTGGAGCAAGGCTGGAGCGATGTCGTCATCGTTCCACCATCGGACCACTTCCATTCCTGGGAGTATGAAAAGGCTCCGAAGCGCAAGGGCGGGCGCGTCTATGTCGATGTGCGCGGCACCGGGGAAGTGACGTTCCATGAGGGCTATGTCACCCGCAAGGAAGCCCGGCGCGCAGCATGTGGTGAAGCGCCCGAAGGGCAGAAGCCGCAACGCCCTGAACTGACTTCGACACTCCAGACCTATGTCGACCTGCATCGCCATGCCGCCGTGCGCGCCGCCATGCTCGACCATCCCGGCGTCGCATTGCGGCTCATGGTGGCCCATGCAATCGTCGGGTCGCAGCTATGGACCGTGCGTCCCGAGCCACAATCGACGCGCAATGACGAGGTGCGCGAAAGCATCGAGACCTGCCGCGGCGAGGCCGTCTTCGACCAACATCGGCGCGCCGCGCTCGACCTGCTCGGCTTTTCGTCCGAGGAGCCGAGCGTTACCGGCGGCAATGGCGACGACTATGGCGTCGTGGGGGTATTCCTTCGCCTGATTGCACTGACCGATGAGGATGTGACCCGCATCATCGCCGTTGTCATCGGCGAGACTCTTGCTGCCGGAAGCGCCGCAGTCGAGGCGGTTGGCAGCGAAATCGGGATCGCCATGGCCGAGTGGTGGCAAGCCGATGATGCCATGTTCTCGTTGCTGCGCGACCGCGAGGTGCTGGGACGAATGGTCGGCGAAGTGGCCGGTGAGACGGTCGCCAGCGCCAATTCTGGCGAGAAGGCAAAGACCTTGAAGCGCATCATTGCCGACCATTTGGCGGGCAATGACGGACGCGAAAAGGTCGAGAACTGGGTGCCGCGATGGATGCAGTTCCCGCCAAGCGCCTATACGAAACGAGGTGGCGTCGGCACCGTCGCGGCCCACGACAAGATGATGGCGGCGCGCGATCAGGTGGTGCAGCCGGACGCTGGAACCATGGAAGTACCATTCGCCGAGGCTGCATGACATGAGACGGGCGGGCTCTGGCCCGCCCGTTTACCGGACCCGAAAAAATCGGCGCGCCTCCGCCGTTCCGGCGTCGGCGCGCGGAATTCATCCGAGCTTCGCCATGGTCTCGATCAATCTTTCGTGGCCATCACGGATGCCCCGCAGCGACTCCTCAATCATGGTCGAGCGCTCCGGGTCAGCTTCGGCCCAGCGGGCGCGCTCCGCCTGCCATTCTCGCCTTCCATGCATCGGAAACCCGTCCTCGATCCGGCTGCGATGGAAACCCCGCGCGCTGTTCGAAAGATACATCGCCTGCTGATAGGCCCGGAGCCTGTCGGCGCCGCCCTTGCGCATCTCGGCCCGCGCTCTTCGCCTCGTCGAGCTCATCAGTTCCATGATGGAGAGGCCAGCGAAGTGGTTGAAGTCGTCGCAGGGTTCGCTGCCGCCCTGGCTCCACAGATAGCGACCGTGCGGATACCAGAGGCCATCCGGCATCTCGTAGAATTCCTGCGGCTTCAGCACGAAGTCGTCAGGCGAGCCCTTGGCGGCAATCGTGAAGGCCGGCGGTCCGTAGCCGTCGATCCAGCTGATCGTCAGCGCCTGGACCTGGGTATCGTCGATCATGATCCCGTTCGGCCCCTTCAGACCGTCCAGTATCGCCTTGGCATAATTGTCGAGATCGGCGGCCTCGTCGGTTTCCAGCGTCGTCTGGACATCTACATGCAGCGTGATTTCGAGATGGATTTCGTTGGAATAGAGCCAGCGGTTCTTGAGCTCCGCCTGGATGGCGGCGCGAAATTCGCCGCGCTGGACGGCACCGTTCCCATAGGGCACAGGCGGGAAGTCGAAGCGGTGCTGCCATTCACCGAACATCGGATTGAGCCCCGCATCGGCACCCTTCCGCTCGAGCCTCAGTTGTTCGTCGAACGACATCTCGTCGGCCACGGTTACTCCTCTGTCGTCCTGGCCAGCCAGATTCCACGCGATCAGCGCTTCCGGATGGCGATCTTTTTTCCGCTGCAGATCGGGTCCGGCGACAGCCGCTCAAGCAACCGGCGAACCTGATCCAGAACCGTCATCACAACTCCTTGCCGGCGGTCTAGCCCACACCGGACGGAAGGCCAATGCGAGACGTGGACGGTCCATCACGGTCGCCATCGCACCCCCCATTTTCGCAGCGAAGCGTGACGATCCGTGTGCTTCGGCCACCCTCCTTTCGGGTGATGCAACCCCGGCGGCCTTGATCGATAGCGGTCTGCCACAAGCCTTCCTCCGCCGCGCAACGGCTTCGCCGACCTTCTTCCCCGGCGCGGTGCCCGCGCCTTCCTCGCGAGGCAAGAAGCCCGGCTCGGGCCGTCCTCCGCTTCGCTGCGGCCTGAAGGTGCGCGTCGTCCGGCCCGCGGCCTGACAACCGCATCGAGGCCGCATGGGGCGGCATCGACACACGAACATGGAGGTTATCATGGCACAAATCGGCAGCTTCATCCGCAACGAAGACGGCGTCTACAACGGCGAAATCCGCACCCTGACACTCCGCGTCAAGGCCACGATCCGGCCCGTCGAACGCGAGCACGACAAGGCGCCGGACCACCGCGTCAACGCTGGCGGCGTCGAGTTCGGCGCGGGCTGGACCAAGGCGGCGCGCGAGACCGGAGCGGAATACCTCAGCCTCAAACTCGACGATCCGTCCTTCCCCGCACCGATTTACGCGACCCTCACCCAGGGCGACAATGGCGAGCACAAGCTCATCTGGTCCCGGTGAGCCTCGGCCCCGCGCCGGCAAGGCGCGGGGCTCCCTTCAACGGTGTCGAAAGCCGCAACCGCGAATTCGACACTGATCAGGCGGTGTCCTGCCCGGCAAGCCGGGTGCCGCGACCGCACGGGGCGGTCGCGGCTGCAAGGATATTGACTTTCCATGAACACCGACGACGAAATCACGCGGGCGAACCACGCCAAGCGCGGCTCGCCCTTCCTTAATACCGACCAGGCGGCTGCCTATCTCAAGATGTCGAGCCGACTCCTGAAACGCCTGCGCCGGGCTGGAAAGGGGCCCGTCTTCCGCCGCCATAGCCGCTTCGTGCAGTATCATATCGATGACCTCGACACGTGGTCGAGCGAGCATAGCGCGCGGGAAATCGACCGGTGAGCGGGCACCGCAACCGGTCGGATGTCGCACCCCTCCTGGCGTGGGGCGAAGCTTTGCGCACTCGAAAAACGCAGCGCAGTCGGCTTCGGCGCCATGTCCTCGCGGTGAGTGCGGGGATCGGAATGGTGCTCCTCTCGGCCATGCTTCCACCGACCCCACGTCTCGTCTGGAATGCCAGCGCCAGCGCGCCGGTCGGCCTCTATTTCGTGGAGCCGGGAGCCATGCTCGAGCCTGGCGACATGGCAATCGCACGCGTCCCGCAGCGCTATCGGCATCTCGCTGCTTCTCGCCGCTACCTGCCGTTGAACGTACCGCTCGTGAAGCGTGTCGCAGCCTATGCCGGCGACGAGATCTGCGCACTCGGGAGCCACATCTTCATCAACGGGCGATGGGCTGCCGAGCGCCGGGAAGCCGATGCAACGGGACGGTCCATGCCATCGTGGACTGGCTGCCTTGTCCTGCGCGGGCGCCAGCTTTTCCTGCTGATGGACAATCCGTCCTCATTCGACGGTCGCTACTTCGGCCCCACCGAAGGCGCCGACGTCATCGGAAAGGCAAAGCTGCTGTGGCGCCGGTGAAGCGCTCCGCCATCGCACTGGCAATCGCCTGTGCGACGCCCGCCCACGCTGAATCGGTGGCAACCTGGCAGCCATTTATCCGCGAGGCATCGCTGCGCTTCGGTATCCCCAGCGAATGGATCGAGCGCGTCATGCGCGCCGAGAGCGGCGGCAAAACCCAATGGAAAGGCCGCCCCATCCGTTCGTCTGCAGGCGCCATGGGGCTCATGCAACTTATGCCCGCGACCTGGGCCGACATGCGCATGCGGCTAGGTCTCGGTAGCAACCCGGATGATCCCCGCGATAATATCCTCGCCGGCACGTTCTACCTGCGACTGATGTACGATCGCTTTGGCTATCCGAGCATGTTCGCGGCCTATAATGCCGGTCCCGGGCGCTACGCCGAGCATCTGTCGGGGCGTCGCGCACTTCCGAGCGAGACGGTGGGCTACCTCGCTGCGATGGCTCCCTCGCCAGCGAAAAGCATGATCATGACTGCCAGGCCCGCACCGCAACAGTCGATCTTCGCGGTACGGCGCAACGTGCCCGATACTTCTTCTGACACAACGACATCGACGCTGTTCGTCGCGCTGTCTAATGCGGATTGACGGTGATGTCGTGCGTGGCTGGGAGGAAGGAAGCTCGTCTCTACAGACCCAGCATGACAGGTGGCGGAGCGGCTCTCAAGGCCCGCGGGTACCCCCCGATTTTCTTCGAAAATCGGCTCCCCCCACGTCCGCTTGGCGGCGCTTCGCTTCGCTCCGCGACCCTGACAGCCGCTCCGCCACCTGTCCCTCGGACGCCGTTCTCGATGGTGAGGACGGTAGCGTTGGAGGTCACAATGAGCATGGATCAGAGCATCGGGACGGCGTCGGCTAATGTCGTGGATCGCGTGATGGCGGCGCTGTTATCTGGCCTTGAACTGGAGTTCGGGCGCGGTGCCGGGGAAGAATTGGCACATCGGTTTCTGGCGGCCGAGGAAGCGGATTTCTGCTGGGATGCACGGGTCGAGGAGCGCTGGATCGGCGCCTACGAAAGGCCTGACGACGAGGAATTCGAACTGGATCGGGTCGCGATTTTTGGACGACTGGACGGCAAATGGTTCTGCGCCACCGTGCTCGTGAATGGCGATGGCCAGGCCCATGGGATGATTGGATGCCGTCTGTTCAACTCGTTGATCGGCGCGCGGGATGCAATGCTCAATGCGCACTGATCACAGCAAGGTCCGCGGGGAGAGGCGGCGTCGGAAGGCGTTCGTCTCTCCCCATTTTTTGAACCAAAATGATGGCGAGGAGGGAAGAGAGAGGAAACAAGATAAAGGCAGTGTCTCTCGGCATGCCGCAAGCCTTTGTCTGCACATCCTTTTCTTACGAGACAGGCGAGCTTCGGCGCGAGACATGATACGCGCGAATGGAGGAAATCCGCCATTTTCTGTTCGAAATCGCGAGACCTTAGGCCTTGGTCATGTCTGACGACGACTTTACACCGAAGCTCGGCCAGAAGCGCGGCAAGGACGGCAAGCGCGTCGTCAAATATGGCGGCCGCATCGTTGCCGCGGCCCGGCTCGCGGGCACCAAGACAGGCGTCCGGTCGCGCCGGTTCGATGGCAGCCGGATCGGGCGCGGCGCGAGCATCGGGCGTCTGCTTTCCAGCCGTGACCGGCTGGCCGGCTTTCGGGGGCGCCGGGCGGTGGTCAAGGCGAACCTGATCCGCCTGCAAGGCAAGGCCGGTCAGGTCGCCCGCGCCCACATGCGCTACATCCAGCGCGACGGGGTGACGCGCGAGGGCCTGCCGGGGGAACTCTACGGCCCGGAAACCGACCGCGCCGACGGCGACGATTTCCTCAAGCGCACCGCCGGTGATCGGCACCAGTTCCGGTTCATCGTCTCGGCCGAGGACGGCGCCGAATATCCCGATCTCAAGCCCTACGTCCGGCGGCTAATGATGCAGGTCGAGCACGATCTCGGTACCAAGTTGGATTGGGTCGCGGTTGACCATTTCAACACCGAGCGTCCGCACACCCATATCGTCCTGCGCGGGGTGGATGATCGCGGCGACAATCTCATCATAGCGCGTGAGTATATTTCGCACGGGCTGCGCGAGCGCGCGTCCGAGTTGGTGACGCTCGACCTTGGGCCTCGCACCGATCGCGAGATCGAGGCGCGCCTGCGCCACGATGTCGATCAGGAAAGGCTGACCACGATCGACCGGCGCCTGCTGCGGAGAATGGATAGCGACCGAACAGTGTCGCCGGCGGACAATGATTCCTTCCAGCATTCGATCGCGGTAGGCCGGCTGCGCAAGCTGAAAGCCATGGACTTGGCGGATGACATCGGTGAGGGCCGCTATCGGCTTGCTGACGGGCTTGAGGATACGCTGCGGCGGATGGGAGAGCGCGGTGACATCATCCGCCTCATGCAGCGCGAACTCACCCAGCGCCGGCTCAACCGGGCCGGTGTCGAGCAGGTGATCTCGTCGCAGCTCCGCGAGCCCGTCGTGGGACGCGTGATCAGCCGGGGCATCTCTGACGAGCACCGCGATCGGCACTACATGATGATCGACGGCATTGATGGCCGCGTCCACTACGTCGATATCGGGCGAGGGGATGCGACCCCATCTGTGCCCGAGGGCGCGACAGTCCGGGTTGCGACAAGGCAGACCGAGGTGACCCAAGCCGATCGCACCATCCACGCAGTCGCCCGGGCCAATGGCGGGCACTACTCAGTTGACCTCCATCTGGCGCATGATGCGCAGGCAAGCGAAGCCTATGCCACGAGCCATGTGCGACGGCTGGAAGCCATGCGGCGGGTGGGCGCGGGCCCGGAGCGGCAGGCGGACGGCAGCTGGACCATCCCGAGCGACCATCTAGCCCGGGCGGAAGCCTTCGCCCAACGGCAGCAGCGCGACCGCCCAATTGCGCTGTCGATCCTCTCGTCCCGGCCCGTCGGAGATCTGACCGCAATCGAAGCACCGACTTGGCTCGATCACGAACTGGCTTCCAGCGCACCCAGTGCAGCGCGCGATGCTGGTTTCGGACGCGAGATGCGCAGCGCATTGGCAGCGCGGCGTCAGTGGCTGATCGAACAGCAACTAGCAGACGGCGATGGTCAAAGTTTCCACCTGCGCGCCCACGCTTTGGAGAACCTGCGGCAACGCGAACTGGACAGCGCCGGCGTCCGACTTTCCGAGCAGTTCGGCAAGCGGTTCGAGCCCGCCCGGATTGGCGAACGAGTCGAAGGCGTGATCGCCCGCCGCGTGGATCTCGAAAGCGGTAGCTATGCGCTGGTCGAACGGTCGCGCGACTTCACGCTCGTGCCTTGGCGTGATGTACTCGAACGCAACATCGGCAAGGCCGCGTCGGGGATCATGCGCACGGACGGCGTCAGTTGGCAATTTGGTCGCGAACGATCGGGCCCGTCGATCAGCTAGAACTGAAGCCAGGAAGGAGGGAGCGCGAGGATGACCGAACCGTCGTTTGGCTGCTCCCCACAGCATTCAATAAAGAAGCTTCAGCTCGCTTCGGAACAGCTTTCCGACATTCATTACCACCTCGTCCGTATCGCTCTCGAACTTTGTCGGAGCGAGAATGCCGGGGTCTTCCTTTCGCTCGATTATACGCTCTTCCATCAGCGTTACGGCGTCATCAGATAAAAGTTCGGGGCTAATCCCCTGCCGGAGCTCTAGGCGGCGGACGAGCTTGTCATTGAGAAGGAGCGGGGCCGGCAATTCGATCACGGTGCGCCGTCCAATAAGGGGGCCGCGATCGCTTGTGAGATCCTCGGCGCGGGGCCGTCCCACCATTTCCTCGCGTGCCTCCTGAAATCGCTCGGCTCGCTCTTCGATCGGTGCGAATACGTATCTCTCACCTTCGATCCCACGCGGCCGGCCTTCAGGAAAGGCCGCAAGATTTGCGGTCATTGGAAACCCGGAGGCGCGGAACATCTGTGCCAGTGTGCCTCGAGCAATGGGGTCAAATGCCATCGGTGCATTTTCGTCGCCGACTTCCAGCAGGGGCGGCTCCTCCGGATCGATGATTTTCAATGACGAATGCTCATTGAGATCGCTCGAGATGAAGGTACCGCAGGCGAGCCTTTCTCCGGCAACATGGGTTGGAAATGTAACGGTTCGTTTCTGTGCTCTGCCGCCCCGAAGCCCTTTGTTGGTTGGCAGGCCAAGCTGTTCGTCACGGTAGGCGGTCGAGGTCTGTGTACCTTTGCATTCGACGACGTGAAACTTGCCGTTTCGGCTGACACAGATGAAATCGGGTGCCTTCCCTGGACCTCGTTTGGCGGCTTTCCCCGTATATGTCCCGCCATAGGTCGCCAGATAGCGTTCAATGAAGTAGCGGCCGTCGCAGATGCCGATCAGGTTCATGCGCCTGCTGATCCAGTGAATCGGCAGCCCCATCCCGATGTCGTCGCTGAGTATTGTTTTCTGATGTGCATCGAGCTCGGCAAACTCTGGGGACAGGGTTAGCTGATGCTCGTTGCGCCAAGCAAAGATATAGCGTGCGTACGCCCAGAATTCTGCAAGCGAAGCCCCCGATGCGAGTACCGGTGTCGTCAGACGTCCGATCAGCAGCAGAACCTCGGCCATGTCGCTTTCATAGGTTCGAGGGTGAACCGGGAACCGCGGTGGAAGCTTCTTGCCAGGCCAGGTGGCTGCGACCGTACTGACGGTGAACTTTTTTGGAAGTAACGCCATCGCTTCAGTCCTCTCGGCCTCCTCTGGTTGTCACGTGGTGTGTAACCCATCGGTAGAGCTGCCAAAACTCGGCGCGGGCGGATGAACAGTGAGAAGGCCGCTAATCAGTGCTACCTCCCGAAATCAGCTGGCCCTGATAGAAAGTCCATCGCTCTTCGAGCGCTTGCGGATCAGGGCCCGAAGTCCCGTTGAGCAGCAGCGTTGCTCCATCGAACTGTTCATATCCGGCAAGTCTGGCCTGAGGGTGGACAGTAATCTTCATCGATCTCGGATCGATGCCAAGCAGCCCGAGATCGAAAAGGGTGTGCAGGTCGCTCCTCAGGAGCAGACCATTTTCCTCGCTATTGTCGTTTGACAGCGCATAGGGGTTGACGTGCGCGGCCTCCAGCAGTCCGGGGAACGCACAGCCGCTGACCTGACAGGAAGCACCGTACCGTCGGATCAGACGCTTTCGAAATCGGACTTGACCGCGACGAAGCGCGATTTCCTTCAGGACACGCCGCCGCTCTTCGATGATCGAACCCGAGCGCTGACGGTCTGTGCCTCCCGTCGCTACGATCGAAAGCCTGCGCACGTGGTTACGGACAATCGCAGTCGCGGCGGGACTGGACAGCAGGAACGCCTCAAGGCGCGCAAGGTCGATCTCCTTGATTGACATCTGGTCGTTCGGACGCATGACAGCGCCGTTCAGCACGTCGAGTGTGATGTCCGACGGGCACTGCGTGAACGTAGCTCCGTAGTGCGCCTCGAAAGTCGTCACCTGCACGACATCCTCGACTGGTTCGTCGAAAAGGTGTCCGGACGTGCACCGCCAACGAGGGCTCTGCGTCGTACGAGCTTTGACGTTGACAGCGCTGCATGTCGGGCAACGCTGACGAGCCTTCGGCCCCGTGCCTTCAACCACATTCTCGATCGTAGCGATGCCAAGAACCGCGACGCGCGAACGAATTACCGCGACGTCACCGCTGCGCACACTGCGGTGGTTGGCGACGTCACTGTCGTACCTATACATGGCGGAAGGCTTGTCGGCGTAGCCCGCATTGCCGCCGTATTGGCGAGCACCTTCAACCGTGAGAAACGACCAAGCTCTGGGCGAAGTCATGAGGGCCGCCATCCACCCTGCCGCCCTTTCATCTGCCGCGGCCCAGTAAACGGTCTGTCCACGATCGATGCGGTGGCTCACCAACTGCGGGCGACTGCGCAAAGAACCCGTCGACCGCATTTTCAAGTTCCCGATCATCGAGTTCAGACAGGAGCTGAACCTGATTACGAAGCCTCAGACGAATAACAGCCTCGCGCATGGCATCTTCCATTGCCGAACGCCCGAGCCGCTTCGAAGCACGCAGCCAACCCTCGGCCAGCGCTCGTGCGAGTCGGGCGTCGTTTCCGACCGACGGGCGTTCCGTGATCTGGACCAGCGCGTCTTCAGTGAGCGTGCCGAGCAGCTCCCATCGTGCTTCTGCCGAGGCACCTCGATCCAGGATTCGCCCCCGCATCCACAGCCGCTGGAACGTATTGCGCACACCTCCGTGGAAACGCTCTGCCGGCCGATCCGAAAATCGCCAAGCCACCAGATCGGAAAGAAGTACACAGGCCAGAAACGCCCATACGTCGTCGCGCAGGGCCTCGCCGCTGTCGAGCTCGTCCCGCTGGGCAAGAAAGGCCGACGCGCGCTCATCGAACCGCGCGCGATCAACTGCGCTTCCTCGATCCGGGAATCCGCAGTCTGCTGCGATCTTCTGGAGGCCAGCGCGAAGATCGACGAGGACGTCATGCCTGATCGGACTACCGCCGCTCGCAGCGTAGCGGGTTTCGACGGGAAAGCTGTCGGCGTCGACAACTGGCTCAGGATACCTCGTGTCGTCGGCACGGTTGGCCAAGAGCGCGTCGACAGCGAGACGATCGAGCCGGGGGAACAACTGCACGATCACGCGCTGTCCTCCAGACTGACGATGTCGGCTATGGCGAGAATACCGGCGTGGAATGTCGACGGGCGGAGGTCGATCATGCTGCGGACTGCGGCAACATCTTGGCCGGGGAAGGCGAGGTCAATCCAGTGGGCCGCCCGTCCGGCAATCGAGCAGGGATCGGAATCCGCGGCGAGCCGCTCGAAGTCGCTCTGACGCAGCGAGGCAGAAATGATCTGGGTCATGACATCCGCAAGGACCACCTGGGTAGTGGCGCGATCGCCGGCCAGCAGGCGACCAGTCACATCGGCGCGGTCGCTGTTGAGATACAGTCGAACACTTCCACCGAAGTCGCGATGCAAGTTGCCGGGCGTCCAGTGCAGTAGCCACGGCGCGTAAGCCTCCGGACGCCCCGGAAAGCGTTCGAGAAAGCTGACAGCCTCCATCGGGAAGCGCGGTTCCTCGCCTTCCAGCCGCAGATCCAGCTGATCTGACCAGAGCTTCGACCCGGCACGGTCGGGCGACAGTGGCGAACCATCGTGCGGCTGGCGCAGGAGGACGAGAGTATCGACGAGCAGTCTCTGAGAAAGACTACGGCCGGACACAAGCACGTCGACGACAACCGTCGGCTCCATCCGCTTCAATGGCAGGTTCGAGGTTGCAATTATTCGTCGCGGCATATTGCCAATGCCGGTTCCAATCCTGACGACGAGCTCGAGCGTCCCATCGTCAATCGACATCGAGAGCAGCTCAGCGGCGCGAGCGAGATCCGCGGTCACGATGCGTCGTAGGCGAAGATCCCTTGCAGCGTCCCAGTCGGGCAGCCAAGCGTCGGCGATCGGCGTTTCCACGCCATCCTCGAGCAACACCCAGGGTTCGGGGCTTATCGCGGTATGGTCGAGGGTCAGAAACGGAAATGCGATCCTCCCCATCAGCCAACCTCGTCAGAGCTTATGCGCGCGGTCATCGTAACCGCACAGTCTTCCGGCATGCGAACCGACACTTGGAACCTGCCCCGACGGCCCCCAAGGGCAACGGTGCGGTCGACCGCCAACGCCTCTCCATGTTCATCGACAACGCGCATGATAGTCGGCCGCTCGGCAGTCGAGGATTCGGATGCCGTTCCGCCATCCATGACCAATAGTGGATCCAGGTGGAGCGAGAGGGCCGGCCCTTCGCCGCGTACGACGAGTTCGAAAACAGCGACAGGCCCGGTTTCGCCGAGCTCGAGTCGAACGAAGGCAGGTCGCGTAACGGACGGTCCCGTGCGGCCGCCGCCACCGCGCCCAGGTGGGTCGCGACGCGGGCCGGCTCCTTCGCCATCACCCTCCAGTGCTCTGCCGAACAGTCCTGCAACGCTGGCCAGCGACGGTCCTCTCTCTCCGTCCGGCGCCGGCGCCGATACCGGGTTTGCATATTCCAGCACGGCTGCACGAATGCGATCCACCGCTATCTTGACGATGCTGCGAGCAGCCTTGTCGGAGAGTGCCTCGTATTGCCAGTCATCATGAGCCGGAGGCTCTGCCTTGGCGAAGGCCTCCTCGACGGTATCGTCATCGGACGCGACAAACACACCGCCCCATTCGAAGCGATCGTCCGCAATCTGCGTCCCCGTAAAATATCGGACGACCAGCTCGACCGGGCGCATCACGGCGATCGCGGCCGATCGCTCGGGAAAGAGACTGCCCTCGCGACCCGCAGGCGCCACGCGCTCGGCACGAAGACCGCGAGCAAAGTTCAGGCGCCCCAGATCGCGCTTCGGGCGAAGAGATCGCACGACATCTCCGCCAGGCGGATCAGAGCGCAGCCCCTTCATCGCGCGAGCGAAGAGATCGAGCGGCGGGAAATCCTCAGGGCGAGGAAGTAATCGCTCCTCGCCGTCTACGAAGATCCGAAAGTGCATCATCCTGTTCTCGGGCGTACCCTCGAGCAGTCGAGGCCAGAAGAACCAGAGCAGGGCCTCCTCGATCAGGTCGACTGCACGCTCGCGGTCCTCTTCCACGAACTGCGGATCGAGGATCATGATCGATGTACCGCTGTGCTCCGGCGATCTCGCCGGGAAGCCGAGCGCGTCCGCGAGCTCGACCGCTTCCTCCTCCTCGACCGGATCGACGTATTCGCCATCACCCGACGCCTGGCCCCACCAGTGTCGTCCGGTAAAGCGGCGGCGAGTGCCGTCAGCATCAGTTGCGCTGAACGCCGAACCCAGCTGCGCCGCAATGACTCGCCGCCGAGGTGCTCCAGCATGAGTCGTCTGACTGTCGATGACGATCGTCGAGCAGCGGCTGGCAAGATACAGAGAGGTCTTCCCGTAACCGTAGGTCCCGCCTCCATGCGTCGTGTTTCGCGGGGAACCGACATTCCTCAGAAAGTCGACAAAGTCGGTAGGCTCGTCCTTCGTCGCTGCCACATCCGCACGCGTGGGGCCTGCAAGTCCGACGGTCCCGAAATCACATATTTCCAGAACATGCGGAGTGGGCTTCGTTAGAAAGGCTTCGAGCGGCTCCGCAGCGCTTTCGTCGCGCGGCCGATCGGCCAGCAGTGTTTCGCGGAGCGCATCGAGTTCGGACGACTGGAGGACTCTGACGCGGAAATGAACCTCAGCGCCACCGTCGGAAAGCGCCGCATCACAGCTGTTCTGGACTGCCTCTCGCACGACCGTCTGCACAAGGTCGATGGATGGTGCGCCAAGGAGCTTGAGATAGCCGTCGGCTGCTAGGTTGCCGGATGCCGAATAGGCTTCGGAGTGAAGCGTCAGAGGTGGTCGAGGCATGCGACCAGCTCCGCATTTAGGGCTTCGACGCCCTGGTTGCTCAGACGGCAATGTTCCGCCGTGCCAAGGTTCACGACATAGGAGATTTGTTCGACGCCGCTCGGGACGACACCGCCCGCAAAGCTTTCGGGAATGACCCGGGGAAACTGAGCGTCGATCAGATAGTGGTCTTCTTCTTCCAGTCGAAACCGGCACCGGTTCCATTCCCGGGATTCAGGATCGGCACAGCCATAGCTCGAGACGAGGCGCGCGACTTCCTGCCTGTCAGAGGCAGCGCGCATGACATCGGCTGCAATCCTCGCGACCGAGATGTCTCCACCTGTCGTTTCCGCCAGCTGAAACACCGCAAGCGTCAGGGAGCCTCCAACCGGAGGCAGAAGCTGGTCCACAGCCGAAATCGTCACACTTTGCGTAGCTGATCGGCTGGTCGTCTTCACTTCTGTCGCAACGGTTCCACCGCGGAAATCGTGGCGCTCGCGAAGCGGACCACGCCAGAGCTTCCAAGCCCTCGAATCCAGGCCGAGCAGCTTGCGCAGCATCAGCAGCTCTCCGACCAGGCCCCGGATTTCCTGAATGCTCACTTTCACTTCAGGCGCGATAAGGAGAGAGCGGAAATCCTCGATCGTGGTGCGGCACGCCTCGACGGGGGACGCTCCGCCGATGATCCGGTCCATGATCTCGTCAGCTACATCGGCAAACACACCGTCGAGGGCGCCGATCAGGCATGTCATGTCTAGATAGCGGATAGGCGTGCCGCCGAGGGCATATGTCGCGACGCCGATGCCAAGAGTTTCGCTGGACGGCGTTTCTGTAATCCTCTCGCTCTGCCGGACGGGAAGCAGCAGTCTGAGCTGTCCCTCGCTGCCGAGAGCAAGACGCACCGAACCTGATCCAGTCTCGATCCCCGTGTCGATGCTCGGTATCTCGAGCGCCGTGGACGCTTGTCCGCCGCGGCGGAGCATCTCCCAATGATCGGCCGTCTCCTCAGCGGGCACGTCCGGCCTCGAGCTGCTCGGCGATCTCGTCCTCAATCTCCTCGAGATCATCTGCAGAGGGCGGCTCCAGGAGAACGCTGAAGTATCCGCCGGCTCCTTCGGCTCTGCCGGGGAAGACGATCCCGAAGCCTACGAGGTCGCCGACGGCATCGAGGGAAGAGCGCTCGGTCGAGCCGGGTCGGGGCTGCGACGCTCGATCGATCGGATAGAGCAGCAGCATCGGAACGGACCCGACAATCCCGGCACGTCCTGTCTTGAGTCCGCTCCAGTCCGAGTTCGGAATGCCATCCCCGGCCGCGCCGCAGTCGAACAAGACATCGCGCTTGGACATCAACGCCTTGATGTCGGCAAAGTCTTCCGGCCGGTTGAGCCGACTTCTCGTCGACAGTCTGACCGGCCCCAGACTGCCAAGAGGCTCGGCAGAAGCAGGGCCGACACGCGGTTCCACCACCCCTACGCTCCAGGTCCTCTGACTGTCGCCGGACGCCTCGAGATAGCCGAGCAGAAAGTCCGCGGAAAGTTCGCGGTGCGACGCCTGAACAGAGTAGGCGCGCAGGAACTGAACGATCAGCCTGCCGGGAACGCGCTCGAAGAGGACACGCGTCGGATCAACAGCTCGAAGACCCAGGTCAATCGCTTGGGTCATGAGATGTGCAGCCGCGGTCCAGTTCGTCTGGACGATCCGACGATCATGATGGTCGAAGCGGATCGTCTGTACGTGCTTTCCGGCGTAGCTCACGTCGGTCAGCACTGCCGCTCTCATCTTGCTTGCGGCGGTGATGGCCATGCCGGGGATGGATCGCACGCGGACCGCGAATTCCATCGGCGTGTTGTGGCGAATGGCATATTCGGCGACATCATCCCGAATTTCCGCCTCGATCAGGGCAAGTGACCGGAACGCAGTCGACAGCGCTTCGGTCATCCAGATCCGCGGCATGTCCTCGTAGTCGGGACGATATCCGAACCATCGGCCCATCTGCAGCAGCGTGTCGTACTGGCTGGAGGTGCGAAGGAAATAGCTGACGCACAGACCTTCGATCGTCAGGCCACGAGCAAGGATCGATCCTCCGACGACGATGTAGGTCTTCGGGGCCCCGTCATAGTCGATACGATCCTCGCTGACGCCATTCTCGACGGGCACTTCGAGCGCTTCGAGCACCGCCGGCACAAACGGAAGCAGCTGCTCGGACGTGACATGCGGATGGCGGCAAACACCCGCGGGAATTCTGAGCTGCTCGGCGTCCCAGAAGGCGAGCATCCGCTGGCACAGCGCCGACGAGGAATCCGTCAGCTGGTCGCCGATCACCTCCAGCCAAGCCTTGACCAGCGTCGCCAGCCGATCATGCATGATCACATAGGCGGAAGTGTGGATCAGCATCGACATGTGACTGTCGGCCTGGCCCCGGAAGCGGCGCGCAGCACATGAAGCGAGAAAATAGAGGACCGCGTCCTCGAGCGAGGAAGGCATACGCGGCTGAAAGGCGTCCTTTTCCGCCCGGCTCGGCGGCTGAAGCAGCGCAGTGTCGTCTTCCGCAATGTCGCGGATCATGTCGAGCCCCTCTTCCTCCGGCAGGGGCGCGTCGGCATCGGCAGGCGGCCGGCCGAACAGCCGTTCCGTGCCAAAATAGCCATCCGGCGTCGGTAGAGCAGTGATGAAGTCCTTCGGATAGAGATCGTCCAGCTCTCCGCCGTTTGTGGGAAACGGGTTGATCAGAACATTCGCGAAGGGCGTCGCAGTGTATCCGACATAGGAGTTCGCTGGAAACTTCTTCAGGATTAACCGGATATTTTCGTTGATCCGGGTCATGTCATACTCACCCGAGGCGGTGTTGACGCTGGCCTGATCGCATTCGTCGTCGATGATGAGAACACGGAGCCGGCGCAGCACGGCCGGCAAGGTACGGTCGAGCGTTGCGAGAAGCTGACCGAGCGGAGCCACGTTCTTCTTGACGACGGCGAGCTGGACGACGCCTTCGGCTGGCGCAGGAAAGCCGCCGTTCGGCGGCATTCTGAAATCGCCCTGATCGTCCTCGCTGGTCCGGAGTTCCCATCGGTCGCGGAGCCGATCGACTAGATCCTTGCGCATCCGGCTCTGCGTTTGGCGGCGCAGCTTGTTCGTCAGACCGGCTAGAATGATCACCAAGTTGTAGCCGGCGTCGACCGCCTTGGCGATGACCGCCGTCATGTTCGCTGTCTTGCCCGACTGGACATGACCGATTACGAGACCCCGGCAGGCAAAGCTCTCAGTTGCAGGATTTTCGAGCAGCGAGACGATCTCGTTGGAAGCGACGCCAATCCGCTCGTCGACTGTCTCGGCAGACCAGCCTTTGGAATCCACGAGGTAGGAACGCAGCGCCGGCCAGTGCCGGTCGCCCTCTGCGGGACCACGATACCACTGCTGACGCACGCGGAACATTGAATTGACGCGAAGGATTTCGATGGGACGGATCGTGGCCCTGACACTTTCTATCGCGGCGGCAAAGTCTTCCTCCTGCTCGGACGAGAAGGCGCCAAGGATCGGCTCGAGATCCGCCCGGACGAGACGAGCGGCGTCATCGACGTCGACCGCCGTTGCGAGGCGCGCACGCAGCTGTCTGGCAAATGCCTCTGTCTGTGTCGCCGATGCCACGAAGTCCCCCAGCCTGAAAGTTCGAGTCCTCTCTCGTTCCCGTTGTGCACAGCGACTACCGAAGCGACAAGTCTATTCTAGCAGATCGAACTACTTGCGGGCCGCTGGCGGCGTTGACGGATGGCGATGTGGGCTCAGCCAGTCGATGTAAGAAGTGGTTCGTCAGCAACATCCATGACTTCGTCACGGTCGGCGGTCAGAATCGCGTACAGAGCCTCGCCGATCCAGCGCGCGAGTAGAGGTGGCACGGCATTTCCCACTTGGGTGTACTGCTGCGTGCGATTTCCCTTGAACAGATAGTTGTCAGGGAAGGTCTGCAGTCGCGCAGCTTCCCTGACTGTCAGGCTTCGGCACTGAAGCGGATCGGGATGGATGAAATAGTGCCCATCCTTGGAAATGTGGCTCGTCACCGTTGTCGACGGGCCGGTGGCAAGCTGGACCCTGAATCGGTCGGCGAATTTGCCGGATGTCCAGTTTTCGTGCGCCGGCGCCAGCTCCTCCGGAAAGTCTGACGCCTTCGGTGATTTGCCTGTGACCTCGGCAAAAACGGCAGCAAAGAAGTAGCGCGCAAGATCGCTACCCATGTGGCTCCGCGTCGCATGGTTCGGGAGCGTTTCCAGCTTCGCATCGGTCAGCCAGTCCCGCAAATCCGCCGGACAGTTTTCAGAAATCCCGACACCAAATCCTTCGCGACCTGGGACATCGTTCAGCGCCGCAAAGCGGCGGTGATACTCGCTGGCCCGTTCGGCGAAGGCAGCGTGCTGTTCATCCGTCAGATTGGTCTCCAGCTCGGCTACAAAGGCCATCGCCGTGAGCACGATAGCGCGCCAGGCGTCAGGTCCATCTGCCTCCTGGCTCAGGCCGCTTCGCAGTCGGGGCATGCCGGACAGGGCATGGCCGACTGTCGTCTTCAGATTGTGTCGGATCATGAGATCAGCCAGCGCCCGATCCGGCAGGTCTTCAGCGAGGTCAGAGCGCAGTCCGACCACTATCACGCGATGGCGCGCCTGGGGCACGCCGAAGTCCTCGGCACGTACTATGAAGTCGGGCGCGCGCGGCTCGAAGCGGCCAAGATCAAGCTGCTGTCGACGGCGCGGATCAAGTGCGATCAGCCGATATTTTCGCCCGCCTTCGCGTTCTCCTCGGAGGTCGCGGAGGACCTGATCGAAGATGCGGTTTTCACCGTCCACCGAGGACGACAGCATTCCCTTCACGTTTTCCATGACGAAGGCGGCAGGGTTCAGGCGGTCTAGGATCCGGATATATTCCTGGTAGAGGAAATGCCTGTTGTCCTCGAGCGCTACGTAGCCCTCCTTGCCTGCGTTACGTGAACGGCCGGCGAGCGAGTAAGCCTGACATGGCGGCCCGCCGATCAAGATGACATTGCCACCGCTCTCTTCGCGAATCGCGTCCAGTCGCGCGTCAAGCCGTTCTGCAGGGTCCTCGTTACCGAGTTCGAGCTTCCAGGCTTCCTTTTCCGCAGCCGTCCACTCATCCGGATACAGCGAAGCCCAGTCAGGCTCCGCGATCTTCCCGTTGATGAAGTCGTAGTAGACAGCGGGAAGCACTTCGTCGAACTGTCGCAGGAAGCTGCGGAGGCGTAACGTCTCGTGCGCCGATGTTTCCTTCTCGATCGACAGGGCGATGCTGAAGGCATGCTCGTCGCCGGCACCGGGAACGCTCGAAAATCCCTCGGCCAGTCCCCCCGGGCCTGCAAAAATGTCGACTACCGAATATCTTGGCAAGACTCGCACGCTTTCTATAGGTCAGGCAAAGGGATGATGATTACCATCATCGACGCGAAATGACAGGCCGCTCTCCATGGTCGACGTAGTCGATGCAGCGACGCGATCGCGCATGATGTCTGGCATCCGCGGCACGGACACGCGTCCGGAGACCTTTCTGCGCAAGGCGCTCCATCGTGCCGGGTTCAGATATAGGCTGCACGCGGCGAAGCTTCCCGGGCGGCCCGATATCGTGTTTGCCTCCCGGCGCGCTGCGATCTTCATGCACGGCTGCTTCTGGCATCGCCATGAGGGTTGTCACTGGTGCACGACACCGGCCAGCAATGTCGAATTCTGGCGCAGCAAGTTCGAGCGCAATGTCGAACGGGACCGGACCGTCGTCGAGACGTTGCATTCGATGGAGTGGCGGACCGCCATCATCTGGGAATGCGGGCTTCGCCAGCCCTATGCGGCGTCGACACTGGAGGACATCGTGACGTGGCTTCGGTCGGACGATGTCGCCTACGAGAGCGCGCTGGTTCGGCCAAGAGTAACAAGCGATTGAAACATCCGCATATGTCACATAACCTGGGCCTCATCTCAGACAAACCCAGGTTATGTGACGGCAGCTACGTCACATAACCTGGGTCTCAAGTCAGTCAGACCCAGGTTATGTGACCGATGAACGAAACGCAGCGCCCTCAGCGCACCCTGCTTGCCCAGCTGCTGATGCAGCAGCCGATCGTGCGGGCATACGAGCTTCGCAGCAAGGGTATCGATCCCAAGACCATTTCCCGCGCCGTTGCGGCCGGTGAACTGATCCGCATCTCGCGCGGCCTCTATCAGCGACCGGACAGCGATATCGACACCCATCAGGCACTGGCAGAGGCGGCGAAGAAGGTCCCTCGTGGCGTCGTGGCGATGGTCTCTGCGCTGGCATATCACGAGCTGACCGATCAGATGCCACGCAAGGTCTGGATGGCGGTCAGCGTGAAGGACTGGAGCCCGTCCGCTTCGTCCTATCCGCCTATCCGCATCGTCGAGTTCCGGGACAAATACATGCAGCAGGGGATCGAGTACCACACGATCTCGGGGACCAGCGTTCCGATCTATTCGATTCCGAAGACCCTCGCAGACGTCTTCCGAAATCGAAAGCTGGTCGATCGATCCGTGGCGGTGGAAGCACTCCGTGCCACGCTGGATCAGCGCAAGGCAACACCGGCATCGATCGCAGAAGCGGCAATGGCGGGCGACGCATGGAACATCATGCGTCCCTATCTCGAGGCACTCACGTCCAATGGCTAGGGCGCCGGTGAACATAGCAGCCTCGGTCAAGCAGCGGCTGCTGAATCTCGCCCGCGCCGAAGGGCGAGCCTATGAAGTGGTGCTCGTCCGCTATGCCCTCGAGCGGCTGCTCTATCGCCTTTCCATATCGGAACATCGAGGTTCCTTCATTCTGAAGGGAGGCATGCTTGTCACACTCTGGATCGAAAGCAGCTCGCGCGAGACGAGAGATGCGGACTTTCTGGGTCACGGGGACTCCGACCCTGACCACCTGCGCGAGGTATTTGCCGGAGTCCTGTCGATCGAAACTGACGACGGACTTGCCTTCGACATGGGAAGCCTGAGGACGGCCATCATAAGGGACGAGATGGAATATGGTGGCGTGCGACTGCGTGCCGACGCCTATCTTGAAAGGAGCCGGGTACCCGTCACGATCGACATCGGCTTCGGTGATGCGCTCGCCGACGCTGCCCGGACCATGGCCTATCCTTCGATGCTGGGCATGGATGAGCCGGAAATCAGGATCTATCCGCCTGCATCGGTCATCGCCGAGAAGTTTCAGGTGATGGTAGCACTCGGCATCGCCAACGGTCGGATGAAGGACTATTTCGACCTCTGGGCGATCCCCCGGGCGCTGGAAATAGCCCCTGACGAGCTGGATGCAGCGATCCGAGCCACCTTTGAGCGACGTGGAACTGCCGTCCCGGCGGAACGACCGCTCGGGCTGTCCGATGCCGTGATCGGTGACGATGCCAAACGAGCGCAATGGCGTGCGTACGCTGCATCGCTTGATCTGAAGGAACTGGCCTTCGAGGAAGTCGTCGAAGCCGCCTGGGCGCTTGTCGGCCCTTCCTGTCAGAGGCTGTCGACCACGTCGTAGTGCGCCCCCCGTTTGGCCGCCCGCGGTCTCCGGTACCGTGACTGACCTGCGCCCGGCAGCCCGACCTTCCTTCGACGAATGACTCAATCCCGTTCCTGTTCGATGGTGAAGCGGAGGCTTCCGACACCCCAGCTGCTCGAAGGTTCGGGCAGATATTCGACCTCTTCGGGGACACTGAGACCCTTCAGCTTCTCCAGAAGGTCATCCAATCCATGTGCACCAGACCCGGGCTCCTGCAGACTCGCGGTCGTGAGCTGGTTCCAGTTCGCGAACATGGCATCGTCGCCGTCGACCACCTTGCGGAGCGAGTGCGCATAATGCCGCGTCAGGACCAGCAGGCTGACTTTTGGGGTCGACGACCCGGAAGGAAGGCGAAGAGTTGCTCGAACCGCGGACGGGCTTGCGGCCGAGAGCCATGATCGGACCTTGCGGAGCCAGTCGCCGACCTGCTGATTGAGCCGACCGGTTCGTGCCAGCATCGTCGCAAGGTCAGCGCCGTAGGGGTCCTGGTGCTTCAGCTGGACGAGGACGACACGATCGGACGACGGCTCGACGATCACTAGGTCAAGGTCGGTCAGTACCTTTCCGTTCTGCCTCAACTTGATGTTTCCTCGATACTCCAGCTCGGGAAGCGTCTCGCGGACAGCCTTTTCCAGTGCCCTCTGCATGACGCCTTCGCGCGCGCGCTGCGCGCGATCGTAATCCTTCGGAAAATTGTGCTGCAGCGCGTTGAGCAGGAAGAGCATGACCTCGTCGCTGGTCGCGCCGGCCAACGGCCGTATGACGTGGCCATCGGAACACTGGATCAGTGGCGGGATCGGTGCGCCCGGCCGTTCGAGCAGGGCAAGGTTGCGCCTGCTGATCGACAGCACGTCGAATACCATGCGGACATCTTCATCGGTGACCGGCACATGTCCGGTGAACTGCTGGCCATACTCGTTGAGGAAGTCGCGTAGACCCTCGAGAAATCCCGGTGTCTCGACCGACACCGTGAGCACATCCTCGACCCGGATCGACGGCACTTTCTCCATGAGCGCTCGAACGAACGCGCGATGCTTCATCCCGACCGATACGATGAAGGTTGCTGCGAGCTTGAAATTCGAGAACGTGATGCCGCCAAACGTCGTCGAGAAGTGGAATGTGTCGTAGCCCTTCGCGAGCAGCATGTCGGTGTAGGCATGACCGAAAAAGTAAAAGTCCAGCGTCGGGTCAGCCTCGTAGCCGATGAAGTGCGTCCGGAATGGGTAGACGAGATCGGTCAGCAGCGTCCTGACCTCGTCACCGATCTTCTCGCCGATGATCGCCTCGTAGCCCTCGGAGAGAAACGAGCGATGATTTCCGACATGGAGCCGCTCCAGCTCGCGCTCGTGCAGTTCGAGATCAGGCAGCTTCGAAGGGAGAGTTATCCGAAAGCGGTCTTCCAGTTTCTCAATGCGTCCTCCGACGGCAGACAAGCTCTGCGCCACGCGACGACCATGTTCGATCGTCCCGGCCATGGCGATCAGCTGCAGGACAGGGCCCGAATATCTGAGATCGCGCTGAATTGTTATGGCGGGCGCTTCAAAATCGCGATGCGCCTCCATCGCCAGCTTGAGTATCCGCACAACGCCAACGCGGATGATATATGACCGTTCCTGATCCGCCTCATCGGACGCGGTTCCTCGATGGAAGCCTTCGAAATCGAGATCGAGCTCATTGATGGCAATTCGCATGAGGAGGCCCACTCGGTCGGCCGCAACCTCCACAGAAAGTTGCCGCTCCGCCTCATTGAGCCGATCATAGAAGTCGCGCAGATTCTCCATCACGATTACGCTCCCAAAGCTCCTGCGTTTCAGCAAGGCTCCCCGACAACTTTACTGGTGCTGCGAATATGGCTCAACTTGGCGAACCCGTAGTACTTTCAGCTGATGAGAAGGCTTGGATCGTTGAGTTCTTGCAGGGCCTCTCCGAAGAGGAGAGCAGAATCTCACAGCAGCTCGCGCGTGACCATCGGGGCATCCTTCTCGCTGGCGCACTGAAAGAGCTCGATCTTCACGAAACGTTCATTGCGGAGAACGGCCTCGAAGAGGAATTGTCGCATTCATTTTATTTTCTATCGATGGGGCTCAGGCGGCTGGTTATCCTCATGCTCAGCCTGCACTCGGACTTTCCCTTTCCGGCGATCACGATGCCACGATCCGAAGACCTCGCACGACGGGTTGCTGATCTGGCCACGATGCTGGGATTCATCGAACACGGAAGGCGCGTTGTCGAGCTGACCTGGTCTGGCCTGTCAACGATCACGAAGGTTGATCCGAAGCTCTATCGCTTTGAGTTTCCTCCTAGGGTTATCGACGCGCAGGCTCACGAGAGGGGGGTTGAAGAACATTATCGTGGTATCTTGCAGACTGAGCTTGAGCGCAATTTGTTTGAAACCCCGGAAGGTAAAATAAGATCTGAAAAAATTCAGGAATCATGCCTCGAAAATGTCTACGTCTGGCGCGATCTGTTCATGGGCTACAACGCAGATCCATTTCTCGATGACATATTTTTCACCATCGCTTGGGGGCAAATCGCCGAAACTCCTCAATTCGATTCATTCAATGAATTGAAAAAATTTGGCGGAATCACCTACCTAAAATACCTGATGAGTGCTGCAATTGTTGTGTCATTTGCTCTAAAACATGAACGATTTGCGGCAGCAATGAACGTGAAATACCCTGACATCCCAAGGGGTAACGTGCTGACGATATCGGCGGACCGTGAGGAATTCATCGACGATCTCTGGCGTGCTCTGGAGGAGTTCGGTGAGAGATTTGTCCACTACACCCCGACCTCTCGATGTGAAGCTGAGCAACTGTTCAGGACGGTGACGCTTACTCGGCAGAATGTCGGAGTCGCTTCGAGACCACACGCTCCTCTGCCCGTAATAGTCGAGTTCGCATCAACCTCGATCGTGAAGCTGGTGAGTGGCCGAGCACGTCAAATGGAGTTCCTGCTCGATTCCCTTAGAAGGAATTTTCAGTCCGACTATTCATCCAACCAGAGAGGTCGCGAAGCGTCACTTCAGCGTGCGCTGACAGAATTTTTTCAGTCCATCTTTCCGGACGTGATCTGCCGCACCAACATAAAGCTTCGGCATCGAGGCAGGGTGCTGACAGACGTAGATTTGGTTGCCTTCGACCCCATCTACGGCGACCTGATGCTGTTTCAGCTCAAGCACCAGGATACACCCGGGCCAGATCTCAAGACAAAAAATTCGAGAATGCCACGATTTCTGCGAGAGTGCATCGGATGGCTCGACGTTGTGGCGGACTGGCTCGGTACAGCCGATGAGACCATCCTACGGAATGCCTTTCGCCTCCCGCGAGGCGCCAAGATATCTAGGGTCAGGAAACTCATTGTCGCCAGGCACCACGCCTACCCACTGGCCGGAGCAGTCATAGACGAGAATGTGGCGTATGCCACTTGGATGCAGTTCTACAACGCTGGAAAGGTGATGATCGCACGGCAGGGCAATCTCAGGTCCATGAACGGTCTTTTCGCGATCCTGCGTGAGCACGTCGTCGGAGCACCCGTCCGCCATCATCAAGAGGAGCAGCCAAAGCGGTTTCGTTTGCACGATTTGGAATATGAGATCGTCCCGCGAAGAAACTAGGCGCGAGATTCCTTGGCAAGAAGCTGAAGCGCTGGCTGTCCCGTCGTTTCGTGCGAACCGTCCACAAGTATCCAGCCTTTTCCACGCTGTCGGATCGTGCTAAAGATGCTCTTGGCGATCTTTTAAGTTGATGATTTAGCTAGAAAATCAACCGTTTAGGCGCCCAGCTAGAAAGCTCTTCTGGCACCATTTGCTTTTCCCCCGATAACCCTAGATGGATCAAGAAAGCCGCAGAAATCTGCCATTTACTGTCCATCAAAGCTGCTGAGTGATCGCAGTTGTTCCTCACCAGTCCGCGCGATTTGGGGGCATGTTTGGGGGCAAACCTGATGCTTGGGGGCATTTCAGCGAAAGGCGGTGCCCCAGATGCCACTCAAGGACACGCAAATCCGGGCGATTTGAGCCACGGAAAAGTCCTTCAAGAAAGCTGACGGCAAAGGCCTCTACATTGAAGCAGTTCCCAGTGGCTCGAAGCTCTGGCGGCTCAAGTATCGCTTTGCTGGCAAAGAGAAACGGCTGGCGCTCAGGTCATATCCCGAGGTCTCGCTGGCTGAGGCCAGGAAGCGGTGCGATGCGGCCCGCGCATTGATCGAGCAAGGTCTCGACCCGGGGCTGAGAAGAAAGCGGGAGAAGGCGGCGGCCAAGGTCAGTGCGGAAAACAGCTTTGAGCGCATTGCCGAAGAATACCTCACCAAGATGAAGAAGGACGGGCGAGCCCAGCCGACAGTAGTGAAGGTGCGCTGGTTCCTTTCCCTCTTGAAACCAACCATCGGAAACTTGCCAATCAGTGAGGTGGACCCGCAGATGCTCTTGGCTGCCCTCAAGAGGTTGGAAGCAAGAGGCAATTACGAGACCGCAAAGAAAACGCGGAGTTTCGGCAGTCGCGTGTTCCGCTATGCTGTTGCTACGGCCCGGACGAAGCAAGACCCCGCCGATCTGCTGAAGGGCGCATTGATTGCGCCTAAGGCGCGCCATTACGCCGCCATTCAGGAAGGGCCGAAGCTTGGCGAGTTGCTTCGGGCGATCGATGATTATTTCGGCCAGCCGGTCACGAATCTGGCCTTGCGGATCGGGTCACATGTCTTCGTACGACCGGGTGAATTGCGCCATGCGGAGTGGAACGAGATCGATCTCGATCCAGCTGTCTGGCGAGTGCCGGAGGGAAAGATAAAGGCGCGGCGTCCGCATTCGGTTCTGCTGTCTCGGCAGATCGTCGCGCTATTCAAAGAATTGAGATCAATGACCGGGCCGAGCGGACTGGTTTTCCCAGCGTTCCACACCAGCCGACGCTCGATGAGCGAAAATACGCTGAATGCCGCCCTGCGCCGCATGGGCTTCGCGAAAGACGAGGTAAGTGCACACGGATTGCCGCCCTGCACTGACAACTTGCTTACGCGACGAGCCGGAGCGGAACATCGATCAGCTCGCGCAAGGCCTGCATGAACTGCGCGGCGGTCGCACCGTCGATGGCGCGATGGTCGAAACTCGCGGTTGCCGCCATGATGGTCGCGAGAGCGATATGGCCGTCGACCTTCCACGGCTGCTCTACCCCTGCACCGACACCGAGGATGAGCGCCTGCGGCGGGTTGATCACAGGGAACATCTCGTCGATCCCGTACATGCCGAGGTTGGAGATCGACGCCGTCCCTCCCTGATAATCCTCGGGCAGCAGCTTGCCATCACGCGCCTTCGCGGCCATCTCCTTACTGGAGCGGGAGATGGCAGACAATGAGAGCGTGCCCGCGTCCTTGATGACCGGAGTTACCAGACCTCCGTCGAGCGCAACCGCCATGGAGATGTCTGCCCGGCCAAAGCGGTGCAGCTCGTCGCCGCCGAACTGGACATTGGCATCGGGCACTTCGCCGAGCGCGAGGGCCAGCGCCTTTATCAGCATATCATTCACACTGAGCTTTGCATCCTGCGCGGCAAGACTCGCATTGAGTTCTGCTCGCAGTTTAAGCAGGGGATCGAGGTTGCAACGCGCTGTCAGATAGAAATGCGGAACGGTCTGTTTAGACTGGGTGAGGCGGCGGGCAATCGTCCTGCGCATGCCGGAGAGCCCGACGGTCTCCACCGGGACACCGGCGGGCGGAGGCGCGATTGGCTCGATCGTCGAAACAGAAGCCGAATGGACCGGAATGGGGTCAGGCTCGAAAGCCGGCGACAATCCGAGGTCTGCCCGGGTAATTCGCCCGTTCGGACCAGTGCCGGTGATGGCCGACAGGTCGATGCCTTTGGCGTCCGCGATACGTTGAGCGAGCGGGCTCACCTTGATGCGATCGGCCGGCGACTTTCTAGGGCTAGGGCTAGGGCTAGGGCTATGAGTCTCAAGCAATACAGGCTGCGAGCGTATAGAGCGTGATGGCTCCACCGCGGGAGCCTCCGTCGCAGTAGCGGCGGATTTATCAATGACAGAAGCATTATCGTAAACGCTTGGGCCAGGATTCGCCATCGCATCTGTGTCCACCAGAAGCGCGATTACGGTACCTACTGGCACGTCTTCTGACCCCGCAGCGATCACGAGTTGCTCGACGCGTCCTGCATCGGTCGCCTCTACTTCCATCGTCGCCTTATCGGTTTCGACCTCTGCGACGAGATCGCCGGATTTCACCAAGTCACCCTCCGTCACCAGCCAGCGGGCGAGCGTACCCTTCTCCATGGTTGGCGACAGCGCCGGCATTTTGAGTTCAATGCTCATGTCAGTTTCCCAGATAGAGTTCGGCCGCCGCATCGACGATGGCTTCGCTGTCGAGACGATAAGTCCGGTAAAGATCGGGCAAGTCGCCGGTCTGGCCAAAGCGGTCGGTGCCGAGCGGGCTGACGCGCATGCCCATGACGCCGCCGAGCCATGACAAAGCGCCCGGCGAACCGTCGAGTACAGTCACAAGTCCCGCGCCAGGTGCCAGATCGGATAGCAAAGTCTCCGCGTGGGAGGGCTTTGATGCCACTCCATTCCAGCGTGCAGCACGCTGCGCTGACCAATCGCGATGCAGCAGATCGGGTGACGTTACGTTGAGCAGGCCAAGGCCCGGCATATCCTCGGCGAGCTGCTCCCATGCCGCAAGGGCTTCAGGCGCCACGACGCCAGTGAAGACGATGGCTGCCTCTGCTCCCTGGGAGGGCTTACGCAGCCAATAGCCGCCTTTCAGCGCATCGGCTTCCCAAGCTCCGTCATCCCGGACGACCTGCGATATCGCCCGAGTCGTCAGGCGTAGATAGACCGAGCTGCCATCGGGCTTTTGCATATGCTCGAAGGCCCAGCGCATCATCGCGGCCAGTTCATCCGCGAAGGCAGGTTCAAAATAGGCCAGGTTCGGTTGGCCCATGCCGATCAGCGGAGTGTTGATCGACTGGTGAGCTCCACCTTCGGCCGCAAGCGAGATGCCGGAGGGCGTGCCGACGAGCAGGAAGCGCGCGTCCGAGTAACAACCATAGTTCAGCGCATCGAGACCGCGCGCGATGAACGGATCGTAGACCGTTCCCACGGGAAGCAGCCGGGTCCCGAAATGCGGCGCGGCAAGGCCGAGCGATGTCAGCGCGATGAAGAAATTGTTTTCCGCAATACCTAGCTCGATGTGCTGGCCGGCAGCATGCTGCGACCAACGCTGCGCCGAGGGGATCTTGGCGTTGTGGAAGACGTCCGCCAGTTCCTGGCGACGGAACAGGCCCCTTTGATTGACGAATCCGCCGAGATTGGTGGTCTGGGTGACGTCCGGCGCGGTCGTGACGATGCGATCGGCCATTTCCTCGCCGGATTTCGCAAGGTCGAGGAGAATACGTCCGAAAGCGGCCTGGGTCGACTGCTCTGTGCCGTCCGGCACGGGCAGGCGCGGGGGCACGGCCACTGTGGGCGCCTGCGCTTCCGGGCGAGAGCATGCAATCGGGCTGGCTTCTATGAAGGTCTGAAGATCCGCGGCCACATTGTCGCCCAGGCCCGCCCATTTTTCCCATTCCTGACCCTCGGCAATGCCAAGACCGGCACGAAATTGCTCCATCTGGGACGGGTTCATCATGCCTGAATGATTGTCCTTGTGACCTGCGAGCGGCAGGCCATGGCCCTTCACGGTATAGGCGATGAAAAGTGTCGGAACCTCGTCCTGAGCAGCGTCAAAGGCATCGATCAGCGTTTCGACACAATGACCGCCCAGATTGGTCATAAGGCGCGCAAGGCCCTCGTCGTCATAGCTGTCGATCAGTTTGCGGGTCTGTGCCTTGGCGCCAAGATCGGCATGAAGCCGCGCTCGCCACGCGGGGCCGCCCTGATAGGTCAACGCGGCGAAGTCGGCATTGGGGCAGCTATCGATCCATCCTTCCAGAGCCTGACCGCCCGGCTTCTTGAATGCCTCACGCTGACGCTTGCCATATTTGAGCGTGACGACTCGCCACCCGCAGGTCTCGAATATGTCGTCGAAACGCCTGAACATGCGGTCGGCCGTTGTCGCGTCGAGTGACTGTCGATTGTAGTCGACGATCCACCAACAGTTGCGCAGGTCATGCTTGTAGCCCTCGATCAGGCATTCGTAGATATTGCCTTCGTCGAGTTCCGCGTCGCCCATTAGGGCAATCATTCGTCCGGAATCCTCCACCTTCACCTGACCGTGAGAGATCAGGTAATCCTGAACGAGGCTTGTGAAGGCAGTGACGGCCACGCCCAGGCCAACCGAGCCGGTCGAAAAATCGACCGGTATCCGGTCTTTTGTGCGTGAGGGGTAGCTCTGAACACCGCCCAGACCGCGAAACCGTTCCATCAGGTCACGCGACTGATTGCCGAGCAGATAGTGGATGGCGTGCAGGATCGGGCCAGCGTGAGGTTTTACAGAAACTTTGTCTTGCGGGCGCAGGGCATGGAAATAGAGCGCAGCCATGATTGCCGTTATCGAGGCACAGCTGGCTTGATGACCACCAACCTTCAGCCCGTCGCGTTTCGGCCGAATATGGTTGGCGTTATGGATCATCCATGAAGACAGCCAGAGAAGCTGCGTGTCGAGGTGCTCCAGCGCGCTGATGACGTCCTGCCGGGAGCGTGAGGTGGTCGAGGCCATTGTCGGTATCCTATCCTGGAACAGGCACCGATCTACAGCCCGCTTGACGGACATGTCCTTGCAAAGACCTGTGCAGGATGACAGAATATCGGCAGATTATGCCACTATCTTGGATCTATGAGACAGAAAATGCTGGACTTAAGTTTAGACGCACTAGATTTGCGAATCCTGTCCGAACTTCAGGCAAATGGGCGCATGTCCAATCAGGAGCTTTCCGACAAGGTGGGTCTCTCACCCTCCCCCTGTCTTCGGCGGCTGCGCCAGCTTGAGGATCGTGGCGTGATTTCGCGCTATGTCGCCCTTGTCGACCCCGAAACCCTGGGTCTGGCAGTGACGGCATTTGTTCGCGTTCGGCTCGACAGCCAGGATGACAAGCATCTCGCCATATTCGAGCAGGAGATTTCAGAGATCGCCGAAGTCATGGAATGCTATTTGATGTCAGGAGATGCTGATTACCATCTACGGGTGCTGGTTCGCTCTCTCAACGATTTCGAACATTTTCTCAGGCACAAACTTACCCGGATTGCTGGCGTTTCCCAGGTCACAACGAGCTTTGGTCTGCGGCAGGTGGTGTATCGGACTGCGCTTCCGTCGGACATCGCCAACCCGGATTGCGTCGTTGCAAACTCCTGACCGACGTTCGTCACGCTGGAGACGATCAAGCCAAATATCTAGATGATGCCGGCAATTCGGCATTGCGTTCCGGCAAAACCATCTCACGCACTACATCATGCTTTAATCGCTGGCTTTGCGTGTCACTTTTGAAACGAAACTTTCCGGTGTGCGCACTACCTTCAGGCCAGCAGCTATTCGCTTCAGTTCCTCGGGATTCCATTGCGGCAGCGTGTCGATGGGCGCCCTATCGATCATTCGGTAATCGCTCGCCGGCCACGCGCCATCGTGCTGCGATGGGGCCGAGAACTATCCGGATGGCCGAACATGACCTGGCTGAAAACGCTCAGGTGAAAAGAACGGAGAATGGATGTGGGCTTGCGGTTTGCCGAAGGATCTGAAGAGACTTATCGATACCCTTTGACAATCGGCCATCTACTGGACCGCGCGCTGATCACGTCGGCGGATCAGGAGATCATCTATCGCGATGAGATTCGCTACACCTACCGGGAGTTTGCTCGGCGCGTCGGGAGGCTGGCCTCGCTGCTTTCTTCACTCGGGGGCGAGGAAGGAACGACGATCTCGGTTCTGGACTGGGATAGCCATCGATATCTGGAAGCGTATTTCGCAGTCCCGATGATGGGGGCGGTCCTGCAGTCGGTGAATGTCCGCCTGCCTCTCGAGCAAATCCTTTACACTCTGGTTCACACCAACCCGAGCGTCATTCTGGTCCATCGGGACTTCTTCCATCTGGTCGAAGATATCCGGAAAGCGGTCCCCGGATTGAACGCGATCGTCGCCATTTTGGACGGAAGCGACGAGCCACTGCCGCCATGGGCGGCGGGGGAGTATGAAACGCTGAGTGAGGCCGCGAGCGCGGGCTTCCCGTTCAGGGATTTCGATGAGAATGCAATAGCGACCACCTTCTTCACGAGCGGCACAACAGGCAACCCCAAGGGAGTCTGCTTCAGCCATCGGCAGTTGGTTCTTCATGCGATGGCCCTGTGCGGTCATTCGGGAGACACGCGGCACCGGGGCTTTGGCATCGACGATGTTTACATGCCGCTCACCCCGATGTTCCATGTGCATGCCTGGGGCATGCCCTATGTCGCGACGATGCTGGGCCTGAAGCAGGTGTATCCCGGACGCTATGACGCGGCGATGATCTGCAAGCTGCGCACCCAACACGGCGTCACCTATTCCCACGGTGTGCCCACCATACTCCAGATGATCCTTGCCGCTGCGGAGGAAACGAATACCGACCTTTCGGGATGGATGATGGTGATCGGCGGATCCGCCCTGGCGCCAGCCCTTTTCGAAGAAGGGCGCCGGCGGGGGATGGAACTGGTCTGTGCCTATGGCATGTCCGAAACCGGGCCCATTCTCACCGTGACGCGTCGCGCACCGCGAACCGATGCGGGTGCGGCTGACGAGGGCTATCTCCTGACCCGCGCAGGCGTGCCGATTCCCTTGGTCTCAGCCCGGATCGTCGACGAAAATATGAACACGCTCCCCAATGACGGGCGCGCCCGGGGAGAACTGGTGGTTCGCGCGCCCTGGCTGACTCCCTGCTACGTGGGCGACGAAGCCGGGTCCAAGGCGCTCTGGCGCGGCGGCTGGCTTCACACACAGGACGTTGCCACCATAGACCGGCAAGGCAATGTCACGATATGCGACCGCCTGAAGGATATCATCAAGAGCGGCGGCGAGTGGATCGACTCCATCCTGCTTGAAGGCATCATAGCCGGTGCGGCCGGCGTTTCCGAAGTTGCCGTAATCGCAGTACCAGACGATCAGTGGGGCGAGCGACCGCTCGCCGTTGTTGTTCCTGCCGTGGGGCAGGGCGTCACGCTCGAGGCGATCAATGCGCCGATACAGGATCTCATCGCGAAAGGTGCGGTTACGCGCTACGCGAAGCTGGAGCGTTTTGTCATCGTGTCGGAACTCCCGAGAACCAGTGTCGGCAAGATCGATAAAAAGAAGCTGCGCGCCCAGTTTGTCGCGTCGCCTTCAGCCGATCACCGACCGGTCGCCGGGACGGCGGGTTAGAGCATTTTCAGGGGGACCGTGACGGTGGCGCTACGCACCCGAATTACCGAATTGTTTGGCATCGAACATCCCGTGATACAGGGCGGCATGCAATGGGTCGGCCGTGCCGAGCTCGTGTCAGCCGTGTCGAACGCGGGCGGACTCGGTATCCTGACAGCACTCACTCAACCCACCCCCGACCACCTGCGTCGCGAGATCGACCGCTGCCGGAACATGACCGACAAGCCCTTCGGCATAAACCTCACCATCCTGCCCTCGGTCTCGCCTCTGCCCTATGCCGACTATCGCAAGGCGATCATCGATAGCGGCGTGAAGATAGTCGAGACCGCCGGATACAAGCCGCAGGAGCATGTAGACGAATTCAAGGCGCACGGAATCACGGTGGTTCACAAGTGCACGGCAGTGCGCCATGCACTGTCTGCCGAGCGCATGGGGGTCGACGCGGTGTCGATCGACGGATTCGAAGCAGCCGGTCACCCGGGTGAAGATGACATACCGGCGCTCGTGCTTGTCCCTGCTGCGGCCGATAAGTTGAAGATTCCGATTGTTGCGAGCGGCGGCTACGGCGATGCGCGCGGCCTGGTTGCGGCGCTCGCGCTCGGCGCGGATGGGATCAACATGGGCACGCGGTTCTGTGCGACTGTCGAAGCACCGATCCATGAGAGTATCAAGCAGTTGCTGGTCAACAGCGACGAACGCTCCACGAATCTGATCTTTCGTACATTTCGGAACACGGGTCGCGTCATCAAATCATCTGTGTCCGACAAGGTGGTCGAGATTGGAGAAATGCCCGGCGCGGTTTTCGCCGACGTGCAACCGCTCGTTTCGGGCGCTCTGGGACGCAAGGCCCTTGAAACCGGCGATGCGGAGGTGGGCCTTGTCTGGGCAGGGCAGGTGCTGGGCCTGATCCACGACATCCCGACCTGTCGGGAACTCATCACCCGCATCGTGACCGAGGCAGAGGCGATCATCTGCGGGCGCCTGCGCGGTGTTGTGACCACTTGAGAGAGGCCACATGCCTCCGATTGGTTACGTTCATTCGGAACGTCCTGCATGGGGTGCGGCGTACCTTCCACCAACCTGCCGAACGCTAAGCTGCCAGGAAACCGATCCGCGAAATTTCGTCCTGCGCGGCGGATTCATCGGTACTGCCCTTCGGCAGATTGTGTCGCGCGGAAGAAGCTAGAAAGCGAAGTCTGAAAAGGATGTGCCATGCTGAGAATCGACCGCCTCACCCCAACGCTCGAATGGCTAACCATTGATCGCCCTCCGGCCAATGCTTTGACATATGATCTGCTCCGGAAGCTGGTCGACCGCTTCGCCGAACTCGCCAACGAAGCCGACGCTCCCGCCATCGTTTTGACGGGGGCGGGTGAGCGTTTCTTCTGCGCAGGCGGCGACATCGGAGAGGTCGCGAAGCGTCCGGACATCGCCATCCCGCGGATGCACGCCTTTCATCGCCTGCTTGTCGAGCAGGAGCGCTACGGCGCACCCGTTATCAGTGCGGTCAATGGCTATGCGGTGGGCGCCGGCATCGAGCTGATCCTCCATTCGGATTACGTCGTGGCGAGCGAGAACGCGCAGTTCGGCTTTCCGGAAATCAACAATGGGCTGCTTCCTGCCGCCAAGGGCATGCGCCGGGCGATGAACTGCATCGGGCGCCGCGTTGCCGAACAAATGCTCTACACCGGCGAACTTGTCGGCGCTGCCAAGGCGCTCGAAATCGGCCTCATCAACGAGGTGGTCAGCCTCGGCGAGCTGCACGATCGCGCGAGGGAGCAGGCGGAAAAACTCCGCGCCAAGGATGTATATCTCTTCGCAGCGATCAAGCGGACACTTACTGACGCGGAAAGCATGACCGACGACGAGATGGAAAGCCGGACGATCGACGATATGGCCGCGTACATGAACCGGTCGGAAACTGCGGCCGCCAGAGAGCAGTTCCTCCGGCGCAAGGCGAAGTAGCATGACAGAAGAACACGAGAACCTTCGCCTTGAGCTCATGACGTCTGTTGAGGTGGCGAAAGCGGTCGAAGGCGGTATCCGGACCGTCATCGTTCCGTGCGGCGCAGTGGAGCAGCATGGCGCACACCTGCCGCTCAGCGTAGACGCGGACCATGCCGACCATCTGGGCATCCTCCTGGCGAAGCGCATTGGACAGGCCCTGGTCGCCCCGACCATCCGGGTCGGTTGCTCATCCCATCATCTGGAGTTTTCGGGCACGATCTCGCTGCAGGAGCAGACATTCGAGATGGTCGTCCGCGACTATTGCACGAGCCTTGCCCGGCATGGCTTCGAACGAATTCTCATCTTCACAGCGCATGTCGGCAATTGCCCTTCTTTGGCCGACATGCTGCCCCGGTTGCGATCGGCTGTGCCCCCGTCATGCCGGGTTTCGGCTTTCACGGACTCCCGCGCTTGGCTCGAAACCTGGCGGGATGCTGTGGCTGAAGCAGGTGGTGAACCGGTCAAGGTCGGCGGCCATGCCGACCTCGCCGAGACATCCGTAATGCTCGACATCCACCCGGATCGGGTGCGCCCGCACGCCTATCAGGCTGGCAAGCTGGGCCTGCTATCGCAATCCGATCTCGAGCTGATGTGGCGGGAAGGCCTTCGCGCCGTGAGCGCCAACGGCATTTTGGGGGATCCGCACGGCTCCACCGTCGCCATCGGCAGACATTGCATCGAGCGCATCGCAACGCTTCTGATCGAGGGCTTTGCCCGTCCGGACGCTGACTGAAGCGTTACTCAGCCGGGCAATCCGTCAATTGAGATATCAGAATACACCCGGCCAACCGGGGGAAAGGCCCATCAACTCACCATATCCTCGCGAATCGTCCGGCGTGCCATCAGAAACGCTCCGGCCGCTAGGACATAGACGAAGGAAGTGACAATCAGCGACCAGCGTAACCCGCTGGCGCTCCCGATGTGGGTAGCGAACAGATCGCTCAACAGACCGACAGCGAGCGGGCCCAGACCCAGGCCGATCAGATTGGCAAAGAACAGCAAAATCGCGGCCGCTGTCGCCCGGTTGTTCGGTTGGACCAAGCTCTGGACGCTGGCGAAGAGCGGACCATAATAAATCGCCTGAAGCAAAATTGGTACGCTCAGGAGAACCAGGGCCACCAGCACACCGGATGCGAGATAGGTCGCGAACATCGAGAGCGGCAACAGGAAAGCGGCAATTGCTGGCACTGTCGCATAAGCGCGCGCATCGTCACCCGCCGCCCGATCGGTCAATGCGCCACCAAGCCATGTTCCTGCCGCACCGAATATTCCGAAGATCAGGCCCAGCGCGGTCCCCATGAAGCCGACGGGCCCCAGTGACAGGCCAAGGGCCTTGTCCAGCAGCTCCCCGAAATGCACCAGGCCATTGTTGTGGTTGCGCAGGAAAAACGAACCCAGAAACGCGAAGTGGCCATAGGTAACAAAGGCCATGGCCGACATGGCAGCTGTCAGCCAGATATAGGTTCGGTTCCGACGCAACTCGCTCAGGGCCGTGCGTAGGCTTGGCGACGAAGCGGTTGGGACTTTGCTGGCCGACGAGCGCCGGGGCTCGGGCAATGTAAACATGGCGACCAAGCCCAGAATCACACCGGGAAGGCCCACGACCAGAAATGCGGCACGCCAGCCGAAGCTGTCCGCGATCAGGCCGCCAATCGTCATCCCGATCAGTGATCCGGCCGGTATGCCCAAGGAAAAGGTCGCCATCGCCGATGCCCGCTTCTCCCGAGGGACATAGTCGCTGATCAGGGAATGGGAGGCAGGGGTACAGCCGGCCTCGCCGACGCCCACGCCGATTCGTGCCAGAAACAGGTGCAGGAAGCTGTTGGCAAGGCCGCATAATCCGGTGAAAAGGCTCCAGATCATGGTGCAGACCGCGATGATCTTCACGCGGTCATGACGCTCGGCCAGACGCGCGATGGGCAGTGCAAGGGTCGCGTAGAAAGTCGCAAAGGCCAGGCCGGTCAGCGATCCGAGCTGCCAGTCGGCAAGATGAAGATCTCGCTTTATCGGCTCCGCAAGAATATTGACGATTTGCCGATCAAGAAAATTGAGCGTGTAGATCAGGAACAGGACTGTGAGCGAGTAGCGGCGATAGGTTCGAGTATAGTCCACGTCATTTGCGCCTAAAAACGAGAGAAGCGGTGTAATCGTCCCAATCGTACAGATCGGGATAATGCGACTTGGCCCTCATATCGACGGCGATACGGTAAAATCCGTCATGATCGACGGGCACCCGAACTACGCCGCGGCTATCGGTCTGGTAATTCTGGCCGAGCGATGCAGCCGCAGCATCTCCGACTTCCACCTTGTGGTTCGCAAGCGGCTGGCGGTCGAAAAGAACTCGGACGGGCAATGTCCTGCCCGGAATGACCTCTCCGAACGGGTCGGCCAGCGGCACAAGCTCCAGCCGGTCGCCGAGTACACGGCTATAGCTCCGGTCGGAACGTCCAACGGCGAAAAGCGATTTCGCGAACTTGATAAAGTGCGCGGAGTCCGTGCTGTTGCGCACCCACTCCTTTGTCGTGCCGTAGCCACGGCCATTTGCGTCGAACGCCGCGAATCGGTTGTCGTAATGAGACGATATGAGATACGTCCCTTCGACGTCATCGGATAACGCGGCCGAACTCGTGGCGATACGCGCGCAATTGCCATCAACCTTGATGGGGCCGATCTCAACCGGCGTAGTGGCTTTCGGCTTGTAAAACTTGAGGTCGATGAACTGGCTTTGTTCTATCGGTTGATAGTCACCTGGATCACCCAGAAACATTGTCAGCAAGACTGAATCCGCCTGCCTTTGGGGATAAATGGTCAGGTCATGCGCCGAGGCAAGGCCAGCATAAGTGGAAATGGCGCCCGCAAGCACAGTCCGGGCGAAGCCGGAAGAAATCAGATGCATCTCTATTCCCCATCCACTCAGGTAGATATGTACGGGATTGCTTTTGAGGCAGTCGAACATGTCGGCAGGAGGGGGCATCACCGGATGCCCCCTCCGCCCTTGAAATTCAGAACTTGTAGGAGAACGATACCGTATACCGGCGGGGTTGACCGATACGGGCATTGCTGCACAGATTGCATGCGCCGGTTACCGGATCGAGCTCTGAATTGATTTGGTCCTGGTATTCGTAATTATACTTCGCGTTGAATGCATTCACCAACCGTGCGGCAAGCTCCCAGGTATCATCGATATCCGCGAGAGAAAGCCTGAAGCCAACCAGACTATAGTCGTCTTGCTGGGTTCGGTTGGGAATATCCCAATAGAAGCCGCTGTTATATGTGATGTCAGCACGCAAGCCGATTTTCAGATTATCAGATACCGGCTGCGAATAATCGGCATTAAGCGTTCCGGTGAAGCGCGGAGCATTTGGGGTCCTGTTGCCGCTGACGTCCACCAAGTTGTAAACGCCCTTTTCCCAGGTCGAGTGAAGATATCCAGCGCTTCCCGAAATGGTCAGACTATCAGTTGGTCGCAGGGTTCCGGAAAACTCCACGCCGTAGGATTCCGAATCGCCCACGTTTACGATTTTTTCAACAATGATGCCGTCTTCATTCACGCGGGTTTCAAATTGCCGGTCCTTATATTTGATATAGAACCCTGCCAGTTCATATTGGAAAAGCCGATTAAAAGTCTCACCTTTGATACCAACTTCATAGTTGAGAGAAGTTTCAGCCTTATAGGGCTGAAAAGCACCGTCGCCATAAACCGGAACTTTTCCTGGTTCATACCCCTTGGCGACTGAAGCGTAGATCATCAGGTCACTTGAAGGTTTATAGGCCAATGACAACTTCGGCAAAACGATCGTTTTCTTGATCTTGCCAGTTTGTCCCGTGGCGTTGTCGGTGCCTAGGAATGTCGAATGGTCAAGGCGTGCGCCCACATTGGCTTCGAACCCGCCTGCTTTATATCCGATATTCGCGAAGCCGGCATATGTCCTCTGCATGGTTTTGGTATCATAGAAGTCCGGAACATTTGGCTCGCCAATTACGGGCACGCCAAAGAACAGGTCAACCTGGCTAAGCAAATCAAAGTTCGAGTACGAGCTGTAATATAGTCCAGCTAACCAATTGAGCGCACCGTCTCCATTGGATGCGAGGCGCAGCTCCTGCGTCACCACATTTGATACGACCGGGTCATCTTGCGATGCAACAACCGACGTTTCGGGGTCGCCAGTAAGTGAGAAATCCCAAAGAATACGGTTCTCACGACGGGTATACGATGACAGGGAAGTAAGGGTAACTGATTCGAATTCGTGATTGATCGAAACAGTGCCGCCCAGAACTTGCTTGCGGTTGAAGCCATTCGTTATTCCCGGGGAATCAAATGAATAGTCGGAAGGGCCGCTTGTCGGATAATATGGGTAACCGCCATTGTTCATCCGGATATAACGAAGAGTGGTGAGGATTTCCGTGTCCTCGCCGGGGTTAAGGCGTAGCGTGGCGCGAACCCCATATTCCTTGCTTTCGTCCGGGCGGGTATCAACAATCAAGGGATTGGTCAGATAGCCGCCGTTCGAGTCAGAATAGGCGGTGATGCGAATAGCTGCAATGCCATCGGTGATGGGGATGTTGACTGCGCCTTCGAGGTTCAAGGTTTCTTGGCCTCCGCCCTCGACGGTAACATGCCCCTCGATGCCATCGTACGACGGCTTCTTGGTGACAAACTTTATGGCGCCGCCGATCGAGCTGCCCCCATACAGCGTGCCCTGCGGCCCCTTGAGGACTTCTACCCGTTCCAGATCGACGAGGCGTGCCGATTGATCCGTGACGTTGCGAACGTCGTCGATATAAAAACCCACGCCCTGGGTATTGCCAAAACCGCCGACGCCACGGATGACGGCGTTAGGCTCGTTGTCGCCACGCCGATTGAGGACAACGTTTGGTAGTTGGCGCCCGATGTCATCGACGTTTGCGATCCCGGCCTTGGTCAACGCCTCCGAAGAGAAGGCTGTGATTGTTTCAGGAACATCACGAAGGCGCTCGTTCCTCTTGCGTGCGGAGACTATAATCTCGCCGGAAGGCGAGGGGTCACTGTGTTGAGCATTGGGTTCACCTGGCTGTTCCTGCGCCCAGGCTGGCGATGCAGCGCAAGCAAGCATTCCGACCGACGCCGTTGTCGACAGGCAAAAAGTCAGGACTGAATATTTCCTCATGTTACTCCCCTTCATCGCAGATAGTGCAAAGCAATGATCTCTGTCGCGCTCCTCGTCGAACAGGAACGCTTATTTAACGGCGTCCTGCAAAATAATCAGAGATCTAAAACTTAAACGTACATTTATTCGGCTATATTTTTCAACTTTTCACAAATACGCGTTGCGAGTAAGAAAAATTGCCGATTTTCCTGCGAACTTATTAAGTTATTTTTATTTATTTAATTGAAAATCAATAGTGCAGAATTTTCTGCAATAGTATATGAGTGGTCGTTTTCCTGGGTTTCCGTTTTGAGAAATGACGGAGCCAAGTATTATCGGATAGGTCCCTGCTTGGATTGAGTTCTGCACCTGACAGTCAAAGCTGCACACCGAGGCCTGTAGAACCGGGCGGCCAGTTGTGAGGTTGCCCCATTCCGCCGATGAGAAGCGCGACGCACCCTTACTCCGTCCATCGATGCAAAGCGCTGCGCCAAGGAGACTTGGTCAGCTGACAGCACATTCCACGAGAAGGCCCTGCTTTCCAAAATGACGTCATGGGCTTCCGCGTTTCCGTTGATGCAGACAAGGACCATGGTAGGGTCGACGCGCAGAGAAGACGCCGCAGTGACGGTAAGACCGCGCCTCATCTCACCCTGTCCGGTAGCGACGATCGAAACAGCTCTGAGAACCGATCGAAGAACGTCCTTGGAAGCAGACTGGTCGACACATTCTGAAGCAATGGAATTGTTACTTGCCACACACACCTCGGGTCCAAGCGCCAAAGAACTTTCGATCATGAAAATTCACACAGATCGCACGGCATGAGGTTCTGATCTTATGGGGGTGAGGCGGCATTTGCGGAACAATCTGCCGCCTTACACGACAATCGAACCGAGCTTTACAGAACGCCATTCATTGCGGTGTCTTTCCGGCGATGAAATCACCCGCAGAAGCACTGTCTCAGGCAAAAGTTTGAGGCACGCGCTGGCAATAAAGAGGCGGATCTTTACTCTGACAGGCGCCGATCAGAAGCTTGATCCGAGGTATAGGACGCAGCTATGAAATTGTTCAATTTTCACCGATTGCGCTAGATGCCTCTATGCTCGACAATGTTCAAACCATATCCTTCGAGCGCTATTGGCGTATTTCTGGAATTGGTAAGAAGGATCATATCGTGGATGCCAAGTTCGGCGAGCACTTGCGCACCGAGACCGTAATCGCGCAGTTCCTTCAGGTCGGCCAGCGGCTCGCCTGCCTTCACGCGCAAAAGATGGGACATCGGCACCTCGCGGCTGAACAGCACAACGACGCCATTCCCGTTCGAGGCAATCTCCTCCATCGCACGGGACAGCAGGCTACTCCGATCGTCCGCCTGACCCAGGACATCGGCAAAAATGTCGAGCGCATGCATTCGCACCAATGTCGCCTTGCATGGGTCGACGGTCCCTTTTACCAACGCGACTGCCTCGCTTTCGACAGCCTTGTTGCGAAATGAAATGGCAGTCCATTCCCCGCCCCATTTGCTCTCGAATTTGGCGGTGGTCAGCCGCTCGACATCGTGGTCGTGGCGACGCCGGTAAGCGATCAAGTCGCGGATCGTACCGATCTTGAGCCCATGGATCTGAGCAAAGGCAATGAGATCTTCCAGGCGGGCCATTGTCCCGTCATCCTTCATGATCTCGCAAATGACCCCCGACGGGTTGAGGCCAGCCAGCCTGGCCACGTCGACCGCTGCCTCGGTATGACCGGCGCGAACAAGAACCCCGCCCGGCCTTGCAATCAGGGGAAAGACATGGCCAGGCGTGACGATGTGCTCGGGCCCCTTTGAGCCATCTATAGCCACCGCGATCGTACGGGCTCGATCCCCCGCCGAAATGCCGGTGGATACGCCCTCACGCGCCTCGATGGACACGGTGAAGGCGGTCTCGTGCCGACTACCATTGTTCGGGCTCATAAGGTCGAGGCCAAGCTGGTCGACCCGCTTTTTGTCGAGGGCCAGGCAGATCAGCCCCTTGCCATGCATGGCCATGAAATTGATGGCCGTTGGCGTTGCCATCTGCGCCGGAATGACAAGATCTCCCTCATTTTCCCGGTCCTCGTCATCAACGAGAATGAACATCCTGCCGTTGCGGGCCTCATCGATTATCTCCGTCGTGGACGACAGAAGGATGTCACGGGGCTTGGAATGGAACTCTGCCATGTGCATGCTCATTGAACTATGACAACGCTTTCCGAATGAGGACGTCCTCTGAATCATCGTACAATGAGTCAATCATCTCCTTGTAACGATTGTTCAGGTTTTTCCGGCGCTTCTTCCGTGTCGCGGTCATTACACCATTTTCGACTGTCAGTTCTTCATGCAGGATACGGAAAGCCTTGATCTGTTCGACTTGTGCGAGCTTCTGATTGGCTTTCGCGACCTCGCCTTCGATGAGATGAATAACAGCCTCTGACGTACATAGGTCTGAATAGTTGTTGATCGTGCTAACCCGGTCCTTTGCCCAATCCATCATCGCGATGCGGTCGACTTCGATCAGCGCAACGAGATATTTCCGGCCGTCACCGCACACCGCCGCTTCGGAAATATAGGGGCTCTGGCGCAGCTCATTCTCGATCTGCGCTGGACTGATCGACTTGCCGCCGGACGTATTGATGATCTCCTTTTTCCGGTCGATCAGAGCGAGCTGGCCATCGGGCCGCACCTCCACGATATCGCCCGTATGGAGCCATCCGTCATGCAAGGCGTCCAGCGTGTCGTCCGGCTTGTTCAGATATCCTGTGAAGAGACCTGGCCCCTTGACCAGCATTTCGCCATCACCGGCCACCCTCGTTTTCCAGCGCGGATCGGCGATAGCCTCTCCGATCGTGCCAGCCTGCGACCAGTCTCTCAGCTGGGCGGCATTCGCGCCGACCAGTTCGGTCTGGCCATAGCATTCCTTCAAGTTCAAGCCCCAAGTCTGCCATAGCTTCATTACGTCGGACGGCATGGGCGCCGACGCCGTATAGGGATACTTCAGCTGGTCGAGACCGATCTCTGCCAACAGCGGCACGAAAACCTCCTTGCGGCACGTCTCGAACAGCGCCTGAAGAAGCGAACTTCCGGGCCCGGCCGCCTGACGATCGGCAAGTGCCTTTTGACCGATCGACATCGCCAGATGGTAGGATTTCCTTTTTTCCGGACTGGAGGCGTTGATCTTGCTGGCAAGCTCGGCCGCATAGCGTTGATAGAAACGCGGCGGCACCATCCAGTAAGTCGGCTTCACCTCGCGAATGGTCGCGGCGAAATCCGCGCTGGTTTCTCCGAAATAGGGAAGGACCTCGCTGATGAGTGGCAGCACGATCCCTTGCCCAAGTCCTACGACATGGGAGATGGGAAGGTGGACCACTACGCGCTGGGCTTCGGTAAAAAGCGCTGGACAAAAGCAACGAGTGGTCGCGACACCTTCGATAAGGGAACGATGGGTCAGCATTGCGCCTTTGGGGTTGCCGGTCGTTCCTGAGGTATAAACGATGCAGGCCATGTCATCGGGTCCTGCCACCTCCGCCTGCTCATCGAGCAGCGTGGAGGAGCTGGAAGCCGAAGCCAGAAAACCCGGCAGCGAAACGATGTTGTCTGCAGATGTCACGCCTGATTCAAAGGTGATGATCTTCTCAAGCCCGGCGGCGTGACCGGCGCGAAGAACGACGCGGAGCTCCTTCTCCCCGGCGACGAACATGAATCTGGCGCCGGAGTCTCCAAGATAATAATCCACCTCCTCCGTCGAGGAGGTGAAATATATCCCGACCGCTACCCCACCCGCGCAAACCGTCGCCATGAAGGCAACGGCCCATTCCTGTGATACATCACCCATGATCGCGACATAGTCACCTTGTCTCAGTCCGTTATCGAGAAGCGCGCTCGCAAGACGAGAGACTTCGTCCGCATAGTCGCCCCACGTCGTAGAACGCCATTCACCGGCACGTTTCTGGAAAAATGCAACTTGGTCGCTGACCGCATCGCGGCGGTCCCGCAACAATGAAGGCAGCGTGGCGTCGTCGAAAGCGGCAGGATGCACCTTGTTCACTTCAGCTCTCGCCTTCTGCAAAGCGCTTGCGTTTTTCACGGAACGCCGCCACCGCTTCCTTCCGCTCCGGACTGACGAACGTCAGCATCTCGTGCGCGGCCGCGGTATCGAGATTAAGGTGAACCTGTTCCTTGATGAGCTTGTTTACGGCGTACTTGGTCCAGATTATGGCATCTCGCGGCCCGCTGGCCAGCATTTCCGCATATTGGATCGCGTGATCGAGAACCTTGCCCTCCGGGATGACCTTGTTGATCATGCCAGCGGCCACGGCCTCTTCTGCCGAAATGAATTCGCCGGTCATTAGATAGTGCTTGGCCCTGACTGGACCCAAGAGCATCGGCCAGATGATGGCGCCGCCGTCGCCGGCGACGACCCCGGCCGTCACATGCGTATCGGCAAAGCGGGCGCTGGGATCGGCGAAGACGACATCGCAGTAAAGGGCGAGGGTGGCGCCCAAGCCGACTGCGACTCCATTGACCGCGGCAATCAGAGGTGATTCAAGCTCGAGCATGTTGCGGATTAGATGCCTGCCTGAACGGGTAGGCGAGATGGCGTGCAAACCATCGTCGAGCGAATTCTGATCGCCCCCGGAACAGAACCCGCGACCCGCGCCAGTGAGCACGATGGCCTTGACCTTGGGATCATTGTCGAGATCGACAAAGGCCTGCTCAAGTGCCGAATGCATCGGCCAGCTGATCGCATTGAGGATCTCGGGCCGATTCATGGTGATGATCGCCACGCCACTATCACGGCGTTCAACCAGCAACCCTTCGTAGGCGCTGTTGTTCATAGCTTTACTCTCCAGATGCTTCACGCTGATCAGGCAGGGATTGTAGGCTCGCGCATGGCTCGGATCTGTTCGAGCACGTCGTCGTAATCGCGCACGACGTTGTTGCGGTCCTTGAAATACGGAATGACGTAGCGCCCGATCAGATCGATCGCCTTCATGATTTCACTGTGGGGTACGGAATCGAGGTGGAAGAGGATTTCGTCGATCCCGAGGTCGACATATCTCTCCAGCTGACGGATCACGGTTTCCGGGCTGCCGCATACAAGGCTGGCCGATTCATTGATCAGATAGTCCCAGTCGCCGGCCGCACGCTGCAGCGCCTCTGCGCCCTCGGCCATGTAGGCATAGTCTTTCGAGAGTTGGGCCAGCTTTGGATAACCGCTGGTCGAAATGCGCGCGTAGTGCTTCAGCGGCCCGGCATAAGTGTCGTAGGCCTCCTGATCCGTATTGCCGATCCCGATGAAGAGCGGCATCCCGATACGCGCCTTCTCCGAAGGCCCTTTCGGATCGCGCTGCCAGCTGGATTTATAGGCCTTGATCAGCTTGTCCTGAACCTCCCAGCCCTTGTAAAGGCTGTGACTCATGACTGCGAGCCCCTGCTGGCCTGCCCACACATGGCTGCGCTCGCTCGTCGCGGCAACGCCCATGGTCGGATAGGGCTTCTGCAGCGGTTTGGGGACGAGCATGCGCGGGGGAACCTGATAGTGCTTGCCCTTGAATGTGAAGACGTCGTTCGTGAACGCCTCCCTGATCAGGTCCATGCCTTCTTCCATCTGCTCCTGTGTCTCGGAAGGGTCCACGTTGAAGCCACGCATGGCAATCGTAGTGTTCGCACGACCACAATAGAGTTCGAAGCGGCCATGGGACAGAATGTCGGTCACCGCAGCGCGCTCCGCCGTGCGCAGCGCATGATTGAAATTTTTCGGCATGAGAACGACGGACGGACGCAACTTGATCCGGGAAGTCTTGGCTGCGAGGTGACCATAAACAACTTCGGGCGCCGAACTCGAGATACCGCCCAGGGCGAGATGCTGTTCGGACAACGCGACTAGGTCGAAACCCATTTTTTCCGCGAATACCGCCTCGTCAACGAGCTCAAGCAGCCGTCTGGCGTAACTTTGACCGACCTGCGTTTCCTGCTCAGACCAGAACCCAAATTTGATAGACACGTCAACGCTCCTTTCGGCTTATCGCCGATTCCTGTGATGCGTGAATGGTCTCACCAAGTTGTCGGCAGAACCTGCCGAAGATAATGGGTATGGGCCGGAGACGCGGAACTTTGTTGTGTCTTTCAAACCCTTCGAACGCAGCCTCTGCTCGGCAGCGGCAAGTGCGCAGTCGGGCGGGTGCGAGAATGGCGGTTGCTTGCGAGTAGCAGGAAGTAGCGCCGGACCAGTTTTCGCCGGTTCCAGCAGGCCAAATGCGTGGGCTGTCAGGACCCTAATCTCGTGAGGGGGCGATCACCGGGAGATTGCCACTCCCAATTCAAGCCGCTTCGATCTCGGCACGATCCTGAAGATATCTGCGGGGAGGCTGGCCCATGTATTTCTTGAACATCGCGGTGAAGGCGCTTGGAGAATCATATCCCAGATCCTGCGATATGGCCTGTACGGTGGCCCCGGAGCCCAGTTTCTGCACAGCGATGACGATATGCAGCTGCTGGCGCCAGCGGCCGAAAGTCATGCCCGTATGCTTCAGGATCAGCCGTGCCAATGTCCGCTCGCTTGTTGCCACTTTCCCCGCCCATTCCCGAATCGTCCTGCGGTCGTCAGGCGCCTCGAGCAGGGCCGCTGCGATGAACTGGACCTTTGGGTGCGTGGTGATGGGAAAGTGCAGTGGCTCTGCCTTCATCTGGGCCAGTTCGTCCAGAATGACTTGTGCGAGCCGGCTCGTCGGGCTCTCCAGAGGATAGAGCGCGGGCAGTTTCGCCATGTGCGTGATCATCTCGCGCAGCATCGGGTTAATGGAGAATGTCGCGCACGTGTTTGGAAGCGGGGCCACTTTCGGGTCGATGAACATGCAATAGGACCTTCCGTTATCCGGGATCGATATCCTGTGCGCCACGCCGCCGGGAACCCATACCGCCCCGTTCGACGGGACGATGCGGATGCCATCGAGCGTCCTGCACGCAATCGAGCCTTGGGCGCTCACCACGAGCTGGCCTTTGCGGTGCTTGTGGATCGGAAGCTCGTCGTCGTTCTCCTTGCGCGGTACTTCTGTGGAGATCACCGGCCGTGGCATTTCGTCAGGGTCGAACGATGCGAAGCTGACGCGCAGGCCCTCCACACTCCACGGCCTCATGATTTCTGCGTTCACGGCACTGCTCGTGGCGGGGTGCCCAGTGATCGACGCCATCTCGGACATTGCGGCCAGCCTCCTTCCATCTTGGCCATAGCGTCATTTTGTCAGATTCGCGATATAAATTGGCAATCATATGAATCCTGCCACGAACAGTCCGGGATATACTCTGCCGTGGTTCTGGCAAAACGCCGACGAAGCGAAAGGCTGAAAATCGCGATGGACTGTTCCACGGAATTATATGCCGATTGCCTGCCGGATGTGCCGTTTGGATCGCTTCAGGTGGAGAAAGGCTGGCAACGATGAACATGCTCACGCTCGACAGAACAGACATCAAGATCCTCAATGAGCTGCAAAGGGAGGCAAATCTGACGAATGTGGAGCTGGCGGACAGGGTCAACCTGTCTCCTTCTCCCTGCCTGACCCGGGTACGAAAGCTGGAACAGACCGGCATCATTTCCCGACGGGTAACGCTTCTGAACCCGAAGGTTATGGGACTGGAGGTCAATGCCTACATTCAGGTGTCGCTTGACAAGCAGCCGCGTGCAACGCTCGAGCATTTCCAGACAGCCGTCGAGATGCTTCCTGAGGTCATGGAATGCAACTGGATGACAGGTGAATGCGATTTTCTTCTTCGAGTAGTCGTCCGGGATGTCGATGAACTCGAGTGGCTGATTTCAAGAAAGCTGTCCAAGATCGAAGGCGTCGCAGGCATCCGCTCTAATGTCGTGCTGAAGCAGGTCACATACAAAACTGCTCTGCCTATTGATTCTTCGCGAAAGCTCAGTCTGCGGCTCGACGCATAGATGCGAAAACACTTCTGACCTCCAGGGCCGAATTAGAACGCCTTTAATCTGCCGCGCCAAGCCAGCGCACTAGACGCCACCAGTGCGTATATCGGTCGCCAACAATACCCCCCTTGGTGTTGCTAGCGAGACCCCACTGCGCTTGCATCGCTCAGGCCGGCCACCATCCGGAGTACCAATATGGCGATCTACAGCCCGCCGATCCTCGACTATCATTTTTTGCTTCAGCACGTCTTCGATTTCGATGCGGAAATGCAGATCCTTGGCAAGGACGTTGACACGGAACTTGCGACCGCCGTGCTCGAAGAAGCCGGAAAGCTCTGCTCCGAATGTCTCCAGCCTCTCAATCGCGAGGGGGACGAGCATGGAAGTCGGCTATCGGACGGCGCTGTGACCACACCCCCCGGCTTTGCTGCTGCCTACCGGAAATTCACCACCGGCGGCTGGACGTCACTGTCAGCCGATCCGGAATATGGCGGCCAAGGACTGCCCTTCGTCCTGCAACTCTGGCTCGATGAAATGATGTCCGCGACGAATCTGTCGTTCGCGCTCTTTCCTAGCCTGACGCGAGGAGCGTCCGAGGCGATCGCGGCTCATGGCGACGAGGTTCTGCGCGCCACTTATCTCCCGCATCTCGTCAGCGGTTCATGGACAGGGGCAATGGCGTTGACCGAGAGCGATGCCGGAACCGACCTCGCACTCCTCAAGACCCGCGCCACTTCCAACCCTGACGGCAGCTATGCGATAACGGGGACCAAGATCTTCATATCATCGGGCGATCACGACTTTGGCGGGAATATAGTCCATCTCGTACTTGCACGGCTGCCCGATGCCCCGCCGGGAATTAAAGGGATCAGTCTTTTCCTCGTACCCAAATTTTTAGCCGATGACAGTGGCGCTTTCACCCTGCGCAACACCATGTCTGTGGGGGCGCTGGAAAAGAAGATGGGCATTCATGCCCAACCCACCTGTGTGATGAACTATGACGGTGCCACAGGCTGGCTCGTGGGGGAGCCCAACCGCGGCTTGAACGCGATGTTCACCATGATGAACGCTGAACGGCTCATGGTTGGCATTCAGGGGCTCGGCATTGCTGGCGGAGCATATCAACAGGCGGCGGCCTATGCCAGGGACCGGTTGCAGGGGCGCAGCGCTGACGGTCACCATGGTCCGGTCGCGATCATTGAACATCCAGATGTCCGGCGTATGCTTCTCTCGATCCGTAGCTTTGTCGAGGCTGCACGAGCACTCGCTGGCTGGACCGCCCTGCAACATGACCGCTCGCGCAGCCATCCAGACAAGCAGGAGCGCGTGAACGCCGATAACCTCGTCGCGCTGCTAACTCCCGTGATCAAAGCATCATTCACCGATCTGGGCTTCGAAAGTGCGGTGCAGGCACAGCAGGTCTTCGGCGGCCACGGCTATATTCGCGAATGGGGTATGGAGCAGTTCGTAAGGGATGCCCGTATCGCCCAGATTTATGAGGGAACCAATGGAGTTCAGGCTCTCGATCTGGTGAGCCGCAAGCTGGCCCTCGATGGAGGTGCGGTCGTCGAGAGTTTTCTGGAGCGGATGACTGCTGATATCGATGCAGCTGCCGCAAACAACGAGGTCCTCGGCATCGCCGAAGCAGCCCGCGTCGGCGTCAACACTCTGCGTGACGTGACTGCCTGGCTCCATCAGGCCGAGGCCTCGTCCGCGAATGCCGGAGCGACCGAATATCTGCGGCTCTTCGCGCTCGTCGCCCTGGGCTGGATGTGGACGCGAATGGCAGCGGCAGCTGCACAGGAGAAAACTCCGCGCTACCGTGAAAAGATTGTTCTGGCCAACTTCTTCGCACGACGCATCCTGCCCCAGACGCGAAGTCTTGCCACTGCAATCAGTGAGGGTAGCACGGCCGTTATGGCGCTCCCTGCCGAAGCGTTCTGATCGCCACACCTGGAGATAAGACCAATCTGCCGGCCATGACCAATTGAAGGGAAGCACATGAAACTTTTCGATCTGACCGGTAAGGTCGCTCTCATAACCGGTTCATCACGAGGCATCGGACGAGCCGTCGCGGAAGCGTTGGTCGAAGCAGGTGCGTGTGTTGTAATCTCCAGCCGGAAGCAGTCTAAGTGCGAGGAAGTCGCCAGCGCCATCAATGCTGAATATGGCGCACACCGTGCAATTGCAGTCGCCGCCAACATCTCCGACAAGTCCGCGCTCCAGGCGCTGGTGGATGAGACACGACGGCGCCTTGGTCGAATTGACATTCTTGTCTGCAATGCTGCGACCAACCCCTATTATGGTCCGATGGGAGGGATCAGCGACGAGCAATTCCGAAAGGTTCTCGACAACAACGTTCTGGCCAATCACTGGCTGATCCAGATGGTGGCACCGGACATGATCGAACGTCAGGACGGCTCAATAATCGTTGTTTCGTCGATCGGCGGACTTATGGGTTCGGATGTCATAGGCGCCTACAATATTTCGAAGGCGGCAGACTTCCAGCTCGTTCGCAACCTCGCTCTTGAATTCGGCCAGCACAATATCCGCGTCAATGCCATAGCGCCCGGAGTGATCCGAACGGATTTCGCGCGCGCCTTGTGGGAAGACCCCGAGGCCCTGTCGAAACTTCAGCAGTCGACGCCGCTCGGTCGGATCGGCGAGCCACGCGACATCGCAGGCGCTGCGGTTTTTCTCGCGTCAGAAGCAAGCGCCTTTGTGAGCGGTCAGAATATCATCATCGATGGCGGCAGCACGATAAAGGGCATCCTGTGAGCGGGCGCTTCGCTGGCAAGAGCGTCCTTGTAACGGGTGCGGCATCGGGCATTGGAAAGGCGACCGTACATCTGTTCGCTGATGAGGGCGCCGATGTGATCGCCGTCGACCTCAATATAGCCGCCGAGACGGAATCGGCCTGTGCCGGGTCCATCGTGAACTTCCGGGGAGACGCTGGCGACGAGCGGGAGGTCGCTGCGATTGTGGCCACCGCTGTGGAACGACATGGCGGGCTGGATATCATCTGCGCTAACGCCGGAATCAGCGGCGGCATGGCCGGCCTCTTCGAACAGAGCGCGGACGACTGGCAGACGCTCTTGCGGGTGAACCTGATCGGGCCGTTCCTTGCCATCAAGTATGGAGCGCGGGCTATGATCGATGCAGGCCGGACCGGGGCGATTGTCTGCACCGCCTCGGTCGCGGGCCTGCGCGCAGGGGCCGGTGGCCTGGCCTATTCGGCGTCGAAGGCGGGCGTGATCAATCTGGCCCAAGGGGCGGCACAGCAGCTCACGGGTTCAGGTATCCGCGTGAATGCGGTGTGTCCCGGACTGGTCGATACTGGCATGACACAGGGTCTTTACACCGCCGCGCGGTCCAAAGGCCGTGAAGATTTGATCGGACAGCTTAATCCGCTCAAGCGCGGCGGCGAACCGGTCGAGATCGCGCGCGCCATTGCGTTCCTTGCCTCCGACGAAGCCAGCTACATCAACGGCCAGGCCCTGGTCGTCGATGGTGGTCTTTCGACATCTCTTCCCTTCGCCAAACCGCGCAGGCTCGGGCAAGCCAGTTTCTGAGAGTGCAGTTTCCGATGCTCGGTCTACCTATACCATCCATCGATATCGCGGCTGCCAATGGTCTGCCGTCAGGCGGCATTGAACCGCGATTGCGGGCATTCCGCACGAGATATTACAAAAGGCAATGACGCTATTGGGTCGGCCATTCGGGACATTATTTTGCCGGCGCGCTGCTAGCCTCTGATGTCCGGCAGAACGTCAAATGCGTGTGAAGGTCGAAAGCTGGCCGACGCCCGTGAGCGGGATGCGGTCATGACCGATCGGCTCAACTTCCGTGTCTTCCGGCGGCGGTGAACGACGGGCTTTCCCAGCGTGCGGTTTTGGGCATCGCGTTCCGCGACGTCATACTTGCGGCCGATGGCTGCCATGAAATTGGCATCGCTCCGGACTTCTGCCCATGCAGCCTTCCTTGTGCCGGAATACTATAGGCACACCTTTTCCGATGCCTATGCCGGTGCTTTCCGATTGCCCTGTCCGGATCGAGCCGCTTAAACGGAAACCATGCAGGGGGATCAAGACGAACAGCAGCGGATCGATGGGTTTATTGCCCACTGGCGCGAGACCGGCGGGTCCGAACTCGCGAATACGCAGAGCTTCATCAACGGCTTGTGCGACCTGATAGGCGTCGATGCCCCGGTCGGTAGCCGCGCCGATGATGCACATAACGACTATGTCTTCGAACGCCGCGTCTTTCAGGATAATGGCGACGGCTCGCAGAGCTTCGGCCGGATCGACTGCTACAAGCGCGACAGCTTCATCCTCGAGGCGAAGCAGGGCAGCGATGCCGACCGCGTGGCGGCAGACCGGGGTGAGGATGACCTCGATCTTTTCGGTCAGACCGCCAGCGCCCGCATGAAGCGTGGCACGGCCAGGCGCGGCACGCCGGGCTGGGCGCGCGCGATGGTCCAGGCCAAGGGGCAGGCCGAGCGTTATGCCAAGGCGTTGCCGGTCGAGCATGGCTGGCCGCCGTTCCTGCTTGTGGCCGATATCGGCTATTGCATCGAAGTCTATGCGGATTTCACCGGCACGGGGAAGGCCTATGCCCAGTTCCCCGACCGGGCGCGCTATCGCATCATGCTGGAGGATCTGCGGCACGAGGATGTGCGCGATCGGCTGCGCGCCATCTGGACCGATCCCAAAAGCCTCGATCCCGCCGCCAAGGCTGCGCGCGTCACCCGCGATATCGCCGAACTGCTGGCCACCGTCGCGCGCCGGATCGAGAAGCGCGGCTACAATGCCGAGACGACCAGCGGTTTCCTCATGCGTGTGCTCTTCACGATGTTCGCCGAGGATACGGGGCTGATCCCGAACAAGAGCTTCACCACCTTGCTGAAAGGGCAGCGCGAGCATCCCGAACACCTCCAGCACCAGCTTTCCGCGCTGTGGGCGGCGATGGACAAGGGCGAATTCTCGCCCGCGCTCGGCGTGCCGCTCAGGCAGTTCAACGGTTACCTGTTCAAGGACCGCAGCGCGATCCCGATCGATGCCGAGGAATTGGAGGTGCTGATCCGGGCAGGCGAGCACGTCTGGACCGAAGTCGAGCCGGCGATCTTCGGCACTCTGCTGGAACGCGCGCTCAACCCGAAGGAGCGCGCCAAGCTGGGCGCACACTATACCCCGCGCGCCTATGTCGAGCGGCTGGTCGGCCCCACCATCATGGAGCCGCTGCGCGCCGACTGGGACGGGGTGCGCGGCGCCGCCGCGACGCTGATCGACGAAGGCAAGGCAGGGGAGGCGCGCGCGCATGTCGAGGCGTTCCACGCGCGCCTGGCGCAGACCAGGGTGCTCGATCCCGCCTGCGGCACCGGCAACTTCCTCTATGTCGCCATGGCGCGGATGAAGGAGCTGGAGGGTGAAGTGCTCGACCTGCTGGTCGAGCTGGGCGACGACCAGTACGTGGCGGAGATCACCGGGCACACGATCACGCCCGAGAATTTCCTGGGCATCGAGATCAACCCGCGCGCCGCCGCGATCGCGCAACTGGTGCTGTGGATCGGCTATCTGCAATGGCATTTCCGCGTGAACGGCGCGGAACGCGCTCCGCCAGAGCCGATCCTGCGCGACGTGCGCACCATCGAGAACCGCGACGCGCTGATCGACTATGACGAAAAGGTGCTGGAGCGCGATGAGGATGGCCACCCCGTGACCCGCTGGGACGGGGAGACGATGAAGGTCCATCCCGTTACCGGCCGCAAGGTGCCGGACGAGGATGCCCGGGTTGAGGTGTACCGCTATGTGAAGCCGCGCGCGGCGAAGTGGCCGAAGGCGGATTTCATCGTCGGGAATCCGCCGTTTATTGGCGGCAAGGACGTGCGCGAGCGGCTGGGTGACGGTTATTTCGAGGCACTGTTCGCCACTTGCGACGTGCCCGAAAGTGCGGACTTCGTCATGCACTGGTGGGACAAGGCTGCCTTGGCCGTGCGCAAAGGTGGCACCCGCAGGTTCGGTTTTGTCACGACCAATTCCATCACCCAGGTGTTCAGTCGCCGGGTGATCGCGAGGCACCTGGACGCCAAGGATCGCGTCAGTCTGCTGTTCGCCATTCCCAATCATCCTTGGGTGGATGAGAAGGACGGAGCCGCCGTGCGCATCGCGATGACGGTGGCGGCAAAGGGCAAAGCCTTGGGACAGCTATGGTCCGTGGTCGATGAAAGCCGTGCGCCAGAGCATCTCGTTTACACCGAGAGGGTTGGCGCGATCAGCAGTGACTTGCGGGTCGGTGCGGATGTGACATCGACGATGGCGCTGAAGGCGAACGAAAAGCTGGCTTCTCGCGGCGTGCAACTTATGGGCGAGGGCTTTATCCTGACGCCTGATGCGGCCGCGGGCTTGTGCCCCGGCGAAGGCCATCCCCGCATCCGCACGGGCGGAGACGATACCGATGCCGTGATCTTCGATTATCGCAACGGGCGCGATCTTGCCTCCCGTCCGCGCGGCGTGAAGGTGATCGACCTTTATGGCTTGGGGGAAGTCGATGTGCGAGATCGCTACCCGGCGATCTATCAGCATGTGCTGGCAAGGGTGAAGCCACACCGCGACCAGAACAACCGCGCCAGCTACCGCGACAACTGGTGGTTGTTCGGCGAACAGAGGTCAGAACTCCGCAAGGCTCTGCGCGGCGTGGATCGCTATATCGTCACTATCGAAACCGCCAAGCACCGCGCGTTCCAGTTTCTGCCGATGTCGATCCTGCCGGATAACATGCTGGTTTGCGTTGCGCTGAACGATGCCTTCTTCCTTGGTGTGCTTTCGAGCCGCATCCATGTGCCATGGGCCATTGCCAGTGGGGGAAGGCTCGGGATGGGCGACGATCCCCGTTACAGCAAATCGCGCTGCTTCGATCCCTTTCCATTCCCCGCCGATGCCCCCGAACCGCTTAAGGCCCACATCCGCACCGAGGCCGAGGCGCTGGATGCGCTTCGCAAGCGCGTGCTCGCCGAACACGAGGACCTGACGCTCACCAAGCTCTACAACGTGCTCGAAGCCTTGCGCGAAGGTCGCGTGCTGACGGAGGCCGAGCGCGATATGCACGATCGCGGGCTCGTCACGCTGATCCGCCAGCATCATGACGCGATCGATGCACTGGTTGCCGAGGCTTATGGCTGGCCCGCCGACCTGTCGGACGAGGAGATCCTCACCCGGCTCGTCGCGCTCAACAAGGAACGCGCTGCCGAGGAGGCGAAGGGCCTCGTCCGTTGGCTGCGCCCCGAATTCCAGGCGCCCGATTATCAGGCCCCCGTTACCCAGACGCTCGATCTGGGCGAAGAGGTGGTGGTTTTGCCCGACAACGTCATCCCCTGGCCGGGTACGCTGCCCGAACAGGTCAGCGCGGTGCAGGCCGTCCTTTCCGGCGCGCACGTCCCGCTCGCCCCGCAGGACGTCGCCCGTGCCTTCAAGGGCAAGCGCGCCGCGACCGTGCGCCCCGTGTTGGAGGCGCTTGCGGGAATCGGCATGGCGCGCAGGCTTGAGGATGGGAGGTACGCGGCATGAGCGACATCAAGCTCTATCGGCTGGGCGCGGCGCAAGTCACCGAGTTGGCGGGCGGTGCCATGGCGCTCGAAAAGTCGCTGCAAACGGTGTTCGAGAAAAATCTCGACGCGCTGATCGGGGTGCGCTTCCTCGCCAGCGAGTTCTCGACCAACGAAGGCGGCCGGATGGACACGCTCGGCATCGATGAGAACAACAGCCCCGTGGTGATCGAGTACAAGCGCTCCTCGAACGAGAACGTCATCAACCAGGGTCTCTATTATCTCGACTGGCTGATGGGCCATCGCAAGGATTTCGAGTGGCTGGTTCTCGAAAGGCTCGGCGCGGACGTGGCCAAGGCGGTCGACTGGTCCGGCCCGAGGCTGATCTGCATCGCAGGGGATTTCGGCAAGTATGACGAGCATGCGGTCAAGCAGATGAACCGCAACATCGCCCTTATCCGATACCGGCGGTTCGAGGGCGATCTGCTGCTGCTCGAGCAGTTGACATCGGCCAGCGCCAAGCAACCCAATGCACCTGTGGCGCCCGCTGCCGGCTCCGGCGCCAAGCCCAATTACAAAACGGTCACCGAACACCTCGCCGAAGCTCCGCAGGAGCTTCTGGACCTCTATCATCTGGTTGCCGATTTCATGCTGGCGCTGGGCGATGATGTCGAAGCGAAGACGACCGCGTATTACATTGCCTTTCGGCGCATCAAGAACTTCGCGAGCGTCGAACTGCGCAATCAGGCGCGCAAGCTGCTCGTTTACGTCAAGGTCGATCCCACCTCGATCCAGTTGGAGGAGGGCTTCACCCGCAACGTGAAATCGATCGGGCACTTCGGAACCGGCGACCTGGAAATCACGATCACGACCCTTGCCGATTTCGAGAAGGCCAAGCCCTTGCTCGAAGAGTCGTACAACGTCTCATAAGCAGTCCAATAGGGGGCCGGAGAGTATCTGACTTGGGATACAAATTGGGGCACCAATTTCAGGATTATGATATTGATTTTATTATAAAAATAATATGGCAATTTATTGATTGCTCTGCTGGCGCCATTTTCCTGCACATAGCTATTCGGTGGCAGTTGAAAAGCCGTGGTTTTTGCTGAAAATCGTGTGTTGGGCCTTGCAACCTGCCTCAGCCAGACATGCAATCATGGCGTTTGAGGCGTTCCTCCAGTTCGGGGCGGACCTTGTCTGAGGCCACTGCCAGTGCGGAGAGGGTCAGGCCGTAATCGACTGCGGCTTTCCATTGTTCGATGGTGACGCGGTTGTTTACCCAGTCGATCGTGGCGCCGCTCAGCAGATAGACGAAGTTGGTGGCAAAGGCTTCGGGCTTTACCGATTGGTGGAGCAAGCCTTCGGCCACAATGTCCTTCACCAGATCCAACCAGAATGCGGCACCGGGTTCGGTGTATTGTTGCGCCTTGTCTTCAGGGTCGCTGGCGTAGATTATCGCGAACAGCGACCGAAAGAACATCGGTTCTGCGCTCAATTCCTCTCCAAACAGCTGGATGGCATGAAACATGCGCGACAGGGCATGAGGGTGCTCACTCGCGGCCAGATTGCGGATCAGAGTCATGCGCTGCTGTGCGTAGAGTTCCACGAACAGCTGCCGTTTGGTCCCGAACAGGTTGTAAGGCGTTGCCTGACTGACACCCGCTGCTTCGGCGAGCCGTCGCATCGAGAGCGGTTCGTGATTCAGCATCGCGCGCGCTGTGGCCAGAATGGTCTGCTTCCTCCGTTCTGCTCCTGCGTGGGCGCGAACCTTCATTGTCAAATCCCTCGTTCCGGTGACCGGCCTTTTCCATACCGCGTTCCGATTGACTCGAAATTAGAGCGCGATATAAAAAGTGCCAGATAAATCATGTGTGGGAGAGGTTCGTATGAAGTTTTCAGTCTGCTTTGAAGCGCAGATGGTGGATACCTCGCGGGAGTCGGAACAGCGGACGTTCTTCGAAGCGGTCGAACAGGCTGTTTACGCCGAAGAAATGGGGCTGGACGGTGTGTGGGCCGTGGAACACCACGCGCTGACGCAATATGCGCACATGTCTGCTCCGGAGAGCTTTCTGGCGTTCGTTGCCGGCAAGACGAACCGGATTCGCATCGGTCATGGCGTCATCTGCCTTCCCCCGGCGATGAACCACCCGGTCAAAGTTGCCGAGCGGGTCGCCACTCTCGACATTTTGTCGCGCGGGCGAGTCAATTTCGGCATCGGCAAGGGGGGTACCCAGCAGGAAGCGGGCACTTTCGGCTATGACCTGCAAGAGCTTCAGCCGATGATCGACGAAAGCATGTATCTCATTCCCAAGATCATGGTGGAGGATGAGATCGAACATGACGGCGATTACATAAAGATCCCGCGTCGCCCGATTCATCCCAAGCCTTATCAGGATCCACACCCGCCGATGTTCATGGCGGCGACCCGGGCGGAATCACTGCGGGTTGCCGGTTCTCGCGGCCTTGGCGGTATGGTCCTGGGTTTCAGCACGCCGGAGGATACGGCCGAACTGAACCGCATCTATCGCGAGGCCTTCGCCAATCGTGATCCCGCCGATCAGGTCGGCTATTTCCCCAACGAATATCTTGCGGTCGGTTGCCCGATTATCGTCAGCAACGATCGTGAGGAAGCCCGGCGCATCGGCCTGCGGGGGCAGCGCTTCTTCGCGCAGGCGATCCATCACTGGTACGGTGGCGGCGGGAAGCCGGAAATCGATGTGGAGGATCTTCCGGCAGAACAGCATGTCGCAGAAGTGAAGCAGGCCGAGGCCGAGATGGTGGCCTACCTCAACGAGGCGAAGATCCCGGTAACATCGGCGGCGACGGATATGTACAACACCGATCATGCCTACGGGACGCCGCAGGATGCGATCAATCATATCGAGCGGCTGGAAGCAGCCGGAGCGGACGAATGCCTGATGCTCATGCAGATGGGCACTGTCCCGCACGAAGCGATCATGGAAACGCTGCGCCATCTGGGTGAGACGATCATTCCTCACTTCCGTGAAAAGGAAGCAAAGGCGAAAGTCGCCTGAACGAATGAGGTCGTACTTCGCCCCGTGGGGGTGGAGCACGACCCGCCATGTTTTTTGCCTGTTCGAGGAATGCGCTCCATGCCGTTGAATGAAACGTCCGCCGCCATGCTCGCGTACATGACTGCCAACATGCCTGATATGGCCGGGCTGACTCCGCAGGAGTTCCGGGCATACAGCGCGCAGATGGTCCAGCCGGCCGATCCGGAGGACCGTGTTTCGACGCAGGAAATCGATGCGGGCGGCGTGCCTGCACGCATTTACCGGCGTCAGGAGGCGACCGGGCCTGAACCGGTGCTGGTGTTCTATCACGGCGGCGGATACATCGCCTGCGGGCTCGATAGCCATGAGAGGCTGTGTCATCGGCTGGCGCGGCTGGGTGAATGTGCGGTGGTATCGGTCGATTATCGTCTGGCGCCGGAACATGTCTTTCCGGCAGCGGTTGACGATGCCCTTGCGGCAGCCCGATGGGTTGCAGCGCATGGGGCGGACCATGGGCTTGATACGGAACGGATGGCCCTGGGCGGGGATAGTGCCGGCGCGACGCTCGCCACTGTCGTTGCAGCTCGCATTCGCGATGAAGGCGGGCCGCGGATCGTCCACCATATCCTGATCTATCCGGGGGCGGATATGGTCACGGAGTTCCCGTCGTCGCGCGAATTCGGCGACGGTTATTTCCTGGACGCGGATTTCACGGAGCTTTGCCTGACGGCCTATCTGCCGAATGCTGATGACCGTGCGCACCCATGGGCATCTCCGGCCCGTGCAAAGGACCTTTCAAACCTGCCTCCCGCCACGATCATGACGGCGGAATGCGATCCCTTGCGCGATGAGGGGCACACTTATGCGGATCGGCTGCGGGCATCGGGCGTGCCGGTCGAATATATCGAATACCCGGGCGTCTTTCATGGCTTCGTCAGCATGTTCGGCACTCTTGCAGAGGCCGATGAAGCTGTCGGCAAAGCGGCTGAGGTATTGCGGGACGTATTCGCCCGGAGCGACGTAGCCTAATCCGCCCATTCATTGCCATGGCTGGGAAGCGCGCCCGGGGCGGGCAGGCTCAGGCTAGCGATAGAAAAGCAGCCTGACGTCCCGCGCGTGTTCTAGCGCATCCTGTTCGTTCCAGACGATCGTGTCCGTCAGGCGCCGGTTGCCGCGGGTCGCCAAAAGGAGGAACTGTGTGGCGGCAATGCGTGGATTGGTGAGGTGGATCAGGCCGGCTGCCTGCCATTCTTCCAACAGCGCGGTCAATTCAGCCCTGTCCTCGCCCTGCAGGCGTTCGTATGCGTGTCTTGCAGTGTCAGGCTGTGCCGGCGCTTCGGTGATGAGCAATCTTAGCAACTGGGTCTGTTCCGGCCGCGCTGCTCGCCGGTCCTGCTCCAGTGCAATGGTTTCCAGGGTGGCTGGAATATCGCCACGTGACCTGAGTGGCTGACGATCGTCCAGCAAGTCAGCCACGGCTTGCTCGATTGCTGCGGCAAACAGCCCCTGCTTGTTACCGAACCGCTTATAGATCGTCATTTTCGAGATACCGGCCGTAGCGCTGATCTCTTCGACGCTGGTGTGACGCAGTCCCGACTGGCAAAAGCTGCGTGCTGCAATCCGCAGCAGATCCTGCCACCGCTCGGGTGACAAGCGCCCGTTGGGAACCGTCTTGATCGTGGCACGTGGGGTGGTGAAGGGTGTGTCCCGGTCAGGGAGAGCGATGCTTCCCACCGGCATCCGCCAGCCGCCGCTGAATGCCTGCACGATCCCCGCCAGACGTGCCTGGCGTTCTTCCTCTGACGGGATGAAGCCAAGCAGTTGTGCTGCACCGCCCATTGCAAGGACGCCCAGCCAGTTCACCAGCCTTTCTGGGGGAACGGGGGGCAGCTTGTCACGTTCGCGGTGCTGTTTCAGGAAGAAGTCTGCCTTGGAAGAGGCCAGCCGCAGCAGGTGAAGGTCTGCGGCCAGCTCCGGAAAAGCAGAGGCTGCTGCGATATTCGCGCGGTACAGCTCCAGGTTCTTTGGTTTGCTGGCCGCCTGTTCCACCCATATCGCATACGCTCGCAGGGCATCCTTCAAATCGAGCGCGCCCGCATCCAGTTCACTGGACTCGCTGGCTTCTGCCATTGTCATTCTCAGCACCTCCTGAAAGAGATGCTCCTTGGAATCAAAGCAGGTGTAGATTGTCTGCTTGCTGATACCGCAGCGGCGCGCGATCTGATCAAGGCTGGCTTCGAAGAAGCCGGTCGCAAGAATTTGATCCTGAGCTGCCTTCAGGAGGCGGGTCCGCACTGCGGAATCGTCGCTCTGCGCAAGGGCTGCTGACGGTCTGGCCATGACGCTCTTCTGGCGCAAGCCTTGCCGGGTTGCAACTATAAGAACTGTACCGTATAGTTCCCGGCGAGAATGGGGAGGATTTTCTGATGCGGCGTAGGGCGGTGTTTTCTGGTGTGGCTGGTGCCGCCCTGCTGTCTTCGGTGGCAGTCGTGGCGCATGCGGAAGGTGGCGATGTCGTCTTGCCAGCCCCGCCGCCGCCTTTTGAAGGCAAGATCGGCCTGACTTACGCCGATTCGACTCCTGCCTTTCCCAAACCGGTTCAGGCGCCTGCAGGTGCTCCGAATATTCTGCTGGTTCTGACGGACGATGTGGGCTTCGCCGCCTCCGGTACTTTTGGAGGGCCGGTGCCGACCCCTGCACTGGATCAATTGGCGGCGAACGGCCTGCGTTATACGCGTTTTCACACTACGGCCATGTGTTCGCCCACGCGGGCATCGCTGCTTACGGGCCGCAACCATCATGCGGTGGGCAGCGGTATCGTGACCGATACGGCAAGTGGCTATCCGGGGTACTGGGGAGCGATCCCGTCTTCCGCGGCGACTGTGGCCGACGTTCTGCGTTTCAATGGCTACAACACGGCCTTCTTCGGCAAACATCATAACGTCCCGCAGGGGCAGGACGATTCCAATATGGGGCCCTTCGATTTGTGGCCGACCGGCTTGGGCTTTGAATATTTCTATGGCTTCATCGGTGGTGACACCAACCAGTGGCGTCCGAAGCTCTACCGTGGGACCACTCCCGTGGCGGCTCCCAAGATGGAAACGACGCTGGATCACTATCTGGCTGAAGATCTGATTCAGTGGGTCCATGGCCAGAAGGCGGCTGCGCCCGACAAACCGTTCCTTGCCTATCTCGCGCCGGGCAGTGCCCATGCGCCGCATCAGGCCCCGCCGGAATGGATCGCAAAGTTCAAGGGCAAGTTCGATCAGGGCTGGGACCGGTTGCGCGAGGAGAGCCTTGCCCGCCAGAAGGCCGCGGGCATCGTGCCGAAGAACACGGCGTTGACGCCGCGTCCGGAAGGGATTCCCGCCTGGTCCAGCCTGACCGATGATCAGCGCCGGGCCTATGCGCACATGATGGAAGTGTTCGCCGGGATGCTTGCCTATCAGGATAACCAGATCGGCCTGGTCCTGAATGAGCTGAAGCGCATGGGGCAGTTGGACAATACGCTCGTCATTTTCATCGAAGGCGATAACGGCGGCAGCCCCGAGGGCGACATCACGGGCTCGATGAACGAACTGGGCACGCTGGCCAACGGCATGAAGGAAGACACTGACTGGCTGGTCAGCGAAATGCCGAAGATGGGCGGGCCCGACAGCTATCAGGTATTTCCCGTTGGCTGGGCATGGGCGACCAACTCGCCGTTCCAGTGGACGAAGCAGGTCGGCTCGCATCTGGGCGGTACGCGTAACGGCATGGTGATTTCCTGGCCGGCGAAGATCAAGGACAAGGGCGGCATCCGGACGCAGTTCGCGCACGTTAACGATATCATGCCGACTATCCTGGAAGCTGTCGGGGTGCAGGCGCCTGACGTTGTCGAAGGCGTCCGCCAGCAGAAGATCGACGGGGTGAGCCTGATGTACAGTTTCGATTCCGCGAAAGCGCCCGAACGGCATGTGCGGCAATACTTCGAGTTGATCGGCAATCGCGCGATGTACGATCATGGCTGGATGGCCAGCACGACGCCGGGACGCCTGCCCTGGAAGTCGGGCAAATCGGCCGGTTTGCCGACTGACTACAAGTGGGAACTCTACGATCTCACCAAGGATTTCAGCCAGGCGCACGATCTTGCAGCGAGCAACCCCGAAAAGCTGGCCGAGTTGCAGGCAGAGTGGGACGAGGAAGCAAAGGCCAACAACGTTTATCCGCTTGACGACCGGCAGGGCATCATGCGCGCCGCGGGAATGAAACTGCCTTCACCGCGGGACTTCGTTTACTGGGGTTCGAATATCAGTGTCGCGCAAAGCAAGGCGCCACCTATCAACTTCCGCTCTTTCTCGATCACGGCTGACGTGACCATACCGGAAGGCGGGCCAAGCGGTGCGTTGATCGCGAGCGGCAGCAAATTCGGTGGCTGGAGTTTCGGCTTCGACAACGGCAAGCCGTTCGTCGTTCATGCCGCCTCGCAAAAGCCGGAAGACTTTTTCCGTGTAGAGGCCGATTCGGCCATCCCCGCGGGTACGCACACGCTGACCTATGATTATGCTCTGAGCGGTTTTCCCGGCCAGGGCGGCACGTTGACGATCAGCCTGGACGGAACCGAAATTGGCCGCGGGCATATCGGGCGGACGGCATACGTCACGGCCGGTCTGGGCGAAACCTTCGATATCGGGCGCGACACGGGCGAAACCGTGGTCGCAATGCCGGGTGGCACGGTGTTCAACGGGAAGATTTCGCGCATCAAAGTGTCTCCGCGCTGATCTTCTCCAATAACTATAAGATAAATAACAATATTTATAACCAATAACCGTTACAGGGTGGATAATGAAGTACCATATGAATAATTGGAAAATGCGCGCTGCTCTTGCCGGTGTATCGGCTGTTGCGCTTACGTGGGGTGGCACGGCCGCTGCTCAGGAGGGCGGCGACAGCGGGCTGCAGGAAATCGTCGTCACCGCCCAGAAGCGGAGCGAGAACCTGCAGGATACGCCGCTCGCCGTCAGCGCACTTACCGCGGAAACGCTCGAATCGCGGCGCATCGCCGACATCAGCGACATCAGCGCGGCAGCGCCGAACCTGACGACCACGGTCACGCCTTCATCGACCACCAACATCACCGTGCATATTCGCGGTATCGGTGAATCCGATCCGGTGCTGACCGTGGACTCCCCGGTTGGCATCTATGTCGATGGCGTGGTGATCGGACGCACCGCCGGCGCGGTCTTCGACCTCGTTGATCTGGAGCGTGTCGAAGTTCTGCGCGGCCCGCAGGGAACTCTGTATGGGCGCAATACCACAGGCGGCGCAGTCAACTTCATCACTGCCAAGCCTGCTGACAGCTTCAAGGCGTCGCAGACTTTCAGCTATGGCCGTTACGACTACATGCAGTCCCGTACGAGCATCGATACGGGTGAAGTCGGCAACAGTGGCCTGCGCTTCAAGTTTTCCTATCTCCACAAGCAGCGCGACGGTTACGCAGACGACGTGAACCAGCCGAACCGCCGCGATCCGGGTGCTTCCAACGTCGATGCGTTCCGCATTGCCGCCCGTTTCGATCAGGGTGGCCCGCTGAGGATCGATTACGCTTTCGATTACAATGACAGCAAGAGCTACTCGGTGCCGTTCCAGTTGGCGGCCGTTCGTCCGGACATCGTGGCCTACCTCGCGAATTCTCCTGCGCTTGGCGGTTCCGCGCTGAACTATTCACGCGATCGCCTGAGCACATTGCAGCTCGACCAGGGGCAGTTGAGAGACAAGGTTCAGGGCCACACCCTGACAGTGGAATATGACGTGACGGATGACATCACGTTGCGTTCGCTGACTGGCTATCGCAAATGGGACAACGTCGTTGACCGCACCGACCTTGACGGCAACGACAACCTGCAGGGCTTTACGGTCAGCCCGGCGATCCTCGCACCGCCGAACGATTTCATCCCGCAGGGCATCAACGAAGTTGAATTGTTCGGTGCCAGCAACGTGCGTTCGCAGAAGCAGTTCTCCCAGGAACTGAACCTGTTGGGCAAGGCCGGCGACAACGTCGAATTCGTGCTCGGTGCCTTCTACTTCAAGGAGAAAGCGCGAGAGAACAATCCTCAGCAGCTGACGCTCGTTCTGCCGTCACCTGCCACGATTCCCCTTGGTGGAGAACTCTCTACGGATTCGTTCGGCGTCAACCTGACGCCCCAGCTGGCTTATCGCCACACTTCGGAATCCATGGCGGTGTTCGGGCAGGCTACGTTCCATGCCACTGACAAGCTGAGCTTCACTGGCGGTATCCGTTATACCGAAGACAAGAAGCATCTCGATCAGAGCGCGGCGATGGTTCGAGATCTTCACGCGAAGTTCAGTCAGGTTAACTGGGCGGCCAGCGTGGACTACAAGTTCAGCAATGACATCCTGGCCTATGCCCGCGTGGCGACCGGTTACAAGGCTGGCGGTTTCAATCCGCGGTCCGTGGGTGGCAGCTTCGATCCGGAAAAGATCATCTCGTACGAAGCGGGTCTGAAGACGGAACTGCTGGATCGCCATCTGCGGTTCAACCTCACCGGTTTCCATTCCCGCTACAAGGACCTGCAGGTCAGCCAGTTCCTCGCCGGCACCGGCGGTGCGTCGAGCATCACGGTCAATGCGGGCAAGGCAACCTATACGGGCGTCGAGGCGGAACTGCTCGCGGAACCGGTTCGTGGCGTTACGTTCAACGCGTCGGTCGGATACGTGGACCGGAAGTTCCAGAGCTTCATCATTCGCGATTCCGCAACGGATGAACTGATCAACGTCGCGGATGAAGCCCGCTTCCACTACTCAGCCAGCACGACCGCCAATGCGGGTATCCAGTATGAGACCCCCCTGTCGTTCGGCAAGTTCCAGGCGCGTCTGGACTGGACGTATCGCAGCCGGATTTACTTCCACCCCCTCGACCGTCTGAATCCGTTCAACCGGGATATTTCGGACGGTGCAGTCGGGCGTTTCGATGCCCGGGTGGCGCTTTCGCAGATCGACATGGGGCCGACCCGTGCGACTGTTGCCTTGTGGGGTAAGAATATCACCAATGAGGATTACCTCTATTCCGGCATCGATTTCGGTTCACTCGGCTTTGCCGGTATCGTTTTCGCGGAACCGCGCACTTATGGCGTGGACGTGAAGCTGGAATTCTAAGGCACATGTTTGCAGCGGGGTGATTGCCGGGTTTCGGTTTCATCCGTTGGCAGCATGACCATGGCGGGCCCCGGCGTATCGAGCCGGGGCCCGCTTGTCGTTTGAGACAGTCATTTACCGATGCCGAACGGTCGGGTACCGAGCAGCCATTGTCCGCCGATGCGCGGGATATAGGGAGAGAGGCAGTGGCCGTTGGCAACACGCGTTTTGACGTCATCATCGTTGGCGCGGGTTCTGCCGGGTGCGTTCTTGCCAACAGGCTGAGCGATGACACCGGTCTTGAGGTCCTGCTGGTGGAGGCAGGGCCGCCGGATCGCAGCCCCTTGATTCACGTGCCGGGCTTTTTCGCTGCCATGTATCGTCCGGGTAAGTTTTCCTGGGTCTATCCCACCGTCCCCCAGACCCATGTCGATGGCCGTGTCTTGCGGGACGTGCGGGGCAAAGTGCTGGGCGGTTCCAGTTCAACGAACGGCATGTTGTATTGTCGCGGGGCAGCTGCCGATTACGACGGCTGGGCCGCGATGGGCAATGCCGGGTGGAGCTATCGGGAGGTCCTGCCTTATTTCAAACGCGCTGAGGACCATGATGGTGGCGAAGATCCCTATCACGGCGTGGGCGGCCCGTTACATGTCCAGCGTTCGAATGTCGAACATCCACTGGCCCAAGCATTCATTCAGTCTGCTGTCCAAGCGGGGCACCCTTACAACGAGGACATAAACGGTGCGCAGCGGGAAGGTTTCGGCCCTGCTGAATCGACTGTCTGGCGCGGTCGGCGCTGGAGTACCGCCGCAGCCTATCTCCGTCCGGCGCGTAAACGCAGGAACCTGACCGTTCTGACCGGTGCGCAGGTTACGCGCGTCATGGTGGACAAGGGGCAGGCGATTGGCATCGAACTGATCCATGAGGGAACCACATCTGCCTATGCGGCTGGTGAGGTCATCCTGTCTGCGGGGGCCTTCCAATCGCCGCATCTCCTGATGCTGTCGGGAATTGGCGATGGGGCACACCTTTCATCGCTGGATATCAAGACGCAGGTCGACTTGCCGGGGGTAGGCCACAATCTTCACGATCATGCCAGCATCACGGCGCATGCAACCTGCACCGCGCCGATTTCCCAAGCCAAATTGCTCAATCCCGTACACGCCGGAATGGAAATGATGCGCTGCATCTTCGCGCGTCGCGGATTCATGGCGGGTTGTTCCATCGAGGCGGTTGGCATGATCCGTTCCGTGCCGGAAATGGACGTGCCGGACATCAAGTATCAGTTCGTACCGCTTCGGCTGGACCCCGTTACCGGCGATCCCCTGCCGGAACACGGAATGCTCAACCGTATCGAATTGACCGTGCCGAAAAGCAGGGGAAGGTTGCGCCTTGCCTCCGCCGATCCGCTGGCGTTGCCGCTCATCGACGCCAACTATCTGGCCGATCCATCCGATCTTGCCCGGATGCGGGCGGCATTTCGTGCGGCCGTCGAGATATACCGCCAGCCCGCCTTTCGCGAATATGGCACTGAACCGGATCTGCCGATCCGCGATCTTGACGATGACGCGGCGCTGGATGCCCATATCCGCTCCGCGCTGACCAACGACCATCACGCCGCAGGCACATGCCGCATGGGCAATGGGCAGGACAGCGTGGTCGATGCCACCTTGCAAGTCCACGGGGTACGAAACCTGAGAGTGGTCGACGCCTCGATCATGCCGCAGGTCGTGTCGGGCAACACCAATGCCCCGACCATCATGATCGCTGAAAAGGCCAGCGATATGGTCCTCGGCCGCGATCCCCTGCCGGCGTCGGTGCTTTGATCGTGGCGAGGATTGCCAGCGGAGACGATGGCTGGCCGATGAAATGGGGCTGAGGCGAGCCCAAAAGTGAAAATGGCAGGTAGGCCCTGCCATTCCCCATTTCCCAAATACCCCCGGCACCAGTTGCAGGTCCATTGGCCGTGGGCAGTAAATGTCCGGCTTAGGCGTATTCTTCCCAGACGAGAGATGCCTTGGCCGTGTCAATCTGTTCGGCGCCCCGGATTCCCAAGGCTTCTCGCGCCGCCGGGATGGGCAGGTGAAACACGTCTTCGTACTTTGCCATGAAGATCGGACCGGATTGTTCGCCGACACGCATGCCTGCCTGGGCGGCAGTCAGGGCGGAGAGAAACGACTCCTGATAATGCAGGCCGGTGCGGGTAACGAGCCGCAGGGCGCCGAGAAGCTGCCCGACGTTGACCAGTCCGGCCAGTTCCGGATCGAGAAAACGCGGCACGTTTGTCAGGCGGGCGAAATAGGGCACCAGTTCGCCCAGGATGTCGAAATTGCCGCCTGTGACAATGTGTTCCAGATCGTGTGTCTGTCCGCTGCGCAGCGAATAATACTCGAATTGCGACGTAGGCTCGAAACGCGGCACGATATCGATCTGGAAGTTGTTGTCGGCGAGGTACCGGCCGAACGTATAGCCGAGCGAGTCCTCTGGATACTCGAGCAGGTCTTCGATGGAGAACGTGGAAGAAAACCCTTCGTTGAACCATTGGTCGAGTTCGGGCCATTTCTTGCGTTGTTCGGTGAACAGCGTTTCGATCCGGTCGAGATCGAGAACTTCGCGCAGAATGCCATGCAAGGCATAGGCGTCCGCCGATGTGGGCCGGTCCTTGGCGCTACGCCGCAAAAAGTGCGTGGCGATCCAGTCGCGCAGGCGCGGATCGTTCAGATAAGGCGAGGAACTGACCAGAGTACTGCTCATGGTCGTAACGGCCTGCATGCCGCGCACCAGGTAAGGAACGTCGTTGTTGTCCTGCATTTCTTCCACTCCCATTTTCGTCGTTTGGGCCTGCCTGCGATCATCCGGCCAATGAACGGGCAAGATCAACCGGGACTTTGACAGGCATTTCCAGCAGGTGCTGGCCCATCGTCTTTGCGGCGGCATCGAACCGTGGCGACATGTTGATGCCACCGCCCTGCGCATCGTGAACCACGAAGTTCAACGCATGGCAGCCGGGTACATCGTAGGCATCTACCCGACCCTTGCCGGGATTGTCGAACTGTTCGCGATACCAATCCGCGACTGCCTGTTCCGTCAGGCTCGCGCGAATATAAGGCAGATATTCCGGTTTGCGCGCAATGACGCCGACGTTGAACAACCGGCCCTTGTCGCCGCTCCGGGCCCAGGCAAGGTCGATCAGCGGGACTTCCGTATCGGCAGACTCGGCTGTCGCAGACGTGGCCGGACGTTCGATGCTGTCAGGGTTGAACCCCGCCACATCGGCCTCTTCAAAGGGGATCGGCTTGCCATCCAGTGTGACGTGCGTTTGCACGCGATCCTTTCCGATCAGGAACAGGAACATTTCCGTCAGCGGGAAGGCGCGCGGAGCGGCCACGATCGGTGCGATGGATGTACCGACCGCCATGTTCATGATTGCAGTGGACTGTTCGCGCCCGAACATCGCGGCGCAGGCCGGGTCCTCATGATCGACCACAATCTTCAACAGCACCTCGCGGGGATTGAGCGGGCGGGCCTTGTCCCCATAGCTTGCCTCTGCACCGATGACTTCGACATGGGTCAGCTGCCAATCGGGCTGGTTCTGGTTCCGCAGAATATTCGATGTGCGCTCAAGCAGCGCTTCGCCAGTCCTGCGAGCCTTCGCGGCGGCATCGATCCCGACGATGGGGATCAGAGCGACGGAGCGCCATCCCGCATCATATGTAACGCAGACCTTGTACTGATCGGTCGGCGGGTGCCCCTTCGCTCCGGAAACGCGGACCCGGTTTTCACCTATCTGTTCGAGTTTGACAGTGCTGAAGTCGCATACGACGTCGGGCAGCATGTAGGCTTGCGGATCGCTGACTTCGTAAAGCAGCTGTTCCGCCACCGTTCCCACGGAAACGAGACCGCCTGTCTCATCCGGTTTCGTAATCACACACGTACCGTCGGCGTGGCATTCCCCAACCGGGAAACCGATATTCGCCCAGTCGGGGACGTCCTGCCAGTCGGTGAATGTGCCGCCAGTGACCTGCGTGCCGCATTCCAGCAAATGTCCGGCAGCCGAACCGGCCGCCAGCAAGTCGAAATCGTCGGGCTGCCAGCCAAATTCATGGATCAGCGGGCCGAGGATCAGTGCGCTGTCCACCACGCGCCCCGTAATTACCATGTCTGCCCCGGCATCCAGGGCCGCGGCGATGGGAAAGGCCCCGAGGTAGGCATTGATGCTGCCGATCGGACCGTCAGGGAACGGCTCGCCACCGAACATTTCGCACGTGCCGTTCTCGCGCAATTCCGGCACCAGCTCGTCGAGGTCATCGCCGGTAACGACGGCAACCTTGATGTCGAGATTGATCTCGCGTCCGCGCTGGCGGATCATTTCGGCCAGCCCTTCGGGGTTCAGCCCCCCGGCGTTGGAGATGACCTTGATCCCGCGGCTTTTCAGTTCGGACAGATAAGGGCCAATGTGCAGATTGACGAAATCCGGGAGAAAACCGGAACGTGGATCCGCCTCTTTCAACCGGCGCATCAGGCCCATGGCCCCTTCGCCGAGATAATCGAAGGCCAGGTAATTCATGCCCGGTACGCGCAGGAGCTGCGGCACTGCGATCACGCTATCGTTGAGCGCGCCGGAGGCTCCACCGATTTTCACCACTTTCTGGCCGTTCTTATGGCTCATCCGTTTGCTCCTCACCCATGGCGTCCCGGTTGGACTCCGGGACTTTCACTTCCGTTTAGTAGATGTTTCGGGCACGGCGGTGTAGTAGGCGAATGCAGCCTATGACTCAGAGTGACAGTCTCATCGATCCGCAGCTGGCCGACGCCGCAGCATGGAGACGCAAGGAACTGGCGACATTCCTGCGTTCGCGGCGCGTAAGATTGTCCCCGGAAGACCACGGTATTCTAAGTAGTGGGCGTCGCAGGACCAATGGCCTCAGGCGAGAGGAAATGGCCACCCTGCTGGGGGTTTCGGTGTCGTGGTACACCAAACTGGAGCAGGGGCTGGATGTCACGGCTTCCCCGCGCCTGCTGGGGAAGATCGCCGATGTGCTGTTCCTCTCTCCGGTGGAGCGGACGCAGCTTCTTCGTCTTGGCTTGGATGAGGCCGGGATTCCCATTCATCCGAGCGCGGACGAAGTCCTGCCTTCGGTGCAGATGATTATCGATGCGATGCACTATTCGCCGGCTTTCGTCCTGACACCTCGTGCGGACTACGTGGCCTGCAATCGTGCGGCCAGGGCCTTCTTCGGCAATTTCGAACAGTTCAGCGCCAACGGCAACCAGCTGCTTTCGCTGTTCACGGATGACGCCGTGCGCAAGGTCTTGCCGGACTGGATCGAATCCGCCCGCAGTCAGGTTGCCATGTTCCGCACGGCCTTTGCCCGCAATATGCATGATCCCGACCTTCAGGATCTGGTCACGACCTTGCTGGAAGAAAGCAGCGAATTCCGCGAGCTGTGGGAACAGTATGAATTGCCGTCAAAGACGTCGCGTGATCTGGATTACAGGTTGCCGGACGGGAAGCGGTGTCGTTTCCGCCATTTCACGTTCTTTGCCGATCTCGAAAGTGAATTTCGCGTCGAGGTTTTCAACCCGATGGATGATGCCACCTTGCAGTGGATGATTGCCCGGGTCGATGCTTGTCCCGCCCTGCCGCACGATACTGGTTCGCACTGACAGGGCGCGGAGGCCGTTCAACGCATGGTCAGGCCGCCATCGACCGAGATCGTCTGGCCATTGATCCATTCGCCGTCGCTGGAGCCCAACATCGCGACCATTGCCGCAATGTCCTCGCACCGGCCCAGTCGGCCTGAAGGCGTTTCCCGTTGGAATTGGGCAGCCATTTCCTCTGGCACGGAGACCTGCATGGCCGGCGTCATGACATAGCCCGGCAAGATGGCATTCGCGCGGATGTTTTCTGGTCCCCAGCGATTGGCAACATGCCGGACAAGCGCGCCGATCCCTGCCTTCGACATGGAATAGAACGGGCGCACGGTTTGCCCCATCGTCGCGGCGGCAGACGAACTGTAGATCATGGCGCCGCCGCCCCGTGCCAGCAGATGGGGCAGGGCGTGGCGGGTCGCCCGGGCCATTCCCTTGAGGTTTACATCGAGCGTTCGGTCGAGAATGTCCTGTGCCGCGTCCAGAATGTTGGTGTCATCTGCCAGCAGGCTCTGATCGGCGAAATTCGCGTGAAAGATGTCTAGCCCGCCATATTGATTGATCGTTAAGTCGCATAATGCAGCGAAGGACGCATCGTCAGCCCCATCGAAAACCGCCCCAGCCGCATCGCCTCCATGATCGCGGATGGAAGCGACAACGGCGTCGATCGCGTCCCTTTCCCGCTCCGGCGCGGCAACCACAACCGCCGCCCCTTCTGCAGCAAGCCGACTGGCAGTCACTTCGCCAATTCCCCGGCTCGCTCCGGCGACGATCGCGACTTTCCCTTCAAGCCGCCGGCAATTGCATTCCCATTCCATTCCCATGTTCTCCCATAAATGACGTTGGCTATCGTCCATTGAGTTCGGCTTCCTAATCCGTGCCCCAATGGCAACCAGTTCATCGCCTGGCAAAGTAAGGCCATAGAAACGCAGGTCGGTGTGCATGCAAGCCGGATCAGATCATGTGCACATTAATTTGCGTCTCTGGCGGGTCTGTATGACCAATTCGGTGGATTCGGAATCACAGAACTTTATACTCAGGTCTGCCGGGTGCGAGTCCCTGCCGATAAAATACAACAGGAGAGGATATGCCGAACATTATTTCCCAAGGCGGCAGCGTCGAAGGGGGCTGAAACAGGCTTTCCCACCCGAGGGAGCGATTTCGCGTTCGCTCCCCCCCCATTCTTTCGGCAGACATCCACTTTGCCCGACATGGCCAGCTTGCGCCAACCGGTTGCTGGCACTGCTCTATGGAGGATTTAATGCAGGATAATATTCCCTATTTCATGCGTGGACTTCAGGATATTCCGACGGAATCCTCACGCCTTGTCAGTTCGTCCAAATTCCTGAATCATCCGGTGATCCGGGAATATGTCATGCAGGAATCCCTGCGCCGCAACGGCCGCGACTTTCCGATGACATATGCGCTGCCGCAGCTGTTTCAGGCGCTCTATGAAATTCGCGATGAAAAGCGCATCAACGAGATGTTGGCGGATCAGTGCAAGACCAAGCCTGAACTGGCAGCCTTCTTCGAAGAGGGGTTCATTTCCACTTATACGCGCGAAGATCTGAAGCAATATGCCCCGAACACGGCGGGTGGCATCTACTACCATTATCTCAGCGCCAACAATTTCGAGATCGTGCTCGATCCGCGTATCGAGATGAACCCGGAATGGCGCCCGGCCAGCATGCTGGACTACTGGGACCTGAGGACCGGCCAGACGCATGATTTCGATCACCTGCTGGGCGGTGCCGGCTTCGATTTCCTGGGCGAAACGACCCCGCTTTTCATGCGCATCGAAGCCTACTTTGCCTATTTCGATGACCCGGAACTGGCTGGAGAACTGAGCACGTTGCTGGCAATCATGGCATTGCCGACGCTGATGCGCACAATCATTCATTATCCTTCGACCTGGCCCGCGATGTCCCGCCATATCACCAATGGCATGCGTGTCGGCCGGGAATCCGAGCCGTGGTTCCTGCGCAAGATGGAGCCGATCCTGGGTATGAGCAAGGACGAGGCACGGGCGCACATCGGCATGAAAGGCGTCGAGGAAGTCGATACTGCCGAGGAATCCGATGTCTGGAGCGAAGGCGCGCAATCGGCCCAGCTCGTCGAAGCTGCCTGAGGCAGTTACGGCCGCCTCATCGTGCGGGAGGCATGGCTTTGCGCCGCCTCCCGCTACCGGTCAATCGGGCTGGATCTCTTCCTCAAGGGCCTTCGCAATCATCGCGCCGACCACGCGAATTTCGGCGTTGGCCGGTTCGAGAAGGTCAACCAGTGTAAAGAAGCCGTGGGCCATGTCCGCATGATCGCGGAGGGTGACTTTGACGCCAGCCGCCTTGAGGCGGTCTGCATAGCGTACCCCTTCATCGTGCAGGGGATCGCATCCCGCCACCAGCAGGATCGTCCGGGGCAGGCCGGACAGGTCCTCCGATTTCGCAGGCGCGGCATAGGGATGGTTGCGGTCCGCCGGGTCAGTGTATTGATCCCAGAACCAGCGCATATCCTCGGTTGAGATCAGATAGTCGCCTCCGCCATAACGCTCATGGGATTCACCGCGTAGATCGGGGTCGAGTACGGGATATGCCAAGAGCTGCAGGGCGAGGCGCGGCATGCCTTCGTCGCGTGCGCGAAGCGCCAGCCCAGCCGCCAGATTGCCACCGGCACTGTCCCCGGCGACGATCAGCGGCAGTGCTGGCTCGGCCAACGCGCTCAGCACGGCCCAGCCATCGTTGAGCGGAATCGGGAAACGGCTTTCCGGGGCGAGGCGATAGTCGATGCTGATCACTTCGCAGCCGCTGGCATCCGCCAATTCGCGGCAGGCCGGATCGAAGCCGTCCAGCGTGCCGAACACCCATCCGCCACCATGGAGATAGAAGATCTGCCCGACGGGCCGCTCCACTTGCGGCATATACCGCCTGACAGGGACGGGACCTGCCGGGCCGTCGACGGTTTCGTCGCGGATCGAGCGGACTGCCGCTCCACGATCCTTTGGCAGGGCAGCCTGCGCTTCGAGAAATGCCTGCCGTGCGGTCTCAGGCGTGCCTTCGGCGAAGCCGGGAAGATTCAGTGCGGCACGCCGGTCGAGCATTGCCTGCATATCAGGATGGAGAGTCATGTTTGTCCTTGTGGCATCCCTGTTCGCTGCACGGTTGAGGTGATGGAGCCAGACGGCAATTGCCGTATCATCATCGGTTCGATAAGACTTCGGCAATCGACGGGCGATGAGGCCTCGCCTAGCGTCCTGCCTCTTGTCCCTTGTGAGAGTACGGCAACCCGCCGCTGATGAACGATATTCTGATCAATCCCGACGAATTGAGCTTTCTGCTGTGGGACTGGCTGCGGCTGGACGATCTTCTCGCCTCGGAGGGGAGCGATATCGATCGCGAGGCTGCCGAAGCCATTCTGGATCTTTCGCACAAAGTTGCGACCGACACTTTTCTTCCACTGTTCAAGCTGTCTGACAATCGTGAACCATACCTGGAAAATGGTCAGGTTCATGCATTGCCCGAGATAGCGCATGCCTTGCGCGGCTATGCGGAGCTGGGCCTCTTTTCCGCCGGCTTCTCGGAAGAACTGGGCGGACTTGGTCTGCCGTCCCTGCTTTCCAGCGCTTCCTTCGCGCAATTCCTTGCCGCCAGTCTGGCAGTTTCCGCCTATCCCATGCTGACGACCGCCAATGCGCGGCTGATCGTGACTTTCGGTTCCGAAGCGCAGGTGGATACGTTCGCCCGCCCGCAGATTGCGGGGGAATGGTTCGGCACCATGTGCCTGTCCGAACCGCAGGCCGGGTCCAACCTGGCGGATGTCGCCACGCGGGCCATGCCGGATGGTGAGGACGAATGGGGTGCGCGCTACCGCCTCCACGGCAACAAGATGTGGATTTCCGGTGGTGACCACGATCTTTCCGGCAACATCGTCCATCTGGTGCTGGCGAAGATTCCTGACGAAACCGGGCAGATCGGGCAGGATACGCGCGGTATCTCGTTATTCATCGTTCCCAAGGTTCTGCCTTCGGGAGAACGCAATGACATTGCCGTTGCCGGGCTTAACCACAAGCTGGGTTATCGCGGCACGACCAACTGTTTGCTCAACATGGGGGAGGGTGCCGAACAGCCGGATGGGCGCGCGGGCGCGCTCGGCTGGCTGGTCGGTGCCCCAGGCCAGGGCCTGCCGCAGATGTTCCAGATGATGAACGAGGCACGGCTCAATGTCGGGCTGGGCGCGGCGGCGATGGGTTATCGCGGCTATCGCCATGCGCTCCACTATTCGCAGGAGCGGTTGCAGGGCAGCGCCCCGGGGGCGGCGGACAAACGCTCCGGCCCGATCATTCGCCACCCCGATGTGCGCGACATGGTCATGGCGGCAAAATGCTATGGCGAAGGCGCTCTCGCATTGGTGCTCTATTGCGCCCGCTTGGTGGATACCGCGGAGCAGGACGAAGCCGACGACGCGCTGCTGTCGCTGCTGACCCCGGTCGCGAAGACCTGGCCATCTGAATGGGGGCTGGCCGCCGATGACCTGGCTATCCAGGTCCACGGCGGCTACGGCTATACCCGTGATTTCGATGTCGAGCAGTTGTGGCGTGATAACCGTCTCAATCCTATTCACGAGGGGACGACCGGCATTCAGGCGCTCGATCTCGTCGGGCGCAAGATCCGGCGTGATACGGCAGGCGCATTCGACATGCTGGACGAACGTGTCCGGGCGGTGGCGGCGCGGGCTGCGGGAACCGCGCTTGCGGATCTGGGGCAGGGGCTCAATGCGGCATGGGGGCGGATCGTCACGGTCGTTGCGCAGCTGCGCGGGATGGACAGCGTCGCCGCTGCGACCAATGCAACCGGTTTCCTGCGGGCTTTCGGGCACGTGGTCGTCGGCTGGCAATGGCTCGACCGGGCGCTGCTGTGTCTCGACGCCGACCCGGCGGACGCGCTGCGCGCTGGCAAACCGTGGGCGTGCCGCTATTTCTTCGAGAGGGAAATACCGAAAATAGATGCCTGGCTCCGGCCAGTCGAAACCGGCAGCCAACTGCTGATGGAAATACCAGAAAACGCTCTGTAGCGGGGATAGGATTATGCAAATCGATTTGACGGGGCAGGTAGCGATTGTCACCGGCGCCGGGGGAGGATTGGGCCGCGCCCATGCGCTGTTGCTTGCACGCCGGGGGGCGAAGGTCGTGGTCAACGATCTTGGCGGCGCGCGCGACGGCACGGGTGGCAGCACGGCCATGGCCGATGCTGTCGTCGCCGAAATCGAGGCGGCTGGCGGTGAAGCCATCGGCAACGGCGCCAGCGTGACCGATTTCGAACAGGTCAGTGCGATGGTCGATCAGGCCAAGGCCAAATGGGGCAGAGTCGATATTCTCGTAAACAATGCGGGCATCCTGCGCGACCGTACATTCGCGAAGCTTGACCTTGCCGATTTCCGTGCACTGATTGAGGTTCACCTGATGGGATCGACCAACTGCACCAAAGCAGTGTGGGAAACCATGCGGGAGCAGCGCTATGGCCGGGTGGTGATGACCACCTCGTCATCCGGTCTTTACGGGAATTTCGGCCAGTCTCATTACGGTGCGGCCAAGCTCGGCTTGGTCGGCCTGATGAACACATTGCGCCATGAAGGGCAGAAATACGGCATTCATGTCAATTGCCTCGCGCCATCGGCGGCAACCCGGATGACGGAAGACATCATGGACGAGGAAACTTTCGAGGCCCTGTCGCCCGAAAGCGTGTCTGCGGGTGTACTCGCGCTGGCTTCGCCTCAGGCTCCTAACGGCATGATCATGTGCGCCGGGGCGGGCAGTTTCGAGCGGGCGTATATCACGCTTACGCGCGGGGTTTACGTCGGCTCGGGAGAAGATGCCGCCGAACGGCTGCTGGCATCGATGGATGAGTTGTCCGACCGGGAAGGGGAAATGGTCCCCGAAACCGGAGTCCTGCAATCACAGCACGAGGCGGCCATGTTCCAGGCCGCCCGGGCGCTGCGTTCAAGGTTGCCAGCCGATGGCTAATGCAGAGCGTGGCCCGGGACCGATCCGGGAAGGGTTCGCTTTTGACCAGCATCGTCTGGAAGAGTGGCTGCGCACCAATGTCGAGGATTTCGGCGGATTGTATGCGGTCGAGCAGTTTGGCGGCGGGCAGTCCAATCCGACCTATCTGCTACGGGCGGAAGGGCGTAATTATGTCCTGCGCCGTAAGCCGCCAGGGCCGCTGCTGAAGGGCGCTCATGCGATTGAGCGTGAATATCGTTTGATCGACGCCCTCTATCCCACCGGGTTTCCGGTGCCGCGTCCATTCGGTCTGTGCGAAGATGGCGAGGTGATCGGCACGCCGTTCTACGTGATGGAGCATGTGCAGGGCCGGACATTCTGGGATACCGCATTCCCCGAAGTCCCGCGTGAGGAGCGGGCGGCCTATTTCGACGCGATGAACGAGGTGATCGCAAGGTTGCACACGATCAGTCCGGCGGACGTCGGGCTGGCCGACTATGGACGGCCGGGCAATTATTTCGAACGGCAAATCGGCCGTTGGTCGCAGCAATATCTCAACGACGCCGATGCGGGACGTGTGGCCGCGATGGATGAATTGATCGAATGGTTGCCGGCGAATATTCCGCCTGGTGACGACGTGGCGATCGTTCATGGCGATTATCGTTGCGACAACCTGCTGTTTCATCCGACGGAACCGCGTGTGCTGGCTGTGCTCGATTGGGAGCTTTCCACGCTGGGTCATCCGCTTGCGGACTTCGCCTATCACCTGATGGTTTACCATATGCCGCCCGGCTTCTCGACCGGCCTGTTGGGGCTGGATCTCAAAGCACAAGGTATCCCGAGCAAAGCGGACTACGTTGCGGCATATTGCCGCCGTACCGGCCGCGACGGCATCGAGCGGTTGGATTTCTACCTGGCTTTCAGCCTGTTTCGGCTGGCTGCGATCATTCACGGAATCAAGGGCCGTATGTTGCGCGGCAACGCCAGTTCGCCGCATGCAGCCGAAGCGGTGGAGCAGCTCGAACGGATTGCTGGACTGGCTCTGGCGCAGACCAGGGGCTGATAGCCATTGGCCGATAATGGCCGAAAAAGGGGCCGGGCTTCAGATAGCCCGGCCCCTTTTTCATTTGCCCGTGCAATGAGATTACAGTCGCTCTCCTAGAGGATCGTTTCCTTGTGACGGGTCAGTATGATCCGGACCAGGAACAGGCTCGCGCCAATCACCATGACGCCGCCGATGATCGAGAATGCTCCGTGAATGCCGAAGTTATGGCGCAGCGGCGCGACGACCAGCGGGTTGATGAAATGACCGAGGAACATTGCCGTCATCTTGAACCCGATGGCAGTGCTGCGCTGTTCCGCGTTCACGCGATCGAGCAGGCGGGCAAGGAAGAACGGTGTGGTCAGCCCCGCGCCGATCCCTTCGATAACGATCCAGAACAGAATCATCTCATAGGTCGTAGCCATCGATATGCCGATAAAGCCAATGCCCATGGCGGTGGCGGATATGACCAGCGTGCCCCGGCCGGTCACATTGTAGACAAAGCCGAATGCCATCGCGGTAAGGATCGAAATGAAGGCGGAAAGCGCCGGCACCCGCGAAATCAGGACGGCGCTGGTAATGCCGTTTTCCCTCAACAGGAACGGGATCTGAAACGATGGCATCGTGTGGGCTGCGGTCATGATCATGACGAACAGGAAAATCGGCCAGAGCTGCAGCAGTGAAAACCGCTCCGTAGCCACTGCGCGCTTGATGACTTCGATAGGCCGGTCGAACGCGATCATCGCGATGAACAGTGTCGTCAGCGGGAACAGGAACATCCATGACGGGGCTCGCCAGCCAAAATGATCCGCCAGCCACCCGGCCAGAAGCATCGTTCCTACGGTGCCTGCGGAGCCGATAGCCTGTCGGAAGCCGATAAGGCGAGACCGCATCTTGCCCGAAAACTGGGCTGCCATGATGCTGGTTATTGCGACGTCGCTCGACCCTGCGGCCAGCCCCAGGAAGAAGCGATTGAGCAGCAGGAGATAGAAATTGTCGATCACCAACTGGGCCAGGCCGGTCAGGCAGCACATTCCCAACGAGAGGAAGAGCGTGAGGCGCAGTCTGCCCTGACTGACGATCCAGCCTGCGATAATGCCGGATACGGCGATGCCCACCGGCCCGATCGTAACCAGGATCTGTGCATTGAGGACATCGTCCCCGCTGCCGCTGAAGTGGTCCGAGATGAGGGGCAGGACCGGTACCACTGTGGTGAATACCATGGTGGTCTTCACCGCGCCGGTCAGCAGGAAGGCGATAATCAGCCAACGCCGCCACCGGGGAAGCTCGGAGGCTTGCCCCATGGGCTCTTCTGCTTCCGCAGTACCTGCCTCGGCCATTGAAATGCCCGCCATTCTCTCCCCACTTTCTCTCAATATCTTGTGACCACCCAAGCTGGTGGTTTTCGCTCATCATGAGGATGACTTGCAGGCTGATCCAGTCAAATCGCAGCTTGGCATGAAAGCGATGACGCTTTTCGATCCAATCCGCTCGATTGGCGGATTGCGGGCCCACCACTGTCATTTATGGTCCCTTGATCGACGCGATCCCGGAACGGACCGAATGCGGGCCTGTCGGGAACGGCGAAAATAGAGCGCCCGTCGACAGTGGCGCCGATCCGGAGATAGAGGATGATTGATTGGAATGGCCGATATGCCTCGCGGATGAAGAATGTCGTTGCTTCGGACATTCGCGAAAAGATGAAACTGCTCGGGCAGCGCAACATCATTCACCTTGGCGGCGGGTTGCCCGATCCGGCTCTGTTTCCGGAGGCGGCATTGGCTGATGCGGCCAGTGCGATCCTGAATGACTCCGCGCGTGCGCGCCAGGCATTGAGCTATGCGCCGAGCGAGGGACATGCTCCGCTGCGACAGTGGGTGGCCGATTACCAGACCCGGCGCGGGGCGGCCTGTTCCATCGACAATGTGATGATTACCAACGGATCACAGCAAGGGTTGGATTTCGTGGCGCGGTTGTTTCTTGCGCCGGGCGATCCGGTCATGGTGGAAATACCGGCGTTCGTCGGTGCGCTGCGTGCGTTCGATGCTTACGAGCCGCGCTATGTCCCGCTCGGTCGTGACACCGGGGATGCGAAGTTCGCTTATGTCGGCACGGAATTCTGCAATCCCACGGGTCTGTCGATGACGGCGGAGCATAGGCAGTCCCTGATCGACGTTGCGCGAGAGCGTGGAATGCCGGTGCTTGAAGACGGGTGCTACGAACAACTGCGCTACGAAGGGGAATCCCTGCCTCCGCTGTTCGTCACCGCTGCGCAGCAGTGCGGCGGGGTGGAGCAATCGCCATTCCTCCATGCGGGCAGCTTTTCCAAGATAATCGCTCCATCATTGCGGATCGGCTGGCTGGCCGGCCCGGCCGAAGTGATCCGCAAACTGGTCCTGATAAAGCAGGCGGCGGATCTTGCGACCAGTGCGCTCAACCAGATGCTGGCGTTGGAAGTTCTGGAGGGCGGGCTGGACGAACATCTCGCGATGGTCAGGCAGGCGTATCGGGAACGCCGGGATTCCATGCTGGCTGCGCTCTCCCGGCATATGCCCGCAGGGGTCGAGTGGACTTCGCCCGAAGGTGGGCTCTACGTGTGGGTGACCTTCCCGGAAGGCTTTGATGCAGCCGCATTCGCGGAGCGTGTGCTTCTGGAACGGGAGGTTTCCGTTGTCGCGGGCCAGGCGTTCCATCCGCAAACCAATCCGATCGACCCCGGCTGCGCGCGTTCGATCCGTCTCAGTTTTTCCATGATCGATGCCGAACAGGCGGCGGAGGGCGTGGCGCGCTTTGGCGAACTGGCGCGCCTTTGCCTTGCTGCACCGAACTGAGGCAGCGGCACGCCAGTTCGCAAGCGGCTAGAGCGCGGCCGTAACCGCTATTTCAAGCTGGTATGCCGGCGAGGCAAGCACGGCCTGGATGGTCGTGCGTGTCGGTGCCGCGCCCTGGGGCAGCCATTGATCCCATGCGGCATTCAGCGTGGGAAGAATCGCCAGATCGGCGACAAAGATCTGCGCGCTGAGCATGCGGGAGCGGTCGCTGCCTGCTTCCGTAAGCAGTGCGTCGATCCGCGAAAGGACTTCTTCGACTTGCAGTTCCGCACTCTTGCCCCGGTTGTCGATCGCCACCTGGCCCGACAGATAGACAGTGCCGCCGTGCACCACTGCGTTGCTCATGCGGCCCATGTTTCCGATCCGGCGAATATCATTCATCGTCTGTGATACCTTTCAATGTGGCCTGTGTTCTACGGCCGTGTGTTACCAGTCTGTTGTCTCAGACTGCATCGCGCGGCGTCGCGCCCCGGCCGGCTATCCAGCGCAGCCCTCTGCCTCCGCCCCACAGCCCAGCGGCGAGGAGCGCGGCAATACCGACGATCACGATCGTTTCATGCAGTCCGATCGAGAGGATGAGCGGGCCGAGCACCAGCGGATTGATCGCGTCGGCGATGAATTGTGCGCTCACCATCAGCCCCGCGCCCGCCCCGCGCGCTTCGGCGCTGGCGTGTTGCAGAAGCATGCTCGACTGAAACGGAAACAACAGGCCGTTGCCGATTCCGAGCAATCCCAATGCCATTGCCGCCTGCACTACCGACTGACTGATGCCGAGTGTGATGAGACCTCCCCCCATCAGAAAGAGAACGACAATCGGCACTGTCTTCTGGCCGACCCACTTGCGGACCACCGGAAAAGCAATGGCGGCCATTACGATCATGACCTGATTGATGCCCATGATCTGTGCACGCCCTCCGGCAGAGCCGATGCCTTGATCGGCGAGTACGAAAGTCGCCTGCGAATTGGTCGTGAATGCGGTTGTGTTCAGCAGGAAGACAAACAGCAGTACCGGCCACAGGGATAGCAATTGCGATCTCAGCCCTGGGCCCGATGGCCCCTGCGGCATCTTCTTCACCAGCGCACTTTTCGGCGCCAGCGATGCGCCTGACACGCCAAGGAGTGCGATCATTGGAAAGAGGGCGAAACTCGCCCGCCAGCCATAGGCGTCGCTGATCGCGCCGGAGGCGAGCATCGCCAGAACACCCATCACTGACGCGCCAGCCATTTGGGCACCTAGCACGCGGGGGCGCCGTTCCTCGGTTACGAATTCACCTATCAGGCTGGTCGATGCGGCGGCGATGCAGGCGGAGCAGACGCCGATGATGAAGCGTGACACCACCAATGCCGTGGCATTGCCGAAGATCCCGACCGAACCCGCAATCCCGAAGACAATCATCCCGCCGATCAACACCGTTCTGGCGTGCCAGCGTGCGAAGACCACCGTGGAGAGCAGACCGCCGCAGACGAGACCCGCCATCGGCACGGCGATAAGCAATTGCACCGGCAGTTTGCCAACCGATCCGTCCCACAGGCCGTCCGCGATATCGGGCAGGATCGGGATGACGATTGTCAGCATCGAACCAACGAAGAAAGAGCCGCTTATCAACGCGCACAGGGCGATGATATTCATTCGAGGAGGCGTTTGTTCGTGGTTCATTCGGCTCTCCCGCCGCGATTATTGCCTCATGGGCATTGATCAGATTCTGCTCTGGTCTGGCTACGCCGCGCCGACAATGGGCACAAGCAGAGGAGCGATGGATGGCTGAAGTGAAGATATAAAAATATAAGTAGAATCAGTGTATTATTCGTATGATTGCGTCCTGATGCCATCGCGTGATCGGTTGCGTCGCGAAATAGGATGGGACGTGCCTCGAATGTCCTTTCTCAATGCCCCGATCCGCCGCCATGTCGCGGAGAGAACCGAGTGATGCCGAAACTATGTCCCACGCCGCAGGCGGGTAGCGATAGCATGGCGGTCGGTGAATCGAAGGGAGGCAGATGTCGGGGTGTTTGCAAGGCAAGGTTGCGCTTGTCACCGGGGCGAGCCGGGGGATTGGCCGTGCCATAGCCCAGAGGCTGTCTGCCGAAGGGGCTACGGTAGCGGTGGTGGCCCGTAGTCTTTCAGGCGATCTCCTGAACACGGTTTCACTGATCGAGGCTGCGGGTGGGCGGGCCTTTCCGATTGCCGCCGATATCAGTGACGATACCCTCCTGCGTGCCTTGCCTGAGCAGGTACAGGCTATGGGCGGCAGGCTCGACATTCTGGTGAACAACGCGGGCTCGGCCCACTATGCCTCGTTTGGGGATCTGCCGATCGCTGCAATCGACGCGATGATGGGCAGCTATCTGCGTGCGCCGATCCTGCTTGCCCAGGCCGTGCTTCCAGTGATGCGGCGCAATGGGGCGGGGTGGATCGTCAACATCGGCTCGATTACCGCGTTGCCCCCGGCGATCCCGTTTACTGCCGGATCGCGGGCCGGGCAGGACTGCGTTTACGCAGCGCTGAAGGCGGGGCTGGTGCGCTTCACGCAGGGACTGGCCGCTGCGTTGCTCGATGAAAATATCGCGGTCAACATGGCCTCCCCATCGACTGCGATCCGCACGCCCGGTGCGGATGCATTGTTGCCTGCCGATTATCCGACCGAACGAGTGGAATATCTGGCCGAAACCGTCCTTGCGCTATGTCACAGACCGGCGGCGGAGCGGACAGGCCTGACTGCGTTCAGCATGCATTATCCCGCAGCCGAAGGCCTGACCGTTCGCGGGCTCGATGGCCGGGAAACCTTGCCGCCACCCGTGCCGCCGCAATGGCGTTATCCAGCGACGCCGGTATCGGGCACCGAACTGATGCCGCATCTGGTCAGCGAGGACTGATGAGGGCGCTGGCTATCACCGGTTTCAATGGCATGGAGAGTGTTCATATCGTGGATATGGGCATTCCGGCACTGAATGAAGGCGAGGTGCGGATACGGGTTCATGCAGCGGGGCTCAACCCTGCCGACTGGAAGCTGGCCGAAGGATGGCTCAGCCCAGTCTTCACGCCGATATTCCCTTATGCGCTGGGCTTTGATGCGGCGGGTGTCGTCGAGGCCGTTGGAGCAGGCGTGAGCGGCATTGTGAGCGGCGATCGCGTGGTCGCCAAGACTGCTGTCGGGCGGGGTGGGGCCGGCGGCTGTGCGGAGTTGGTTACCGTTCCGGGCCATCTGGTGTCACCTTTGCCCGACGGGCTCGGCTTTATCGAGGCGGCCGCGTTGCCGACTGCCGGAATTACCGCTTGGGAAGCGCTGTTTTGTGCGGGTGCTCTGGCGCCAGGCCAGTCGGTTCTCGTCAATGGCGGCGCTGGCGGGACCGGAAGTTTCGCAGTCTCGCTCGGGGTAATGGCAGGCGCGCGCGTTGCCGCAACGGCACGGGTGGGCAATCATGGCTATCTGGCGGATCTGGGCGCAGCATTGCCGCTCGATTACAGATGGGCAAACTGGAAACGGGCCCTGTGGACGATGTTTCCGGATGGTGTCGATGTCGTGCTCGATACGGTCGGGCAAGGCGTCCTGACCGATCCGCTCGACCTCGTCCGGGATGGTGGGGCCTTTGTCACAATCGGAACATTGGTGCCCGATGAACCCCGCCCTACAGCAGCGGAGGCCGCACGGCGCGGCATTCGAATGGTCACTGCAATGTCAAATCGCGAGCGGGAGGCGGATCAATTGCATGCTCTTGTCGCCAGGCTGGCGGAGGGAGACCTGCGGTTGCCGGCAATCGAAACGCTGCCTGTCCGGGAGGCTGCGAACGCGCTGGCGCGCCTTCGCGAAGGCCACGTTCGAGGGAAGCTGGTTGTCGATCTGGAGCAGGGATGGGCATGATTTTCATCCTTGACCAGTTTGAATCGCATCCGGGTGACGGGGAAGCACTCCATGCGTTCTGTCACGAGCGGTACGTGCCCGGAGCGATCGCGCGCGGCATGACATTGGTGCATAGTCTGGTTTCACCACCCCTGTGGCTGGACGATGGTGCAAACCGGCTGTTCTTTCTCTGGAGTCTGGCTGACGCTGAGGCGTTCTGGGCCAAGAACAATCTTGGCCGCCGCGATCCGGACGTTCATGAACTGTGGGCCGAACTGGATTGCAGGGTTGCCTCGCGCCGTCGCGACACGATGGCCGACCAGACCTGTTTCGATGTGCTTGCCCGTGGCTGAGCTGGTGGCCTTGTTGACCTGGCGTGATGAGGCGGGGGCTCGTGAACGGGCGGCAATCGTTGCATCACTTCGGGAAAGTTGCGCACTCGTTGCCCCATCATTGTCTGGTGGCCGGAACGGGGGTGACCTGATTGTCAGGACGACGGTATCGGATGCAGGTTCGGCCGATCCGTCTTTCGGACTTGGCGACCGGCTCGATGCAGCCGTTTCCTGCAATGACGGTGCTGTTTTCGATATGGTGGCCGGCGAAGGCAATCCGCTGGCTTCCCCGGTTTACCGGGCTGCTCTGTTCCATGCCTTGCCTCGGGCGAGCGCGGATCGTCTTGAGGCTTTCGAAGCGGAAACCGCGGCCATGCCTCGCCGGATTGCGGCGATACGTGGCTGGCGGCTGGGGCGCGTGACGCAGAGCTGTGGGCGATTTGCATGGAGTCATGTCTGGGAACAGGGCTTCGACCGTCTGGAAGGCCTGACAAAGGACTACATGATGGCCCCCTGCCACTGGGGACAGGTCGACCGCTGGTTCGATCCCGAACATCCCGATTTTGTGATCGATCCCGGCCTCTGCCATGCTTTCGCGTACAATGACCGGCATGAGAGGAGGCCATGACGGATCGACTTGATATTCTGTGGGATATTCGTGCCATCGAGCAGGTCTATTTCCGCTATTGCGAGGTGATCGACGCCAAGGCATTCGACGATCTTGCCGATGTGTTCATGGCTGATGCGGTGCAGGATTACCGCAGCTCCAACGGCATTCTGGAAAAGGGTCTTGCCCCGCTCGTGGAACGGCTACACCGAAATATGGGGCCGCAATCGCTGTGTGGCGGAACGCAGCACAATGTCTTCAATATCCGCGTCGAACCGGATGGCGATCAGGCGGCGGCAAAGGCGCATTTCTATGCCGTGCATGCCGGCCGGGAACACCTCGAAGGCCTGCGCTACAGTTGCTGGGGGCAGTATGACGATCGCTGGCGCCGGACCCCGTCCGGCTGGCGGGTGGCCGAACGCCTTTATCGCAATTTCCTGACCGAAGGGCCCGTGGAGATCATCCGGGGGCGAAGCGCTTGCCCCTGAACACTGTAATCCGCCGGCTTCTGGTAAAGTCCGGCCAGGCGAACGAACACCAATTCTGAGGAGAAATGAATGTCGGTTACGAAGGAAGCGGCCGGTGCCGTCACTGTCCTGCGGATCGGGAACGGTCCGGTCAACGCCTTGTCGGTGGGGAACGGTTTCGTCACTGAGATCGGCGACGCGTTTGCGGCTGCCGAGGCCGATCAGGACTGTGCCGCCATTGTCATCGCCGGTGAGGGGAGAATGTTCTGCGGCGGCGCGGATATCGGTGATTTCGACGGTGATCCGGCATCGCTGGATACCCTTCGGAACATGCAGCTTGGAGTGGAAAATTCCGGCAAGCCGGTGATAATGGCGATCCATGGCGTCGCACTGGGCGGCGGGCTGGAACTGGCGATGGCCGGCCACTATCGGATTGCGCAGGCAGGTACGAAGCTGGGCATGCCCGAAGTCACTCTGGGGCTTCTGCCGGGCGGCGGGGGAACCCAACGCCTGCCGCGTCTGACGGGCGCTGCGGCAGCTTTGGATATGATGCTGTCGGGCAAGCCTGTTTCTGCCGAGCGGGCATTGGAAATCGGTCTCGTCGACAAGGTCGTGGAAGGCGATGTGGTGGCAGCCGCACTTGCTCTTGCGGCCGAGGCATTGCCGCCGGTACGCCCTTCAGGGGCCTTGCCCGTCCCGGCGGACAAGGCGGAGGCTGTCGAGGCGGCGCGGGCCAAATTGCGCCCGGGCGCGTTGAGCCAGGCACCGGCGCGCATTGTCGATTGCGTCGCGGCGCTGTCGGATGATCTCGCGTCGGGGCTGGCGGTCGAAGCGCGGCTGTTCGGAGAACTCATGGCATCGGAAGCGTCGCGGGGCCTGCGGCATGTGTTCTTTGGCGAACGCAAAGTTGCCCGTATTCCTGGGCTTTCCTCCGATGTGCGGCCGCGGCCCATTGCCCGGGTCGGCGTCGTTGGCGGTGGGCTGATGGGTACTGGCATTACGATCGCGCTGCTTAATGCGGGGCTGTCCGTGACAATGGTCGAACTGCGCGAGGAGGCATTGGCAAAGGCCGGTGCAACAATCGCCAAGACCATTCAACGCGACGTCGACAAGGGGCGGATCGCTCAGGACAAGGCCGATGCGCGGCTGGCCGCTTTTACCCCGGCTGGCAGCCTCGATGCACTGGGGGATGTGGACCTCGTAATCGAAGCGGTGTTTGAAGACATCGGCGTAAAGGAAGAAGTGTTCACTGCGCTTGACCGGATCACCAAGCCGGAGGCCATTCTGGCCAGCAACACCTCGACGCTGGACCTTGATGCCATCGCGGCGTTCGTTAGCGACCCGTCTCGCGTGGTGGGGCTGCATTTCTTCTCCCCAGCGAACATCATGCGGTTGCTTGAAGTCGTGCGGGGCAAGGCTACCGCCCCCGAAGTGCTGGTCACCGCAATGGATTTCGCCAAGCGGATCGGCAAGGTCGGCGTTGTCGCCGGGGTGTGCGACGGGTTTATCGGCAATCGCATCTTCGAGGAATATCTGCGCCAAGCATGGTTCCTGCTGGAAGAGGGTGCGCTGCCGCAGCAGGTCGATGCCGCGATGGAGGCATGGGGCATGGCAATGGGTCCATGCCGGACGATGGATCTTGCCGGGCAGGATATCGGCTGGGCCGTCCGCAAGCGTCGCGCGGTTGAGCAGCCCGACCGCCCTTATTCGGGCGTGATTGACCGCATTTGCGAAATGGGCCGCTTCGGACAGAAGACGGGCAAGGGCATTTACCTCTATCCCGATGGCCGCACTGCCGAACCCGATCCGGAAATCGACCGCCTTATCATCGAGTATTCGGCCGAAATCGGGTTGGAACGGCGGACTATCAGCGACGAGGAAATTGTCAGTCGTTGTGTCCTCGCGATGGTGAACGAAGGGGCCCACATCGTTGGGGAGGGTATCGCCTACCGTCCGGTCGACGTCGATATGATCTATCTGTACGGCTATGGCTTCCCGAGGGAGCGGGGTGGGCCGATGTTCCATGCTGATGTGATCGGCTTGCCCGCCGTGCTGGAGAGCATCCGGACTTATGCGGCTGGCCGTCATGGCTGGGCCTGGGAACCAGCGCCTTTGCTTGTGGATCTGGCCGCGCGTGGCGAAACGTTCGAGATTCTCAACGCTTAGTTGCCTGTCCCCCCGGCCCTCCTAGCGGGGGCCGGGGGGGGGAATCCGGTCAGCGCTTCTTGAAGCGCTTGTATTCCAGTCTCGCGATCGCACGATTGTGTACTTCGTCGGGGCCGTCAGCCAGCCTTAGTGTACGCGCGAGCGCATATGCGGAGGCGAGGGGCAAACCATCGCTAACGCCGCCGCCGCCGTGGGCCTGAATGGCATCATCCAGAACTTTCACGGCAAGCTTTGGCCCTGCCACCTTTATCATGGCAATTTCGCGCTGGGCGGCCTTGTTGCCGACCTTGTCCATCATATCGGCGGCTTTCAGGCAGAGGAGCCGCGTCATTTCGATCTGCGTGCGTGCTTCGGCAATACGTTGCTCCCAGATTGATTGCTCAGACAGCGGCTTGCCGAAGGCCGTTCGGGAGAGCAGGCGAGGCACAGTTTCGTCGAGTGCCATCTCCGCCAGCCCGATGGCTCGCATGCAGTGATGGATGCGGCCCGGCCCGAGCCGCCCCTGGGCCACTTCGAACCCGCGCCCTTCGCCCAGCACCATGTTGCCGACCGGGACTCGGGCATTCTCGAAAACGACCTCGCAATGACCGTGCGGTGCGTCATCATAACCGAATACGGGCAGGGCCCGGCCGATCGTCACACCTTCGGTGCCGACGGGCACAAGCAACTGGCTGTGCTGCCGGTGACGCTCTGCGTCCGGGTTGCTGAGCCCGACGACGATCATGAGTTCGCACCGTGGATCGCCTGCGCCCGAAATCCACCACTTTCTGCCGTTCACGACATAGTGATCGCCATCGCGCTCGATCCGGGTCGCGATATTCGTGGCGTCCGAACTGGCAACATCGGGTTCCGTCATCGCGAACGCCGAACGAATTTCACCGTCCATCAGCGGGCGCAGCCACCGGGCCTTCTGGTCATCGCTGCCATAACGATGGAGCACTTCCATGTTGCCGGTGTCCGGGGCAGAGCAGTTGAACACTTCCGACGCCCAGGGAATGCGGCCCATTTCCTCCGCGCACAGCGCGTAATCGAGATTGCTGAGCCCCGCGCCATGATAGTCGTCACTGTCATGGTCTGCCGAAGGCGGGAGAAACAGATTCCACAAGCCTTCCGCCCGGGCCTTGGCTTTCAGTTCCTCGATCACGGGCAAGACCTTCCAGCGGGTCGATCCTTCGGCAAGTTCGGTTTCATAGCGGCCACGGGCGGGCACGACGTGTTCGGCCATGAATGCCTTGACCCGATCCAGCCATTGCTGTTGCGTGGGGGAGATCTCGAAATCCATGCTTTTCCCATCCGTCCCATGGGCCCCGGCGGCCCGGTTTGCTGTTCCTGCCCGGTTCGTGTCGCGCAGCACGAATTATACCTTGGCGGACTGCCCGGTGGTTTCCGGGGTGTCGAATATGGATGGCGGATCGCTCTGATCGCAAACCGGCAATTGCTCGATCGCGGATAATATGTGGACTCTCCGGCCGAACCAACGGTGCCTGACAAGGGCGCCACAACGCTGCCGCCGAATATGGCGAACCGGGAGAATTTGACGAAATGGATGAAGCAGCCAAGAAAACCGCCCTGCGGATGATCCCCTACGGCATTTATGTGCTGACGACCAAGGATGCCGCAGGCGCGCCGTCCGCTGCGACCGTCAACTGGGTAACGCAGACGTCATTCTCGCCGCCCCTTCTTGCCATGGCGGTTAAAGCGGATTCGGGCACGTACAGCGCATTCAAGGCCAGTGGTCGTGCCGTGCTGAATATCCTGGGCAAAGGGCAGCAGGGTGCAGCGTTCGCATTCTTCAAGCCTGCTGAATTCGCTGATGGGAAGCTGTCCGGTGAGCCTGTGCATTCCGCGGCAAACGGCATCCTGGCACTCGATAGCGCGGCTGCGGCAGTCGAATGCAAGCTGGTGACGATCGTCGAGGAAGGCGATCACCATATCATCGTGGCGGAAGTGACCGATGCGAAGGTGATGCGTGAGCCGGAAGGGCGTGCGGATGCCGCCGTTCTGGAAATGAAGGATCTGGGCGACAAGGTCTTCTACGGCGGCTGAGCTTCCGTTCCGGCTTCCCCGGCAATCTCGTTGCCAACGGGAAGAGCGCTGCCCGGCGCCTGTCGGGCGATGCCGTAACGCGACACGGTTGATCGTCCAACAGTATTGGCGGTTTCGGTTGTGCGCTTGGTACGGGAATCCGTGAAGAGAAAGCCGGTTTGCGGCTTCATCATGGAGAAACGAATTGCGGGAAGCACTTATCGTCTCGACGGCGAGGACCCCGATAGGCAAGGCCTATCGGGGCTCGTTCAACGACACAGGGGCGCCTCGGCTGGCGGGCCATGCGGTCGCCTCCGCGGTCGAGAGAGCCGGGATCGATCCCGCGCGGATCGAAGACGTGGTGATGGGCTGCGCGTCGCAGCAGGGAACCCAAGGCTATAACATAGGGCGTCTTGCTGCTGCGGCGGCCGGTCTGCCGCAAACGGTATCGGGCATGTCGGTCGATCGCCAATGTGCCTCCGGCCTGATGGCAATAGCAATCGCCGCGAAGCAGATCGTCCATGACGGCATGGATGTCGCCGTGGGTGGCGGTGTCGAATCGATCAGCCTTACTCAGAACGAACACAAGAACAGTTATCGTGCCGTATCGCGTGCAGTGATCGAACACAGCCCGCACATGTATATCGCGATGATCGAGACGGCGGAGCTTGTCGCGGAACGCTATGGCGTCAGCCGTGAAGCGCAGGACGCCTATGCCGCGCAAAGTCAGCAGCGTTATGCGCATGCCCTGGAAAAAGGCCACTTCGCCGACGAGCTCGCGCCACTGGCTTCCACCATGCTGGTCACTGACAAGGAAAGTGGAGCTACGACGCCGCGCGACGTCAAGTTGATGACTGACGAGGGCGCACGCGTCGGCACCACTTTCGAAGGACTGTCGAAGCTGAAGCCCGTCTGGTCCGGCGGGGAACTGATATCCGAAGGGCGTTTCGTAACTGCTGGCAACGCCAGCCAGCTTTCGGACGGTGCGGCGGCATCGCTTCTGGTGGAAGCAAAGGTGGCGGAAGCCGAAGGATTGACGCCGCTGGGGGCCTATCGCGGCATAGCGGTTGCTGGGTGCGCACCGGAAGAAATGGGAATGGGCCCGGTCTATGCGGTGCCGAAGCTGTTGGAGCAGCATGGCCTTGGCGTTGAGGATATCGGCCTGTGGGAACTCAACGAGGCCTTTGCGGCTCAGGTTCTGCCATGCCGTGATCGTTTGGGCATCCCTGACGAGCGCCTGAATGTGAACGGTGGGGCCATCGCGATCGGCCATCCGTTCGGCATGTCGGGTGCACGCATGGTTGGCCACGCGCTGATCGAGGGCAGGCGCAGGGGCGTCCGCTATGTGGTCGTCACCATGTGCGTCGGTGGCGGGATGGGAGCTGCCGGATTGTTCGAGGTGCTGTGATCATGAGTGTTGTGGCCCAACTCCATCCCCCCGGAGATTTCCTCTCGACACCTGAGGAAATAATCGACGAAGCCCGCAATGGGCGGATGTTCATTCTGGTCGATGACGAGGATCGCGAGAACGAAGGCGATCTGGTTATTCCCGCCCAGATGGCCACGCCCGATGCGATCAATTTCATGGCGCGTTTCGGGCGGGGCTTGATCTGCCTCGCCATGACGCGGCAGCGGGTGGACGAATTGGGGCTCGACCTGATGAGTCAGGCTAACGGTACTCGCCATGAAACGGCCTTTACGGTTTCCATCGAGGCTGCGGAAGGGGTGACCACCGGCATCTCGGTGGCTGATCGCGCCCGCACCATTGCGGTTGCCATAGATGGAACGAAGTCGCGGGATGATATTGTCACGCCCGGCCATGTGTTCCCGTTGGTTGCGCGTGAGGGTGGCGTGCTTGTGCGTGCGGGCCATACCGAGGCGGCGGTCGATGTCGCGCGGCTGGCAGGTCTCAATCCCTCCGGCGTGATTTGCGAGATCATGAAGGATGACGGGACGATGGCGCGTCTCGATGATCTGGTGTCATTTGCCAGGCTTCATGATCTCAAGATCGGGACGATCCGAGATCTTATCGCCTATCGTCGGCGTTACGATCATCTCGTCGAGCGGCGCGCGGAAATGGATTTCGTCAGCCGCTGGGGCGGGGAATGGAAAGCCATCACTTTCCGCAACACGGTCAACAGCACCGAAATCGTCGCACTGGTAAAAGGCCGCATCGATACCGCGGAGCCGGTGCGGGTGAGAATGCATGTGCAGACGCCGTTTGCCGATATGTTCGGTGAAGTCAGGCATGACGGCGGCGGAATGATTGAACGCGCGATGCAGGCGATCTCCCGGGCGGAGAGTGGTGTCGTCGTGATTCTGACCTCTCCCGCTCCCGATCTTGCCACTTGCGTGATCGAAGCGCGCCGCGCTGGGCGCGAGGAAAGCGCCGGACGCAAGGTGGAACTGCGGGAATATGGAATAGGTGCGCAGGTGCTGGCCGATCTGGGCATCAGCCGCATCGTGCTGCTGAGCAATCGTCCGCACAATCTGGTCGCGTTGGAAGGTTACGGGATCGAGATCGCCGGAGAAGAGACATTGCCCTGACGGGCAGGACTAGCCCTTGCATTATTGCAAAGATTATGAGTTTAATAGGGCATACGAGAGGAGGCACTATGGAAAGCATTCTGATCAAAGGGGGGACGATCGTCGACGGCACGGGTGCGCCGTCTTACAAGGGCGATCTGCGTGTACGTGACGGCCTGATCGACGCGATCGGGGAGTCGCTGGAGGCCAAGGATGGTGAACGGGTTGTCGATGCGACGGACTGCATCGTATCTCCCGGTTTTATCGAACCGCATACGCACATGGATGCGGTAATGTGGTGGCAGCCCAGCCTCGATCCTCTGCCAGGCTTCGGTGTCACGACGTCTGTCATCGGCAATTGCGGCTTTACCGCGGCTCCCGTGTCCGATGATCCCAAGGTTCGCGAAGAGATGGTGAAGATATTCACCTTCTTCGAAGAAGTCCCGATGAAGCCCTTCCTCGATATGCTTCCCTGGGATTGGCGGACCTGGTCTGAATATCGCAAGTCGGTCGAGGAAAAGTGCAAGACCTCCACCAATATCGCGGGTTATGCTGGCCATATTGCCATGCGTCTCGCAGTGATGGGCATGGACGCGTGGGACCGGACCGCGACGCCGGACGAAATCGCCAAGATGTGCGATTTGCTGCAGGATGCGATCGACGGCGGTGCGCTGGGCATGTCATCCAATCTGATGGACCATGACAGCAAGGATCGTCCCGTTCCCAGTCTGGTCGCCGACGATGCGGAATGGAGCGCTCTGATCGATGTGCTGGCCCGCAATCCCGGTAGCCAGCTTCAGGTCATTCTCGATACCTTCTTCCATCTCAAGGCACCTGAGCAAATGGAACGGCTCGGCAAATTGTGCAGCGAACGCGATGTGCGCGTACAATTGGCGGGTGCAGGCGGCCTTTTGCGGTTTCAGGACAGCATCCGCGAGAAGATGTGGAAGATCACTGAAAAGCAACGTGAACAGGGCCTCGACTTCTGGCCGAGCTTCGCGCACGTGCCGCCGACGACTGCACTCAATTTCTTTAGCAGTTCGTCATTTGCGCAGGCCAACGAATACGTCTGGCACGAAGTGGTTCAGGCACCGACTGAGGAAGAAAAGCTGGCCCTGCTGCGCGATCCCGATTTCCGTGCCCGCGCAAGGGACAGCTGGGACAACAAGGCCTTCAAGCAGTCGCTCGTGGCCAATCCGCAGTCGATGCTCTTGCTCGAATCCGAAAATGGCGCAGGGCCGCTTGGCCTTTCGCTCAAGGAACTGGCCGAACAACGAGGAGTGCATCCGTCCGATGCCTTGGCCGACTGGGTGCTCGACAACGGTATTAATTCGATCGTGAACCGCATTCCGCATCCCATGGCGCATGAGCAGACGGTAGAAATGCTCAAGACCGCCAAGACGGTTGGCTCGATCTCCGACGCGGGTGCGCATGGCCAGATGTTGTGCGGCGGCGGGGAAAATATCCTACTGCTGACGGAGTTCGTCGACCGCAAGGATCTTACGCTTGAAGAAGCCGTCTATGCTTTGACAGGCAAGATGGCCGAACACTTCAACTTCGGTGATCGCGGAGTTCTGAAGGCGGGGATGGCGGCTGATATTGCTGTCTTCAATCTCGATGAAATCGAGCCCCGGCCTCTCAAGCGCGTCTATGACGTGCCTGATGGCAAGGGTGGGAAGACCTGGCGCTTTACTCGCGATGCCGCCCCGATGCGGCTGACGCTTGTCAACGGGGTTCCGACGTTCGAAAACGAAGCGTTCACGGGTAAATTGCCCGGGCAATTCGTCGGTCCGGTAATCCGCAAACAGGCAAAGTCCGTGGCGGCCTGAGCCGTCAGGGAGAGGAGACAACAACAATGTCCAAGGACGAAAGCAACGTTCCTTACCTCATGCGGAGCTATACCCCGGTCAAGACCGACAGCAGCTTCCTCGTGAGTTCGTCACCCTATCTGAACGATTATCGCATTCGTGAATGGGTGGTCAGCCAGAGCTTGCGGCGTAACGGCAAGGATAACCCCCAGACATTCGGCATTCCGATGCTGATCGACGCCATGCGGGACGTTCAGCCGCATGCGCGGATCGAGGAGTTGTTCAACAAGGCGCGCAAGGATTGGCCGGAACTGGATCGCTGGCTCGACGACCGGTGGCTGTCGACGCTGCGTCGTGATGACATGGCATCGTGCCCCGAAGGCTCGCTGGGCGGGATCTGGTACAAGCAGCTGAAAAGCGCGAACATGGAAGTCGATATCATCCCGGCTATCGAACCGCGCAGCAGCTTCGAATACTTTTTCATGCGCGGTGTGCAGATTCACGATTTCATGCACATTCTTGCCGGCGGCGGTTTCGACTACATTGGCGAAATCATCCCCGCCTATCTGAAGTATGGGAACCTGTTTCAGCATCTCGATGCCGAGCTGGCCGGTTTGCTGAACGTTCAGAATACACTGCTGACCGTGCCGATGTTCATCCGCGGCCCGTTGCATTACCCGCAACTATTCACCCGCATGTGGGATCTCGCGAATTACGCGATGGAAGTCGGGCGCAACTCGGATGCGCTGTTCCTGCCTCGCTATGAGGATTATCTCGATCTTCCGCTCGAAGAAGCACGGCGCAAGTTTGGTGTCCGGGGCGCACGCACGATCGATACGACCAAAGAGTCGGAATTCTGGGACGAACATATTTCCGAATGGAAACCGGAACAGGATGCAGAGCCGATTGCTGCAGAATGATTTTACGGGATCGTATCCCGGATCAGGAAAAGCCCCGCCATCTGGCGGGGCTTTTTTGTTTCTACCAGCCTTCGATTTCTGCCAGCCCGATCTCCTTGACGACTTTCATCGCGCGATCGAGTGCATCGCGTTCCACAGGCAGACGCGGCAACCGCGGGAAGCCTCCGGGCAATCCGAATTCTCCAAGCACTGCCTTGGTCACGCGGATCCCGCCATTGCCATACAGGGCCATGAACAGGCGAAGGAGTTTGCCCCACCGGTCGAGGAACAAGGTGTTGTCGCCTACCTTGGCAGCCTCGATCACGCTCCGGCAAAGATTCGGCGCGAGGTTGCCTTCTGAAGAGAGATAGCCGTGCCCGCCCAGAGCAAGTACCATGGGCGCCTGATGAGGTCCGCCGACGCAGATATCCGCCCGTTCGCCCAATGCATCGACCAGGGTCTTCAGATAGTTCGGGTCCTGGTGGCTGATGTTGAGGCCGATGAGATTTGCGTGTTTTTCAAACAGTTCGATGATGACAGGTGCCGGAATGACGTAACCGACGGACTGGTGAGTCGAAAGCACGAGAGGCAATGAGGAATTGGAGAAAACCTCGCCGAAATAGTTCGCCAGTTCGTTGGGCGTCGGTACGTGGCCGTGACCGACGTCGAGTGAATAGACTTGCGCGGCATCGACGCCCTTGTCTTCCGCAAGATTGAGGAACTCGATCATCTGCCGTGCGGTGCGCGGTTCCGTCCCCATCGCACGGATCGGAGTCTTGCCCTTCAATGTACCTGCAGCCAGTTCGAGCAGGCGCGCGGTTTCGTCGAATGACAGCGTGTATCCTTCGCCACTGCCGCCGCCACCGACATAAACGCCGACACCCCCCTGTGCCAGCCGGGTGAGGTGTTGTGTGAAAGCGTCTTCATCCAACGCGCCGTCCTGTGTGAAGGGCGTGATGCTGATGGTGAATGTTTGCAGACGGGATGTGGTCAAATTGCTGGCCATTTGGCATTCTCCTCTCTTTTGCAAGCCGATCTTGTGCGATCCAAGTGCTTGCAATGATAAATAACCCGCCTAAGCAGGCTTTTTGGCCGCCGCCTTGGGGGCATGAATTTGGGGGCACCTTTTTGGGAAGATATTGCTTCGATGAATGAACCGAAAAAGCGGCGGCTGCGCCAGCCGAGGGTTGCGGAAATCGTCGCCGGGAAACTGCGGTCGCGAATACTGAGCGGTGCCCTGTCCGACGGTGATCAGCTGCCTAAGCAGGACGAACTGATGAACGAGTTCGGTGTCAGCCCACCGGCCATTCGCGAAGCGTTCCGCATTCTTGAAACCGAAGGCCTGATAACCGTGTTGCGCGGTAACGTCGGCGGGGCGATCATTCATCTGCCGCAGCCGGGCAATGCGGCCTATATGCTTGGGCTCGTCCTGCAATCCCGGCAAGTTCCCCTCCTCGACCTGATCGAGGCGATGCGCAGGCTTGAACCTGCTTGCGCCGCCCAGGCAGCTCTTCGTCCCGATCGCGAGAGCACGATACTGCCGCGATTGCGCGAAAATATCGACGCCAGCATGGCGGCGATCGACGACCCTGACCGGTTCATAGCGCTCGCGCGGGCGTTCCATACAGAGCTAGTCAGCGATTGCGGCAATGCCACAATGGCATTGGTGGTCGGCGCGCTGGAGCAGCTTTGGTCGGCCCAGGTGGACCGTTTCGCTCTGGAGCGGTCGATCCATGGTTCATTTGCCGACCGTTCGGTTCGTCTTTCGCTCGCACGTGAGCATGAACGAATTTATCGCGCGATCGCGGAAGGTGATGCGCATTCCGCCGAACGGGCGATTCATGAACACTATTCCGGTGGTGGCGAGCGCAGGCACGGATTCGATACCTCCGTCACTGTTATGGCTAACGTTCAGAAACTCTGACGCACCTGTCAGGGCAGGCGGTTTCTAACCGGAAACCTGCCCTGCCCGGAATAAGGTGCCTTCAGTCTAGAGTTCAAGCCAACTGACAACGCGGTCTTGTGTTGCCCGCTCCCTTTCGGGCGCTGGCTTTGTCACGCTGCCCACCGCAATGACGCCGGCAATCCGCTCATTGTCCTTCAGATTGAGCATGGCGGTGGCTTGCGGGTCGTAAGCATGCCAGCCGGTAAGCCAATTAGCGCCATAGCCGAACGCGTTCACCCCGTTCAACAGGTTCATGGCCATTGCGCCGGCCGACAACTGCTGTTCCCATTCCGGAATCTTGTGGCCGGGAATCGGTGATGAAACCACTGCCACCACCAGCGGCGCCGATTGCAGCTTGCGTGTCGAGACTCGGGCCTTGGCAGCGTCATCGCGCGTTTCGGCGATCTCGAACAGCCGTTCCAGCCATCTCTGCTTGGTCTCGCCTGCGATCAGGATCAACCGCCATGGGGCGAGGCGTCCGTGATCGGGAACGCGCAACGCGATGGTCAGAATATGCGAGAGTTCTTCGGGACTTGGCCCAGGCCCCACCAGAGTGTCCGGCATGGCTGAACGGCGTGTCTCCAGAAGGGTGGCAAGCGCGGGAAGAGTTTCCGCGTCGTAAGCGGATACCGCGTGCGATGTCATAGTTGCTCCTGAGCGTTACTGAAAAGAGATCGGCCTTAAGCTTGCCCATGCTATCTTTAATAGTAAAGTCGAGAAAATCGATCACCTGAACGAGAGTGGTTGGGGAGGAGAGGAAAGATGAACTACGGAGAATTCTCCGGTAAAACCGGTGCGCGCAAAGCTCTTTTTTCGGCATCTGCCATTGCGATTTCACTGGCTTTGGTAGCTCCGGCTCAGGCTGAAGAAGCAGACAGTTCAGAGGCGGCTCAGAATGCCGCGACACAGTCCGCCAGCAACAGCGGTCAATTCCAGGACATCATCGTTACCGCGCGGCGTCGCGCCGAGCGGGCTCAGGATACGCCTCTGTCAGTGAGCGCGATTTCCGGAGAGGAAGTCGCCAAGCTCAACATCACCAGGTTGGAGGGGCTGGAGCAGATGGCTCCGTCCTTGCGCGTGTCCACGGCTAGCGGCAGCGCCAATTCGCCAGCCATTTTCATCCGCGGTATCGGTACGATCACGACCGCTCTTTACGCTGAACCGGCGGTTGGCGTTTACATCGACGGCATCTATTCGCCGCGCGGTGCGGTAAACACTTTCGACCTGCCGGACGTTGCGAACATCGAGGTGCTGCGCGGGCCGCAAGGCACTCTGTTCGGGCGGAACACGACAGGTGGCGCGATTGTCCTGACGACCAAGGCGCCGACCGACGATCCGGGCGCGCAGATGCGCTTCTCGTATGGAACGGACAATGAAATCGTAGCTTCCGCAGTGTTGCAGAGCGGCAAGATCGGTGGTTCGCCATTCGCGCTGAAGGTCAGCGGCCAGATCCACTCCCGCGATGGCTGGGTCGAAACTCCTGGATATGACAAGTCGAAATGGGGCGGGGCGCTCGACGCGTATTCGTTCGGTGCTGCGCTCGTTGGTGATCTCGCACCGAATCTTACATTCGACGGACGGGTCCGTTACAACCATGTGGCGTCCTATAGCGGGTGGGAGCCGATTGGCGGTTCCGCCAACGGTATTGCATACTTCGGGCTTGGAGAATCTCTTGGTGGCCCGCCGTTCAAGATTGGCGGTGGCGCAGACGATCTGACCTACCGCGACCCGCGTGCCGATGGTGGCCGTGCCGTTGCAAAATCGTGGGTGGCGTCCGGCACTCTGACCTGGGACATCAGCGAAGCATTGACGCTCAAATCCATCACGGGCGGAATTTGGCTGGACCAGGCGTTCAACGCCAATATCGGTGGCGGCTACACGCTGGGCGCGGTGGTAAATCCTTATGTGCCGGGACAGCTTGAATATGTCTCGCCGCATACGACCACAGCCAACCCCGGGCGCGGACGCCAGTTCACTCAGGAACTCCAGGCTTTGGGTGACCTGGGTGACTTCAACTACGTCGTCGGCCTTTACTATTTCCGTGAAAGGACCAACGAAGGTTACACGACGATCATCGATTTCCCGCTGGCACCGACATATGCCATCCGGCTGGATACGGATAAAGGCTTTGAAATCCTTTCGAAGTCCTACGCCGCTTACGGTCAGCTGGGCTGGAAGCCGTCCTTTGCCGACGGCAATCTCGAAATCACGGCAGGCCTGAGATATACCAAGGACGACAAGACGCTCGATTCCTGGAATGTCAGCTCGTCCACCTCGACGACGACCACTACCCAGACGTCGAAGGACAGTTGGGACAACCTCGGCTGGAGCACGTCGATCAGTTACAAGGTGGCACCCGATGTGCTGCTTTATGGTCGCGCCAGTTCGGCATATCGTTCCGGCGGGTATAACGGCCCGACGGTAGGGGCCCCGCCTTTCGGACCGGAAAAGGCCACTACATACGAAGTCGGCTTCAAATCCGATCTGGCCGATCGCCACATTCGCCTCAACGGTTCGTTCTTCCAGACCAACTATGACGATCTGCAGGTCAACGCCTACAACTCGATCATCCTTTCGAATGCGATTACCAATGCGGCGAAGGCTCGTTATCGCGGTTTCGAACTTGAGGCAGCCCTGCGGTATGCAGGCTTCGAGCTGGACGGGAATGTTGGCTACGTCGATCCGAAGTACAAGGATTACGTTTACCTCGTATCGGGTGTTCCCACGGACGTCTCTTCGGTGGCGAAGTTCGCCTACGTGTCGAAGTGGACGTATCGGATCGGGGCACAATACGGTTTCGATGCGGGTGACGCGGGTACTTTCACCGTTCGGGCCGACTATTCGGTCAAGAGCAGCCCGCCGGGATATTCCGTTCCGGCTGCTACGCCCAACTATCTGCAAATCGCAACATTGGGCCGTGATGAGAACCTGAGCGCTCGCCTCATGTGGCGCGGAACCATTGGCGGAGCTTCCGTCAATGCCCAGGTTTTCGGCGAAAATCTGACCGATAAACGCGCGCTGACCTTTGCATCGGATTTCAGCTCGATCGTGTCCGGGGTCTACAGCCGTCCGCGCCGTTATGGCGTGTCCTTCGGGATCGATTTCTGACGGTCTGGCCGTTGACTCACTTACGTGAATCGCTATCCTATAAAAGATAGCAATAGGAGAAATGATGTGCCTTTAGGTAGCTCACGCCTGATCTCGGCGGACAGTCACTTCAATGAGCCTGGTGACCTGTTCACCAAGCGCGTTCCGGCAAAGTTCAAGGATCGCGCTCCTCATATGAAGAGCTTCGAAGAAGGGGACGGCTGGATTTTCGAAGGCCTGGGAGAACCCCGTAACTTTGGCTGGAACGCCTGCGCCGGTCTGCAGCCGGAAGAAATGAAGGCCTGGATGCGGTTCGAAGACATGCGCAAAGGCGGCTGGGATCCCGCCGAGCGTGTGAAGGAACAGGATCGTGACGGTGTCACCGCCGAAGTGATGTATCCGACCCCTTCGATTCAGGCCGCCATCGCGCTGGTTGAGGACGAGGAATTCCATCTCGCTCTGGTCCGTGCCTACAACGACTGGGTGTCGGAGTATGTGGCTTACGACCCCAGCCGTTTCTGCGGTCTAGTGTTCCTGCCCAACCGTGGTGGCGCGAAAGTGGCGGTTGAGGAAATGAACCGCGTTCTTGGTCGGCCCGGCATGCGCGCCGTCATGGCTCAGGCCTATCCGAACGGTTCGGCTATCATGACGCCAGAGGAAGATTATCTCTGGGCAGCCATTCATGAACGTGACGTCAGCTTCAACATCCACGTCGCTCTCGGCATCTACAAGCCGAGCCCGCACAAGGCGAAGCTTCCGGGTTATGGCCGTTTCTTCGATGCGCCTAATCGCTGCATCGAATTCATCTTCAATGGCGTGTTCGACAAGTTCCCCAATTTGAAGGTTGCCTTTGCCGAAGTCGATTTCGGCTGGGTCCCGTATGTGAAGGAACAGATCGACAATAACTATCAGCGGCTGGAGAAGGTCAACAATTATGGCCTTTCGCGGTTGCCGAGCGAATATATCGATGAACACTTCTATTTCGGTTATATGACTGACAGCTTCGGTCTCAATAACCTGAACTCGATGAATACGGACCGTGTGCTGTGGTCGACCGACTATCCGCACATCAGTGCCGATTATCCCTATTCCTGGCGTGTCATTCAGTCGTCCATGGCTGGCGTGCCGGGCGAAACGAAGGCCCGCATTCTGCATGGTAACGCCGAAAAGCTTTACGGCTTCAAGGCTGGCGATCATGCGGAAGCCGCAACGCCCGTCGCTGCGGTTGCTTGATGCCATATGTCCGGCAGGCTGGCCGCTATGCGGTCGGCCTGCCTGCATGTGCAGCGAAGGAATGAGTTGAGTTATGTCAGACCGGCGCCGCTTTAGCGATGTCAATCTAGGCGACAGAATCGATTTCACCACTCGCGACGTGTCTTTGGGGGACTGGGCAGAGCAGGCCCGGCGGGCCGTTGCCGCTTGGGCGGGATGCCCTGCCGCTGATCTGAGAAGCGCGCATTCGCCGTCCAATCCGCAGGTTTCAGGGCTTCACTTGTCCGGCAATGTCTATGCGCGGCATCTGGATGGCAGCCACCGGGTCGATGTGCAGGTTTCGGGAACGGACTGGCTATCGGGACAGCGCGCGAGTGCCATCGTGCGCGTCGTGCTGAGCTGAGGCGCGTCGTCGGGCCAATCGGGCCTTTCCTTGGATTGGCGCCGCTCCTTTGTCGGTGTCTTTCGAGCGGAGCCTAGGTGGATGGTCAACTTTGCGCCAGCACTTGCGTGAGCTCAACTCTCCATGCGCCCATGGGGAGATCCGCGACGCGATGAAGGGCGATACCGGAACCGCCGGGAAGGCTTGCTCGCATGGCATCGCGCTCTGGCTTGACGCTTTCAAACCTCTAAAAGATAGTGACGAAAATACCATCGAAGGGGGAAAACTTGATAGGCGCGGTTCATCCCGGCAATTCGAATGCGGGCGCAGCTGAAATGGCGATGCGGAAACCCCGCATGAATCGTCACATGACCACTGCTTCGCTTTGTGCGCGCGGTGAGGGTGAATATGCGCTGCGCATTTTTCCAGATCACGTAACCAGGGAGGCTCGCCGTGAGCTTGCCTGATTTCACGCAAACATTGCGTGCCGACCCGGAAGATGCGGCGAAATACCGGGCGGCAGGTGCCTGGGGGACGCGGACTGTTTCCAGCTGCATTGCCGGTCATGCGAAGACGCGGCCGGACAAACCGGCCTTCATTTTGCCAGAGGGATGTTTCAGCTGGGCCGACTATGACAAGGCGGCGACTTATGCCGCGCAATTGCTTGCGGCGCGGGGGCTTCCGACAGGCTCACGGGTTGCTGTGTTGTTGCCGGACGGCCCGGCAGTTCATGTCGCGCTGGTCGGGGTGGAACGGGCCGGCCTGGTGGCGGTCGGTATCGGTGCGCGGGCTGGCGTGGCCGAAATCGCTCACCTGCTCAAGCGGACCGGGGCGCGGTTGCTCATTTCTCACGAGGAATTGCGCGGTCGCCCGATCGCCCAGCTGGGCGAAGAGCTGCGTGCGCAAGGCGTCGGGCAACTCGACCTGATGGTGATACCCGATCTGATGGAAGCGCGGGATTGGAGCAACGGGCCGATACCGGATCATCCGCCCTTGCCGGAGCCGGATGCAGACGGTTTGTTCCTGATCAACTCCACATCGGGGACGACGGGCATGCCCAAATGCGTGATGCACACGCAGAACCGGTGGTTCTATTTTCACAAACTGGCGGCTGAAGCGGGCAATTTCGGGGAAGATGAAGTTTTCCTCGGTGCTGTACCTGCGCCATTCGGGTTCGGTTTGTGGACCGCGCATTTTTCCCCGGCTGCGCTGGGCGCGCCGACCGTCCTGCTGCCAAAATTCGATGCCGCGCTCGCACTCGACATGATCGAACGGGAAAAGGTGACTGTTTTGTGCTGCGTCAGCACCCAGTTCATCATGATCCTGAACGAACAGGCACAACGCGCACGTGATCTGTCGTCACTGCGGAGCATGTTCACCGGCGGTGAAGCGGTGCCCTATCACCGGGCAGCGGAATTCGAGGAAGTGACCGGAGCATTCGTGCTCCAGTTCTATGGCTCGAACGAGACGGGCGCGTTGAGCCGCACCACTTTCCAGGACACTCGCGAGCACCGGCTGGCAACCGCGGGTAGAACGATAGACGAGATGGAAGTACGTCTGTTCGATCCTGCGACTGGCGAAGATATTGGTGTGGACGACGGCTCCGGCCGTGGTCAGCCGGGATGCCGTGGGCCGGCGACATGCCTCGGATATTGGGATGATGACGAGGCGAATGCCAAGCTGTTTACGCCCGATGGCTGGATGCTGATGGGCGACATCGTCGAGATCGATTCCGATCATTATCTCCGGGTTGTCGGGCGTACTTCAGAATTCATCATTCGCGGCGGCAAGAATTTGTCCGCCCCGGCGATCGAGGCTGAAGTGGCAACGCACCCGGCGGTTGCGATGTGCGCTGCGGTACCTGCTCCGGACCCGGTGTTTGGCGAGCGTGTCTGCATCTACGTCGAACCACGCCCTTCGACCGAACCCACATTGGAAGACATCAACGCGCATCTCGCACAGCGCGGGGTAAGCCGTGAGTGGTTCCCCGAATATCTCGTCCTCATGGATGAATTGCCCCGTTCCTCGGGGGGTAAGGTGGCGAAGGGCGCGTTGACGGAAGACGCGAAGAAAAGGTGGGCGATTCCCGCATGACGTACCAGAATCTCAGATTAGCGGTCGATGGGGTGGTCGCCCGCGTGACGCTTGCCCGACCGGAAAAGCTCAATCCGCTCGACTGGTCGACAGTGAAAGAACTGAAGGCGGTCGTTGCCGAACTGGAAGCGAAGCCGGAAGTGCAATTCGTCATCCTGACCGGGGAAGGGCGAAGCTTTTCCGCAGGCGGGGACCTTGACGGCTATATAAGGCTTTATGCCAATCCGGATGAGTTCGCGGCATTTCTGGACGATTTCTACGCCATGCTCACCGGGATTGAGGAAGCGCGCGCGATCTGGGTCGCTGCGGTTAACGGCGTATGCGTGGCGGGCGGTCTGGAACTGCTTCTGGCATGTGACATGGCAATCGCGGCCCAGTCGGCGCGGATCGGTGACGGGCATCTCAATTTCGGTCAGCTTCCGGGCGCAGGCGGGTCGCAACGGCTTCCGCATGCGATCGGATTGTTGCGGGCCAAGCATCTGATGCTGACGGGCGAGTTGCTCGATGCCGATGCTTCCGAGCGTTGGGGGCTGGTGACGCGGATCGTAGCGGATGACACGCTGATCGAAGCAGCTGAAAGCCTGATAGATGGCATGAAGAAGAAAAGCCCGGTGGGCCTCGCCGGGATGAAGCGCCTCGCCAACATGACGCTCGACACGCCTTACGAACAGGGGCTGCGCGACGAGATCGCCTTTGTCCATCGTTATGCAACAACTGAACCGGACGCGACTGAAGGGCTCATGGCTTTCAAGGAAAAACGCGCGCCGCGTTTCGGACCATCCAAAGCCAAGGATCTGTAATGTTCAAGTTACGCGATAAATATGCGATCGTCGGCATCGGCAATACCGAGTATTCCAAGGCATCGGGACGCACGGTACGCAGTCTCGCCACCGAAGCCAGCGTCAAGGCGATACAGGACGCCGGTCTTGCGGTCGCCGATATCGACGGCATGGTCAGCTTCAATTTCAACGACAGCGCCCCGGCAATGGGCGTCGCCACCGAAATGGGCATCGAGAATATCGGCTACGCGGTCGACTACGCCGCGGGCGGCAACGGTGCGAACCTGATCACGCTGGCGGCCTGTGCGGCGATCGAGGCTGGCCTCGCGGAGACCGTGGTCTGCTTCCGTGCGATGAATGGCCGGTCGGGCTTTCGACTGGGCGGTGGGCGCGACATGTCGGCCTATGGCGTGACCCAGTTCACAGCGCCGCTGGGCTGGATCACCTATCCGCAGGCAATGGCGATGTGGGCGCGCCGCCACATGATCGATTACGACACCGGTCCCGAACATTGGGCAGAGATTGCCACGACGTTCCGCGAGAACGCCATTCGCAATCCGCGCGCGATGCAGCGCACGCCGATGACGAAGGATGACTACTTCAACTCCAGGGCGATTGTGGACCCGTTCCGCATGTACGACATCTGCCTGGAAAGTGATGGCGCCTGCGCGGTTGTGATCACATCGGCCGAACGGGCGAAGGATCTGCCGCATAAGCCGGTCTATATCATGGGCGGCGCATATGGCGGCGGTCCGAGCCAGGGCGACGATCTGTTCGACGCGATCCGCTGGCCGAGCCATTCGCATAATTGCTTCAAATACATCGCAGATGATTTGTGGGCGAGTGCCGGGGTGGGGCCGGAAGATGTCGATGTCGCCCAGATCTATGACTGTTTCACCTACAGCGTGCTGATGGCGCTGGAAGGGCTGGGCTTCTGCAAGGAAGGAGAAGGCGGTCCGTTCGTCATGGATGGCCGGATCAAGAAGGATGGCGCTCTGCCGCTGAACACCGCGGGGGGATTGCTGTCAGAAGCCTATATCCACGGCTTCAATCATGTTCTCGAAGCGGTTGAGCAGCTTCGGGGCGATGCCGGAGAGCGCCAGATCGAAGGCGCTGAAATCTGCCTTACCACCGCCGGTGCGATGACCTGCGGCAGCGCGATGATCCTGAGGAACTGAGATGAACGACCTTGCGAACAGCTACGCCGGGCCAGTGCCCGCTCCCGATCCTGAAACGAAGCCCTTCTGGGACGGGATGCAGGAAGGGCGGCTGATGATCCAGCGCTGCCCGAATACGGGCACCTACCAGTTTCCGCCGACGACTTTCTGCCCCGGTTCGCTCACCACGCCCGAATGGGTGGAAGCGAGCGGACGCGGCAAGATCTTTAGCTGGATTGTCGTACGTCATCCGGTGCCGCGCGATATCTTTGCCGACAAGGTGCCTTATGTGGTCGCTCTGGTCGAACTGGAGGAAGGGTGCCGAATGACGGGCAACCTGATCGGGTGCGATCCGGAAGATGTGAAAGCGGACATGGCGGTAGAGATCGCCTTCAACCCGGTTTCGCCGGAGCTGACGCTCCCCGCTTTCCGGCCGTCGGCGGGGTAACGTCATGGCCACGCCTTTCGTAGCGGATCCTTTCGCCGCATCGCCGTTGCTTCGGGGCCTGCGGGACATGAGCCGCGAGGCGCTGGAGGCGCGGCAGCTCGCCCGTGTGCAGGCTCTGTGCGCGCGGCTGCATGCCAAGAGCGACTTCTATCGCGACAGGATGGAGGCCGGGGGGCTCAAGGGCGGCGAAGTCGACAGTCTCGACCGGTTCGTCAAGGCAATGCCGACTTCGAACAAGGCGGATTTCCTTGCCGATCAGAAAGAGCGGCCGCCGTTCGGATCCCGCCTGGGCGTAGATCGGGATGAAGTCGTGCATATCAGCATGACGAGCGGGACATCGGGTCAGGGTCAGGAAATCTATGGCCGGACCCAGCGTGACGTGCACATGCTCGGTTATCTCCATGCTTTGCCCTGGTTCATGGGCGGACTGCGAAAAGGAGATACCGCGTTAAACTGTGTTCCGGCGGGAGGCATGACCACGGGCGGCTGGGGACCTGGCGAAGCGATACGTATCGTTGGCGCGACAGGGTTCCACGTCGGCGGCAACATGTCGACCGAGAAGAAGATCGACCTGATGCTGAGCCTTGATGGGGTTCACTTCATCTATGCGTCGACGAACTACATGCATACGCTCACCGAAGCGTTGCTGGCGCGTGGGATTACCCCGCGGGAGGCATTCCCCGACATGCATGGGCTGTTCATCGCAGCCGAAGGGTATCCGCTCGAATGGGCGGCCAAGATCGAGGAATACTGGGGCTGCCGCCTGCAGGAAGGTTACGGCAGTACGCAATTGAACGGCTTTGGGGGTTCGACCGCGGATGCGGGGGTGTTCCGGGGTGACGGCCGTGGATTGATCCGGCTGTTCGAATGGGAATCGATGGTGGAAATCGTCGATCCGGAAACGATGGAACCCGTTAAACCCGGCGAAGTCGGCGAAATGGTCGTAACCAACCTCACCGTCGAAGGGAGCCCTGTCGTGCGCTTCCGGACCGGCGATGCAGCGCGTTTTATCCCGTGGCAAGAGGCCGGCGGCGGTGTGTGGAATGCCATCGAATGCGGTACGATCGGCCGGTTCGACGATATGATGAAGATCCGGGGCAACAATGTGTGGCCTTCGATGATTGACGCGGCTGTTTTCGCCCATGGCGAAGTCGGCGAATACAAGGGGCGGCTTTACACGGGGCCAGGCGGCAAGACCGAAATCGAGGTGCGTGTCGCGATTGCCGAACACCACGCGAAGCTGTGCGAGGAAGAGCGCGAAAAACTGCTGGCAAGCGTCCGCGAAGCGATCAAGGCGCGGACCAATGTCTGGATGACAGTAGTCGAGGCACCGCGCAGCGAATTCGAAGGGTTCGCCTACAAGGCGCGCCGCTGGTCCGATGAACGGCAGGAGGGGTATCAGCTGTGACGGAGAACCCGGTAACCCCGGCGCGCGATGAAGATGCGCTGCTCGCGCAAATGCTCGAAATGGCGGAACAACTCGCGGCTACCGACGATGCGCTGCTGGCGGGGCAATACGACTATCTGCGTGCGCGGATTGCCGCATTGATGGAAATCCGGTCGGGTGCAGGCTTGTCATGACCGTGCTGGACAGGTTTGCGCTGGAGGGGCAGGTCGCGGTCGTAACGGGCGGTGGCGGCGGGCTCGGGTCCGCAGGTGCGCAAGCTCTGGCCGAGGCGGGAGCAGACGTCGTGCTGATCGCCCGCAACCGGGAAAAGCTGGAAGATGCGGCGTCGGATGTCGAGGCAGTTGGCAAACGGGCGCTGATTATCGAGGCTGATGTCACGGACGAAAGCGCGCTGACGGCGGCTGCCGAAACGGTGCGGCGCGAACTGGGCCGGGTCGACATCCTGTTCAACAATGCCGGGATCACCAACCCCCAGACCGTGCTGGAAATAGACCCGGCGGACTTCGCCAGGATACAGCAGGTCAATGTCGTCGGTGCCTATCTCACCGTGCGGGCCTTCGCCCCTTTGATGATCGAGCGGAAGTATGGCCGGATCATCAATATGGGGTCGATCCTGTCCGCGCGGGGAATGGCCAATCGTGCGGCCTATTGCGCATCGAAGGCTGGCCTTGCGAACTTTGGCGCGGCATGTGCGTTCGAATTCGGACCGCATGGCGTGACGGTCAATACACTGGCTGCGACGGTGATCGTCACCGATCTCAATCGCGAACTCGTGCGCACCCAACCCGAATTGTACGATGGCATTGTCAAACGCACGCCTATCGGGCGGCTCGGTCAGGTCGACGACCTGATGGGGGCGCTGTTGTTCCTGGCATCCCCCGCATCGGAATTCATTACCGGACAGACGCTGTTCGTGGATGGCGGATACACCGCCGGATAACCGGATCGAGGATATAATGACGACATCTTTGAAAGCCCTGTTCAATTTAGAGGGCAAGACGGCGCTGGTGACAGGTGGTTCGCGCGGGCTGGGCTTCCAGATATGCGAGGCATTGGGCGAATACGGTGCCAAAGTGATCCTGACCGCGCGCAAGCAGGGCGAGCTGGACGAAGCGGTTGCCACCCTGGAGGCCAGGGGTATCGCGGCGAGCGCGATTGCGGCGGATGTCGGGAAGCCGGATGAGCCTGAACGGATTGCGGCCCGGATCGAAGATGAGGGCGGCCGGGTCGACATCCTGGTGAACAATGCCGGCACCTCATGGGGATCTCCGACCGAAGATATGCCGCTCGACGGCTGGAACAAGCTGATGGCGGTCAATCTGACGGCGCCGTTCCTGCTGGCGCAGCAGGTGGCCAAACGCTTCATGCTGCCGGCCGGATGGGGGCGCATTGTCAATGTTGCTTCGGTGGAAGGGCTGATGGGGCATCATCCGAACATGATCGGCACCATCGCCTACAATGCCAGCAAGGGCGGGTTGGTGAATTTCACACGCGCGCTGGCGGCTGAATGGGCCGCGCGAGGGATCACCGTCAACGCGATTGCCCCCGGCTATTTCCCCTCGAAGCTCACCGGCTACGTGCTCGACAAGCACGGGGAAGAACTGATTGCGGGAACACCGAGCGGGCGGCTGGGCAATGATGACGACCTGAAAGGTGCGGCCCTGCTCTTCGCCAGCGATGCGGGCGCCCACATCAACGGACAAGTGCTCGCCATCGATGGGGGCGCGACAATAATCTGACGGAGGAGGATGCCGTGAATAAGATCAGCCAGTTTGGTACCCGCTACCCATTTCACCCCTTTCCCACCGGCTGGTTCTCGGTCGGTTTCGCCGATGATCTGGCACCTGGAGATGTGAGGCCGCTGCGCTATTTCGACCAGGACATGGTGCTGTTCCGCACGGAAAGTGGCAAGGTCGTGGTGACGGACGCGCATTGCCCGCATCTGGGTGCGCACCTGGGCTACGAAAGCTGGGTCGAAGGTGAAACGATTGTTTGCCCGTTTCATCAGTGGCGCTACGGCACGAATGGCAAGTGCGTGGCCATTCCGTTCACGAAGGCCATTCCTCCGCAGGCGAAAGTGCGTGTCTGGCCGACGGTTGAGCGCGGTGGCATGATCTTCATCTGGCATGATCTCAATGGTGTGGAGCCGACATTCGAACTGCCAGAATATGACGAAAGCAAACGGATCCCGGGGGCGGGGTTTCGCAAGCTGCATGACGATTTCGGCTCGGCCCATCCGCAGGATGTGTTCGAAAACGGCGTTGATTTTGCCCATTTCCCGGGTGTGCATTCCACCGGCCGTGCAGTCAGCGACGGTGCAATTCTGACCGACGGGCATCGTTTCTATAGCCCCGTGCGGATCTTGCCGTCCGATTATGCGGGCCCTGCTGACACGAAAGAGGTCGGTTCGACAGTGGAAACTGAAGTTCTGGGTGGCGGGCTGTCACGGGTCGAAAGCCGCACGCCGCACGCTCCGGGGCTTACGACCATCTACTATGTTTCAGTGACGCCGGTGTCCGCCGATCTCAGCCACTATTGGGTCCATCAATTCTTCCTGCGCGATGATGATTGCCCGATGAGCGAGGAAGCGATCGAAAAGTTCACGCAGCTCGCCGCACAACATGGCGAGGTTGAGCAGTGGAGTGACGGCAAGATCTGGCCTCACAAGGCTTACGTCGATCAGCCGCTGTTGAGCGCTGTCGATGGACCGATCCTCAAATACCGTGAATGGTACACGCAATTTCATCCGGCGGTCGCGTAGGGGCGGCCAGGAAATGATGATCGCTTCCCCAGAGCGGGGAAGCGATCAGTCCCCGGCCATCGAAGCCAGAGTGGCATCAAAGCGCTCACGCGCGCGTTCGATGAAGCTCGGGTGAGTCAGGATCATGAAGCGATCGGTCATTGCCCCATCGAAGGCAATGGCGGCAGCTTCATCGGGCGAGATTGAATCCGGTGGCGTCGGCCGGTCAGGATCGGCTTTGTCGAATATCGCGGTTGAAACCGGGCCTGGCATCAGCATCGACACGCCGATCCGAGGATGGTTTTCCGCCATATCGGCCCGTAATCCTTCCGCGATCGGCCACAGGGCATGCTTGGTCGCGCAATAGCCGGAAAGGTGCGGATAGCTGGCCATCGCGCCTGTCGATGCCGTAATGACGATCTGCCCTGGGGTGCCTGTTTCCAGCATCAGCGGCAGAAATGCCTGAATCGTCTGGATCGTACCGACGACATTCACTTCGAACAGCAACCGAAGATGCGACGGGGGAATGTCGATGATGCTGCCCTGGCGCAGGATCCCGGCATTGGCGAACAGCAATGCGACCGGGGGGCAATGCTGCTGCACTTGCATGGCAAAGGCGTCGATCGCCATCCCATTCGTGACATCGACCGCCTGGGGAAACGCTCGTTGTCCCAGTGTTTCGATCTGCCGTGCCGTTTCGGCCAGCCCTGCTTCGTCGAGATCGCATAGCGCCACAGTCATGCCGCGCCGGGCGGCCGCCATCGCGAGTGCGCGGCCGATCCCTGACCCGGCCCCGGTGATGACGGCCGTCCGCCCTTCGAGAGACAGCGCGGGGCGGCTCATCTGAAGTGCGGGATGACGTGCGTGCCGATCTTGCGCAGGGTTTCCATCTGCGCCCAGTGCGGGACCGTGCCCATATTCGTCATGAACAGGATCTCATCCGCACCGGCATCGGCGAGCTGTTGAACATAGTCGATGCAGTCGGCCACGCTGCCATAGGCATTCTGCGCATTGAGGATGCCTTCGCTGGGCTTGCGGTCGCCTTCGCTTTCACGCAGATCCATGGTCAGCGTTTCCGAAGCAAGTTTGGTAGTGATGATGGTCTTGCCCCCTTCGTCAACCAGTTGATCGCCCCAGCTGTCCGGATCGGGGCGTGGGCCGCCACCATACCAGTAGTTCAGCGATTCATAGAAGTACCGCTGTCCGCGCAGACCGATCTTGCGGGCCTGTTCGACATCGTCGAGCACGATAGTCGGGCACAGTGCTGCAAGGTGCTGGATCGGGCGGTAGCCGACCTGATCGGCGGGATCGCGCGATGTCCATGCGTCGCGATAGATCTGGTTCTTCTTCCTGACTTCCTCCGGGCCGCCGAAGCCGAGCACAAGTGCGCCCATCCCGCGCTGCCCTGCGCGAGCCAGGGTTTCGAGGTTGGTGCAGGCCAGATACATTGGCGGATGCGGGTCCTGAAACGGCTTGGGATGGATAGGCCGTGACGGAATATTGATGTTCGTCCCGTTGTGTTCGACTTCTTCTTCCACGAACATGCGCGGGATCAGATACATTGCCTCGTCGATGATCGGCTGCAATTCTCCGAGATCGTATCCGTAGGCGCCGGCTTCCTGCTGGCTCCCACCTTTCCCGACCCCGAAATGAAGCCGTCCCTTGGACAGGATATCCAGCGTCGCCACCCGCTCGGCAACCTTGATGGGGTGGTTCATCGCCGGCATCAGGCACACGACGCCATGACCGATGCCGATCCGCGATGTCCGCCCTGCAAGATAGGCAAGGAACGTTTCGGGCGCGCTCATGTGCGCATAATGGGTGAGAGATGTGTGTTCCACACTCCACACAACGTCGAATCCGAGATCTTCGGCGAGCAGCGCCTGCTCGACCAGCTCGTTGAATACCTGCACTTCGCCGCGCGGAGACGCATCGACGATCTGTGCTTCAAAGATAATTGAAAAGCGCATCGGTCCTCCCATCCTGAGTTGAGGGGACGGTCGTCTCGATTAGGGCTGGTTTCAAATGCCCTTTGCGTGCCATATCGTTGTCATGGTGGCATCGCTTTCTAATCCGACTGTTCCGCGTGAAGTCGCGACCCTCCGCACTTTGCGGATCGCGAAGCATTTTCCGTTCTTCCTGATCGTGGCGGAAGAACAGAATCTCCATCGCGCGGCCGAACGGCTCAATATCGCCCAGTCGGCATTGTCCCGGCGCATCGCGGATCTGGAGCGCGAACTGGGCGATGTGAAGCTGTTCGAGCGTCAGGCGCGAGGGGTGGAGATCACTGACGCAGGACGCCTGCTTGCCCGCAACGTGCGCGAGATACTTTACGATATAGAGGAAGTCAGTCGCCGGGTGGCACGGCTCGCACGTGGAGATATGGGGACGCTGCGGCTGGCCTTTTCCGAAGCGATGATCCGTCGCCCGTTGCTGCCGACCGTGATCAAGCGGTTCAGGCACGTCTATCCTGACGTTGAATTGAAAGCGTTCCCGCTGACATCCGAAGCCCAGCGGCAACGCATGCGGGGCGGAGAGATCGACATCGGCTTCGTAATAGAGGAAGCCAACGATGCAGAGGAATTCGATGTCCTGCGCGTTGGCCAGGACAAGTTCATGCTGGTCCTGCCTGCCGACCATCCGCTGACGGCCAAAGACGTGGTTTCCATTCGGGATCTGGCCAATGAGCAACTGATCTTTCCGGCGCGCAGCCTGTCGCCGCGTCTGTTCGACCGAATGGTGTCGGCATTCGATGTGAACAATGTTTCTCCGATTATCTCAGTCGAAGTCAGCGCCGTCGACATTGCCTACGGGCTCGTCGCTTCGGGCATGGGGCTGGCGATCGTGACGGCTGCGAAGCCGGACCGGGCCCCTGTCGATGTGGAATTGCGCGACCTTACCGATCTCGATCTTCCGCTCCAGCTGACGATGATTTCACGCAAGTCGAACGATTCCCCTCTTCTCGGGAATTTCAGCCGGGTGGTGGAGGAAGTGATTGCTGGGCAATGACCTTCTGACGACCGGAGCGGTCCCGGCATTGCATTGAACTGCGGGAGCAGCCTCCCTGCACAGTGAAGCCAACGGCGTGCCCAAAGCATTTGCCTGATTTTCTGATATTGCCATCTTTATAATGAAAGATAGATTGATGGCAGTAGCGGCGTCGAGATAGTCGCCGTTGGGGAGAACAGGGGATGTCACAGGTGAAGGCGCGCACGGCGCTGATCTGGCCAAATGCGGCATGGCTGCTGGGTGCAGCGACACTGGGGTTGTTGGGCAAGGTTGCCATGGCCGATGCCGGGGAACCGACAGACCAGGGCCGCAAGGTTTATGCTGAACACTGTGCCGCCTGCCACGGGGCTGGACTGGAAGGGGGCGCAGCGCCGGCTCTGAAGGGTGAGGCTTTCCGTCTGAAATGGACTGGCAAGGCAGCGGACGAACTGAGGGCGGCCCTGGCGACGATGCCGCTCGGTTCACCAGAAGCGCTTTCAGCCGAAGAACACCGCGCCATGTTCGACCTTTTGCGCACTGAAAATGGCTTTGCTGCGGGTGAGCGATTGGTGGCAGCGGCCCGGGATGCCACTGCGGCTGCGAAGGAAAAGCCGGTCTCCGCACCGAACTTGCCTACGCCGCCGGAGCATTTCGGCACTACTACGGCAACAATGCCGGGCGATGCGGAACTGGCGTCACCGGCCCCCGGTGACTGGCCGATGTACAATCGCGATTACGCCGGTCAGCGGTACTCTCCGCTCAAGCAGATCAACCGGACCAATGCCGGACGCCTTGTTCCACGTTGCGTCCTCCAGTTGGGGGAGGTCGGCAGCTTTCAAGCCTCTCCGGTTGCCTATGAAGGGCGCCTCTATCTCACCACCGCCCACGGCACTTATGCGGTGGACGGGGCGACGTGTCGTAAGCTGTGGGAACATCAGCATGAACCGATGGGTGGTGAAGGCTTGGCCAACAGCCGCGGCGTTGCACTATATCAGGGCAAGATATTCCGTGGGGCTCCCGATGGCTGGCTGTTCGCGCTGGATGCTGAAACCGGCAAGCTGCTGTGGCGGGTTCACGCGACGGACGGCAATACGAACCATGCGTTGAGCGCAGCCATCGCCGCTTTCGACGGAATGGTGTTTATCGGCAACGCAGGCGGCGATCGCGGCGCGACAGGGCGGGTCTATGCTTTCGATGCCGAGACCGGGGAGCATCGCTGGACTTTCAATACCGTGCCGGAGCCGGGTGAATTCGGATACGAGACATGGGGCGGCGGCACATATGTCGGCGGCGGCGGGATGTGGTCGACAATCACTGTCGATCCCGGTGAAGGGCGACTGTTCGTTCCGGTGGGCAATCCGGGCTCCGATCTCGACGGCAGGATGCGGCCGGGCGACAATCTCTTCACGAATTCGATTGTGGCGCTGGACGCCAGAACGGGCAAGCGCATCTGGCATGTGCAACAGGTGCCGCATGACGTGCATGATCGGAACACTGCGGCGGCCCCCGTTCTCTATACCCGCGATGGCCGGCGCTACATGGCGGTGGCGACCAAGGGCTCGTGGCTCTATCTCTATGATCGCGACACGCGGGAATTGCTTTCGCAGAGCGAGACCGGGCGGCATCTGAACGCCGAAGTCGCGCCCGGCGACACGCCGGTAAGAATCTGTCCCGGAACATTGGGCGGGACCGAGTGGAATGGCCCGGGTTACGATCCCGCCAGTGGCCTGCTCTTCGTCAACACCGTAGAGCGTTGCGCCACTCTGACGCGGCAGCCTGAAGGCGGGAAGAATCCGTTTGGCGGTATTCCGGGCTATGATCCGCCGGAGGACAGTTTCGGTTGGTTGAGAGCATTCGATGCCGTGAGCGGCCGTGAACGCTGGGTCTATCGCGCCGATGCTCCCATGCTTGCAGGTATCACACCCACTGCCGGGGGGATCGTGATGACCGGGACGGGCAGTGGCGATTTTCTCGTCTTTGAAAGCAAGACTGGGAAGGTGTTGCGCCGCTTCTATACAGGAGGCGCCATTGGCGGCGGGGTGTCCACATATCTGGCCGATGGGGAGCAATTGGTGGCGGTGGCCACTGGCAACAGTTCCCGTTCGATCTGGAAATCGACGGGCGCGGCTACATTGATCGTCTTCGGATTACCCGATTGACCACCTGTGCAGCCGAGCGCGTCGATAATGAATGCCAGCGTCAGACCAGCAAGGCGCCGCCGTCGACTGCCCAGGTCGCACCGGTGACGAATGCGGCGGCCGGACTGGCGAGGAACTGTACGACGCGAGCCACTTCATCGGGTTCACCAAACCGGCCCAGTGGGACCTGTGACAGCTGCCTGCCGCCGCTCGGGGCGGCACCGGAGGCCATTGCCTTTTTGATGGCCGCCTGAATCGTTTCAGTAAGGATCGGTCCCGGTGCGACGGCGTTGACGCGGATGCCTTCGGCGGCGAGTTCGCGCGCCATTACCTGAGTCAATGAAACGAGCCCTGCCTTGGAGGAGGCATAGGCTGCCTTGCCGGGTGTGGGGCGTAGCGCCTGAACCGATGCGATGTTCACGATTGCGCCGGACTTTTCTGCTGCCATGACACGCGCGGCTGCTTGCGACATGTGCATCGCGCCCTTGAGATTGACGTCGAACAGCAGATCCCAGTGCGCTTCGTCGAGGTCAAGAAAGGGGGACGAAGGAAACAGTCCCGCGCAGTTGATGAGAAGGTCTATGCGACCATGCCGTGCCCGCGCGAACTCCACGACCCGATCGGCTTCGGCCCATTGCGCCATGTCGCAGGCGATAGTCGCGACGTCGGACGGTTGAAGCTCCTGCGCTATCGCCGCGAGGCCTTCCTCGTTCTTGTCCGCCAATATCAGGCGGGCGCCTGCCGCGGCAAAGCGCAAGGCAACTGCCCGGCCAATTCCGGCTGCGCCGCCGGTGATGATCGCGACCTGGCCGTCAAGCGAGCAAAGCGTGCTGAGATTGTCCACGAATCTTGCGCTCCCTAGGATGCTGAAACGGCATTGACTGCCGGATGGGGCATCATGCTGCGGCCATGGAAACTCATGGAAATCCAAAGTTTATCGATCATCAGAACTTGTTCCTCCCCCTGGCGGTCAATGGTTTGGCCGATTTCCAACCCGTTGTTGGGTCTGGAAGTACGAATCGGCGTTCGTTTTGGCTGCAACTACAATTGACAGCAATCTCCATCCTCGCAATGATTATTAGAACTAGAAATCAATGCCAAGTTGAAGACTAATTGCTGGCCGATCAGTGCCAGTGTTTGCGTTCCAAAAGCGCATGGGAGAGGTCAATGCAGGAAAAAGTGCTGCTGCGGCGTATGTCGCAGGTCTCGGCGGCTATGCAAGTGGGTGCGCCGCGATGACGGGCGATCGGTACGCCAATGTGCGTGAGCCGATCACAATCGGCTCGATAACCGCGCGCAACCGCATCATGATGGCTACCCATGGGCCGCGGCTGCCGCAGCAGCGTTATCTGCGCTATCTGGAAGAACGGGCGAAAGGCGGTATCGGCCTGGCCGGGTTCAACCTTGGCCCGCTCGGCCTGATGCAGTTTCCTTTCGGTCCCGGTCGCGCATCCCCGCCGGGGAGCGAAATGCTCGACGGGGTCCCTCACCATCCCCTGTCGAAGGAGGGCCGGGAAAGCTATGACAAGCTTGTCCCGATAATCAGTGAATGGATACAGGCGGTAAAGCCGCATGGCGTGCGTGCGGTGGGCCAGCTTTACCATCCCGGTGCGGCACAGCACGGCGATACATTTCAGCCGGTGGTTTCCTCTTCACCGATTTCCGACGAATATGACAAGCAACGGGCTCATCCGCTCACCGGGACCGAGATCGGCGATCTTATCGAAGCTTACAGGCTTGCTGCAGAACGGGCGGTGAAAACGGGGGTCGATGCGCTCGAACTGCATGGTGCGCACGGCTACCTCATTCAGCAATTCCTCTCGCCGTTATTCAATCGGCGCACGGATGAATGGGGCGGGCCGTTCGAGAACCGTATCCGCTTTCTCCTGCAGGTTCTGGCAGCAGTACGTGAGGGTGCGGGAGACGAGGTGCCTGTCGGTTTGCGCCTTACCGGGCCCGAACCTGAAGGGGGCCTGACGACCGATGACCTGATCCAGGTTGCCAAGCGGCTGGAGCAGGAGGGCGCCAGCTATATCAGCATCTCGGGAGGCTCCTATTCCGGCCTGTGGAAGGGTGCGAAAAACGCATATGTCCCCTCCGCAATGAGTGAGTGGGGCCCGAATGTGGGGACTGCCAGGGCTGTCCATGAAGCGGTGTCGATCCCGGTGATGGTGAGCGGGGCTATCGCCACGCTGGACCAGGCGGAACAGATCCTTTCCGAAGGCAGCGCCGATATCGTTTGCATGGTGCGGGCATTGATGGCGGACGCGGAACTGGTCTCCAAGGGCCTTTCCGGCGGTTCTGTCCGTGAGACACGGCCCTGTATCGGCGGCAATGAATGCCATTACGGCCGACCGCTGGCCTGTGCAGTCAATCCGCGCGCTGGCCGTGAGGACGAGTTCGATTTCACGCCGGTAAAGGCGCCCAGGCGCGTCCTGGTGGCCGGCGGAGGGCCTGCGGGCATCGAGTGTGCTGCGGCGGCTGCGGAGCGCGGACATGTCGTGTTGCTGATCGAGCGTGAAACCGTATTGGGCGGCACGCTGGTGCCGTTGATGAAGGCATCCCAGCAGGCACGGTTCGGAGATTATCTCGATCATGCCAAGGCACGGCTCGATGCTCTGCCCGTCGAGATACGGCTTGGCACCGAACTCGACGAGGAAATCGTGCGAAGCTGGAAACCGGATGTCATCGCGCTGGCAACCGGTGCCGTATGGACCGATCCGATCGGCACACCAGCCCCCGCAGCGATTGCGGATATCGACAACGCGGCATCGAATGTAACGGTTATTGGCGGTAGAGACGATCATCTCGGACCGCTTGTTACAGCGGACTATTTCGCTGCCAGCGGACGGCAAGTGACGCTGCTTACGGAAACTGCTTATCCCGGCCAGGGTGTGGAGGCGGCAAGTTTCTATGCCCTGATGCGCAGGCTGGCAGAACGCGGCGTGGAAATTCGCCCTTTCACTGCCGTGGCAGGGCGGGAACAGGGCGCGCTCGTCCTCCGGAACACGCTTACCAACGAAGCGGACCGCATAGAGACGCCGGGAACGGTGATCGATATTGAATCACGGTATGCCGAAAGTGATCTGGTCAGCCGGTTCAGCAATCTTGGGGTGGAATTCCATGTGATCGGCGATGCTCTCGCGCCGCGCCGCATGGTGCATGCGACGTTGGACGGCGTGCGCCTTGGGGCACAGATCGAATGAATTGACGACAGCGTATAGCCAGACCGGGCCATCCCATTTGGACGGCCCGGTTTTGTGTGTTGGCCGCTCGATTATGGTCCGTGCGCGGATTTGGCGGAAAGATGCACAATTCGACAAGAGATCGAGAATATGGGGTCATCCCCTTGGCTTCATGCCGGGGGTTGGATGAGGTATTTCCGTGTCATGGTATCCGCCTTCCCGCCTGCGGGAATGATCAAGGAGCGCATGGCCGCGATGACAACCGCGCTGAAAGACCTCACAGAGATCCGATCACCTGCCGGGTGGACCGGTGACGAGATCACTCATTCGACGGACTGGCTCTATCAACTCAGCAATGCGGAGGTGATGGAGCTGGAAACGGTCGGCACGAAATTCCTGATGGACGATCCAGACCTGCGCACTGTTACCGCAGACCGTTATCCGTTGCCGGTAACGGCGTCCGCATTGGTGGCCTGGATGCACGATATGGATCGGGGGCGAGGTTTCGTCCTTGTCCGGGGGCTACGGTCGGAACTCTATTCGGATGCATTGAGTGCCGCGATTTTCTTTCTGCTAGGTCTCCACCTGGGAAGACCAATGGCGCAAAATCAATTCGGTGACTTGTTCGACCACGTTGTTGCAACCAGCGACAAGACTATGGACGATCCTAGTGCGCTCCCCAGTCGGACACGCGATCGTCTCAACTTTCATTCGGACAGTAGCGATGTCGTTGGCCTCATGTGCCTGCGTGGCGCTCGTGAGGGCGGGGCGTCGATCCTGATCAGCGGGGTGACAATCTACAACGAAGTCGTGCGCCGCCGCCCAGACCTTGCCCCGTTGCTTTACGAAACCTGGCATTATGACTGGTATCGGCAGGATCATGACGCCCCGGCACGCTATTATTCGTCGCCCATGGTTTCGTTCGTCGATGGGGTCTTCAGCATGTATGCGGGATCCAACATGATCCGTTCCGCTCAGGATTATCCGGAAGTGCCGCGTATGACGCCGCAGCAGTATGAACTGCTGGACTTGCTGGACGAGATATTTCTGGAACCTGGGCTGCCGGTGACGATGGATTTCCGGCCCGGCGATATCCAGTGGTTGCTGAACTACGCAGCTCTTCATTCGCGCTCAGGCTATCGTGATTTTGAGCAGCCAGAGCGCAAGCGGCATCTCTTGCGGCTTTGGCTCAAGCGGGATGTTCATCGGCCTTTGACACCGGGATTTGGCAAGCCCTTCGTCGCGAGAAAAGTCGGTTTGACTGTTTCGGATGAAGACTTGCGTAACCGTATTTCCCAAGTCTGCTATCCTCGCCGTGAGTGGGGTTTGTGACCTGGTTGCAGCATATCAAAACGTAAGCGAGCCTTGCCTCCCGGGAAATCATTTCCGGGAGGCTTTTTTTAACTCCCGGGCCTGCGCGATCGGTGTCGAGGAACCGGGGTTTGGGTAACGGTGAGCGATGCTATCGCAGCCGCAGCATTTTTCATGATTTCACCAGACATTGGGCGGTGGGAAATGATGCTGCCCATGCTGACTTCCAATTTCCCTGGATGATTGGGTTTTAATTGAACTGACAGATTTTTGGGGATTTTGAGGTATTGAAGAGTCTTTGAGGGGGAGCGTAAAGCGACCCCACCTGCTCGACTGCCCTGCCATACTGCATTGCAGCAAAAAATGGCGGATCAGGCCAACTAATCGGGTCAATGAGTCAACGTGGATTGAGCGGACCTCCGTTACACTTTCGTTGCAACAGCGCTTTCCAGGGTTCGAGGTAAGGCGGACTTGTCTCGCTTTTCAGCAATCCTGGCGCCTGCATCAGGGAGGTAAATTTGCACATGCGTTTGACCAAACATCTGCTCGCCTGCGCATCCAGCATCGCCATGCTAGGAGCGCTGCCAGCCCATGCTCAGGAAGATCCATCCACCGAAGACGGCAAGACCAGCGCCCAGGAAACCGTTCGTGACGACACTGCTCTTCAGGCCATTGTTGTGACCGGCAGGCGGCTGGGCATTACGAACGTTCGCCCAACCGCAACAGTTTCGGGGCTTGAACAGGATATTGTCGACATTCCGCGCTCGGTGACCACAATCGACTCTGCGTTACTCAAGGATGTCCAGGTTCGTTCGATCCATGACCTTACGGCAGTCGCGCCTGGCACGTTCACCGCGGCCTACTTCGGTGTCGCTGGCGCCGTGCAGGTTCGCGGCAATGTCGCAGACAGTTATTACCGGGGTTTCAAGGGCATCAACAATCTCGGCTACTACGAAACGCCGACTGAGAGCATCAGTGGGCTCGAACTCGTCCGGGGCCCGGTTAGCCCGAACTATGGTGCAGGCAAGATCGGCGGAATGCTGAACCTGACGCCCAAGACCGACATTGCGACTTCGCTGAAAGGGACGACCGAACCGAAAGGACTCGTTACCTTGCAGATCGGTTCTTACGGGGAGCGCAAGGCGACGATTGAAGGCGGGCTTCCTTTCCAGATTGGCGATCTGGACGCGGCAATTTACGCGTATGTCTACTACAACAATTCGGACAGCTATTTCCGCGATTTCAGCCCGGACGACAAGGAAGTGCAGGTCGGGTATTCGATGGATCTCGGAGGGGGCACCGAGATGACGATCGGTGGTCGTTATCTCGACCAGTCAGGCCATCTCGCTTCTCCAGGGTGGAACCGATTGACGCAGGACTTGATCGACCACGGAACATATCTGGCAGGTTCGCCGCTGGTAAACCTTGCTCCGGATGGCGCGCAGTCGCTCATGCCGGAGGACATGCAACCCTACATCAATACCTTGCGGCAGAGCACCAGCTTCGCCACCGACTTGCCGCGCGGCACGGTCAGCGATCTGACGCGTCTCGATCCCGACACTGTTCATTACGTCAAGTTGTCACGCCGGAATCTTCATACATCTCCGTTGGATTTCAACGACAACAAGGTATTCACGGCTTATCTCGATCTGATCCACACGTTCGACAGCGGCGATCAGGTCAAGCTTCAGGGCTTTTACGAAGATCTCAAGAATGACATGTTCAGCGCTGCCGGTTCGTCCACTGCGGCGGACGGCAACGTCAAGGAAGTGCGGCTATCCTATTTCTTCAAACGCGATCTGGGTGATGGCTTCGGCATTCAGGCGATAGTCGGCGGCAATTATCGCGACTATGAGATATACGATTATCAGAACTATGGCCGCCGCTATGTGATCTGGGATCGCAACGACTTGTCGGCCGATCCGACCGCCGACATGATCATCAACGATCAGTATCTCAATCCCGCAGGCAATGTATGGGATTTCGCCTATTACAGCCGGATCAAGAGTGTCGGTGCGTTCATCAATGGCGATATCACGCTGTTTGACCGTGCGCATATTCAGGGTGGATTGCGCTGGGACGACTATAACATTCGGTCGCGCAACGATGGCCTGGTGACATTCGGCGGCGCCTTGAATACGGATTACTACGGGTCGAGTGCGCCGATCAGCTGGCAGGCCAGTTTCAATTATGAACTGCCTTTCGGTTTTATTCCATACGTCACCTACGCGAAGACCCGCAGCCTCGAAACGAACAAGGGCGGCGGTGTCGATCCAGCATTGATAATCGGCAAGAAGTTCCTTTCTCCGTCGGAGCTCAAGGAAGTGGGCATCAAGGGCTCGCTGATGGGTGGCAGGCTGTTCCTCAGCCTTGCAGGTTACAAGATGAAGCGGCTGCAGCGCGACGCGCTGTCGGGCGTGATCAACCAGGCCCGCAGCAAGGGGCTGGAAGCTGAAATCCGTATGCAGGTCACACCCGCCCTGAGTTTGCTTGCGACAGGCGCGTTGCAGGAAACCAAGCGAATTGGATCGGCGACCATCCTCCTCAATGCGGCGCAGCTGGGTCTTCCAGGTGAAGACATCTACGCGGCGGAATGGACGGGCTCATCCTCCACGTTCACGGGCGCAAACGGTTCCTACATCGACAGCGTCTTGCCGAAGGAAACCGCGAGCCTGTTTGCAACTTACAAGTTCCCGTTCGGGCTTAAGGCCAGTGGTGGCATCACATATGTGGGCAAGACAAGCGGCATTGCCCCCGGTGCGGTGGTTGTGCCGGACTATGTCACGGCGAGAGCTTCGCTCAGCTATACCTTCGACAGGTACACCGTCGATTTCTCCGTCGAGAACCTGACCGACAAGACCTACTTCTATCTGGGGCAGGACGCCTACAGCGAAGTCGCAGCCTTGCCCGGTGTCGCCCGGTCGTTCCATCTGCGTATCGCAGCCCAGTTCTAATGATCCCGGCGGCCCTGCCCGAGAGGGGCAGGGCACCGTTTCGTTCGGCACGTCGGTGCCATGGTGCTGTTTGCGGCCGAGGAGTTACCCGGCCGCATTCGCACAACTGAAGAAAGGTTCAGGGATGCTTGACGTTGCAGATTTGAAGCCCGTGCCAGCCCCCATTGCGTGGCGTGGGGATGAGTTGGCGGGCCGGACGGACTGGATTTATCTGCTCAACCCGGACGAGATCGCCGAATTGGAGGAAGCGGGTAAGCGCTTTCTCGACGAAGATCCCGACCTGAGGACCGTGACGGCCGGGGAGTATCCACTCCCCATCTGTACGGCCGGTCTTGAAAAATGGGGCCGGGATATGGATCGCGGACGTGGCTTCGTTCTGGTGCGGGGGTTGCGGACGCAATACTATTCCGACGCCCTGAGTGCTGCTATTTTCTTCGTGATCGGGCTCCACCTCGGCCAGCCCATGCGGCAAAACGAGGTGGGCGACATGTTGCAGCATGTCATCGGAACGTCGGACCTCAAGTATAACGATCCCGACTCGATCAGCCTGCGTATTCGGGATGGACTTGCCTACCATTCCGACAGCTCGGACATCGTCTCTCTAATGTGCCTGTGTCCGGCGAAAGAGGGCGGGGCATCGAGCCTTGTCAGCGCGGCGACGCTTTATAACGAAGTTCTCAAGCGTAGGCCTGACCTTGCTCCGCTGCTGTTCGAACCGTGGCACAATGACTGGCGCCGACAGGATCCGAACGCACCTGCCAACACTTATGCGACCCCGATTGTCAGTTATGTCGACGGCGTTTTTTCAGCCTATCTGGGCGTGAAGATCATCCGCACCGCGCAACGATATCCGGAAGTCCCGCGTCTGACGAACGCGCAACTTGAACTGTTGGACCTTCTGGAAGCACTTTGCCTGGAACCGGGGGTCGCTTTGCACATGGATTTTCGTCCCGGCGATATGCAGTGGCTCCTTAACTATGCTGCACTGCATACACGTACTGCGTTTGAGGATTATCCCGAACCGGAACGCCGCCGTCATCTGATACGTCTCTGGCTGAAGCGCGAGGAGCCGCGTCCGCTGGTTCCGAACTTTGGTCGTCATGTGGTGCGCGGTCGCCAGGAAGCGCGTGATGAGGAAGTGCCGGTAGAGCAGCAGAAGTTCCACATTATGCAGGCGGCTGTTCCCAGGCTGAACTGGGGCGACCGCCCCGGATAACAGTGCCGTGGAGGCGCGGCCTTTTGCCCGTATTGTGGTAGAGACAAAGGTATATGGCCTGAACAAGCCGACGAGATTGTGCTGTGCGCCGATCCGTAAGCTGGCCCGGTATGCTGGCTTGTTCTAGCTCTTGCAGGGTTGAACTGGCGGGTGAGCTCGCTCTTCCTCGGCTTGCGGTGTGTTGCCTTGGCTGCGGAAAAGCAGTTGCACCACTACGGCATTGATCAGCAGTGTGGAGCCCATGAGCAAGGCGATCCGATCGAATGTCCAGCCAGCTGCGATGATCCAGCCACCCACCAGTGTCCCAAAGCCTCCGCCAATTAGCCTGGCGAAGCCGCTGATCCATCCGAATGCTGTTGCTCTCAGCTGGGAGGGGTAGGATGTTGCGATCAGGGCTTGGCCTCCGGAAACGTTCGCACCATTGAATGTCATAGCTGCGAGCAGCAAGGCCACTGCGACTGCAGGCGGCGGGTTGCTTGCGATCAGGAGAACCAGAACCCCCGTGAGGAGGAAATTGGCTGTGACTATTTTCGACAAGCCAAAGTGGTCGGCCAGCCAGCCGACGGCGAATATCCCGGCTATTCCGCAAAGCTTGCCTGTCGAAATGGTGACGCCGGCAAGAGTGATGTCTGCACCGGCATTCAACATCACGGTCGGCAGCCAGTAGCTGGTAAAGTTGACGATCACGTAGCTCATCGAGGACAGCGTCCACAGCAGTACGGTCGTCATGAGAATGTTTGCCCGGAACAGTGCGACCGGATTGGCCTTGTCCAGATGCTCTGCTTCTTCACAGACGAGCCGAGCGGGCAAGGGGCGGTTTGCGATCTTGCCGAGCAACGCGATAGCCTCGCCCTCGCGGCCTGTGCGTAGCAAGTGCTGCAGGGATTCCGGTATCCAGACCCATGCGAAAAATGCGGCGATCACGGAAACAAGGGCGCTTGCATAGAGAAGTGATTGCCAACCCAGAACGGGGATCATCACCGCAGCACAGTATCCGGCAACCACCACACCGGCGCCTATGCCTGCGTTGAGAAGCATGAGCAGCAGTGATTTCCTGTTTGTCGGCGCATAATCGGCAACCAAAGCGATGGCCGTTGGCAGTGCCGCACCGAAAGCAGCCCCAATTACGAAGCGAAGTGCGAAAAGCGTTGCGAAGTTTGGCGCATGTGCGGTGAGAAGAGTGGTCGGGACCATCACACTTGAAGTCCAGAGCAACAAAGTGCGGCGTCCAAAGCGATCGGACAACGGTGCCAGCAGTGTGGCCCCGATGAGCGAAGCCACGACCGTCCCGGTGAAAATTGTCCCGAGATCGTCGGTCGACAGCGCCAATTCCTTGGCAAGAAATGGTCCGATGAAGCCAATTCCGAAGGCATCGATGCCTTCGACAAACATCAGCATGACGCAGATGACCGGAACTCGCAGCAACACGCCCCGCAAGGGCAAATCCTCAAGCAGTGTGCGAACTTCTACGGTTTCGGAACCTGTCATTCTATCTCCAGGAGAGCCCATCTTTGCCTCGCCGAATGTTGACCTCTCCATGTCGTACTATGACGGCAACGCAGGCGTCGGCACATGGAGCCGTTTTCCGGAATGACTGGAGCAAGGCGCATGTTCCGCTGCACTTTTCGACATTGCGCAGCGTGGTTGGCCCCTAATCAGAAGGCTATTGCCCATCCATTTCGGTCGAGCGCAGCGATGGCAGTGACAGGAAGGCTTCGACCGCACGACCGCCATCCTTGCGATGGAGGGCAATAATGCGCCATCGCATGGTCGAACCGGACAAGGATAAAGTGTGCACTGTCTGGTCGGTACTGTCGACGTTGCCTCTAGGCACCAGCGCGACGCCGAGCCCTCTGGCGACAAGGGCGCGGATGGTGGGCAGATCGTTGACTTCGAACAGGGTGTGCCGGCTGAGACCAAGCCTAGCCATCTGTTCATCGACAAGCACGCGCGTGCCCCAGTTGGGCTGGAAGTCGACGAAGTTTTCCTCCGCCAGTTGTCGGATATCGACCCTCAGCCGCTGAGCCAGATGATGATTGCGGGAACAGATCAATACCATCTCGTCATCGACGATGACTCGCTGCATCAGGCGGGCAGGCACAGGCATCGCTGGAATAAAGGCCATGTCGAGTTCGCCGCTCAGGACCAACTCCGGCATGTTGATCCGGCTGCCTTGGCGAAGGCGCACTTCTACGCCTGGGTGACGCGCGTGGAATTCGGTCAGCAAGGTAGGGAGATCGATAAACGATGGCAGGCTCTGGACCGATCCGATCATGAGGCTGCCGGTAAGGAGAGCGTCGGTATTGCGTACGGCCTGTTCTGCTTCGCGCACTGCGGCGAGGGCTGCCCCGGCCTTTTCGTACAGGGTTTCCCCTGCTGTCGTGAGATGAACCTGCCTGGTGGTGCGATGGAACAGCCGCGTTCCCAATTCGCTTTCGAGCGAAGCAATGGAAGCAGACAGGGCTGATTGGACGATATGCAGCCGTCGCGCGGCGCGGGTGAAATGGCGTTCCTGCGCCACAGCCATGAAGTGCTGAAGTTGCCTGAGGTCCATCGTGGCTGCTCAATTTATCTGATTTGAAGATTAATTCTATCTCGATCTTGCGTTTGAATGATTAATTGTCGCGAGTCACTCTTCGCACATGCAAACACTCGACACAGAATTACCGACCAGACAGCTGGGCAAGACGGACATGACGATTACGCGCGTGGGCCTTGGCGCCTGGGCAATCGGCGGACCGGACTGGGCAGTGGGTTGGGGACCGCAAGACGATGATGCGTCGGTTTCCGCCATCCGCCATGCGGTGGAGCGCGGGGTGAACTGGATCGACACGGCGGCGATTTATGGGCTTGGCCATTCTGAAGAAGTGGTGGCCCGTGCGGTGCGCGATATCCCGGCGGACAGGAAGCCATATATCTTTACCAAGTGCGGCCAGGTGTGGGATCCGCAAGACCGCAATTCCAAATTCCGGATCGGACGGCGCGACAGCATTCGTGCCGAATGCGAAGCTTCTCTGCGCCGCTTGGGTGTGGACGTGATTGATCTGTTCCAGATGCATTGGCCCGCAGAAGACGGTTCCGAAATCGAGGAATACTGGCAGGCGCTGCTTGACCTCAAGGCGGAGGGCAAGGTGAGGGCTATCGGTCTGTCCAATCATGACGCGGTGCTCTGCGAGCGGGCGGAGCGGCTCGGGCATGTAGACACCCTGCAACCGGGTTTGTCCGCTATTCACCGGGGCGCGGCTGAGCAGGTGCTGCCGTGGTGCGCCGCGCATGAAACCGGAGTGATTGTCTATAGCCCCATGCAGTCAGGCCTGCTCACAGGCCGCTTTAATGCGGAGCGGGTGGCGGCATTGCCATCCAGCGACTGGCGTTCCCGCCATCCCGATTTCACGGGCGAGGCATTCGCAAGAAACCTTGCTGTAGTGGGCGCTATGGTGCCTGTCGCGGAACGGCATGGCACTTCGATTGGCGCAGTAGCAATCGCCTGGACCTTGGCTTGGCCAGCGGTGTCTGGCGCGATTGTCGGCGCGCGCAGTCCTGAACAGGTTGATGGCTGGATAGCGGCGGCACAGCTTACGCTCGACGAGGATGATCTTCGCCGGATCGGCGATGCGATCATAGCAAGCGGTGCGGGGGAAGGTCCTGCCTATCCCGGTTGAGAAGCGGCCAGATTGAAAAGGAAGGTAAGCTTATGCTCGATACGGTAAAGTTCAAGCCGATCCCGGCTCCGGTCGCCTGGCGTGGTGACGAACTCGAAAAGAGCGATGAATGGATCTATGTTCTCACTGCGGACGAGCTTTCTGAACTGGAAACGGTTGGCAGCCGGTTCCTTGATGAAGATCCGGACTTGAGGACTGTCCAGGCGCAGGATTATCCTCTTCCAGTGTGTACACCGGCGATAGCCGCATGGGGTGAAGCCCTCGATCGTGGCCGAGGCTTCGTGCTTGTGCGGGGGTTGCGTTGCAACCGCTATTCGAACGCCCTTTCGGCGTCGATTTACTTCGTGCTCGGGCTGCATCTGGGGCAGCCCATGCGCCAAAACGAGGTCGGCGACATGGTGCAGCATATCCGCGCCACGTCTGACAAGAAATACATGACAGCAAGCTCGCTACGCATTCGTGACGGGCTGACGTATCATAGCGACAGTTCCGACGTGGTTTCACTGCTGTGCCTCCACCCTGCGATGGAAGGGGGCGAATCGAGTCTGGTGAGCCCGGCGACTCTTTACAACGAGGTATTGGCGCGCAGGCCCGATCTTGTCTCGCTCCTGTTCGAGCCCTGGCATTTCGATTGGAGGCAACAGGACCCCGATGCGCCGGCGAACACATACACTTCGCCGATGCTGAGCTACGTGGATGGGGTATTCAGTGCCTATTTGGGAAATGCGATCATTCGCAGGGCACAGGATATGTACCCCGAAATCCCTCGCCTGACGGCGGAACAGGTCGAATTGATGGACCTTATCGATGCGATTTGTCTCGAACCGGGTGTGGCGCTGCATATGGATTTCCGCCAGGGCGACATGCAGTGGGTGCTGAACTATGCGGCGCTGCATAACCGCAAGGCCTTCAAGGATGCCCCTGAACCGGAATTGCGGCGGCATCTCCTGCGGCTTTGGTTGAAACGCGATACACCGCGCCCGCTGGTTCCGAATTTCGGCAGGCATGTCGTAAAGGGCCGGGGCGAGACGCGCGGTCAGGAAGTACCTTTGGAAAAGCAACGCTTCCACATCACGCAGGCGGCAATTCCCCGTATTGACTGGGGCTATTGAGGTGTAGGCCGATAGCCATGGCCCGCTTCCGGGCCATGAATCAAAAAGGGGGCGACGGTATCCGGCGCCCCCTTTTTTTGTCACTGTCCTTCTGGCCATGGAAGGTAGGGAGAGAGCATGGCCAGATCCGCAGGGCCGAGCCGGTCGGAAGCGGTCTTGGCCTGATGCCAGTAGGGATAGGGCAGCGGCTTGCGGCTGACTCTTTCCAGCATTGCCATTTCCTGCTCGTCGAGCACGAGATCAGCGGCGGCAATATTGTCGGCGAACTGCGTTTCGGTGCGCGCGCCAATAATAACTGACGTTACGCCGGGGCGGGCGAGTAACCATGCGAGAGCTACCGTTGCGCCTGAAACGTCGCGATTTTGCGCGATTTTGCGAATGACATCGACAATGTCCCACAAGTGGTCAGCATCGTAAATCGGGGGTTCCCCCCAACCGGCAAGTTGACGCGGGCTGGGGCCGCTGTCCCGCGTGTGCTTTCCTGACAAGAGCCCTCCGGCAAGAGGGCTCCAGATCAACATGCCCAGACCTTGATCGATTGAAAGCGGCATCAGTTCGAACTCCGCCTCGCGTGCTTCGAGCGAATAGTGGAGCTGGAGCGACACGAAGCGCTGACGCATCTCGCGTTCCGCGATGCCTAGTGCTTTCATGATATGCCATGCAGAGAAGTTCGAGCAGCCGACATAGCGCACCTTGCCTTGCCGTATGAGCGTGTCCAGCGCTTCCACGACTTCTTCCAACGGGGTCAGGCCATCCCACTGGTGGACCTGATAGAGGTCGATCACGTCGGTGCGCAGCCGCCGCAAGCTGTCTTCGCATGCGCGGATCAGGTGATGGCGCGACAGGCCGGCATCGTTGATTTGTGGGCCTGTTCGAAACCGGGCTTTCGTCGCGAGCAGGATGTCCTGCCGTTTGCCATCGGCGAAGATGTCGCCGATGATCTCTTCCGAAGCCCCGTCAGAGTAGATATTGGCAGTGTCGATCAGGTTTATACCGGCATCGAGGCAGATGTCGACGTGTCGACGCGCTGTTTCGAGGTCGACCGCACCGACTTTGGCGAAATTGCTCTTGCCGCCGAATGTCATGGTGCCCATGGCCAGCTTCGATACCATCAGGCCTGATGATCCGAGACGTCTGTAATCCATATGGAATGCTCCTGAATATCTGGAAAACAGAGGGGTTTTAGCAGTCCTGCGGGCGAGAGGCCGGACTTCCCTTGGTCCCGATTTCCCCAATTCTTGTGCCCCGGCGTGGCCCCCTGCCCGCAGCCATTGTTCTCAGCTCATGTCGAGCCGTAAAGCCTGGGGAACAGGCAATGGAGCAACCCCATGACGCATACGCCAAAACCGCCGCGGCTGCTGATCTATGAACCGTCCTATCGCGCGATCAAGCACAGGCTGGAAGGGCTTGGTATTCCGCTCACTCCAGTGGTGGTCGATGAACAGGGGGCAGGAGCAGGGGATGCCGAGCTTGGGTGGTTCTGTCCCCGGCTTTTCGGGTCGGGGGCGGCACCTGCCTTCACGGAGGCCTTGCTGGGGGCATCGTCTCTACGCTGGGTGCAAAGTTCGGCCGCAGGTCTGGATAACCCGCTTTTCCGGAAATTGTGTGAGAGGGGCGTTCGTCTGACATCCAGTCATGTCCAGGCCCCGGCTATCGGCGATTTCGTTCTTGCCGGTGTGCTAGATCATTTCCAGCAAGGGCCAGTGCGGAGGAAAGCGCAGGAGGATGGCGAATGGCGGCGCTTGCCTTTTCGCGAACTGGGTGGAACGTCGTGGTTGATTTACGGCTTTGGCGCAATTGGCAAGGCGGTGGCGCGGCGTGCGCGGGGGTTCGGCGCGCAAATCACTGCGGTTCGCCGCAGCATCAAACCCTGCGAGGACGCGGATCACGTGGTGACAGTGGCGGAGGCGCACACGAGGTTGCTGGATGCTGATGTGGTGGTCTTGGCCATGCCTCTGGATGCTTCCACCAGAGGCTTTGCGGGCGAGGCATTTTTCGGTGCCATGAAAGCCGGATCGGTATTGGTGAATGTAGGGCGTGGCGGATTGGTCGATGAATCTGCTCTGTTGGCCGCACTTGATTCCGGTGTGCCGGCTCATGCCATACTCGATGTATTCGCGACCGAGCCTTTACCCGAAGACAATCCATTCTGGTCGCATCCCCATGTCGCGGTGACAGCACACGGTTCGTCGGCCGGCTCGGGCGTTGTTCCCCGCAACGGGGATCTGTTCATGGAGAACCTCCAGCGCTTTCTGGATCAGCAGGCCTTGCTCCATGAGGTTTCCATGAGTGATTTCGGGCAGGCCTAACCAAGCGAATCGCAAGTCTCTCGTGCCGTCAGCGGCTGCTCACGGCCAGGGTTGAGCGGCTGACGCATGAGAACGCAGCGAAAGCATGAGTTTAATCTATTGTGTGCCGAGACTGGATCGAAAGAACTCAATTGGAGCATATATGTCAGTGGGTTGTTACAGTTCAGCGACAGCATTGGCTGTAGTTTCGCCCCCTTTGACAGGTCGTGAGATATAAGAAGTCGGGTAGTTAGGTCCAAAGCTCTCACGCGAATTTTCTATAGCTTTGAGGAATCGGGAGGACGCCAAAGAACCCAATAGGGTCGCAAGGTTTTATTGCCACAGACCGAGGGGGCACTATGACCAAGATAATGACGCGCCTGCTGATGGGAGTATCCCTTACAGCGATTGCACAACCCGTATTGGCGCAGGATAGCGCGCAACAAAAAGATGCTCCGACGGAGCATGATGCGGCCAGCACGGATACATCGGAAGCAGCGAACGCCGATATGATCGTGGTAACGGCAGATCGCGTCGGCCTTCTGGAACGGCAGCCGTCGGATACGATTTTTGGTTTGGGAATGTCGTTGCTGGAAACGCCGCGCGCAGCGAGCGTGGCAAGCGACACCACGCTGGAGCGTTATGGAATCAAGACCGTGACGGATCTGGTTGCGGTCGCCCCAGGTGGGGGGACGGCCAGCTGGTTTGGCATTCCGGGCTCGATCAATCTGCGCGGCACGATGTCGGACAACTATTATCGCGGTTTCCAGCGCTTGCCGAATTTCGCGACTTATTCGACCCCGTTGGGGGGCGCTTCGTCGGTTGAGATCGTTCGCGGTCCGCCATCACCCATCTATGGTCCGGGGCGCGTTGGCGGCTTTCTCAACTACACGCCGAAATCGGCGCGCAATGAACGCGGTTACATCGATGGGCTGACTGGGGAAGTCACGGTTACGGGCGGCAGCTATTCGAAAAAGAATGCTACGCTCCTGCTGGGCGCACCGGTCAATCTGGGCGAAGTGCAAGGCGGGATCAGCGGTTATGTCGAAGTCGACGATTCCCACAGCTACTTCCGGGGCATGAATCCCCGCTATCAGCTCTATCAGCTCGACGGGTCATTCGATCTTGGCGGTGGTTTCACCCTTTCGGGAAGCGGTTTGATCTACCATTCCAAGGGTTTTATCCAGGTTTTCGTCAATCGCCTGACCCAGGAACTCGTCGATGACGGTATTTACAATACGGGTCGCGACACGTCGCTGATCGATCTCGATGGCAACGGTCGCCTGACGCCTAATGAATCGACGCCCAGTTCATTCCACAACAACTGGAATGGAGTCGATCCCGCGCCTATTTCGGATCGGGGTACTCTGGACGAAGGTGTCGGGACTGCCAAGCTGGACCACCGTACGACTTCGATCAGCGACAGGGATTTCAACAATACGACGACCCAGACCTACTTCGCGGACATGTCCAAGGAACTGGGTGATGGTAAGTTGAGCCTCAGCTACTTCGCGGACAAGATCAAGAACGACAGGTACTTCAGTTACGGCTTCCCGGCCTCCTACCGGGCCACGGCGCAGGAAATCCGTCTGACATTCCGCCAGCCGTTCGACTTTTCCGAGAATCTCAAGGTCGATACGGTGTTTGGAGCGTCCTATCGCACGATCGGTGCGGTGAAGAAGGAATCCTATCTTGGCGGCTTCGTCAGTGTCGACCGTCGGGATATCATTTTTGGCGCCACGCCGACCGACACCTTCGACGATCCTTTCAGCGAAGAACCGGGCAATATCGGGCAGAGTTTCGAAACCCAGGTCTATAGTCGGACGAAGGACGCGGGGCTGTTCGGAATGTTGAACATTACGGCTCTGAAGCGCCTGAATATCCTTCTTGGCGGTCGTTACGACAAGTTCAAGGTACGCTCGCGGGATGAAGGGACAATCGTCTATTCACCGGCTGTCAGGGGTGAGACATTCTCCGACAAGAAGGGGGATTGGACCTATAGCGCCAGCATTACCTATCATGCGCCGTTCGGTCTCATGCCCTACATTACGCATGCTCAGGCGACTGCGTTCGAAAGTAATCAGGCTGGCGATATCCAGCCTGGGCAGATCGCGAACCAGAACTGGCTTTCGGCTTCCAAGCTGACCGAGGCCGGCGTGAAGTTCGAAATGTTGCAGGGCAAGCTGATCGGCTCGGTGGCCTATTACGATCAACGTCGCCGGCGGAACGATCCGCTGACCGATACCAGCATCCAGACCCACTCAAAGGGTTGGGAAGGCGAATTCCGTCTGGTTGCGAACAAGCATTTCAGCTTCACCGGGGCCGGCAACATCCAGAAGACCTGGACTATTGGGGACACGTCGAACACCTATCTCCCACCCGAATATGCTGGTGTCCCCAATGCCGACGGATACGGGCAGAATTACCGTACCAAGTACAGCACACTCTATCCGGACCTGATTTACAGGTACACGTTGATTCCAAAGACCATCGTCAGTTTCTTCGGCAGTTATACGAGTGATACGTATGATTGGGGTGAAGTGGGCGGTACTGCTGGTGTAATCCATACCGGAAAAACGCAGACATTGCTTCCGGTCGACCCAGTGAAGTTCCCTTCTTACACTGTTATAAATGCTTCAATTTATTATAAAAAAGAAGGTTTCACCATTTCTGGAAATGTGACCAACCTCTTCGATAAGAAATATTATCAGCCCGGATCTGAATCGACTGCCAATGTTGTGACCGTGCCGGGGTCGGGAAGGGAATGGCGAATTACGCTGGGTTACAAGTTCTGACCCGGGGGGGAGAGGCCGTCCGCTTGGCGGGCGGCCTCATATGCCTGCAGGCGGCTTCTCTCATGGCGGATATCGAATGGACACGAATAGGCGATCGAAAAGAAACTGGCTGATTACCGGCGTGAGTTCCGGTTTGGGCAGGGCTGTTGCCCGGGAAGCCGCGCTACAAGGCCGCTCTGTCGTGGGGACAGTGCGGAATCGGCAGGACGCGGAAATATTTGAACGCGATGTTCCAGGCGCCCGGGCGATTGTTACCGATCTTATGGAAAATGATGCACCGGGAGACGTCGTTGCCGGTGCTCTCGATCTGCTGGGGCAGGTCGATGTTCTGGTGAATAATGCCGGCCGTGGTTTCACTGCTGCGGTCGAGGAAGCGAGCCCTGCGGAAATACGGGATCTCTTCGAATTGAACTTCATGGTTCCTGTCGCGATGATCCAGGCCGTTTTGCCGCATATGCGCAGGCAGGGCGACGGACACGTGGTCAATGTCACCTCGATTTCCGGTTTCAAGCCATGGTCGGGCACAGGTGTTTATTGTGCCTCCAAATTTGCCTTGGAAGGTCTGGGCCAGGCCTTGGCGCAGGAAGTGGAACCTTTCGGCATAAAAGTGACGAACGTCCAGCCGGGGAGTCTCAGGACGGACTTCAACGGAAGGTCACTCGGAACGTCCCGGCAGATGATCGACGATTATGCAGACGGCGCCCATTTTGCACGGCGAGCGCTGGCGCGCAGCGACGGGAAACAGCCGGGCGATCCGCAAAAGGCGGCACGGGCTATCCTGCTCGCAGTCGATGCTGGAAATCCCCCGCTCAACCTCCTGCTCGGCACGGATGCCGTCATGATGGCCAATCAGCGGATTGCGGCTCTTTTGCTCGATATGGGTAGATGGGGCGGGGTCAGCGAAACGATTGGCTTCGATGACCCCGCCCCGATTTCATGAACTGTGAGCGAAGGCATAAACGGCATGCGGAGTTCTGAAACGATGAGTGGCACGACGGACGAAACGATTTGCCAGAGGATAGATTCCCTGCCCTTGCGGGGGGTGCTTCTCAGAGTGCCGATCTTCTGCACCTTGCTGATGGTTTTCGAGGGGATGGACAATAATGTCATTTCCTATGTCGGCCCGCTGATCAGAGACGAGTTCAATCTGTCCGCCCCTGTACTCGGTATGATTTACGCAGCGACTGTTGTCGCTTCGCTGATCGGCGCAGTGGGGGTGGCGCCCCTGTCTGACAGGTTGGGACGCAGGCCGGTATTGCTGCTCTCGAATCTCGTCATGGTTTTATGCACTCTGGTCACACCGCTGATTGACACGGCGTGGGGTCTCATGATCGTGCGCTTTGTAGTGGGCCTTGCCTTCGGTGCCGCAGTCCCGACGACTTTCGCCCTCGCGGCGGACTTTGCACCGAAGAAGTACCGGGCTCTTCTCATCATGATCGTCACTGCGGGGGTTGCCCTCGGGTACGTGTTTTCCGGCTTCACGTCGGCGGCGATCATTCCGCATTTCGGATGGCGTGTGTTGATGTTCAGTCTGGCGGCCATTTCCGCGCTTTGGGCCGTGCTGATCTACCTGATGTTGCCTGAATCTCCGCAGTTCCTGGTCAGAAACCGCAGAAATGAGCCGCAGACTGTTACGTCGCTCGGGCAGATAGGTTTGTCGCTGGACGATCTGCCCGCGGATGCCGGGAAAGTGGGTGGGGTTGCCCAGAAGGTTAGCCCGTTGCTGCTTTTGTCTCCAACGTACAGGGCCACCACGCTCATGACGCTGTTCGTCGTTTGCAGTATTTATGCTGTCGAACTGCTCATGGCATATTGGTTGCCGACCATGCTGATGAATCAGGGGTTCGCGATCGGATCCGCCGCGTCGATCGCGGCGATCGGCAAGATTGCGAGCATTATCGGTTGCATTGTCATCGGCTGGCAAATGGATCGCAGGGGCCTCGTAACTGTGCTCTCGATCGCGTTTTTCTGTGGCTCGCTGGCGTTCGGGCTGCTTGCCGTCGGGTTTTCCATGCCCTTGCTGATCCTGCCGAGCGTAATGTGCATGTTCTTCTTCGTGGATGGCGCATTTTCGGGTTCGCAGGCGCTGACGGTGACTTCCTATCCCCCACACATGCGGGCCACCGCATCGGGCTGGATCACCGGGATTTCAAGGCTTGTTGGCGGGGGGGTGGGGACTCTTGCCGGGGGGGCACTTATCGGGGCCGGTTTCACCATGCCAGCGATCGCGATTTTGTTGCTGGCCGTCATGATGGTTGCCGGGGGGATGCTGGTGCTGCTGGGCCGCTATCGAGCTCATGCTTGGCTCGCGATGGGCAAGCCGCTGGAACAAAAAACAGCCTAGCCCTTATTCGAATGCTTGTTCGGGAGCGAAGACGATATGACTACCGTTACCACTTATAAGCCGATTGTCGGGCCTGCCGCATGGCGAGGGGATGAGATCGCGACGAGCGATCGCTGGATCTATCGTCTTTCGGATGAACAACGCACAGAGCTGGAGCAGGTTGGCACCAGATTCGTTCACGACGACCCTGACCTGCGGTTCGTTCATCCTGACGAATATCCGTTGCCAATAACCGGTGAGGCAATCCGTGCGTGGGAAGACTCGATGGATAACGATCATGGTTTCGTGCTGGTGCGCGGATTGCGATCGGAACTGTATTCGGATGCCTTGTCAGCAGCGATTTTCTTTATTCTAGGGCTGCATATCGGCCGCCCGATGCAGCAGAATTCGCTGGGTGATGCCTTCGACCATATTATCGCGATTACGGATCTGTCGGCCGACGATCCCAAGGCGCTCGGATCGCGAACGACGGACAGGCTCAATTTTCACTCCGACACATCCGATGTGGTGGCACTCATGTGTCTGAGAGGGGCGAAGGCGGGCGGCAAGTCGATCCTTATCAGTGGAGCTACGATCTACAACGAGCTGTTGCGCCGCCGGCCGGATTTGGTGCCCCTGCTGTTTGAACCCTGGTATTGGGATTGGCAAAAACAGGACCACGATGCACCTGCGAAATTCTATGTTTCGCCAATGGCGTCACTGGTGGATGGCGTATTCAGCATATACGCGGGAGCGCGTATGATCCGTTCGGCGCAGGATTATCCTGAAGTTCCGCGCCTCACCGCAGCGCAGATCGAGCTCCTGGATGAAATGGACGAGATTTTTTTGACCCCCGGGCTCGCGTTGGAAATGGATTTTCGGCCGGGGGACATCCAGTGGTTGCTCAACTACACGGCGCTGCACAGTCGCACATCCTACACGGATTACCGGCAACCGGAGTTAAAACGGCACTTGCTTCGTCTCTGGTTGGAGCGCGGAGGCAGACCGTTGGTTGCCAATTTCGGAAAGCACGTTGCCAAGGGGCGTGGCGATCAGATCGAGGAAGCGGTTCCTCCTGAGCAGGCTCGCTTCCATCTCTCCCAAATTGCCCACCCGCGCTACGATTGGGGTGTGATGGCCTGATCGCGGCAGGAGTAGGGCTATAAACATTGAGAGGCCGGTGACATCATGTCGCCGGCCTCTGCTTTTCCAGTCTCCAGCAAATGGCTGTTGGTCAGGGAATAAGGACGAGGGAACCAACTGTCCCGCCGCTTTCCAGATCGATGTGGGCCTGTTTTACTTCCGACATCGGATAGACGAGGTGATTGCCGAGTTTGAATACACCGGCTTCGATCGCTGCCATGACATCGCGGGCGCGCTCCTGATATTCGCCAACATCTTCGTTGTAGGTCCCGCCGCTGAACTTGGTCAGGTAAAGCCCCTCATGCTGGAGATCCACGGGGGCGACTGGTTCCATCATGCCGGATGCTTGCCCGAAGGAAACCATCAAGCCGTAACGACGGATGGCATCGAAAGATTTGTGGAACAGGGCGATGCCCACACCGTCATAACAGACATCGACACCCTTGCCGCCGGTCAACTCGCGAGTACGGGCTACGAAGTCTTCCTCCGTGTGGACGATCACATGCGCACAACCGTTGGAAAGGGCTCGCTCGACCTTGTTTTGCGCGCTGACAGTGCCAATCACTGTTGCGCCGAGATGGCTGGCCCATTGGGAAAGGATCGAGCCGACGCCGCCGGCTGCCGCATGCAGCAGGATGGTGTCGCCTTCCTTGACCACGTGGCATTGGCGGATCATGCCCTGAACCGTGATGGTGCGATAGAGCAGGGCAGCTGCATCGACGTCGCTGATGGTGTCCGGCACGGGGAAACAGCGGTCCGCGGGAAACAGGCGGGCTTCGGTATATGCTCCCCATGTGTAGGAAGCCGTGGCGTAGCCCACGCGATCACCAATCTTGAACTGCGTCACGCCTTCGCCGACTGCCTCGATATAGCCGACTGCTTCCAGACCAGGTGCGAACGGCATCGGCAGTTTGGATTGGGAATGTGGCGGCGCAGTGCCGCGCCGATAGTGGACGTCGGCGAAATTCACGCCGATCGCAGTCTGGCGCAGAAGAACTTCGCCGGGGCCAGGCTTGCCCGGGTCGATATCGACCATTTCCATCACCTCGGGGCCGCCGAGGGTTCTTACTAAAACGGTTTTTGCCACAATTGTCTCCCTTGTGTCAGTCGGTGATTGCGTGCGCGACCGGCAGCGCTCTTCCGCCGGGCAGCAGGACATCGAAACGGATCGTCACCCGGCTTCCCGTGACCGGCGAGCCAGGCATGTCTGGCGCGGGTACGTGGGCCTGCAAGCGCACACCGCAATCAAGGTGCACCATGGCAATGCCGTAGGGCAGCAGGTGGGCGAAGGCTTGCTGGAAGGCCCGGCGATAGACAGCCCGGGCCATGACGTAGCCTTCGGCGGCGACAGGTCGCCAGACTACGGACCCACCGTCAAGAAACGGACTCAGCGGTGCGGGCGGCCAGAATGCCACGCCGGTGTCGGCACAATGTGGCAGCATGAGCTGACCTTCGGCTGCCGCGTCCCAGAATGGGCGGTTGAGGTCGTTTATGATTGGTTCTGCCGTTTCGGGCATGGATTTCAGTCCCGTTCCATGACCAGCGCATCACCGCCGATCGTGGCCCACAGGCCGGTGCGTGCGTTTGCGACCTGGCGCTCTCCGGCTTCGCCGCGCAATTGCGTCACCAGTTCGCGAACCTGCCCCCAACCGTTGAGCTGGGCGTGCGAAAGCTGACCGCCGTTCAGATTGGTCGGCATGTCGCCGCCGAGAGCGATCCGCCCGTTCTGTATCCAGTCGAGCCCGTCACCGGCGTCGCAGAATCCGAAGTCTTCGAAAGTATAGAGTGCGAGCGGGGAGAAGCTGTCGTAAACGCCCAGCACGTCGATTGATCCAGGCGTCACTCCGGCCATGCGATAGGCGGAATGTCCCCGTGTTTCGGCTGGTGTGAGGCGCTTGCCGGACTGTTGGCCGACACCCATGCCATAGGGTCCGAAAATAAAGCTTTCGCGGCTGGCACGCACGCCTTGTGCGCCGGTAATGCGCACGGGCCGTTGCGTCGGATTCGTAAGATCGGCGGCGCTGACGATGACGCAGATCGCACCGTCGCCGACCAGCGAACAATCGAACAATCGGATGGGATCGATGATGGGGCGGCAGCCAAGGTAGTCATCCATCGTCATCGGGTTTCGCGCGACTGCGTCGGGCGTCATGCGCGCGTGCGCGCGAAAGGTTAGCGGAATGGCGCTGAGTAGCTCCCGATCCTTGCCGTAAGTGCGACAGTAGAGATCGAGCACCATGGCAGCACCTGCGACGGGGGATGCCATGCCAATGTGGCCTTCTTCGCCATGCGGCCCGCCGTTTTCCCGGAATTGTTCGAAAAAGAAGGGATTGTTCGCCTCGCCGATACGGCCCAGGTCGCTGTTCTTCATGGCCAGAATGCACGCAACGCGAGTGGCAAGGCCGCTCGCAATTGCCATGGCTGCGTGAGTCAGCACAGTCGCTGTGAAACGCCCATGCGGCCACGTCTGGCTGGCATAACGTACATCAAGCCCGAGCGTTACCGCCAAGGTGTCGTAGTCGGCACCGCGAGGCGATCCGATCTGGACGCACAGCCCATCGATGGCTCCTCGTTCCAGTCCGGCGTCGGTCAATGCGTGGGACAAGGCATGGCTGGCCATGGTCAGGACCGACCTGTCGGGATTGCGTTCGAAGCTGCTGGCTCCGACGCCGACAATGGCGGTCTTGCCCGACAACATCAGGCAATGCCCAGTTCGGCGCGAGCTTCCTCGGCCAGCTTGACCTTGGCGATCTTGCCCGTCGCAAGGCGCGGCAACTGAGCCTCGCCCCGAAAGAAGATGTGATGAGGCACTTTGAAGGAGGCCGCATTCTCCTTGACGAAGTTCTTGAGGCTGTCCTCCGAGATCGGGTTCACCGGATCTACGAAGGCCACGATCAGTTCACCGCGGACGGCATCTGCAACGCCCACCACATGCGCATCCCGCACATCGGGATGATTGGCCAGCAGCTGTTCGACCTCAACAGGGGAAATGTTGATGCCGCCTGATTTGATCACATCCTTGAGGCGCGAATGGAAAATCATCCTTCCGTCGGCATCGAGAGATCCGAGATCCCCAGTATCGAAAAAGCCGTCAGGTCGCAGGGCCTTGGCCGTTTCTTCGGGGTTGTTGAGATAACCGGCGGTCGTGTGGCCTCTCACCAGTACGAGCCCGGTCTCCCCTTGGGGGAGTGGCCGCCCACTTTCGGGATCGACGATGATCACCTCCTGTCCAGGGAGCGCGCGACCATTGGTGGCGAGTTTGACGTCCAGCGGATCATCGACCTCGCCGACAGTAGCATTGCCGTAGGTTTCAGTCAGGCCGTAGGCGGGCACTGCGCCGGTAATGCCCATTTCGACCAGTGTCAGCCGCTTGTATTCCGCGCCAAGGCCCGCATTGCCCTTTTTCAGCGTTCCGATGCGGGGCTGCCGGTATTCGGCATGATCGATGATCGCCCGGCTCATGTTGCCCGTGCCATAATAGACGGTTGCGCCCGTGCGTTCGATTATGTCGATCGCGCGGCCCGCCTCGAAGGCATCCATCAGTACGAGCGATGCACCTGCCGTGAAAGTCGCAGGCATGGCGTTGGTCGCTCCCAGGGCATAGAACAGCGGTGTGCCGAGAAATACGCGGTCGTTCGCAGTGATCGCGCGACGTTGTCCCAGGTCGAAGCCGTTCTGGATAACGCCACGGTGACGGAGCATTACCCCTTTAGGGTCGGCAGTGCTGCCCGATGTATAAAGCACATAGGCGACGCTTTCAGGATCGACATGTGGCAATCTCAGCCCCGCGGCATTGCCCTCTCGCAGAAAGGCATCCCACGTAATGGTGCCGGGCAGAGCCTCGCCCAGCATGACCACGGTATGCAATTCAGGGAGGGTGGGGGAAACGATCGCCCCTGGCGCGGCGGCGGCCAGTTCCGGCACGATCGCATTCAGCATCGCACCGTAATCGGTTTTGAGAAACCGCCGGACCGCAATCACCATGTTGACGCCGCAGTGACGCAGTGTCCAGGCCAATTCGGTCTGCTTGTACCAGCTATTGAGCGGGACGAATATCGCACCTGCGGCCGATGCCGCCAGCGCGACAATTACCCATTCGGGGGCATTGCCGATCATGGCCGCGACTCTGTCCCCCGGCCTGATGCCAAGGGCGACGAGTGCGCGGCCTGCCCTGCTGGCCTGCGCGAGAAGTTCGCCATAACTCATGGTCATCTGTGGATGCAAAATGGCCGGCGCATCGGGAGCCTGCCTGGCCTTGTCCGCGACAACTTCATACAGCGTGTTGGACTGAGGGCGTAATATCATTGGCCATCGCTCCGTGCGCTGCCTCGGCGAGGTTTTCCGGCCAAATCATCTTCAAGATCCCAGTAATCGGCCATTCCGGCAATCTCCGCGAGTTCGGTTCGCATATGTCGGAGCAGTGCGTCGGGCTGGTCGATCCGGCCTGTATCGCGCAGCGTTTCCCAAAGCGTGGAAACGGCGCCTGCAATCGCAGCGATGGTGTTGAACGGGTATAGGGCGATTGCGAAGCCAGCCTTGGCCAATGCCAGTGTCTCGGGGACAGGCGGTACGACCCCACCGATCCAGACAAGGGGAATGCCGGGAAGCTGGGCCTGCATAGTGCATGCCTGTTCAGGACCGAGATCGAGGATCATGATCGCGTCTGCCCCTGCAGCTGCATAGGCGCGGGCGCGGGCCACGGCTTCATCAGGTCCGGAAACGCGCAGGGCATCGGTTCGCGCGATCAGCAGGAGATCGGGATCGCGCCGTGCCTGCACTGCCGCACGCAGGCGTTTCACCATTTCTTCCACTTGCGCGAGACCACCGTCGCCGCGATGGTAGCCGGGGCTTTTGGGATAGGGCTGGTCATCGATATGCAGCGCTGCGGCGCCTGCGTGCTCGATTTCGCGGACAGTGCGCAGGACGTGAACCGGCGATCCGAAGCCTGCGCCGGCATCGACAATCAGGGGCAGATCGGTGGCAAGCACAATCTCACTCGTATGCGCGGCGGTTTCGGTCAGTGTGACGATCGGCTGGCCTTTTGCGAGGCTGAGGCCCAGGGCGTTGCCGCCGAGGTACACGGCATCGAAACCTGCACGAGCGATGAGGCGCGCGGTGAAAGGATCGCAAGCACCCGGTGCTGTCACCATACCGGTCGCCATGGCAGCGCGCAGACGTGCGCCCGGTGACGTCATGCCGGGGCATCCTGCCTGTCCAGCATGATGTCGAATGTGCCTTTGAAGCCTTTTCCGTCAGGCTCCAGCTTGACGATAAGGTCGTCGGACACAGCACCTTCCACGTAGTCTGTTTCGAGGAAGGTCGAGGTGGGCATGAACAACTGGGTCGTGAGGAAGACCTTGTCGTCGATTCCCGCCTTGAGGTGGATGTGGGCGGCTCGCGTATTGTGCTTGCCCATCGCGTGGAACAGTTCTCCGATAGGATCACCGTCGTGTTCGGAATAGTCGTGTGGGAGCACGGTATGGATGGTGTAATGTCCATCGTCGTCGGTGGTGACGACGCCGCGCAAGTGCGCTCCCGAGCGATCATAGAAACCGTTGGAATCGGCCTGCCAGAAATCCAGCCGGGCACCGGGTAATGGCGCGCCCGTATGTGCATCGCGCACGATGCCATCGACTGTGAGCGGCGGCATGCCGGCGGGTGGACTGCCGTCATAGAGCTTGCCGTCCGGCCGGTCGGGATGGGGACGATGATATGGCCCTTCGAGATTTTGCCGGGTCCCTTTGGATGAGCCGCCGGTAACCTCGACGCTGGTCATTGCCAGGCCGACATCGAGCAGGCTGCGGCTCATGCCCGATTGGCCCAGCCGGTCGAAATAATCGCCTGCCAAGTGCAATTCGTCCTGAGTGATCGCAAAATCGCGAACAACCTGTTTCATGTCGGCAACGACGCGTTTCCAGATCGCTTCCAGCCGTGCCGGGTCGGCCACTGTCATTCTGTCTCTCCTTGAGCGTATTCGGTGTCGGGCTTCACGACGATCCGTCCCATCTCGCTCGCGCTCTCGACCAGTCGGTGGGCTTCGGCGATCCGGGTCAAAGGCAGCACTTTGGCGATTTGCGGCTGGATGATGCCTTGCGTCGCAAGTGCGACCGTGTCTTCCAGCTGTACCCGGCTGACGCTACCCACGCCGAGTAAAGCCGCGCGCTTGAAGAAAATGCGCGCCGGATTGATGTTGATTTCCTCGCCGGTCAGTTCGCCGACAAAGCAATACCGGCCATGGGGAGCCAAGGCGTCGAAAGCGGCCTGAAAGGCGCGGCTGCCCACTGTGTCGATTACGACGTCGACACCTTCTCCGCCCAGTTCGGCACGCAGGCTCTTGCCGTAATTCTCACCGTTGCGTTGCACGATGACATGGTGCGCGCCGATATCGAGCAGGGCCTGGCGTTTGTCTTCACTGCGTGTAACTGCATAGACAGTAGCACCCGCATGGCGGGCCAACTGTACGGCTGGCACACCGACCCCGCCGGTCGCCCCGGTGACAAGTACGGTTTCCCCAATTTCGACGTGGGCCGTATCGCGCACGGCATTGAGAGCAACCCCGGCGCCGGGGCCAAGCACGCAGGCACTTTCGAACGGTATCTGGTCGGGGAGCAGAACTGCCGCATCTTCTGCGACGGCGACATATTCCGCATAGCCACCCCGAACCACGCGACGTTGCCGACAGGTTGTTTCGCGGCCTGTGCGGCAATAGCGACATTGTCCGCAGCTGGAAAAAGCCTTGGTGCAGACCCTGTCGCCAATGGAAAAACGGCTGATCTGGTCGCCTATGACAGCAACGGTGCCTGCGATTTCGATACCCATGATCGAGGGAAAGGATACGTCGCGGCGATAGGTGCCGTTCCGTTCCACCACGTCGCGATATGATACGCCGCAGGCGCCCACTTTCAGGATGATTTCATCGGGTTTGATTTCTGGAAACGAGGCTTCCTCGATCTTGAATACGGAGGGAGGACCAGGCTGGTAAGCTACTGCGGCAAGCACGAAACGGGACTTTCGAAATGATGATCGACGACGCGTGATAGACACGCATTTCGCCCCATCCCCAGTGCGAAATGACGTCTTGCCGCACGAGTCCATGCAATCCAGCAGATGGCTCCAATAGTCCTCTGCAAGTCCCCGTGCTTCGGAGGAAATCCTGCTGTAAACAGCGAGACATGTTCAGTAAGTTCGCAGCGTTGAACCGGGTCGATCCTTTTCTGGTGGTCCTTGTATCGGTAGTTACAGCCGCAAGCTTTTTTCCGGTCCATGGGGCCGCCGTTCCGGTGGCCAAGGCCATCGCGAATCTGGCCATCATGCTGTTGTTCTTTCTGCATGGGGCCAAGCTTTCCCGGCAGGCCATTCTGGCGGGCATCGTATCCTGGCGGGTCCATGTTCTCGTGCTGGCGGCGACCTTCGTATTGTTCCCCGCTCTCGGGTTATTGATCTATGCCGCGCATCTGCCGATCGATCCCGCATTACTGACGGGATTGTTGTTCCTGACGCTGCTGCCTTCCACCGTTCAATCGTCTGTTGCGTTTACGGCGATTGCTGGAGGTAATGTCGCCGCTGCCGTTTGCAGTGCGTCGCTGTCCAACATTGCCGGGATCGTGGTGACGCCCTTGTTGACCGGGGTTTTGATTGATGGTTCGGCGGGCGTTACTACGGATTCCTTGCAGGCGATTGCTTTTCAGCTTTTGCTGCCGTTCATTGCGGGACATCTTTGCCGGCCGTTGTTGTCCGGATTTCTCAATCGTTACAAGACGTTGGTATCGAAGGTGGATCGGGGTTCGATTCTGATTGTCGTCTACAATGCCTTCAGTGCGGCGGTTGTCGCCGGTATATGGAACAGGTTGGACATTGCGGACCTTGTCATCCTGTTGCTGGCCAATGCGGTTCTGCTCGGCGCTGTCATGCTATCCACATGGTCTGCTGCGCGGTGGTTCAAGCTTTCGGTTGAAGATCAGATCGTGGTTCTGTTCTGCGGTTCGAAGAAGAGCCTCGTCTCAGGCGTGCCAATGGCCAGTGCACTGTTTCCCGCAGCCCTGGCCGGTCCCATCATCTTGCCGCTCATGTTGTTTCACCAGCTTCAACTCATGGTCTGCGCAGTGGTTGCACAACGCTACCGGTCCCATGGTGAGACGGTTGCTCTAAACTCTGCCGTGGCCGGTTCAGGCCCGTTGCGGTAACATGATGGTCTGTTGGAGAACAGTGCATGGGTGTATTTGAAGCGAAGTCGTCAGTTGGGGAAGCAGGGCCACTAGGAAAGCCAATGCAGAACTGGGACTTTGCAACTACTGCTTATCTGGAAGGTGATCGCGAGGATGCCTGGCGGCAGGCATTGTCCAGTCTGGGTCTGAAAGGCGGCCCGGCGACATCGTCCCAACGCTTCATCGGGGTTATTTCAGCACTCTCGACACCGCATGAAAGCGAATACATTTATCTTTCGTCCAGCGCCCAGAAAATCGTTATCGGAGAAGCTGACCCATCTACGGTGATGCTCTGCCTCGTCATGGACGGGCATGGCAATCTGATCCAGCCGAATGGGGAGTATTCAGAAGTACTGCGCCGCAATCTCGTTTTCGGCCCGGTGCTTGCGGGTGCAGGTTTCGATTTCCAGTCCGATTTTCGCTTGCTTATCGTACGTATGCCGCGGTCGCTGGTTATGCCCCGTCTGCTCTTCCCCCTTGCAGGCAAGCTGGAATTGATCGTCGGAGATAGCGAGTTCACCGAGATATTCAGCGACATGCTGGAATCGATGGTGCAGCGAATTGGGCGGCTCACGCTGGATCAGATCCGGTCGATCGAAAGTTCGATCACAGAATTCCTGGCAATGTGCGTCATGAGCGAAGGGGGAAGCGACAAGCTGGGCGGTGTTACGGGCCGTCGGGCCAGCCTGCTCCAGCGAGTGTCTCAGATCATCGAACGCCGCCTGTCCGAGTCGGAGCTGAGCCTTGCCGACATCGCACAGGAAAGCGGCATGTCCGTGCGCAACCTGCAGAAGCTGTTCGAGACATTCCAGAAGACCTTCAGCACTTATGTCCGCACCCGACGGCTGGAACGATGCCGGGACGATCTCGGTTCCTACCTCACGCGGCAGCTTTCGATTTCCGAAATCTGCTATCGTTGGGGTTTCACCGATCCGGCCTATTTCAGCCGCGCCTTTCGCGATGAATTCGGAGTCGCCCCGCGCGAATATCGTAAGAACCCGCATTTCCATAACAGCGCCTCTCAGGAAGGCCGGCCATCTCTGCGGGGGCGCCCCCAAAGATGGCTGCCGCTGGATGACAAGGGACCGGAACGGGCGGACCTTTCGGATATTATTCACGGCCCCGCGCATGAGCGGGCCCTGATCGGTTCTTCGCCCGACCAGCGTGAACACTATCTGCCTGCGACGGCCAAGACTGTGCATTGGGGCTATTTCAGTCGATTCATCCCACCGGTTCTGGAAATTCGCTCAGGCGATATCGTGACGATCGAGTGCCTGACGCATCATGCATATGACGATTACGAGCGCATGATCAAAGACGATCCGGGGGCCGAGGATGTCTTCCACTGGACGTCTGAAGAGAAAAACGTGGACCGACGCGGTGCCGGGCCGATGGATGCCTCCACGTTCGGTCGAGGGGCAGGCGAGGGCTTCGGGGTTCATATCTGTACTGGCCCTGTTGCCGTGGCCGGGGCGAAGCCTGGCGACGTGCTGGAGGTCCGCATCCTGTCGACTACGCCGCGGATCAGCGGCAACCGCGAATTTTCCGGCAAGGCGTTTGGCAGTAATGCGGCAGCCTTCTGGGGATTTCACTATCATGACCTTCTGACCGAGCCGAAGGAGCGCGAGGTCATCACGATCTACGAGGTGGATTGTAACAGCGGGGGACGCTACGCAAAGGCGGTCTATAATTACCGTTGGACCCCACAGACCGATCCGTACGGAGTGCTGCATCCACGTATCGATTACCCCGGTGTTCCTGTCGATCATTCAACGATCACGAAGAATTTCGGTGTGCTGAAGGATATCACGATTCCGGTTCGCCCGCACTTCGGAGTGATGGGACTGGCGCCCGATAATAGCGGCCTTGTGGATTCCGTTCCGCCATCTCACTTTGGCGGCAATCTCGACAACTGGCGGGTAGGTGCCGGATCGGTGGTCTATCTTCCGGTCGCCGTTGCTGGCGGGCTTCTGTCCGTTGGCGATCCCCATGCCTCGCAAGGTGACGCTGAAGCCTGCGGCACTGCGATTGAATGTTCGATGACAGGGGAATTCCAGCTCATTCTGCACAAGCGGCGGGAACTGACCAACCCGGCGCTAATGGACCTCAATTACCCGTTGATCGAAACGGATGACGAATGGGTGATATCCGGCTTCAGCCATCCCAACTATCTGGATGAACTGGGGCAGGATGCGCAGAGCGAGATCTACAAGAAAAGCTCTGTCGACCTCGCGATGCGGGATGCTTTCCGCAAGGTCAGACGGTTCCTGATGGCGATGCGCGATCTGAGCGAAGATGAAGCGATCTCGCTTATTTCCGTGGCGGTCGACTTCGGTGTGACTCAAGTCGCCGACGGCAACTGGGGCGTTCATGCAATCGTGCGCAAGTCGCTTTTTGAGGAAGACAGCCGGGCATGAGCCTTATCGTGCTGGGCGGCATCAATCTCGACATCATCTGCTCAGTCGAGGAACTTCCGGCACCCGGTGAGACCGTAAGCGGCCTGGCTATCGACCAGTCTCCGGGCGGGAAGGGATTGAATCAGGCAATCGCCATCGCACGGCTGGGCGGTGAGGTGCAGATGCTTGGCGCGGTCGGGTGCGATCCCGAAGGAGATGGCCTGATCAAGGCGATGGCGTTGGCTGGAGTTTCGACGGGGCAGGTTCGTCGCATGCCGGATTCCGATACCGGCCGGGCTTTCATTACTTTGTCGAATGCCGGCGAAAACATGATTGTGGTCCATGCCGGTGCCAATCTCGCGTTCGGGGCGGAGGATGTCGAGCAGGCTGATCTCGGCGGAGCGCAAGTTTTCCTCACGCAGTTCGAAGCTGCATTGCCGGCGGTGCGGACGTTCTTTTCGACGCCGCAGGCGCGTGGGGGAGTTCGGATTCTCAATACCGCTCCGGCGTTGGATGCGGGCCGCGATCTTCTGCCGCTCGCCGATATTCTTGTGATGAACGAGATTGAATTGCAGCGATTTGCCAACCTGGATTGTGCTCCGATGATGAAGGAGGACATTGTTACGGCGGCGCGATGGTTGCTCCGCGATGAGGCGCAGTCGATCATTGTGACTCTGGGCGGTGACGGAGCGGTCCTGGTGACCGCTGCAGGAGCCAAAACAGTTCCGGCGATCCGCCAGGAAGTGGTCGATACTATCGGGGCAGGAGATTGTTTTTGCGGGGCCCTGGCCTTCAGGATCGCGAGTGGGGATTCAATCGAACGGGCAATGGGTTATGCCACCGCTGCCGCAGGAATTTCCGTGGCACGGCGCGGTGGAGCATCAAGCATGCCGAATGCCGCGGAAGTGGAGGCCCTGCTCGCCAGTGAAGGCGCCGCCTGACCTAGAGGTCTAATACGATCTTGGGCGTGCACGAACCGGAACAGCATATCATCATGACATTGCCTTCGGCTTTCTCGGCATCGGTCAGAACGGCATCGCGGTGATCGGGTGTTCCGGCGAGGACCACTGTTTCGCACGACCCGCAGATGCCCTCTCTGCAAGAGGAAGTGGTGCGCAGTCCTGCTTCCTTGATCGCATCGAGGATCGTCTGCCCCGGTAACACTTCGATAGTACGCTTGCTACGCGCGAGTTCCACGGTGAAGCCACCATCGTCCGCTACGGGCGCGACTGCCGTGAACTGCTCGAAATGAACGCGTTCTGGCGGCAGATGTCCGCAGGCGGCACGGAATGCATCAAGCAGCCCGCCCGGTCCGCAGCAATAGAAATGACTGCCTGGCGGTGCGGTGCGTACGATGGACTCTACGTCGGGGCGTTTGCCACCCGGGTCGCGGCTGAAATAGGTAGCAATCGTTTCAACAGCGTCGATCGAGGCATTTTCCAGATGGTCGAGCAGCGGTGCGCGACCGCGCCTTTGGGCAGTATAATGCAACTCGAAACTACGACCCAGGTGGCGTAGCCGCTGAGCCATGGACCAGATCGGAGTAATGCCGATGCCTCCCGCGAAGAGCACCGTATGTGCGGCACTTTCATCGAGTGCAAAGTGGCATCGTGGAGCGCTGATCGTCAGGACATCTCCTGCTTTCACGTTCGTATGAAAATGGCGCGAACCACCCCGGCTTTCCAGTTCAAGGGCGATTGCAATAACGTAGCGGTGGCGTTCATCAGGTGCGTTCAGCAGTGAGTATTGTCGCACCAGATCCGGACCGGCATGCACATCGATATGCGCTCCTGCGGTAAAGGGCGGAAGCTCCCCATTGTCGAGCGGCCGTAAATCGAAGATCCGCACGCCTTCGCTGTCTTCGACAAGCGCAGCGACCCGAACTGCTATTTCCTGATGATCCTGCATTCGCGTCGTAAATCCTCCGCTTCGGTTCTTGGACAAGTAATGACGAGGGCGGCTTGGTTCCGTCCGGTCGTCTTGATGCTTAGCGTGACGCGAGCTTCAGAAAAGCCATGAAATCAATCGCAGGGGTGTCTCGGAGGGCTCCTGGCGATTGACTCCAAATAATGGGGTAACTGGCGTCAACAACCTGTGCTGCTAGTGCGAGACGTCTTCGCCAAGCTGCGATTATAACATCGGACAAGTCGTTGCTTCGCTTGAAGCGCGGCATCTGAAGAAACAGCAGCGAAGAACTTGAACTCGGAACTCACCTTGACAGTCCAGCGCCCGCTTCCCGCACAGTGTTCCGCAATCCTGCGGGTTTCCGCAGAGATGCCTGCATGAGCCGGCTGCCGACGATCTTTTTCGGGCATGGTAGCCCGATCATCGCGCTGAAGCAGAACGAAACGACAAGAAGCTGGAAGGCACTCGCTGATAGCATGGAGCGTCCACGAGCGATCCTGTGCATTTCAGCCCACTGGCTTACGCATGGCGTGAGCGTAACAGCGCAGGATCATCCGCCGACCATTCATGATTTTGGTGGCTTCCCGAGGGAGATGCACGAATTCGAATATCCTGCACCCGGCGATCCGGAGCTGGTTGCGCGGGTGCAGCAATTGCTGGGGCCGACCACAGTGGTCCCTTCCGGCGACTGGGGTTTCGATCACGGCTGCTGGACGGTCTTGATGAAGGCATGGCCAGAAGCGGATATTCCCGTCGTCCAGCTTAGTCTGGATGTGACCAAGAGCCCGACCGAACACTATGCGCTGGGCCAGCTTCTCCGTCCGCTCCGCGACGAAAACGTGCTCATCATGGGAACGGGCAATATAGTTCACAATCTCCGCGTGTTGCAGCGTGTCGACGGTGCTCCGCCCAATCCGCTGGCAATGCAGTTCAGCACCGCGATCAAGCGGGCGATCGCGGAGAATGACGCACAGACAGTCATTGAATTCGCCAAGCTAGGGGACATGGCCCGGCTTGCGGTGCCGACTGCCGATCACTTCTGGCCGCTGCTTTATGTGCTGGGCGCGCGCCATCCTGACGATCACGTGACCTTCGAGCCCGATTTCATCGAATATGGTTCGATAGATATGACCACCGTCACCCTGCGCGGCGATCTCGCCGCGTGAGACAGCCAGATCTCCATATTTGCCAATATAAGGGGTAGTTATCGATGTCCTTGACTTGCAAGCCCGGCTCAGTGCGTGAGACCGTGATTCCCGGTGCGCTCCATTATCTGGAAGCGCTGCCGGAAACGATCCACTGGGGGTATTTTGATCCGGCGCGTGGGCCAGCGCTCAAAGTCAAGTCAGGCGACCTCATCCAGGCTGAGGCGGTCACGCATCACGCGGGCGATGATCCGTCGTTGATGATGGACGACAAGGTGTGGCGTATTTTCAACGAAACACCCGAAGCGGACCGGAACCCCGGCGTGCATATCATGACCGGGCCGATCTATGTCGAAGATGCCAAACCGGGGGACATTCTCGAAGTCCGTTACCTGACGATGGAGCCACGCTTCCGCTATGGCTCCAATCTCGCGGCGAACTGGGGAAACCTGTACAAGGAGTTCGACGAGAAGGAGCGGGTTACGATTTATGAGCTCGATCCCCGCTACAACACTGCCCGTGCAACATATGCCTATGACTTCAAGGGTAAATATCTTGTTCCGGGGACTGTGACCAATTGCCCTGAATGCGAACGGCAGACCGCACTTGATGGAGTCCGTGTGCCGGTTCGTCCCCATCTCGGGACCGCAGGCGTGGCGCCGGATGTTTCCGGGCGGGTCAGCACGATTCCGCCGGGTTTGCACGGCGGCAATATCGACAACTGGCGTATCGGTGCCGGGGCAACGCTCTATTATCCCGTACAGGTCGATGGCGGCCTGTTCTCAATCGGGGATCCGCATGTGAGCCAGGGGGACGGTGAGATCAGCGGTACGGCTATCGAAGCTTCGTTGAATGTGCTGTTCCAAATCGTCCTGCGCAAGGATTTCGCGTTTCCGTCACCGTTGTTGGAGACGCCCGACTGCTGGATCGTTCATGGATTTCATGAGGATCTCAATCAGGCGCAGAAGAACGCGGCGATAGACATGCTTCACCTGCTTACCGAGCACCAGGGCCTGTCTGCAAACGATGCCTATTCCTTGATGAGCGTCGCGGCCGATTTCGGCGTGACACAGGTGGTCGATGGAACGCAGGGCATCCACGTTCGCATTCCGCGCCATATATTCCCGCATAGCGGAACGATCACCTTTGGAGATTAAATGGAGCCTGGCCAGGCTGTGCCTCGCCCTTGTGTCAGCCGTAGGGGCGTTAACGGGTGGGGGAATGCACGCGGCGGCAGAGTCTTTAGGCTCGCCGCCGACGATCGACTATGCTCTTCCCGACAATTGGCTGTGCCTGCCGGGAAGAGCCGACGCCTGTACGAGCGACCAAAGCACAACCGTGGTTGCGGCCGACGGCACTGCGACGATGGAAACATTTTCCGCCGATGCCGCAGCACCGATAGATTGCTTTTACATCTACCCGACCGTGTCGCTGGAGAAGACCGCGAACAGTGATATGATCGCAGGCCCCGCAGAAGAGATGAGCGCGGCGCAGCAATTCGCACGCTTCGCCTCCGTCTGCAGACTGTACGCACCGATGTATCGCCAGGTCACACTCAATGCCCACCAGACCGGCGGGTCAACGCGGGAAGCTTTGGCGCTGGCTTATGGGGACGTGCGGGCGGCCTGGCGAGAGTACTTTGCCAGCAGAAACCACGGTCGGGGCGTTATTCTGATCGCGCATTCGCAGGGCGCGCGTCATCTCGCACGGTTGCTGCGTGACGAGTTTGCTGCCGATGAAGCCCGAAGCCGGCTGATTGCAGCCTATGTCATCGGTTTCACACTGCCTGTTGAGGCCGACGGCGGCTATGCTGGCCTGCCGTTTTGCCATGCGGCAGGCGAAACCGGGTGCGTGGTGAACTATGAATCCTTTCGCGCTGAAAGTCCGCCCGGTCCCACCGCGATGTTCGGCAGATTGCATGACGCGGAGCCCGGTGTGCGACCTGCCTGTACCAACCCTGCCTCGCTGGCGGGCGGAGAAGGCGAGCTTCATGCCTACCTGACCGAAAAGACTACCGTTGCGTGGCCAGCCCAGCCCGTGGAGTGGGCACGCGAACTTGCCGTCAAGACGCCTTTCGTGTCCCTGCCGGGCCTGCTCGTGGCTCGCTGTGTCGAGACGGCGGATACGGCTTATCTGGCAATCACGGTGAAGGCAGATCCCGCAGATCCGCGAACGGATATCATTCGTGGGGATGCGCTTGATCGTTCAGGGCGTGTCATGCCCGACTGGGGTCTCCATCCCATCGATATGCATCTGGCCATGGGCAATCTGCTGGAACTGGCCCGTTCGCAGCGGGATGCGTGGGAAAAGACGCATCACTGAGCAGGTCATTCCGGCAGACCGAACCCGTAACAAGTCATCGAAACCGATGCGAGAACCTGCCGGTTGAAGATCGCCGGACGCTCTGTCGCATCGCGGGCGCCTAGTACATACAGGAGTGGAAGATAGTGCTCCTTTTCCGGCATGGCGATGTCTGCCTCCGGCAGATCGTCGCATGCCACGAGAGCCTCGTCGTTGCCCTTCTGGACCAGCTCGGCAACGAGATCGTCGAAACGCTGGGCCCAGGGAAACGCTTCGTTACCGCGCGGTCGCTCGACCCGCAGATTGTGTACGACATTGCCACTTCCCAGGATCATCACGCCTTCGTCACGCAGGCTGGCGAGAGCCCGCCCGATGGCATAGTGTTCGGCCGGGCTTCGCCGCACGTCCATGCTCAGTTGCAGTACCGGAATATCGGCTTCGGGGTACATCCAGCGTAAAACGGTCCAACTACCATGGTCGAGCCCCCAACTGTCGAGATCGGCCCGCGCCCGGAACGCTTCCAGACGGGCTTCGATGGCGTAAGCCAGCTCGGGATCGCCCGGAGCGGGATATTCGATATCGTAGAATTCCTGCGGGAAGCGGTAGAAGTCGTGGATCGTACGGGGCCGCTCGGACCGGGTAACCAGAACGCCTTTGCATTCCCAGTGGGCCGAAATCGCAAGGATTGCCTTGGGGCGTGGCGTGGCATCCGCAATCGCACGCCAGGTGCGGCTGTAATCGGTTTCCGTCAGTGAATCGCGCGGCGATCCGTGTCCGGCGAAAAGGGCTATGGCGCGGTGGGCGGCTCGATCCGACATTCAAACTCCATGACGTTCGTGGCTGATAAGGGCAGAGCCGATCGAATGATCCAGCCGCAGGCAGGATAGCGCGGCCAGTATGGCGATAGTTGCGATAACGGCAAAGCCCAGGTGGAAGGTCGCTTCGCTTCCGTCTCCGAAGAAGCGCGATCCGATTTGCAGGGCGAGGGCGCCGATGGCCACACCCATTGCGCCGTTGGTCTGAAGAGCGGTGGTGAGCAGGGTGTTGGCATGGGGGACGTCGGACGGCACGATTTCGGCGAACGCGAGCGTATTGAGCGTGGTAAACTGCATGGAGCGGCACAAGCCGCTAACGATCAAAATGCCGGCGATCACTGCAAACGGTGTCTGCGCGTCGGTCAGAATAAGTGCTGCGAAGGAACCGCCGAGCAGCAACCCGTTGCACAACAGCACGCGGCGGAAACCGAATGCTCGCAGTACTGGCGAAGTTACGGTCTTCATCCCGATGTTGCCGATCATGCCGATCATGATGAGCAGCCCCGTTTCGCCAATTGTCTTGTGCAACCCGACCTGAAAATAAAGAGGTAGAAGAAAAGGGTTGGCCATGATCGCAGCCCGGAAGGCAGAGCCTTCAAAAATTACCGCGCCGAAGCTTCTGTGCCTTCCAACGAGATTGATATCGAGCACCGGATGCGAGTGATGGCGAAAATGCCGCCATGCGGTGAAGGCGGCTCCAAAACCACAAGCAAGAACGAATGCGAGAACAGATGGCGAAAGGCGTGCTGCGCTCTCGATTCCGCCAATCAGCAGTGTTGCGGCAATGGCCCACAGTATGAGACCGGTCCAGTCGTGCTGTGATCGCCGCTCGCCATCATCTGCCGCAATGCTGTCGGGGAGCAGCCGAAGCGCGGCAACAACGCCGATGAGGCCGAGAGGCACGTTCACGAGGAATATCCACTGCCAGTTCAGGTATTTGACAATGAGGCCGCCCAGAGGCGGAGCAATGGCCGGTGCGATCAGTGCCGGCCACGTCAGAAGCGCAACCGCGTTCATCATTCCGCTGCGTTCGGTGTGACGCAGGACAACGACACGGCCAACCGGCGTCATCATCGCCGCAGATGCCCCCTGGATGGTGCGGGCCACCACGAAAGCTTCCATTGACTGGCTGGCCGCGCAGGCCAGCGAAGTGAGAGTAAATCCGGCAATGGCGGCGGCGAAAACCTTACGCGGCCCCCACCGGTCCGATGCCCAGGTCGATATGGGCAGAACGACGGCCAGTGCGACCAGATAGGCCGTTATGCCCAAGTTCATGTCCACGACGTCGGCACGGAAATACCGAGCCATTTCGGGCAGAGCGATCGCTACGATCGTTCCGTCAAGGCTTTCCATGAACAAAGTGGCGGCCGCGAGCAGGGCGATAAGGCGCATACGCCCCGGATCGGGTGCCGCCACACGGCCAGGGGCCGTATCGCTGGCGTACATGATCGGGAATGACAGCCGAAAGTCAGGCCGGATCCTGCGCTTTCTTCATCTCTTCCCACGCGGCCTTGTAGCGGGGCACCAGCCAGCTGTTGAATTCCAGCTGAGCCCGTTCCTGCCAGCTATAGCGTCCACGCACCGCAAACCGGGAGCGCAGGCCATAGGGGATCAGTTCGTCGACATGGATATCCTGAGCCGCAATTTCCGCCGAGGTGGTCAGGTTGATCGCAAGCTTTTCCTCAAACAGCGGAGTCTGCTTGGCGCCGGGCGCCGCCAACCAGCCGCGTTTGGCCGTAATCGTATCGTGCGTATTTGCATGAAGGATGATGAATGCGACAAGGTCAGAGCGGATGATGAGCGACAGGCTGGGCGGCACATTTGCAAAGAGCAACCGGTTGCGGTCTTCGTCGGTCAGCTTGGGAAAAACCGGCAGCAAAGCGTGCAGGGTTGGATTGAAGCTGGCATCGGCATGAACCGTGGCATTGTAGCGGTAGTAACCGGCAGTGTCTGCGGGCAGGTCATCGGGGAAACTGCAGAGATCGGACGGAGCGATATCGTGAACCGGGCCCGCGTGGAGCCGGTTGGCATGATAACCGTCGTTGTTATTTTCGAACATCACCTTCCAATTCCAGGGGAAGGTCTGTTCCTCGATATCCATTGAGGTATCGGCATTTTCGAGATCGTAGTTCTTGAGTACCTCAGCCACCTTTTCGAGGCGGGGGGCCAATGGTGCGGCATTTTCGTCAAGGTTGATGAAGATGAAGCCCAGCCACAGTTCAACCTTGAAATTCGGCAGTTTGATATCCGCCTTGTCGAACTTGCATGCGCGCTCCATCGCAGGCGCACCGATCAGTTGGCCATCGAGGGCATATGCCCAGTGGTGATAGGGGCACAGGAATGTGCGCGTGTTACCGTGCCCTTCGGCAACGAGCATCGCGCGATGTTGGCATACGGTCGACATCGCGCGGATAACGCCATCGCGGCCATGCACGACGACAAACGGTTCGCCCATGTGCATGCCGGTGAAATAGTCGCCCGGCTTTTCCACCCACTCCTTGCGGCCGACGCAAAGCCATTCATGGGCGAAGATGTGTTCCTTTTCGAATTCGAAGAAGTTCGCGTCCGTGTAGCAGGCCGGGGGCAGCATCTCGGCTTCGTCGACGGGCAGGATGGAGCTGTCCAGGCTGTTGAAGAACGCGTCGTTGAAAATCTTCGTCATCTGTCGATCCTGCTTTCTCTTTCTTTCGCTATGGGCGGGTCCCTTGGGCTCTTTTGCAAACTCTAACACAGGCACCTTGTGGCGGACTGTTGTTCGATCACCCTCATCCTTGTTCTGGAGCGTCGGCTGCTCTCGCGATTGGCATGGCGGCGAGATTCTCGATGGCCAGGGCAAGCGCGGAATGATCCGCGTCGGGGCCGCCGAGATTGGCGGCTGCGCTCATCATTTGCTGTGCTATCGCCGTGTTGGGCAGAGCAAGGCCGAGCGCGCGCGCACTTCCCAGAGCCAGGTTGAGATCCTTCTGGTGAAGCTTGAGGCGAAATCCGGGTGCGAAGTTTCGATCGAGCATTCTCTGGCCGTGAACTTCGAGTACGCGTGACGAGGCAAATCCACCCATTAACGCGCTGTGGACTTTGGCAGGGTCGGCACCGGCCTTGGCCGCGAAAACCAGGGCTTCCGCCACGGCTTCGATGTTGAGAGCGACGATGATCTGGTTGGCGACTTTGGTCGTCTGGCCGGAGCCCGCACTGCCGACATGCGTGATCGATGCTCCCATCCTTTCGAGCAACGGGAGCGCGCGAGCGAACGCGGTTTGGGTGCCCCCGGCCATGATTGTCAGAGTTGCCGCCTTGGCGCCCACATCGCCGCCTGAAACAGGTGCGTCGACATAGTCGCAACCCAGATCTTCTACGCGCGCCGCGAACGATCTGGTCGCGATCGGGTCGATCGAACTCATGTCGATCACCAGCTTGCCGGCATTCAGGCCCTCCGCAACGCCATCGGTGTCGAACAGCACTGCTTCAACATCGGGGGTGTCCGGCAGCATGAGAATGATCGCATCGGATTGTTCGGCCACTTCTCTTGCCGTTGCACAGGGCCGTGCCCCGGCTTCCAGCAACTCTTCGGGCAGGGGGGAGCGATTGCCTTTGAGGCGCAGTTCATACCCGGCTGACACAAGGTGTCCCGCCATTGGGCGGCCCATGATACCGACACCGATAAATCCGATTATCATGCTTGCCGTTTCCCCTTGTCCGTTTGCAGATAAGGCAGGGCCCAGTCGAGGCCGTCGTCCGTGTCGGCCACCGGATTGTATTCGCAACCGACCCAGCCCGCGTAACCCATGCTGTCGAGCTGTTTGAATATATTGGGGTAGTTGAGCTCACCCGTGCCCGGTTCGTGACGGCCGGGATTGTCGGCCACCTGTATATGGCCGATGGCCGGCATCAGCCGTTCGATCGTGCGGAGGATGTCGCCTTCCATGATCTGCATGTGATAGATGTCATATTGCAGCTTCACGTTGGAGCGGTCGATCTCCGTCATGATGGCCATCACATCAGCCGTATTGTCATAGAAATAGCCGGGTATGTCGATCCGGGTATTGATCGGTTCCAGCAGGATTTCGATGCCATGTTCCTGCGCGGCGTCAGCCGCATATCTGACATTGTCGATCAGAACCTGCTGGTTTTCGGCCAGCCTGGGTGCCTTGCCCGCCATCAGATGCAGGCGGGGGCAACCCATAGCCACCGCATATTCGATGGCGGTTGTAACGCCGGTCCGGCATTGCGCGATGCGTTCGGGCATGGCGCCCAGACCGCGCTCCCCATTGTTCCAGTCGCCTGCGGGTGTGTTGAACAGCACGACATCGACGCCTGCCGCCTGGACGCGCTCTGTGACCGCTTCAGCCGGATAATCGTAAGGGAACATGAACTCCACGGCCGCGAAACCCGCATTGGCCGCTGCGTCGAACCGGTCGAGAAAAGGACGGTCAGTATACAACAATGATAGGTTTGCGGCGAACTTTACCATAGGCCCGGAATTCCGTTGTGTGAAAGGTTGCTTCACAACTGCAGCCTTACGAGTCAATTCGGCATCGAGGCGTTTCAAGTCCTACTGCCAATGAGTCCAAGATGGCTAAGAGGGAGGGCAGCGCGCTGACTATTGAGAGTGTGATCGGCCAATGATGAAAGGTCTGGGTATGGGTAAGGATCGCAAGGGGCGTGTTGCTGGCAAGGTCGCTGTCGTCACCGGGGCGGCGAGCGGGCTGGGTGAGGCCATCGCTGTGCTGTTAGCGCAAGAGGGCGCGGCCGTGATGGTGTGTGATATCGATGCCGACGGCGGAAAGCGCGTCGTTTCCGATATTGGTGCGGCAGGCGGAGAGGCGGCATTCCATTCACTCGATGTGACCGATGAGGCGGCCTGGGATGCGGCCATGGCCGCAGTTGTCGATCGGTTTGGCGGGCTGGATGTTCTAGTGAACAACGCCGGAATTGCGCCGGTGGGTGATATGGACATGCCGTTCGAGCTTTGGCGCAAGGTCATGTCCGTCAATCTCGATGGTGCATTTCTGGGGACTCGTGCCGCCATTCGCACGATGAGCGCGGGAAGCAGGAAGGGTTCGATCGTCAATATGTCATCGACCATGGGCTATGTCGCGGAACCGACGACAGCAGCGTACAGCGCAAGTAAAGGCGGGGTGCGGTTGTTGACGAAAGCTGCGGCAATGCACTGTTCGGCAAAACAACTGCCAATCCGCGTCAACTCCGTTCACCCCGGCATGTGCCTGACACCGATGGTGAAATCGTATCTGGAGCATTATCCGGAAGAGCGCGCGCGCCAGATCGCCAGTCATCCGATCGGGCATCTGGGAGATCCGCGCGACGTTGCCTATGGAGTCCTCTATCTCGCATCGGATGAATCCGCCTTCTCCACTGGAACGGAACTGCAGATCGATGGCGGCTATCTCGCGAAATAGGGTTTTGCTTCGACCGGGTATGAATGTTGGATAGCCAGCGGATGGCTGTCCGGCCTTCCGGCTTTCATCCATTTGCATGATGCGAACATTCCGGGTGCCGGGCTATTCCTTTCTCACACACTCCTGAAAACAAAAGGGGAGAGAGGAAATGGAATTTGTCGTCGAGCCGTTGAACGGGCCTATCGGGCGCGAGATTGTCGGGTTGGATATCGAACGGGATATTGCACCGGCGACTGCGGAGGCGTTGCGTGAAGCCTGGTTGGAGCATGGTGTGCTCGTGTTCAAAGGCATCGGAACGTCACCGGAAGTGCAACTGCGCCTCAGCCGCTGTTTCGGCGAGCTGGAACCGCACCCGATTCCCAAATTCCGCCATCCCGACTATCCCGAATTGATCCTGCTGACCAATCAGGGCGGCTCTGCCGGGCCGGTTTACGATTTTGACGGAACCGCCATTTGCGGGCGGATACCGTGGCATACGGACCTTGCCTTTACCACGACGCCCAATGCGGGTGCCCTGCTGCACATGATCCGGAAAACCGATGATGGCGGGCAGACTGGCTGGCTTGATATGGCGCTCGCCTACGATGAACTGGACGATGCGGCCAAGGCCGAAATCGAAGGGCTGGAAGCTGTCTATCTGTTTCGCGCCGGGTTGGAAGAGATGCGGTTCAACAATCCCGGCGGGACGCGGCTTACTCCGCGTAATGACAGCTATCCCGATTTTCCGCCGGTCGTGAACCCGCTAGTCTGGACACATCCGGAAACGGGCCGAAAGATATTGAACGTCAACACTCTCAACATCGAACGGATTCTCGGCATGGACGAGGATCGTAGCGATGCGTTGATCGAGCGGTTGATCAGCCATGCCATGCAGCCGCAGTTCCAGTACATTCACGACTGGGCTAACAACGATATGGTGCTGTGGGATAATCGCCGCACGCTCCACCGCGCAGCAGGGCATCCGGTGGACCAGATCCGGATTGTCCACCGCACGACGATCAAGGGCACTGTCGCAATGGGGCGCCTGCTGGAAGCGGAGGCCGTGGCATGAGCGAGTTCGATCTCGTGATCCGTGGCGGCCTGGTTGTCGACGGATCGGGCGCAGAGCCATTTCCCGCCGATGTCGGAATTCGCGATGGGTTGATTGCGGCGGTTGGGCCGGAGCTGGGGAAAGGTCGGGATGAGATCGATGCCGCCGGGCAGATCGTTACGCCGGGCTTCGTCGATATCCATACCCATTACGATGCGCAGGTAACCTGGGAACAGCGCCTCATTCCGTCGTCATTCCATGGTGTTACCACGGTCGTGATCGGCAATTGCGGTGTCGGTTTCGCCCCTTGCCGAGAAGCCGAGCGGGAACAGCTCGTGCGGTTGATGGAAGGGGTGGAGGACATTCCCTATCCCGTCCTTACCGAAGGGCTCCCGTGGACTTGGACGACATTCCCCGAATATCTCGATCTCATCGCTTCCCGCGATTACGATATGGATATCGCGGCGTTTGTTCCGCATGCGGCCTTGCGTGTCCATGTCATGGGTCAGCGCGGGGCAGACCGGGAACCCGCAACTGCGGAAGACATCGCGGAAATGTGCCGCCTGCTGGAAGAAGCACTGGATGCAGGTGCGTTGGGTATCGCGACGTCACGCACGATCTTTCATCGGTCCAGCGATGGAAAGTCGATTCCGACCCTCAATGCTGCCGATGAAGAATTGCTCGCCTTTGCCCGGGTCCTGCGGAAGAAGGGCAAGGGTTTATTCCAGATCGTCGAAGACCTGCACTTGCCGGGCGCGTCGCTCAATTCAATGCGGGCAATCGCGCGTGAGGCGGGGCGCCCGCTGACTTTTTCGATCGGATGCGGCAATTCAGGGCCCAAGGCATGGCCGCGGCTGCTGGATGAATTGGAGGCTGCGAACGCCGAAGGTCTGGTGATGAAAGGTCAGGTCATTCCCCGTGGGATCGGCATGATCCTAGGCTTCGAACTTACACTCAACCCCTTCTACACGACACCGACCTATTCGCGCCTTGTGCATCTGCCGCTGGCTGAACGGCTGGTCGAACTGCGCAAGCCTGAAGTGAGAGCGGCGATCCTGAGCGAAGACATGGATCCCGATCCCGCGCTGGTGCTGGGCCGGATGGTTCGGGAATTCGACACCATGTTCCTCCTCGGGGATCCGCCGGATTACGAACAGCCTCCCGAACGCAGCATTGCTTCCCTCGCGCGTGCCAAGGGGATCAGTCCCGAAGAATTCGCCTATGACGTGATGATCGAGGGTGAAACCGGCGGGAAGCTCTACCTTGCGATGTCGAACTATGCCGATGGCTGTCTCGATTCCGTCAGCGCGATGCTGGATCATCCGGATGTCGTGCTCGGTCTGGGGGATGGCGGGGCCCATGTCGGCACGATCTGCGATGCCAGCTATTCGACCTTTGCATTGATGCACTGGACGCGTGACCGCGAACGGGGGCGCAAGCCGCTGGCAGATGTCGTCCATCGCATGACCCAGGCGACGGCACGGATTGCGGGCCTGGAGGATCGCGGGTTGGTGGCGCCGGGCTTGCGTGCCGACCTTAACGTGATCGACTATGATGGGCTCAAGCTGCTCGAACCGGAAGTCTGTTATGACTTGCCAGCGGGTGGTCGCCGTCTCGTGCAGCGATCTGAAGGCTATCAGGCCACATTGGTCAAAGGTCAGGTGGTGTGCCGTTCGGGCGAGGCTACCGGAGCGCTTCCGGGGCAGTTGATCCGGGCCTAGGCCGGATAGGTTTCGTCCGGTCGCTTTTGCGCCATCGAGGCAGTGGAACTGAGAAGCAGGCGGACAAGATCGCCTTGGCGTTTGGTGCCCGTCTTGGCGAATACGGCCTGCAATTGCGACCGGGCGGTGTTGCGCGTTACCCCCAGCGCAGCTGCTGCCTCTTCAAGGCTGAGCCCGTCAGCGAGAAGCCCGGCCAGCCGCGCCTCGGCTCGGCTGAGCGCGAAAAGCTGTATCAGGTCCGGCGTGGCGAGGACGCTGCGTTGCGCCGGATCGCGCAGGATCACGACTGCCGAACGCCGCAGCGGAGCCGTGACCGGGGCGTACGGCGGGCCTGGCCTGATGATGAGCGTCAGTGGGTGAATCTGTTCGTCCCGTTCCAGTGCAATCGAAACGTGACAGGAAAGGTCCGCTTCAGGGGATTGGCGTTCGGCCATGTCCCGGATGGAGGCCTGCAGGAGCTGATTGTCGTTGCCGCGCTTGGCGCGGAGCGTTCCGCGATCGATCGCGATGATATTGCTTTCGGTCATGATCGAACGGGCGATGGCATTCGCCATCAGCACCTGACCCATTGAATCGACAAGCACGATCCCGACTCCACTCGTTTCCAGAACATGCTCTGAAACACGGCGCCGTCGCTCACTGTCACCTATCATGATGTAAAGCCGGACGACCCGCTGCAACAAGGGCAGGAGGGCATCGAATACATCGCGCCAACCGGCTGCACCCTGCTCGTTCCATGGGACGGTCAGCCATGCCGAGCGGGCTTCGTCCAGGCGGATGCGCAATGCAAGCCAGTCAGCCCGCTGCGCGCCGGAAATACCCGAAAGCTGTAGCGGAGTATCGAACGGCATGGCGTGCAAGGCACCAGAGGCGAGCAGTGCTTCGTGTTGGGCGGCATGGGCGGTATCGGCGGTCAGGACTGCCGCTTCCGGCAAAAACGCTTCGCCGCTCTGAAGTATGAAGCCGGCGGCGTCAGATCCTAGCCGATGCGACAAGGCGACCAGAAAACCTGCCCACATCGGCCGTTCGGTCAGTCCGCTGAACAACAGGTCGGCCAGAGCATCCACGCCTGGCGGGAATGGGTATGCAGAAGAGAGCGGCAGGTCGTTCACCGATCCATTCTAGTGGGCTACCCAGGCAGGGACAAGCGGACCTGCTCTCTGCCGGCAACATAGCGCTACAACCCCGGAATTGACCGGATCGGCCAAAGTGCTGATGCGGCTGGCCGATCCGGCTCAGCTGTCGCAAAAAAGCTGCAATTCCGCCTTGTGGAAGCGGTGTTTGTCTGTTTGGCATGAAGCGTCTGGCGGCTGCAATTGTTGGTCTGCCGGTCCGGCTGCACAACGACCGTTGAACAATAAATGCCGAATAACAGACGAGGAGAAGAACCTAATGATACGCATGTCTCATCGTGGAATCTGCGTAAGCGATCTCGCCACTGCGGAACGCTTCTATCGCGACGCTCTCGGTTTCGAAGAGCATCTGGATTATGGCATCCTCGAGGGGGCTGATATGGAAAGGACCATGGAATTGCCTGGCGTGCGTCTTCGCGCGAAGATGTTGCGCCATCCGAGTGGTCCGGTCATTGAACTGCTGCACTTTCTTGAACCGGAAGCGAGCGGCCCGCGCGAACGCAACTCGGCGCTGGGATACGGGCTGTTCCACATTTCCTTTTACGTCGATGACATCGACGCAGCGGCGCAGAAGGTGCGTGACGCAGGCGGTGCCGTGATTGAAGAGACTCGCGTGCAGGATCCGGACAGCGGGATAATTCTGCTGTATTGCACCGATCCGGATGGCGTGCGGGTTGAACTTATGCACCATCCTGAAGTCCCGGCGCGATTCTCTCACAGCGGGATCCGTGTGGACGACGTTGAAAAGACGCTGGAATACTATGCCACGCTTGGTTTCCAGCCGGCTGAAAATTATGACTTCGAAAACGGGCCGGACTACCTTGGGGTCATCATGGAAGTCCCCGGTGTTAAATTCCGCGCGCAGATGATGCGCGATGCGGATGGCAATACGGTGGAGTTGCTCAAGATCAGCGAACCGCAGCCGAGCGGTTCGCGTGAACGCAAGCCGCTCAACCGCTTTGGTCTGACGCATATGGCATTCTGGGACGACGACATGGAAAAGACGGTTGTCGAACTGACGAACAAAGGCGGCTACTTCGTTGAAGCCGCGCATGTGCGTACGCCTCAGATCGAACTCCAGCACGGCGCAGACCCGGACGGGGTTCGGGTGGAACTGATGCGTCCAGTCGCCGCCTGATTAACCCATGGAGGCGGTTGTTCGGGGTGGCAGCCCTGGATAACCGCCAAAGGCACGCACGGGGCTGCGTTGCATCAGGCCCGACCTGCTCCCCCCCCCCCCCCCCCCCCC
>NZ_JRQQ01000004.1 GCF_001625325.1 Croceicoccus estronivorus
GGCAACTGCCTGCGTATCTGCTCCGCAGGTAGTGGATTTCCCCGATGCGATAAAAAAGACGGGGCGGAGACCATCGCCTCCACCCCGTCCCTGAACAATCAGATGACTCTGCTTATTCGGCTGCCTGAGCGTACTGGAACTCCGGCGCGGGTGAGAGGAATTCGCCCGGGCGAGTACCTGTCGCACCCGAAGGGTCGAAGGTCGGGGTGCCGTTCACCAGGGTAAGCCGCATCGGCGCGGGATCGCGCGTATAACGCCAGGTGACGCCGCCCATGCCATCGGGAGTGTCGAAGATCTTGCGTTCTTCACGCCGCTCGATCTCGTCGATGTTGAACACGGTGATGTCGGCCGGGTTGCCGACTGCCAGCACGCCACGGCCTTGCAGGTTGAAATGCTCAGCCAGCTTGCCGGTCTGTACGTGGACGGCTTCCTCGATCGTGATCTTGCCTTGACGGACATAGTAGGTGAACAACAACATGTTTTCACCCGGGCCGCAGAACATCTGGGCGTGAGCCCCGGCGTCAGAGACGTTACCCGCCGACTTGGGGTCGCGGATAAGTTCGATGATCACTTCTTCGTTCATGGGGAACGGGGCCATGTGAACGGTCGACTTCACGCCATTGCGAAGGATCCAGTCCGCCATCGCGTCAGAGCGATGCTCGATGCCGGTCATCTTCATGTAATCGACAAGCGTGAGATTCATCGGGCCGACGCCATTGTCCGAATTGCGGAGCAGCAGACGGTCCGGGTTGTTCATGGGAGCATGGTCCCATGCCTTGGTGTCCCAGCTTTCACGGGCACGGGCGCGCCACTCGGGATCGGCCAGCAGCCGTTCCTTTTCTTCCCAGCTATCGGCCGTCACGACTTCATGCCACACGAAATCGCCGGACTGTGCGAAGATCAGCGACTTGGTAAGCGAGAGCGTGTTGGTCGGGGATACGTGAGTGTAGGCGGTCCAGAAATCACGACCATCCGCCTTGAGCTTTTCGTGCTGGGCCTTGAGGTTTTCAAGGATCGGCTTCTGGAAATCCAGTGTCGGCATCCCGCCCCACTGTACGCGAACGTCGAGACCTTCGGTCAGGCGAGCGAAGCGTGCGAGCGCATCCGGGCAAGTCAGCCGGATGAAGGTATCCATCACCACCTGGCACAGCGTTCCGGGGTGACGTTCGAGAACTTCGAACAGAGCCCGGTATTCCTTGTCCTCGGCTGCGAAGGTCGGCACGGGCCGCTCGTCGCCGTCGAAGTCGAGTTGATTGGTGGAAAGTCCGAGAGCGCCGGCCTTGCAGGCGTCATCCAGCAACTCGCACATGCGTTCGATTTCTTCGTCGGTCGCCGCACGTGTCCAGGCGTCCAGGCCCATTACGGCGAGGCGAATGGCGATATGGCCGACAAACGCAGCGTAGTTGAGCGGCAGCTTGATGCGCGATGTCATCGATGCCTTGTATTCGGACCACTTGCGCCAGTCCCAGGGCAATTCGTTGACAAATGCTTCCTTGTCGATGTCTTCGAAGAAGGCGAAAATCCCGACGATTTCGTCGCGGACCTTGGTGTCGTCGGAGATAGGAGCGGCAGAGAATCCGCAATTGCCCATGACAATCGTCGTTGCGCCATAGCCAGGCAGGGGGTTGAGATCGTTCTGCCACCACATCGTCGCGTCGAAGTGAGTATGGGTTTCGATGAAGCCGGGGGTTACGTAGCAACCGCTCGCATCGACCACTTGCTCGTCCGGGCGAGGGGCGAGGTCGGAACCGATTTCAACAATACGTTCCCCGGAGACGCGAACGTCGGCCGGATAAGCTGGCGCCAGGGTCCCATCGACCACCGTACCGCCTTTGATCAGAAACTCTGCCATTTCTCTCCTCCTTGTTATGTTCGATGACGCTATGATACAGCCGGAAATCGGCTAAGCACATTTTGTTAATGACGTAAATTAAATTCAAATGATGAACAAGGGGTAATTCGATATGGCCGGGCAAAAGGGGACCGTGCTGCGCATCCGGCCTCGGGGACGACCTGCGGTATTGTCGGCTGAGGCGATCGTGGAAAAGGCGGTCGGGATGCTGGATGCGCACCCGACGGCGGAGCTTTCCATGGCTGCGATTGCGCGCGAACTGGGTGTGTCCGCTCCGGCCCTCTATCGGTATTTTCCCGATTGGACTGCGCTACTTAACGCCATGTCGGCCGAGGTCTTTCGGGATTTTCCCGAGATACCCGAAGATCTGTCATGGGGCGATCAACTGCTGTTCTGGCAGAAGCAGGTTGTCAGCCTGTATCATCGGCATCGTGGCGTCATGATGCTCATGGGATGGGATGGGCAGTTGGCAGGCCCTTGGCTGCGCGTGCAGATGCCGGTGCTGCTCGTGCTCAAGTACATGGGTTTCCGAGAGCAGGCGCTGGTGGAAACATCCGCGTGGTTCCTCGCCGGAACGCTTGGCCTGATTCGGACTTATCTGCCGGCCGATATGGAAGATGTGGCCAGCAGCAACCAGTTGGATCTGGACAACGGCATTGGATACCTCACCGAGGAGCAGAGGCAGATGCTGGACGAGCAGAGGCCATGGATCACGTCCGGCAATACCGAACGGATATTGGAAACCGGCTTTCGCGCTCTGGTGGAAGGTGTGATCCAGGAACAGCGGCGGATTGGCGCGGCTGACTGACCGTTATGTCCCGGCGTTTGTTTTGCCGCGTTTGCGGTAAGTGCCTCTGTTCGGGATGGCCGCGCCGATGAGCCCTGTAAACGAGGTTGCGCTACGATATTCGTGGCGGTGAGCATTGACGCGTTCTTGCTTCCGAAGGCAACCTCTTCGATAGTCAGCGCAAATGGGATTCGGCTGCGGTCATAAGACTCGCCGTTCCGCACCATTTGCATATCCGGCAGCAGCATCACGCAAATAGCCCCTGCCGACAGGAACCCCAAAATCTGGCGGATTTCCGCCGAAATTCGACGCGTCCGGGCAAGCATCGCTTTGCTGTTGACACTCACATATTTTAATTTATGTGCTTTATAAAAGAGCAATAACTAATCGTCCGTAATTGGTCTGCGGCAGGGAAATCGCGGCCATCGAGCGGTGCCGGGAGGGATAGCGTCATGTTCTTCAGTCCATAATATCGCTGCGTGTTTCCTTCGGTGCATGCGTCCTGTTGGGACGCCGGGTCCGAAATTGAAATCATATCCAATGTGTTGAGTGCGTGAAGGCAGGGCGTTCGGCGTTCCTGACCTTTGATCGCGTCCCGGTTTGAGGAATGCCAATCATGAAATTTGCCAAGACGACTGCCGGCCTGCTGGCCGGCGCCTCGATGTTTGTTGCCGGAGCTGCTTATGCTCAGGCCGATCAGGCGCAAGAAGGTGGCCTGACGGAAATTATCGTCACTGCGCAGAAGCGCGAACAGAACCTTCAGGATGTGCCTATTGCGATCACGGCGCTGAGCACCGAAGCGCTTGAAAACAATCGCGTTACCAGCATCGGCAACCTGGACGGTCTTGCCCCCAACGTGACAGTCAAGGATCAGGGTGATCCCAGTGCACCGTCAATCACCATTCGCGGGATTGGTTGCTGTGCGACGCTGAATGCGGTCGATCCTTCGGTCGGCATCTACGTCGATGGCGTCTATATCGGACGTGCGAGTGGTGCACTGTTCGACCTCGCCGATATCGAGCGGATCGAAATCCTGCGTGGTCCGCAGGGCACGCTTTTCGGGCGCAACGCAACTGCCGGTGCCATGAGCCTGATCAGCCGTACGCCGAGCGGCGAACTGCGCATCAAGCAGGACCTGTCGTACGGCAACTATGATTCATTCCGTTCACGTACGTCCATCGACTTGCCGGCCTTTGGGCCGTTGAGCCTTTCGATGACTTACCTTCATGACGAATCCGCAGGATACAAGAAGAACTCGGCAGCTGGCCTGTCGATTGATTACGGTCCGTCCACGGAAGGCCGCTATGGGGTGCTGACCGCAGCGAAGAGGCTCGGCGCACGCAACACCGATGCTTTCCGTGTCGCGGCTCATCTGGAAGCGGCAGACGATCTCACGATCGACTACAAGTTCGACTATTCCGATACCCATGCAACTGGTGAGCCGGTGCAGGTCGTCGGATTCTCAGGCGGCGATGGCGGCGCCTATGCGGCCGCCATTCTTGGCGCGCAGAGCTACTTCGGCGGGCACACCAACATTGGCACGCGTCCGCTGGATGAAATCTACAATTTCAACACCGACCAGCACCTGCGCACTGGCGGCCACAGCCTCACAATGGAATGGAACGCCACTGACACCGTGACGCTGAAGAGCATCAGCGCCTGGCGTTGGATGAAGATCAGCCCGAACAGCTTCGACCTCGCGGCGAGCGGTGGCCTGGTCGATCCCGAAGGATCGGGCGCGCCTTACACCTTGCTCCAGTCGGTGCGGAAGACCAAGCAGCGCCAGTTCTCGCAGGAACTGCAATTGAACATTTCGACCGATCACGTCGATTTCGTCGGCGGCCTGTTCTATTTCAATGAACGTTCGCCCGCTTATGACCCGCTGTACACGTTCCAGGCTTACCCGGATAACGTGGCCTTGCCGCCAGTTGGTGGTGTGACGAATTCGGTTTCGAAGAATGAATCCAAGGCGGCATTCGGTCAGTTGACCTATCATTTCTCGCCTTCGTTCGATCTTACCGGAGGTATCCGCGCCACGTGGGATCGGCGGTTCGTCGATATCAGCAGCCTGCAGGGCGGTACGACAAACGTCGGGATTGGCGAGCACACCAGCAATTTCAGCAATATCGACTATACTGCGATCGCTTCGTGGAAGCCTCGTGACAATTTCACTGCCTATGCCAAGCTGACGACCGGCTATGTATCGGGTGGCATCGTTGCCGGTATTGCTTTCAACCCGGAAAAGCTGACGTCTTATGAAATCGGCATCAAGGGTGACTTCTTCGATCGCAAACTGCGCGTGAATGCTGATGCGTACTACATGGATTACAAGGACCTGCAGGTGCAGCAGTTCCTCAATGGACAGCTGGTATATGACAATGCCGGCAAGGCGAAGGTAAAGGGCTTCGAGGTCGAATTGCAGGCTGCGCCTGTTCGTGGCCTCACTCTCAATACCAACATCGGCTATCAGAAGTTCATCTATGAATCCTTCGTCGTTGGCGGTGTGGATGTTGGGCGCGACGGTCTCGACATCGCCACCCCGCGTGACGCACCGAAGTGGAACCTCTCGCTGGGCGGACAGTACGACTTCGCGGAATTCAGCAATGGTGCGGTGCCGTTCGTTCGGATCGACGCGCGTTATCGTTCGAAGTCGGCCGCCAATGTCGTGCCGATCGGTGTGCCTGAAACCGATGCGGTGGCCAAGCTGTCAGCCTACTGGCTGGTGGATGGCCGGATCGGCATCCGGGATTTCGATCTTGGCGGCGTGAAGGCAAACGTCTCGCTGTTCGGCAAGAATCTGTTCAACGAGCGTGAATTCCTGTTCATGAACAACCTCAGCACGGTTGTGGCAGGCGTCTTTACGCGTCCGCGCACTTACGGGATCGATTTCTCGGTCGAATACTGATCCACACTCGCCCCTGTCCCGCCGTTGGGATGGGGGCGGTGCCCAATCGGGTATGGTCTTGAAATTCAGCCGCTTGCCTGTTGGGGCGAGCGGCTGAATGCTTTTGCAGGAACAGCCGTTGTCTGAAGCGTTGGCTGGCTGGCGTGGCGATTGTGATCCCACGCTCGTCCGGCGGATGCATTGCAACCGTTGCGTTTCGGAGTCGGTTCCATAGGGTGCGCGATCACATAAACACCGGGGGACAGTCATGAACGGAAAAACGCCTGAGGATGCATCGACAGGACATTTTTCAGAGCTTTCGAGCGATGCGATGTTTTCGATACAGGATCTGGCCGCCCGCGCCGAGATAGCCGATCTGGTTGCCCGCTACAGCCGGGCAGTGGACCGGAGGGATTTCCAGCTCCTGCTCAGTCTTTACGCGCCCGGTGCAATTCACAATCATGGCGAGGCATTTTCGGGTGAAGCAACCGGATTTGTGGAATGGCTGCGCCAATCCATGGGTACCATGATTACCCAGCATCTCGTCGGAAATATGATCGTGCGTGTATTTGGCGAGGAAGCCGAAGGGGAAGTCTACACCGTAAACCACCACATGATCGAAGCGGGTGATACGATCCAGTTTACCGCCGGTGGCCGCTATCTCGACCATTACATCAAAACAGAAGGCCGTTGGCTGTTCGCGCATCGCCGCCGTGTCGTCGACTGGTCGAGGGAGGAGCTTGCCAGCCCCAGCAGCCATACTGCGGGGGTCCTGCGTGGGACTGTCAGTTCCGACGATCCGTCCTATGACACTCTCGGTCGCATGACCAAGATGTTGGGGTAGTTGGGCAAGGCCAGTCTGTTCGGTTTGCCCCCAAAAAAGGGCGATTATATATTTTGCAAACACACCTGATTCTGGTATGCTCTAAAGGGTAAGGAGTTAAGCCAGTGTCCGTCCTTTCGAAGCCCTATTTCCACGACGAAGAAGCGGCCTTCCGCTATCTGGAAAGCATCGTCTGGACGGACGGAGCAACCTGCCCGCATTGCGGCGGCGTTGATCGCATTACCAAGGTCAAGGCGAACCCTGAAAAGCGCATTCGTGTCGGCCTGTGGCGCTGTGGCGACTGCAAGAAGCAGTTCACGGTCAAGGTTCGCACAGTGTTCGAGCATATGCGTCTTCCGTTGCACAAAGCGTTGCAGGCCGTCTATCTCATGACGAGTTCAAAGAAAGGCGTTTCCGCTCATCAATTACACCGCGTACTTGAGATTACCTACAAGACGGCTTGGTTTCTATCGCATCGCATCCGCGAATCCATGCGGTCGGGCGATCTGGCTCCGATGGGCGGAGATGGAGGCATCGTGGAGATCGACGAAACTTTCATTGGGCATGACCGCACCATCAAGCCCAAGGGAGATAAGAAGGGGCGCGGCTTTCACCACAAGTACAAGGTTCTCTCGCTTGTTGACCGCAATACAGGTCGCGCCCGATCCATGGTGGTGGACTCGCTGCGCGCCGCCGATCTGACCCCCATCCTGCAAGCGAATATCGATTACGAAGCGTTTGTAGTTACGGATGAGGCTGGCCAGTACAGGTTCCTTGACCAGCATTTTGCTCAGCACGATTTTGTCTCCCATGGTCGTGGCGAATATGGCCGTGGACAGATTCATACCAATACTATCGAAGGCTACTTCTCGATCTTCAAGCGGGGCATGAAAGGCGTTTATCAACACTGTGGGAAGAAGCACTTGCACCGCTACGTCAGTGAGTTCGAGTTTCGCTATAACAACCGCGAAGCGAATGGTTTCAATGACCGCGACAGATCGCGGGAAGCACTACGCGGGATTGTCGGCAAGCGTTTAACCTATAGCAGCACTGGTCTCGAAGCCTGATCAGAAGATTGGACCGAAGGCCCGTAAGCGCAGTTTCAACGTTGGCGGACGAAGCCGCACCGCAAATCGCTAAAGAATTCATGTGGACGGCAGTTGGGGCTTCCGCTATGAAAATGACCGCTTAGCAATGCCACGCATCAGCGTGGAAAGCCGTTGAGCCTCTAGGGGTTCGGCGGCTTTCGTTTTTCGGTGGAGCCGCCGGGGATCGGACCCGGACCTTCGGCTTAGCAATGCCTCAGTAGCACCAGCTCGGCCCCATAAACGGCAAGCTACTCCGCCTGATATTCGCGGCCTAATTCGCCATTATATTCGCGGGAAATTAGCCGCGAATAGGCGGTTTCCCTCGTTTTCCGGGACCTCGTAATTCGCGGAGCAATTCGCGGAATTGTTCACGTGAGATTGAATTTTTTGGATAGGCTGCACGGGTGGCGGTTAGCGCTTTTCCCTCCGTCACCTGCTCGCCAAATGCCTCAAGGTACACCGTCAGATAGCGTTTCGTCTCTGCTGTGGGCAAAGGTGGGAGATCTGTGCCTGTTGGATCTACAACATCATCGCTATTTGCGACCGGGACTTCCGGGAAAGCAGTCGGATCAAAGCGAACGTCGAATAGTTCCATGCGGTTGGTCGGGCGCATTGGTGTAGTGTCAGGAAGGATCATTACCCCAACAAACGGCTCCTCATCGGTAATCGTAATGTCCCCTGTTTCCCAAAAATCGGCGTCCAATTGTCGCCAGGGGTCAGCCCAGAACTCTGGGCGGATGGCCGTGGGTTCGCCTGTGCTGACCTGCCTGTTGTGACTAAAGGTTGCTGCTATCGAAACGATCTGTCCGCTCGCTAGGCGTCGGTATATCCAACGCTTGCGGATTTCTGCATCAGGCCATTTCCCGGCGAGCGATTCGAGTGCCTGTGCGGGTGTGAGCCAAGTTTGAAAATCGATTGCATCGCTGTCACCTGCGCTCATCCCCGCTCCGTTCGGATCTCTCCGAATGGTGAGCAGGGAAACGCCTCGGAGTGCTGCGCTTTCGGTTGGCCGACCTATCCCTGCCATTGCGTGATAGCACATGGACATAAGACGCAAAGAGCCATATCCAGTCAAAGCCGTCCGGGTCTGAACAGCCTTGATGGTGCACAACATGTGCAGAGCACGGAACCGCCGTATGTCGGGCGGCTCCCGGAATACAATAGCCTCTCGGCGAATACGGGAGGCGTGCTGCACCGTGCTCGCACGTGTTCAACCACCCGGCACCCGCCGGCAGATGAGAGCACGGTAAATGTATAAGGTCTATGGCTTCCCCGAGCGGGGGGCAAAGAGTGTGATGGAAACCGCTAATATCGAGATAGCCAAAGATATAGCCGAACTACTCAGAGCTAAAGGCATGACCGTTCGCATATATGCACAAGATCGTAAAAAGAATGGTGATGTCGTCGAGACGCTGATAGAAAGCGCGAGATGACCTCAGGTAAAACGCAAACCCAGCGCGAGAAGTTCGAGGCACTGGTCCGCGAACTCGAATGCGACGAGGACGAGGCCAAGTGGGATGAGCGACTAAAGAAGGTCACCAAGGGCAAGCCGGCCCCAGAGAAGTCGGAATGACCCCTCGCGATTGTATCGAGTTAATCGCAGCCAGTTCTATTCCGCTGGCGATAATCGCACTCTTCGTAAACCGTTGGCATTCGGGCAGGAACTTGGGTGTCCGAGCAATCCAAATGCTTTCTGTGGCTATGTTCATGCCCGCGATCATCGTTCTGGCCATGGAAAAAATCATCGACGGCGCTGCCGTCGCGGCGCTTATTGGCGGTGTAGTTGGCTATCTCTTCGCAAACATCTCAGAATATGACCGGACCAAATATCGTGACGGTTCAGGCTAAGTTTGCAAAATATATAATCGCCCAAAAAAGCGGTATCAGTGGCGGACCAGTCGCCTGAAATCCGATGGGCTTTGCCCACAAGATCGTTTGAATGCGACCGAAAAACTGCTCGCCGTGGCGAACCCCAGCATATGGGCGATTTCCTTGATCGAATGCCCTTTTTCGGCGAGCAGCAGTTGCGCCCGGCCGATCCGTGTCCGTTGGACATGTTCGTGAATGGTTTCGCCTGTCGATTGCCGGAAACAGCGCATGAGATGTCCGGGGCTGATGCCGCAGGCCTGGGCGAGTTCGGAAATGGTCGGGCTCTGCGCCAGCGAGCTTTCGATATATTCGGTCACCCGGCGTAATTGGGCGGCTGAAAGACCACCGGCTACAGGCCGCTGGTTTTCTATGGTCTGGCGAACGTGGCGGACGACATCCACCATTGCCGTCTGGATCAGCAGATTGACCATGGTCTCGTGAGCAAAGCCGGGGGAGCGTAATTCCGCTGCGAGGCGCCGCATGATCTCGGACATTCCTGGCGTGCGAATGTCGCCACAGGCCAGCAGCCGTTCGTCCGACAGGCCGTCCTCGAACGGTGCCAATACCTTGAACATGCCGCGGTCGAGGCGGCAGGACAACGTCTGCTGCACACCGCCGGGGCCCCAACCGATGATGGGAACGCCACCGGGTACGAACGTGATGTCGCCAAATCGGAAGGGACGGGTTTGGCGGTGACGCCGGACGTAACATCCCGTCGACCCTTGGGGGCGTCCATTGAGGCTGAAGCTCAACACGTGATCGCGTCTCGCCTTGCCCGCCTGGCTCGGCGTGTCATGGCTGTACGTGCGGAGCTGCAGGTTGATGCCCGGTGCAGAATACATGGCATCGACGCGATAATCCCTGATCCGTCGTACGGGGCGACTTTCCAGAGAGACAGAACCGTTCACCGATCACTTCTCCATTTTCGGGGCCTACCGTGCAGGCGCGCCCTCTCTGCTGCAGCCGCAGGATAACGGAACTGCCATGGGGATTCCATAGACCGGAAGTCGCCGGGCCTTTGGAAAATGTTGGCATTTGAAACGATGCGAGTTTCTGAAAAGCCATAGTGCTTCCCGCCCGCTCCGGCCCTGCATAGCATTCCGACTGAAAACGGCCACGCATCGGCAGATGGCCATGATTTTACCGGAGAGGACCAATGATCCGCACGATACGCATAATCGCTGTCGTCAGTACCATGCTGGCATCGGGTACGGCGCTTGCCCAGACATCGGACGATACCGCCGCGCAGGGAAACGGCAGCAATGGCGGAGGCATTGCGGAAATCGTCGTGACGGCGCAGAAGCGAGCGGAAAACCTCCAGAGTACGCCGCTTGCGATCTCGGCCCTGACGTCGGAAGCCTTGACTGCGAGCGGGATTACGAACCTGGCGGGTGTTGCCGCGGTCACGCCCAGTATCTATTCCGCGCCATATCCCAATTCTTCCAATACGCTCAGTTATTTCATCCGTGGGCAGGGCGCCGCCGACCCGATGCAGATTACCCGTGATGGGGCAGTTGGCATTTACGTCGATGGTGTGTTTGTAAACCGTCCGCAGACATCGACGATCGATCTTGCCGATATCGAGCGGATAGAGGTGTTGCGCGGCCCGCAAGGCACGCTTTACGGCCGCAATACGACTGGCGGCGCAGTCAGCGTCATCAGCAGAAAACCGACCGGCGAGGCCGAGGTTCGCGGCAAGTTCACTTACGGCAATCGCGACCGTGTGCGGGGGCTCGTGAATGTCGATTTGCCGGCCATGGGTGATTTCGCGATCAAGCTGACCGGCCTGTTCAGCCGTGTCGACGGCTATGCGAAAAATCCCAATCGCGATTCCAACGATTTCCAGTTCGAAAGGCAGGTAGCAGGCCGTGTCGCGGCCCGCTGGACGCCAAGTGCGGATGTCACGGTCGATTATTCCTATGAGATCGGCAAGGTATCGAACACGCCGATCCTTTACGTCAATCCGGGGTTGGTCGGCGTCGTGCCCGGATATGACGGCGATGGGTATCGGGCTTATCAGCCTGTGAATCTCCCGCTCAGTACCACCAACTTCAACGATCACACCCTGAATGTGGAATGGGTCGCAAGCGACAGCCTGACATTGCGATCGATCAGCGGTTATCGCCGGGTGAAATTCATCGGTCATCAGGAGTTCGCCGGTGCCTACGGCTACGGGCTGACTGGTCTCGAAGACGTCCGTAGCCGACAATACAGCCAGGAATTCCAGGCCGTCGGCAGCATCGGTGACCGTATCGAGTACGTTGCGGGGCTATATTACTTCCGCGAACGCGCCTCCCACTATCAGGAGGTCGGTATCGATTTTTCGGCGGACCTCATCATTCACAATTACCGCAATGTCCGGGCTCTTTCGATCTCCGAAGCCGCCTACGGCCAACTGACCTGGACTCCCCCTGTTCTCGGCGACCGCCTGAAATTGACTGTCGGTGGACGGTACACGCACGACAAGCGCAATTCCACGCGCGACTATCTCGATCAATATATCACGACACCGGATGGGACGATTGTCATTCCCAAGGATCCGGGCACGAGCAACCGGCAGCGTTTCAGCCGGTTCAACCCTTCGTTTGTCGCCAGCATGGCATTTTCCGACAACATCAATGGCTACGCCCGGGTGGCCACAGGCTACAAGGCGGGCGGGGCCAATGAAGGTTCACCGAATTTCGCCGTTACATTCGGGCCGGAAAAGGTGACCAGTTATGAAATCGGCCTGAAAACCGATTTGCTGGACCGGCGGCTGAGAGTGAATCTTGCCGGTTTCATCACCGATTATCGCGGGATTCAGCTGGATCAGTCGCTCGATCCGCAGGACCCTTCCGTCACGGCGACCACCAATGCGGGCAAGGCGCGGATCAGCGGTATAGAGGCCGATGTGACGGCCAGACCGTTCAGGGACCTGACGCTGTCCGTATCCTATGCCTACCTGCATACGAAAATCAGCCGGGTGACGGCAGGGGCCGGGACCGTGTTCGATCCGGTGGTCAATCCTTCCTCGCCGTATCAGGTGGGGGACAATATCGCTTCGCTCTACGTTATTCCCTTTGCCCCGCAGCATGCGGTGACGTTGACTGGCGACTGGACCTTCCTCCGCTTCGACAGCGGAAAGCTGACCGCTCACGCAGACTACCGGTGGAAGGATGATGCGTTTGCCACATCGGGCGCGGGCCCGGCCGTTCCCGGCCGGGAAAAGAATCTCATCCCGGCCTATGGCCTTCTGGATGCGCGTGTCACTCTGGAACGGGAATGGAATGGCCGCCCCTTCACATTCAGCCTGTGGGGCCGCAATATCACGGACAAGCGTCACGTGATCCAGGGCAACGGTATCGGTGGGATACTGACCGGATATGCGGATCAGGTGTTCGCCTATTCCGAACCGGCCACCTACGGGGTGGAGATCGGTTTCGATTTCTGAGGGCGCAATTCATGTCGACCGGGACTCTTCAATTTCAATACGATCCATTCTCGCTGGAAGCGATGACGGACCCGCAGCCGCTCTACCGGAGGTTGCGGCAGGATTTTCCTGTCTATCCCCTGCCGCAGTATCGGGCCTGGGCGTTGTCCCGTTTTCAGGATGTGTGGGACGCGTTTCTGGATCGTGATCGCTTCACCGAAGCCGAAGGGCAGGTCTTTCCGCGTGAATTGCTGGAAGCGCCAGCATCGGAGACTGTGCCTGAACCGCACCTGGAGCCGTTGGACATCTTCAACAATCTCGATCCGCCGGTGCATGGCCATGTCCGGCGTGCGATGGGGGTCTCCCTTCTTCCGGGCGCGGTTGCGAAATTTGAGCCAATGCTGCGCTCCATCGTGCGGGAACGGCTGGATGTTCTGGCCGACACGGGTCGGATGGATGTCAATCACGATCTGGCCAGCCATGTGTCGGCTGGTGCCGCGTGCCATGTTGTCGGGTTGCCGCTGTCCGAAATTCCGGATGCGATATCGCTGGTCAACCGCTCCATGGTGCGTGCTCCGGGCCAATCCGGCATCACAGAGGATGGCTGGGCGGCAATTACGGAGATTACCGCGCGTCTGAAGGCATTGGTCGCTCGTCGCCGCGCCGGGACGGTGCCAGGCGATCCCCGCATGATCGACGGCCTGATTGCGGCGGAAGTATCAGGGCGGGGGCCTTTGACCGATGACGAGATCGCGCACCAACTCGTCAGCATCCTGATCGGCGGCACGGAGTCTCTGCCGAAAGTGGTCAGCGGGGGATTGCGCGAACTGTGGCACAGACCGGATCAAAGAGCGGCGGTGGCAAAAGATCCAGCCGCCAATGCGGCCTCGACGTTTGAAGAGATGGTCCGCATGTTCGCGCCAGCGCAATGGTTCGGCCGGACTCTGAAAGCCGATGCGGAAATTGCGGGCACCGCAATGCGTGCGGGAGAACGGGTGCTGTTGCTGACGGCATCGGCCAATCGGGACGAGCGGGAATTCGACGATCCCGACACGTTCCGCTGGGATCGTCCGACGCGGCGTGTCGTGGCATTCGGCATGGGGCCGCATTTCTGCATCGGTATCCACATTGCGCGTCTGGAAGGACGCCTGATCGTCGAAGAACTGCTGCGCCGCTTCCCCGATTACGAAATCGACGACACAACTGCGGAGCGTGCCGTTTCGGAATTCCAGATCGGCTGGGTCCGACTGCCAATAATTGTCCGCCAATAGGGAAAGGTGCCTGATGCATACATTTACCGCCAAGCCTGACATCGTTGCCACGGGCTTTGCCTTTGCAGAGAATCCCCGCTGGCACGATGGACGGCTGTTCTTCGCAGATATTCATGGCGGCCGGGTATGCGCCATGGCGCCTGACGGGAAAGTGGAGACGATCGTTTCCCCTCCCGATGCGCCCTCGGGCATTGGCTTCATGCCTGACGGGAGCCTGCTGGTCGTCGCGGTACATGAACTGAAAGTGATGCGTTGGAAAGATGGCGTGCTGTCGCAGCATGCAGACCTGTCCCATCTCGCGAGAGTCGGCCTTAACGATATGCTGGTCGATCCCGCAGGCCGCGCATATGCGGTTCAGTACGGTTTCGATTGGCGCGCGGGTGAGGCCGCAGTCGCGGCAGCCCTGCTGGCGGTCGAACCGGATGGCAGTGTCCATATCGCTGCCGAAGGGTTGGAGACAGGCAACGGCATGGCCTTGACGCCGGATGGCCGCACATTCGTGATCGCGGAAAGCGGTGCGTGCCGGTTGAGTGCGTTCGATCGCGCCGAGGACGGCCGCCTGTCCAATCGCAGGGTGTTCGCGCAGCTTCCCGATGGCCATTATCCCGACGGGATCTGCCTCGATAGCGAAGGTGGTGCATGGGTGTCGTGCTGCTGGGGGCCAGGCGTCGTCAGGGTGGAAGATGGCGGTCGGATCACGCATTTCGTGCCGATCGAAGGAGGACGGAATCCTTTCGCCTGCGTTTTTGGCGGGCCTGACCGCCGAACGCTCTATATTTGCACCGCAGAAGAGGAGGAACCAGGTGAGGCGCGGGCGCGGCTGTCATCGCGGATCGAAGCGATTGACGTGGGCTTCGCGGGTGCGGGCCTGCCATGAACATGCCGAATGATCTGCGCACTGCGCTTGCTGATGCTGTCGGGGCGGAACAAGTGTTCGAAGGCGAGGCTATCGACCTTCGCTATCACAGCGATCTTCGCGGCCAGCCCCTGCCGCGCCCTGCGTTCGTTGTCCGGCCGGGAAGTACCGGGGAAGTTGCCGCAGTCCTGAAAGCGGCGGCACGCTTCCACACCCCTGTCACAACCCAGGGCGGCCGCACAGGTGTCGTGGGCGGGGCCGACGCAGGTGCGGATGCGATAGTTCTGTCATTGGAACGAATGAACCGCATCCTCGAGATAGATCCTGCGAGCATGACGATGACAGTCGAGGCCGGTTGCGTTCTTCAGGCGGCGCACGAGGCAGCCGAAGCTGAAGGAATGATCCTGCCACTCGATCTGGGCGCCCGCGGCACTGCCACGGTGGGTGGCAATATCTCGACCAACGCGGGCGGTGTCCGTGTCCTGCGCTGGGGCATGATGCGTGACATGGTGCTGGGTGTGGAAGCGGTGCTGGCCGATGGCACTGTGTTGCCCGGTCTGCGCAAGACGATCAAGGATAACGCCGGGTACGATTGGAAGCACTTGCTGATCGGCAGTGAAGGCACGCTGGGTGTGGTTACGAAGGCCGTCTTGCGGCTCCGCCCGGCCCCGCGCAGCACGTCTACAGCCTTGCTATCCCTGGCCCATTTCGACGATGCGGTGCGTCTGTTGAGACGGCTGGAAGGCGACATGGGTGGGACCCTTTCGACTTTCGAATTGATGTGGGACGATTTCTATGAACTGATTACGACAGCGAATGCGGATAAACGCCCCGCCCCGCTGCCGGTCGGCTCGTCGCTTTATGCTCTCGTTGAAGTTCTCGGGGCCGATCCTGATAACGATCCGGTGAGATTCGAGCAGGTATTGGCTTCCGTCATTGCCGATGGTCTGGCAACCGACGCCGTAATCGCGCAATCCGGTGCGGACCGTGAGCGGTTGTGGGCCGTTCGCGAGGACTTGAACGAGGCATTTGCCAATCTGTGGCCGCTTTTCGCCTTCGATGTCAGCGTTGCAGTGTCCGACATGGCGGCCTTCGTCGCCGATGCGAAAGCCAGCGTCTTGTCCCGTTTTCCCGACGCGAGGCTGATTACGTATGGGCACATCGGGGACGGAAATCTCCACCTGATGGTCGGCACCGGGCATGCCGATCATGATACCCATCATGCAGTCGATGTCGCCGTGTTCGAGGCCGTTCAGCGGTTCGGCGGGTCGATCTCCGCTGAACATGGCATTGGATCGGCCAAGCGCAATTACATCGGCTATTCGCGTGCGCCTTCGGAACTGGCGCTGATGAAGGCGATCAAATCCGCGATCGATCCCGACAATATCCTCAACCCGGGAAAGATTTTCCCTGACCAACCGGAAAAACCCCATGGCTGAAATCGAACCGTTACGCCGATCCATGCTCTATCTTTCCGGTGCCTATCCGGACATGCTGGGCGTCTATCCCAAATTCCCTGCGGACATGTTCTGCTTCGATCTGGAAGACGGTACGCCACCGGCGGACAAGATCGTCGCTCGGCAACGCATTGCTGATGCGCTGAACGATCCGGACCCTGCAGGCCGCGAACGCCTGCTGAGAGTGAACGGCTTCGACACCCCCTGGGGTTACGACGACCTCGTGACCGCAGCGGGCATGCCGCTCGATGGAGTGTTGTTGCCCAAGGTCGAAGGAGCGGGGGCAGTGCGGCAGGCGATTGCTGTTCTTGACGCGGCAGGTGCGCCAGCTTCCCTGAATGTCTGGTGCCTTGTCGAAACGCCGATGGGAGTGTTGCGGGCGGAAGAGATCGCCACCTCCAGCGAGCGTGTGGCAGGGCTGGTGATCGGTGGTACCGATCTGGCGGAAACGACACACACCCGGCAGACGGCGGGGCGGCTGCCGCAGCTTGCCGCACTCAGCCATTGTGTGCTGGTCGCCCGGGCCTATGGCCTGGCGATTATCGATGCCGTCCATCCCAACTATAAAAACGACGACGGTTTTGCAGAGAGTTGCGCCCTTGGGGTGGAATTCGGGTTTGACGGCAAATCGATTGCACTGCCTGCCACGATTGCCGCCGCCAATGCCGCTTTCGGGCCAAGCGAAGATGAAATCGCCCATGCGCGGGAGCAGGTTGCTGCTTCGGATGGCGTGGGCGATGGCTATGCCAGTTTACATCTGGCCCACGCCCGGCGGCTGCTCGCGCGCGCTGAACAGGTCGCGGAACAGGATGCGCGGAGGGGAGCGCTGTGACCGGGAAAGTCCTGATCGCCGGAGGGCTGGGGCTCGTCGGACGTGCGGCAGTGGAACATTTCGAAGCGTTGGGTGACTGGGACATTGTCGCGCTTTCCCGCCGCGAGCCGGATTTTCCCACCCAGGCGGATTTCGTTTCGGTGGACCTGTCGGATCGCGAGGCGACGCTGTCAGCGCTTTCGAGAATCCGCGACGTCACTCACATCGTTTACGCTGCCGTGATGGAAAAGCCGGTTCTGGCCGATGGCTGGACCGATGCCGAACAGATCGCGGCCAACCTGGCGATGTTGCGCAATCTGCTTGACGGACTAGAGCCGGACAATTCGACACTGCGGCACATCACCCTGTTGCAGGGTGGAAAGGCCTATGGGGCGCATCTCGGGCCAATGAACCTCCCCGCGAAGGAGAGCGACCCTCGGCACATGCCGCCCAACTTCTATTTCGAACAGGAAGACCTGTTACGGCGAAGGCAGGAGCAGGGCGCCAAGTGGGCGTGGACGGTCCTGCGGCCAATGGCGTTGATCGGTTTTGCTCTCGGCAGTCCGATGAATCTGCTTTCCGCGATTGGAACATATGCGGCTATCGCCCGCGAACTGGATGTGCCGTTCCGGTTTACGGGGGCGATGCATCAGCAGATCGGTGAATTGACCGATACCCGGCTTCTGGCGCGCGCGATTGCCTGGGCGGGCCTGTCGCCTGCTGCGGCAAACCAGATTTTCAATGTAACCAATGGCGATTTCGTGGTCTGGCAGACGCTGTGGCCGAAGCTGGCGAACATGCTGGATGTCGAATGGGCGCCGCCACAACCGATGCCCTTGTCGCTGATGATGGCGGACAAGGCCCCGGTATGGGACGAGATCGTCGCCAGATATGGACTGGTGCCCCATCGCTACGATGCGATGGCCAATGCGTCATGGCAGTTTGCAGACGGGATGTTCGGTTACAACGCGCCCCCCAATCTGGCGTTGCTCAGCACGGTCAAGATACGCCGGGCTGGGTTTCACGACTGCATCGACAGTTGCGAAATGTTCGAAGACTGGATCAGTATTCTGCGATCGAGAAAAATCCTGCCGAGCATCAGCTTGTCGGCGCATAGGAGACATGGTGGCGTTTCAGGCTGAAAGGAGGCCTGCTGTATATTCGCGAGGCAACCGCTTGGCGTGTGTCAAACGTCTGCCGTTGTAGGCTTGTCGTCCGGGATCAATTCGGCAAGTCCGCGAATGATGTTGGCGATGCCGAAATCATAAATGGCATCGGTATCCGCATCGCCTATGGTGCGCACAAGTTCCTGAACCAGGGCGAGATCCTTCGGATCAAGATGCGAATTGCGTGCTGCTGTTATCTCGACCGCTGCGGCTTCCTCGCTTGAGGAGATGCGGGTCATCAACAACGCCATCGAGGTCCGGCCCACCCAGTTGGAACCGATGATCAGGGATTCGCCTGAAAGCCCTGCGCGAGACAGGATCCGGAGCAGCGGCACCCACACGTCCAGCCAGGATGGCGTCACTGCGCCGTCCCATTTTATCAGGCGGAGACCGATGGGATAACGGCCGAACAGGTCATACAGCGCCCGCAACCATGCCTCGACCGCATCACGCCATGGGAGGTCGTCCGGTGGCGCGTCGAAAGAGTGAAAAATCCTGCCGGCGGCGTCATCGAGCAGCGCCTCACGGCTGGGAAAGTAGGTGTAGAGCGTCATGACAGACGCGCCGAGCCGCCGGGCGAGCTTGCTCATTGTGAAGGCGGCAAGACCGTCATGCTCAAGCATATTGAGCGTGGCGTTCAGGATTCTGTCGCGGTCGAGCAGTTTGGGGCGCCCGGGGCGCCGCGCCGGCGATGATTGTTCTTGTTCGGAAGCCGCATCCTGGGGGGTGCAGGGGATAGCACGCGTCATATTGGTTATTCTAGAAGGCAATTCGCAACGCCGCAACATCCAGGGGCAATGTCCCCTTGATGTTGCGACGCCCGAGCCTCGCCTTCCCCCAAGTATGGGCGAGGCCGTTGTGGCCTGGCTTCAGCCTAGCAGCAGGTGATCGTCAGTAGCCCATGCCTGGCCCGGACCGCGGGTAAAGCCGAGATCGGCGGCGATATCGGCCATCTGCCAGTCGAGATAATCCTCCCAATTGACGATATGGAGTGGCTTGCGCAGTGCGCGCCCGGCTTCGATGCCAAGCTGGGTCGCTTCCAGCAGTCGGGGCATGCCCGCGGGATAATGGAGCGAACTGCGCATCAGGTTGGCTGAGGCGAGGAAATATGGCGAACGGGAAATATGGGCCGCGAGGTCGGGGCTGAAATAAAGGGCGTTGGACGTGACGTTCATCATGATGAGGGCGTGTTCACCCGCAATGTTCGGGCCGAACCCCGTGACCATATGCTGGATGTCATGGCATTCGCCCGCCCGCTTCATCAGATATTCGAGGTCGTTGGCAGGCTGCATGCCCTTGTCCATGAACTCCAGGTCGTAGCCGGACGAAATCATGAAATCCCGGATCGCTGCACCCAGCGTTCCATCCGCGTAATGGCCCATCGTGCGGGGATCGTACTGTGTCGTCCGCCGTTCTTCCAGCCAGGCGGCGAAGTCGGGCTTCTTGAGCTTTTCGATTTCGATCAGCTTTGCCCATTCGGCATAGTCGGCGACATCGTCTATCGCGCGCGACATGTCGGGAATGTCATAGGTGACCGCAATGTCATCGCCCATCTTGCGAAGGGACATGCGGCTGAATGCGTGGACGAATAACGGACTGTTGAGGAAGCGGGAGGTGGACATGGGCAGGCTGCCTTCCACCGCCGGGCGGTCGCCCCGCATGTATGCGGCTTCCGCGGGGGTCATTCCCCCGCGTTTGCGCACGAGAGGGGCCTCGCTATTGCTGGTTTCAGTTTCGGCCGGTTTCGATTTGAGGTCTTGATCGGACATGACGGGCTTCCTTCATTCAGCCGCTTGGGCGTAAGGGGCAGGTTCTGCTGGGTCGGTGGTAATGTACTCGCCGGGGAACTTGCCGGTGAACTCGCCCCGCACGAACGTTGCAGTGCCGTTGACCAGCGTCAGACGGACCGGGGCAGGCTTGCGGCTGTACCGATATGTGCAGCCGCCTTCGCCATCGGGCACGTCATAGGATTTGAATTCCGGACGCCGTTCGATCTCGTCGAGATCGAATACGGTGATGTCGGCTTTCTTGCCGACTTCCAGCGTGCCCCGTTCCGCCAGCAGATTGAAATGCTCCGCGATTCGGCCGGTTAGCAGGTGGACGCCCTGTTCGATCGTCAGTTTTTTCCTGTCGCGGACATAGCGGGTCAGTAACAGGACATTGTCACCAATCCCGCAGAACATCTTGCCATGGGCGCCTGCGTCGGAAATGTTCCCCACTGCCTTGGGATCGTGGAGCAGGTAATCCATTGCCTCTTCGTTCTTGGCCGCTTCTTCCATCCGCAAATTGGAATGGATGCCATTCTCGATCACCCAATCCGCCAACGCGTCGGATGGATGGCCATAGCCATTTTCTTCCATGAACTGGCGCAGGCTGATGCCGGTCGGTCCGGCATCGGTTTCGCTGTCGAACAGCTCGAATGCGTCGGGGCTCTTGGCGCGCGATACGTCGCGAATGCCGTCCCAGGATTGCCGGGCGCGTTCGCGCCATGCGGGATCGGCCAGCAAGGCGAGCTTTTCCTCTTCGGTCTTGGCCTCGATGATTTCGTGCCAGACATAGTTGTTGGTCTGCGCCCAGACGAGCGAATTGACGAAGCCCACCAGTGTTGTTGATGCGACATGGTGGTAGCCTGCCCACATATCGAGACCGGCGGCCTTGCGAGCTTCGTGCAGTGCTTTCGCGCCGTCGAACAGGCGGGCCTGATATGCCAGGTTGGGGACTGCTCCGGCAAGCTGGACGCGGATATCGCGACCTTCGACGAGCCGTTCGATCTTGGCCATCGATTCCGCAGCATCGACGCGCATGACGTAATCGACGATCACCTGCAACTGGCGGCCTGGATACCGCTCCAGAACGTCGAGCAGCGCGGACCATTCGGCATCGTCGGCCTTCTTCGTCGGAATCGGCCGGTCCTTGCCGTCATTGTCCAGCAGGTTCGAAGACATGCCGATTGCGCCGGCCGCTAGTGCGTCGTCGAGCAGCACACACATCTTTTCGATTTCGTCCGGCGTGGCTGCGCGATCCCACGCTTCCGGCCCCATTACGGCAAGACGGATGGCAATATGTCCGACATAGGCCGCGAAATTCACTGGCAGCTTGACGTTACGCTTCAACGAAGCGCGATATTCGCTCCACTTGTTCCAGTCCCATGGCAGCCGGTTGAGAAAGGGTTTTTCCGGAATATCCTCGAAGAAAGAGAATATCTGGACCATTTCCTTGCGCACGGCCGCATCCTGATGGACAGGTGCCGCGGTGAAGCCGCAGTTGCCGTTGACCGACGTCGTAACACCATAGCCGGGCATCGGCTCCATCGCGGGCATCCACCACATCGGGCCGTCGAAATGGTTGTGCGTTTCCATGAAGCCGGGCGTTACATAGCAACCGGAAGCGTCGATCACCTGTTCGCGCTCACGCCGGTCGAGACCGGGTGCGATTTCGGTGATGATTTCACCTGCGACACGAACGTCCGCTTTGTATGCAGGGCGGCCAGTCCCGTCCACGACTGTGCCGTTCTTGATCAAAAAGCCTCTCTTCACGGGGCCTCTCCTCGTCTTGTTGTTCTTGTCGCATGCCTGGCAGTCGCCAGCTTTGCCGACTCGTTATTTGTATAACATACGAATATTATGCTGGGGACCCTGTCAAGCGACGGGCGTGCCGCTGTTGCGTGCTAAACGTCGGGGAATCCGGGTATGCGGAAAATCATGCACAATCGGGGGTTGTGCAGTTGGGCGTGCTGACATCGCAAGTTCCCGGCGTTCCGGACACTGGAACAGGCTCTGCTGCTGCGGCACCTTCGGCTTGCGGTTGGTCATTGTTAACCTTTTTGTCGCGGTTGTTGGGCACAATGCAGCGATGCGTTTGGCAACAATCACAAACTGGGCCTATGGCGCGACAGTAGCGCTTACTCTTATATCCGGAACGACCATGATCATGGCGTCGAACGCGCAGGAGCGGGAACGCACTGCGGTCGAACAGCGCCATGTTCTCAACAAGGTGACGTCCCGGCTAGGCGCTAATCTCTATGCGCTGACGAATGAAGCGCGGCAGTACGTCAACACGGGCGATCCGAGTTACAGGATCGTCTATCGCCGGGAACTCGCCGACCTCGGTTCTGTGGAGGACCGCATCCGTCACATCGGTGACGCCGGGGCGAGCGCCAGCGAACTCAATAGTCTCAAGGAAGCGGTTCACTGGGCCGATACCCTGCATGATGAGCAGGCTGCGGCCCTCGCTGCGTACGAGGAAGGCAATGAAGCGCAGGCTCGCCGCATCCTTTTCGGTGCGGAATATGAAAGGGAACTCGACCGCGTCGAGGTGCTTATCGGCCGTTTTCAGGACCAGCTCGACCGGCGCACGGGGGAAAAGGTCCGGGATGCCACAGAAAGCGCGAAGTTATGGAAAACGGCGTCCGAGATCGTGCTTGGATTGACGGGTTTCCTGTTCCTTTGCGTCTTGTATTTCGTGTTTCGGCAACGGGTGTTGCGACCGGTCGTGAAGTTGAGCGACGTCGTCAGCCGGCTTGCGGCCCAGGACTATGCCGTTGAGCCGCCGGAACTGAAGCAGATCGACGAAATCGGCGACATGGCCCAGGCCATCCGGGTGTTCAGGGAGAATGGCCTTGAGCGGCAACGGCTCGCGGCGGAACGCGATGCCGACCGCACGATCCGCGACCTTCTGTCCCGGATGACCCAACGTATGCAGGGCTGCGATACGCTGGACGATATGACGGGAGTGATCCGGCGGTTCGTGCCGGAGATCGCCCCGGATCGGGCAGGCAGGCTCTATTTGATCGACAAGCGTCGCAACGCGCTGGTCGAGATATGCAACTGGATGGATCCCGGCCACTCGGAACCCGAATTTCCGCCTTCTGCCTGTTGGGCCCTGAGGCGTGGCCTGCCGCATCGTCCGAGTGGGGGAAATGTCGATGTGCCTTGCCCCCATCTTGGGCTTGAAGGGGAAGAATTGCCCAACACGCTGTGTCTGCCACTCACGGCGCAGCGGGAAACACTGGGGCTGCTTTATTTCGAGACTCGGGCCGACCAGCCGGCGGACCATTTGACGGCGGAAATCTACCTGCACATGCTGGCGGAAAATATCAGCCTTGCCCTGGCCAATCTGGGACTGAGAGATGCCTTGCACGAAATGGCCATGGCCGATCCCCTCACCGGGCTGTCCAATCGTCGTCAGCTCGACATCGTGCTTGAAAAGCGTCTGGTGGGCGCTGGCCACATAGATGGCCCGTTGAGCTGTCTCATGATCGACGTGGATCACTTCAAACGTTTCAACGACGTATTTGGCCATGACGCCGGGGATGCCGTCCTGCGAGAAGTGGGCAAGGTTCTGCGTGGCCACACGCGAGAGCCCGAACTGGCCTTCCGTTATGGCGGCGAGGAGTTTCTGCTGCTGTTGCCCGGCCTTGATGCCGAGAGGGCAGCCGACCGTGCAGAGGATATCCGCAAGCATGTCGGCGATCTGCGTATCAGCCATTCTGGTGAAGAGCTTGGCGTGATCAGTGTCTCCATCGGGGTAGCCAGCGTGCCCGAACATTGCGAGATCGACCGGCTAGTGCAGACTGCTGATGCGGCACTGCTGTACGCAAAAGCCCACGGTCGCGATCGCGTGGAAGTTTCCGCGACGCGCAAGGGAGACCGGGCATCCGCGAAGGCACGAGCGATAGTCTAGGCCGGGCAGCTTACTGATACCACACGGCTGGCAGAGGCGTTCTGTCCATGGCGGCATTTTGGTCGGGCAAGCATTTCTATACCGCTCTCAACTTAATTCTGTTCCCCCGGTGGATGCACTGTTGCGTGAAGGAGGCTTGCAAGTGTGCCGAAGCGTCAGGTTTTCTGCCCCCTCGGAGACCGTGAACCGGGGCGAATGCTGTGGGTTGCCGCATTCCGGGCTGCGGCGACCTGGGACGCTTTCCCACCGCAGAAAATGTCACAAATTGTCATAGTTGCATTTGGTTGGTTGCCAGTGGCCATGGGGGCTGTAATGGGCAGGATAATCCAGATCGTGACCCGCGCTGAACATGTTTCCAAAACACATCTCCAAGGGCCTGCTCCTCCTGCCGCTGCTTCTGGCCGCGATTGCGGCCTGTTCGGATAATGGCAGCCAGAACGCCCAAGGGCAGGTGAAGGAAGTCGGCTATGTCACGGTCAAACCACAGGCTGTCCCGGTAGAGACAACGCTTGGCGGCAGAGTGGTGGCATACGCCACCAGTGAAGTACGGCCCCAGATTACCGGTGTTATCCGCCGCCGATATTTTACGGAAGGCGGTTACGTACGCGCCGGCCAGCCATTGTTCCAGATTGATCCCAGCCTTTATCGCGCTGCCGTGAACGAGGCGTCTGCCGATCTGGCAAGTGCCGAGGCAAGCGCTGCGGCGGCTTCTGCCAAGGCGGATCGGTTCCGGCCACTGGCGGACATGGAAGCGATAGCGAAGCAGGATTATACCGACGCGGAAGCGCAGGCGAGAATGGCCAAAGCGGCGGTTGCTCAGAAGCGCGCGGCATTGGAAACGGCGCGGATCAACATGCGCTTTACCACAGTGCCAGCCCCGATCAGCGGGCGCATCGGCCGTTCGCTGTTTACGATGGGGGCGCTGGTCAGTGCCGGGCAATCCGATCCGCTCGCCGTGATTCAGAGCATCGATCCCGTCTATGTGGATATGCAGCAGTCGAGTGCCGATCTGACCAGGTTGCGAAACGGCTTCGGCTCCAAAGGCCTGACCGGGGGCAGTGCCGCCGTGCACCTCAAGCTTGAGGATGGCACCAGTTACGATCAGACCGGACGGGTCGAATTTTCCGAAGTGACTGTCGATCAATCGACTGGCACGGTTACTCTTCGGGCGCGGTTCCCCAATCCGGACGGGGTATTGCTGCCTGGCATGTTCGTCACGGCAGTGTTCGACCAGGCGATCAACCCGAATGCCTATCTCGTTCCTCAGGCGGCGCTGCAGCGCGATTTCGACGGTTCTGCGTTCGTCTTCATCGCGGGGAAGGATAGCAAGGCATATCGGCGGAAGGTGAATGCAGAGCGGACTGTCGGCCCGAATTGGGTAGTGACGGAAGGCCTCAAGACGGGTGAGCGGATCATCACCGAAGGAATCAGCGGTCTGGTTCAGGGCGCAGCCATCAAGCCTGTAGCCGCAAGCAAGCAGAAAAAGCCGGATACCTCGCCACCGCCCAAGGAAGCGTCTGCGAAAGCGGACGACTGAGTAACCGATGTCGCGGATCTTTGTAGATCGTCCGATTTTCGCCTGGGTCATTGCGATTATCGTTATGCTGGTAGGGCTGGCCGCATGGCATGCTCTCCCGGTGGATCGCTATCCGGATATTGCCCCGGTCCAGGTCAATGTCCGTGCAACCTATCCTGGTGCTTCCGCGGAAACGGTTGAGAACAGCGTTACGCAGATTCTCGAACAGCAGCTGACCGGAATTGACGGGCTGCTGTATTTCAGCTCGCAATCGAGTGCCACTGGCTCGGCGTCGATTTCGGTTGTGTTCGCCAAGGGCACGGATCCGGACATTGCGCAAGTTCAGGTCCAGAACAAGATCGAGTCCGCGATCTCGCGCCTGCCGCAGAGCGTCCAGAACCAGGGCGTGAGAGTCAGCAAATCGACACCGGATTTTCTGCTGCTGATCGCCATATATGACAAGACGGGGCAGCGCGCGGACGGTGAGATTTCCGATTACCTGGCCTCCTATGTGCAAGATCCGCTTTCACGTGTGTCGGGCGTCGGCGATGTGAACGTATTCGGTTCGGCGCATGCCATGCGGATCTGGCTGAATCCGCAGCGTCTGGCCGCTATGCATCTGATGCCGGGCGATGTGATCTCGGCGATTCAAAGCCAGAATGTCCAGGTGGCCGCAGGCCAGATCGGGGGACTGCCCGCGCCCGAGGGGCAAATGCTCAATGCGACAGTGAATGCCCAGTCGCAGCTCGAGACGCCGGAACAGTTCGAACAGATCGTGGTCAAGACTCTGGAGGACGGCTCGGTCGTCCGTATTCGGGATGTTGCCCGGGTAGAGATCGGCGCAGAAAACTATTCGACCATCCGCCGGATGAACGGTCTTCCGGCAGCGGGTATTGCGATCTCGCTCTCCCCCGGCGCGGACGCCCTCAAGACAGCGGAACTTGTGAAGGCGGAATTGAGCCGCCTGGCACGGAGCTTCCCCGACGGGCTGGCCTATTCCTATGCCAGCGACAACACGGAATTCATCAATCTGTCGATCGAGGAAGTCCAGAAATCCTTGCTGGAGGCGATCGCGCTGGTGGTGATCGTGATGTTCGTCTTCCTGCAAAGCTGGCGGGCGACCTTGATCCCGGCCATCGCGGTGCCGGTGGTGTTGCTGGGGACGCTCGGCGTGTTTTATGTCGCCGGGTTTTCGATCAATACGTTGACGATGTTCGGGCTCGTTCTGGCGATCGGGCTGCTGGTGGATGACGCCATTGTCGTCGTAGAAAATGTCGAACGGCTGATGGAAGAAAATCCCGGCATGAGTGCGCGGGATGCGACACTTCAGTCGATGAAGGAAATTCAGGTCGCGCTTGTCGCGATTGCGCTGGTCCTGTCCGCAGTATTTCTCCCGATGTCCTTTTTCGGCGGTTCGACGGGCGTCATCTACCGGCAGTTCTCGCTGACGATCATTTCCGCGATGGTGCTATCCGTTCTCGTCGCCCTTATCCTCAGCCCTGCGCTGACTGCGACCCTGCTGAAGCCAAGATTGCCCGAGGGAGAGGAAGCGCCGCCATCGCCATTTGCACGCCGTTTTCCCGCCTTGGTGGATTCCGTTCATCGTGTTCAGAACAGTTTCAACACCGGCTTTACAGCCTTCGTGGAAGGCTATCGTAATCTCGTCACCAAAGTGGTCGACCGCAAATGGCTGGCTTTGGGAGTGTATGGCGGGGTTCTGGTCGCCATGGGATTGCTGTTCGTGCGTTTGCCGGGCGGTTTTCTGCCCAATGAAGATCAGGGCATCATCCTGGTGCAGTTCCGCCTTCCCTCAGGGGCGACGCGGGAACGGACTGTCGAGGTGCAGCAGGCAGTCCAATCGTACTTCATGACGAAGGAGAAAAAGAACGCGGAAACCGTCTTCACGCTTGTTGGCGGCGGCGGGGGGAGCCCGACAGGGCAAAATTCCGGCCAGGGCTTCATCAGGTTCTACCCGTGGGATCAGAGACACGGTGAAGAAAACAGCGCGGAAGCGATTGCCGCGCGCGCGACCGAGGCGCTCCATTCGCTGCGGGATGCGCAGGTGTTCGCACTTGTTCCCGGTGCAATCAGGGGGCTGGGCAACAGTTCCGGTTTCACCATGCAGTTCCAGAATATCAGCGGGATGCCGGCCAAGCAGTTCGAAAACGAGCGAGACAGCCTTATTGCGGAGGCCAATGCGGACCCGCGCCTCACATCGGTACGCTTGAGCAATCTGCCGGATATTTCGCGGCTGAACATTGATATCGATACGCTCAAGGCGACTGCGCTTGGGCTCAAGCAAAGCGATATCAATTCCACGCTTTCGACAGCGTGGGGCGGGACTTACGTGAACGATTTCATCGATCGGGGCCGTGTTAAGCGGGTCTATGTCATGGGCGATGCGCCGTATCGTTCAAGCCCTGAGGACCTCAGCGAATGGTATGTGCGCAACGAAAGTGGAGGCATGGCCCCGCTGACTGCCTTTTCCCATGTGGACTGGAGCAGTGGGCCCAGCAGCACATCCCGATTCAACGGGGTGCCGGCATATGAAATCCAGGGTGAAGCTGCGTCGGGCACCAGTTCGGGGCAGGCCATGGATATCATGACGCAACTGGCCGCGAAATATCCGGGTGCGGGCGTCGCCTGGTCCGGGGGCTCTTATGAGGAGCGCCAGTCGTCCGGGCAGGCTCCACTGCTTTATGTACTTTCGCTGGTCGTCGTATTCCTGTGCCTTGCCGCCCTTTATGAAAGCTGGTCGATCCCGATAGCGGCGATCATGGTTATTCCTCTCGGACTGGTCGGAGCGATCTTCGCCGCCACCTTGCGGGGGTTGGAAAACGATGTGTTCCTCCAGATCGGCCTGCTGACCACCATGGGGCTGGCGACCAAGAATGCGATCCTGATAATCGAGTTCGCAGAAGCTGCCGAAAAGCGGGGGATGCGTGTCATCGACGCGGCGTTGGAAGCAGCTAGGATCAGGATCAGGCCAATCCTGATGACGAGCTTCGCTTTCGGTTTCGGCGTGCTGCCGTTGGCGCTTTCTTCCGGTGCCGGGGCCAACAGCCGGATTGCCATTGGCACTTCGGTGGTCGGCGGTATGCTGACCGCCACGGCGCTCGCGGTGTTCTATATCCCGCTGTTCTTCGTCATTGTCCGTCGGAGCGTGCGGGACAGCCTGAAAGCCGCCAAGGAGCGTTTCGGGACGAAGGAAGACGGGGAGGCGCAGGCATGAAGATGCGGACTCTCGTCGCCATTCTGCCGCCGCTTGCTCTGGCCGGGTGTTCGCTAGCGCCGCGCACCGATCTGCCGCCGCCGCCGGTGCCGCAATCCTGGCCGGTAGGCGACGCCTATCTCATGCAGAGTGAAGCGGCGCTGCCGGTCATATCCTATAGCGACATATTCCGCGATCCGGCATTGCGGGCGCTGGTCGAACTCGCGCTGGCAAACAATCGCGACTTGCGTGTCGCCGCTGCCAACGTCGCTGCCGCCAGAGCGCAGGCCAGAGCCACGCGAGCAGAGCTGTTTCCCGAAATCACTGTGGGTGGATCGGTCGAACACACCGACCGTTCCGGCGCGGAGCCTGAAACCAGCTACGCGGTGAGCGGTGGTGTTTCGAGTTTTGAACTCGATCTGTTTGGCAAGCTGGCAAATGCGTCTGAGGCAGAGCGAAATCGTGCGCTCGCAACCGAGGCGGCGGCGCGGGCTGTGCGTTTGGGGCTGGTGGCGGATCTCGTAAATGCGTGGGCCGGTTACGCCGCTGACCGCGATTTGCTGATCATAGCAGAGGAAACTGCGGCCAACGCGCGCGATAGTGTGCGCCTGACTCGTGCACGGCTGGAAGGCGGTGTCGCGCCGAGGACCGACCTGCGGCAGGCTGAGCAGATTCTCGCGAGCGCAGAAGGCGATATCGCACGGCAGAAAACCGCGCTGGCCCAGGATGAAAACCTTGTCCGTTTGCTGGTGGGGTCGGAGTTCGACACAAAGCTTCTTCCGACCGATATGGGGCAGGTTGTCGGCAACACGGAAGTCTTGCCTGCCGGGACAAATTCGCAGGTTTTGCTCCGCCGTCCGGACATCGTGCAGGCGGAATATTTGCTGCGAGCGGCCAATGCGGACATCGGCGCGGCGCGGGCCGCCCTTTTCCCGTCAATTTCCCTCACCGGGCTGCTCGGGTTTGCCAGCGATGCACTGGCGACCCTGTTCGACAGCGCGGCGTTCAGCAAGACGATCGGTGGGGCTGCCTCGCTGGCTATTTTCGACGGCGGGAAACGCAGTGCGAACATCGTCGCCGCGCAGGCCGATCGCGATGCGGCACTGGCGAATTACGAGGGTGCGATTCAGAACGCCTTTCGCGAAGTCGCCGATGCCCTTGCCGATCAAGGTACCGTTGGCGACCGGTTGAAAGCGGCGCAGGCATATCGAGAGGCAGCGGCGGACAACGCGATGCTGGCCGACGCGCGCTATCGCGGCGGAGTGGACAGCTATCTCGCCAATCTCGATGCCCAGCGCAGCCTGTTCGCCGCGCGGCAGGCAGAAGTTGCCGTGCAACTCGAAATGGTGCGCAATCGGGTTACTCTCTACCGGGTTCTGGGTGGCGATCAGGCCAGCCCAGCTAACTAGACCCCGGGCGCCTTATGGCGGCGTATGGGCAATCCCGCATTTCTATTCCAGCATTGCCGCCAATGTCGGTGTGATTTCCTCTGAGTGGCCACCGTCGCTTGATCGGATGATGCGAGCGGCGATGTCATGGCGTCGGGCGAACTCTCCTGCCCTGTCGCCAAGAGCGGTCAGCGCGGTTGCCAACGCGTCAGCGCGCATGGCGCTTGCCGTCAATACGGAGACGGAGACGACGTTGTTGCACAGAGGACGGCCAGTGCGTGGGTCAAGGCTGTGGCTGACGCGTGCACCGCCAATATCATGGAAACGGCGATAGTTGCCGCTTGTGGCGATGGCCATGTTGTACAAGGCTGCGCGGAACGGTGGCAAGGTTGCTCCGGGGGGATCTTCCAGTGCCACCCACCAGGGCTGCCCATCGGGTTTGACGCCTTGCCCGACCAGTTCCCCGCCCACATCCAACAGGAAGGCACCTATCCCGGCATTCCGGAGAACTGCCGCGGCCTGGTCCGCGCCAAAGCCTTTGGCGATGCCGGACAAGTCCAGATGCAAGCCGCCCGGCTGTCTCAGGCGGGCTTTGCCGCTATCAAAGTCCAGTTTGTCCCAACCCGATGCCGCAAGGGCGTCGGTGATGGCGGCATCATTTGGCAGTGACTGAATGGCTTTTGCACCGAAGCCCCAGATTTCGGTCACCCTGCCCAACGTGGGGTCGAAGGCACCGTCAGAAAGCCGTGCCATCGCCAGGGCTTCATCGATTACCTTGGCGAAATTGGGCGGAAGCATGTGCCAACTTCCCGCAAGGGCGCGATTGAAACGGGAAAGATCGGAATCCCGCTCCCATTGACTCATCTCAGCGACGACCCTGTCGAGAGCGGCCTGAATGGCCCGGGTCAGGACATTACTCTGTTCCGGTGCCGCAAGGGCGGCGAGGGCCGACCATGTGGTTCCCATGGTTCGGCCGCCCAGGCGCGCAACTTCCCCTTTTGCGGGGGCATCACGCATCGCGGCGGAAATGTCCGCCGGGATGGCGATGCGGATGTTCCCGGCTGTACTCAGGGTGTCATGACCTCCAGTGTGGAGACATAGCCCAGCCGCCTCTCGGTAGCGCCAGGGATCGTGGAATTACCGTCTTCGGCTTCTGCTTCGAGCCAGTACATTCCGGGTTGCGGCCAGGTAATGGAGACTTCTCCTGCCGCATTCGTTTCGAGAGCGATCTGGTCGAGCGAATTGCGATAACGACTGCCGCCGGGGGTGACGACGACTTTCAGGCCCGCGGCCGGTTGGCCATCAATGATGAAACGGAACAGGGCCGGTTCACCTGCGACGAGATCGTTGGGGTGCGTGACCGGCAGGAATTCCAACCCTTTTCCGCTAGGTTTGAAAACCGTTTCGGTGGGGGCCCCAAGCGTCACGAATGTCTCGTTGCGCATGGCGTTTTCGCTGATCTGTACGTCGGTCGCACCAGCGGGGATGAGGCTCTCGAGCTGGTCGGCGCTAGCCCCTCGGGGCAGGCGCTGCTGCTTGCCGTCCAGAGTATAGCGACCGAAGATGCCTTTGCGTTCAAAGCCGATCTTCCATGTCCCCTGCTGATCGAGATGGACGTCGAAAGTCGAACGATAATGGCCTGTATTCTGGTTCTCCAGCTCGGCTTCGCTGCCGTCCGGACGCCATACCTGCATATTGTCGAGCCGGAGCGCATTGTGATTGAAATAGAACAGATCATTGGAAACTGCGGCATCGACTGTAACCCAGCTCTCATCGCCGGACAGCACGGTCGATGACGGCAGGATCCACGCGTTGTGGGCCTGAACCGCGGCAGGCAAAGACAGCAGCGCCGCTGCGGCTAATGCGATACGGAATTTCATGGGCCTGTATCCTTTCAGGGCTTAACGGTTGCGATGACGGCGCCTAGTTCGCTCTTGCCTTCGGCGCGGGCGGTGGCGGAACGCTTGCTGCCCAGAGTGATGGGCATGCGGACCGTTTCGCGTCCGCCGACTTCGCGGGCAGCTTCGACGACGAGTTGATAATCACCTGCGGCCAGCCCCTTCAGGCTGCTGGAGGGAACTGTCAGGCGTTGCGGGCCGGGTGCGCGGGTGGCGCCTGTCACACCGTCAATCTGGGCGGAACGGCCGCCTTTGCGCCACCAGGTGCGCAAGTCGCTCAGCCACTTGCGGCCTTCGTTGTTTCGCATGTCATGATCATACCAGACGGCGAGAGTGCGAATGCTCGGCATGCCGGGCTTTTCAAGCCAGATGGCGACATAGGGGCGATGATATTCGGCGACCGACAGGCGCGGAACATTGACAGTTATATCCAACGATTCCGCTGCCGCGGGCGTTGTATAAGAGGCCAGACCGGCCAGTGCGAAAAGAACGGTAACGCGCATGGGAATCTCTCAGTGAATGAAGAACATGGCAAGCAGGAGGGGGATAACGAACCCGAGGCCGGTCACCGGCCAGGTAAGCGGCCGGTTGCGGGCATGCATGAAAAGCAGGATGAATCCGGTCAGTGTGAACAAGGTGGCGACGACGACGAACAGATCGATGAACCAGCTCCAGACCCCACCAGTGTTGCGCCCTTTGTGCAGGTCGTTGAAGTAGGCGATCCAACCGCGATCCGTTCTCTCGTAGGCGATCGCGCCGCTGACGCGGTCGATGCTGATCCAGGCATCTCCACCGGGGCGAGGCATGGGGAGATAGGCTTCCTGTTCAGTCCATTCGGCAGGTGCGGCAGGCAAGGTGATTCCAAGAAGGCTACCGGCCTCGCGGCGAACATCGGATGGAAGCGGGGCATTCTGCCCGTCCTCGAACGGGGCCAGCATTTTGAGAGCTTCTGGATCGAGCTGGGCTTCAAGGTGTGTGACCTTCGGTTCCGCCTCGATATCTGCGGCGTGATTCAAGGTGAAACCGGTGAGTGTGAACAGCAGCATGCCAACCAGCGCAAGCGCTGAACTGATCCAGTGCCAGCTGTGAAGCTGCCTGACCCAGAAGCCTCGCGTCTTGCGTTTTTTGGGCTTGGCGGCGGTTGACGGGGACGGGCCATCAACGCGACGCGCGCTCCGCAGATTGCGATTTCCGTCGTTCATATCTTCAACTCAGAAAGAAGCTGACCGGCACGAGGACCCAGGCTGCGACTGCCCGGCCCGCCTGCTTTGCAGGCAGGAAATGCCAGCGGCGAACTGTCTTCAGCGCAGCCTGATCCAGTCGGTCGAATCCGCTCGACTGTTCTACCTTGATGTCTCCGGCATTCCCTTGCGGGGTGACCAGAACCTTCAGCAGAACAACCCCTTCTTCCCGCTGGCGGCGCGATAGGTAGGGATATTGCGGGCCAGGATTCTTGAGCTGTGCAGCGGAAAAGTCGGGCGGAGTTACAGGCGCGGGTGGCGCCGGGGGGGCAGGCGGAGCCTCGACCGCGACCGCAGGTGGCAGGGAAACTTCCGCCGGTGCAGCGGTCGCTACCGTGGACAACTGAATCGGCGCGCGGGGTGCAGTTGTTTGCGTGGGTAATTGCTTCTTCGGAACCGAAGGATCCACTGGCGCAGGTGGTGGAGGCGGTGGAGATGCGGGATGCACGTCGAAGACGGCCAACCGTTCCGGTGGAGGCGGTTTCACTGCAATCACCCCCATGCCCAACAGGACCGAGATGACCGCAATATGGATTGCGATGACAGCCAGAATGGCAGGCGTGTTTACGCCGCCTGACTGGTAACCTGTCGATGGAGTGTAAGTCTGATGCAGGGGAAGCTCGCCCGCCCGGTCTGCACCGGTCTGCCGGAAAACATCCATATCGATGGTTTCCGGAGACCAGGTGTGACCGACACCGGCAAGAGCCATATCTGGCTGGCTTGCCGGTGCGGAGGAGAGTCGGGAGAGTGCTTGGCCCATAGCCTTACATTCACGTCCCTAGAGGATATTGCAAGCTATTTGCATTATCCTATTCAGTATCTGGCAGTAAGAGTGAGCATAGCCTGACGGCCGGCTGCCGGTTGCGCGAAGTGCGGATTGCGCAGCTTCGTGATGTACCGCTTGTCGCCGATATTCTGGACATTCAGTCTGACTGAGAAGTGGTCATTGATGTCGTATGCCGCATTTGCATCGAACCTGACGTAGCCATCAGCCTTGATGAGGTTTGCCCCGTCGGCATAACGCTTTGAGGCTGCGTAAGCGCCGCCTCCGATGCTGAGCTTGGGCGTAACCTGCACGTTAACTGTGGACGCGAAGTTGTGAACCGGGGCGTTGGGCAGGCGATTGCCCGGATAGTCCGTCGAACTGTTCGGATCATCGCTCAATTTGCTGTCGACATAGGTATATCCGATCATCATCGAAACCGGACCGACCTGGCCGGTCGCGCCGAGTTCGAAGCCCTGGATCCGGGCCTTGTCGAAGGTGTCGGTTACGACATCGTCATCAGTGCTGATAATATTGCTGCGATTGACGCGATAGAGCGCGCCTTCGAGCCGCAATTGGCCTTCAAACAGCTCGACCTTGGCCCCGATTTCCCAGTTTTCCGTCGTTTGGGGCTTGTAGAACGCGTCGTTGTCGTTGCCGATGTTTTCGGATCCCTCACCCACTGTCGTTCCCGGCGGCGTTTTGGAGTCTGCATAGGAGAAGTAGATGCTGGAGTTTTCTGACGGCTTGTAGATGATGCCGCCCTGCCATGACCAGAAATCGGACTTGTTCTTGGCGGAATAGCAGCTGCGGCCACAACCCGCGCCTTCGGCGGAGAACTTCGTCCAACGCACACCGCCGTTCACAAGCAGTTGCGGGACAATAGTGATCGTGTCGAATGCATAGATGCTGAATTCTTCGGCCTTTGCCGTTGAAGGCGATGCGCTGGGCGTGATCGTGCCGACCCAGGGATCTGATGGATCTGGGTTGTAGAGGTCGGTGCAGTTGAAGTCTGCAAGACCCGCAGTCGCGCAATCGTCACCCGTGCCGAAGCGATAGTTCCCGGTATCGACGCTGTAGTTGCGGTTGCGCGATTTGGAGTGTCCGTACTCAAAACCAATCGAGCTGCTGTGCTTGATCGATCCGGTTTCGAATTCGGCAGCAAGGTTGGTGTTGCTGATCCAGCTCTTGTTCGTCGAGTTGCGGCTCTTGGTGTTCCGCCAGACATAGCCATTGGCTACGTTCCCCGCGCTGTCGTCGGGATTGGTGACGATGTAGTTGTTACGCGTCGAACTGTAGCGCGTGGTATTGGACAGAGTCAGGCCACTGCCAAGCTCGGCTGAAAACAGGAATTCGCCCGAGTCGATTTTCGTTTTCTTGAAGTCGCGGTCGAGCAGGCCATAGAAGTTGTCGTAGTCGACATCGGCGGGTTCACGTACGCCGCCGGGCAGTTGGTTGCGCGAGGTCAGCGGAATGCCGTAATCGGGCATGCTATCGGTTTCGTAGTGGTAGTAGTTGAATGACGCGCTGACAGGCGTGCCGGCACCCCATGTGATCGAGGGAGAAATGCCCCACCGGTCGTCATAAACCGAATCCCGGCCCGCCACGTCGGCGTCATGATACATCCCGACTACGCGCACGGAGAGATTTTCAGCGATTTCCGCGTTGACGTCACCCGTAATGCGGATGAGATCGCTGGTGCCGCCCGTAACCTGAGCAGTGGCAAAGTTGCCCTGGCGGGCCACTTTCGACACGATGTTGATCGCGCCTGCCGCTGTTCCGCGGCCGCCGAGTGCGCTGTTCGGGCCCTTGAATACCTCGATCTGTTCGACGGCGAAAGTTTCGCGCTGCTGGGAACCGATGTCGCGTGCACCATTGACGAATACCGAGCCGGTGCCGTCGACGCCGCGGATCAAGGGAATGTCGGCGCTTGCAACACCGCCTTCGCCAGCGCCGAGCGTGATACCAGGAACGGTGCGGAGGGCGTCCTCGAAGCTGAAGGATGCTGAATCCTGCAGCACTTCGTTGGTGATGACACTAACGGTTCGCGGTGTGTCGAGCAGCGGGGCAGTTGCCTTGGGCGACTGCACGCGTTCGACCTTGTATGCGTCCTCGATTGCGGTGTCGGTGACAGTGACACCTTCAAGGCGAACCGCCTGGCCGGAGTTTTCCTGCGCCACGGCGGTACCGGAAAATGACGCTACGAAGCCAACGCAACCCATGGCGATGAAGTTGGCTGCGGACTGGCTGCCGCGTTTGCGGACTTGTGACATTGCAATTCCCCCCTTGTTTAGGTTCGGAGGGGGCTATTGCGACCGAATATCAAAAAGTCAATCCGTAATGAGAATCATTATCGCATAATTATGTATCGGCCCACTGGCGGAGGAGATTGTGGTAGAGATTCGTCAGTTCGAGCACGACGGGATCGTTTCCGCCCTTCTCCCCGGCCAGCGACTGAACAGCGCAATCGAGGCGATAGAGTTGTTCCCTTTCTCCATGGTCGCGCACCATGCTTTGTAACCAGAAGAAGGATGCGACTCGTTCACCGCGTGTGACGGGGGTGACGCGATGAAGGCTTGAGGCGGGGTAAAGGACCATGTCTCCGGCAGGTAATTTAACGCGGTGTTCGCCGAACAAATCCTCTACGATGAGCTCGCCGCCGTCGTAGTCGTCCGGTTCGGCCAGAAACAAGGTGCAGGAAAGATCGCTGCGGATGCGGAATTCCGTCCCTTCCAGTCTGCGGATGGCATTGTCGACATGATTGCCGAATTCCTGCCCCCCGGTGTAGCGGTTGAAAAGTGGAGGAAAGACTTTCAACGGCAGTGCAGCGGCTACAAACTGCGGTACGCGTCCCAGTGCTGAGATAACGAACTCTCCGGCATCGCGTGCGGCCTGGCCACCTTGCCTGAGTTGCAAATTGTTCTTGGCCAGTCGGGATTGATGGCCGGATGTCTCATTCCCGTCCAACCATTCCCCATCGTCGATGATGCTGCGACAGGCAGCAACCTCGGTCTTGGAAAGAACGTTCTCGATCCGGAGCATCATTGGGGCTTTTCCTTCTGTTGGAGGTGGAGCCTTAAGTTACGGGGAAGGTCATTCGCAACTGCCGTCTGTCACCAGGAGGCTCTGTTTCGTCAGATGCCCGGTTGACTGAGGCGAAGCTTTCAAATTACAGAATGGACATTCTGTAATGGCTCTTGCCAAGATATTCGGAGCAAGTGGAAGCATGTCAGGCCGTCCGGTCAGTTATCAGAGAGACGCAGTAGTCGATGGCGCCATGGTGGAATTCTGGTCGCGGGGGTTCGGGGCGAGCGATGTTGCGACACTGACGCAGGCAACCGGTCTGAACCGCCATAGCCTTTACAAGAGTTTCGCGGGAAAGAGGGGGCTCTTTCTCGATACGCTGCAACATTACATAGATGTGGTTGCCGTCGCATATGTCCGCGTATTGGAAGAAGGCAGCGGCCTTGATGACATCGTGGCCTATTTCGAACATGCCAGCAGGCAAAGGGAGTGCTTGGCTGAAACAGATGATCCCCCGGGCTTCGATCAGCGCGGCTGTTTTCTGGTGAACACGGCAATCGAATTGGGCCGAACGGATGCGGCAGTCGCCCGCTTGCTCGACGAATACTATGCAAGAATAGAACGGGCATTTGCAGGGCTCATTGTCCGAGGACAGCAGAGCGGTTCGATTCGTTCCGATCTCGATCCGGAAACGACTGCCCGGTGGCTGCGGGTCACAAGTCAGGGGCTGAGTGTTTCATCGCGGTTGGGTGCCATGCCGGTTGATATTGCAATGATCGTCCGCACCGCTCTCTCGCAGCCGAACAAATAACCAGACAGGAGGAAGAGGATGACCATACCGATTACCAGTGTCACGCTCGATCAATCACTATCCCGTGCGGGCCCCGCTGCCGCCAGCTTTGCGCGGCTATGGACCAGTCTGTGGGCGCAGGACCAATTGCCTCAGGGGCTATTGGAACTGTGCAGGCTGACATTCGCCCGGTTGCATCGCGATCAGGACGAATTGGCAGCATCCAATCCCTTAGCCGGTGAAAGGCCGGATATGGATGTTCTGAGCCGACTCGTGGCCGAAGACAAAGCGCATGACAGCCCGGCATTCACGGATGGCGAGAAAGCCGTTCTGCTGTTTGCCGAATATTACTGGACCGATACGCAGTCGATTCCCGATGAAGTCGCCGATCGGGTGAAAGCACACTTCGGTGATCCCGGTCTGGTTCTTTTGATTGAGGCGCTTGGCTGCATAGACGGTCGGATCCGCACCGCCCGTTGTCTGAGGGACATGGCTGCCAGCCGGAGCAAGATGGAGGAGGTCGCACATGTCGAATAAGCCGCACGTTACGGGCCCCGGTACGAATACCGGGAATGTCATTCGCGATAGCATGATGGGTCTGGTGCCCGGCACTGTATCGGAGATCATCGCGCTGAATGGTCATGTCTGGCGTGACAGCCTGGTTTCACCATCTCTGCTGGAAATCCTTCGCTTGCGAAATGCGCGAACGGTGAATTGCGTGTTCTGCAAATCGGTTCGCTATGATGTCGCCCGTGCTGATGGCCTGACGGAAGATCGTGTGGAACTGGTCGCCGATGGCTATGAAACCAGCGATCTCGCGCCGCGTGAAAAGGCGGCCATTGCGTTGGCCGATGCTTATCTGGGCTTTCCGGCCGGGATGGATGAAGAGACGGCTGGGCGTATTGCAGAACATTTCAGCGAGGACGAAATCGCCTCGATGATGGTCGCCTTGATGACTTACAATTTCACGTCGCGTGCTGCGGTCAGCAATGGTGGAATGCCGGAAGACCCGCTGCCGATTACGGAAATGCAAGTGGCGGTCGCGGGCGGATAATATTGACCGATCCGATCCGGCGGATTGCGTTCATTCGTATGCGCAATCCGCCGGATCAAGTGCTCGCATTGAACAGCCAAGTAGGCTTCCAAGCCCACCGATACTTGCTGCTGTTCGCGTCCGGAAAGTATATGATGGTTCCCGAGGCTCGCTATATTAATTTCAAATGTGGATAAAGATATTTTCGCGCGTACATTGCGCCAGTGTTTCTCTCCGAAATGCCCCATAAACCTCTGTGATTGCGTGATGGCAATGGGAAAAATGCGCATTTGCCACATGTGGATCCCTTATCGTCATGCATCTGAAATTTTTCGCTAATCACAAAATTGTCGGATGCGTTTTACGTCTAAAATAAAGAAGTGAATTCTCTAGGAAGAATTCGTTTACATTAATTGTGTCATATTAATCAAAAGGGGAAATGCACGAACAGGGGTCGCAGTGTGCGACTGGAGGCAATCGATGCCAGACAGAAAGAATTGGCTCTCGTATATCAATGCGGGATTTGCGGAAACCAACTGGTTTTCAGCCATCCGGATTCCGAGGCACAGTTCAGCGGATGAACTGTCTTACACGGCGCAGTGCATTGAAGTGCTGCGCCCCTTGCTTCCTCTCATGGGTGGGGCATCGTTTCTGTTCACGCTCATGTTGGTGGTGAAGAACTGGCCGGTCACCAATATAATCGGCGTGATCTGGACTGTAGCAAGTTTGTTCGTTTCGTCGTCGCTAATGAATGGCAGCTGGATTTTGGGCCGACGATTGCGCAACGATCAGATTCGGACAGCCAGAGTCGTCACTTTGGCTGTCGCAGCCACCGGGGTTCTTCTGGGGAGTGCATCGGGGGCCTTCGTCCATCCGGTAGGACTTACCCCCACACTTGGTTGTGTAATTATCGGCCTCGTGATTTTTGCGGCGTTCCCGCTGGCGCAAATCGTGTTCCTGGGCAGCTTTGCAGTTACTCAAATCACATACAGTCGAGAGCCATTGCCTCTCGGCGCGCTGGCGGTTCCGTTGTTTTTCTGCCTGGGGGCGATCTGGATTTCCGCGCATGTCCGCTTCACGCGGGCGAAGACGCGGATGGACCTGCACAAGGAGAGATTTGCCCGGATGTCGGAACTGGATGGCAGCTTCGTCTGGCAGGCAGACGTTGCTGGCAACCTGACTCAGGCGAGTGGAGAATTGTTCGCGACGCTCGGCGTGGGTCGGGACGCGTTGCTGCAACGCCCGATCTGGTCCCTCGTCGGGGCTGGGGTCAAGTGTGACAAGGAGCAGATGCGGGAAATTGCCTTCGGTACGGAAGTGCTGAAGAGGCATCACCACATGCAGGCGCCATTCGGTGAAGTGGTGATTTGCGCCCGTTCGAAGGATGGTATTCATCGGTTGTCGATATCCGGGCAGCCGCGATACGATTCCTCGGGTAACTTTGCGGGTTTCGTCGGTATCGGGCTCGATCTCACCGATTATTCTCGCAGCCAGGAGCGGCTTCTGGATGCGGCAGAGCGCGACGCATTGACGAAGCTGATGAACCGGGCCTGCTTCAACGAGAAGCTGGAACTGATGCTGTGCGGGCAACGTAGCGGCCGTGGCGCGACAGCCCTCCTGCTGATCGATCTCGACAAGTTCAAGCAGGCGAATGACACTCTTGGCCATCAGGTTGGCGATCAATTGTTGTGGCAGGTCGCCGAACGGCTGAAGATGTTCATCAACTCGACTGGCTTTGTCGGCCGGCTTGGCGGGGACGAGTTCGGCGTTGTCCTGCACGAGATTTCGGACCGCCACCGGCTGGATGGGCTGGCAGGCGAACTTGTCCGTAATCTGAGCGCGCCTTACGATATTTCCGGATTGCAGGTTTCCATCGGTGCGGCGATCGGGATTGCGGTTGGGCCGGAGCATGGGGATACGGTGGATGCACTGGTCCGAAATGCAGATCTTGCCCTCTATTCGGCAAAGGCCCGGGGCGGCTGCAAGCATCGCTTCTTCGACACGACGCTGTTGGACCATGCGCTGGAACGCAGGCAGCTGGAAATTGACCTTGGCAAGGCAATCGAAAACGGTGAATTGTCGGTTCAGTATCAGCCGATTATCGATGCCGCGACTGACAGACTATGCGGGTTTGAAGCGTTGGCCCGGTGGATTCACTCTGAACGGGGTGAGGTCGCTGCTGATGAATTTATTCCTCTGGCCGAGACTGCGGGCCTGATCGACCGGCTTGGTCAGTGGATATTGCGTGAAGCATGCGCGGAAGCCGCGCATTGGCCGGATCGTCTGGCGTTGGCAGTGAATATCTCTCCGGCTCAATTTGGCAGTCCGGGCCTGACAACCGCTATCGTGAGCAGCCTGGCCCAAAGCCAGTTGCCCCCGGAACGGCTGGAGATTGAAATTACCGAGAACATATTTCTCGGAGAATCTGAGACTACTCAGGCAATTCTGAGACAGGTTCATAACCTGGGCGTGAAATGGGTCATCGATGATTTCGGAACCGGATATTCGAGCCTGAAATATCTGCTCAAGGCACCGTTTTCGAAGATCAAGATCGATTGCGAATTCGTCAATGGGCTGTCTGTGCCGGACAGCCAGAAGCGCGCTATTGTCGGGACGATTATCGCATTAGCCAAGAGCATGGGCATGGCAACGACTGCCGAAGGCGTGGAATCGCTGAACGATCTCAAGCTGGTGAAAGAGCTTGGCTGCTCGCAGGTCCAAGGCTTTGTCTATGGCCCGACGCTGACAGCAACGGAAGCGCGTTCCTTCGCCAAGAACCGCCTGCCCATTCCTGCCGAAGGCTTTGAAATGACCCGGCGTGAACCGCGCATGGTCGTGTTGCGGAGTGCCGACATTCTTTGCGGGGGGACGGTTGTCCCCGGCACGGTGCGGAATGTATCCTCAAGTGGTGCCATGCTGGAGGCTGACGGGCCGGTTGCGGTCGGCAGCAGGGTCGAAATCCACATGGATCATGACAGCCCCCGGTCAGGTGTGATCCGCTGGGTGGATGGTATCCGTTTTGGAGTCCAGTTCGACGAAAGATATCCGAATGCGTTCCAGGCGGTTCGTCCGAACCGGGTGGGGCAGCCGAAGGCGGCCGCAGCCTAATTCCGGAAATTGATTATATATCTATCCCCATTTGGCCGTAGTGGTCGAAATATGGGGCATTACTCCGTTGAAATTATATCTAATTTCGGATTCAACTTTATCTACAAAATGACGATGAATTTGGTTGATCGGCATTAAGCCTTCATTATCGAATAATATTTATATCAGTACCTTACATTTTGAATTCATTGTGCATTCGCGGAGATGTATATGGGCGATGTACAACAGGCCAGTGGGGGAGGCCAGGCTTCGTCTGGACATGGCGAGTTCTCCGTTCTGGTCATCGAAGACAATCCGGGCGATCGGCGTCTTGCTGAACTCGCCCTGACGGCCGGTGCGGAAGGCACCGGGGCGTTCTGCGAAGTGCTCCTGGCTGGTACTCTGGAAGAAGGACTGCAGTTGCTGGCCACCGCAGAGCGGAACGCCATGCATGCGATCCTGTTGGACCTTGGTTTGCCTGATGCGGCAGGCTTCGATGGTCTCCAGAGGCTCAAGTCCCTCTATCCGGACATTCCGGTGATTATCCTGACCGGCCAGAATGAAGAGGCTGTCGCCATATCCGCGTTGAAGTTCGGTGCCGCGGATTATCTTGAAAAAGACGAAATCCGGCCGCGCTCCCTTTGGCGCTCCATCGGTTATGCGTTGGAGCGCAAGAAGCTGGAGGCGGAACTGGTCTATCTGGCGGCCACGGACCCGCTGACAATGGTGAAGAACCGCCGCGCCTTGCTGGAGGCGTTGCCGCTCATCATGGAAAATGCGTTGCGTTCCGAGCTCCACTGCGCAGTGCTGATCATAGATATCGACAATTTCAAGCAAATCAACGACTTGCTCGGGCACAGCACAGGCGATGAACTCCTCCTAACGGTCGCATCCAGAATCAGTGATGCCATTCGGCAGACCGATGTGGTCGGCCGTCTTGGGGGCGACGAATTTGCAGTGATCGCGACCAATCTGAAATCGCCTGAGGGAGCGATTGAGATCGCTGAGAAGATCACCCAAGCTATTGCTGCTGTTCCGGAAATCAATGGTCGGCCGATCGAGATTTCGTCCAGCGTGGGAATCGCCTTGTTCCCCTCAGGAGTGGAAAATTCCGACGAGTTGCTGACCCACGCAGATCTCGCAATGTACAAGGCGAAGAAGGAAGGCCGGGCTTCCATTTGCCTGTATGACGAATCTCTTCACCATGAATTACGCCGCCGGCTGCTGCTGAAACGGGCGATGGTCAGCGATATGGCCACTCCCGGCTTCTATCTCGACTATCAACCGATCGTCGATTGCAAGACCCATGAAATCGTGTCCGCCGAAGGCCTCGCACGTTGGCGGACGCGCGACGGGAAGATCGTGATGCCGGCGGAATTCATTCCCATTGCCGAGGAGAACGGCTGGATAGCCGATCTTGGCATGAGGATGATCGAACAGGCTTGCGAATTCATGAGCCGCTCGCTGTCGACCGGAGTCCCCGTGGTTCCGATCTCCATCAACGTGTCCCCAATCCAGTGCAAGGACAAGGGCTTTCCTGGGGAGTTCACCAGGGCAATCGAGCGGCGAGGGCTTAGCCCCACGTTGTTCAATATCGAGATAACCGAGTCCACTTTCATGCAAGATATCGACGGTGCACGGCGTGGCCTCGAAGCACTGATGCATGTCGGGATCGGCATTCACATCGATGATTTCGGGACCGGTTATTCCTCGCTCTCGCTTCTCCGTGATTTGCCACTGAAGCATCTGAAGCTCGATCGTAGCTTCGTCTCCAGACTGGCAGAGGATCTGGGGACAAGACCCATCATGGAAGCGATCATCGATCTTGCGCGCAAGCTTGAATTCAAAACGGTGGCGGAGGGCGTGGAAACCGCTGAACAAGTGAAATTGCTGACTGAAATCGGGATCGATTACCTGCAGGGGTATTATTTCTCTCGCCCGATCAGCGCCGCCAAGCTTTGCGAAGAACTGGTTATGGGCGGAGTAGTGCGCAATGGTTATGGCCTCGGGCTCGAAGCGGGCCATGACATGGATAACGCCGACAAGATATCCCGGGCGCTGGGCCGCTAGGGACGCAGTATGAAACGCATCGAGCCGTCCGCATTTGGTCTTGCGACGAAGATTGCGCTGGCTGCCGGTTTTATCGGGCTCTTGTCCATCGTCGCGTTGACGGCCTACATCTATAGCGGAAGCAGGGATATCCTGATCGAGCGAGATTCCGAACGCCTTGCCCGGAGTGTCGAGGTTTCCGCTTCGCGTTTCAATTCGCGCATCGAATTCGGGCGTCAGGATACGTTGCTGCTTGCCAGGACGCCTCCGATACTCGGCATATTTCGCGCTAGTGCGAGAGGGGGTGTGGACCCGCTCGATGGATCGACAGAGCGTCTGTGGCATGATCGGCTGTCGACCATTTTTGCCGGTATGCTCGAAGCGCGGCCGGAATATATGCAGGTTCGATTGATCGGTGCTGGTGGGCGGGAGATCGTTCGTGTCGATCGTTTGCGTGACGGCACGCTGTTCAGAGTGCCCGATAATGCGCTCCAGCAGAAAATCAGTCGGCCCTACGTCCATAATGCCCTAAAGATGGCCAAGGGGGAAGTTTACCTCTCCCGCATCGATCTCAATCAGGAGCATGGCAGGATCGAAGTTCCCAATCGTCCGGTAATCAGGGCTGCAACCCCGGTCTTCTCTGAAGCGGGAGAACTGTTGGGGATTATTGTCATCAACGTCGATATGGGTCGAATCTTCGATATCATCGAGGGGCCAGGATCCAGTCAGATCGATTTCTATCTAACCAATCAGGATGGAGATTATCTGGACCATCCGGAGGTCGGAAAGAGGTTCGGTTTCGAGCTTGGCCGCCGATATCTGATACAGGCCGAGTTTCCGGCACTGAAAGGTTTCGTCACAGGGAAAGCACCGGAGTTCGCCGGGATCGTCAATGGCCCGGCGGGGAAGGTTCTGGCTGTTGCGACCAAGGTTCATTACGATCCGAATGACACCGGCCATTATGTGGTCATAAGCGAGATGTCGCCGGCGGATGAACTGGCGGCAAGCATGGCAAGCGTGCGTAATCGCGCTGCGTTAGCGGCGGCAGTCGTCCTTGTGCTGGGCCTGGTTGCTGTTGCCTGGTTGGTCAAGGTGCTCTCTCGGCCGCTCAAGGAAATCAGCGATATGGCCGTGGCCGTGGCGCATGGTGACCGCCGGGTGGACATTCAGCGTATCGGAACGCGCCGCGATGAAGTCGGTGTGCTTGCCCGCAGTTTCGAAACCATGGTGGAGAAGGTGGATGCGCGAGAGGAAGAACTCGCCGCGGAGAAGCAGAAGCTGGAAAAGGCGAATGAGATGCTTGCTCGATCCAACGCGAAACTCACCCGCTCGAACCAGGAATTGACGCAGTTCGCTTACGTAGCGTCGCACGATCTGCAAGAACCGTTGCGCATGGTCGATAGCTACATGGGGCTGATCGAGCGCCGTTATAAAGGCAAGCTTGATGCCGATGCAGACGAATTCATCGGTTATGCGGTGGATGGTGCTCGCCGCATGAAGCGGTTGATCAACGAGCTGTTGTCCTACTCGCGTGTCAGTAACCGCCCGTTGAATGTCCGACAGGTGGATACGCGCGCAACGGTGGAGGGTTTGCTCGCGATGCTACGTGAACAGATCGAGCAGGTAGATGGAGTGGTCCATATTGGCTCTCTGCCGACGATTGAGGCCGATGCTGGCCAGATCGAACGGTTGTTCACGAACCTCATCGGCAATGCTATCAAGTTCAGGGGAAATGCCCCACCGCGCATCAGGATATCGGCAAAACAAACGCGCGATATGTGGGAATTTTCGGTTGCCGATAACGGTATCGGCATCGAGCCCGAATTTCGCGAAAAGATATTCGAGATATTCGCCCGCCTGCACAGCCGCGAAATCTACGAAGGCACCGGTATCGGCCTGGCTGCCTGCAAACGTATCGTCGAATTGCATGGTGGCACGATCTGGGTGGAATCTGCCCCCAATGGTGGCTCGATCTTCCGCTTCACATTGCCAGAACAACAGGATGAGGAACCCGTCTGATGCTGGATACTGCACCGCGCGCGATTGAGATTTTGCTCGTCGAGGATAACCCGGCCGATATCAGGCTGACTCAGGAAGGCTTGAAGGAAGCCAAGGTCGCCAACAATTTGCAGGCAGTAACGAATGGGAGGGATGCACTCGATTTCCTGCATCAGCGTGGTGCGTTCACCGATGCGCCGCGGCCTGACCTCGTGCTGCTCGATCTCAACCTTCCCGGGCTCAGCGGTCATTCGGTGCTGGCCGAAATCAAGAAAGAGCCCAATCTGCTGATGATACCGGTCGTTGTCCTGACATCATCGGAATCGGAAGCCGATATTATTCGATCTTACGAAGAACACGCCAACTGCTTCATCTCGAAGCCGGTCGATTTCTCGAGTTTCCTCGACATTGTCGCGCGGATCGAAAGCTTCTGGTTTTCCATCGTGCGGCTGCCGCAGCCCGGCTGAGAGTTGCTCCGTTTCCCGGCGGACGATGGCCCTGCGGTATTGGTACGGTATGTGAGATCGCGGCTTATTGTTGTCTTGGGGAAGGTACTGAATTTCAGAATGGTTCCTCAGGATATGCGCAAGGGTGCGGGTAAGAAGATGAGTTTCGAAGAGGCGGGACGATCTTCCATCGTCTACGTGGTGGATGACGATGCGGGGGTCAGAGCGTCGCTTGTGGAGTTGCTGGAGGCGAACTCGATTTCCGCGCACCCATTTTCTGGCGCAGGGAACCTTCTCGATGCGTTGGACAATTTGCAGCCGGGCCTCTTGCTTGTCGATATTCGTATGCCTGATCGCAGTGGTATTGATTTGCTGTCGGACTTGCGTGCGGCGGACTGCTATTGGCCGGTTATCATCATGACCGCGCATGGGGAGATACCCCTTGCCGTGCGGGCAATGCGGCTTGGCGCGTTCGATTTTCTTGAAAAGCCGTTTTCCAACGACGTGCTGCAGGCGACCCTGAAAGACGGTTTTCAGATGTTGCATGAGACGGTCAAGAAATCGGATCGCGCAAGAATGGCGCGAAGGCTCCTTTTGTCGCTGAGCCCCCGCCAGAGACAGGTATTCGAAGGTGTGGTGAATGGGCTGACCAGCAAACAGATCGCCCAACTGCATGGGTTGAGCCCTCGAACGGTCGAGGCCTATCGTCTCGACATGATGAACAAATTGCAGCTGACCCAATTGGTGGATCTCATGGAGCTTAAGGCGGTGTTGCGGGAATGCCAGCTTGCGATTTGAGGATTGCCGGGGTGTCTGTGTCGAACGTATCCGCAAGCTGCGTTGGGATACACGGGAAGCGGCGCTTTCCTCCACAGCACTCCACCTGTCGATCCAGATACTCGTTCGCTCGGTAGCGCCGAAGGTGATCCTCTGGGGCAGGGATTTCACCACCTATTACAACGACAACGTCATGGGGCTTTTCGAGGATGACAGTGGTGATGGCATTGGCATGCCATTCCCTGAATTCCGCCCGAAGATATGGGAACGCATTCGCGATCAGGTGAGGCTGGCCTTTGAGGGTGTTCCTTGCGGCAGCAGTGACGTGGCACTCCGGACGGGGAATATTCCGGGCCAGATTGTATACTATCAGTTCTGCTACACTCCCATTCCGGGTGAAGGAGGCCTGCCGGCGGGAGTCCTGATAGATATTCAGGATGTTACGCGGGTGCGGCGGGATTCAGAGATCTTGCGGATCGAAAACCACCGTCTCAACCGGCTTTTCGCCGAGGCGCCGGTCTTTTTCTCCCTCGCGGTGGGCCCTGAATTCCGGATTGTCTACGCGAACAACGCCCTTGAAAGACTTCTCGGTGGCCGGCCGTTGATCGGAATGACTGTCGCAGACGCTGTTCCAGAGATGGAAGAGCAGGGTTTTCTCGATATTCTCCGACAGGTTTACGAGAGTGGCCGGCCATGGGTGGGTTCCGATGTCGAAATGACCTTGCGCCACCCCGAAACCAGGGAAGAGGCTCTTCGCTACGTCGACTTCGTCTTTCAGCCCGTGCATCTCGGATATGGCAGTGAACCGGGAGTTATCGCAGTCGGCTATGACGTGACGGCCAGGCACATGGCGGAGATCGATGCGGAGCAGCTGCGTCGTCAGTTACTTCACGCCTCAAGAATTAACGCCATGGATACGATGGCCATGACCGTTGCACACGAGCTGAATCAACCTCTGGCGGCAGTGAGCAACTACATCGCGGCGGCTTCTAGCCTGTTGAACGAAAGCAACGCCAATGCAGGACGCTTGCTCAAGGCTGCCGCAGATGAAGTCGAGCGGGCGGGGGATGTCATTCGCCGCATGAGATCTCTGGTTCGTTCGGGTCGGGCAAATCGGGCACGCGTCTCACTTCACAGCGTCTTTGTTCGTGCCGTCAGGCTGATTGAGGCGACGGAGCATCACGATGTCGTGTTTACGCTCGATCTCGGTGAGGGGGCGAGCCATGTGATGGCCGACGAGGTGCAATTGGAGCAGGTCATGGTCAATCTGTTCCGCAATGCGATCCACGCTTCGCGGGAGAGTGAACGAAAGGAGGTCATCCTGCGGTCGGAACCGTTAGATGGTTGTGAGCGCATTGCTGTGACTGTCAGGGATTTCGGCCACGGATTTGGGCCGGAAGAACTCGATCACCCATTTGACCGGGTCGGACAAAGTGAAGGAGGGGGGCTCGGGCTCGGATTGCCTCTCACACGGACGATCATAGAGGCAAACGGGGGCACGATTGTAGTTGCAAATGCCTCACCTTGCGGCGCAATCTTTACTTTGGTTATGGATCGCTCGGAGATGCCCACGGAGGAGGAGTAGTTTTACTCTGCCTTTCACGTTTCGGTATTGCATGGCGTCGGGTCCGTCGGGCACAGATGCGTGTTTCAGGCGTGGGAGCGGTGCTGACGCAATAAATCGCGAATTTGCATGGCCGGGACAGCTTTCGAAAAGATAAAGCCCTGAATCTCGCTGCATCCCAGGGCAGTCACCATAGCCTTCTGTCCTTCCGTTTCGACCCCCTCCGCAGTGGTGTCCATTCGCAGGCTTTCGGCCAGATTGGTTACGGCCCGGACGATCGCGTTGGCCTCTCCGCTAGTCGACAAACCCTGAACGAACGACTGATCGATCTTGATCTTGTTGAAAGGGTGCTTCTGCAAGTAGCTGAGTGAGGAATAACCGGTTCCGAAATCGTCCATGGCGATCCGGACACCGATATTCTGCAATTCCGCCAATATCTCGAGAGTCTGTTCCGTATCGTCGAGCAAAACGGATTCCGTAATTTCCAACTCCAGACGTCCGGCCGGCAGGCCCGACGCTGTCAATCCGGAAATAACGGAATTGATCAGATCGCGGCTGCGAAATTGCACTGCGGAAACATTGACGGATACCATCACTTCCTTTGGCCATTTCGCAGCTTCGAGGCAGGCCGTATTCATGACCCAATCGCCGATATTGTTAATCAGGCCGATCTCTTCGGCGACGGATATGAACTCGCTTGGCCCGACGAGCCCCCTCGTGGGATGGTTCCAGCGGATCAGCGCTTCACAGGAAGTGATCCGGTTCGTCGCCAGGCACAGCAGCGGCTGGTAGTGGACTTCGAATTCACTCCTGGCGAAGGCGGATCGCAATTCCATTTCCAGATTGCGGCGCGCGGCCATTCTGGTGTCCATCCCGTTTTCGAAAAAGGTGCATGCCCCGCGCCCGCTCCGCTTCGCCTGATAGAGCGCGAGGTCGGCTTTCTTGAAAAGCTCTTCGCCACTCAACCCGTCCTGCGGGGCAAGGGCTATGCCAATGCTGGCGTCGATTTCTACAAGGTGGCCTTGAAGATTGAACGGGTTCCGCAGCGACTGACGCACACGTTCCGCCAATGCTGCGGCTTGGGCCGGACTGGAGAGGTCGGTCGATACGATCGCAAAGTCGTCACCCCCGAAGCGGGCAATCTGATCGTGCGAGCGGCGGCTGCAATGGCGGATGCGTTCAGCGGCCTCCTTCAGCAACTGGTCGCCGATGTTGTGCCCCAAGGCATCATTGGTCGTCTTGAAATTATCCAGATCAAGAAAGAGTACGGCAATCAGCTTGGATGGAGGTCGGCGTTCCAGTGCTTCGTCCAGTTGGTCGCACAATGCGGAACGGTTGATCAGGTCCGTCAATGAATCGTGCCGTGCCAGATGTTCGATCTGCTGTCTGGCCAACTGTTGTTGTGTGGTGTCTTCATGCGTCACCAGCCACCCGCCCGATGGAAGGGGGGTGCTGATGAAGTGAATGGTCCGGCCATCGTCGGCCATAATGTCGCCCGTCACTTCCTGTGCGGGAGAGAGCGAATTTTGCAGTTGCCGACAATACTGAATTTCGCGGACCGTAGGAACATTCGCGAGATGCCGTCGTGTGAAAAGATCGAGTAACGGAACCCCGGTTCGGATTTCATCTTCAGCAAAGCCATGCATCCTGCGATAGCGGTCATTGACGAAGGTGACGTGGCCCTGCGCGTCGAAAAGGACCACACCGTGCGGCAGCATATTCAGCAGCTCGGGAGTCGTGGCTTGAGCGCCGGGTGGATATTCCTGCTCCCCATCGCCTGAGGGAAATGTTCTGCTCCCACTTCGCGAAGTTGGCTTGGGTGATATGGTCATGGCCGTCTTTTCCCCCTGTTGAGCGCATGCCGGTACGAAACGTCAGTTTCTGGCAATGGCGCTCCCGACGGTGTCGCTCAGCAGCAGGAAATCCTGAGCGATTGTATGAGCAATAAGAAATGCAAGCGTTGCTCCGGCACCTGTCACAGCCACCCACTGCAGGGAGCGCGAAACCGTTTGGGTCAGTTGCTGGCGCTCGATATCCAAAGGTTCGCGTGGTCGGAGAACACCAGGTGCGGTCGATGCATCTATGGCGATGGTTTGAAATTTGGAGCCGCCCAGGATAATCCGCTCGCGTGTAAAGACGCCGATTTCCTGGCTGTTGGTCCAGACTACGCGACCCGCGAGTTCGCGGCCATCGAGACGGATAGCGATATATGATCTGGTGGGTGGGGGATACTCGCACGAGAGCATCATGCCGTGCGACGAGACATTGTGGACGCGGGCTTTTTGCGCGCTCATGTCGGACAGAAGGTTCGCTTCGAGGAACACTCTCTGTCTGGGCTCGCGTGCCTTGTGGCTTTGCCCGGTCATGGCTTGCAATCGACCGTAAGCGGGAGATCGCTGGCACTGATACGGGATAGGGTGCCGTCACGCACTGCGGAAATATATATGGCACCCGAAAAGCGGTTCCGGCTTGCCGGGACTTCTATGCAAAAGCCCATCATTGCTTATCTCCCGCATCGTATTTCTGGCTCGATGCAATATCAATTTACAACCCGGTCTTTAATAATGACTGGAATAAATAATATGCAATGCACCCTACCGTATAAAAACGGTATGACGAAGGCGGCTTGCTGCTACTCGCAGGTGAGCCTGAATGCGGCGGGAACAGGGTGCTCCAAGCACCGCTTTCCGGTACTCCATCGGTCTGCAGGTAAATATCGCGAAGCCAGCTTAGCTGGCGATTGTTGCAGTCCCAAGTCCGTTATCCAGGGCAGTTTACAAGTTCATCAAAATCGGCCTTCCGCACGATAGCCGCCGTATCGGCGCTGCTTGACGTTAACCTTCCGCTGATTATGGAAAATTTAACCATTTACACAAATTTTTCCATATTTCCCAATCCATTGTGAACCCACAATTCACCTCTATACCGTAATGTCCACATATTGTGGAGAGCCCCCATATGCCGCGATGTTTAGTTAATCCGAGGGCTAATGGAGGGGGCAGTCGGTTTTACAAAATTCCTGCATGACAATCGCAACGAAACATCCGCGAGATATCCTTCGCGGATGTCTTTGGGGATAGCGTTGTTTGGCGTTGGCGCGTTGCTGTGCGCCTGTTTGCGTGAGCGTTATGCGGGGATTGTTGGATAGCCGACTCTTGACTCGATCTTCCGCTCTATTTGAATAGATCCCGCCATATCAGGGGATAAATAATGCTACGTAATTGCGTAATTGCGATATTTCTATCGTCCAGCCTTCTTTCGACGCCTGCGCTTGCGAACAACGTGGGTGAGAACTGGGCTTGGCAGTTCGACACATCTGCCGACAAGGTGAACAAGGCGGCAGTCTTGGACATGCTGGAGAAGAAGAAGAGCGGTTACTATTCACCGCCGACTTACATCACGAATATTGAGCGGCAATATAATTGCAACGTTTCGGCGACTGCTACGGGCAATGAGGGGACGAATACCAACCTCGCGAATTCGCCGACGACTTCGGGTCCTACTTCCAACGCAACCGGCAACGACAATACCACCGACATCGGGGGATGGCGCGGGGATAGCCAAGCCTCCAACGACCAGGACAACGACGGCAGCGTCAAGGCTTCGGTCGATGGTTCGGTGAGCGCGAATGTGAGCGGCTCTCCGGAGCAGGCTCTCAACTCGACGCAGACGAACAGTGGCGATCAATCGGCCAGTGTCGACGGCAGCACCGCCTGTCATTTCGCTAACGTGCTGAACTAAGGGGCTGACATGACAGAAAAAGTTTTGGCGGGAGGTTCGCATCGTCGGCGGTCGCGTGCTTGGTATGGCACGATGTTCCTTTCACTTGGTGCGCTTCTTTCCGGATGCACCATTCCTGCGGCGCAGAAGGTAGCGCCTGGCGAATTGCCGCTCGTTCTCGGCCCGCCGGTGCGGGATAACGTAACCCCTATGGAAGGGGTTATTTCGTGTTTTGCCGATCATGTCGCGGCACTTCGCAAGGCCCCGGTGGTCATCGGCGTTGGCGACGTGAAGGATTTCACAGGCAAGTATTCTCTCAATGAAGGTAACGCGATAACCCAGGGCGGCGCCCTGATGGTCTATTCGGCATTGGGCAAGCTTTCGGGCGCAGTGCGGATCGCGGAGCGTTTCGATCCTTCGATTGCCGAACGTGAGCTTGGTTACATCGATCGTCGTCAACTTGGGGATGGCCAGATTCATGAGCTTGGTGGGCCGAACGGGGCGCAGCAGGTTCCGTGGCTGCCCTACTTTGGTGGTACCATCCAGCGTTCCGACTATTTCATCGTCGGCGGGATCACCGAGGTCAATTACGATATCCGTTCGGGCGGTTTCGAAGTCGGCGTGAACCAGATCAGCGGCAAGGGTCGTACCTACAGCCAGCAGGTCGCCGTCGATCTGCGGATTGTCGACACCAAGACTCTCATGGTCGTCAAGACGGTGAGCCTGGCCAAGCAGTTTACCGGCTATGAAGTCGGTACGGACGTGTTCCGCTTCTTCGGCAGCGATCTGTTCGATATCAACATCGGGGCGCGTGGGCAGGAGCCGTTGCAGCTCGGTATTCGCGCGGCGTTGGAAGAAGGGGTCGTTCGGCTCGTTTCCGCAGTTACCGGGGTTGATTACAAGCCCTGCGACGTCATGCGCACGGAAGATGGCCGTTTCTCGACCAAGCCTGCTGAAGAGCTTCGCACCGTCGAAAACCCGCCAAGTGAATTCGCTTCTCCACCGATCCGGGCCAATGCCGGTGCGGTTGTGAACGATGGCGGCTCGAAGAGCGCATCGACCAGCGGTGCGGACGCGCAGATCGGTTTTGAATTCGGTTCTTCCCAGCTTGGCGGCGAAGCGCTTTCACGGATCGATCAGATCGCCGCAGCGGCCAAGCAAGGCGGTGTGAATGTCCTGATCGTCTCGCGCGACACAGAGAATTTTGAACCCGGCAAGCGTGATGCGCTTACCGATCAGCGGATCGCTGCGATCACAAGCGCTTTGGCCAGCCGGGGCATCGCTCCGGGGGCAATACGCGTGCTGTGGCGGCCTGATCCGGCAGATACGTCGATCCACCGTGATGGGCCGGGAATGCAAGAATTGGCCAGGCTCCGGATCGGAGGCTGAGGCAGTAACCCATAATTTAATAATATAACGGGTGCGCATAAACTTGATGAAGTAAAAGTAATGTCGCGTAATTTTGCGCGTCGAAATTTCATCGCAATAAGGGGCAATGAAATGAATAGTATGTCGAGTAAAAGTAAGGCACGCCTGCTGACTACGGTCGGCGGTGCAATCGCTGCGTCGGTTGCAATCGCACCGGCGGCACAGGCGGCCGATACGACCATTAACGCTGCCGGCACGGTAGCCACCGTAACAGGTCATGTGGACATCGATTCCATTCTCGCCAATGCAGGCGCGATCGGGTCGACAGCCAGCGGCTCCTTCAACGGCGTTAGCCAGACGGTCAGCCCGACAACGGCGACCACCATCACCGTGACAGGCAACGAAGTCACCGCGACGTCCTTCGGCAACAACTTCGACAACCTGATCGATCTGACCACGATCGACAACGACGGCCTCAACGATGGTGCCGGCTCACTGGGTTCCGCGATCAACGACAGTTTGGGTTTGATCACCGCTGAGGCTAGCGGCAATGACATCGGCGCCGACCTCGACAATTTCGCTACCGGCAGCGTTCTGGTCGGAAGCAACAGCATCGACGCCAACGCCACCGGCAACAACGGCAGCACCACGCTGGCGGGTTCCATCCCTAACACCTACACGTCAACTGCACCCGGTTCCTCGTCGATTGATAACGGTGGCATCGACAACCTGCTCGAAGCACAAGGCAGCCTGGTTGCCAGCACGGCTCAGCAGTCGGGCGGCGACGTCACGGCAACAGCTGGCGACAACGATGTCGGTCTGAACCTGATCAGCGATCAGGACAACACGATCGTTGCTGCTCCGGCAGTTGAAGATAACAGCGTCGGTGCCACGGCCAAGGGCAACAGCTCCAACACCACCATCGACATTCAGTCGGGTGATGCGCCGACCTTCACCGGCAGCGCGGTGGCGACCAATGGTCAGATCAACAGTGCGAACATCACCGCAACCAATGGCGATGCCCGGATCGTTGCGACGCTCGATGCGGAATCCACATTCGTCAACACGCTCGCGGGCAGCCTGTCGGTTGACGGCAACACTGTCAGCTCCAGCGCCAGCGGCAACGAAGCACTGGGTGCGACTGCAGGGCAGGCGGGCAACCGCATCCTGCTGGCCGACGGCATGTCGTTCGCGGGCCCGGGCGCCTCTGCTTCGGTGGATACCGCTTATACCGGTGGTGATGTCTCCAGCGACGTTTCTGCTGATCTGGTCATCCACAACAGCCAGGGCAATACCGGTGCGGGCAACAGCACCCGTTTGAACATCGCTGCGACAACCAGCGCGAGCGTGATTGGCGCCGATGTGCAGGCGATCAACGGCGGTTCGATCTCCATTTCGGACAACGCCTCGACCGCGACTGCCAGCGGCAACGCTGCCAGCAGCGCACTGGCCAATGGTGACGGGGCTGCCTCGTTCGCCGGCACGGCTGCTGTCGCAAACCAGCAGACCAACCTCTACACCAATGTCGCTGCCACCAATGAGGGTGCGGAAATCGGTGTGGAAGTGGTCGACTTCGACACGGGTGATCTGCCCGGCAGCACGGTGACCGTGGACGGTAACCGCGTTGCGGCTTCGGCCTATGGCAACCAGGTCAGCCAGAGCCTTTCGGTCGATGGCGCTGCCACGTCCTTCCCGGCTCTCTCGGTCGACCTTACCGGCGGCACGGGCCCGGACGGCAATGTCCTGGCAAGCGGCAACCTGATCGTCAGCAACCTGCAAAGCCAGTACAGCAGCAATGTCTCGGCCGGTGAAAGCAGCGGGATTGGCCTCATCACTGATGCAGAGGAGGTTACGGCCTCCACTCTGTCAGTGACCAACGGCACGCAGGAAGCGATTGCTCTCGGCAACTCGGCTTCCAACGGCCTTTCGCTTTCGGGTGTTGGCGTTGACACTGGCGCCGGCATTTCGAGCGTACAGATCGTTGCCGATGCTTCGGCAGTAAGCGCGTCGACTGCGGCTGACGCCTGGATTGAAGGTTACGACATTTCGGGCAGCACTGTCGAAGTGAGCGGCAACCTGCAGCGGGCGATTGCCTATGGCGGTTCTGCCAACAACTCGCTGGCCATCAGCGGCGAAACCGTCGTCGTTGACAGCTCAGTCGATGATGTTGCTTCGACTGTCACATACGATGCAGGTGCAGCCGATGGCTTCGAACTCGACTTCACTAATGCACCGAATGTCCTTGCCGCATATGGCCTGCTGAATGTGCAGTCCGTCTCGGCTGACATCACCGCAACGGCTGATGGCTATTACGAAGGCGCGACGGGTATCTACGTTGACGATGTTTATGGTGGCAGCACCATCATCAATGACGGCAATGCCCTGGTTGCGGCTGCTTACGGCACGGACTCGACCAACACGGCGAGCCTCGATGCCGGTAACCTGGTTGCAACGTCGGATACCATTGTCGATGAACCGGACTTCGCATCGGTGCTTAACCTCACCAATGCACAGACGGTAACATTCGAAACGAGCATTCTGGCCCAGGTTCCGGGTGGTGTTGGTGCAGGCACCTACATTGACGGTGATCTCGATGGTTCGAGCGTTTCGACTTCGGACAACACCGTGCAGGCGCTGGCATATGGCAACCGTGCCGATAACGGTGTGATCGTTTCGGCGACCAACATCGATACCGAAGCGGATTCGTTCCCGTCAGGTATTCGTGGATCGGCTGCTGTCGTTTCCAACATTGCGACGACCGACGCTTCGTTCAGCCTGAACAGCGTGCAGTCGGCAGGCGGTTCAATCACTGCCGCTCTGGTCGATGACACTGGTTCGCCGACAAGTTCCGCTGAAATCTTCACGGTTGTGGACCTTGACGTCACCGATTCATCGGTTGCCAGCAACGGCAACACGTTGACCGCCGGTGCCACGGCTAACCGTGCGGATAACCTGATGGACCTGAGCGGCAACGAACTGGCCACCACCAGTGCGCTGACCAACTTCCAGGTTTCGGACGCAAGTCTCTCGGCGGTTATCGGGGTTGAAGGTACGGATGGTACTCCGGCTGATCCAGGTACGCCGGACACGCCAGGTTACACAGCCACGACCAATGGTTCTGGTACGGGATATATGAGTACGTCGGGTGATGATCTCATCATTTCGTCGGGCACGGTAACCGTCACATTTTCGGGTTACTCGTTTACTCAGCGTGAGGTCGACTACCTGAATAGCCTTAACGGTGTGAGCGGAGCGTCCTTGAATGGCAACACAGTGGTGTTGTCCGGAACGGTCGATACGACTGATTTCAATGGCTTTAGCTTCAGTTCAGGCGGTGACGCATCTGATACAGGGAATGAGACGATCGGCCTTAACGGTTTCGACGTTCCGTTGATCCCGGGTACGTCTCCGACACCAGCAATTCCACCGATTCCCAATGGTGGCGGAGTAATGGCCGCGATCGGAGAGGATGTGACTTCCTCGACGATTTCGGTCGATGGCAACCTGACGTCGGGTTCTGTGACTGGCAACAGCGCCGCCAACAGCCTGCTGGTGGAAGCCACTTCGGCTCCGGATGGCAGCGACCACTTCTGGACTTCGGCCACGGCCGATAGCCTTGGTGTGGAAGCTGGCGGTGACCACATGCTGGTGAATTCGCAGCTTGCGGGCCCGTCCAACCTCGACAGCACTGTTTATGGCACGTTCGCCATCAACATGAATGACAATGCGGACATCTCGAACTCCACGCTGACCGTTGACGGGAACAGCCAGAGCTCACGTGCGGTGGCCAATACGGCGGCCAACAGCGTGGAACTGGATGCGACCAATTCGGAAGCAGGAGCGGTTCTGGCCTCCAGCCAGTACAGCGAAGCTGCGGTGTCGGCCTTGTCCGATCTGGACATGTTCGCGCCCGTATCTTCGGATAACACGAGCGTCAGCCTGTCGGACAACAGCAACCTGGCGGTTGGTGTAATCAACAACGCCACCAACGCGGTGACGGTGTCGGGCACCAATATCGCTCCGGTAACGTTCGATCGTGATGTCTATCTCGACGTCGATACCGATATGGTTGCCTTTGGCGATCACATCCTGCTCAACCAGCAGAGTGCGACCACAGCTGCAACGGCAACTGCGGTGACCAGCATCTACAACGATGATGGTGCTGCGATTGCAACCGATGGCCTGACCAACAGCACGGTTGTTATTGCCGGCAACAGCACGCAAGCCGAAGCTTCGGCGAACCGCGCTGTGAACACCATGGACGTGAGTGCTGGCTCCAGCCTCGGAGCGAGTGCCGGGATCAACAATGCGCAGTTCAGTTCTGCCGTTGTTCAGTCCTCAGCCACGACGTCGGCCAGTGTCACGGTTGCGGGTGATACCGGGATTGCGGCAGCTGACAGCAGCAGCGTAACGCTGGGTGGTAACACGACCACCGCTCTGGCTCGTGGTAACTCGGCCACCAACGTGCTGAACTACTCGGCCGGTGCCAACTATGGCAACGCGACGAGCTTCGGCCCGGGTGCTGGTGTCTCCGTCGACAACTCGTCAGCCAATGTCACGGTCGGCGCTCGCGCCGGTGTGCTGAACGTTCAGACTAACTCTGGCGATGGCGTCACTGCAACGAGCACGAACGCCAGCTATCTGGTTGCGCTGAACGGTAATACGCCGACAGTCACGAATGCGACGGTTGGTGTGATCGGCAACACTGTGGCAGCGGCTGCCTATGGTAACACCGCCGCCAACACTGTGACGGTCGCCGCCCTGAACACGGGCATGCCGACGGCTGCAGTGGGCAATGTTCAGACGAACAGCGCCTCTGTAACTGCCACGGTTACGACGGTGACCTACGGCGTGACCTCTGGTCTGGGTGCGGTTGCCGGCAGTGCGCTGTCGGTGACGGGTAACTCGATCTCGGCCACTGCGGTTGGTAACAACGCCGTGTCGACGATTGCATCCGGCATGTAATAAGCCTCAACAGGCTTGAAACATCAGGGCCCCCCGCCACGATCGTGGCGGGGGGCTTTCTGTTTGCGGGTTTCTTTCGCAATCGGCGGGCATTGCGCAGGAATGCTTAGGCGCAGGCTCAAGGACACGCCGCGGTAAGCAAGCGTTGGCTTCGCGAAAGATGCACCCCCGCCGCGCGGGACAGGATCAGTTCGTGTGATTGTGGATCGCGTGTGTATCCGGCAGAGCTTCGGGCTGCTTCGTCGCCTGGAATACGATTGCCATCGCTTCGGGCAATGACCGGACTTTCAACCGGCGCATCAGATTTGCCCGATGCATTTCGACTGTCCGCGTGCTGATACCCAATTCGAAAGCGATCGCCTTGTTCGACAATCCATCGCCGAGCTTTTGAAGAACCTGCCGTTCGCGCCGGGTCAGGCTTTCCATCAGGGCCAACGCCCGTTCCCGTTCACCCCTGGAAGCCAAACGGTTTTCAAGCCGGTCAAACACCTCGCGCAAGGCTTCGATCAGAGCTTCGCGAGTGAGAGGTTTTTCGAGAAAATCCAGCGCGCCTTTCTTGATCGCGCGCAGTGCGCTGGCAATGTCGCCATTGTCGCTCATCATCACTACGGGCAGTTCCAGCCGGGTGTCCCCCATGCGATCCAGTACATCGAGGCCATCCAGGCCAGCCATGCAAAGTTCCAGCAGCACGCAGCCGGGCTGGCGCTCATGAATGTTTTTCAGGAAATCATGACCGGAAGCGAATGGGCTGGGTTCAAAACCAAGTGATTTCAGGAATACCGCCGCAGACATTCGGGACCCGCTGTCATCATCGACAATATAGACATTGCGGCGATGATTCATGGGGTGGGTCATCATTCAACGTAACGGGAAATCGCCTCCCGAATATCATGCTTTGTTTTATAAATCCAATGGTTAACCAGACCTGTCTGGCCGGTGGCAGTAATGGCCTCTCCGCTCGCATGCTAGGCACGCAATCGTTTTCAGAGCAATAGGCAAAATCACTACATGGGTCCAGTCATGAACATTATTGGCGATTGCCTGTGCGAGTGCCCGCCCTTGTAATTTTGAGGAATATCGATGGGAGAGAGGGGCCACACAGGCAAACTCCCAAAAAAACTTTGAGGTTTCCTTTTACCTCAGAGCAAAATGATGCAATAAAAGACCATCGTCTCATGAGAGATGCTCGGGTCTTGAAAGCTCCCTCAAGCTTAAGGCCAAAAAAATGGAAGGCGGCTTCACCTGAGGCCGCCTTCTTTGTTCTGAGGAGGTGCCAGTGAAAGTATTTATATACGTACTTTCACTGTAGAGGATGAAATTCTCTTCAAGCGTTTCTGAAATGCGATGGTATCCGGAAATATAGAGATCGCTTTCTGATCCCGCAGGTGCGATAATCGGTGGCAGGTGCGTGAAAATTGCAGACCGTATCGCTCATTTCATGCGCAGGGCCAGCCCGGCTGCGAGAAGCTGCACCTCGTCAGAGGCTTCGGCAACGCGCTGATTGACGATGCCAGCGGCATCGCGAAATTCCCGTGCGAGCGCATTGTCAGGGACGATACCCCAGCCCACTTCATTGCTCACCACGATCAATGGCCCGGCAGCAATGCGGATGGCCGAGGTCAGGTCGTTCACCGCAATGCCTATGTCACGCCCCCCGAGCAGCAGGTTTGTTACCCATAGGGTCAGGCAATCGGCCAGGATGACACAGTCCGCGTTCGAATGGGAGGCAATGGCGGCGGGCAGGTCCAGAGGTGCCTCGACAGTGGTCCATTGCTGGCCCCGGTCTGCACGATGGCGGGCGATGCGATCTTCCATCTCCTGATCGAACGCCTGCGCGGTGGCGATGAAGGTCGGGGGGAGGTTCGTGGCCTCTGCCCGCTGTTGCGCATAGCGGCTTTTGCCTGAGCGTGCGCCACCGATCACGAACAGTGTCTGGCTCATCATGGGCGCGCGCCGGAGATGGTCAGCATAGAATTGATATCACAGTATTTTTCGAGATCTTCCGCAATGGCGTCCAGCGCGGAATCGACCACGGTATCATGGTCAATGCCATCGGATAGGCTGCCGAACTGGCGGAGGAATGCAGCACGCAGGCCGGTGTTCGTCAACATGCCGTGGACATAGGTGCCGATCACGCGACCGTCGGCACTGACGGCGCCATCGGTGCCGCCGTGATCGAGTATGGCAAATGGGCGTGCCCGATCCTTCCCATGGGTTTCGCCCACGTGCATCTCATAACCGGAGAACTGCGCGCCCAAGGCGGAGCCGGTCGTCTGGCGCAGCGATTTCGACCGGGTGAGCGTGGTCTGCACTTCAAGCAGGCCAAGCCCTGCGATCGAGCCTTGCGTGCCTTCGATATGATGGGGGTCGGCAATGTCGGTGCCGAGCATTTGATACCCCCCGCAGATGCCCATAATCGCCCCGCCACGGCGGCGATGCGCAAGGATGTCGATGTCCCATCCTTCTGCGCGGATGGCGGCCATATCAGCTATCGTAGCCTTGGAGCCGGGTAGAATGATGAGATCGGCATCGCCAGGAATGGCGCGGCCGGGGGGAATCATGGACAATTCGACTGTGCTTTCCGCCTTGAGCGGGTCGAGCTCATCGAAATTGGCGATGCGTGGCAGGATCGGGCAGGCAATCTTGAGCCGCCCTGATGGAGATCTTGTGCTGCGTTCCAGCACGACGGCATCTTCGCTTGGTAACTTCACCGCAGCGGGCAGCCAGGGAACGACACCAAGGCCGGGCCAGCCGGAAAGCGTCTCGATCTGGTGGTAACCATCTGAAAACAGGGCGGGATCGCCCCGGAATTTGTTGATAAGAAAGCCTCGGATCATCGCGGCATCTGCCGGATCGATTACGGTGCGTGTCCCGACTACGGCCGCAATTACGCCGCCCCGGTCAATATCCCCGACCAGAATGACCGGCACATCGGCTGCCCGGGCGAAACCCATGTTGGCGATGTCTCCGTGCCGCAGGTTGATCTCCGCGGGTGATCCGGCGCCCTCGACCAACACCACATCGCATTGCGCCTGCAGCCGCCGGTAACTGTCCATGACTTCCGGCAACAGGGCCCCACGCGCCAGACGAAAATTGCCACTGCCCAGGGTGCCGCGCAGCTTGCCGTGCACGATCAGTTGAGACGTATGGTCCGCCTGGGGTTTGAGCAGAACGGGGTTCATGTCGGTGTGAGGGGCAATGCGGCACGCCAGGGCCTGAAGCGCCTGTGCACGGCCAATTTCGCCGCCATCGGCAGTGACGGCTGCATTGTTCGACATGTTCTGGGGTTTGAACGGACGGACGGAAAGACCGCGATTGGAGAGCGCGCGACAAAGCCCGGCGACCAGCACGGATTTGCCGACGTCAGACCCTGTTCCCTGCAGCATCAGAGCACCCATGCCAAGCCTCCTGAAACGATCCATAAGCCTGCACAAGCGCGAAGATAGATGCGCAGGGCGCAGTCGATATCATGCGGCCCGGCCTGGTTGGATCCAGTGCCGATCCAGCTTTTGTCTTCCCACGCGCCATCGTAGGAAACCGGACCGGCGATACGCAGACCAAGAGCCCCGGCCATGGCCGCCTCGGTCCATCCTGCGTTGGGGGAGGCATGTTTGCGTGCATCACGCAGCATGATCCGCCAGCCGCGTCCGGCAACCAGGCAAAGGAGAATTCCCCCAATACGTGCCGGAAGGAGGTTCGCCACATCGTCCACGCGCGCGGCGGCCCAGCCGAATGCGCTCCAGGGCTCTTCCCGATGACCGATCACGCTATCTGCTGTGTTGATGGCCTTGTAAGCCCATAAACCGGGCAGTCCCCCGATAAGCAACCAGAACAGCGGGGCAACAATGCCATCGCAAAAGCTTTCCGCCAGACTTTCGATGGCCGCCCGGGCAATGCCAGCCTGATCCAGAGCCTCTGTGTCTCGCCCAACGATCATCGATACGGCTTTGCGCGCATTTTCGATGTCGCCTTGCACAAGGGAGCGAGCAACCGGGCGCACGTGCGTGTAAAGGCTTCGTTGTGCAAGCGCCGGCCATGCGCAGATCGCGAGCAATAGCCAGCCAAACGAGCCTGCGTGGCTGATAATCAGGGTTTGCAGCAGCCATGCAGCGCCTCCGCTCGATATGACGAGAACAGCCATTGTCGCAACGCCGAGAAACCGGCGAGAGAGTTCGCCATACTCTGGCCGGTTCCAACACCTTGCGCATGCGTTGATAATGCGCGCGAACAGACCAACGGGATGTCCGATCCGAATATAGAGGCAATGGGGCCAGCCTATCGCGGCATCCAGAATGAGCGCGGCCATCGCGACCGGTTCAGCCATCGGACAGCGCCGCCTCCAATCGGCTGAATTCCGTCGCATTGGCCGGCAATCCGATCCGTAATCTGTTGGGCAAATCGTTGAACGGACGTGTCAGGATCGATTGTCGGGCCAGCCGTTCGAACAGGGGCATGGCCTTGTCGATCTCCACCAGCCGGAAAAGCGGGCACGCGCCTGAGGAGGGGAGGCCCTTGTCGTGCAACAGGGCGTCAAGCGCGAGCGCCTCTTCGCGCAGGCGATCCCTTGTGGCGGAGATCCACGCGTGGTCGCGATATGCCGCCCTGCCGACGGCGATGGCCGCTGCAGAAACAGGCCATGCGCCGATGCGACGGCGCAAGTGCGCGATCATTGGCCGTGGTCCGACCATGAAGCCGAGGCGTAAGCCAGCCAGGCCGAAAAACTTGCCGAAGGAACGGAAAACCACCAGCCGCCGGTTATCCCTGACAGCAGAGGCCATGCAATTTGAAGGATCACAATCGCCAAATGCCTCATCAACGATGAGCCACCCTTGCGGGCCGCGTTGAGCAAGCAACTTGGTCAATTGCACCGGGCTCAGCAGGCGCCCGTCAGGATTATTGGGATTGGCGAGGATCAATGTCGCCCCGTCCGCAAGATGCAGAGCGTCCATCGTCAGCGGCCGTGCGCCGACGATGATTTCTCCATGAGTGCGGTACGATGGCGTGAGGTAAAAGGCCGGAGCAGAAAAGCACTCCCCTGCGAGGCGTAATCCGATCTCTGTGCCGGGCAGGGCGCAGACGTGAGCCGGGTCGGCGTCGAAATGCGCGGCTGCGGCGGCTTCCAGGTCAGACAGCGCTTCACATTCGGGCAGACGCTGCCAGTCGACCGGGATGGTGCAGGTCTGGGGCCAGGCATGAGGATTGATGCCGGTGGAAAGATCTATCCAGGGCTCGCCCTGATCCCCGAAATAGGCCCGCGCGGCGGCAAGGCCACCTCCATGCCATGTCCATTGAGCAGTCACGCGAACCTTGCCCAGATCAGCCATGCGAGCAACAGGCCTGTTTCGATGATCTCAATTCCCGCGCCGTGACTGTCGCCTGAAATGCCGCCGATGCGGCGCATCACCCATCGGCCCCAGAGGAATACCAGTACAGGCGTGACCAGAATGGCGGGCATTTCCCATGTGCAAGCGATCAGGCCGCTGAACCACAAGCACAGATGCCAAGGGCGTATCGCCCCTTTGAAGCGCGCGCCCAGCCCTTCGTGCAAGGGAGGGAGCCAGACGGTCCAGACCAGCGGCCCGAACCGGGCAGCGAAAGGGGTGAGGACAAGTGCGGTCCAACCCGACAGTTCGATTACACTTTGGAGCAACAGCAGCTTGGCCAGCAATTGCAGGCCAATCGCGACCGTGCCGAAAGTGCCGATATGTGGATCTGCCAGCACCTCCAGCAGTTTGGCCCGATCCTTGTGTATCGCGCCGCTGGCGTCGGCAATGTCGCCCAGCCCGTCGAGGTGCAGCGCGCCTGTGACACCGATCCAGACGACCAGTGCCGTCAAGGCCCCGGTCCACGGATCAATCCGGCTGCCTGCCCACGCTGCGCCTGCCACACAACTTCCGACAACGACGCCCACGATGGGAAACCACCGGATAGAGGCGGCGAATTCGGCACTCGACACCGAAATGCGGGGCATGGGAAGCCGAGTCATGAACTGCAGTGCAATGATCGCTCCTTTCATCTCCTTAGTCCGATGATCTGTGCGCTGCGGGGCTGGCCTGGCCAGATCTGGATGGACAGGAGAGAGGCGCAGGGCAGGTCGAATGCCCAGAGCGCCGGATGGTCGAAGCCGAACAGAACGGCCAGCGCTGCACGCATTGCACCGCCGTGCGTGATGACGAGTGTCGGGGCCTGATCGAGGTCGTCGATCGCCTCCGATACACGGGCTACGAGTGACGACCAGAGCTCTCCGCCCGGCGGGGGGTGTGCATCGGGATCGTTCCAGAACTGCCCGATGGTTTCCGGATCGACTTGAGACGGGGGAAGGCCGTCCCATACGCCGAAATCCAGTTCTCTCCACCGAGCATCTTCACGCACCGGCACGCCATGCACTTTGCCGACCGCGCGGGCGGCCAGAGTGGTCCGCGACAAGTCGGAAGAGACCAGCCGGGTAAAGGAAATTCGCGTAGCTTGCCGTATGCAGGCGGTTATCCCGTCGGGGGTGGGTGCTCCATCGGTCCGTCCCATGAGGAGGCCGGGCACCTCGGGTGCGCCATGCCGCAGGAGATGCAATGCAAAGCCGCTCATTGTGCGGGGGACACACCGGCCTGAGCGAACGTGGCCATTTCCGCATGGGCAGCGAGTGCGGATCGGACGATATTGACAGCCACTGCCGCTCCACTCCCTTCACCGAGGCGCATTTCCAGATGAAGCAGGGGATCCAGGCGAAGCAATTTCAGCAGACGTCCGTGGCCGGATTCAGCGGACTGATGGCTGGCAAGGCAATGACTGGCGATATCCGGCACTGATGCAGCCAGTGGTGCCAGCGCAGAACAGCAGATGAAGCCGTCCAGCATTACCGGGATACGCAGTTGGCGTGCGCGCAGGATTGCCCCGGAAATGGCGGCGATCTCACGCCCACCGACCCGGCGTAATGTCTCGAAAGCGCTATGGGGGGCATCGCGATGGCAGGCGATAGCTTTATCGACCACTCTGGCCTTGTGCGCCACGCCTTCCATGCCAATGCCGCTGCCCGCACCGGTCCAGGTCGTTGCCTCTCCGCCGAAGGCACGCGCGCAGAGTGCTGCAGCCGCTGTTGAATTGGCAATGCCCATTTCCCCAAGCACGAGCAGATCGCTGTCTGGGGGCACTGCATTCGCCCCGATGGAAAGGGCGACCATGCACTCGTCTTCGGTCATGGCAGGTTGGGTGGTGAAATCGGCAGTGGGACGGTCAAGTTCGATTGCCACCACGGCGAGATCCATGTCAGCAGCCCGCGAAAGTGCGTTGATCGCGGCCCCTCCGGCCTGGAAATTGGCCACCATCTGAGCGGTGACGGACGTTGGAAAAGCGCTGACGCCGTGCGCGGCAACGCCGTGGTTGCCAGCAAAGACAATCGCGTGGGGCCTTTGGAGTAACGGGATCTCCCGCGCTTGCCAGCCCGCGAGGAACAACGCGATCTGTTCGAGCCGGCCAAGCGAACCGGCGGGCTTGGTCAATTGTCCCTGTCGTGCCTGGGCGGCCGCGATGGCGGTGTCGTCCGGTTGGGTTCGCTTTTCGAGTGCCGTCTCGAAGTCGATAATAGAGGAAAAGCTCATCGGGCAACGAACCCTTCCGGTGGGGAACGGGTAATGAAGTGCCCTTTCACGCCCTCTGGCCAGTCGGCATAGGGGACCTGACCAAATTCACTGAGCGCGTAATGCGCGGCGTAATCGAGGATAGCCCGCGCCGCATCTTCGCCGGGGACGAAGCGGCCCATGACGTAATTGATTTTGCCGGGCGCGCGCAGGTGTACGGTGCAGTAGTCCGAACAGGCGAACAGGCACGGCATTTCCTGGATAGCGATTGCGGTATAGCGGCTGTCGGAGCCTTGGACCGCACGCAAGGCATCGGCCAATCGCGCCCCACCGCGCACCCCATGTTCGTCCTCGCGCGCGTTGGCCGAATTGCGGCAGGTGTTGCACACGACCACCGCAGGGCCGGTGCTCACAGGCATGAGCATGGAACGACCTCCTGACGCAGTCTTACGACAAGATCGGGCACCGGGCCGGATCGGGACAGGGGAACGAATTTCGACAACATAGGCGAACACCTTCAGACAAAGGGCCGCTCTCGTTTGGGGAACACCGTGGGCGTGGAACACACCGCGGCCATCCCCCGCGCGATACGCGGGCCGGATCTGTCGCCGCTCGGGTTCACACCCCGTCCGCCCGGCACACCCTGTCCGCACGAAGGACGACAGCGAAAGGCAGGTCTCCTGGCTTGCGGATCGTCGCCGGATCGCGCCGCCTTCTCGGGACAGTATCCCAATGGCATATGGCGCGCGGCTAACCGCTCACAGTTGCAGGGGCAGCCGGGGTATCGCACCCCGTTCCCGTTTTAATCCCCGCTACCGGGGAACCTGTCGCTGGCAGCAGCGATAGGCACGATGATGCAATGCGTCAATCGGCAGAAACGCGTTCCACGGGCACGATCATAGGGGTATTTCCGTCCGTCCGGACATAGGCACCGATGCCGTACACTCCCGCCAGCCTTTCCGGGGTCAGGACATCGGCAGGCGGGCCATCGGCCACCAGCCGACCCCGGTCGATCAGCAACAGACGGTCGCAATAACGGGCTGCCATTGTCAGATCGTGCAGCACCGCGATGACCAGCGCCCCGCCATGTGCTTCGCGGGCGAGCAGCGTCATGACATCTATCTGATGGCCGGGATCGAGCGAGGCGAGCGGTTCGTCGGCGATTAGCCCCTTCGCGCCCACCGCCAGGGCACGAGCCAGCAACACGCGGGCCCGTTCACCGCCGGAGAGTTCCATCGCATTGCGATTGCGCAGATGGAGCACATCCGCGCGCTGCATGGCCTGTTCGATTATGCCGCCATCCTGCGCTCTGATTCGCGAAAGCGGGCCGAGATGAGGCAAACGGCCCAATGCGACGAGCCGTTCCACGGCAAGAGGCCAGTGCAACGTCTGCCCCTGAGGAAGGTAGGCAAGCATCCGGGCGAGAGTCTGCCGCCCCATTTGGCTGACTGGCGTCCCGTTGATCCGTATTGTCCCCTCCGCAACGGGAGCAAGGCCCAGCGAAGCACGGACAAGCGTGGATTTTCCGGCGCCATTGGGTCCGATAATTCCGACCAGCGAACCACTGTGAAGCGTGGCAGACACGTTCCGCACCACCATGCGGCGGCCCAGCGCGACTGTCATGTCGGCAAGTTCCATGGTCACCATATGCGCCGTTCCCGCATCAGGTGGAGCAAGAAGACCGGGACGCCGAGAAAGGCTGTGACTACCCCCAGTTTCAGTTCTGCCTGTGTGGGGATGATCCGCACAGCCACATCCGCCAGCGTCAGTAACACCGCGCCCCCGATCATGGATGGAAGCAGGAGCGTGGAGGGGCTGCGGTCAGTGAAAGGCCGGATCAGATGCGGGACGATCAGACCGACGAAGCCGATCGAACCGGACACGGCAACCGCGCCTCCGACGCCTATGGCCGTACCGAGCAGAATGGGCAACCGTGCCCGGGCAAGGTCGAGGCCCAGCGATTGCGCGGCGTCTTCCCCGAGACTTAATGCATCGAGCACCTTGCCACTGCCGAGCAACAGAGCGGTGCCTGCCAGAACGCAGGGGAGGGCGATCCACACGTGGCGCATCGACCGGTTTTCCAGCGAGCCGAGCAACCAGGACGTAATCTCCATCGCCGCGAATGGATTGGGTGAAAGGTTGAGCGCGAGGCTTATCCCCGCTCCGGCAAGTGTCGATACCGCGATGCCGGCGAGGATCAGCGTCAACGGGCTGCCGGAATTGCCGGCCAGCACAAACAGCATGCTGAGCGCGACGAGACCGCAGGCGATCGCCATGAGAGGCAGGAGCGCCATGTTCCATTCCGCCAGCCCGAAGTAGATGGCGACGACCGCGCCCAGAGCGGCTCCGTTCGAAGCGCCGAGTACGGAGGGTTCGGCCAGTGGATTGCGCAGATAGCCTTGCAAGACCGCGCCGCTCAGGCCGAGTATTGCGCCGACCAACAGGCCGACAAGCAGCCGGGGCAGGCGCAGGTCGACGACAATGGCCGTGGCGATCCTGTCGCCATGCCCGGTAAGGGCGGACAGAATGCGGGGAACCGGCAAGGGCACCGGACCCAGCGCCAGCGATGCGGCGGCGGCGGTTGCCAGCAGCAGGATCAGCAGAGGCAGCAGCCAGCGATGCCGCCGGTCAGGCAGAGGAGGGGCATTCACGAAAACCTCGCATTGGATCGGTTGCCCCGTCACGCTTGTGTCCCGGGGTCGTGCTGATAAGGGATGCGGCATAATGCCGCAGACGAAATATTTTGGAGCCCGCGTCGCCGGGGCTATCGGTGTGTTGCTGGGCGCCCTTGCACTGGGGGCAGGCGCATATGCTTCGAACCGCGCAGAAGCGGCGAAGCCAGCCCCGCAACGGATCGTTTCGTTGAACCTTTGCGCGGACCAGTTGCTCCTCGCATTGGCCGATCGCGGGCAGATTGCGGGCCTGACGCACAATGCAGACAACGCGGAACTGTCTGCGGCGGCATCGCGGACGAAAGGTTATCCCATTCTCGGCCAGTCGGCGGAAGAAGTGTTGGCGATCGAACCGGATCTGCTGGTAGGCATGCCTGCGCGGCGCAGTGCCGTGATGATGGCGCTGGCGGATCGAGGCTATCCGGCGCTGGATGTCGACCGGGCGGAGAGTCTTGCGGACATCGTGAGGGAAATTCGCAAGGTTGCCGGTGCCGTTGGCCATCGGGAGCGTGGGGAAGCATTGATTGCCGATATGGAACGGCAACTCGCGGCCATTCCGAAGCCGGGCAATGGCCGGGTAGCGGCCTATTACCAGCGGCGTGGTTTCCTGACCGGTACCGGCACCTTGGTGGACGACCTGATGCGGCGTGTCGGGTTGGTGAATCTGGCCGAAACGCTCGACAAGCCGCCGCTCTCGCACATGTCGATCGAGGAAATGGTTGCCGCCCAACCCGATTTCATCATTGTCGAAGCCGGGGCCGGCCACGTTTCGGACCAGGGTACCGAGATGTTGCAGCACCCGGCACTGCGGGACATCCCGCGCCTCCGCTTGCCACAGGCATGGACAGTCTGCGGAGGACCCGCATATGTCGAGGCCGCGCGCAGTCTCGCAGGGCAGATTGCGGCGGATTGAGATGAACGTGGCCGGGGTCAGAATTCAATCCCCGGCTGGGCTTTCACGCCGCTGCGGAAGGGGTGCTTCAGCATGGTCATCTCGGTGACGAGATCTGCCGCTTCGATCAGCGGTTCGGCGGCATTGCGGCCGGTGACGACCACGTGCTTCATCGGTGCGCGATCGGTCAGAACGGCCAGCACTTCGTCCAGCGGCAGGTAATCGTAACGCAGGACGATATTGAGTTCGTCCGCCAGCACCATGTCGTAGGCCGGGTCGGCGATCATGCGCTTGACCTCTTCCCAGGCTTCGCGCGCAACGGCGATGTCCCGTGCACGATCCTGAGTGTCCCAGGTGAAGCCTTCGCCCATCGGCTTGAATTCGACGTTGTCGGGGAAAGCATCGAACACGGCCTTTTCCCCGGTTGTCATTGCGCCTTTGACGAACTGGACCACGCCGACTTTCTTGCCATGGCCGATCATGCGCAGAACCATGCCGAGCGCGGCGGTCGTCTTGCCTTTGCCCTTGCCGGTATGAACGATCAGCAAGCCCTTTTCGGCGGTCTTGCTGGCCATGATCTTCTCGTGGGCGGCCTGTTTCTTTTTCATTTTCTCAGTGTGGCGATCACCGGTGCGTTCGATCATATCGGTTTCTCCTTGATGAGTTCGGCCAGCAGCAGGGCGGCGCTGTTGGATCGGGGCTTCCACATCTGGCGTTCGATTGCCTCGGCCATGCGGGCAGCGCTTTCGCGCAGGGCGGCCGGATTCGCCTCGGCCATGAAGCTGCGAACGGCTTCGTCCTCGAAAAAGGCGGCATGGACAGCGTCGAAATGATGGTCCCGCACGGCGTGCGTCGTGGCGGCGAACGCGAACAGGTAGTCGATGCTGGCGGCGATCTCGAACGCGCCCTTGTAGCCGTGACGCATCACGCCCGCGATCCACTTGGGATTGGTGACGCGGGCCCGGACCACGCGGCCGATCTCGTCGGAAAGAGTGCGAGCTACGGGGCGTTCCGGGCGGCTGTGATCGTTATGATAGGATAGCGGAACCTTGCCCGACAGATGTTCCACCGCCGCAGCGATTCCGCCTTCGAACTGATAGTAATCGTCGCTGTCGAGCAGGTCGTGTTCGCGATTGTCCTGATTCTGGACCAGGGCATCGACGCGGGTGAGACGCATGGCAAACAGGTCGCGCTCCGCCTCTCCTTCAACGCCGCCGCCATAGGCATAGCTGCCCCAGTCGAGATAGACGTTGGCCAGGTCTGCCCGTTCCTGCCATATCCGCTCGTCGATCATGGCCTGTAGTCCGGCCCCGTAGGCCCCCGGCTTCGATCCGAATACGCGCGCGCCGACGCGGCGGGCGGCCCGTGCCGGGTCCGCCCCCTTGGCGACCAGGGCGGCAATCTCATCCCGATGGCGCGCCGCCGCCGGGTTGTCTTCCTCCGGTTCGTCCAGCGCCATGACGGCCCGTGCCGCGCTGTCGATCAGGTTCATCTGTTCAGGAAAAGCATCGCGGAAAAAGCCGGAAACGCGGAATGTCACGTCGACACGGGGGCGGCCCAATTCTGCCAGGCTCATGATTTCGAAGCCGAGGATACGGCCGGATGTCCAGTCCCAGCGAGGGCGGGCTCCCATCAGTGCCAGGGCCTGCGCGATATCGTCCCCTCCGGTGCGCATGTTGGCTGTCCCCCACGCGGACAGGGCCATTGCGCGCGGATATTCGCCTTCGCGCTGGAGATAATCCTGCACCAGCAGTTGCGCGGACCGCAGCCCGAGATCCCAGGCCACCGCAGTGGGGACGGCTCGCGTATCGACGGAATAGAAGTTGCGCCCTGTGGGCAAGACGTCCGGCCGCCCCCGCGTTGGCGCTCCGGAAGGGCCGGGGAGGACGAAACGCCCATTCAGCCCTGCGAGCAATGCTGCTCGCTCTGCCGTTCCACAGGCATCGACACGCGGCGCGATTGCAGTCGAGATGGCGTGAAGGACAGCGGTGCTTTCAGGGCCGGGCGGAGCCCCGCCTTCGATCAGCTTCGCTGCCAGCTTTTCCAGACGTTCGACGGTGTCGCCGGTGGTGCGCCACACGTCCGGTGACAGCTCTGCCAATGCCGTTGGCCGGGGGCCTGCCCATGGATCGCCCAAGCGGCAATCCAGCGGGTCGAAGCCAAGCTCCAGATCGTTGGCCAGTGCACGCAGAAGGGATGCCTGCCCCGGTTGGTCGTAGCCGCGCGGCGTGCGCGCCAGAGCAATCAGGAGATCGCGCCGCAGCGGCCCCTGAGGGGACAGCGTAAAGACATGCAACCCATCGCGGATTTGCATTTCCTTCAATTCACACAGGTAGTTGTCGATGGCGGCCAGTGCGTGATCGTCTTCGCCTTCGGCCCCGGCATCCTGATCCAGACCTTGCGAACGGGCGAGGTCGATTATGTCCCGCCGCAGCCGTTCCAGCCTGCGTGGGTCCATTCCCGCGGCGAGGTAGTATTCGTCGACCAGGGCTTCCAACTGCTTGAGCGGCCCATAGCTTTCTGCGCGGGTCAGCGGCGGTGTCAGATGATCGACGATACAGGCCCCGATGCGACGTTTTGCCTGAGTGCCTTCGCCGGGATCGTTGACGATGAAGGGGTATAACTGAGGCACCGGCCCGGCACAGATTTCCGGAAAGCATGCCTTTGAAAGAGATACGGCTTTGCCTGGCAACCATTCGAGGTTCCCGTGCTTGCCGACATGCACGACCGCGTGAACGCCAAACTCCCGGTTCAACCAGACATGAAAGGCAAGGTAGGCATGCGGCGGTGGCAATGCCGGGTCGTGATAACTTTCCTTGGGGTCGATATTGTAACCGCGAGCAGGCTGAACTGCGACGACCATGTTGCCAAACAGGTGAACGGGAAGCCGGAAGCACCCGTTTCGAACCATGGGATCGCTCTCCGGCGCACCCCAGCGTGTGCTCACTGCCGCCCGTGCTTCTTGCGGCAATTCGGCGAAGGCAACACGATAGTCATCCAGTGTGAGGGCCACTTCTCCGGGCCGATCACGGGAAGTGAGGTCGTTGGTTACTCCGCCGGTCATCCGTTTCATCAATGCTGCGCCGTCCGGTGGAGCACCATCGCAGAGGTATCCCGTATCCTTCAGCGCGGCGAGTATCGCGGCGGCGCTCGCTGGCGTGTCCAGTCCGACACCGTTGCCAATGCGCCCGTCGCGATTGGGGTAGTTCGCCAGAATCAGCGCAACCCGTCGTTTTGCCGGGGGCGTTTGCCTTAGACGTGCCCAGTTCGCAGCGAGGTCTGCGGCAAATGCCAGTCGGTCGGGCTGTACTCGGGGCACGACAATGCCGCATTCGGTGACAGGGTCGAACCGTTCCGCCGCCTTGAATGCGACTGCGCGGGAAAACAGCCGCCCGTCCACTTCGGGCAGGGCGATGTTCATGGCGAGATCGCGCGGGCCGAGGCCTCGCATGCTGTCCTGCCAGGCGGTCTCTTCCATTCCGGCAAAGACAACCTGGAGGATGGGGCAGTCTGCATCCTCAAGCGGAGAGGGGACACGGCTTTCAGAGGTGGAGGATGCGGCGAAAGACGTCGCATTGACGATGACGTCGGGCGCGATTTGGGGCAGGCTGCCTGCCATCCAGTCTCGCACGAAAGGTTCGCGTAATGAGCGGACATATACGCCCGCGACATTAAGATCGCGTGCTTCCAGCGCGGAAATCATCGCATCTACCGCACCCAGCGTGCCGGCGATCACCAAGGCCCGATAGAACACGATCAGGGCGGTCGGGCGGTCCTTGTTCCAGCGGGCCTGAACCTCTGCCAGAGTGGGGCGATCTTGGCCCGGCAGATAGAGTCCGGCGTCGGCCACGGGCACGGGATCGTCAGGTTGGCCGCAGTCCTTGCCGATCAGCCGGGCGGCTGTTTGCAGGAAGCTCAGGGCGTTGGCCTTCCCGCCCTGCCGCAGGTAGGCGCGCAGATGCTGGCAAGTCTCAGCAGACAGCGTGGACGCACGATCCAGGGCGGGGTCTGCTTCGCGCCCATCGGCAATCGCGGCAAAGGCAATGCCATGCTTGCGCGCCACGGCGGTTATTTCGTCCACCCCATAGGGCCAGTAGCTTTTGCCGCCGAGCAGGACCACGCACACGAAGCGGGCCTTCGCAATAACCTTCTCGACATAGAGATCGACCGAATAGGGATGGCGCAGTTGCAGCAGATTGGCGAGGCGCACTCGTGGCGCATCGTCGCACAGTGTCCGCAACTGCGCTGCGGCCTGGGCAAAGCACGCAAGTTCGCTGTCAGCCACTGTCAGCAATACGATATCGCCCGGCGACTGGTCGAGGTCGACAGCCTCGTCGCCATTGGCAATGTTGCCGGGGGTGGCTGCCAGCAGGTGCATGTCAGGCGATCGCCTCGGCAAGGCCGCTTTCGATGGCTGCACGGTCGAGGCCGGTCTGGCCGATCACGACCAGCTGGGTACGGCGCGCTTCGCCTGCCTGCCAGCGACGATCGAAATGGTGCTGGATACGAGGCCCAACAGCCTGAATGACAAGCCGGGTCGGTTTGTCGGCCAATGCGACCATACCCTTGACGCGAAGAATGTCGTGAGTGCGGATCAGAGTGGTGAGGCGATCGAGCAGGTTCTCCAGATCGCCGACTTCCCCGCCGGAAACAGCGAAGCTCTCGAAATCGTCATGATCGTGATCTTCATTGCCGTCATGATGCGAAGGACGGGCATCGAGATCGTCTTCCGCACCGGAAGCAAGGCCAAGCAGAATCGCAGGATCGACTGCGCCATGGGCGGCATGAACCAGCCTGACGCCTTCCCGAACTTCCTCGGCAAGGTTTGCCTTCATCGTTGCGAGGGCCGCCGCATCGACAAGGTCGGTCTTGTTGAGAATGACGAGATCGGCACAACCTAGCTGATCTTCGAAAAGCTCCTCCAGCGGGCTATCGTGGTCGAGATTGGGATCGGCCGCACGTGCGGCGGCCAGCGCGGCCTCATCCGTGGCAAATCGCCCGGCGGCGACCGCGTCGGCATCGATCAGCGCGACGACGCCATCGACTGTGGCTCTGGTGCGGATATTGGGCCACTGAAACGCTTTGACCAAGGGCTTGGGCAATGCCAGACCCGACGTCTCGATAACGATGTGATCGGGCGGGTTCGGCCGGTCGAGCAGCTTTTGCATGGTGGGCAGGAAATCGCCCGCGACCGTGCAGCAGATGCAGCCGTTGGCCAGTTCCACGATGTCGTCTTCAGGGCAACTGGCATCGTTGCAGCCTTTCACCAGATCGCCATCGACACCGACATCGCCGAATTCGTTGATGATGAGCGCGATCCGGCGGCCCTGTGCATTGTTCAGCAGGTGGCGGATGAGCGTGGTCTTGCCCGCGCCCAGAAAACCCGTGATGACTGTGGCAGGCACTTTGCTCATGCCGTTTCTCCTTCTTGGTTGGGTTTGCGATCGGCGGCATTCAGGGTGCGCCAGGGGATGACGAAACGCTCCGCCTCATGCGTGCCGTGATGAGCGGCGACGGCATAGTGCTGCTCCATTCCGGCGGGAGAGAGCACATCGTGCGGGGGGCCGTCGGCGGCCAGCCTGCCGTCGCGCATCACCAGCAGCCGGTCGCAAAACCGCGAAGCGAGTGCGAGATCGTGCAGCACCGCGATCACCAGAGCGCCGCGTGCCGCCTCTTCGCGCAGCAGGCCGATGATGTTGAGCGCATGGCGCGGGTCCAGTGCGCCCACCGGTTCATCTGCGATCAGGATTGGCGCCTCTACCGCAAGGGCCCGGGCCAGCAGGACGCGGGCTCTTTCCCCGCCGGACAATTGCTGGATGTTGCGGTCGGCGAGGGAGAGAACATCGGCCCGGTGCAAAGCGGCCTCTACGGCCCGCCGGTCGCCGGGGGATGCCGTGCCGAAACGTCCTGAATGCGGTGCCCGGCCAAGGGTGACGGTCGCCCGCACGGCAAGCGGCCAGTGGACCGTGTCGCCTTGCGATAGATAGGCGATTTTCCGTGCGGCATCGCGCCGGTCCATAGTGTCGAGTGCCACGCCATTGACGGCAATCGTGCCGGAAGCTGGCTGCAATAGCCCGGCGATGGTTTTAGCCAGGGTCGATTTTCCCGCACCGTTAGGCCCCACCAGCCCGATCAGGCTTCCACCCTCCGCCGTGAAGCCGATGTCATGAAGGATCGTCCTGCCCGCAACGGGGACGTAGAGGTGATCGATCTCCAGCCGGGTCATGGCAGTTGCCGCCGCAGATGAAGGACGAGGTAGAGGAAGAACGGCGTACCGAGCAGCGAGGTAAGGACGCCTAGCTGCAATTCCGGGCCGATTGCGATCAGGCGTACGACGATGTCGGACGCCAGCACCAATGCCCCGCCGCCAATGATGCTGGGCAGTACAGTGCGGCTGGGCACTTGCCCGACCAGCGGGCGCACGAGATGGGGCATCATCAGGCCAACGAAACCAACCGAGCCGGACACCGCCACGCCGGCCCCCACCGCCAGACTGGTTCCGGCAATTGCCATGGTGCGCAGACGGCTGGCGTTCAGGCCCATGCTGCGGGCGGTGTCCTCACCCAGAGAGAGCAGGTCGAGCGATGGAGCCGCCGCAAGCAGGGCGGCCAGCCCGACAATCACGAACGGCAGTGCGAGCCAGACTTCGGAGAATGTCCGGTCCTTGACCGATCCGAGCAGCCACATGGCGATTTCGCTGACCGCCCAGGGGTTGGGGGACAGGTTCATCGCCAGCGACGTCAGGGCAATGGCGATTCCGCCAATTCCGGTGCCGACCAGTATCAGTGTCAGCGTGCTTGCGCTGTCGCGCGCTACCACCAGCAGGATTACAGTGGCAATGGCCGCACCGGACATGGCGCAGAGCGGCAGCGACATGGGCACTGTGGCAGCCAGCCCGAAATAGAGCGCGACCACCGCGCCGAGGCTGGCGGCGCCGGTAATGCCCAATGTGCCGGGTTCTGCCAGCGGATTATGCAGCAGGCCCTGCAGCACGGCTCCTGCCCCGCCGAGCGATGCTCCGACCAGGGCGGCCAGGATCATGCGGGGCATGCGCAGCTGTTGGACAATGGTAGTGGTCGCCGGATCGGCCATTCCGAATGCGGCCTGCACGAGGCGTCCGGGAGGAATGTGGACGTAGCCAATGGTCAACGACGCCAGCATCAGCCCTGCAAGTATGCCGAGCAGAATGAGGCAGAGCGGAGCGGTGCCGATACGCGAGGTGGCCGGAGCGGGCAGGCGGTTCAATTGCGCCTCCTTGCCAGCAGGCGTTCGCGTTCGGCGGCAAGTTGCTCGACGGCCTCGATCAGCAGGGGGCTTCCGCAGTTCCAGTACTTGCCGTGAATGTTCACCACGGGCCGGGTGCGCGCCTTGCCCCACAACACGGGATTGCGCCGCAGCACAGACGATGCATTGCTGCTGGTGTCGAAATAGCTCACGGCGAACACGTCGGGCGGATGAAGCACGATGCGTTCGACCGGGACCCCGCCCCAGAATGGCGGCCCCCATTCGGCCTGCAGGTTGCGGAACCCCGCCGCCGACAACGCGGCATCCACGAATGTTCCGGTGCCTGCGCCACCCCCGTCGGGGCGGTAATAGATTGCGGTGGGCCATGCGCGGCGGGGCTGTTGAGGGCGAACCCGCGCCAGCCTCGCTCTCAAATCGGATATCACAGCCTCGCCTTGGCGCGCACGACCGATTGCAAGCGCGACTCTGCGGGTCATGGCTTCGATTTCCGGCCAGTTGTTGGCTATGGGAACGTCCACGACATCGACGCCGAATTGCGCCAGCGCATGAGCGCTGCGTTTATCTACGGCATCGCTTACCAGCAGGATGTCGGCACCTGAGGCGATGACTTCTTCTGCGGCTCCACGATTGGCAGGAAATGCCCGAGCGCGCCGGGCATAGAATGAAAGCGGTCCGACGGCCTGAGCCGAGACGGAGGCAATCTGGCGGCTGTCGCCCAGCATCAGTAGCATCTGGTCGGCACACAGGCCGAATGACGCCACGCGGGGCAACGTGGGGTTGGCGGCGCCTGCTGTCGGCGCCATGGTGAACGCCAGCGTCATGCACAGAAGGAAGGCCGGCCGTGCAGGCATCAATGGCCAAACCCCTGTCCGGCGGTATCGCGACCGTCGGGCTGGTGCCCGGCATAAGTTTCAAGCGCATAGTGCCAGAGAGCCAGGCGGCTCCAGTCGGGGCGCTCCGCCAGTCCGTCTTCATCGGTCAGAAACGGGTTCGGGAAGTAGATGCTGAGAGTGGATTCACCCTTGCCGTTCTCGACTCTCAGGGACCAGGTGACCGGATTGCCGTGCTTGTCCATTCCGCGCACGAGCTCTGCCTTGGAAGGGCGGCGATGCGCGGCGGTTTCGGGATCGGCCCGGCTTTCGCCGAGACAGAGGTGGAAATGCCCGAAACGCCCCCAATGGACTGTCAGGTAGCCACCGCCATAGGAAATGCGCTGCGGCTGTTCCGGGCAGCGCAATTCATAGGCGCCCCCGGCAATCATCGGGCCGAAGGTCAGACCTTGCCAGTGGTTGTGAAACAAGTCGCGAAACAGGGTTTCAAGGAAGGTTTCGTCGAGGGGTAGTGGCCAGACATCGGCTTTCCGCCGTCCGTCCGCGTGTCGTTCCTCGATTTTCTTGATCGGGGCCATCGTGCTTCTCCCGTCTATGGAAAAAGGCAGGGCGGCGTCGCTGTCCGCCGCCCTGCAAGGGGCTTCAGAAGCTGACGCGGACACCGCCGTAGGCGCTGCGGCCCAAGGCGGCGGTCCCGTAGCTGACCTGGTACCACTTATCGAACAGATTCACGACGCGGCCGAAGATCTCGACATTCTCGCTGATCCGATAGGATCCGAGCAGATCGACAACGGCATAGGCGCTGGTCGCGCCGCCATAGCCGGAGAGATCCTTGTCACGGAAACGGGCCCGCAAGGTGAGCTCTGCCTGCTCGACCGGCAGAACCGTGATGGCCGAACTGGCAGTATACTTGGGCCGACCGCTATCGACGTAAGTCCCGTCGAGGTCGTCGTCCGTTTCGTGATCGGTGTAAGTGAAGCTCTGGTTCAGCTTCAGCCATGGAAGCGGCTCGGCCGTAAGGCCCAATTCCACGCCACTGGCGCGGGTTCGGCCCCACTGGTCATATCCGCCGTATGGCGGTCGGCTGCCATCGAAGACGATCTCGTTCTTCTTCCTGAGGAAGAAATAGCTGGCCTGGATCGACAGCGTATCGGCCAATGCGACATCGACACCAATATCCCCGCCCCGGCTGGTTTCCGCCTTGAGATCGGGGTTGCCATAGGTGGGATCGAACAATTGATACAGTCCGGGCGACTTCGCCCCTGTCCCGTAGCTGGCGCGGAACTTGAACGGCCCGGCCGCATAGGCGATTGTGCCGCGATAGGTGTCGAACGTCCCGAAGCGGCTGTTGTCGTCGATGCGGGCCGCACCGGTCAGCGTCAGCCCTTCTGCCGGGCGCAGGGCGATTTCGCCATAGACCGACCTGGTGTTGATCTTTTCGAGGAAATCGCCGGAGTAGTAGGTCTCCTGATCGGTCTTTTCCCGTTCCAGATTGCCGCCGGCCGCGATGCTGGCCAGCCCGCCGGTGTCATAGGAAACATCCAGAGAGAGTGAGTCCTTGGTACCCTTGTAAAGATCGCCCTCGGGCCGGTTGGAAGTGCCGAAATAAAGCCGGCGGGCGACGTATCGGCTGCCCGTCAGCTTTACGTTCAACTTGTCGTCGTCGCTCCTGTAGAAGCCTTGGCCGGCAAAGGCATATTCCCGTTTCTTGACGGTATTGAGCGTATCCGACGTGGTGTTGTCGAGATCGGAAAAGGAATCGAGCCAGAAGCCGTTCAGCTGGAAGCTGAGGTTGGGGCTCGCTTCCAGACCGGCGCGACCGGAAAAGCCATAGCGCCAGTATTCGTCATCTTCCGTTACCGGCGCAGTCGCGGTGCGCGGATCGGCCAGCGATGGGCCATCATGGCGATAACCGGTTGCTGTCAGGCGAAAGTCGAGCGGCCCGGTTTTGCCGAGAATGGAGGCTCCGCCATTGAGTGTGCCATGCGAACCGGCCTGGGCCTCGGCATTGACCTTCACTCCTTCCTCAGTCGCGCGCTGGGTGATGATGTTGATGACGCCGCCAATCGCATCCGAACCATAGAGCGAGCTTTGATTGCCGCGCAGCACTTCGATCCTCGCGATGTCGGCGGCGATCAGGTGGTCCGACTGGAACTGGGTGCTTGTGGAACTGGGATCGCCCAATTCGATACCGTCGACCAGCCATAGCACTTCATCGTTGTTCGATCCCCGAATGCTGACACTGGCATAGTTGCCCGGCCGGTCGGTGCTGACCAGCACACCTGGAACGTCCTGCAGGACATCCTTGACGAAGGTGACCTGGCCTGACGCAAGCTGTTCCTGTGTAACCACTGAGACTGCACTGCCGATTTCACGCGGCTCGGTCGTTGCGCGTGAAGCCGTGACGACGATGTTCTCGCGCCCTTCCGCAGCCAGATCGTCGGCAGATTCCGCATGGGCGGACACAGCCCCGGAAAATGCGAGTAATGGAAAGAAATATATCGTCTTCATGGGTTTACCCCCGCGCCAGAGCAACTGACGGCAGGGGCAGCCAACGTGCGCATGGGGCCGGTGCCAAGGCACCGGGCAGGCGAACGAACGACCGGCCAGCGCCGCGGACGGGCGCATGATCGCCCGCGTGCGCATGACCGCGCGGCCCCAGCCGCATCGGTTCGTCGCTCAGACGGAGTGTTACCGTGCCATGGCCATCCCCTGGACCGCGGCAAGAGCGACCATGCGCCGGCAGGTCTCCTGGCTCGCGGGTCAGGGCTCGATGCACGGCCTTCCCAGGCCCCGCATGATTTAGCGTCCGGCCCAGTGGCTGCTCCCCTCCGTTATCGGGTGGGGGGCGATGTGCATCGCGCTCGCCGCTTACAGTTGCAGGGACAGCCTCGGATTCGGAACGGCCATCGGCCTTTCCTCACCGCGTTCCCATATTAAGCCCTCTCGGGCACCGGCGCGATCATTGGAAGCAGAAGGATCCGCTTCCGGGACCGGCCCATAATCGCAAATGCGGGCAAAGCCAATCCTCCATCGCAAGATAGCGGGAATGGGGCATAATCGGCGGGTGTCAGCGGGACTGTTCGGTTGTCGAAACCGATACCGTGCGGGTATCCCGATCCACCCTGACGGTGTAGGGCCGTTCTTCCTCGCCGGATTGGAAACGGAAACCGGGCGCCCGGGGGTCTTCCCAGTCGGGAATTTCCATGCGCTTGCCATCCAGGCGGAGCCAGTCCCCGGCTGAGGGAAAGTCCGTGAACCATTGCACATGGGCTGCTCGCCATGCGGACAGAGAAACGGTATAGTCCTCCAGTGCCGTGTCCCGTCCGGCCCAGCCGATCCAGGTCGTTTCGTTGTCCTGCGCATAGGCGTTGTTGTTGCCATGCTGCGTGCGGGCAAATTCGTCCCCGGCAGTCAGCATGATCGTCCCGGTAGAGGCGAACAACGTGCCGAGCAGTGCGCGCAGGTCTGCCTGCCGACGGGCCAGCACCGCGGGGTCATCGCTCGGGCCTTCGACGCCGTTGTTCCAGGAAAAGTTTTCGCCATGGCCGTCCCGGTTGTCTTCGCCATTCGCGTGATTGTGGCGGTGGAGGTAGGCGACCGTATCGGCCAGTGTGAAACCATCGTGCGCGGCCAGAAAATTGACGCTGCGGCAGCGGTGCCCGAAAATGTCGGACGATCCCGCAATCCGGGTGGCGAGCTTGCCCGGTTCTTCATCGCCGCGCCAGAAGCGCCGGACATCGTCGCGAAACCGGTCGTTCCATTCGAGCCAGTTCGCCGGAAACCGGCCCAGTTGGTAGCCACCGGGCCCGATATCCCATGGTTCTGCGATCAGGACCCTGTCGGCCAGCCAGGGATCGCGGGCAATCTCCGCAAAAATCGGGGCATCGCGGGAAAAGCCCGGCCCCCGGGCGAGGATCGGGGCGAGATCGAACCGGAACCCGTCGATGCCGCAGTGCTTCACGAAATGGCGTAGCGTGTCGATCGCCATGCGCCGGACGGCCGGATTGGCGAAGTCGAGCGTATTGCCGCACCCGGTGTCATTGATGAGCGCGCCGTCGGCATCATGCGCATAGGCGGCGTTATCCAGCCCGCGCAGGGACAGGACGCCGCCATGCACATCGCTTTCACCCGTATGGTTCAACACGAGGTCGAGGATCACTCCGATCCCTTTGGCATGGAGCGCCGCGACCGTTTCGCGCAGTTCGGTCACGCCGCCCGGGCACAATCCGGGATCGAGCGCCATGGGGGTCACCGGGTTATAGCCCCAGGCATTGCGCAGCCCGAGCGGCGGCAAATGCCGTTCGTCGATCCAGGCAACGATCGGCATCAGTTCGATCGCCGTAACATGCAGCTTGCGCAGATGCGCCAGGACTGCCGGATGGGCGAGGGCGGCGACAGTCCCGCGTAATCGCTTGGGTACTCTGGGATGCCGCATGGTGAAGCCGCGCACATTGATCTCGTAGATCAGACCGCCGGGTGTGAAGCGTGGCGGGCGGCGCAGGCATTCGGGCAGCAGATCGGGAACCACGGCGCGGGGAACCAGGGCGGCAGTGTCTTCGCCGAATGTGGCGAGCCGGGGATCTTGCGTAAACCGCCGGTCAAGCTCCAGCGCATAGGGATCGACCAGCAGCTTCGCTGGATCGAACCACTTCCCGCTCTCGGGCGCCCATCCGCCATGCGCGCGATAGCCATAAGGGGTGCCTGCAAGGTTTCCGGCAATTTCCGCTGTCCATCCGGCGTCCGTCCGATTCATGGCGATGCGCCGTTCCACGCTTCCTTCGAAGAGGCAGAGATCCAGCTTGTCAGCCTCCGGAGCGCGCACGGCAAAGCGGGTTACGCCGTCCGTTACGTGCGCACCCGGTTGCTCTTTCATGTGGCCAGCGACGCATAGAGATCGGCGTAAGCCTTGCCGCTGCGCGACCAGGAGAAATCGCATTTCATCCCGTTGCGCTGAATGGTGCGCCATTGGTCCCGTTCGCCATAGAGTGCGGCAGTCCGGCTGACGGCGGCGCGCAAGGCGTGGTAGTTTACCCCATCGAATTGCACGCCTGTGGCCGTTCCCGCCCCCAGGGCGGCGATATTGGCGTCTATTACCGTATCGGCCAGCCCTCCCGTGCGGGCGACCACCGGGACGCAGCCATAGGCCAATGCGTAAAGCTGGGTAAGGCCGCAGGGCTCGAAACGGGATGGGACCAATATGGCGTCGCCGCCAGCCTGCATCCTGTGAGCGAGCGGCTCATCATAACCGATCCTGACCCCGATGCGGCCGGGATGGCGTGCGGCGGCGGCGTGAAAACCGGCTTCCAGTGCGGCGTCGCCTGCGCCCAGCAGCGCCAGTCGGCCACCGATGCCGACCAGGTGGTCCAGCACCTCCAGCAATACGTCCATACCCTTCTGCCAGGTCAACCGGCTGACGACGACGAACAACGGGCCTTCGTCCTGCTCCAGCCCGAATTCCTCTTCCACGGCGCGTTTGTTGGTGGAACGGCGCGTGAGGCTGCGCTGCCCGAAATTGGCGGCGATGTATTCGTCCGTTTCCGGGTTCCACAAGGTAGTGTCGATCCCGTTGACGATCCCGTGGACCCGGCTTTCATGCGCCATGATGACGCCTTCCAGCCCCATGCCGAATTGCGGATTACGGATTTCGGCGGCGTAAGTGGGGCTGACGGTAGTTATCGCCCCTGCTGCTTCGAGGCCTGCCTTAAGGAATCCCACGCCCCCGTGGTATTCGACGCCATGCATGGACCAGGCGCTGTCGGGCAGGCCGAGTTGAGGAAACACTTCCGAACCGAAATGGCCCTGAAATGCGATGTTGTGGATGGTCATGACCGAGGCGAGCGGCTTGTCGGTGCCGGAAGCCGGGGCAAAGCGCAGATAGGCCAGTGCCATTGCGGCCTGCCAGTCATGGGCATGGACGACATCGAAGCGTTTGCGCTTGATCGCACCTCCGGCGAGATCCGCGGCAGCCCGCCCGAATGCGGCAAAGCGCCGCCAGTTGTCCCTCCAGTCGTGGCCTGCCGGATCGGCATACGGTCCGCCATCGCGAGAGAAGAAGCCAGGTGCGTCGAGCACGATCAGCGCATGGTCGCCCATTTTGCCCGCGATCAGGCGGGCGGGTTCGCCCATCAGCGAAGGATAGCTGTGCAGCAGGCGACCCTTGCCGATGGCCCGCATCACAGCGGGGTATCCCGGCAACATGGTAGTCATCGCGATGCCGTGGGGGGCAACCGCGCCGGGCAGGGCGCCTGCCACGTCTGCCAGCCCGCCGGTCTTGATCAGCGGCACTGCCTCAGACGCGAGGGAAAGGACCGATAGCGTCATCCCTCGGCCTTGAGTTTGTCGATCATCACCTTGGTAATCAGGCACACGCCCTTTTCAGTGCGGCGGAACCGTTGCGAGTCCAGCTCCGGGTCTTCGCCTACGACCAGACCTTCGGGAATGCGGACGCCGGAATCGATGATGACTTTCGACAGCCGCGCGTTCCGTCCTATGTTGCAGTAGGGCATGATGACGGCTTCTTCGACGCTCGAATAGCTGCCCATCTTGACCCCGGTGAACAGCAGGCTGCGATGGGCAGTGGCGCCGGAAACGATGCAGTCCTGAGAGATGAGGGAGGACACGGCCATTCCGCGCCGTCCTTCCTCGTCATGCACGAACTTGGCCGGTGCGGCGACGATCTGGTCGGTCCAGATCGGCCATTCACGATCATACATGTTCAGTTTGGGCACGACGTCGGTAAGGTCGAGATTGGCTTCGAAATAGGCGTCCAGCGTGCCGACGTCGCGCCAGTATTCCTCGATCTCCTCTGCCGCGCGGATGCAGCTGTTGGTAAAACGATGGGCGACGGCTTTGCCATGCTTGACGATGTAAGGGATCACGTCGCCACCGAAGTCGCGCCTTGAATCCGGGTCGGCGGCATCGCGCCGCAACTGTTCGAACAGGAATTTCGTTTCGAAGACGTAGATTCCCATGGAGGCGAGCGCATTGTCGGGATCGCCTGGAATGCCGGGCGGGTCCTTGGGCTTTTCGATGAACGCCGTGATATTGTCCTGTTCATCGACATGCATCACGCCGAAGCCCGTGGCGTCCATCCGTGGAACGACCAGGCACCCGACAGTGACGTCCGCGCCAGAATCCACATGCTGGCGCAGCATCAGCTCGTAATCCATCTTGTAGATGTGATCGCCCGCCAGAATGACCATGTAGCGGGGGGCATGTGCTTCGATGATGTCGATATTCTGGTAAACCGCGTCCGCCGTGCCTTCGTACCAGTGGAATTCGTCGATACGCTGGGAAGCGGGCAGGATGTCGAAGCTTTCGTTCCGCTCCGGCCGCATGAAGTTCCAGGCCCGCTGCATGTGGCGGATCAGCGAGTGGGCCTTGTATTGCGTGGCGACGCCGATGCGGCGAATGCCCGAATTGATCGCGTTGGACAGGGCAAAATCGATGATCCGGCTGACCCCGCCGAAATAGACTGCTGGCTTGGCCCGGCTGTCGGTCAGTTCCATCAAGCGGCTGCCGCGTCCGCCGGCCAGGACATAGGCCATGGCCTCGCGGGCGAGCGGTTGTCCGTACGAATCCCTCATCTAGGGGCCTCCCAACGCTTCACTACTCAAACTCCAGCATGATGGTTGCCAATGGCGGTAATGTGACATGGGCGGCGCCATGTTCTGCCCGGACCTGGCCGAGATTTCCCTGCCCGCTTCCACCGTAGGCGGTGGCATCGGTGTTGAGCACTTCATGCCAGAGACCGTCATGCGGCAATGGCAGGCGGTATCCGGTGCGCAGGGCTGGCGTCATGTTGCTGACCACTGCAACGGGCCGTGCGCCGGGTGCCTTGCGGAGCCATGCGAAAACGGAGTTATGGGCATCGTCTACGATCAGCCATTCGAAGCCGTCGCCTTCGCAGTCACGAGCGTGTAGCGCGGGCTTTTCGCGGTACAGGCGATTGAGATCGCGAACCAGCGCCTGAACCCCGGCGTGGGCGGGCGCATCGCACAGATCCCAGTCCAATGCGCGATCTTCCGCCCATTCGCGGCGTTGGGCGAATTCCTGGCCCATGAACAGCAGCTTCTTGCCCGGATATCCCCACATGAGCCCGTAATAGGCCCGCAGATTGGCGAATTTCTGCCAATCGTCGCCTGACATCTTGTTGAGCAGCGATCCCTTGCCGTGAACCACTTCATCGTGGCTCAGCGGCAGGACGAAATTTTCGCTGAAAGCGTACATCAGGCCGAAAGTGATGTCGTCGTGGTGGTAGCGGCGATGCACCGGCTCCCGCGCCATGTAGCGCAAGGTATCGTGCATGAAGCCCATGTTCCATTTGAACCCGAACCCCAACGAGCTTGCGTGAGGGCCATCTTCATAGGCCGGCAATGTCACGCCAGGCCAGGCCGTGGATTCCTCTGCAATGGTCATCACACCCGGATGGGTGCCGTACACGGCGCGGTTCATGGCGCGCAGGAATTGCACCGCTTCCCAGTTTTCGCGCCCCCCTTCGGGATTGGGTATCCAGTCGCCCGCCTTGCGGGAATAATCCCGGTAAAGCATCGACGCGACGGCATCGACGCGCAGCCCGTCCACATGATATCGCTCGGCCCAGAACAGCGCGTTATTGACGAGGAAGCTGGATACTTCCCGCCGTCCGAAGTTGTAGATCGCGGTATTCCAGTCGGGATGAAAACCCAGACGCGGATCTTCATGCTCGTACAACGCCGTTCCGTCGAAATGAGCCAGGCCATGTTCGTCGGTGGGGAAATGGGCCGGAACCCAGTCGATCAGGACGGAAAGGCCCGCCTGATGGGCCCCGTCGACAAAGCGGGCAAAGCCGTCCGGCGCGCCAAAGCGGGCGGAAGGGGCATAGAGCCCGGTCGTCTGGTAACCCCAGCTTGGGTCATAGGGATATTCGGATACCGGCAGGAATTCGATATGGGTAAACCCCATGTCCGCGACATAGGGTATCAGCCGTTCGGCCATGGCGTCCCAGCTCAGGAACCATCCGTGTTCGTCGCGTTGCCATGATCCGGGATGGACTTCGTAGATCGCGATCGGCTCACGGCGTGGGTCGGCGCTGGCCCAGAAATCTCGATGGGCCGTGTCGCCCCAGTCCTGCTTGCCGGTGCCCGCCACGACCGACGCGGTTTTGGGGCGCAGTTCCGATGCGAAAGCGAAAGGGTCGGCTTTCAGCGGCTGGACTGTTCCATCAGGGCCGACGATCCGGTACTTGTACGCGCGCCCCGGGCCGATGTCGGGAATGAATATCTCCCATACCCCGATGTCCTTGCGGCTGCGCATGGGATGGCGGCGATGATCCCAGTCGTTGAAGTCGCCTACCAGCGACACTTGCCGGGCATTGGGAGCCCAGACCGCGAAATGGACACCCTGCGCGCCCTGATGTTCGATACAATGGGCGCCAAGCTTGTCGAACAATCGGAAATGGGTGCCCTCTGCAATCAACAGGTCGTCAATCGGGCCGAGGACCGGTCCGAAACTGTAGGGGTCGGTAATCCACCATTCGTGATCCCCGGTCGTACAGCGGTATTTGACCGGTTTGGGTTTGCCGCGGAGCTTGCCCTCGAACAGACCGCGTGGGTCGGTGCGCGTCAGTTTGCCAAGTCGCCCGCCCTTGAGACTGAAGGCTGCGGCAGTCTCTGCGCCGGGCAGGAATACTCGCGCAAAAGTACCATCCGGGCCCGGATGGACACCCAAAAGCGAGAAGGGATCGGCGTGAGAGCCTTCCAGCAAGGCCTCGATCGCGCTTGCGGGTGGTTTCACAAGACCTTCCAGATATCCCTCGCATATTCGGAAATCGTCCGGTCGGAAGAGAACCAACCGACATTGGCGATATTGTGGATCACCGATTTACGCCATCCGGCCTGATCCTCCCACCGCTGGTCCACGGAGCGTTGCGCGGCGGCATAGGAATCGAAATCGGCGGCGACCATGAACCAGTCATGATCGTAAAGGCCCCCCATCAGGTCCGCGTAGCGGTTGGGATCGTCCGGGGAAAAGACACCGGTGGCGATAGCAGAAACTGCCTGCTGCAATTCGCGAGAATTCTCGATCACTTCGCGTGGCTTATAGCCGTCTGCCCGCCGTTCCGCGACTTCTTCCGCAGTCAGGCCGAAGATCACGATATTGTCATCGCCGACCCGATCCTTGATCTCGATATTCGCACCGTCGAGTGTCCCTATGGTAAGGGCTCCGTTCAAGGCGAATTTCATGTTGCCCGTGCCGGACGCTTCCATCCCGGCGGTGGAAATCTGCTCGGAAAGATCGGCTGCCGGAATGATCCGTTCGGCAAGACTGACGTTGTAGTTCGGAACGAACACCACCTTGAGCAAACCGCCGACAGAGGGATCGGAATTCACTCTGCGGGCAATGTCGTTGGTCAGTTTTATAATCAGTTTGGCATTGTGATAGCTGGACGCGGCCTTGCCCCCGATGATCTTGACCCGGGGCACCCAGTCGCGTTCCGGGTGGCTGCGGATCTGGTCGTAAAGGCCGACCGTTTCCACCAGATTGAGCAGTTGCCGCTTGTATTCGTGGATGCGCTTTACCTGCACATCGAACAGGGCATCGGGATTGAGGCGAACGCCTGTCAGCTCCTTGAGATGGGCGGCGAGTGCGACCTTGTTGGCGCGTTTGACCTCGGCCACGCGTTCCCCCAGCGCGGGATCGCTTGCCAGCTTGTCCAGTTCGACAAGCTTTTCCGCATCGTCGAGAAAGGCGTCGCCGATGGCGTCGCGGATGACGGAGGTCAGACCGGGGTTGCACTGTTGCAGCCAGCGGCGTGGGGTGACGCCGTTGGTCTTGTTGTTGATCCGGTCGGGATAAAGCCGGTGAAGGTCCGCGAAGACCGTCTCCTTCATCAATTCGGTGTGCAGGGCCGCTACGCCGTTGACGCTGTGCGCCCCGGCGAACGCCAGATTGGCCATGCGCACGCGCCGTTCCCCTCCCTCGTCGATCAGCGAGATCGCGGAAATGGCGCCATCGTCCAGCCCGGCCTTGTGGGCTTCGCGCAGGACGCGGCTGTTGATGGCATAGACGATCTGCATGTGGCGCGGCAGCAACCGCTCGAACAGGGGGAGAGGCCAACTCTCCAGCGCTTCCGGCAGGAGAGTGTGGTTGGTATAGGCAACGGTGCGGCGGGTAATGTCCCACGCCTCGTCGAATTCCAGCCCGTGAACGTCGAGCAGGAGACGCATCAGTTCCGCCACCGCGACGGACGGGTGCGTATCGTTGAGCTGGATCGCTGCCTTGTCCGGCAGGGTACGAATATCCCCTTCATACTGGACGTGACGGCGCACGATGTCCTGAATGGAGGCGGACGAGAAAAAGAATTCCTGCCGCAGCCGCAGTTCCTGCCCCGCGGCGTTGGAATCGGCCGGATAGAGCACACGCACCAGGCTGTCCGCGCGCACCTGGTTGGCCATGGCTTCGGCGTGGTGGCCGGCGTTGAATACATCCAGGCTGATCGGGTCGAGCGCGCTGGCGGTCCACAGCCGCAGCGTGTTGACGCGTTTGCCCCGCCAGCCGACGACGGGGGTGTCGATGGCGGTCGCCTCGACCTCTTCTGCCGGGCGCCATTCCACACCGTCGTTAAGGCCCACGACTTCGCCTCCAAAGCCGACCCGATAGGCGCTTTCACGCCGTTCGAATTCCCAGGGGTTGCCATGGGCAAGCCAGGTCTCCGGCAGTTCGAGTTGCCAGCCGTCCTTGATCCTCTGGCGGAACATACCGTTCACGTAACGGATGCCATAGCCGTAAGCCGGGATGTCGAGCGAGGCGAGGCTTTCCATGAAGCAGGCCGCCAGCCGTCCGAGCCCGCCATTGCCGAGGGCGGCGTCCGGTTCCAATTCTTCCAGCGTGGCGAGGTCGAAGCCATGGTTGCGCAGGGCCTCTTCCATTGCCCCGGTCAGTTCCATGTTGCTCAATGCATCGCGCATCAACCTGCCGATGAGGAATTCGAGGCTGAGATAATAGACGCGCTTTTCGCGTTCCGCATATGTGCGCCGGGTGGCTTCCATCCAGCGGTCGATGATCCGGTCGCGTAGCGTAAGAGCAGCGGCGGTGAACCAGTCGTGTGGCTTTGCCGCCCGTTCGTCCTTGCCGATGCGGTGCCGCAGCACGTCGATCAGCAATTCATCGATGTCGGCAACGATTGCGTTGGGGAACGGGGTATCCGGCAGCTGAGGCGTGGTGTCGGCAGGCAAGGCAGTCGCTCCTTCGATCAAGCGCCTTTCGGGATGTACCCGTCGGGCCGGCAATTTACGGCCTCTCCTGCTGCCAACATCCACCGTATCAGGCGGCTGGCAGGGGTATTCCCGTGCTTGCCGACTCCCGATGGAGATTGCTCCTCCTGTCGTCTCCTGATGTTGGGAGTAAGCCAGAGAAGGCGCTTCGACAAGATGGCTTTGCAGCATTGTGCAACTGCAAAAGATTGCGCGGGCATCCGGCGCAATTCATGATAGGAAACAGGCCTCTTCCACGGAGCCGTGAACGACGCATGATTGCCGAAAAATTCTCTGGTCCGCGTGCGGGTTCGTCGGAACCATGGTGGCGGGGCGCGGCAATTTACCAGATATATCCGCGCAGTTTCCAGGATAGCAATGGGGATGGCATCGGCGATCTGCGGGGCATCACCGGGCGGCTCGATCACGTAGCATCACTGGGCGTGGATGCGATCTGGATTTCGCCGTTCTTCGCATCGCCGATGCGGGATTTCGGGTACGACGTTTCCGACTATTGCGCGGTCGATCCGATTTTCGGGACCCTGGAAGATTTCGATGCGCTGGTTGCCGCTGCTCACGCACGCGGGCTGAAGGTCCTGATCGACCAGGTCTATGCCCACACGTCCGACCTGCATCCATGGTTTGCCGAGAGCAGGGCATCGCGGGACAGTGCCCGGGCAGACTGGTACGTGTGGGCCGATCCGAAAGCGGACGGTACTCCTCCCAATAACTGGCAGTCCGTATTCGGCGGCCCGGCGTGGACGTGGGACGCCCGCCGTTGCCAGTATTACATGCATACTTTCCTGAAAGAGCAGCCGCAGCTCAATGTGCATCAGCGCGACGTGCAGGATGCCTTGCTGTCGGTGGCGCGCTTCTGGCTGGAGCGGGGCGTGGACGGGTTCCGGCTCGATGCGTTGAACCATTCGATGCACGATCCGCTTTTGCGGGATAATCCACCGGCACCTGATAATGGCCGGGTGCGGACGCGGCCATTCGATTTCCAGTTGAAAGTGCACAGCCAGTCGCAACCGGGTGTCGTCGCATTTATCGAACGGCTGCGCGCGCTGTGCGACGAATTCGGGGCGATCCACACGGTCGCCGAAGTGGGCGGTGACGATGCGGAGGCGGAACGCAAGGCCTATACCGCCGGCACTCACCGGCTCGACAGTGCGTACGGCTTCGACTTCCTCTACGCGCCCGAATTGACGGCAGCGTTCGTGGCCGAGACCATGAAGGGTTGGCAGCAAGGCGAGAGCTGGCCGAGCTGGGCGTTTGAAAACCATGACGCGCCGCGAGCGGTTTCGCGGTGGTGCGCGCCCGGGGAGATGGCCCGGTTCGCGCGGGTGAAAATGGCCTTGCTCATGGCTCTGCGGGGCAATGCCATCATCTACCAGGGGGAGGAACTGGGGCTCGAACAGGACGATATTCCCTTCGATCTGCTGCAGGACCCTGAAGCTATCGCCAACTGGCCGTTGACCCTCTCGCGGGACGGTGCGCGCACGCCAATGCCGTGGGTCGATCAGCCGCTTGGCGGTTTCACGACCGGTACGCCCTGGTTGCCGTTGTCGGATGCCAACCGCAGGCGGTCAGTGGAAAGGCAGGATACCGATGAAACGTCCCTGCTGAACCTGACGCGCCATTTGCTTGTCCTGCGCAAGAGCCATCCGGCATTGCATGGGGGCGCTTTCACGAACTGCCGGGCCTCGGGCGATTTGCTGAGTTTTGAGCGCACCGCTGGAGCGCAGCGAATTTTCTGCCTGTTCAATCTGGTGGCGGAATCTGCGGCTGTGATGCCATCGCTTCCCGATGGGGAGCCCATTCTGGCCATCAACGGTGCGACACGGCATGCCTTGCCGGGATATTCCAGCGTGTGGTTGTCGTGCTCTCCGGCCGCTTAGGCAGGCCTGACAGACGCCATTGGATTTTCTCCTGCGTTCGTAGATGATGCCCTGCGAAAGGGGGAAGGGCAGCATGACGATTCACGACCGCCTGACTGCCTTGTACGAAGGGAATACCCCGACTGCACGCGCCTACGGCTATTTCCTGCTGATCTTCGACATCGTCATGATCGGCTACGTCATCATCTCCTCATTCTTCCTTGGCACGCAGTTAATCGAAGTCATCGACGTGTTCTTCGGCATAGTCATCGTGTTCGACTTTGCTGCCAGACTGATCATCAGCCGGTCGCGCTGGCGCACGCTGTTTGGTGTCTGGGGGCTGGCCGATCTGGTCGTGATATTGTCACTGCTCGCGCCGATTGCGGGCGAAGGGTTTGCCTTTTTGCGCGTCGTGCGCACTTTCCGCCTGCTGCGATCCTATCATTTGCTGAAGCAGTTGCGCGACGATTCCCTCTATTTCCGGCGGAACGAGGCAACGCTCTTTGCCCTTATCAATCTTGGCTTGTTCATGTTCGTAACCACCGCGCTGGTGTTCGAAACCCAGCACGGCACGAATCCGCACATTCAGAATTATGCCGATGCGCTGTATTTCACCGTGACCACACTGACCACGACCGGCTTTGGCGACATCACTCTGCCGGGTGTGACGGGGCGATTGCTGTCCGTTGCGATCATGATTTTCGGAGTCTCGCTGTTCGTCAGGCTGATCCAGGTGCTTTTCCGGCCGCCGAAAGTGGAATATGAATGCCCCGACTGCGGGCTTGCCCTGCATGATCCCGATGCGATCCATTGCAAGCATTGCGGGCGAGTGCTGCACATTCGCAATGAAGGAATGGCTTGATCGGCGGACCTGTCGCACCGCTCAATTTGTTTACCTTCGCACGATAGTCTGCATCCGGCCCAAACGAACAAGGCCGCGTTCATGGCTGACAGGCAGTTGCATGGATGCGGTCCGAAGGGGATGCCATGGCTGCTTTCCTCAACGACCAGCTTGATTTCATTTTTTTCTTCTACGGGCTGGCGTTCATTCTGCTCGGCGCGACATGCTGGTTCGCGACCAGCAAGGGCGCGGGCCGGGCATGGGCCATTCTCGGAGGCTTCGGCTTCCTGCACGGCTTGAGCGAATGGCTCGACCTTACGGCGCTTATTATCGGAGATTCCGCCGCATTCGCCGCTGCGCGAATGGCGGTCATGACCGCCTCTTATTTCCTGTTACTGGATTTCGCACGGATCGAAGCGATCCGGTTGGGGATGAAGCTGCCCGGGCGGTGGATCTATGTCATTCTGGCGTTGGCGATCGCTCTGGTCGCTGTCGCGCAGGGGGCGACAACCGGCGGGATCATCGCGCGGTACACAATCGGTTTCGTCGGGGCGGCAGGTGCGGGATGCGTATTGGCATGGCAGGCCCGGCGTTTTTCCGGTGCGGCAAAAGGTTTTGCTTTGTCCGCATCGGCTGGTTTCATCCTCTACGCTATCGCAGCGGGGCTTATCGTCCCTGTGGGGCAGTTCTGGCCAGCCAATGTCCTGAATTACGCCGCCTTCACCGATGCGGCTCAGATGCCGATCCAGCTGGTACGGGGACTGCTCGCGTGCTGGATTTCCTTCTCCGTCTGGGCGGTTTGGAGCCAGCGGGTGGCCTCGGACATCGCGTCGCCGCGCTACACCGCATACGTCAACGAACAATTCACCTGGACGCTGGTCATCATGGGGGCGATCCTGGTGTCCGGCTGGACCCTGACCCAGTACCTTGGCGGGATATATCGGGACAATGTGGAACGAGAGGCCCGCACTGACATCGACATGCTGGCCAGCCGCCTTACCGGAGACGTCTCCACAGTCGAAGCCATGGTTCAGTCTCTGGCGGGCTCTCCTTCCATCCTGCCCCTGCTGAGCCAAGGCGGCGCGGTGCAGCGTCAACAGGGACAGTCGATGCTGGATCTCGATGTCGAGGCGTCGGGCGCTGAACTGGGGCATATTCTCGACCGTACGGGAAAAGTTGTTGCGTCGTCTTCCCGCCGGGAAGTCTTGCCGGGGGCGGAACGTTTCGGTTCAACGCCAGATTTTCTTGCCGCTATGGCGGGCAAGCCTGCCGGAAGCTTTTCCTGTGCCCCCGCATTGGAGGCGTGTGATTATTCCGCCAGCTATCCGATCCAGGACAGCGCTGGAGAAGTCGTGGGCGTGGCGGTCCTGGCCCGGTCGTTGGCATCTTTCGAGGCGGACCTGAGGGGATTTGAACGGCCCTATTTCTTCATCGATCCGGATGGCGTGATCGAGATGACCAATCGCCCGGAAGCATTGCACCGTACCTTGTGGCCGTTGTCCGCGGAACGGAAGCAGGCACTCGTGAACCGCCTGAACCAGTCGAACAACCGGCCAATGATGGACCTGCCTATCGTCGATGCCAGCTGGATGACGGTTGATGGAGAACGCAGCTACGTTCGCCGCCGGTTTGTCGACGACAGCGGCTGGTCGCTGGTCATTCTCAAACCTCCCCATCAGATCTTTGCAACGCGCCTTCTGGGGATCGTGATCACTCTGCTGGTGACGATCATGGCGCTGATCTACCTCATGGGCAGAGCCCGCCGGGTGCATGACGAAGTCCAGCGGGACAATCGGCTGCAATTGCAGGAGCTCGCGCAGGATCTCGGCGTCAAGGCCACCACCGATGCGCTGACCGGCCTGCATAACCGGCTGAAGCTCGAAACCGTGATGGGCAATGAGATCCAGCGGGCGGAACGCTACGACACGCCGCTGACGATCATCATGTTCGACATCGATCATTTCAAGGCGGTCAACGACACGTTCGGGCACTCCGCAGGTGATGAGGCACTGGTGCGGCTATCCGGCTTCGTCTCCGGTTTCATCCGTAGCAGCGATCTGCTGGTGCGTTGGGGCGGCGAGGAGTTTCTCATTCTCATGCCCGGTGTGGATGGGATGATGGGGTGTCAGGCCGCTGAAAAGTGCCGCGAGGCGATCGAGCATTTGCAGCTGGGGCAGGCGGGGACGGTAACGTGCAGTTTCGGCGTCGCGCAGTATGCGCCGGGTGAAACGGGTGCCCAATTCATGGCCCGGGCTGACGCGGCACTTTATCGGGCAAAGACGGGAGGTCGCAATCAGGTCAGACTGGCGCCTGCGCCTGGCGGCCCAGAGAAAGGCCGGCAAGCGTTTGCTGCCTGACGGCTCAGCGATGCCCCATGGCTTTGCCGGGGCTTGCAAGCCGCTGTTCCCGGCATGGCTTGCTTCCCCTTGCCGGGCGCCTCTAGTCTGCATGACCCGCGACCGGTCCGGAATTGGCGCGATTGTCAGACCGTTTCCGGATTTTTGACGGCTGCCGTGGAGGGGCAGGCCATCGTGATGTGATTCCCAAGGAGGAGGCCTGAAACGAATGGATATGCTATCGACGGATTCGATCCCTTATTCTCTGCCGACAGTTGAAAGTTATGAACCGCTGATTGGCGGGGAAACTGTCGAAAGGATCCTGGCCAAGGCGGAGCGGTTGCACGACCTGCACGTCGTCAACGTGAACTCGACCTATTATGGCGGCGGTGTTGCGGAAATCCTCGGTTCGCTGACACTCCTGATGAATGGCGCCGGCATACGCTCCGGATGGCGGGTGCTTCAGGGGCGCCCAGATTTCTTCAGCATCACCAAGAAGATGCACAATGCGTTGCAGGGTGGCGAAATCAACCTGAGCGATATGAAGCAGGACGTTTACGAGGAAGTCGTTTACGAAAACGCCGCCCGGATGCATCTCGATCACGACCTTGTCGTGGTGCACGATCCACAACCTCTCCCCCTGATCGATTATTTCAGGAAGAAGTCGCCGTGGGTGTGGCGCTGCCATATCGACCTGACCCAGCCGGATCCCGGCCTGTGGGATTACTTGTGTGGTTTTATCGAGCGTTATGATGCGGTCGTCCTTTCACTGCCCGAATATGCTCAGGAAATTTCTCCGCCCCAGCGGTTCATCATGCCTGCGATCAATCCGTTTTCGACAACCAACAAGGGGTTGTCGGACGAAGAAATCGACGAACGGCTGAGCAATTACGGGATTCCGGATGATCTGCCGCTGGTGGTGCAAGTCTCGCGCTTCGACAAGTGGAAGGACCCGCAAGGCGTGATCGAGGCGTTCCGCATCGCGCGCAAGGAAGTGGATGCCACGCTGGTGCTGGTCGGAAACATTGCGACCGACGATCCCGAGGGCCAGGAAATATTTGAATCGCTTTGCCAGTGCAGGGAAGAACGGATCCACATCCTTTCGGTTCAGGATTCCGCCCTGGTCAATGCGTTGCAGCGCAGGGCCGCAGTTGTTCTGCAAAAGTCGATCAGGGAAGGATTCGGGCTGACCGTTACCGAAGCGATGTGGAAGGGAACAGTCGTTATCGGCGGCAATGTCGGAGGGATCAGGCACCAGATCGAAGACAATGTGAATGGGTTTCTGGTCGATAGCGTCGAAGAGGCCGCGAGCCAGATCGTGCGGGTGCTCAAGGATCATGATCTGCGGGCGAGAATAGGGCGCGAAGCGCGTGAAACCGTCCGCTCACGCTTTCTGATGACGCGCCTGATGGAAGACTGGCTGGATTTGTTCGGTGCCTTCGAACCGCATTTCAGCCTGACCGGCAAGACTGGCCATCCGGGTTGGGGGCGCTGACGCGTGAGTGAATTCAGGCAGGATCCTCTCAGTGGTCTGTGGTCTGTCATCGCACCGGGAAGGGCCCGCCGGCCCCACGAGATTGACGAAACGGAAACAGCGGTTGTTGCTCATGAGGGCAAGCCGGAGTTCGATCCGGATTGCCCGTTCTGCCCTGGTAACGAGCATATGCTCCCGCCCATGGTGGAAGAACGCGAGGGTGACGAGGCACCTGGATGGTTCACGCGGGTGGTGCCGAACAAATACCCGATCCTGTCTGGGGCAGGCGGAGAGTTGCCTGCTGATTGCCTGACAAGCGGCTATGGACGCCATGAAGTGATTATCGAGACGCCAAGGCATGACGCCGATCTGCCTGATCTCGATCCGGCCGGAATGCAGGCAATCGTCGATACCTGGCGCGCCCGGTTTACGGCAGTGTCGGCAATGCCGGGTATCGAGGCGGTCGCGCTGTTCCGCAATCGCGGGAAAGGGGCCGGGGCATCCGTGGCACATTCTCATTCGCAACTGGTCGGCATGCCATTCACGCCGCCATTGCTGGCAGAGGGGCTGGAACGGGCGCTCGCGCATTATCAGGAGCATCGCCGCTGTTTGACATGCGAATATCTGGAACGGGAACTGACGGCAGGTGACCGGGTGGTCGAAATGGGCGGCACGTTCGCCATGCTCGTCCCGCTCGCAGCGCGTGGCCCGTTGGAACAATGGATCGTGCCGATCCGTCATTCACCGGATTTTGCGCAAGGAAGCGAAGACGAGAGAAACGTGCTTGGTGGTGTGATTCAGCGCGCGATCCGGCGGTTGCGCAAAGTCGTGGGCGATGCAGCCTACAATATGGTCGTGGAACCGGGATCATCCGATCCGGCCCATCGCCCTGCCGCACACTGGAAGATACGGCTGGTGCCTGACCTTCTCACCCCGGGTGGGTTTGAATTGCTATCGGGCCTGGCAGTCGTGCCGAGTTCGCCTGAAAGCGATGCAGAAAGCCTGCGTGGTGTGAATCCTGCGGCCTGAGGCCCGCCGCCATTACCAGCCGTCATGCCCACTGGTGGCATAGCTGGATTCCTTGTTTGCGGTTCCCAGCGCACTGTTTTTCAATTTGGTCAGGCCGTCACCTGCGAACCAGATGATTATGACCACGACTGAGAGGAGCAAGAGCACTTTCCTGAACATCGCATTGCCCTCCGATCCCTGGCTTGGGTCTGCTATTCGGCAAGGTGAACGAACGCGGCGAAATGTTGGACGATTGCCGGGTGAAGCGGCGGCACCAGTCTAACGCAGGCCGTGCCTTGTTCCGTCGAATGCACGTCGGCTGTGAAAGGGCCAATCGTGCTGAATGACAGATCCACGCGGTCACCGGCATGCAGGTCGAGGTTCTCGCCAGACAGTCGGCATTCGTCGGCAGAAAGCCGCGAAACGAAAACCTGCCGGTCCGAATGCCCCCGACGATGGATAGCGCCTGGTAATTCGAGGCCGAACAGTGGCGCGTGTCCGTGATCCATCCCATTTCTCCCTCCAATGGTATGGACGGGGAAGCTGCACCCATATGGCTAAAATAGCGTTACTAAAGCCGAATGAAGCGGGCGGGATGCTCAGCCTTCCGGCGCTTGCTCGCAGCCATCTCCGCACAGCTCGCACAAAGCATGGATGATCGCGCTCACGATCGGATCCTTGAGGCGATAATATCGCGTTTGCGCCTCTCCCCGGATACTGACGACGCCTTCTTCCCGCAGCATGGCAAGATGTTGCGATACCGCGGATTGAGAGAGGCCGGACAGTGCGACCAGTTCGCTGACAGATGCCTCGCCTTCGTCGAGCCGGCACAGCATGAGCAACCGCTCCGGATGGCTCATGATTTTTAGCCGTGCCGCCATACTGGTGGCGTTGGCCTTGAGTTCAGAGAGGTCGGTGGGCTTCATTGCGGCGCTTCCGGTAGAGGTTTTCCGTCATCGCGCAAGACCACGTAGATCGCCGGAATGACCAGAACGGTCAGCAGAGTGGAGGAAGCAAGGCCGAACAGCAGGGAAATTGCCAGGCCCTGAAAGATCGGATCGGTCAGAATCACGGCTGCGCCGATCATGGCCGCGGCAGCGGTCAGCACGATGGGCTTGAACCGGATCATGCCTGCTTCAAGCAAGGTTTCGCGCAGGGATTTGTCCGGAGACCGGGCATGCCTGATGAAATCGACCAGCAGGATGGAATTGCGCACGATAATCCCGGCAAGAGCAATGAAGCCGATCATCGAGGTGGCGGTAAACGGGGCCTGGAACAGCATATGGCCCAGCACGATCCCCACCAGCGTCAAGGGAATAGGGGTGAGGATGACGAGCGGAATCTTGAAATTGCCGAACTGTCCGACGACCAGAACGTAAATGGCAAGCAGGGCGACCATGAAGGCGCCGCCCATATCGCGGAACGTCACCCAGGTGATTTCCCATTCGCCGTCCCACAGGATCGAGGGATGGCTTTCGTCGTCCGGCTGGCCGTGCAGGATCACTTCGGGTTCGCTCAGGCCATGGGCTTTCCAGTCGTATTTGCCGATAGCATCGTCGACTGCCAACATGCCGTAGATCGGCGCTTCGTAGCGTCCGGCAAGGTCGGCCATGACCATGGCTGCACCCCGTCCATCCCGCCGGAAGATCGTCTGCCCGCCGGGCTGGACCGAAGCATCCACCAATTCGCCCAGAGGCAGGAGCTGCCCGCCCGGGGCGACCGCGACCGGCGTTGCGGCCAGTGAGGCCGACCAGCTCCGTTGCGACTGGTCGAGCGCCATTTCGATCGGCAAGGGATCGCGTTCTCCGCCGCGTGGAGCATAGCCGATGGTCTGGTTGCCCAGCAACGTGCCGATGCTGTCGAATACCTGCCTTTCGGAAAGACCGTAATGATCGAGACGCGCCCGATCCGGCACGATCCGTAGCGTTGGGCGGGGATCGCCGAAACTGTTGTCGGTATCGACAATGAACGGCACGGACTTGAAGATCTTTTCGACCTCGATGGCGACTGCACGCCGGGTGCCCTCGTCCGGGCCATAGATTTCCGCGAGCAATGTCGCCAGTACCGGGGGGCCGGGCGGCGTTTCGACGACCTTGATCGATCCGCCCTGCGGCAAGGGAACCGCCTTCAGCTTTTCGCGAAGATCGACAGCGATTTCATGGCTTGATCGTGAACGATCGCCCTTGGGCTCCAGCGTGACCATCAGATCGCCCATTTCAGGCTCTGCCCGCAGGAAGTAATGGCGCACCAGGCCGTTGAAATTGAACGGCGCCGAAGTCCCGGCGTAGGCTTCCATCGCGACAACTTCGGGTACCTGCCGCGTCATGGCTGCAGCCTGCTCAAGCACGCGTGACGTTGCCTCCAGGCTGCTCCCTTCGGGCAGGTCGACCACCAGCTGGACTTCGCTCTTGTTGTCGAACGGCAGCAGCTTCACTGTCACGGCCTTGAAGTAAAACATGGAGCAGGCGACCAGAGTTGCCACGCCGACACCGATCAGGAATTTCTTCGCGCTGGAACGGGTGGCGATCACGCGGCTGGCATAGCGGGCATAGAGTTGCCCCAGCTTGCCGCCATGGGCGCCTTCGTGTTCGTGCCCGGCCAGCGTAGTGCGTGCGAAGCGGACCATCAGCCACGGTGCGATGATGACGGCGACGAAGAAGGAAAAGATCATCGCGGCAGACGCATTGATCGGAATGGGTGCCATGTAGGGGCCCATCAGCCCGGAGACGAACAGCATCGGCAACAAGGCGGCTACCACTGTCAAAGTGGCGATGATGGTCGGATTGCCCACTTCGGCGACGGCATCGACGGCTGCTTCTATCCGCGTGCGGTCGTCTTTCATTGCCCAATGCCGGGCAATGTTCTCGATCATAACGATAGCATCGTCGACAAGGATACCGATGGAGAAGATCAGCGCAAACAGGCTGACGCGATTGATGGTGAACCCCATCACCCGGCTGGCGAACATTGTCAGCATGATGGTGGTGGGAATGACGATGGCGGTGACGCCTGCTTCCCGCCAGCCGATGGCGAAGCCGATCAGGATGACGATGGACACGGTTGCCAGGGCGAGATGGAAGATCAGCTCGTTGGCTTTTTCGTTCGCACTTTCACCGTAATTCCGGGTGACGGAAACGGCGATGGATTCCGGAATCAGCTTGCCCTTGAGCATTTCGACCCGGTCGACCACGCCTTCGGAAACGGTCACGGCATTGGCGCCGGCACGTTTGGCGATGGCGAGGGAAACGGCTGGCGTCATGGCCCAACCGGGCTTTGCGTCCGTGCCGGTTTCGACCTTTGCCCAGCGCCATGAACGCGCCTGATCCTGCGTTGGCGCTTGTTCAACCCTGGCAACGTCGCGCAACAGCACAGGTGCGCCGGTCGCTGAGCGGACGGTCAGGTTCCCCAGTTCTTCCGCGCTTTTCAGAGTCTGTCCGGCAGTTACCGAGACGGCCTGGCCACCTTCGCGCACGCGGCCTGCGGGAAACGAGCGGTTGGCCTGAGTGACGGCCTCGATCACATTGCCCAAGGGCACGCGATGGGCGGCCAGCCTGGCGGGGTCGGGCACAACCCGCAAGGCTTCCCGCTGTCCTCCGGTGATGAAGGTCAGGCCGACATCGTCGACTTTCGCGATTTCGGTTCTGAGCTTGCCGGCCAGTTCGTATAACGCCTGATCGTTCCAGTTACCGGGAGCACCGGGTTTGGGCGCCAATGTGAGGACGACGATCGGCACATCGTTGATCCCGCGCACAGTCACTTGCGGTGGGGGGATGCCCACCGGAATGCGGTCGATATTGGCGTTGATCTTCTCGTCGATGCGGGTAGCTGCATCTTCCGGGTCCGAACCGACCAGAAAGCGGGCTGTCACCATGACGCCATTGTCTTGGGCCTGCGTATAGACGTGCTCGACGCCATCGACGCTCTTGACGATTGTTTCCAGCGGCTTGGCCACCAGTTCCACTGCGTCTGACGCTCCCAGACCGGGCGCGGCGACGCGAATGTCGACCATCGGCACCTTGATCTGGGGTTCTTCCTCGCGCGGGATCGTGATCGTGGCGATCAGCCCGACCATGATCGCGGCGAGCAGGAACAGAGGTGTCAGCGGCGACTGGATTGTCGCGCGCGTCAGCTTGCCGGAAATGCCGAGGCTCATTTGCCGGCGGCTCCGGCTTTCTGGCTGACGAGGGTATCGCCCGCTGCCGCGCCCGAGAGTATCTCGATCTTGCCGGGCTCAGCCACCGGGGCCGTTTGCACGGGGACCTGGGCTGCCGAGCCATCCTTGGCCAGAATTGTCACATAATCAATGCCGTATCGGCTCATCACATAACTTTCAGGCACCAGCAGGGCCTTACGGGTGCCGGTTTCCACTCTGGCGGCAACCCGGCGCCCGATCAGCTGATTGTCGATTCCCGGCATTGTGACGTCGGCAGTGACCTGACCGGCAGACACCGAAGGGTAAAGCCTGGTCACAGTGCCCGTCGCGGAGCCCTCACCAATACCCTCAGCGGTAACACGTGATCCCACATGCACCTTGGTGGACAGGGATTCCGGCATTTCCAGTCTGACGATTGTCGGCCCTGCAGTGATGACGGCAATAGCCATTCCCGGCGCGACGGGGGCCCCGGCGGGAATATCGGCACGCAACACGCGGCCCGAAGCCGGGGCGACGACCGCGCCTTGCCTGGCAACCGCGCTTGCCGCTGCATGTTGCGCGCGGGCAGAGGCTGCCATGGCTTCCGCCTGTTCCAGCCGGGCATCGGCATAAACACCGTTCTTGTGCAGGAAGCGCACCCTCGCCAGTTCAGCCTGCGCCTGTACCGCCTGCGCCTTGTAGGCTTCGGCCTGGAAGCCGAGTTGGCTGTCGACGATCCGGCCGATCGTCTGGCCCTTTTTCACCACGTCGCCTTCACGGACGGAAAGCGTGGTGAGAATGCCTGGAATACGTGCGAGGACCTGAGCCTGATCGACAGTGGTGGTTTCCGCGCTGACATCCTGCCAACTGGCCGTATCGGTCGGTTGGAGAACCAGTTTCGGGCCGGTGGGCGCGCTGGCTGCCGTGGTGGCTTCGTCGCCGTTCCCACATGCTGCCAGCGGCACGGCCAGCAACAGTGTCAGGGCGCTGATCGATGCCCTCATTGCCCTCCTCCCCCTCGTTGTATCAGCGTTCGACGGGCAGGCGAGCGGCCTGCCAGGCGTTGAAACCCCCGGCAAGGTGCGTATCGACATTGGCCTTTGCGATACCGCACTTGTCCAGCGCCATTCCCGATCGCTTGCCGCCGAGGCAATTGAGTACGAGTTGGCGGCCTTGAGGATCAGGCAGTTCATCCGGCGAAAAACGCGATAGCGGCAGATTGACCGCACCCGGGATATGCCCTGCGGCGAATTCGTCCGGTTCGCGCACGTCAACGACCAGCGCACTCCCGTCGCGCAGCATCGCGTCGAGTTCCTGCGCATTGATTTCCTGATGCTTCGATTTGCCAAACCCGAAAACCATCTTGCCATCTCCTTAGCGGCAATCTGCCAACATTATCTCTTGTTTATATTCTGTGATACTTATATAAGTCAAGAACGATGTAACCCGATGTACAGTTGCCCCTCGGGTCGCTTCGAAGGGATGAGAAGGCGGGAGAGCTTATATGTCATTGCCTCAGATCATTGTCCTTGGCGCGGGCCTTGGCGGTACGATTGCAGCTTACGAACTCCGTGAAACGGTGAAAGGCCGGGCGGAAGTTACTGTTATCAACGACTCGGAAGATTACTGGTTCGTGCCATCGAATCCATGGGTTGCTGTCCGCTGGCGCACAGCCGATGCGATCAAGGTGCATCTCCCGCCGATCATGAAGAAAAAGGGCATCGGATTTACCGCCATAGGGGCGAAGCGGGTTCATCCCAAAGAAAACAGAGTCGAACTGAACGATGGTACGTCGCTCTCATACGACTATCTTGTCATTGCAACCGGCCCGGATCTCGCCTTCGACGAGATCGAGGGACTCGGCCCGGACGGCTATACGCAATCCGTGTGCAAGACCGATCATGCGGTTGCCGCAGCCGATGCTTTCGAAGAACTGACGAAGGATCCCCGGCCGATTGTGGTCGGCGCGGCGCAAGGGGCCTCCTGTTATGGCCCGGCATATGAGTTCGCGCTGATCCTCGATACGGAACTGCGCCGTCGCAAGATCCGCGACAAGGTGCCGATGACGTTCGTCACCGCAGAACCTTACATCGGCCATCTCGGCCTTGATGGCGTGGGCGACACCAAGGGGCTGCTCGAAAGTGAAATGCGTGATCGGCACATCAAATGGATCACCAATGCTAGGATTCCCAAGGTCGAAGACGGCATGATGCATGTCGAGGAAGTGGCGGACGACGGATCGGTCAAGGCGACCCACGATTTGCCCTTTGGCTTTTCCATGATCCTCCCGGCATTCCGCGGAGTGGAAGCCGTGCGAGGGATAGAAGGGCTGGTCAATCCCCGCGGCTTCATCCTCGCTGACAAGAATCAGCGGAACCCGGCCTTCAAGAACGTCTATTCACTGGGTGTCTGTGTCGCCATTCCGCCGGTCGGCCCGACCCCGGTTCCGGTGGGTGTGCCGAAGACCGGCTTCATGATTGAATCGATGGTGACGGCCATCGCCAAGAACATCGGCAGTGAACTCGATGGGCTGGAGCCGACGGCGGAGGCGACATGGAACGCGGTATGCCTGGCCGACTTCGGTGATGGCGGTGTCGCCTTCGTAGCAGAACCGCAGATCCCCCCGCGTAACCGCAACTGGTCATCGAGCGGGAAATGGGTTCATCTGGCCAAGATCGGGTTTGAGAAATACTTTCTGCGCAAGGTGCGCAAGGGGGAGAGTGAGCCCTTCTATGAAAAGCTCATGCTCCATGTCCTTGGCATCCGCAAACTCCGCTTCGACTAGGAGACCATGGTCATGACTCTCGATGCTGCTGTCCTCCGTTTTGCCGGGTGTGTCGTCCTCGTCAGTGTGCTGCTGTCGATTTATGTCCACCCCTGGTGGATCGCCCTGACGATTTTTGCCGGGCTCAACATGATTCAGGCCAGCTTTACCGGATTCTGCCCGGCGGCCGCAGTATTCAAGAAGCTGGGCATCCGGCCCGGCAACGCTTTCGACTGAAGCGAGTTGCCCATGCGTCGTCTGATTCTCGCTCTTTTGCCTTTGCCATGTCTCGCTGTCGCGCCCGTGGCTGCAGCACAGGACTTGTCCGCTGCAATTGCCGATGCGCTTGAAAATGCGCCTGTGCTGGCAGAGGCTGACGCGGGAGAGAGGGCCGCGAGGGCCCGGCTGGATCGCGCCCGGGCAGAGCGTAATCCTCTCTTGCGGGTGGAGGGCTCCGTCGCCACGGGCAGGATCGACAACGACGGGTTCTTCGGGATTACTGCGGATGACGTGCGCCCGGTCTCCGTTCAGGCGACCACAGAAATGCCGCTGTTTGCCGGAGGTCGGATATCTTCTGCCATCGACCAGGCGAAGGGCGGGGCGGAGATTGCCAAGCTGCAGGCGGAGCAGGCCCGGCTGCAAACCATTGTCCAGGCGGTGCGCGCCTATGCGGAAACATTGACTGCGCGGAAGCTCGAAACGCGTTTTGGGCGTCTGGTCACGGAACTGACGGAAACCGAGCGGCAGGCGGAACTGCGCTATAGGGTAGGCGAAATTCCGAGCTCGGAACTGGCACAGGCGCGTGCACGCAAGGCAGAGGCGGACGCGGGGCTGGCCTCCGCACAGGGACGGCGGATTTCTGCGGAGGCGGCCTACCAGCGGCTGACGGGTAAGCCCGCCGGCGATCTGGCCCCTTTGCCGGACTTGCCGGAAACGCCCGCATCGCTGGATGAAGCGCTCGATCTGGCGCGCAATGCCAATCCGGCGCTGGGTCAGGCAAGGGAAGCGATCAATGTCGCCCGCGCAGGCGTTCGCGCCGCAGAGGCCGAAGGGCTGCCGACGGTCGGGGTCTTTGCCGAAGCGTCCCATGTGCGGGATCAGTTCTTTCCCGATTATCGGGCGGATTCCTTTTCGGTTGGCGTGCGTGGTCGCTGGACGCTCTGGGCCGGAGGCCGGGTCGCAGCCCAGACGCGTGCGGCAGATGCCGATCTGAGTGCCACTGAGGCACGGTTGAGGCAGGCCGATCAAATGCTGGAAGGCATGGTCATCGACGCCTGGCAGGGCCTGATTACGGCCCGCCGCATGGCCGATGCATCGCTGTTACGGCGTGACGCGGCAGCGGAAGCGTTACGGGGAACGCGGCTGGAAGCGCAAGTAGGCGCGAAACCGACTTTGGCCGTGCTCGATGCGGAGCGTGAGGCCATCGAAGCCGAAGCCGCCTTGCTGGAGGCAGAGAGCATGCGGACCGTAGCCGCATGGCGCCTGAATGCCCTGACCGGGGAGGCTTACCCTTGAGCCGGATTATCGGCGGATTGCTGCTTCCCTGCACAGGTTTCCGCAAGAGCGACGGCTGCCTCGAAATTCGGTGCGAAGTGGAGCCCTTCGGTTGAAGGGGTGATGTCTGCCCTGGCCAGCATCGCCGTGGGTTGCGGCTGCAGCGAGGAGAAAATGATCTGCGTACCTGCGCGCCTTGCCTGTGCGACGAATTCTTCGATCATCGACACACCGCTCGCATCAAGCATGGGAACCAGCCGCATGCGCAGAATCACGACGCTCGGCTTCTGTCCCATGCGGCGCAGGGTATCCAGCAATTCCCCGGCAACGCCGAAAAACACCGGGCCACTTATGCGGAACACTTCCACGCCGGGCGGGAGTTCCTTCCGCTGGGCCAGGTCGTCGCTATCCAGTTCGGTGTCGGGTTTCAGACTCTCGCCGGTTTCGAGCGCGACGGTCTCGCTCATGCGGGCCATGAACAGCAACGAAGCGACAGTGACGCCGACGCCGATGGCGACGGTCAGGTCGACCAGCACGGTGAGCCCGAATGTCAGCAGCAACACGACCCGGTCGCTGTTTGGCATGCGGAGCAGGGCGATGAAGCGGTCGATCTCGCTCATGCCCCATGCGACCATAAACAGGATTGCAGCGAGGGCGGCCATCGGTACGAGGACCATCAACTGCGCTGCGAAAAGCAGGAACAACAACAGGAAAACCGCATGCATCATGCCCGCGACGGGCGTGCGCGCACCGGCACGGATGTTGGTTGCGGTACGAGCAATGGCGCCGGTGGCCGGCAGCCCGCCAAACATGGCAGACGCAATATTGGCTACACCCTGTCCGACCAGTTCCTGATTGGGCCGATGCCGCGTTCCCGCCATACCGTCGGCGACAACTGCCGAGAGCAAGGCCTCGATTCCCGCAAGGAATGCGATGGTGAAGGCGGACGGTACCACTTCGCCAACCTTGGCGAGGGAAAAGTCGGGGAACGAAGGAGCGGGAATGCCGACAGACAGATCGGCATAACGCGATCCGATGGTCGCGACCGGCAGATGGAAGATTGCGACGGCGGCAGAGGTGCAGACGATCGCGATCAGGAAGCCGGGCAGCCTGGGGGCGAGCTTGCGCAGCACGATGATGAGAGCCAGCGAGGCCAGCCCAACCCCCAGCGTAGCCGGGTCAATCGATCCGATTGCCTTGAAATAGGCGCCCCACTTCGGGAGGAAGTCGGCTGGGACTTCGCCGATTGCAAGCCCGAGGAAATCCTTGACCTGAGAGGTGGCGATGATGACGGCGATACCTGCCGTAAAGCCAGTGACGACGGGGTGCGGAATGAATCGGATCAGCCTTCCCAGTCTGAGAACGCCGGTTGCGATGAGGATCAGGCCGGCCAGAAATGTGGCGATCAGCAGCCCGTCATAGCCATGGGTTGCGATGACATTGAATACGACGACCACAAATGCGCCGGTCGGCCCGCCAACCTGGACCCGGGACCCGCCGAGGGCCGAAATCAGGAGCCCGGCGACCACGGCGGTAATCAAGCCCTTGTCCGGCGAGGCCCCGCTGGCGATTGCAAGGGCCATCGAAAGAGGCAGTGCAACGATCGCGACGGTCAGGCCGGCAACGGCATCCGTGCGGAAAGTCGAAAAATCGTAGCCTTCCTTCCACACTGTCCAGAGTTTGGGAGTCAGGCTGAGCATGGTGGTCAGCCCTGCCGTTCTTCTGGATCAGCCTTGTCGAACAGGAGCGATCCAGCCCGTTGCGACTTGCGGCCGTTGGCGGTTTCCCGAAGGCGGACACCGCGGCCAAAACCGCCGCTGGCCGCGTTTTCGCCGATGATTTCGATCCCGGCACTTTCCAGTGCGGCGATTACCTTCACCAGTGTGTCCACGACTCCGCGCACCTGGCCGTTGGAAGCTTCCATGCGCTGGATCGTTGGCAGGGAAAGGCCTGCCAGCTCCGCCAGTTGGCGTTGGTCTACCCCCAGGAGGGCTCTTGCCGCACGCATCTGCTGTGAAGTGATCACACGTTCATCCTGATATATAAAACATCAAATTAGATTATTATCAATCTCTCCTTATTATGTATATAGGGAACCTCAATTTCAGAGACAGGAAATTGGATTCCGTACCTGAATTGAAACTGGGTCGGGGTGTCGCATTGTATGCGGCGCTCCCTGTTGGATTTCTCTGGAGAAGACGTTGACAGTTTCGCTTTCG
>NZ_JRQQ01000005.1 GCF_001625325.1 Croceicoccus estronivorus
GCCGCCGACCAGCGCGCCGCCTGCGGCCAGCGCGGTCCCCGCCGCCGCGCCCGCGCCGAGCTGCGGGCCGCCCGAGACGATCCCGTTGGCGATGCCGGGACCGAAGATCGACAGGCCGAGCAGCGACAGCGCGGCGAGCGCGATGGCCATGACCTGATTGATGTCGGGCGCAGGTCCGAGGGCCGCGCCGGTGAACCGGCTGAACAGTGTGGTGCCGATGCCGGTGATGACCGCGAGCACCAGCACCTTGATGCCGGTCGAGACGACATGTCCCAGCACGCGCTCAGCCATGAAGGCGGTCCTGTTGAAGAAGGCGAACGGCAGCAGGACGAAGCCGGCCAGCGTCACCAGCTTGAACTCGATCAGCGTGATGAAGACCTGCACGGCAATGATGAAGAAGGCGAGCACCACGATCACCCAGGCGAGCAGAAGCACGAGGATCAGCGCGAGGTTCGAGAACACGGCCCAAAGGCTGGAGAACTGCCCCGCCGCATCGAGTAGCGGCTTGGCCGCTTCGAGCCCCTTGGCCGCGATCGTGCCGGGCTTCATGAATTCGTCGATCGTCATGGCGCCGCCGCTGGCCTGGAGGCCGAGCCCGGCGAAGCTCTCAAACACGATGGCCGCGAGCAGCGCGAAATTGCCAATGATGAAAGCGAAGGTGCCGATGTAGAGCGTCTTCTTGACGAGACGCTGAAGCACGTCCTCGTCTGCGCCCCAGGCCCAGAACAGGCCGGCCAGCGTCACGTCGATGGCGATCAGCGTGGTCGAGAGGAACGCGACCTCGCCACCGAGCAGCCCGAATCCGCTGTCGATGTAGCCGGTGAAGACGTTGAGGAAATTGTCGATAACGCCGGTGTCGTTCATGGCCGGACGCCTTCATCCGGGGCCATGTCGCCGCCGCGCTCGGTCGCGGGCGCGGGCTCGTCCTGGCGGAAGAAGCGGCGCCGGTTGGTGGCCCAGGCCGCCTCGCAGCCCGAGTCCGGCATGGTCAGCGAGGCGCAGCGGTTCAGCTCGCGGGCGAGCCTGGCCTCGCCTTCGTCCGCCGGCAGTACGAGCGGCGGCGCGGGCGCGGGCGCGGGCTCGTCGGGCTGGACGGCGGCGACGATTGCCACCGTCATCATCAGCCCGGCCAGCGCCGCCACCCCTGCGATCTTCGCCGTGCGCGAGGTTCCATGCAGCATGGGGGCGCCTCAGTTGCCCATGAAGCGGCGGAACCGCTCGCGCCCTTCGGCCTCCTCAGCCGCTTGGCGGGCGGATTGCAGCGCCTGCGCCCGGCCCTGCGCCGCGACGGCGGCGGTGAGGTCTGCGAGCTGCTGCGATTGCAACGCGAGAAGCTGGTTGCCCGCCTGCGCCGCCTGGAGCGCGCCTGTCGCGGACTGGCTGGCCGAGACCAGGCTGTCCATCGTCGTGCGCGTGCCTTCGATGTTGCCGACGACGCCGGCCTGCACCTGCAAGGCATCCTGAAAGGCGCCGACGCTATCCTCCCAGCGGGCGTTCGCATTGGCGACCATCTGCGCGTGATCGCCGGTCAGCGCCGCGCCCTTGTAGCGGACGTCAAACGCCTGCTGGATGTCCTGCACGTCGTAGGCGATGCGCTGCGCTTCGGAGAGAAGCTGCTGGGTGCGCTGCACCTGTTGCTGGAGCTGCTGGAGCGAGGAGAACGGCAGCGACGTGAGGTTGCGGGCCTCGTTGATGAGGCTCGTCGCCTGGTTCTGGATTTGCTGGATCTGATTGTTGATCTGCTGGAGCGACCGCGCGGCCGTCAGCACGTTCTGCGCGTAGTTGGTCGGGTCGTAGACGATGCCGCCGAACTGCGCGTAGGCCGGCGTGGGCGCGATCATCGGCACGACGGCCGCGCTGGCGAGAACGCCGGCCAGGATGGCGCGGCGCAGGGGGAATCCGGTCATAGAGGTAACTCCTGCTGGGGTTGGCGTGGGGGATCGGGGGGAAGAAGCTCGACGGCCCAGGCGCAGCCGCGATGGCGCAGCCATTCGGCCGCGAACGCGGGCGCCCCGTGGGTTTCGATGATGTCGGCGATGGCGAGTTGGTCGGTCTTCGACGACGCGGCGGCGAAGGTCAGCGCGACCTCGCCCAGCCCCAGCTCGAACAGGCGATTGCCGCGCCTGCTTTGACAGTAATAGTCCCGCTTGGGCGTCGCCCGGCTGAGAATTTCGATCTGCCGGGCGTTCAAGCCGAACCGTTCGTAGATGGCCGCGATCTGCGGCTCGGCGGCGCGCTCGTTCGGCAGGAAGATGCGCGTCGGGCAGGACTCGATGATGGCCGGCGCGATGCTCGACGTCTCGATGTCCGCGAGGCTCTGCGTCGCGAAGACGACGCTGGCGTTGCGCTTGCGCAGGGTTTTCAGCCACTCGCGGAGTTGCGCGGCGAAGTCCGGGCTGTCGAGGACCAGCCAGCCCTCGTCGATGATGATGAGCGCCGGCGAGCCGTCCAGCCGGCCCTCGATGCGATGGAACAGATAAGAGAGCACCGCGGCGGCCGAGCCGGCGCCTACCAGCCCCTCAGTCTCGAATGCTTGCATGTCGGCTTCGCCCAGCCGCTCGGCCTCGGCGTCGAGCAGCCGGCCCCACGGCCCGCCGATGCAATAGGGCGCGAGCGCCTGTTTGAGCTGCTGGCTCTGCAACAGGACCGCGAGCCCTGTCAGTGTCCGTTCCGGCATCGGCGCGGACGCCAGCGAGGCGAGCGCCGACCAGATATGTTCCTTGGCCTGGGGATCGACCGCGACGCCTTCCGACGCGAGGATCGCCGCCAGCCACTCGGCCGCCCAGGCGCGCTCGGCCGGATCGTCGATAGCGCTCAGCGGCTGCAACTGGACGCCGGCTTCCTCGTCGGAGAGGCTTCCGCCGAGATCCTGCCAGTCTCCGCCACAGGCGATGGTGGCCGCTCGGATCGAGCCGCCAAAGTCGAAGGCGAAGACCTGGGCGCTCTCATAGCGGCGGAACTGCATCGCCATCAGCGCGAGCAGGACGGACTTGCCCGCGCCGGTCGGGCCGACGATCAGCGTGTGCCCGACGTCGCTGCCATCCGGGTGAAGGGAAAACCGGAACGGGGTCGAGCCTTCGGTCCTGCCGTAGAGCAAGGGGGGTTCACCGAAATGCTCGTCCCGTTCCGGCCCCGCCCATACTGCTGACAGGGGGATCAGGTGGGCGAGATTGATGGTGGAGATCGGCGGTTGCCGGACGTTGGCGTAGGTGTGGCCGGGGAGCGAGCCGAGCCACGCTTCCACGGCGTTCATCCCTTCGGGGATGACGGTGAAGTCGCGGCCCTGGATGACCTTCTCGACCAGCCGCAGCTTCTCGGCCGCGATGGCGGGATCGCGGTCCCATACCGTCACCGTCGCGGTGACATAGGCCATGCCGACATAGTCGGCGCCCAGCTCCTGCAAGGCGGTGTCGGCGTCGGCGGCCTTGTTCGAGGCGTCGCTGTCGAGCAGCGTGGATGCCTCGTTGGTCATGACTTCCTTGAGGATCGCCGCGACCGACTTGCGCTTGGCGAACCACTGGCGGCGGATGCGGGTGAGCAGCTTGGTCGCGTCGGTCTTGTCGAGCATGATCGCGCGAGTGGACCAGCGATACTCGAAGGCGAGCCGGTTCAGCTCGTCGAGCAGACCAGGGAATGTGACGCTCGGGAATCCCGTGATCGTCAGCGTCCGTAGATGATAGTCGCCCAGGCGCGGTTCGAGCCCGCCGGTGAGCGGCTCGTCAGCGAGCAGCGCATCGAGGTGCATCGGCGTTTCCGGCACGCGCACGCGCTGGTGCCGGGTCGAGATGGTGCTGTGCAGGTAGGTCAGCGTCTCACTATCATCGAGCCAGCGAACCTCGGGCACGAAGCCCTCGACCAGACCCAGCACGCGATCGCTGCGATCGGTGAAGCTGCCCAGCAGTTCCCACGGATCGACGCCGGTGGTCGAGCGGCCCTCGTAAAGCCAGCCTTCGGCGCGGGCGGCTTCCTCGGCAGGCGGCATCCACAAGAGAGTCAGATAATAGCGGCTCTCGAAATGCGATCCCTCTTCCTGGAACTGCTCGCGCCGCTCCATATCGACCAGCGCCGAAACGGGATCGGGAAACTCGGATTGCGGGTAGTCGAGCGCGGGTCTGCGCTGCGCCTCGACGAAGATCGCCCAGCCCGATCCGAGCCGGCGCAGCGCGTTGTTCACACGCGCCGTGGTGGCGACCAGTTCGGCGGGCGTCGCGGAATCAAGGTCCGGTCCCCGAAAGCGTGCGGTGCGCTGGAACGAGCCGTCCTTGTTAAGCACGACGCCTTCACCGACCAGCGCGGCCCAGGGCAGGAAGTCGGCCAGATGCGCGGCTTTGCTGCGATATTCGTGCAAGGACATCATGGCCGCATCCACGCCGGGTAGCGTAGATGCCGCCGGGCCACGTCCACGAATTGCGGATCGCGCCGCGCGGCCCATACGGAGAGCGCATGACCGATAGCCAGGATCACGAGGCCCGCGAGCCAGAGGCGCAGGCCCAGCCCGATCGCGCCGGCCAGCGTGCCGTTGAGAATCGCGAGCGAGCGCGGGGCACCGCCGAGCAATATCGGCTCAATCAGCGCCCGGTGAACCGGAGCATAGAAGCCCGCGATCGGTTTGCCATGATCCGCCGCGCCGGTCATGCGATCAGCGCCCCGCCGCCGAACGAGAAGAAAGTGAGGAAGAAGGAGCTTGCCGCGAACGCGATGCTCAGACCAAACACGATCTGGATCATGCGCCGTGCCCCGCCCGACGTGTCGCCGAACGCCAGTGTGAGGCCGGTGATGATGATGATTATCACCGCGATGATCTTGGCGACCGGCCCCTCGATGGATTCGAGGATGCTTTGCAGCGGGGCTTCCCACGGCATCGACGATCCGCCCGCGTAAGCAGGCGACGACAAGGACAGCGCGATTAAGCTGGCGGTGACGGCAAGCGTGGCGCGCCGCGCGCCAGACGCAAGGGCATGGATCATTTGAGGTCTCCGGGTTGGATGGTTGAAAGGGGCGCGAGGCGATAATCGCCGGTGGCGGGGTCGAGCCCTTCGACACGGGCCAGCTCGGCGAGGCGGCGGCCGTGTCCGTCGCGGACCAGCACGGCGATCAGATCGATGGTCTCGGCTACAGCCAGGCGCGGGACCGTGACGACGGCCTCCTGGATAAGTTGCTCCATCCGGCGCAGCGCGCCGAGCGCGGTCCCGGCGTGGATGGTGCCGACGCCGCCGGGGTGCCCCGTTCCCCACGCCTTGATGAGATCGAGCGCCTCGCTTCCCCTGACTTCGCCGATGGGGATGCGGTCAGGCCGCAGGCGCAGCGAGGAGCGCACCAGATCGGACAGCGAGACGACGCCATCCTTGGTCCGCATGGCGACTAGGTTGGGCGCGGCGCATTGCAACTCGCGCGTGTCTTCGATGAGCACGATGCGGTCGGTGGTCTTGGCGACTTCGGCCAGGATTGCGTTGACCAGCGTGGTCTTGCCGGCGCCGGTGCCACCCGCGACGAGGATGTTGGCGCGGTTAGCGACGCCTTGGCGCAGCGCCTCGGCCTCAGCCCCCGACATGATCCCGGCCGCTGTATAGTCGTCAAGCGTGAACACGGCGACGGCGGGCTTGCGTATGGCGAAGGCGGGGGCCGCGACGACGGGCGGCAGCAATCCCTCGAAGCGTTCGCCGCCTTCGGGCAGCTCGGCCGAGACGCGCGGGGACCGGGCATGAACCTCGACGCCGACATGATGCGCGACCAGGCGGACGATGCGTTCGCCGTCCACGGCGGCCAGAGTCATGCCGGTATCGCTGATGCCTTCGCCGAGCCGGTCGATCCAGAGTCGACCATCCGGGTTCAGCATGACCTCAATGACAACGGGATCATCCAGCCAGGCCGCGATCGACGGCCCGAGCGCCGTGCGCAACATCCGCGCTCCGCGTGTCTTCGCCTCGGAACGGATCGGGTGGACGGTCAAGACGAAGCCCCTGCAATCGTGTCGGGCGAACCGCCGCCCGGCGTCAGGGGTTCATCAAGAGAGACTGAAAAGGAGAGGATTCAACAAGGAAATGCGGGCGTCGCAGGCTGGCGAAGAAAGACAGGGATTGGCGTAGGTCGCGCGCTTTACGAGGTTACAGATTGCAGGACGCTTCTTGCTGCGAATCAGTTATTGGCTTGTGGCACCTTGCCTGTCAGTTCGAAAAACTGGCGCACCGTGACGATGCGCCCGCCCGCATGCCGCTCAAGGCTCAGAAGGTCCGCCTTGTCGCCAGTGATGAGTATATTGGCATCGCCCGCCTCAATAGTGGCAAGCAGATAATTGTCCCACGGATCGCGGCACGCGGTGACAACGGGCAAATCGTCGAGAACGGTCGCCACCGCCCGCAGCTCGTTGACCAGCCGGCCGGCCAGCGTGGGCGACAGACGGGCGCGTATCTTCGGATAGCGCGTTACGCGGCGCAATTCCTCGATCTGCTCGACGGATGTCAGCAGGCTGAAATGCCCCTGCCGCCATAGCCTGACCAACTGCGCTGGCAGCGATCGGCTCGACAGCAGGGCGCTAACGAAGACATTGGTGTCGATAACAACACGCATGGTTTACTGCTTGCGCGCGTCGGCGACCGCTTCCTCGATCAGGTTGTCGAGTTCATCGACGGAGAGATCGTCGAAACCGGCCCTGACTTCCGTGAGGGTCAGGTCCAGCAGACGCCATTTGACCGATTCTTCGATGAATTTTGAAAGGTCGCCCTTTTTCATCCCGCGCTGCGCGAGATAGGTCCGAACTTCGATATCCGTTTCCGGCGCTACATTCACCGTCCAGCGCGTTGCATCGCCCATGACCATTCACTCCGATAAGCTGTTTTACACTTAAACGCTTATCATGTTTTACGCTGATCGGCAATTAGTGGCTATTCCTTCGCCGCCGGAACATCCTCGCTGATTTCCTGCCGGACCTTCGGCCCCTTCGCGAGTCGGCGGCCCAGCGCCTCCATGAAGGCGTCGTAGCGATCATTCCCCAGGCGACGCATAGCGGACCGTTCCGCTTCAGGCGGCGGCGGGGTGTTCGACAGCCAGAAGCGCACGAACAGTGCGATCATCTCGACGCCGATCCCCACGTCGCGCTCCAGCCGAGTGGTGCGTCGATCCAGCTTATCGAGCCGCTTCGCGATGGCCGCCTCGCGCTGCTCATCGGCATCGGGAGACAGGAAGGACGCGATGGCCGCCTCGGCGATCAGCGAACGCGACTGTCCGCGCCGATCGGCATAGGCTTCAAGCGCATCCTTGAGTTCCGGTTCGAGATAGACCGACAAGGGAGATTTGGTCGTCATAGCTCGATACCGTCGTCGGGATCGAGCGACGCCTGCCGGGCCACTCGCTGCATCTGGTGCCGGACCGTCGCCTGCCGCGCCGCGTCGCTATCGGGATCGGGCTCGTCCAGCTCGAACTCATTGGCAGGTGCGGGCCTGGGCGCGGGCGCAATATCGATATGGCGCTCCAGCGCTGGATCGCGGCGCAAGTCCGCATTGGCGGCATCGTCCTCTACATTGGCCTTCTTGCCGGCCTTTTTCTTCTTCGGCTTCTTCGGCGCGTCGTGCTCGATCGGCTCGGGCATCGGCGGCGCCTCGATCGGCGGCCGGCCGCTCCAGTCATCGGGCCGCGGCGCACCACCGCCGACATTGCTGTCGGGCGGGGACATCACCCGCTGCGTGAACCGCCGATCCTTGAAGTAGCGGACCTTCTTCGCCCGGATCGGCGGGATGCCCGCGACCATGACGATCTCGTCGTCGGGCGGGAGCTGCATGATCTCGCCGGGCGTGAGGAGCTGGCGGGCGGTTTCGGAGCGCGACACCATCAAATGCCCGAGCCACGGCGAGAGTCTGTGACCCGCGTAATTCTTCATCGCCCGCATCTCGGTCGCAGTGCCGAGCGCGTCCGATATGCGCTTGGCGGTGCGCTCGTCGTTGGTGGCGAACGACACACGCACATGGCAATTGTCGAGGATCGCGTTATTCGGCCCGTAAGCCTTCTCGATCTGATTGAGGCTCTGGGCGATCAGAAAACTCTGGATGCCGTAGCCGGCCATGAACGCCAGCGCGCTCTCGAAGAAGTCGAGACGACCGAGTGCCGGAAACTCATCGAGCATGAGCAGCAGCCGGTGGCGCGACTGCCGCGCTTTCAGGTCCTCGGTCAGCCGGCGCCCGATCTGGTTGAGGATGAGGCGAATGAGCGGCTTGGTGCGCGAGATGTCGCTGGGCGGCACGACGAGGTAGAGCGTCACCGGCAGCTCGCCCTCGACCAGATCCTTGATGCGCCACTCGCAAGTGCGTGTGACCTGCGCGACGACCGGATCGCGATAGAGCCCGAGGAACGACATGGCCGTGCTGAGCACGCCCGATCGCTCGTTGGCCGATTTGTTGAGCAGCTCGCGCGCGGCCGAGGCGACGACGGGATGGACGCCCGCCTCGCCCAGGTGCGGCGTCGTCATCATCGCCCATAGCGTGCTCTCGATCGGACGGCGGGGATCGGACAGGAAGGCGGCGACGCCGGCCAGCGTCTTGTCGGCCTCGGCGTAGAGGACATGGAGGATCGTGCCGACCAGCAGGGCATGGGAGGTTTTTTCCCAGTGGTTGCGCTTCTCCAGCGAACCCTCCGGGTCCACCAGCACGTCGGCGACGTTCTGCACGTCGCGCACTTCCCAGGCGCCCTTGCGGATTTCGAGCAGCGGATTGTAGGCGGCCGATGCAGCATTGGTCGGATCGAACAGCAGCACCCGCGCGTGGCAGGCGCGGAAGCCGGCGGTGAGCTGCCAGTTCTCACCCTTGATGTCGTGCACGATCGCCGAGCCCGGCCAGGTGAGCAGCGTCGGCACCACGAGGCCGACACCCTTGCCGCTCCGTGTCGGCGCGAAGCACAACACATGCTCGGGACCGTCATGCCGTAAATAGTCGCGCCCGAGCCGCCCGAGCATGACGCCGCTGTCGCCCAGCAGCCCGGCGGCAGCGATCTCTCCGCGCGTCGCCCAGCGCGCCGAGCCATAGGTCTCGGCGTTCTTCAGCTCGCGCGCGCGCCAGACCGACATGCCGATGGCGACGATGATCGCGGCGAAGCCGCCCGACACGGCGATGAACGCGCCGGCCTGAAATATCTCCGGCGCATAGGCGTTGAAGGAGAACCACCACCAGAAGAAGGCCGGCGGCGGATAGATCGGCCAGTCGCCGAGCGTGAACCACGGCGCCCCAAGCTCGGGCTGGTAGGCGAGCGCCGCGGCCGTCCATTGCGTCGCGGCCCAAATGGCTGCGAGCACGATCAGGAAGACCGTGAAGACCTGACCCCAAAGGATTTTGGTTGCCGACATGGCGCCGAAGTCGATACCTGCCGGACGCCAAATCAAGTCGCTGTTATTGTTTAGGAAAGTCTAGCGTAGAAAGACAGGGAGTAGCGTAGTTTGGCCTATTCTATTTCCGAGCATGATCGGCGTTATTGGACGAATATTCACGCGATAGCCGGACCACGGCCCGACTCTCTGCGCGCTCGGGGTCAATGGCGATGCGCCGCGCCATCGGGATTGATATTGCGTGTGGCGATCTGCCTAGAGGCCCAACCCCCGGCCGCGCCCGAACGACCAATCGACGCCGCCATTGGTTCGCATGACGCCGGAGATGTGCTTGCCGATCTGGCGGTCGAGCGACGGCGACCAGGGCACGAGTTGGAAGCTCAATCCGTTGTCGATCATGGCGAAGCGGCCCGAGGCGAGCGTCAGGCGCTGGCGAACCGTGCCCGCGACATATTCGCCCGCCTTGGAGGGCGCGTGCGGCAAGCCAATCTCGGCCGACAGCTTATCGGCCGCCGCGGCCAGCTCGCGCCGCCGCAGCGTGTCGAGCAGATTGCGCGCGAAGATGATACGCTGGCCCTGCCGACGCGCGAGCCCCTCGTCGGCGAGATGCTCGGCGCGGGCTTCCATCGCGGCACGCACCTCGGTCCCGAAGCCGCCGCCGAGATCATGGCCGTCGCTCGACAGATTGCGCCGGTCAAGCCAGGTCGCCCCCGGCGCGCGGACCTGTGCCGCAAGGTCCACGTCGGAGCGCACGGCGAGCGCCACCCGCTGCCGGCCTTTGCGGTCCTCGAAGCGGCGCAGCTCGACGATCGCGCCGGGTCGGCAATCGCCGGTCGCCTCGATGTCGGGAAGCTGGATATGGTGGGTGCGGCCGTCGATCCCGTCCACGATCGCATAGGCTTTGCCGGTCAGTTCGTCATGCAGGCCGCGATCGACCAGCCTGCCGACAACGGGCTGGGCCGGATCGGCGTCGAGGACGTAGCTGCCGGCGCCCCGGTCGATGCCGCGCTCGCTCATCGCCTTGTGCATCCGCTTGATGAGGTCGTCGCGCTCGCCCAGCTCGCGCAGCGCAGCCTGGGCGTTGTCCGCCAGCGTCCACTGGCCGGGCGCGATCTCGTTGGCGAGGCCGAGCCTCTCCAGCTTGCGCAGTCGGCCCATCCTCAGCACATGGTCGCCATCCGGCCGGACGCCGGGTTCGGGCGCCATGTCGATCACGCCGTCGCGCTGCATGGTCCGCGACAGGTCGCGGTCGATCTCGGTCCAGCGTTCGGCTTCGACCTGCCGCTCCAGCGATTGCCGGATTTCGAGGTCGGTGCGCGGGCCGAGTTCCTGGGTCACGATCTCGCGCGCCTGCGCCCGCATCCCCTCGCGGATATAGTCGCGCGAGATGACGAGGTTTTGCCCGTCCTCGGCGACGCCGCGCACGATGATGTGGACGTGCGGGTTGTCGGTGTTCCAGTGCTCGACCGCCCGCCAGTCCAGGCGGGTGCCGAGATCCTTTTCCATCCGCATCATCAGCTCGCGGGTGAAGCCCTTGAGGTCGCGCATTTGCTCGGCGTCCTCGGGCGAGACGATGAACCGGAAATGGTGGCGGTCGTCCTCGCAGCGCGCCGCGAACTCGTTGCGGTCGAGGCCGTCCGCCTCCGCGCCGAACAGCACGCCCTTTTCGCCGTCGCGCGTGACGCCATCGCGTTGCAGGTAATTGAGATGGGCGGCCAGCGAGGCGCGGCCGCCATGCCGGACGACGCGCGCCTTGACGATGACCTGGCGCGATCGGTGGCCGAGCCGGTGGGTCGCGCGCACGCTCGCCACCCGGCCCCGGCCGAAGGTCGAGCGGCCCGGCGCAACGATGCGGCCACGGCGCGAGACATGCCCGCCAGCCCTCTGCGCGGCGGCGAGCGCCTGGACGATGATCGGCAGCGCCCGCTGGTTTCCCCGCGAGCGGATGCGACCAGGCCGGATGCGGAAATCGTCGTCGCCGCTCATGGGGCGACAGGCCGCAATGTGCGGCAAACCCTGATGGCGGCGGGCGTTCGCCCTGCGCCGCAAAGTGCGGGATTTCCGCACACATTGCGCAGCAATGCCCGAAAGCCTTGAGAATCAAGGCCACAACCGAGGCGCAAGGGCTCCGCACATTGCCGCCCTTTATCTTGCCCTCGATCCTTCCCCTGCAAAAATACCGCCTTCCTCCCTTCCAACCCTGCGAGGGCTTGGAAAGGACTGCGCCAGAGCACGCTAGCGCCATTCATTGCGACGGCCGACCGGAAAGCGGGACGAACAGGCTCCGCGATGGCGGTGTTGGTGCGGCCATGGCGGCCATCTGTGGGGCATCCGGCACGCGCTCGTGCTGCGTGTCCGGCGCGGCAGTTACGTCGTCGGCACCGCGATCCGATGCCATCGTCGCGCGCGCGGCGAACAGCGCCGAGCGGGTCCAGGCAAGCGGGTCGGGGATTGCTGGTGGCGCCATGTGCGGCGTTGGCGCAATACCGATCCGGGGCGCCAACCGGGCGACATAGGCGCGTGTCACGGCGGGCAGCGGCCGACCGCGACGAAGATATTCGTCGTAGCGGCCCGGCCCGGCATGATAGGCAGCCAGCATGGCAGTAGGGTCGCCATAACGATCGAGCATGGCGCGCAGGTAAGCCGCGCCCGCCATGATGTTGTCGCGCACGTCATAGGGGTCGCCGCCAAGCCCATGCCGGGAGCGCAACGCGGTCCAGGTGGTGGGCATGATCTGCATCAGGCCCATCGCACCCTTGGGGGAGATCGCGGCGGGATCGCCGCCGCTTTCGATGCCCATAACGGCCCATATCCAAGCGTCGGGTATGTCATAGCGCTGCGCGGCCGCCGCAACATGCCGGGCGATTTCTGTGCTGTTGGACGGCGACGCCGACTGAGCGTGGGCAGGCGCGGGCAGGGCCGGCAATGACGCGCCCGGCATCACGGCGAGAAGCGCGAGGGCAACCGTCCGGTAACGCGCGGATCGACAATCTGTGTGCATGGATCAGGACCGATCTTCGGGTTCAAAGGTCATGGGATGCATTGCCGGTCTCCTTGGTATCGACAGGTGGGGACGCGGTGACAGAACCGAGGCTGCGCCAATGCAGTGGCGCGTCCGGTGCTTCGCGCGTGAGCAGCGGGATCGCCCGGCCGAGCAGCCCGGACACAGGCAGCGGGCCGAGATAGCGGCTGTCCATGCTGTCAGGCACGGCGGGATTGAGCAGCAACAATTCGCCCGGCTTGAGGATGCGGCAACCTCGCCAGACTGGAAGCGGGCGGCCCCTGCTGTCGCGCCCAAGGGCAATGGCGACGGGATGTCTGTCGACGCTCACAATGGCACCGATCCGGCAGACGCGCTGGCCGGTCTTCGCCGCGACATGCTTCAGGAGCGGAAGCCCTTCAGGCAGATAGCCGCGCGCCGAAAGCCAGCGGGCGGTCTTCGCCGGCGGCATTATGGCGACCAACGTGCCGACCGGCGGAGCGCTGTCGGATGCGATCCGGTAGAGTCCGATCGGTGCGCTGGCGCTGGCGTTCCAGAGGAAACGCGGCGTCGGCGCCAGCACGGCGACGGCGATGAACAGGCCGGCGAACAATTCGGCGGCAAGCGTCGTGACAAGAACATAGCCAAGGCGGGTCATCCCTCGATCTCCCGCCGCTTGAGCCAGGCGTGATGGCGTTCCAGCGTGTAGGGTCGCGGCTGCTGGCCGGCGGCAATGCGATTGTGGACATGGCGCCAATGATCGGGCGCGGCGTCGCAGGGATCGACACCCGCCGCTTCCACCGCGTCGATCACGGCAAGAACCTGCTGAGCCTTCGGCCAGCCTTCGACGTGCAACAGGATGTCGCCGCCCGGCCGCACAAAAGGCAGCGTCGCATAGGGCTCGCCCGGCGCGATCACCTGCACCACGTCGATACGCGAGACGATCGTTCCGAAATCGTTGGAAGCCCAGCGGACGAAGGCGAAGACAGCGCCCGGACGGAAGCCGACGACGCGGGTTCTGCGCGTGACGATCCGGTCCTGGGCAATGCGGCCGAAGCGTATCCAGTGCTCCAGCTTCTTCTCGATCCATGTCAGTTCGACATGGGTGAGGCTGTCGCGGGCAAGCACGTTCGGCGCGCCGTTGCGGCGGTCGTATGGCATAATGATGGGTCTCCGGGGATGCTGATCGAGACGGAAGGGCGCCGCGCCGCCGGTCCACAGCCGCGCGGGCGTTAGCAAGAATCCGAAGGATTCGATTCTATTAGCATTGTTAGAAGAGGGCGGATTCGGCGAGGATTTCCGCGGGTTTGCGGAGCAATCCGGTTCCTGATGGCACGACTCTGCGGTTCCCGATGGCACGAGTGCGCCGGTTCCTGATAGCACGAGCGCCTTCATGACTTGTCCACAAGGCGGATACCGACGCGACGCATGGCGGCATCGAACGGATCGACCGGGATCGGCGCGAAGCTGAGACGCTCGCGGCCCAGCGCATGTTCGAGCGTCAGAACATAGCCGGGCAGTGGCTGGCGCCGCACGATGGCGCGCAACTCGAAGGCAAACCGCTTGAACGGCGAGAGCGCCCCCGACTTGCGATGGAGATGCGGAAGGTCGAAGCTCCACCCGCCGCTTTGATGTCCGCCATGCTTGCGCACGATGCGGTAAAGCCAGCGTTCAAGGCCGCCGGTAAGCCCGAAATAGGCCGGGTCGATCGTCAGCACGAGCGCCCGGTCCAGCACACCCGCATAGAACCAGTCGGGCACGATCAGCTCCAGCCCACGCGGTCGGCCGGCGCCGTCGAGCCGCTCCTTCCATTCGTTGATCCAGGAGAAGCGATGCCGCCGCCGCTGGTGCGGCTGGCGGATCGACGTGGCCACGGTCGTGGACTGGAGCCGGTCGAGCGCGGCTTTCAGCCGGTCATAATCGCGCACCGAAGTGCCACGGCCGACGAAGGTCAGAATCTCATGCGGCGTGGTCGCCATCAGCCGCGATGTCGGCCGGCCCGCATCGCGCGCCTCGACGATCTGGCTTGCGGCCCAGATCAGCACGTCGGCATCCCAAATGGTCGCCATGCCATGCTCGGGAACCGCCTCGACCGAGATCCATGTCTGGCCCATCCGGAAGTCGATCGGTGTGATGCGCTTTGACTTGGCGAGACTGAAGAACGGCCAGGTCATCAAGTCCTGTGCATCGCGCGGCGCGAGATCGCCGGGCACCGATCGAAACAGCTCAAGCTGCGTTCGCTCGGCCGAAGGAGGGTGTTCCCGGTACATGGCTGTCAGCGGCGCACGCAGTCGGTCGGCAGGCGCTTGGCGGGATGGACGGTGCCGTTGCCCGGATCGGAGGTGGAACGGCGTATGCCGAGCGCCGCCCAGGCATCAAGGTCGTCGATCGCATAAACGATGCGTCCGCCGAGCTTGCGAAAGACCGGCCCGGTGCCATAGCAGCGGTGTTTCTCCAGCGTCCGGGCCGAAAGGCCGAGATGGATCGCCGCGTCGGGCGTCTTGAGATAGCGTGGCGTTGTGCCAGCAACGGGTTCGGCCATGATGATCCTCCTGATGATGGCCGGACCCGAAATGCGGGTACGGCGAACAGGAGGCGAAGGTGGCGGAAAGACCCCGGCGCAAAGAAGGGACAGCGTTGAGGGGGCGAGAAATGTCCCCCCTTCAGCGACCGCGCAGCAGGCGGATATAACCGCCGTCGCGCAGTTCGACGGCTTCCTTCAGCCAGCGGCCGATGCGCTTGCGCTCGCGGCTTTCGACCCACTCGGCCGCGTTGTAGTCGCGAACCGCGTCGTCGATCAGCGCGGCGGCGAGTTCGCGCCGGCTGGCGCCCGCATGGTGCCCGTCCAGCAGGCGCAGAAGCATGAGAAGATGCCGGCGCCGGAAAGGCGGAGGACGGAAGGTTGGCGGGCCGGCCGCCATGCCGAGCAGGCGGCGGCAGAACCGTTCCGCCGCAGCGAGGCGCGTGAAAGGGTCAGGGTCGATCGGCAGCATCATCGCTAGGGGCCGGTCGAGCGCGCCCGATACCCAGAGGCGCTCGTCGCCATCCTTGTCGGCAAGAATGACATGGAGGAAATCGCCGATTTTCATGCGCGCGCGAACGGTCCCGAGCGTCTTGAGGTCGAGGCGCTGGGCCGCGTCGACGCCCTCCGGCGGGGGCGCCAGCACGATACCGGACGGCGAAAGGTCGAGCCGTGCCACGGCCAGCTTCGGATCGAAGGCGGCCGATGGCGTGGTGTGGAAGCTGATCCCCCAGCGCCGCACCAATTTGGCCGTCGCATCATCGGCGGCGACGGTTCCGTGCTTTACGCGATCGAGGGCACAGAGATAATCGGCACGATAACGGGCATTGCGGCTGACATAGCCGATGGCGATGTCCAAATATTGCAGCGCGTCGTCCCCAGCGTCATCCGGGGCCACGCGCCAGTCCTTCTCAGGCGGCATCGAAACCCTCCCAAGCATGGCCCTCTGCGGAGCGCGATGGGAGATGTTTCCGGGGTCGCCATCTGCGGAGAAGCCCCGCCGAAGGCCGGGTCGCATAGCGAAACTAAGTCAGTGTCCTGGTTCGATTTTCCGAGCCGTCGCGCCACGGTCAGCGCTGGTCGCTATGAATCGGGCGGGCGTAGATAGTGGCGGTATCCGGTCTCGGTCATCCAGCGCGCACGCGCGAGATGGGAATCATAGACGAGACGCGCGCGCTCGGGTTCGGCGTCTGGGTCGATCCCGAATATGATCCGCACGACCTCGCACCAGTCGGCATTTTCCTCAGCCGCGTCGAGCAAGCGCCAATAGGTCCGGTGATGGCGCTCGTCGTAGGAAGTGACGTGGACCGCGTCGGGCGCGCGATCCTCGAACGCGGCTACTGCCATCGCGTCGCTCCGTTTTCGGTCATTGCCCCCGCCAATTGGTTAACGGAACATACACCATAATGGAGCGGAGTAATCGCCCCATTTTTGCTATGGTGATCGGACGCCAAGCGCATAACCGGGCGTATGGAATGACCGACTATTTCTGTGGCTCGCCCCCGGAATTGCTCACGAGCAGCACGCCATGGCCGCGATCCGAATCGAGAAAGACGATGCCCGCCGCTTCCAGGGCCTTGGTCACTTGATGACGGGTATCCTCACGCACGGGCAATTCATTCTCCGATTCAAGTCGCTTGAGCGCGGTCAAAGCAACAAGGGCCTTGTCGGCAAGCATCTCCTGGGTCCAACCGAGAAGCGCGCGAGCGGCCCGCACCTGGCGGGAAGTGGTCATGCGCGAACACGTCCACAAGCCGCGCGCTATACGCTATTAAAACGACTATTATAGTCGCCTTGGGAGATCAATACTGTAATGATGGCGAGCCGGGCGAATGCCCGGCGAGCCCGCCGGCAGCCGGACCGGCGCGCAAGCCGGAAGAGGCGCGCGATGGTGGAAATGGTAGCCGCAGGGCCGGAACCTCCGGCCCTGCGGCAATGGCAATCATCCGGCCTTCAGGCGCTGCATCCCTTCCGCCAATGTCCAGAGCGCGCGGTTGAGCGTCACATTCTGGTCGATGCCGTTGATCGGGCGGGACTGTCTGCGGCGGATACGGCCCTCTGCGTTGCGCTTGCGGCCCTGCAAACCGCCCCGAATGACATTCTCCTGAACGACGTTGAACGTGGTCCACAGGCTGTTGCCCATGTCCTCGCGGCGGCGCGGCTCCGTGATCTGCTCGGGCGTCAGCGGGCTTTCGTCTTCGCCGTAGCGGGCGACCAAGCTCACCTCGCCGAGCAACCGCCGCTCATCTTCGGAAAGCCGGGTTGCCTTCATGCCTTCGCTGGCGTCGATCAGACGCGGGAAGTCCTCCGCGACCGTATAAACACCCTCGATAATGTCGCGCTGGATATTGCCCTTGTGCGGCACGCGGACTTCCTCGAACCGCTCGCCCGCGATCATGCTGTTGGTGCAGACGAAGCGGAGCATCCCCGCGAACATCTGATAGGCACTGGTCCCATCATGGCTGTTCACGATAATGACCTCGGCGGCCTCCGGCTTGCTGATGCCGTCATCCCGGCGCAGGCGCAGCATGTGCTTGGCGTGGCCGTGGCGGCTGCAGTCGCGCGGGACCGACTGGACGGCAAAGAACGGAAACCATCCTTCCCGCCGCAGCCCCTCCACAATGTCGATGGTTGGGACATAAACATAGCGCTGCGAACGGCTGTCGTGCGCCTCGTTGGCGAAGATGGACGGGACGTGGCGATAGAGCGCCTCGTTGTCGAGCGGCTCGCGTCCGCTGATCTGATGGGCGTTGCGACCGAACCGGGTGGCGAGATGGTGGATGCTCATGGCTTTTCCTTCCTTGGCTTGGGTTTCCGCGCGAGCGGTACTGCCGCGCTGAAACCCTGCCCGTCGGCGAGACCGGGGGTGCAACCGGAGTGGGCGGCTTCGCGGGGAACCGGCTGCACGGAGCGCGAAGCGCGGAGGAAGCTGGGCGGAAGCCGCTCCGAAGGGCGCTGGGGGCAGCGCCCCAAGCAACCCGATGATCGGCGCCGGGCCAAATGGCCCGTCCATCTTGCCATTGTCACCCACAGGAACAGCAAGAAGGCGCCCCGCCAATGGGCGGGGCGCCGTGCGGGTGCGCCGGTCAGCGCGACCAAATGAGTTGGTGCTTGCCATCGTCGCTCTCGGTGAGAGAGGCGTAGATCGGAGCCGGGAAGCTGGGATCGTCGATCTTGGCCGAGAGATAGTCGCGGCCGTCGCGGCTGGTTTTCTTCCAGGCGGCGCCGATTTCGAACTCGGTCTCGCCGGCATAGACGCGGTAATCTGGCGTTTTGTCGCTATCCTTCTCGACGGGCCGGATCTGGATCGGCTGCGAGAGGGTCAGGGTTTCGAGCTTGCCCACGAAGCGGTTGTCCTGGGCGGTGAAGGTTCCGATGATCGCCATTGTTCAGTCCTTTCGTATCGTGTCGCCCCATGCGACCGCGATGGCGTCTCGAAGGCGGGGACCGAGACGCACCCGCACCGCTTGCGGCCGGAACGCAGTGGAGGTTTGGCGGCGAACGGCTTTTTTGCTTCGCGCTGCAAAGCCCGTTCACGCGCGGCGGAAAAAAGCTGTTCGCAGCCTTTGCGGAGGGCGGACGGATTCTGCCAGAGCAGCCATCAAAGCGGGCGTGAGGCGACGATCGAAAGCCCCCTGAACTCGTGTGATCGGCGCCTTCCGATCATCCCAGCGACAGTATCGCGGATGATGCCTCTTGAACTTTGTTCCTATTATGTTCCATTCTGCTGCTTTCCGAATCGAGGGATGGCGTATGAGCGTGATGATCTGCGGCGAGGACCGCACGAGGCTGAAAGTGATGGGCGACATAGACGCGGACTTGGCCGTGCCGCGTGGCGCCGCCGGGCACTGCTGGATCAGCTTCTCGGATGGCACATTGATCGAAGCCGCCTATGGCGACGATGAGGCGTGCCGGTTTGTGGTCAGCAAGGAGGGTGCGGGCATAACGCGCATCCAGCGCGACGGCGACGGTGATGTGCTGCGCCTCGATTGGCGAGTGGAATGGGTGACGGTGGCCCCGGCCTTTAACGCCGCCCGCGCGGCGACACATGGCGAGGTCATGCCGCTACTTCCTGGTCTCTTTGGCTAGAATCCTCTTTGCGCGAGCCGGGCATTAGCCCGGCGAGCCGCGCTCTTTTTCGTATGTCGCAAGAGCGGCCGCGCCCGTGAGGGTGCGGCCGCGAATTATCCGGCTCAGTCTGAATGGAAAGCCGGGGCCGCAGATGCAGCCCCGGCCCTTCACCTATTCGGCTGCAATCGAATAGGCGTCCTCCACTTCCACGACTTCGGGCTGCTCCACCCCATCGCCTTCCGGCCCTCGCTCGATCGTCCGCAGCACGGCAGGCAACCATCCGGTTCCGGCGACAAGCTGCTCCGCCGCGTCGGCCATGTCCGCCTTCTTCATCGGCGCGATGCGCTCGGCGGCTTCCGGAGACACCGCCTCGCTCACGGCCTGCGCAATATACGCCTTGGTGACGCGCCCGAAATAGCTGCGGGCGGTCGGCTCCCAAGTTGCGGTCATGTCGAGGCTCACGGCCTGCGCCAGCCGCTCCGCCGCCTCGATGCGTCCAGTGGAACGCTCCCACGGCACCTTCACCGCGTTGACGGTGAGCGACACGCAATGCGCCAGAAGCTCGGTGCGGCTGTCATTGTCCAGTCCGGCGAGGAAAGGCCACAGGTCCGCCGCCTCGCTTGGAAGCTGCGCGCCCCATTGGTCGTGCCGTGCCGCCAGCGCCTCGCCCGCCTTGCTGTCCGCGATGCCCTCGGCATGTCCGCCAAGTTCTTCGCTCTTGGCGGTGATTTCGAGGCAGGACGTGCCGAACCCATGATAGAACAGGTCCAGCACCAGCGCATGGGTCAGCGCGATCATCGCCATTTCGGGCCGTTTGCCAAGGGCCAGACGCAGGGCCATTGTCCGATGCGCCGTAAGGTCGCGAATGAGCGTATCGGAAATGGGCTTGGCCGCATCGGCGTCCTCCACGTCTTCCTCGTCCGCATCCTCGTTCTCAACGGCTTCGCCGTCTTCGGGCTCGATACCGTCGCTCTCGTCCTCCGTTTCCGGCTGCGGCTCATCCTCGGCCCGCACATAGCCGCGCTCGATCTTCGCCTCGCCATCGGAACCGAGCGAGACGAACACGCCGCCACGCGCGATCATCGCAGGGTCGTAGGCCGAACGCTTGGCGCTGATCGCGTCGATTTCGTCGCTCAACGCCTGCGCCTTTGCGGCCACCTCGTCGGGCATGTCGTCGTAGGAGTCATAGCCCTCGATCAGGGCGTCATGCGCTTCCGCCGCTTCGGAAAACCGCGCTTCGTCCTCATCCGACAAGGCGACAGGCTGCGGATAATGACGCCGCATCCCGTGGCCATGCGGAAAGTCGATGCACGCTTCGGCCCATTTCCAGCCCTCGGCCAGAACCGTGCTGGCGATCTCGCGCAACTTCTCCGTGACGAGCATGTCGAGCAAGCCCGCATCCTCGAAGAAACCGCCGTCATCCTCGGTGAACAGGTCGCGGATGATCGTGCCGCCCGCCTCGACATAGGCGTCGGCGCCGATGAACACCGCCCGCCGGTCGTCGGCCGGAACATTGCTGGCGGTGAGGTCACGCCGGATGATCCACGGTTCCTTGTTCCACGACAGATTGTCGAACACCTGCTCCTGCCGGGCATGATCGTCGGTGATGGCGAAGGCCGCCAACTGGTCGAGCGTAATCCCGTCCTGCCGGTAGATGTCCATCAGCTTCGGGCTGACCGCGCCGAGCCGCAGCCGACGCTTGACGATTTCGGGGGAGACGCCGAACCGCGCACCGATTTCCTCCGCGCCCCATCCCTTGTCGCGGGACAGTTCATGGAACCGCTCGAACTGGTCGGCGGGGTGCATGTTCTCGCGGGTGACGTTCTCGTCCAGCGAAACTTCGGACGGGTCGTTCTCCGTGTCGAGCCAGCAGCGGACAAGATGGCTCTTCCTGACCTCCTTGCGCTTTGCGCGCAGCAGATAGGCCAGCCTGCGGCCCTCGCCAGCGGTGACGAGATAGGCGCCGGTGGGCTTGTCGCCCTTCATCTCGGGTTCCACGACAAGGTTTTGGATCAGCCCCTTGTGCGCGATGGATGCGGCCAGCGCCTCGATGGTGGCCTCGCTATGCGGCACCTTGCGGGCATTGTTGGGCGACTTCTTGAGCTTGTTCAGCGGCACATGGATGATGCGGCTGTCCTTATCGGCCTGCTCGGTCGTCCCGGTTTCGATGGTATCGGTCATTGTCCCTACTCCTTGGGTTTCCGCGCAGCGGGAAGCGCCGCGCTGAAACCCTGCCCGTCGGCGAGACCGGGGGTGCAACCGGAGGGGCGGCTTCGCGGGGAACCGGCTGCACGGAGCCGAAGGCGAAGGAAGCTGGGCGGAAGCCGATCCGGAGGGCGCCAGGGGCAGCGCCCCAAGCACCGCGCCGCCTGCGGCGCCACCGGGAACGCACCGGCTATTGTTCGGCGTGTTCACGCCGTCCGCTAGGCGTTCGTGACGCGGATGCGCCGAAACCCGCCAGGGGTTCGGTCGGAGCGGAGCGGAGATAGAGCGCCGGTCCCGTAGGGAAGCGCCAATCACTTCACTTCCCGCTCATGACCAGGACAGAATCGGCGACTTCGACAAGGCGAGCCACCGTGAAGGCGTTTGAAAAAAAGCGGGCCTTAGCAACCTGCGCGTTCATGGAGCGCATTTGAGAAGCAGAAAAAGCGTTGTAGCCCGGTTGTAGCCCGACCGAAAAATGCCAGCCGAGCGCTTTCGCGCCCTCAAGCAATATGCTGATTTTCTTATGAAAACTGGAGCGGGCGAAGGGATTCGAACCCTCGACCCCAACCTTGGCAAGGTTGTGCTCTACCCCTGAGCTACGCCCGCTCTGGCGTTACCGGGAAGAGAATGTCCCGGTGAGGAGGCGCGCGGTTAGCATCGGGTTTTGTATTGGGCAAGGAGAAAATCGCCTTGAATATCCGCCCTTCACAATTCCTGTGAAAGGCCCACATTAGGCGACACCTTCGCAACACACATGGGAGCAAGCGCCTTGGCCAGCATGGGTCTTAATCTGGAAGAGCAAAAAGCGGTCGATCGTTTTCGCAAGGAAGTCGTCGATCCCTCCATGACGAAGCTCGTCATACTCGACTTCTGGGCCGAATGGTGCGGACCGTGCAAGGCGCTGGCTCCCGTGCTCGAAAAGGTCGCCGCCGAATATGCCGACAAGGGTGTGGTGCTGGCCAAGCTCAACGTGGACGAAGACCAGTTCATTGCCGCACAGTTCCAGGTCCGCTCGATCCCGACCGTCTATGCCCTGTTCCAGGGCCAGCCGGTCGCCGACCTGACCAATGCGCGCAGCGAATCGCAGTTGCGGCAGGTTCTCGACCAGTTGCTTGAAAAACTGCCTGTCACGGCAGGCGATGATGCGGCGCAGGCCCCCGACGTATCGCAATTCATTGCCATGGCGGAACAGGTCCTCGGCGAGGGTGATGGTGAACGTGCGGCAGGCGTCTTCTCACAGGTGCTGGACATGGCGCCGGACAATGTGGCCGCCCATGCTGGCCTCATTCGCGCACTGACAGCCGCCGGCCATATCGAACAGGCTCAGGCGGCTCTGGCTGCGCTGCCTGCGGAGATTGCCGACGATCCGGCTCTGGCGCAGGCGAAGTCGGCCCTTGCGCTGGCCGAGGATGCACCGGACGATTCGGAGCTTGCCGGCCTGAGAGATGCGGCCAAGGCCAGTCCGGCGGACATGGAAGCCCAATTCGCCTTCGCCAACGCCGCTTTCGCAGCAGGCCAGCGAGACGAGGCGGCAGACACGCTGCTGTCGATGATTCGCGCCGAGCCGGAATGGAACGAGGGCGCCGCCAAGGCGAAGCTGCTGCAGATCTTCGAAGCGGTTGGCCTGGAAGACCAGTGGACCGCAGCCACTCGCCGCAAACTCTCTCTCATCCTGTTTGGCTGAAATCGTGGCAAAGCGGCTTTCGATCTTTCCCCTGTCAGGCGTCATCCTCTACCCCGGATTGCGCCTGCCCCTGCATATCTTCGAGCCACGCTACCGCGCGATGGTGAGCGACGCATTGGCGCGTGACCGCCGCATCGCGATGATCCAGCCGCAAACAGCAGCCGAAGGGGCACCGCTCTTCTCGATCGGCTGTGTCGGCCGGATCGAAGATGTCGAGGCACTGGAGGATGGGCGCTTCAACATCGTGCTGGATGGCGAGCACCGGTTTCGCGTGATTCGCGAACTGGATGTGGCCACGCCCTTCCGCCAGGTCGAAGGCGAACTGATCGAAGAGCCCGAGGACGAGATGTTGAGTTCTGTCGAACGGGCCGGGTTCGAACAGGCCGCACGCGATTTCGCCGACAGACAGGGCTATAGCGTGGACTGGGATTCGGTGTCGCGGCTGGACGATGTTTCGCTTATCAACGGGGTGTCGCAAATCGCGCCGTTCGATGCCGCCGCCAAGCAGGCATTGCTGGAATCGCCCGACATCATGAGCCGTTGCGAATTGCTGGTCCAGTTGATGCAGTTCTTCGGCCGTCATGATGGCGGCGGTAACGACCGGGCCACCTTGCAATAACACCCAGCATATTGGTCGCTCTAGATTCCGAAGGCGCCTTTCAATCCGTCGATCACGAATTGTGCGGCGAGAGCGGCCAGAAGCACCCCGAGCAGACGGGTAGCAACCGATTCCACCTGACTGCCGAACACCCGCATTAGTGGCGCGGCCGCCATCAACGTTGCCAGAGTGACCGCCATCACGGCCGCAAGTGCGCCAAGAACCGCCAGCGACGCCGCCATGCCATCGGCCCGGGCCATCAGCAGCATGATCGACGCGATCGCGCCGGGACCGGCAAGCATCGGCATGGCGACGGGGAAAATCGCCACATCGTCGATATCCGGCGTTGCCCTTACCTTCTCGGCCCGTTGTTCGCGCCGCTGCGTACGCCGTTCGAACACCATTTCGAGCGCGATGACAAACAGCATGATCCCACCGGCAATCCGGAAGGCGTAGAGTTCAATGTGCAGTGCGGCGAGCAATCGTTCACCAAACAATGCGAACAGCAGCAGGATCAGGAAGGCCGCAATACTGGCGCGAATTGCCAGCGCCCGCTGGCGGGCAGGTTCCGCATCTGCCACCAATCCCGCGAAAATAGGGGCGCACCCCGGCGGATCGATCACGACGAAAAGCGTGACGAACGCCGAGGCGAACAGTTCGTACATTGTCAGATCGTAACCTCCGCCCCGATCGGCAATGCAAACAGCATTGCGACAAGGCGGGTCACAGTCACAAGGCGTCCGACGCCAGTGTCAGCCCTTCGTTACGATAGGCCGCGACCAACGCGTTCCTGAGCAATACGGCAATCGTCATCGGGCCAACGCCACCCGGTACAGGTGTGATCGCCCCTGCGACCTCTCTTACGCTCGCGAAATCGACATCGCCGACGAGGCGGCCTTTTTCCTGTCCCGGTTCAGGCGGCAGACGATTGATCCCGACGTCGATCACTGTCGCACCGGGTTTGATCCAGTCCACCTTCACCATCTCGGGACGGCCGACCGCAGCAACCACGATATCCGCACGGCGCACCACACCGGGCAGATCCGTCGTCCTGCTGTGCGCCACCGTGACAGTGCAGCTTTCCTGTATCAGCAACTGGGCCATCGGCTTGCCGACGATATTGGAGCGGCCGATCACGACCGCTTCCAGTCCGGAAAGATCGCCCAGCCGGTCCTTCAACAGCATCAGGCAACCCAGCGGAGTGCAGGGCACGAACCCTTCCTGCCCCACGGCCAGCCGCCCGGCATTGATGATGTGGAACCCGTCGACATCCTTGTCGGGATTGATCGTGGCAATCACCTTCTGTTCGTCCATGTGGCCGGGCAGCGGCAATTGCACGAGTATCCCGTCGATGAAACGGTCTCCGTTGAGTTTCTCTACCAGCTTGAGGAGCTCCTCTTCGCTGGCGGTGGCGGGCAATTTATACTCGAAGCTCGCCATGCCGCAGGCAACGGTCTGTTTGCCTTTCGAGCGGACATAGACCTGACTGGCCGGGTCTTCCCCCACCAGCACGACGGCAAGACCGGCCTTGCGCGCGGCCTGCTTTTCGAATTCAGCGGCGAGCACGCCCACCTTCTGGCGCAGCCCTTCGGCGAAAGCCTTTCCGTCGATCAATTGTGCGCTCACATCGCCCTCGCAAGATTCCAGACAACGATCTGCAATATCTGCAACCCGATGATCAGCACCAATGGCGAGAAATCGATTGCCCCGGTATTGGGCATGATCCGCCGGATCGGTGCCAGCAAAGGTTGCAACAGCGCATTGAGCGCAGTCCAAATCGCGGAGACGAACTGGTTGCCCATGTTCACCACGTTGAAAGCGATCAGCAGGCCGAGAACGAACTGAACGATGACCAACGTGACGACGACTGAGATCAGCAGGTCGAGAATCTGGGCAATGGTGATGAGAATCACGCGCAAGTCTCTCCATAACGGCGAGCGTCGTCCGCCCGTGCGGGCCTGTTAGCCGAGGGGTACCGCAAGGGGCAAGGATTGCTTTGGAATTAGCGCCAACCGGATGGAGCCCGACGCCTGGTCAGGCATTGTCCATTCAGGTTTCGGCATCCATGCTCGACACATGCCAGTGCAACGAAGCCTGCGAGGCGCCCGGCACATCGTTCACCCGGCGCAGCACGATCGTGCCCTTTTCCTCGGGATGGCCCGCCCGGTTGATAACGTAAGGCGCGGAGTAATAGATCGAGCCAGCAGCGCCCTCACTCGTCCCCTCGCCAACGATCAGCATGACCGGGTCTTCCCCGTCGAAACGGGCGCGCAGCGTCTGCGCATCCTCCCCTTCGCCCCACGCACGAGCCGCATCGTCCCACCGTCCGTCATACAACGCCGAAGAAAGGAAACGGACAACGCGGGCCGGATCGTCCACCTGTTCCAGTGCGGCATAATCGGGTGCGTCGGACATGCCGGCCGGAGCGACCGGGGAGACCATGCCGCCCGAGGCCGAAACGCTGACCGGCGATGCATCCGCCGCTGTGGCATCGAATGCATGTTCTTGTTGTTTGCCGCACGCGGCAAGCGACAACAGCAACACCGGACCGGCACCAAGGACAAGGCTACGTGAAATCATGCCCCGTCAACGCGCGGATGCGCCCGGCGGTTCCGGTTCAACCGGCCCGAATCAACGTGCCCGCGCCCTTGGAAGTGAAAATTTCCAACAGCATTGCATGCGGCACTCGCCCATCGAGCACGACCGCTGCCTCGCAGCCGGCCTCCACGGCATGAACGCATGTTTCGAGCTTGGGAATCATGCCCCCGTGAATCGTGCCGTCAGCCTTCAGGTTCTCAACATCGGATGGGCGCAGATCCGTCAGCAGCGCCTTGTCCTTGTCGAGCACGCCCGGCACGTCCGTCAGCAGAAACAGGCGTGCGGCGCCCAGTGCGGCCGCAATCGCGCCTGCCATGGTGTCGGCATTGATATTATAAGTGTGCCCATCCTCGCCCGCGCCGATCGGAGCGACCACGGGAATCATCCCGGCCTTGACCGCGGTTTCCAGAATCGTCGTATCGACATGGCTCGGCTCCCCGACGAACCCGAGATCGATCGCCTGTTCGATATTGCTGTCGGGGTCCTTGGTCGTCCGGCTGACCTTGGTCGCGGTCACGAGGCCGCCGTCCTTGCCGGAAATACCCAGCGCCTTGCCCCCCGCGCTGGCGATCCAGCCGACCAGTTCCTTGTTGATCGCGCCGGACAGAACCATCTCCGCCACTTCCGCGGTCGCCTTGTCAGTGACCCGCAGCCCGTCGATGAAAGTGGATTCCACGCCCAGCTTTTTCAGCATGGCGCCGATCTGCGGCCCGCCGCCGTGGACGACCACGGGGTTGATGCCGACGGCCTTCAGCAAAACGATGTCGTGGGCAAAATCGCGCGCAGCCTCCGGATCGCCCATGGCGTGTCCGCCATACTTCACGACGAAAGTGCGCCCGGCATAGCGCCGCATATAGGGCAGCGCTTCGATCAGCACTTCCGCCTTGGCGAGCATCGCCCGGTTACTCACTTCAGCGTTTTCTCCAGCACTCATACCGCTGTCCTTCCATCGAGCTTGCGACCCCAGGCGACTCCCAAACGGATCAGCACGGGCACCGCCGTGAGGCTCAGTACGACCTTCGCCATGATCTGTCCCGCAAGGAGTGGGAGAATCGGAAATACGCCGTAGAAGGCGACCGAGATAAAAATCAATCCATCGACTACCTGCGCAATGGCAGAAGCGATGCCCCCGCGCACCATCAGGGCCACGCCACTTCCTCCCATGCCGCCGTCCCGGCCGCGCAGCCATGAGAAAACCCGGACGTTGAGAAACACGGAAACGAAATAGGCGACTATTCCAGCCAGCATGATCCGCGGGCTTTGCCCCAGGATGGTCTCGAATGCCTCCAGCCGGGATTCCGGCATGCGCGGGCTGGCGGGCAGGACCAGAACCAGCGTAATCAGGGCCATCGAAACGAGCACGGGCAGAAAGCCGTACAGCACCAGCCGATCCGCCAGTTTGCGCCCATGCAATTCCGCAACAGTCGATGAAAGCACCACCACGCCGATATAGCCGAGCAGCCCGGATTCCATGGCCAGTGGGCCAAGCGCGATCTGCTTGTTGCCGAGAAAACCCGACAAGACCGCCAACCCGCCATAGAGCGGCACGAGCGCGAGCAGCGACATGGCGATGGGCGGCGGAGTATCCGAAGGCCGATCTGCAAGAGGGTGACGATCCATTCCCGTCCCCTAGCCGCAAGGTACGCACCGGAAAAGTGGCACACGCACCGCTGGACTTGCGCGCGGGGCCAACCTAACGGAATCGGCATGGACGCATCCCACATCCCCGATTCCATCCTGATCGTCGATTTCGGCAGCCAGGTGACGCAGCTCATCGCCCGTCGCGTACGCGAAGCAGGCGTTTATTCAGAAATCGCCCCGTTCGGCAGCGCCGAGGAAGCCTTCAAACGGATGAAGCCCAAGGGCATCATCCTGTCGGGCGGCCCGGCATCCGTAACCGACGATGACGGCCCTCGCATTCCGGAGGCCATTCTCGACAGCGGGCTGCCGATGCTCGGGATCTGTTACGGGCAGCAGGCGCTGATGCAGCAACTGGGCGGAGAAGTGCTGGCAGGCGATGCCGGGGAATTCGGCCGTGCCTTTATCGCCATCGAAGATGGCTGCGTGCTGTTCGACGGGTTGTGGCACAAGGAAGAAAGCCACCAGGTGTGGATGAGCCACGGGGACAAGGTTACCCGGCTGGCTCCCGGCTTCCGCCCGGTCGCTTCCAGCCCCGGCGCGCCCTTTGCCGTGATCGCCGATGACGACCGGCGCATCTATGCGATGCAGTTCCACCCCGAAGTGGTCCACACGCCCGATGGCGCAAAGCTGCTGGCGAATTTCGTGCGTCATGTCTGCGGCCTGTCCGGCGACTGGACGATGGCCGAATTCCGCAAGACCAAGATCGAGGAAATCCGCGCCCAGGTGGGTGACGGGAAAGTGATCTGCGGCCTGTCGGGCGGAGTCGATTCGGCAGTGGCCGCAGTGCTGATTCATGAAGCGATCGGCGATCAGCTGACCTGTGTTTTCGTCGATCATGGCCTTATGCGCATGGGCGAGGCCGAACAGGTCGTGTCCCTGTTCAAGGGGCACTATAATATACCGTTGGTCCACGTGGATGCTGAAACGCTGTTCATGCACGGGCTCGCAGGGGTCACCGATCCGGAGAAGAAGCGCAAGTTCATCGGCAAGACCTTCATCGAAGTGTTCGAGGAAGAGGCCAAGAAAATTGGCGGCGCCGATTTCCTGGCACAGGGAACGCTATACCCCGACGTGATCGAGAGCGTTTCGTTCACCGGCGGACCTTCCGTGACGATCAAGAGCCACCACAATGTCGGTGGCCTGCCCGAACGGATGAACATGAAGCTGGTGGAGCCGCTGCGCGAACTGTTCAAGGACGAAGTCCGCGAACTGGGCCGCGAACTGGGTCTGCCCGATATTTTCGTTGGCCGTCACCCGTTCCCCGGCCCCGGTCTCGCCATTCGTATTCCCGGCGAAGTGACCAAGGAACGTTGCGACATCCTGCGCAAGGCAGATGCGATCTATCTCGAGGAAATCCGCAACGCCGGTCTTTATGACGCGATCTGGCAGGCATTTGCCGTGCTGCTGCCGGTGCGCACTGTGGGCGTGATGGGCGATGGACGGACCTACGACTGCGTCTGCGCCTTGCGCGCGGTAACCAGCACTGACGGGATGACGGCGGACATCTATCCGTTCGACGCCAGCTTCCTCAGCCGCGTCGCCACCCGGATCATCAACGAGGTCAAAGGCATCAACCGCGTGGTCTATGACTACACCTCGAAACCGCCCGGCACGATCGAGTGGGAGTAACGCCCGCGCGCCATGCAGCTTCCTCTTGGCGATGATCCACGCACGGAGACGCTTCGCGCGCTTCATGCCTCGCTGATTGCCAGGTTCGGGCGGATCGTTCGTCCGCCGGAAAAGCGGCGTGAGCCGGTGTGGGTGCTGGTCCAGGGGGTGATCGGCGCGCGCAGCAAGACGGCGGTATCAAATGCTTCCACCGATTTCCTGCTGGAACATTACGGGTCATGGGATGCGGTGGCAAAGGCTCCGCTGGAAGAACTGACTGCGCACCTTGCTCGCCAAACCTTTCCGGAACAGTCCGCGCGGAGATTGAAGGACTGCCTGCTGGCCATCGCGGAAAAACGCGGGAAGCTGGATCTTTCCCTGCTAGGGGATATGCCCACCGCAGCGGCGATGGAATGGCTGGAAACGCTGCCCGGAGTGGCGCGCAAGAACAGCGCTGGCGTGATGAATACCAGCACGTTCGACCGCTCTGCTCTGGTGATTGACGGCCATCACCGCCGCGTCATGCAGCGCATGGGATTGGTGCCCGCCCGCGCGGATACCACGCGCGCCTATGACGAGTTGATGCCAGTCCTGCCGCCCGAATGGTCGGCGCAGGATATGGATGAGCATCATTTGCTGGTAAAGAAACTGGGGCAGACATACTGCCGCCCGTCCCGGCCGGACTGCACGGCATGTCTGGCGCGGGGCATATGCCAGACGGGGCGGGGCCTTTCCCCCTAATCCCTTTCATATACGAAACAAAAGCCATGGCGGTGCGGGCAGGCGCGCTACCAGGCGTGGCCCGCCGCAACCGCCGCCAGTTCGGCAGGGGTGCTTTCCCGCCCGAGCACATCGTTGCGGTGGGGGAAGCGGCCAAAGCGGGCGACCATGTCATAATGGCCCTTGGCAAAGGTGCGGATGAAGGAACTGCCCAGCCGCGTATAATAGTCCATCGACCATTGCTGGTCGGTGATATGTTCGCTGTGCATCAGCGGCATACCCAGAAACTGGCGTTCCTGGCGGCTTAGCCCCTTGTCCCAGCCACGCAGCAGTGCACTGCGACAAATGGCGCGGGCCAGTGGATCAAAGGCAAAGGTATGGGCCGTCCCGCGATGGATATTGCGCGGCACCTGATCGAACAGCAGAATGGCCGCACGGGCCGTCAACGGGTCCGTAAGGAACGAATCCGCCCGCATCGCCGACAGTGCGGCAAGGTCGGGCCCGAAACGGGCCCGCAATTGCGCGTCGACCCGCTCGGAACCACCGAACCAATCCTGCGGCGTGAGTTTATGAAACCAGAAATGCAGCAGTTCCGCCGCCCAGCGACGTGGGGCGGCGGCCATGCCCGTTTCCTACTTGTCCATATCGCTCTTGGTATAGGGTACGAATTTGTCGAGGAAGACCACCCCGGTCATGAAACCGGCCGAACGATCCATCGTCTTGATGATGTCCGTAGTGCACAACTGCATGCCATTGTGCCGTTCGATCACGAGAACGTCGCTGCTGCTGAGCTGCCCCGGCGACGTCGGCCGCGCGACGTAGATCGTCTTGCCGCCATCGTAAACGATGGCCGTGCCGTCGATCACCTGCAACCGGTCGGACCCCAGCGTGGTGATGCAGCTTTGCGGCTCACCGGCAACGCGGCCCTCCAGCATTTTCTGGAGGCGGGCTTCGCCTTTCTCCGCACGCGTTCCCGCGTTGGCCACAGTGCCGCTCACCAGCAGACCGGTGGCCGCGCCGAGGGCGGCGATGGCAGTCAATGTCTTACGCATCGTATTCTCCCATGAAAGCCGGGAACCTGCGCCCGGCGACATGAACCGCGCCTGACTCCGGCAGGATGGTAACGGCGCGGGCTTACCCGGTGCCGCCGACTGTCAGACCCTCGATCAGCAGGGTTGGCTGGCCCACGCCGGCGGGAACGCTCTGCCCGCCCTTGCCGCATACCCCGACACCTTCGTCCAGAGCCATGTCGTTGCCGATGCCCGTAACGCGGGTCAGCACGCTCGGCCCGTCTCCGATCAAAGTCGCTCCCTTGATCGGCGCGCCGAGCTTGCCATTCTCCACCTTGTAGGCCTCGGTACAGGAAAACACGAACTTGCCCGACACGATATCGACCTGCCCGCCGCCGAAGCTCTTGGCATAAATGCCGTTCTTCACACGGCCCAGAAGCTCAGCAGGATCATCGTTGCCCGCGCGCATGAAGGTATTGGTCATACGTGGCATCGGGGCGTGGGCGTAATCCTCGCGCCGGCCGTTGCCGGTTGGCTCCACACCCATCAACCGGGCATTGAGGCGATCCTGCATGTAGCCTTTGAGAATGCCATCCTCGATCAGCACGGTTTCTCCGGTCGGAGTGCCTTCATCGTCGATGGAGAGCGATCCGCGCCGCCCGGCGATCGAACCGTCGTCGACCACGGTCACGCCGGGTGCACCAACGCGTTCGCCGATCCGCCCGGAAAAGGCGCTGGTCCCCTTGCGATTGAAATCCCCTTCCAGCCCATGGCCGACCGCTTCGTGCAACAGCACGCCGGGCCAGCCGGGCCCAAGCAGGACCGTCATTTCCCCGGCAGGCGCGGGCACGCTGTCGAGATTGGTCAAAGCCTGGCCGAGCGCCACATCGATGGCCCGGTTCCAGTTTTCGGGCTTGAACAGATCGTCATAAAGCCAGCGACCGCCCATGCCGAAGCTGCCCGTTTCACGCCGCCCGTTGCTTTCAGCCACGATCCCGACATTGAGCCGTACCAGCGGGCGGATATCATGCGCCACGAACCCGTCGGCCCGGACGATCTCGACCACGCTCCAGCTGCCGGACAGCGACGCGGTGACTTGCGCCACGCGCGGATCGCGCGCACGGGCCGCGGCATCGATCGTTTCCAGCAACCTGACTTTTTCCGCGAACGCAATCGCATCCAGCGGGCTGTCGTCAGTATAGAGGTGGCGGTTGTTCTTGCGCGGCGGGGGGGCTGGCTGGCCTTTCGCCGGATCGAGCAATTGCAGCGTTTCACCCGCGCGGCGAATGGCAGCGCCACTGATCTCGTTGGCGTGAGCGAACCCGGTCATTTCGCCGGAAACCCCGCGCAGGCCAAAACCGGAATCGCGGGAATAGTCCGCCGCTTTCAGCCGCCCATCGTCGAACGTGAAGCTTTCGCTGGCGATGAACTGGAGAAACAGTTCCCCATCATCGCACCGTGACAGCGTTTTGGCGGCAACCGCCTGGGCTTCTTCAGGAGTGAGCTTGCCCTCGCCATAGAGGAAACTGCGCGGATCGTTCTGGTTCATGGCCCCGATATAGGGGCATTGTCCGCCGGGCGGAAGTCACACTCCGCGCGACATGCGTCAGAGATCCGCGCCAGAAGCGATCAGACCTGGGGCGATGCGCCCGATGCGATGTCCGGCAAGGTGGATTGATCGGCACCGTCCGCCGGGCCGCCCCTGAGCACGAAGCGCCGGTCGCAATACCCGCAATCGACATAGCCGTGCTCGTCAATCTCGAGCCACACACGCGGATGCCCCAGCGCGGAAGGCCGGTACCCTTCGCCGCCACGGATGGCGGACGCGCCGTCGCAGCTCACGCGGGTCTTGTCGGTCAGCACCGTTTCGGGCGTCGTATAGGACGGTTTGCTCATGTTCGTTGCCCTATCGCGTCAGACGGGGATTCGCAACGGTTTCAGCAGGGGCGCGGGCAGTGCCCACCGGGCATTGCCATGCGCCCTGCCCCCTTTACCTTGCGCCACGACTGGCCCATGGGAGACTCAAGTATGAGCACACCAGCCGCCATTTCGATCCGCGACCTTGCCAAGACTTATGCCGGGAGCGGCAATGCCCCGCCGAAGCACGCGCTGAAAGGCGTCACGTTCGACGTTCCGCAAGGCGAGGTGTTCGGCCTGCTCGGACCCAACGGGGCCGGAAAATCCACTCTGATCAACATCCTCGCCGGGCTGGTCACCAAGACTTCCGGCAAAGTCGACATCTGGGGCCACGACATCGATCGCGACCGGCGCAACGCCAAGGCCAGCATCGGAATCGTCCCGCAGGAAATCGTATTCGACCCGTTCTTCACCCCGTTCGAGGTGCTGGACATCCAGAGCGGGCTTTACGGCATCCCCAAAGCCCTGCGCCGCTCGGACGAATTGCTGCGCGCGGTCCATCTGGACGACAAGCGCGACGCCTATGCCCGCAGCCTGTCGGGCGGGATGAAGCGCCGCCTGCTGATCGCCAAGGCCATGGTGCATTCCCCGCCGATTCTGGTGCTGGACGAACCGACCGCCGGGGTCGACGTGGAACTGCGGCGCCAGCTGTGGGAACTGGTCGGCGAACTCAATCGCGAAGGGGTGACGGTCGTCCTGACGACCCATTACCTCGAAGAGGCGGAAGAATTGTGCGACCGCATCGCGATCATCAATCATGGCCAGCTGATTACCAACAAGCCGACCCGCGAACTGGTCGAAATGACGCGCGAGAAGATCGTCGTCCTCACGCTCGACCGGGCAATCGACCAGTTGCCGTACCACCCCGCCTTCGTAAAATCGGCCAAGCGCGACGAACGCACGCTGGAAATCACCTACGACAAGGACAAGGTGAATGCGGGCCAGGTACTCGCTCTGGTCCAGGATCAGGGCTTCCTGATAGAGGATGTCACCACCCGCGAGGCGGATCTGGAAGACGTCTTCGTCCAGCTCACCAGCAAGCAGGCGGCAAAAGCAAGCCCCGCCTGATGCGTCTCGCCGCTTGCGAGGTCGGACGCGTCCCGGCATAGCAGCGCGACGAGAGGGCAGCGGACATAATGGGCCAGCAAGACGATAGTATGACACATGACGTGCTGGTGATCGGTTCCGGCGCGGCCGGGCTGACTGCCGCGCTGGCGCTGGCGGAACACGCCAGAGTGCTGGTTCTGGCCAAGGGCGCGCTCAATTCCGGCTCCACAGCCTGGGCGCAGGGCGGGATCGCCGCCGTGCTGGACACCGGGGATACCTTCGAAAACCACATGCGTGACACGATGGTCGCCGGTGCCGGCCTCAACCGGCGCGAGACGGTGGAATTCGTGATCGAACGCGCGCCTCATGCCATTGCCCGGCTGGTGGAACTGGGCGTGCCATTCAATACCGAAGGCCCGAATCTTCACCTGACCCGCGAAGGCGGGCATTCGCACCGCCGGATCGTCCATGTCGACGACGCGACCGGATGGGCGGTGGAAGCCGCACTGCTCAAGGCGGCGGAAGAAAACCCCAATATCACCTTGTTGCCCAACCGGACCTGCATCGACCTGATCAACGGCAAGCACGAATTGCGCTATTCCGGTTCCGGCAGGGTCTGGGGCGCTTATGCCCTCAACACCGAAACCGGCCGGGTGGAAGCCCACACGGCCCGCGCCACAGTGTTGGCAAGCGGCGGTGCCGGGCGCTGCTACCTCTTCTCTACTGCTCCACGCGGGGCAACGGGCGACGGGATCGCGATGGCATGGCGCGCGGGCGCACGCGTTTCAAACATGGAAATGATGCAGTTCCACCCGACCTGCCTCTATAATCTGGAGGTCAAGAACTTCCTGATTACCGAAGCGGTGCGTGGCGAAGGCGGCCGGCTGATCAATCCGCGCAGCGGCAAGCGATTCATGGAATTCTATGACGAGCGGCTGGAACTGGCCCCACGTGATGTGGTGGCCCGCGCGATCGATGCCGAAATCAAGCGTTTCGGGCTCGATTACGTCCACCTCGACATCAGCCACATGCCCGTCGACTTCGTGAAGGGCCATTTCCCGACCATTTACGAAAAGCTGATCGGGCTCGGCATCGACATGACGACAGGGCCGATCCCCGTCGTCCCCGCACAGCATTACACATGCGGCGGGATCCTGATCGACCTTGCCGGGCGGACGGACCTGCCCGGCCTCTATGCTGCGGGCGAATGCACGGAAAGCGGGTTGCATGGCGCCAACCGCCTGGCATCCAACAGCCTGCTCGAATGTTTCGTATTCGGTGAGGCCGCCGCGCGCGACATCATTGCCCGGTGGGACACTTTCGATGCCCCGCCCCCGGTTCGCCCATGGGATGAAAGCCGCGTCACCGATTCCGACGAGGAAGTGGTCATCAAGCAGAACTGGACGGAAATTCGCCGGTTCATGTGGAACTATGTCGGGATCGTGCGCACGACCAAGCGGCTGGAACGCGCGGCGCACCGGATCAAGCTGCTGCAAGAGGAAGTGGGCGATTATTATGGCCACTTCCGCGTCAGCACGGACCTGATCGAGCTGCGCAACCTGCTCGAATGCGCGGAACTGATCGTTCGTTCCGCGCTCAAGCGGCATGAAAGCCGGGGCCTGCACTACACACTCGATTATCCCAATACAGGCAATCTCGTTCGCGATACCGTGCTGGTCCCTTGAACGCGGCATTGTCGGCGAGCAGCGCGACGAATGCCCTGGCAGGAGATTAAGCACGCCCCCCGGATAAAGGCAGTCGCCAAAGATCAGCCCGCAGCGAGCAGCCAGCGCCCGAGAAAGATCAGCGCCATCGCGCCCAGGATCGAGGCAAGGCAGCCCGCCCGATTGAAACCGGCCGCGCCGCGCGTCGTAATCAATCCGGCGAACAGCGAGCCGCCGATACCCAGCAGGATGGTCTGTATCCAGTCCATCGCCACCACACCGGGATAGAGCCAGCGGGCCAGGGCACCGACGATCAGCCCCGACATGATCGCACCCAGGATATTGATCATCACCGATCCTTTCTCTTCTTCGCCGGCCCCCTCATAAGGGCCAAAGTCGAGGTCGTCGCGGGCAGTGGACAAAAAAATATTTTTAGACTCTTGCGCGGCGCGCGAGTGGAGCTTTGACCACGCGTCGCGGACTCCCGCCCCGCCCGGCTCCTTGCCTGCGATGGTTTCATTCCCATTTATCCCCTTGCGCGGGATTCCCTTTGAGGCACTATAGCTAGTGGTCCGATTGCTGGGGGGACCTACAAGACCTAGATTCAGCCGGAGGCGCGCAAAAGCCGCGGATGGGCTGGGATTCGGGTGTCACGGCATCCACCGGCAAGAGGACTCCAGGGACAATCGGGGGATAAGTTTTTCTCTCCCATGCCTTGGAAATTGATAGGCTGGGCACTTGCCCGCTGATTCGAACGAAAGTGGAACACTGGCTTGCCAGAGCTGTTGTTCGCGATGCGGGATCCGGACGGGGGACATGATGGATTTCAGGACTGGGGATGGTGCGGCGATGGGCCTCGATACGGATGTTGATAACCAGATCCTCGAAAGCGAGGCCAACCCCACCGGCAAAGGGAGCGGCGCTGCCACCGGCGGCCCGGCTGTTGCGATGACCGACAAGGATCAGGGTAGCGAAGCGTTGGTGGCCGAACAGGCTGGCGCGGCAATGGCAGGCGTCATGGCCGAAGTGGCCAAGGCCGCTGCCGAAACGAAAGATAACGGCAAGGGTGTGCGTCCGCGCCGTTTCAAGATCGAAACCGATTCATCGCGCGACGACAGGCTGACCGAGTTCGGCAAGGAAACGCTGATCGACCGCTATCTCCTGCCCGGTGAAGGATTTCAGGATCTTTTCGCCCGCGTGGCCGATGCCTACGCCGACGATCAGGATCATGCCCAGCGGCTCTACGACTATATTTCGAACCTGTGGTTCATGCCTGCCACCCCTGTCCTGTCCAACGGCGGCACCGGGCGGGGCCTGCCGATTTCGTGTTACCTCAATTCAGTGGACGACAGCCTCGAAGGGATTGTCGGCACCTGGAACGAAAATGTCTGGCTGGCATCCCGCGGCGGCGGCATCGGCACCTATTGGGGGCAGGTCCGCGGCATTGGCGAACCGGTCGGCCTCAATGGCAAGACCAGCGGCATCATTCCGTTCGTGCGGGTGATGGACAGCCTGACACTGGCAATTTCACAAGGATCGCTGCGGCGCGGTTCGGCGGCCTGCTATCTCGACGTTTCGCACCCTGAGATCGAGGAATTCCTCGAAATCCGCAAGCCGTCGGGCGATTTCAACCGCAAGGCGCTCAACCTGCATCACGGCGTGCTGCTGACTGACGAATTCATGGAAGCTGTCCGCGACGGGGCCGAATTCAACCTGCGCAGCCCCAAGGACGGATCGGTGCGCGGCTCGGTCGATGCCCGCTCGCTGTTCCAGAAGCTGGTCGAAACCCGGCTTGCCACGGGCGAACCCTACATCGTCTTTTCCGACACCGTGAACCGGACGATGCCGCGGCATCACCGCGAACTGGGGCTGAAGGTTTCCACTTCCAACCTGTGTTCGGAAATCACTTTGCCGACAGGCCGCGACCATCTCGGCAACGATCGCACGGCGGTATGCTGCCTGTCTTCGCTCAATCTCGAAAACTGGGACGAATGGCGCGACGACAAGCAGTTCGTCGAAGATGTCATGCGTTTCCTCGACAATGTGCTGCAGGACTATATCGACCGCGCCCCGGACGAGATGGCCCGCGCCAAGTATTCCGCCAGCCGCGAACGTTCCGTCGGGCTCGGCGTGATGGGTTTCCACTCCTTCCTCCAGTCGAAGGGCATCGGCATCGAAAGCGCGATGGCCAAGGCGTGGAACCTCAAGATGTTCAAGCACATCAACGCCAAGGTGAACGAAGCGTCGATGATGCTCGCCAACGAGCGCGGCCCCTGCCCCGATGCCGAGGAAATGGGCGTGATGGAGCGGTTCAGCTGCAAGATGGCGATCGCGCCGACCGCGTCGATCAGCATCATCTGCGGCGGTACCAGCGCCTGTATCGAACCGATCCCGGCCAATATCTACACGCACAAGACGCTGTCGGGCAGCTTCGTGGTGAAAAACCCCTATCTGGAAAAGCTGCTGCAGGAAAAATCGAAGGATTCCACCAATGTGTGGAACTCGATCCTCGAACGCGGCGGTTCGGTCCAGCATCTCGATTTCCTCACGCCGGAAGAAAAGGCCGTCTACAAGACCAGCTTCGAGATCGACCAGCGGTGGCTGCTTGAATTCGCGGCCGATCGCGCGCCCTTCATCGACCAGGCGCAGAGCCTCAACCTGTTCATCCCTGCCGATGTCGACAAGTGGGATCTGATGATGCTGCACTTCCAGGCGTGGGAGAAGGGCATCAAGTCGCTCTATTACCTGCGGTCGAAGTCGGTGCAGCGGGCCGGGTTCGCCGGTGGCGTGGAAGCGGACAATACCGCCGAAGCCGCGAAGTTCGAACTCGCCGCGGGCGCTCAGACCGACTACGAGGAATGCCTCAGCTGCCAGTAAGGGCCCGCTGACAGGCGCTATCCGGCAGGAACGAGGGAGAGTCGTTTCCCATGACCCGACGTGTTGTAACCGGGCTCGACGAGCAGGGCCGCTCTACGGTGCTGCTCGATGGCCCGCCGATACCATTCGACGGCGCGTGGGGCGGGATCATCTGGCATACCGATGCGGTTCCTGCCAGCAATGCCGCGCAGGCCGATTGCAAGCATGTGCCGTTCGATTTCGAGCTGATGCACAATGCCAGCAGCCTGTTCATGATGATGGAATTCCCGCCCGGCCAGGATCAGTTCTGGCATGCCACGAACACGATTGATTACATCGCCATGATCGAAGGCGAGATCGTGCTGGAACTCGAAACCGGCGAGGTGCTGCTCAAGGCGGGAGACCTTGCGGTGGATCGGGGCGTATTGCATAGCTGGCGCAACGATACCGACAAGCCTGCACGGGCCGCGATCGTGACCTTGCCCGCCCACCCGGTCGGGAAAGGCGCCACGGTCTGACCCCCAGGCCGCACCTGAGAATACGATAACCCGAAGAGGATAGCACCAGATGGCACTCGACATGGTCGACCCCGAACTGCGCGAACCGCTCGCCCAGTTCCCCGATATCGATTTCCAGACAATTCCGCTCGACGCGATGCGGTCCCAACCGTCGCTGTTCGTGCCGCTCGAACCGCCCGCGCCGCAGCCGGTGGAACGCATGATCCCCGGCCTGGACGGGCAGCCCGACGTCAAGGTGATCGTCGTCGATCCCAACCCGGGTGCAACGGATCGGCCCGCATATCTCCACATTCATGGCGGCGGCTATGTCATGGGCTCGGTCGACCAGATGTCGGCCGGTGTACAGGCAACCGCGATGGCCACCGGCATACCGGTCGTCTCGGTCGAATACCGTCTCGCCCCCGAAACCCGGTTCGACGGCAGCCTGGCCGACAATTATGCCGCGCTCGTCTGGCTGGCCGGTGAAGGCGGCAAGGAACTGGGCGTGGATCCGGCGCGCATTGCCGTGGGCGGCGAAAGTGCGGGCGGCGGGCACAGCGCGATGCTGGCGATTGCCGCGCGCGACCAGGGCGGCCCGCGCATCGCATTCCAGTTGCTTACTTACCCCATGCTGGACGACCGTAGCGGATCGAGCCGCGCGGTCGCCGATCACCTCGGCGAATTCGTCTGGACCGCATCCAGCAATCGCTTCGGGTGGGAATCGCTGCTCGGCCAGCCGGCAGGCGCCGATACGTTGCCCGAAGGCAGCATCGTCCCGAGCCGGGTGGATGACCTGTCCAACCTGCCCCCCGCCTGGATCGGATGCGGCGCACTGGATCTCTTCATCGAAGAAGATCTCGATTATGCGAAGCGGCTGATTGCTGCCGGAGTTCCGGCGGAAGTCACAGTCATCCCCGGTGCTTACCACGGCTTTGACGGCTTCGTGCCGACAGCCGGCGTCAGCCAGAAATTCGCGGCTGCGCGCCTTTCCGCACTCAAGCGCGGGCTCGGCCTTCCGGAATAGGCGCTGCATTCACCCGCAACACCTCTGCGTATAACGCAAGGCCCCGGCACTCTCAGGAGTACCGGGGCCTTTGCATATCAGGGCTATCCACGAGGGGCCGCCTAGGAAACAAGCGTACCCTGCTTCAGATAGACCCGGTTGTCGTCGATCTTGTCGACGGCATCCAGCGCGACGAAATGGTGCATGTGATCGCCGCTGTCGGAGCGGGTCAGCTTGATCTGCTCGTTCTCGACTTCATCGACTGTTCCGACATGCTGGCCATTGGCATCGGCCACTTCCATATGTTCCTTGATCCGTAGTTTCTCAAACATATTTTCCTCTCTTTCCAATTGCTTATGTTCTATAAACGGTTGGGTTGGGGGGTGCGTTCCTCGATTCATCGCGGCTCTGGCACGGTCCGTTCGGCCCTTGCCGGAACTCTGGTCGAGCCGTGCAGTGCAGGCGCGATACACTTTTCGACATTTCGCAACTTGCCCGCCCGGCAGGCCACGGCGCATAGGCAAGTCCTCTTCCTTCGAAAGGATTTCCCATGCGCAAGTGGCATCGTTGGCTGTCAGTGTTTTTCGGGATTTTCATGCTGTGGATCGCAATCACCGGCGTACTTAGCCAGGCTGCGACACTCTGGCCTTCATTCGCCCCCGGCCCGGCGGTGGCTGCGGCCCCACCCGAAGGCTTCACCTGCCCGGAAGGCTGGCGTTGCATGCCGCCGCGCGGCGAACGGGGCGGCTTCGGATCGCTGGTCGGGCTGTTCCATCACCTTCATTCCGGCGAAAGCTTCGGCCCGGTCGGTACGATCATTTCCATCCTCTCCGGGCTCACACTGATCTTTTTCAGCGTGTCCGGCCTGTGGATGTACGTGCAGATGTGGCGCAACCGCACCCGGCGCGGACTGAACGGGCGATTGTTCTGGAAATGATTTCGCGGCCATGGGCCGATGGAGCGGGCGGGTAGGCCCACGCTTTCCCGCCCCTTTTCGCGCAGATATCGCCGCGACATGAAATCTTCGTGATTTTTCCCCGACGAAGGGCGTTTCCGGATTCACAGATTCGGGCAGTTGTGCCTATATTGAGGGTTCGGCCACCCCCACGGAGACACAACATGTCGTTGCTCGAAGCCCGCAAGACCTACAAGCCCTTCGAATATCCGTGGGCCTACGAATTCTGGAAGCGGCAGCAGCAGGTTCACTGGATGCCGGAAGAAGTGCCGCTGGGCGAAGATTGTCGGGACTGGGCACAGAAACTGTCCGACCACGAACGGAACCTGCTGACGCAGATCTTCCGTTTCTTCACGCAGGCCGATGTCGAAGTGCAGGATTGCTATCACGACAAGTACGGCCGCGTGTTCAAGCCGACCGAAGTGAAAATGATGCTGGCCGCGTTCTCCAACATGGAAACGATTCACATCGCCGCCTATTCTCACCTGCTCGACACCATCGGCATGCCGGAAAGCGAATATGGCATGTTCCTGGAATACCAGGAAATGCGCGACAAGCACGACTACCTGCAATTGTTCGGTGTCGACAGTGACGAGGATATTGCCCGTACGCTGGCAATGTTCGGCGGCTTTACCGAAGGGCTGCAACTGTTCGCCAGCTTCGCCATGCTGATGAACTTCCCCCGCTTCAACAAGATGAAGGGTATGGGCCAGATCGTGACCTGGTCCGTACGCGACGAATCCCTGCACTGCGAAGGGATCACCCGGCTGTTCCATGCCTTCACCAAGGAACGCGGTTGCCTGACCAAAGCGGTGAAGGAAGACATCATCGACTGCTGCCAGAAGACGGTCCGGCTGGAAGATGCATTCATCGATCTCGCGTTCGAAGACGGCCCGGTGCCTGGCATGACGGCCAAGGAAATCAAGAAATACATCCGCTACATCGCGGACTGGCGGCTGGATCAGCTCGGCTTCGACCCGATCTACATGGTCGACGACCATCCGCTGCCCTGGCTCGCCCCGCTGCTGAACGGGGTGGAGCACGCCAATTTCTTCGAAACCCGCGCGACCGAATATTCAAAGGGTGCGACCAAGGGTAACTGGCAGGACGTCTGGGCCAGCTTCGACCAGCGCCGCAAGGCCAAGGCCGCCAACGAGCAGGATGCAGGCGACGATGGCGAGCCGGACATGTTCAGCGATCGCGGGAATGGAGCGACGCAGGCGGCGGAGTAATGGGCCGGGCCGGAGGAGAAGGCGCTTCGCTGCACCATACCCCACTCCGGCCTCCCGATAGGGCCGCTCCTCAAGTCAGATTGATTGCGGAATCGCGTCGATGGTCTTTTTCGCTTCGGCAAGGCCGCAGCCCGTTTCTTCGCGCAGAAGCTTGATTGCCTCGATCTTGCGGTGATCCCGCAAGAGGTCGCGGATACGCGCCTGCACGTCTGCGGGAATGCGCGCCGGATCAATAGGCTGAATCCGATCCCGCGCGCGCGCCAAACGCCCCCACGCCAATACCAATGCGGAATACCACCAGCGTCCACGCCGCCAGCCCCAGCCACCATTCCCAGCTCAGCGTCGCCATCGCCCTCTCCTTACCATGTGCCTCAGCACCAACCCCCACGATAGCCGCCAAGGTAACGACGCGCGCCACCTTCGTTACGCATGAAATCGGCCAGGCGATCTTCGGTCCCGTCCGGGGCCTTCCGCTTCATGATCCTGAGATTCCGTCCGTAGCGATCCGTCGGATCGTCAATCCGGGCAGTCATCGCGAAAGGACCGCGATTGAGCCAGTGTTGCAGGGCGGCTGTGGATGCCTCTGCCTGCGCGGCCTCTGCCGGGCAACGCGCGCGAACTTCCGCCGTGTCGATCCCGACGACCCGTATCTTGCGATCGCCCAGCTTGAACGTATCGCCATCAAACACGCAATAATGTCCTCGCCCCGGCCCGCAGCGGGTGAACTGCCCATCGACCCATTCCGGTTCCGTCTGGAGATAGGCAGGCGGCTCGAAGGCGGCGCCATCGCGCAGAACGACTGCCACCGCAATCAACCCGACGAGCAACAGGAACGGGCGCGCGCCGGAAAGAGCTCGCCCCCAGGTCCGCCGCCGATTGCGCGAGCTGCGTGGCGCTTGCTTGCGATAGCCTGCCACCCGCCTGCCTTGCCTGCGCCCCCGGCGGTGGTGCGGATCGAAGCGTGTCACCTTGCCCATTGCTTTTGCTTATCGCCCATTCCGTTACCAGAAATGTAATGGAGCCGACGCGGGCGGCACGCGTGCTTTCATCTTTCATAAGGGATCGCCGCATTAGGGGCCGGTTGCCATGCGAACCTTGCTGCCTCTCCTGACTCCGGCCAACATTGCCACTTACCTTATCGCGATTAATTTCATCGCCTTCGCCGCTTTCGGGATCGACAAGATGCTGGCCGAAGCGGGCAGGCGGCGGATTTCGGAGCAGACGCTGCTCTTGTGGGCTTTTGCAGGCGGCTCGCCGGGAGCCTATGCTGCGCGGCACCTGTTCCGACACAAGACCCGCAAGCAACCGTTCTGCTCCAATCTGCACATGATCGCCGCGCTTCAGGCCGTCGCACTGGCTGCGCTGACGGCCTGGATGATAGGCCGCTAGACCGGATCTCCACCGACCGGGAGCGAGAGAGCATCTATGCCCGTGTCTCCACTCTCCGTTAACCGCCGCATGCGATATTGCGGCCATGTTCGGCCCCCGCCTCACATCCGTATTCGCCAGCCGCTGGAAGGCTCTGTGGTGGGCGGCAGGGGTCCTGCTGACGGCCTATTGCTCCGTGCCCAAACCGGACGATACGTCCAAGGCGGACAAGCCGGCACCCCATCAGGAACATGTCAATCCATGGGCGGCCAAGCCGGCACACGGTTCCGCACCGGGAACCTCCTGACGGACCACTCGCTCTCAACCGCTATCGTTTTCCTACAGCGCACACGCCTGCCATGGTCAGGCCATGCCCATCGCACTGATACCCCGCTTCCGAAGCCCAGCGATTTCGCGCATTTCCGGAAGGTCACACACAATGGCTGGCAAGTATCTGACGGTAATGGATATCCCCGGACACATTGACGGCCATTTCCGTCAACCGCAGCCGTCGCCGCTCACACGTTCAGAGCAGTGCAGGCAAAGAAAAAGCCGGGACAAGCCCGGCTCTTCCGTTTTAGCTGTGCCGACCCGATCGGGGCCGGGTGGGGGCAGGCCACAAACCGCCCAGCCCCCCGTAGCGGCAGATTATTCCGCGCTTTCGGGCGCAGCCTGTTCGTCGCCGGCGGGAGCAGCCGGTTCATCCGCAGGGGCAGCGGTGGCATCACCCGTTTCCGCTGGCGCAGCTTCAGGGGCAGGATCGGCGGGCGGGGCGCTGGCTTCCTGGGCGGAGACCGAACCCGCGGCCAAAGCGGTCAGAGCTGCGGCAGCGAAAGCGGGAATGGCGAATTTACGCATTGTGACATCCTTTTTCTGTCAGTTGGGTGCCGGCTAAACGTGGCAAGTCCGGACCCGCTCCCCACCCTGCGACCGGGCGCACCGCGTACGCGGCAAGGCGAGAAAGAATGCCGAAACAGCGCGAAAATGCGCATGGCGGTGTCGCCGATCAGGCGAACCAGGTTTCCGGATTGGGCATCGGCTGCTGCTTCTGCGCCGCCACCAGGCTCAACACGCAACGCACGATCACGAGAATGGCCACGCCCGCCAGAAGGATGAAACCGATCAGGACGATCATCAGCAACGTGCTGACCACCGTACCGAGCAGACCGAGCCAGAAGGTGCGGATGAGATACGTGTAGTGCGAGCTTTCCCAGTCTTCGTGCGGTTCCCCGCGCCAGACATAGGCCAGCACCAGACCGATGATGCCCGTGACGAACAGAAGGCACGATCCCAGATAAAGCAGGCTGATGATAGTCGGCCGGTTGAACGCGAATGTGGACGCTGTGGTCTGCCCACTCGCCACCCGAGGCGGCTTCACCGTTCTGGCGGACGGGCCGTCCGGCCCCTTGGGGCGCCCCTGATCGTCGAACTCGGCCACCTTGCCTGCCTCCATGTACTGTTGCGGGAAGGGAGCCTAACCCAACCCCAGTCGCGACGATAGCCCCGTTCCGTCTGTCCGACGCGGCATGTCTGCAACTCAGGGCCCGCAACTCAGGCCCCACACTCAGACTATGCGGAACAATGCGCGGCATGCCACGTTGGCCTTGTAGAAGGCCAGAACGGAGGAAGCACAATGGAACAGGTCACCGAACAAGACCGCAGGAACGAACTCCACTCTTTGCTGGAGAACATGAAACAGCATCCCGAACGGGACTGGACCGAGGCGCGCAAACGCGTTGCCGTACTCCGGCAAGTGCTCGAAGGGGGCGAGCCGGCATCGAATAGCTGATCGTTTGCGGCACGCCCCTGCCCGCAGCCTTCTGGCCTATCCCTTCTTGTGAAGCGGGAACGGCTTGATCGGCTTGAGCAGGCAGAAATCCTCTGTCAGCGGTTCATGGTCGAGTTCCGGCCAGTCTATCGCGTCAGGCGGGACTTTCGTTTCCGGCAACCGATCCAGCAAATCGCGGATCAGCGTGAGCCGCCCATGCCGCTGGTCATTGAAATCGACGACCGTCCAGGGTGCCCATTCAGTGTTGGTTGCGGCAAACATTCGTTCACGGGCCGCCGTATAGTCCGCGTAACGGGTTCGCGCCGCCACATCGATCGGTGAGAGCTTCCAGCGCTTGAGCGGATCGTCCAGCCTTTCCGTGAAGCGTTCTTCCTGCTTTTCCTGATCGCAGCTGAGCCAGTATTTGAACAGGCGGATCCCGTCATCCACCAGCATCTTTTCGAAGACCGGCGCGGCCTTGAGGAATGCCTCGACCTGATCTTCGTCGGCAAACCCCATCACATGTTCGACGCCTGCCCGGTTATACCAGCTACGGTCGAACAGGACGAGCTGCCCTGCGGATGGCAGGTGGCGCACATAGCGCTGGAAGTACCATTGCCCGCTCTCTTCTTCATTCGGCTTTGCCAGGGCCACCACACGGCATTGCCGCGGATTGATTCGCTCTGACACGGCCTTGATCGCGCCGCCCTTCCCCGCCGTGTCGCGCCCTTCGAACAGCACGCAAATACGCTCACCCTTCGCTCTTGCCCAGCGGGCCATGGCGACCAGCTCGAGTTCGAGCGGTTCGAGAAGCTCTTCGTACAGCTTGCGTTTCATGGTCATTGCCCCTGTGGCAGCATGGTTTCGCGTTGGTGCCACAGAATTTCCGCACCTTTCAAGCGCATCGCACATACCGCCTCGGAATGTTTTGCTGCATCGCAGCATGAAATGTGATGCTGCAATGCAACAGGAGGGGGTGGAACGACTGGGCTTGAGGCTCCGGCATTCATACAAAAACCGGCAGTTTTTCGCATGAATCCAAGAAATTTGGGAATATGTTGCAAAATACGCAACATATCGCGACTTTTTTGCGATTGCGAAATAGGGGGCCGAGGCACATTTGCGGTGCGGGCCTTCGGTAGCACGAACGCAGCGAAGGATCCCATTGAAAACAAGGAGGACTTTATGCGCACTTTCACTTTGCGTGTCCTGCCGATCCTCGTGGCGGCATCGACCAGTGGAATGTTGTTCACCGCTACACTGATCTGAGCAGGAACTATGTCAAACCCTAACGGCAGACGGCCGTTCTCCTGCTGAGGGGAACGGCCGTTTTGTACTCTGGCGGAAAATCGGTCCTGCCGCCGCCAGCACCCGCCCACCCGATCCGGCATTTCGCTGTGGATGGCAGGTGACAAAGCTTTCTAATATGCGCCGGAATGCCTATACCGGCCGCATGGCAGAGACACCCGAAAACAGCGGCATGAATACCAACACCTACGGCGCGGAAAGCATCAAGGTTCTCAAAGGGCTGGATGCGGTCCGCAAACGGCCGGGGATGTACATCGGCGACACGGACGACGGGTCCGGTCTGCACCACATGGTATTCGAAGTATCCGATAACGCGATTGACGAGGCATTGGCCGGTCATTGCGATCTGGTGCTCATCGAACTCAATCCCGACGGGTCCGTCTCGGTCGAGGATAACGGGCGCGGGATTCCGGTCGACATTCACCAGGAAGAAGGCGTGTCCGCGGCCGAAGTGATCATGACCCAACTCCACGCGGGCGGGAAGTTCGAGAACACGTCGGACGACAATGCCTACAAGGTGTCCGGCGGGCTTCACGGCGTCGGCGTTTCGGTCGTCAACGCCCTGTCCGAATGGCTGGAACTGACCGTATGGCGTGACGGCAAGGAGCACCAGATCCGCTTCCGCCATGGCGATGCCGAAGCGCCGTTGAAAACCGTGGGGGATGCCCCGGCCGGCAAGAAGGGGACACGCGTAACCTTCCTGGCCAGCACGGACACGTTCAAGAACGTCACCGAATACGATTTCGAAAAGCTCGAACATCGATACCGCGAGCTCGCCTTTCTCAATTCCGGCGTGCACATCCTGTTGCGCGACAAGCGGCATGAGGAAACCAAGGAGCACGACCTGTATTACGAGGGCGGAATCGCCGCTTTCGTCAAATGGCTCGACCGCAACAAGCAGGCCCTGATTCCGGAGCCAATCGCCATCTCTGCCGAAAAGGACGGGATCGGTATCGACGTCGCGCTGGAATGGAACGATTCCTACTACGAAAACGTGCTGTGCTTCACCAACAACATCCCGCAACGGGACGGCGGCACGCATCTCGCTGCTTTTCGCGCGGCATTGACTCGCACGCTTAACAACTATGCCGACCGTTCGGGCATGCTGAAGAAGGAAAAGGTCTCTCTTGCCGGGGAAGACATGCGCGAAGGCTTGACCGCAATCGTTTCGGTCAAGTTGCCCGATCCCAAGTTCGGCAGCCAGACGAAGGACAAGCTGGTTTCGTCCGAAGTGCGTCAGCCGCTCGAGAGCCTGATGAGCGACAAGATGAGCGAATGGCTGGAAGAAAACCCCGCTGATGCAAAGTCTATCGTCCAGAAGATCATCGACGCCGCTGCCGCCCGCGAAGCGGCGCGCAGGGCCCGCGAACTGACCCGGCGCAAAGGGGCGATGGACATCGCCAGCCTGCCGGGCAAGCTGGCCGATTGCCAGGAACGCGATCCCGCCAAATCCGAACTGTTCCTGGTCGAGGGCGACTCCGCTGGCGGTTCGGCCAAACAGGGCCGCGATCGGCACTTCCAGGCGATCCTGCCGCTCAAGGGCAAGATCCTGAATGTCGAGCGGGCACGTTTCGACCGGATCATCGGATCGAAGGAAGTCGGCACCCTGATCCAGGCCATGGGCACTGGTATCCGTGACGAGTTCAATCTCGAAAAGCTGCGCTACCACAAGATCGTCATCATGACCGACGCCGACGTGGACGGCGCGCATATCCGCACGCTGCTGCTGACATTCTTCCATCGCCAGATGCCCGACATCATCAAGGCCGGGCATCTCTTCATTGCCCAGCCTCCGCTTTACAAAGTGGCGAAGGGCCGCAGCGAAGTTTATCTCAAGGATAACGCCGCGCTTGACCGCTATCTGGTCGATGCCGGCCTGCAAGGCCGTGTGCTGGAAACGACCGGCGGGGCCCGCGGCGGCGCCGAACTGGAAGCGCTCGTCGAACATGCCATGCGACTGCGCAGCCTGATGGGCTTCGTGCCCCGGCGCTACGATCCGATGATCGTGGAAACGCTTGCCCTGGCCGGTGCATTCGATCCCGAAGCGTCGGACCAAGCGCGCGAGGCCGCGCTGGTCCGGGGGGCGGAGCGGCTGCAGATGAACGACACCGAAGCCAGGTGGAGCGCATCGCTGGGCGAAGATGGCGCAATTCGCGTGGAGCGACTCTGGCGCGGCGTCACCGATCATCACCTGATCGAAGCCAGCTTTGTCACCAGTGCCGAAGCCCGCAAACTCGCCCGTCTCGCCAGCGAGAATGTCGACGTTTACAACGCCCCCGCCTACCTCGTGAAAGGCAACGCGGAAGAAGCGCCGGAGCCCGAACCCGTGGCGGATGACGACAACGAGGATGGCGACACCCCCGTCGCGCGCCCTGTGTCGACAAACGGCGCCATCACTCGTCCGATCGCCTTGCTCGAAGCCGTACTGGCCAATGGCCGCAAGGGGCTGTCGATTTCCCGTTACAAGGGCTTGGGCGAAATGAACGCCGAGCAGCTTTGGGAAACCACGCTCGATCCCGACAATCGCGTACTTCTGCAAGTGAAAGTCGAAGACGCGGACGTGACGGACGAGATCTTCACCCGGCTGATGGGCGACGTGGTGGAACCCCGCCGCGACTTCATTCAGGAAAACGCGCTCAACGTCGCCAATCTGGACGTGTGATCGCACGTCTGCGGCTCGGCTCTCCCGGGGCCAGCGGCATAGAGTTTGCTAGGCGAAGCCGGCTCCTTCCGGCCAGCCCGGGCCTGCCAGCCCCATGACCTTAAACAGGCTGCCCATCTGATCGTCCCCGGTCAGTCTGTCCAGTGCCGCACGAATGGCTGCATCCTGTTCCGGGCTGGATTTGGCAAGGGCGTCCGCCCGCGCTTCGATCCCCAAGGCCTTGAGCCAGTACCCCTGCCCAACGGTTCCCAGACAGCGGGCACCGCGCGATTGGGCGATCTGGGCCATGGTCGCGAAATCGACCAGCGCGGTCAGGTCCGCTTCTCCCGGCGTCTCGAAGGGGTCGACCTTGCGATGGGCCCTGACCGCCTGCAATGTCGAGCCATAACGGACCTGATCGTAACCGTAATCGATGAACAGGGCCGCCCCACCCTGGCGGGCGAGCCGCCCCGCCACTTCGAACACTGTTGCGGCCGCGCCGGGGCAGGTTTCGACAATCGTGCCTTCGTGTGCATTCCTCCGATCGTCGGGTATCGCGGCATCCATCGGGCGATCTCCCGCCACAGGGACGAAACGATCCCCTTCCAGCCCGACCATCCGTTCACGCCAGCCTCCGGCCACCCTGACCATCTGGCGGACAGGCAAGGCATCGAGGAATTCATTGGCAACCAGCAGGATCGGCCCTTCCATGGGTACGGACGACAGATCGTGATGCCACAAGGCATCGGGCACCGATGCCAGTTGCAGTGCACGCAGGGCGGTCGAGCTTTCGATAAAATGGATACGTGGCCGCAGGCCGAACCGTTGCGCCGCCCGCAAGGCATCTCGCGCCAGTGTCCCCCGCCCCGGTCCAAGCTCGACGTAATGGACAGGCTCCGCACGACCGCCGCGAATCCACATATCGGCCAGCCACAGTCCGATCAGTTCCCCGAACATCTGGCTGATTTCAGGCGCGGTGATGAAATCGCCCGCCGATCCGAACGGATCGCGCGAGGCATAGTAGCGGGCATTCGCCTCGCCCATGTACTGCAACATGCTGATCGGGCCGGTATTGACGATCAGCCGGCGGAACGTAGCGGCCAGCCCAGCTTCCTCCGCGTCACCGCTCATGCGGGCTCGGACACGCCTTTGCCCGCACCGCTCCCGGCGGCCCCCATCGCAGGCTTGATCAGGGAGCGCACGACAACCGCCAGACCAAGGGCGATCAACGGCAATGTCAGCCATTGCCCCATCGACAGCCCCGTACGCAGCGCGAATTCAGCAAGCTGCGCGTCCGGTTCGCGGAAGAATTCGACGGAAAACCGTGCGATTCCGATTCCCGCGGTAAAAGTGCCCACCAGCAAGCCCGGACGCCAGCGCGCGCGCGTCTTCCAGAACAGGAGCAGCAGAACGACCATCAGCAGGGCCCCTTCCAATGCAGCCTCATACAATTGGCTGGGGTGGCGGGGCAGCGGCCCCGCGCCGGGAAAGACCATTGCCCAGGGAACATCGCTTGGCCGTCCCCAGAGTTCGCCATTGATGAAGTTGGCGATCCGCCCGAACATCATGCCGAACGGCACGTTGACGGCAATGTAGTCGGCGACCCGCAGGAAAGAGAGACCACCGCGCCAGCTGACCCATGCGATTGCCAGCAACACACCGGTCAATCCGCCATGGAAGCTCATTCCGCCTTGCCACAGCTTGAGCAGATCCGCCGGATTGGCCCACAGGGACGGCTGGTAGAACGTGGCGTATCCCAAACGGCCGCCAATAATGATTCCCAGCGTGCAATAGAAAAACAGGTCATCGACATGCCGCTGCGCCATCGGCGCGCCAGGGGCCTTCACCATCTTGCTCAAGTGCCAGTAACCCAGCAGGATTCCTGCAAGATAAGCGAGGGAATAGAAGCGCAGCGTGAAGAAGCCCAGATCGATGCCGGGCCGCAGCCCGAGGTCTTCCCACATCAGCGGCATATGTTGCGTGGCTTCGGCCAATAGTGACAGCAAGCGGCGAACCCCTTAGAGCATTGATCTGTAAGTGCCGGCTATGTGGCATAGGCTGGCAACGGGAGAAAGCCTATTCCCTATGCGTTGACAGTGAAGACCGAAGGATATGACCCGGCGTGCGACGCAACGCGCGCGCCAGATCGCGAGGAACGGGCATGAGCGTTCTGCGAATTCCCAACCAGCGCGCGGTCGTCGACCGGCGTGGGCTGAGCACGGCGATCGCGGACGCGGTCGGCGATGAAGGCCAGCGTGCGCGCCCTCAGGTTCTCACCTTGCTGCGGGAAGCGCTGGACAAGGGGCGCGGCGAAATCGCCCGCCGTCTGGCGGAAAAGCCTTCTGCAGGCCACGATTGCGCAGAAGCACAAGCTTTCCTGATCGATCAGCTGGTGCGCATTATCCACGACCATGTCGTGACCGACGTTTATCCCAATGCGAACCGCTCCACCGGCGAACGCCTGTCGATCATGGCCGTCGGCGGATACGGGCGCGGCGAAATGGCGCCCCATTCAGACGTCGACATCGCATTTCTCACTCCCGGCAAGCAAACCGCCTGGTGCGAGCAGGTGATCGAGGCAATGCTCTATTTCCTGTGGGACCTGGGGCTGACAGTCGGCCATTCCAGCCGCTCGCTAGACGAGATGGTCCGCATGGCCAAGGGCGACCTGACGATCCGGACCGCCATGCTGGAGGGCCGCTACGTCTGGGGCGACCAGCCGCTGTATGAAGAAGCGAACAAACGCTTCTTCGCGGAAGTCGTCGCCGGAACCGAGCGTCAGTACGTTTCCGAAAAGCTTGAGGAGCGCGACGCGCGGCACAAGCGCCTGGGCGATAGCCGCTACGTGGTCGAACCCAACGTGAAGGAAGGCAAGGGCGGCCTGCGCGATCTCCACACGCTCTACTGGATCGGCAAATATATCTACAAGGTCCGCACCCCGGCCGAGTTGGTCGATGTCGGTTTGCTGACCCGGCAGGAATATCGCGCGTTCCGCCGGGCCGAAAACTTCTTCTGGGCGGTGCGGTGTCACTTGCACACGATCACGGGCCGGGAAGAGGACCGGCTGACTTTCGATCTTCAGCGCGAAGTTGCCCGACGAATGAATTTTGCCGACCGCCCCGGCAAGAGCGCGGTCGAACGCTTCATGCAATTCTTCTTCCTGCAGGCAAAGCGGGTCGGCAACCTGACCGCCATGTTCCTTGCCCAGTTGGATGAACAGTTCACGGCGAAGACACCGCGCGGCATTCTCGCCGGCTTTCGCGCCCGGCCGCGCAAGCTCAAGGGCTACACTGTATTCGGCGGCAAATTGCGCGCGCCATCGGACGACTGGTTTCAGAAAGATCCGGTGCGGCTGATCGAGATCTTCGCCATTGCAGAGGCGGAAGGTCTGGAGATCCACGCCGAAACCATGCGCATGGCCACACGCGACGTGAAACTGATCGACGCAAAAGTGCGGCGTGACCCGCGTGCCAATGCGCTGTTTCTGGACGTTCTGACCGGCCACAACGATCCGGAAACAGTTCTGCGCTGGATGAACGAGGCTGAAGTATTCGGGCGGTTCGTTCCCGATTTCGGCCGCGTCAATGCACAGATGCAGTTCGACATGTATCATCACTATACAGTGGACGAACACACCATTCGGGCCATTGGCCTGCTCGCCAGAATCGAGCGGGGCGAACTGAAGGAAGATCATCCGCTGGCCTGCGGGCTGATTCACAAGGTCGCCTCGCGGCGGGTGAGCTACGTCGCCGTGCTCCTGCACGATATCGCGAAAGGTCGCGGCGGCGACCATTCCGTGCTCGGCGCCGAAGTGGCGCTGAAGCTCTGCCCCCGTTTCGGTCTGGACGAGGGGGAGACGGAGCTGGTGAGCTGGCTCGTGCGTTATCACCTCGTGATGAGCGCGACGTCGTTCAAGCGCGACCTCGCCGACCCGAAGACGATCGCGGACTTCGTCGGGTTGATTCAAGGGCTGGACCGTCTGCGCCAGCTGACCCTGCTCACCATCGTCGACATCAGGGCGGTTGGCCCTGGAACATGGAACAGCTGGAAACGCCAGCTGATCGGCGACCTGTATCATCTGGCAGAGGAGCAGCTGCGGCTCGGGCACAAGCAGTTCGGCCGCAAGGAACGGGTCGACGCAAAGAAAGACGCCGTCAGCAAATTGCTGAGTGACAAGACAGATCTGATCGATGGTGTCGGCAAGCTGTTGGGCGACGCATACTGGATCGCCGAACCGGAAGACATCATTGCCCTCAATCTTGTCCAGTTCCGCGCCGCGCGCGAACTGGAAGACGCGCTATCGATCCATTGCGAATACTACCCGGCTCGCGGGGCCACGCTGGTCACGGTCATTTCCAACGACCACCCCGGACTGTTTTACCGCATCGCCGGCGGCATCCATCTGGCCGGCGGCAACATCATCGATGCGCATATCCACACCGCCCGTAACGGCAAGGCAGTCGACAATTTCCTCGTGCAGGATCCACTGGGCCGCCCATTCATGGAGGGCGACCAATTGAACCGGCTCAAGAAATCCATTGCCGATGCTCTGGCAAATCGCGTGGAACTGGTGCCCCAACTGGCCAAGCGGCCTTCCGCACGCATTCGTTCCGAAGCCTTCAGCGTCCGCCCGCGCGTCTTGTTCGACAACAAGGCCTCCAACCGCTTCACAGTGGTGGAAGTGAACGCCCGCGACCGTCCCGCCTTGCTCAACCGTTTGGCCCGGGCATTGTTTGAATCGCAGCTTGTCGTCCATTCGGCGCATATTGCCACTTATGGCGAGCGCGCAGCCGATACGTTCTATGTTACCGACCTGTTCGGCCACAAGCTCGATCGCCCGGATCGTCTGAAATCCATCGAGGAAACCTTGCTTGCCGCCGCCAATGCGGTCGAGCAGGCAGACGACGGCAAGACCGGCAAGATTGCCGAATACTCGATCTAGGCCGCGTGGTTCAATTCAGCGGTGAGAGACTTGCGAGTTTGAGAGCGCGCAAGAAGGGACGGCTGTGGCCACCATCGGAGGTGATAGCTGCCATCGTCTCCAAAGGTACACTTTGAACCAGTTTGGATAGAAAAGCTCTGGCGATAGTCCTCATTGCGATTTACGAGCCAACATACAAATTCAAGAATTGCCCAACTGAATTTTATTAATGAAATTCGGTCGAGAACACTTTGGTTCCAAGTACATCATCTTGCGCGATCCGCTATCGCAAGATCAAATGAAGGGTGCGCGATGCGTGGAATATCACTTGCTGCCAGTCTAGCGGCAGCACTCCTTGCCGGTTCGGCGGCAACGGCACAGGAGGAAGTCTCGGCACAGGGCGGAAGTGTGGAGGCTGCGCAGGAAACTCCCGCAGAGATCGGCGTGCCAGATGTACCAGCTCTCACCGAAGCAGTAGAACCCACACCAGTTTGCGAACTCCATGTCTTTCCAACGGTCGAGGGTCAGGCGCAGACCACATCATTATTAACCGGATTGGGTGGAGTTTGGGCAGTTGCAGATGCCGCCGCCAACAAAAATCGCAACATTACCGAAGCGGAATATCTGAAGGACGCACTCGGGCCAAAGTTCCAGGTCCAGGCCTTGGAATCTATCGATCTGGCTAAAGAATTGAAACTGCCAGCCGATACGACGATTTTATATGAGATGCCGATTGCAGACCGCGACATTACCACCAAGTCCAAGACGCGCCTCACTGACTCAACGGCATCCTGTTACGCCGAATTGCTCGTCACCCAAAATTTGTATCTGAAGAAGGTAATTTACGGACGATCACTAAATAACCGTTTCATTTACAAAGATTTCCGTGAGGGGAAGAGCATAACAAAAATGATCAAGGGTCGTGGAGGCAATGGCCTTTCACATTTCCCTCCCAAGACTGCAGATGAAATAGAGGAAGCAGACGAAGACCTTCGCCAGGCATTCACCAGGAACTTTCTGGAATATTCGAGCCGCCTTTAGCTAGCCTTTCTGCGCGAATAATCACAGCCACAGCTCGATGGAGGAATGCTTGAGGAAGCTACTGGTCTTGCTTCTGGCGCTTGCACCGATCCAGCCCCTTCATGCGGGCCTGAGCCGGGGGTTTCCTGAAGAAGAGCGGCGCCTTTCAACTTCGCGGCCGGTCGCTGTCATGGTGCCACAGGAAAAGCTCGGAATTTCTGTCGACATCGGCGCCATTCTACCTGGCTCCTGGAGCGGTGGGTTATTCGGCGAGCCCTTCATTGCAAGCATAGATCGCGATAGACGCAGGATCATGACGGCTAACGCAAGCGAACGTGCTGAGGCTGCCATCGCACCATTGACTCATGTGTTGGAAGGGTTTGATGTCCCTAGCCTGGCGCTTGAAACTACTCGAAGCGCAATCAGCGCAACCGATTGGTTCAATCCCTCCGCAATCGAGCGTGTGCCAGGTGGCGTTTTTGCTACCGTTGGCGAGCTTGCCGAAGCGCATTCATCCGATCAGATTGGCCTGATCACCTATCGCTATCAAATGTCTCAGGATTTTACGCAAATCCAGGTCATCGCCGACATTACTTTGGCAGAGACGGAAGGGCTCAAATCCTTATTTTCACAACGAGTCATGAGTGTCGTCCGTCTCAAAAAGTGCTCATACGAAGCTGGTGAGAACGTGGCCCGCTGGGCAATGAACGATGGACAAAACGCCAAGTCTGCGCTGATCGCAGCTTTCGCCCGCATACAGACTGTCATGCCCGCAGTGCTGGCGCTCACTCCCGCGCAATACACAACGGCCACCGACAAGAAAAAGAACGAAGTTGCCTTTGCCGCGGGCTTTCAGGGCCCCGTGCTCATGCGCGATGCGCTTGGTCCTGTAATTTGGTCCAAGGACAAAGGCTTTATCGCTATTCTCCCCACGCCAGATTGATCCAAAGCCTTGGCAAGCTGGAGTGGAGCAACGGCAATCACCGATAAAACTGGCACGTGCAACAATTCGCTTTTACGCTTTGCCCAGATGGTGCGCGCGTCCGGCATAACCGGCTATTCCCCGCAATTCATGCGTAAATGCCCTACGACGCCATTTCTGCTGCACCTGCGAGAATCATCGTTCGCATCCGCAGTAAAAGCCCCCCGGCCTGCGTGTGTTGCATGAAAACTTCACGCACGATGGATGATAATTACAAGTAATAATTAAAATTGACTATCATATAATCCGTCATCATCCTCATTTCACAATGGTGGGAGCATTGTGAAGGCGAATTAATCCGTTTCAAGGTGCAATAACAAAACCATGCACCTCACATATACCTCACACCATTGAATAATTATTATAATTAATTAATTGGAGGAGAGGGTATGCGTATTTCGAGGAGAATGGCGGCCTATCTGTGCGGTGCCGCCGCTGTCGCCGTCACTTCACCAGCCATGGCGCAATCGAACGACCGGGGCATCAGCAACAGCGAAATCATCGTGACGGCACAACGCCGTGAAGAACGTGCACAGGATGTGCCGATCGTAATCTCCGCCTTCTCTGACGAGCGGCTGAAACAGATGAACGTCAACCAGCCGCAGGATCTTTATGGTGCGGCCCCGTCCCTGGTGGTCGGCAATCAGGGCCAGGCGAGCCGCGACGTACAATCGTTCTCAATCCGTGGTCAGTCGACCGGCTTCCTCTCTTCCCCCGCCGTGGCGCAATACTTCGCGGAAGTGCCGCTGCCCGCGTCGGTCACACTCAACCTTCAGGGCGCGCCCGGCCTGTTCATTGATCTGGAAAACGTTCAGGTCCTGTCGGGGCCGCAGGGGACACTGTTTGGTCGCAACACGACGGGGGGCGCCGTTCTGTTCGTCCCGCGCAAGCCATCCAACGAGCTTGAAGGGTATATCGAAGGCAGTTACGGCAACTACGACTTCAAGGGGATCGAAGGGGCAATCAATCTGCCCTTGATCGAAGACAAGCTGATGATCCGGGCCGCGGGTGCCTACCAAGATCGCGACGGCTTCACCAAGGACCTCATCTTCGACAAGCGTCGCGACGATCTGCACTGGTACTCAGGCCGGGTCAGCGTCCTGATGAAACCGGTGGAGCGGCTTGAGAACCTGACGGTCTTCTATGGGTCCAAATCCTCGAACAACGGCACCGGCTTTATCCATGACCGGTTCAATATCGACGGGTTGAAAGGCGTCGGATTCTGCGCCGACACCGGCGAAACATTCGGAGCCCTGGCGGTCAACTGCAACGTCTATCGCCGCCAGACCGAAATCGCGCACGAAATCGGACCGCGCAAGACGCGTCTCAGCGCGGATCTCTTCAGCACGATCAAGCTGTGGGGGATCATCAATACCACCACGTTCGACATCACCGATAATCTGACACTGCGCAATATCGTCAGCTACCAGCGCCTGAAGGACAATTATGCGGGCGATCAGGACGCGACCCCTTTGCAGCAATACGAACTGAATCAGAGCGCCGGCACACCAACCGCCACGACGATTCCAGGGCTGTCCGAATTTGGCCTGCCACTTTACGGCTATCTCAATGCGGAAACCGATCGCGATTCCCAACGCGACGATATCAAGCAGTTCACAGAGGAACTTCAGCTTCAGGGCCAGGCATTGGCAAACAAGCTGAACTACACGGTCGGCTTCTTCCATTATAACGCCAAACCGGGCAGCGACTGGCTTTCGTCCTCCGTCAATTACTGCCCTGCACTCTACACCGGGCTCTGTGAATTCGCCCAGTCGATCACTGGCGTTTCGAACAAATCCGACGCGGTCTATGCTCAGGCCACGCTTGATTTCGGAACATTTGCGCCCGCGCTCGACAGTCTGCGCCTGACCGGCGGCTATCGCTACACCTGGGATACCGTGGAAGGCTTCGCGATCACATGGTTCCCCGACACGCCCTCGGGAACTGCCAACTGCCTTGAAAATGGGCTGACCCCGAATCCGGCAGTGCCGCTGGGCGAGGTTCTGGATCGTTGCGGTTTCAGCGCCACATTGAAAAGCAAGGCCGCAACCTGGACGGTTGGTCTGGATTACAAGCCGATGAGCAATCTGCTGCTTTATGGCAAGATCAGCAAAGGCTACAAATCCGGCGGGTTCAATACCTTCGCCGTGCGGCCCGAAACACGGACTTTCAGCCCGGAAGAACTGACCACATACGAAGTCGGCTTCAAGTCCGACTGGCACATCGGTGACGTACCGTTGAAGTTCAACGCCACCTATTACTATTCGGATTACAAGAACATCCAGCGCCCGACCGGCGATTACAACCCGGATACCGGAGCCAGCGGCGCCCGCACTCTCGACGCCACGGCCACGATTCAGGGCATTGAGATCGAAGCGTCGATGCGCCCCGTGCAGGGGCTGGAAATCGGGGGCAATTTTTCCCACACCGACGCCGACTACAAGAAGTTCCAGCAGGTGGTATTCGCCCCGACACAGGCCTGCGACGGGCTGGCCAATCCGGGCGATATAGCGGACTTCTCATGCCGCCCGTTCCAGTTTTCGACCCCTTACATCTACAATATCTATGCTTCGCTGGACGTGCCGCTTGGCGAGAACATGGGCACGCTGGCATTTTACGCCAACTACTCGCATGTCGCCAAGCAAGGCACCGCGCCGATGGGTGACAACATCACCCAGCCCGGATCGGTCCTCGACGCATATGGGCTGCTCAACGGTTCCATCGCATGGAAGGGTGTCGGCGGCACGCCGATCGACATCACTGTCTTCGGCAACAATCTCGCCAACAAGCTGTATCGCACCAGCAATGCCAACACATATGACAATCTGCTGGTCAACTCGACCATATATGGCGCCCCGCGCATGTATGGCGTGAAAGTCCGCTACAGCTTCTGAATGCAATAACCGGCCGCATCCGCCAGATCGGATCGGACGGCATGGGGGGAGGGCACCTGGATCCGGGTGCCCTTTTTCCTTTTTGCTCAGTTTTCCTTTTACTCAGGCCGGGCGCGAACCGAACAATGCGCTGCCGACCCGGACATGCGTGGCACCCAGCATGATCGCGGTTTCGTAATCACCGCTCATCCCCATGCTGCGCCCCGGTAAGCCATGGTCGCCCGCCAGCTTGTCGAGCAGGGCAAAAAACGGAGCCGGCTCGATCTCCAGCGGCGGCACGCACATCAGGCCAATCACAGGCAATCCTGCCTCACGGGCGCGATCCAGCAAGGCAGGAAGATCGGCAATCGCGCAGCCGCCCTTCTGTTGTTCGGCACCGATATTCACCTGAACGAAACACGGCACCTGCCGCCCAGCCTTGTCCATCGCCTTGGCCAGAGCGGAAACGAGCGAAGGCCGGTCCAGCGAATGAATGCAATCGAACAGCGCCACAGCATCGTCGGCCTTGTTCGACTGAAGCTGCCCGACGAGGTGCAATTCGATATCGGGATACGCCTCGCGCAGGGCAGGCCACTTCGCCTGCGCTTCCTGCACGCGGTTCTCACCGAACACCCGTTGCCCCTGATCGATCAGAGGCTGGATCGCAGTTGCCGGATGAGTCTTGCTGATCGCGACCAGCGTAATTTCATCCGGCTCGCGGTCGGCAATATGCGCCGCCTGAGCGATACGGGCGCGGACGTCTTCGAGCGGAGTGGCTGCACTTTCCATTGTGCGCGGCTATAGCGCCTGCATGAAATCGCGCCAGACCCTCCCGCATCTGTGGTTGCTCAGCGATGCCCGCAACGAAGCCTTTCTGGTGCGGAGCCTCAAACATTTGCCGCGCGGGTCAGGCTTCATTTTCCGCCACTATCACCTGTCTCGGCCGGAACGCCGCCGCCGTTTCCGCACGTTATCGCGCATTGCCCGCCGATACGGGCATACAGTCGTTCTGGCCGGCGAGACTCGATTGGCGAGGGCATGGCGAGCGGACGGAGCCTACGGCCCACCGAAAGCATTGCAAAACGCATCGCGCATGCTGCACCTTGCGACTGCCCACGATCTCACCGAAATAGGCCAAGCCAATCGTTCCATGGCAAATGCCGTTCTGCTTTCTCCGGTCTTTCCAACCCGATCGCATCCTGGCGCACGGCCGCTTGGCCCAGCAAGGTTTCGCTTGCTGGCCGCCCGCTCACGCATACCGGTGATTGCGCTGGGCGGTATGACCGCGGACAGAGCGCGCCGTCTTGCATGGCCCGCCTGGGCGGCAATCGACGGACTGGCCTGAAATCACTGCCAAAATCATCGCGACTCGCTGAATTTCCTAAGGATTCTTGACGCGGAGTCACCCAAGGGCGCATTATGCACGGCGACGGAATTAGGGGACGATCATGGCAACACGCGCAATGAGCAAGGCGCCCGCAGTCGATTGGCGCGCGGCCTTCCGCCGTTCGCTGCGCCGTGCCTTTCAGATGGCTGGTGCCATACTGCTGATCGCGGCGATGCTGTTCCTCGCCCTCGCTCTCTTGAGCTATCACCAGACTGATCCTTCCGCTTCGACTGCGGCCGGTGACGCCGTGGCCAACTGGATGGGCCGGCCCGGTGCCTGGGCGGCAGAGCGGGTGCTGTTCCTCTTCGGGCTGGTTTCAGTCCTGCTGCTGCCGCTCCTCTATGCATTTGCCCGCAAGTTGTGGCGCGATGCGGATGACGAGGAAACACCCCACGGCGCACGCTGGTGGAGGGCGGTCGGAATACTGGTTTTCGCCATGGCGCTGCTGTCCACTGTCATGGCGCTGACATTCGACGGCCCGGGTGGATCCTTACCTGCATCGACCGGGGGCATTACCGGATTGCTGGGCGCTGCCGGGATCGAAGCGGCCACCGCGCCTCTGCCCGAATCCGCCCAGGGCTGGACGACTCTGGGCATCGCCCTGGTGTTCCTCATCACCGGGGTGATCCTGGCTGGCCGCGTATTCGCGATAGACTGGGCCCAATTGCTGACAGTACCAGCGATGCTGCGCCGCACGCGACGCCCCCGCACCACCACCATCAGTGAGGACGAAGCGCCTTTCACGCCTCGTCGCGAAGACAAGCCACGCGCAGAACGGCGCCCCCCTCCGCCCGAAGCCCCGCCCCGCGCCGCGCCCGAGATTACCGACCCGTCCACCCCGCCGAAGCCCGCAAAGCCGGGCGGGAACAAGCAGCAGAAGGACCTGTTCGACAAGCACGAACTGCCCCGGCTCGAACTGCTGGACGATGCCCCGGTCACCACCGCGCCCAAGCTCGACAAGCTGGCGCTGGAACGCAACGCCCGGCTGCTCGAAAACGTGCTCGACGATTTCAACGTCAAGGGCGAGATCATGGCCGTTCGCACCGGCCCCGTCGTCACCATGTACGAGCTGGAACCGGCACCCGGCATCAAGGCCAGCCGCGTAATCGGGCTGGCCGAGGATATCGCCCGCAACATGAGTGCGATTTCCGCGCGTGTTTCCTCGATCCCCGGCAAGACCGTGATGGGCATCGAATTGCCCAATGCCGATCGCCAGATGGTGTCGCTGAAGGAACTCGTCGCCTGCGAGGCGTTCGCCCACCACAAGGGCATGTTGCCGATCATTCTGGGCAAGGACATTGCGGGCGAACCGATCGTCGCCGACCTTGCCGCCATGCCTCACCTGCTGGTGGCGGGCACCACCGGTTCGGGTAAGTCGGTCGGCCTCAACTGCATCCTGCTCTCGCTGCTCTATCGCCTGACTCCGGCCGAGTGCCGCCTGATCCTGATCGATCCCAAGGTGCTGGAGCTGAAGAGCTATGACGATATTCCGCACCTGCTTTCGCCTGTGGTCACGGAACCGGCCAAGGCGATCCGGGCGCTCAAATGGGCGGTCGAGGAAATGGAGCGGCGCTATCGCATGATGTCCAGCGTGGGTGCACGCAATCTGTCCGGTTTCAACGACCGGGTGCGGGCCGCCGCCGCCAAGGGCAAGCCGCTGGGCCGCCGGGTGCAGATCGGCTTCGACCCTGAAACCGGGGAGGAACTGTTCGAGGAAGAACAGCTCGATTACGAGGTCCTGCCCCAGATCGTCCTGATCGTCGACGAACTGGCCGACCTGATGGTGACGGTCGGCAAGGAAATCGAAGTGCTGATCCAGCGCCTGTCCCAGAAAAGCCGGGCCGCAGGCATTCACCTGATCATGGCGACGCAGCGTCCGTCGGTCGATGTCATCACCGGCGTCATCAAGGCCAACCTGCCAACCCGCATCAGCTTCAAGGTCACCAGCCGGATCGACAGCCGGACCATTCTGGGCGAGCAGGGTGCCGAGCAGCTTCTGGGCAAGGGCGACATGCTCTACAAACCCAATACAGGCGCACTGGTCCGCGTCCACGGGCCGTTCGTTGCCGACGAGGAAGTGGAGCGTGTGGCCGATCACTGGCGCGCGCAGGGCAGCCCTGAATATATCGATTCCGTCACGGAGGAACCGGAAGACGGCGGCTTCGGCTTCGACGACGAACTCACGGCGAGCGACGACCCAGCCGAGCGCAAGTATCGTCAGGCCTGCCAGATCGTATTCGAGAGCCAGAAAGCCTCGGCAAGCTGGCTCCAGCGGCAGATGGGGGTCGGCTACAACACCGCCGCCAAGTGGGTGGAACGGATGGAGGCCGATGGTCTGGTCGGGCCCGCCAACCATGTCGGCCGCCGCGACATCTACCGCGACCGCGACGGAAACCCGTTGTAACCTCACTGTCCCCGCGTTGCGCTATCGGTGTGCAGCACTTACCTCCTGACTGAAGGAGCGAGCCTATGCGCATCGGTTGCCCGAAAGAGGTAAAAGTTCACGAATATCGCGTCGGCCTGACGCCGGAAAGCGTCCGAGAGCTTGTCTCCCACGGCCACGAAGTGTGGATTGAAAGCGAAGCGGGGAAAGGCATCGGAGCAGGCGATGCCGACTACGAGGCGGCGGGCGGACACATAGCCGACGCGGCCACGATATTCGCGCAATGCGATATGGTGGTGAAAGTCAAGGAACCGCAACCGCATGAACGCGCCATGCTGCGCGATGGGCAATTGCTCTATACTTATCTCCACCTTGCGCCCGACCCGCAGCAGACAGCCGAGCTGATCGCATCGGGAGTGACCGCATTTGCCTATGAAACAGTGACCGGTCCGGGCGGGTCGCTGCCACTGCTCAGACCGATGAGCCAGGTGGCCGGACGTATGGCGATCCAGGCAGGAGCCACGGCTCTGGAAAAGGAACATGGCGGGCGCGGTGTGCTGCTGGGCGGGGTACCGGGCGTCATGCCCGGCAAGGTCGCCGTGATCGGCGGCGGCACAGTGGGGTTCAATGCCGCGCAAATGGCGGTTGGCCTGGGGGCCGACACGACCATTCTCGATCGCGATCCGGACGTCCTCGAACGGCTGGGCATCCATTTCGAAAGCCGCGCCAGGACCCGCTTTTCCAATACCGCCAATCTGGCCGACAGCGTGTGCGAGGCGGACCTCGTGATCGGCGCGGTGCTGGTCCCCGGTGCCGCAGCCCCCAAACTGGTGACACGCGAAATGCTCGGCTGCATGAAGCCTGGCGCGGTGCTGGTCGACGTAGCCATCGACCAGGGCGGTTGTTTCGAAACCAGCCATCCGACAACCCATCAGGACCCGACATTCGTTGTCAACGGGATCGTCCATTATTGCGTCGCCAACATGCCCGGCGCGGTTGCCCGCACCAGCACATATGCGCTCAACAACGTCACCTTGCCCCATGCCTTGCGCATCGCAGACGCGTTCGACCAGCCGGGGGGATGGAAGGATGCTCTGCGCAATGACCCGCATCTGGCAGCCGGGCTCAATATTCATGCTGGCCATGTCACTTACCCGGCCGTTGCAGACGAACTGGGTTACGACCTGTTGCCATTGGCGGAAATCCTCGCCTGAAGAGCTTCCGGCACGCAAGGCCAACAGCGCAAACTTAACCTGTCCGCAACCATATCCGACCTAACAGCAGTGAGGATGGGTTTGGGACCGGCCAGATTAGCCTGGGCATGGATTGCCATGCTCCTTGCGCTCTTTTTCGCGGCCCCGGCTTCGGCGACCACACTGCCGCCATCCTGCCACGCGTTCAGCCTTGAAACCACGACCTACTCTGAGTTGGCCAGGCAACCCGAGCGCTGGATCTGCCATTCCATTCACTGGACGGACGAGCGCCCGGTCGGATGGCTGCGCTTCGACGCTTCGAGCTGGCAAAGCATCGACTCTCCCAAGAGCTTCATCACTCGCATTTCCAAATTCGAACAATTGGACGTTTTCGCCGTCAACAGCGACGGCACGATAGACGTCCTTGCCCTCAAGCAGGACGATGTGAAGCCACTGGCAGGGGGATCGATCTTCTCCACTCCGCTGCCGGGGATTACGGACGACACACAGGCAATCGTCATTCGCATCGTGCGTCCCTGGAATGCCGCTCTGCTGGCCGAAGGAAGGCTTTCGACTGTGGCCGGGGGCGAAGGCTGGCATGCCGGGAAACTGGCGCTCGTCGCCATTCTGATCGGCCTGCTACTGGCACCGATGATCTACGATCTGGCGGTCTATATGGTCATCGCCCAGCGATTCGTGCTCTGGCATGCCGTTCTGACGCTATCGATGGCGGCTTATGTCGCCAGTATGACCGGCCTGTCGTCGCTGTTCTTCGACATGTCCGTCATGACACATGCCATACTCAATGGCATCACTATAGCGGTGGCCGTGGCAGCGGCGGCGTTCTTTACCGCCGATTATCTTGAGCCGCAGATGTTGAGCCATCGCATGCGCTGGACCCTGCGTCTCGCCGGCGCCATCGTGCTGACTGTATCGGGCACGGTTTCTTTCTTTCCTCCGTTTCTCAATTATACGGCACAGACCTATTTTTTCCTCGGTTTCCTGCCCCCGTTCGCGGTTCTGTTCGCTGCCATGGCCCAGGCCCTGCGCCGGGGAAGCCGTGCGGCGAAATTCCAGATCGTGGCGTGGACGCCAATCATCCTGTGCGGGCTCGAACGGATTCCCCGCGGGCTGGGCCTCTACGGAGTGCCCGAATTCGTCGATTCCCTGCTCTATTTCACGCTGGTTGCCGAAGTTGTTATTTCGGTGCTGGGCGTGGCCGACCGAATGATGTCATTCAAGCAACAGCGCGACCGGGCCCGCACCGAAATCCGCATGCTGACCAATCTGGCAGAGCACGATCACCTGACCGGGCTTTACAACCGGCGGGCCATCGAGCCGCGTTTCACCGCCCTGTGCGAGGAAGGCTTCACGACATTCGCCCTGATCGATCTCGATCATTTCAAGGGGGTCAACGACAAATACGGCCATGCCACCGGCGATGCGGTTCTGCGCGCCGTGGCCGAAGCTCTGGCCCCGGACGACAACACTCTGGCAATGCGATTGGGCGGCGAGGAATTCCTTCTGCTGCTGCGCGGGCGCAAGGCGCGACAGCGCGCAGAACAGCGCAGGCAGGCCCTGCCCCACCATATCGCCACGAGAGTGCCTGGTCTGGCCGGCCCTGTAACTGCTTCCATGGGCCTGATCGAAGGGGCAATCGAAACCATGGAGGCCAAGACTTTCAATGATCTCTACGCACGCGCGGACAAGCTGCTCTACGAAGCCAAGCTGGGCGGTCGCAACCGGACGATCGGCGAGAAACTCACTCTGTTTTCGCCACGCCGAACGGAGCGCCGCCGTGAAAGTGACCGCCGCCGCGCAGCTTGACGGGTAGAATCACCCTGCCACGAAAGGCGCGGCCACTTCAGGTGGAATGCGCAAGGGACGCCCGCTGGCCTTGTCGAGCATCGCCCAGACCGAGCGGGCGCTGACAATGGTCTTGCCCCGGTTATCGATGAAATCGACGCAGCGGACGAACCGCGCCCCCTGTGGCGGCCCCGGAATCCACGTTCGCGCTGTAACCGTCTCGCCTTCACGGATATTACCGCGGTAATCGATCTCGTGCCGGGTGACGAACCAGAGGTAGGCCGCCTGATCTTCCGGCCTCGCCACAGCTTCCCAATGGGCCGTTCCGATGTCCTGCACCCATTGCAGCCAGACCGTGTTGTTCACATGGCCGTTCATGTCGATATGTTCCGGCCCGGCGGTGAAGGAGAGCGTAAAGCTGTTGCCTTCCGCCACCGGGTCGCGGTTCATGGTCACTCGTCGGCACCGATCTGCCAAAGGATAAAGGCGAATTCCTCTGCCGTTTCGCGCAGGCTTTCAAACCGCCCCGATTTGCCGCCATGACCAGCGCCCATATTCGTCTTGAGCAGCAATTCGTTGGAATCCGTCTTCATCTCGCGCAGCTTCGCCACCCACTTGGCGGGTTCCCAATAGGTCACCCGGGGATCGTTGAGGCCCGCGGTCACCAGCATCGGCGGATAAGCCTGCGCCCGGACATTGTCATAGGGGCTGTATGACCGGATCAGTTCGAAGGCCGCCTTGTCTTCGATCGGGTTGCCCCATTCCGGCCATTCGCCCGGCGTCAGTGGTAACGAGGCATCGAGCATGGTGTTCAGCACATCGACGAACGGCACATGGGCAGCCACCGCACCCCACAGGCCGGGATCCGAATTGATCACCGCCCCCATCAGCTCGCCGCCCGCCGATCCGCCAGAAATGCTGATTTCCCCGGCCCTGGTATAGCCGCGATCGATCAGCCCCTTGGCCACGTCCACGAAATCGTTGAATGTGTTGGTCCGCTTGTCGAGCTTGCCCGCCTTGTACCAGGCGCGGCCAAGATCGTCCCCGCCACGGATATGGGCAATCGCGTACGCAAACCCACGATCCACCAGCGACAGCCGCGTGGTCGAGAACCCCGGATCGATGGAAATGCCGTATGCGCCATAGCCATAGAGATGCAACGGGCCACCCGGCGCGCGATCCTTGCGATACATCACGCTGACCGGGATCACGGTGCCGTCACGCGCGGGAATTTCCAGCCGCTCCGTCGCATAGAGCGCAGCGTCATAGCCCGAGGGGATTTCCTGCACTTTCAGTGTTTCGAACCGCTTGTCCGCCAGGTGATAGTCATAAACGGTGTTGGGCCTGACCATGCTGGCATAGGACAGACGCAGCACATCCACGTCCCATTCCGGATTGTCGTCCAGCCCGGCGCTGTAGCTCGCTTCGGGAAACACGATCGGCTCTATCCGGGCCGGATCGTCATATGATCGCACTTCGAGGTGATCGAGACCGCGCAGCCGCCCTTCCACCACGTAGAAGTCCTTGAACAGGTCGAATCCCGTCAGATAAAAATCGTCCGACCCTTCGATCAGAGTCGTCCACTCGCCCGGCTGGTCGAGCGGCGCAGTCGCCAGACGGAAATTTTCATGCGTGTCGTTGGCATGGATGTACAGCGTACCGTCACGTTCATCGACATCGTATTCGACGCCTTTCTCACGCGGCCGCACCAGCAGGGGCTCGGCCAGCGGATCGGCGGCGGGAAGCAGGCGAACCTCGCTCGTCTCGTGGTCGCCTGCGGAAATGATGATCCATTTCTCGTTAGCGGACAGCGAACTGCCGACGCGGAACCCCTCATCATCCTCGTGATAGAGTTCGATATCGTCCGCCGTGGGCTTGCCCAGCCAATGCAGTCGCGCATTGTCCGTCCGCCAGTTCTCGTTCGCCAACGAATAAATCAGCCCCGTATCGCCCGCCACCCAGACGAGACTGGACAGAGTCCCCGGGATCTCGTCCGGCAAGATCTCGCCAGTGACGAGATTCTTGATCCGGGCAGTGAAGCGTTCGGACCCGTTGTCATCGACGGCATAGGCCAGCAGCTTGCCATCCTGGCTGACCGACAAGGCCCCGAGGCGGAAATATTCCTTCCCTTCGGCCAGTGCGACTTCATCGAGGATCAGTTCGTCCGCGCTGCCGTCATCCACCGCACCGACCGGGCGGCGCCACCATTTCTTGTATTCCGCGCCTTCCTCGTACTCGATCCAGTAAAGATACTGGCCATCCTTCTGCGGCACGGACTTGTCCGCTTCCTTGATGCGCGCCCGCATTTCCCGGAACAGCGATTCCACCTTGTCCTTGTGCGGTGCCATCCGTGCCTCGAACCAGGCATTCTCCGCTTCGAGATGGGCCAGCACGTCCTTGTCAGTCACTTCGGGATAGCCGGGATCGCGCAACCAGGCATAAGGATCATCCACGCGGATGCCGTGATATTCGATCGTGTGCGGGCGCTTTTCTGCGACAGGCGGGGCAACAGGGGTGTCGGTCATGGTATCCTTGGCAAAAGCGGGACGCGCCAGGAAAAGGAGCGCCAGCATCACAAGGGCGACAGGTTTTCTCATCCTCATTCCTTGCAGGTGGCTGGCGAAACGCGCACGCGGCCCTATGTTGGATATGGCACTATTACCCGGAGGAGCCTGCCGCAATGCTGATGTCGACCACAAGAGAGGCAAATGGCTCGGAACGGCTCACCGCCTTGAGGAAGGAACTGTCCCGGCGTGAGCTGGATGGCTTCGTCATACCGATCTCCGATGAACATATGAGCGAGTATGTCGGTGCCTATGCCCAGCGGCTGCAATGGCTCACCGGGTTCAATGGTTCCGCCGGAACCGCCATCGTGTTTGCGATTCCCGACGAGGCGAAGGGCGCGGTGATCTTCGTCGACGGGCGCTATACTCTCCAAGTACGCGATCAGGTCGATTCCACCCTGTGGGACTATGCCTCCGTACCGGAAACCAGCCCCGCGAAATGGCTGGGAGAACACGCGCCCGAAGGCGCGCGGATCGGCTATGATCCCTGGCTCCATTCAAAGGGATGGGCGGATACGGTCGCCGCGGAACTGGCCAGGCGCGGTGCAACGCTGGTGGCGGTGGAAGACAATCCCGTCGATGTCGTATGGTCGGATCGACCAGCCCCTTCGCCTGCGCCCGCGTTTGTCCAGGATGACACGCTGGCCGGCCGCTCCAGCCTAGACAAACGCGCCGAAATCGCCCGTTGGCTGGTGCAGGAGGAACTCGACGCAGTCGTCGTTCCCGCACTCGATTCGATTGCATGGCTGTTCAATATTCGCGGCTCCGACGTGGACCGGACCCCTGTGACGCTCAGCTTCGCGATTGCCCGTGCGGACGGAACCGCGGATCTGTTCATTGCTCCGGAGAAAGTCACGCCTGAACTGACCGCCCATTTGGGCAATGCCGTGCGCGTGATGCCTCGCGAAGATTTCGTGCCCGCGCTGAAGGCGCTTGCAGGAAAACGGGTTGCCGTCGATCCGGCCCACGCGGTCGCAGCGATCTTTACCGCCCTGAACGAGGCAGGGGCGGAAGTGGTGGCCGCTCCCGATCCCTGCACCCTGCCCAAGGCCATCAAGAACGAGGCCGAACAGGAAGGTCATCGTGCTGCGCAAAGGCGGGACGGGGCGGCCGTGTCGCGCTTCCTCCATTGGCTGGCAACCGAAACGCCGGGCGGCGAGGTCGACGAACTGGGCGCGGCAGCGCGGCTGCAGGCATTTCGCGAAGAGACGGGCGCGTTGCGCGACCTGTCGTTCGATACGATTTCCGGCAGCGGCCCGAATGGCGCCATCGTCCATTACCGGGTGAGCGAGGAAACCAATCGCACGCTCCAGCCCGGCAGCGTCTATCTGGTCGATTCAGGCGGTCAGTATCCGGACGGTACGACCGACATCACCCGCACCGTCTGGATCGGGCCGGGCACGCCCGATGCCGAAGTAAAGGACCGTTTCACCCGCGTCCTCAAAGGCCACATCGCGCTGGCCCGCGTGACCTTCCCCAAGGGAACGGTCGGGTCACAGCTCGACACGCTGGCCCGGCAGTTCCTGTGGCAAGCCGGGATCGATTACGCCCACGGCACCGGGCACGGAGTGGGCAGTTTCCTGTCCGTCCACGAAGGGCCCCAACGGATCAGCAAGACCGGCGGCAATCAGGAACTGCTGCCCGGCATGATCCTGTCCAACGAGCCCGGCTATTACAGAACCGACGCATACGGCATCCGGATAGAAAATCTCGTGCTGGTCGAACGGCGCGAGATCGACGGCAGCGAAGGCGAATGGCTCGGCTTCGAAACGCTGACTCACGTGCCGATCGACCGCGCCCTGATCGATCTTTCGCTGCTCGATGCAGAGGAACGTGCATGGCTCGACACTTATCATGCCGGCGTGCTGGAGCGGATCGGCCCGCAAATGGAAGGGGCGGCCCGCGCGTGGCTCGAACGCGCCTGTGCGCCGCTTTGACCGCATGGAACGGTGCCGCATCTTGCGCTTTGATGAACACGGTCCGCGTCGTGCGACAATTTGCGACAATTTCGCCGGAATGCGACAAACTTGCGCGACACAAGGACCCTAGAAGGTCCTTCAAGAGTTGCGGCGGTGCGGTCTCATTTCATCCCCCTCCCCGATGATCGCACATGTCGCAACTCCCCCGAATTTGCGAAGGAGCAGAACAATGCGGACTATTACCAAGATCCTCCTGGGTGCCGCCGGTGCCGCGACCATGGCCGGCGCCGGCCTCGCTTATGCCGCCCCCGGTATGGGGCGTGGCGACGTCACCCGGGCCGAAGCCCAGGAACAGGCATCCCGAATGTTCGAGCGGATGGACGCCAACAAGGACGGCAAGCTCGACAAGGCCGATCGCGAAGCGCGGCAACAGCAGCGGTTCGAACGGCTCGACACGGACAAGAACGGCGCCCTGAGCCCCGAGGAATTCGCTGCCAATCGCGGCAAGATGCGTGGCCCCGGCGATCGTGGACCTGGTGACATGCGCGGTCCCGGCAAGGGCCAGGGCGACAATCCCGATGGCAAGCGTCACCGCATGGGCCATAAGGGCAAGATGGGTCATGGTCCGATGATGCAAGGCATGGACACCAATGGCGACGGAGCGATTTCGCAGGCTGAATTCGTTGCCGGTCATCTCGCGATGTTCGACAAGGCCGACGCCGACAACAACGGCACTGTCACTGCCAAGGAACGCAAGGACATGCATCAGAAGATGCGCGACGAATGGCGCGCCAAGCGTGCCGACAAGGCGGTTGACTAACCGATGACGGGTGCCGCTGCCGCCAATGGGACGACCGGTGCCCGCGTCCTGATCGTCGATGATGAACAGGACTTGCGCGAACCCCTGGCCGGATATCTTTCCGGGCAGGGGTTTACCGTGCTGCAAGCCGAAAGCGCGGCCGACGCCCGCAGCCTGCTGTTGCAGGAGAAGCCCGACATCGTCCTGCTGGACATCATGATGCCCGGTGAGGATGGCCTGTCGCTGTGCCGCCACCTGATCGAGACCAAAAGCCTGCCGGTCATCCTGTTGACCGCACGCGGGGAAGCCACCGACCGCATTATCGGGCTGGAAATCGGGGCAGACGACTATGTCACCAAACCCTTCGAACCGCGCGAACTGGTTGCCCGCATTCGCAGCGTCCTGCGCCGGGCCAGTCGCCCGGCCCCGGCTGCGGAAGAAGATGCCTGGTACGAGTTCGAAGGATGGAAACTCGATCCGCTCAAACGCCAGTTGACCGACCCGGAAGGGGCGGCGGTGGCCGTATCGTCGGCGGAATTTCGTTTGCTCAAGGCCTTTCTCGACCATCCCCGTCAGGTGCTTGACCGTGATCGCCTGCTGGACATGGTGCAGGGCCGCGAAGCCCACCTGTTCGACCGGGCGGTGGACAACCAGGTCAGCCGCCTGCGCCGCAAGATTGAAAGCGACCGGGGCGATCCCCGTTTGATCCAGACCGTGTGGGGCGGCGGATACCGCTTTGCCGCCGATGTGCGACGGTTCCTTCCCGGCAGCTCCAGGGCGGAGACCTGACGCATGCGCCTCTGGCCCAGAAGCCTGTTGGGGCAAATGCTCCTGTCGGTGGCCCTTGCGCTGCTCGTAGCGCAGGGCCTCTCGGGCGTATTGCTGTGGCGGGCGGAGCAACAGAGGCGTGAAACCGCCGTCCTCAACGCCATTGCCTTCCGCGTGATCGGCGGAACCGAAGCGGACGGAGATCGCGACAGGGGCCGCTTCGTCGAACACCAGCCGCCCGGCCTGCGCCGCTTGCGGCTGGAGCGCAGCGGCACCCTGCCCATCGGCCCCGACGAAGTACGACAGCCGAAACGGGAGGCGGCGCTGGCCGCCATTCTGGCCGAACAAGGGGTCAATCCTGCCGATCTGGTGGTTGTGGAACGCCCGCTGGACAAGGACCCTTTCCTCGCCCGACGCATCGAACACTGGCGGAAATTCGGCGCTTCACCGGATAACTGGCGGCGTACGCTCCTGATCGCAGCCTTGCAGGAACAGCCCGGTGCGGACTGGATCGTGGCGCGTGTGGCCCTGCCGGACAAACCGCCGAGAGCAACCGGCAGCCTGCTGGCCCAGACCTTGTTGCTCTATATCATTCTGGTGGGGCTGCTGGCCCTGTTGCTGCGACGCATAACCCGTCCGCTGGCAGCTCTGACCACTCAAGTGGACCATTTCGCGCGCACCCGCGAAGCGGATGGCCAGCTGGAGCCACATGGTCCGGAGGACATCAGCCGCCTGATCGCCGCCCACAACGCGATGGAAGACCGGATCACTGCCCTGCTGGGTGAAAAGGACGTCATGCTCGGCGCGATCGGGCACGACCTCAAGACCCCGCTTGCCGGCCTGCGCATCCGAATCGAAAGTGTCACTGACGAAACGGAACGGCGGAAAATGGCCGCCACGGTGGAGGATATCACCCGTACACTGGACGACATTCTCTCGCTCGCCCGTGTCGGACGGCCCAGCGACCCGCTGCAAAAGACCGAACTGTCGGCGCTTGTCGCATCCGTGGTCGAAGATTTCGAGGACATGGGCGAGAACGCCGAACTGGGCGACACCACCCGCATCGTCCTGTCGATCCGCGAAACATGGCTGCGCCGGGCCATGCGCAATCTCATTTCCAACGCTCTGCGGTACGGCGGCAATGCCCTGGTCACGCTGAGCAAGGAAGGCAACGAGGCAGTGATCCGCATCGTCGATGATGGGCCAGGCATTCCGGATGGGGAAATCGCTGGTCTGTTCGAACCGTTCGCACGCGGTGAACCGTCCCGCAACCGCGCAACAGGCGGAGCCGGGCTGGGCCTCACTCTCGCCCGCGCGATTGCCGAACAGCACGGCGGGCGGCTCCTGCTGGCCAACCGGCCGGAAGGCGGGTTGCAGGCGGAGCTAAGGTTGCCGCTAGGCTAGGCGATCAGCGCATCAGCCCGCCGATGAGATTGCGTGCGAACCGCCCGAGGCCGGGAATGCCGATCGCCTTGCCGATCTCGGTCGCGACCGTTCCGGCCGCCGCACTGGCCGCGCTGGCCTGAGGATTGGCGCGGCTTTTCTTGCCCGCCAGCTTGCTTGCAAGGATCGAGCCCGCGCTGGCGGCTGCCGCTCCCGTCGCAGCCTTGACCACCTTGCCGCCAATCCCATCCCACAGGCTGGGGGACTTGCGTTCACGCTTGCGCACTTCGGCTTCGCCCTTTTCCGCGACTTCTTCTGCCGTAGCTGCGGCATCGGCAATTTTGCGGGCGAGAACCTCTTCCGCGCTGTCGCGGTCGACCAGCGTGTCATATTTCCCATCAACCGGGCTGACCGACCGGATAATCGCCCGTTCCTTTGCCGTAACCGGGCCCAGCCGCGACCGTGGTGGTTTGATCAGCGTCCGTTGGACAACAGAAGGGGCCCCGTCCTCCATCAGGGTCGAAACCAGCGCCTCACCCACTTTCAGTTCCGTGATTGCCGTTTCGACATCGAGATCGGGATTAATCCGGAAAGTGTCGGCAGCAGCCTTGATCGCTTTCTTGTCGCGCGGCGTGAAAGCGCGCAGGGCATGCTGCACCCGGTTGCCGAGCTGGCCCGCGACATCTTCCGGCACGTCGATCGGGTTTTGCGTCACGAAATAGACGCCCACACCCTTGGAACGGATCAGGCGGACGACCTGTTCGATCTTGTCCTGCAATGCCTTGGGCGCATCGTCGAACAGCAGGTGCGCCTCGTCGAAGAAGAACACGAGCTTCGGTTTTTCGGGATCGCCCACTTCGGGCAGGACTTCGAACAGTTCGGCCAGCAGCCAAAGGAGAAACGTGGCGTACAGCTTCGGGCTGCGCATGAGCCGGTCGGCAGCGAGCACGTTGATATAGCCGCGCCCTTGTTCATCCACTTGGAGGAAATCCTCGATCTCCAGTGCGGGTTCACCGAAGAACTTGTCCGCACCCTGGCTTTCGAAGGACAGCAACTGGCGCTGGATCGCCCCGACGCTCTGCTTGCTGACATTGCCGAATCTGGACGTCAATTCCGCCGCATGCTCAGCCGTGTAGGCCAGCATCGACTGGAGATCTCCCATGTCGAGCAGCAGCAGCCCTTCCTCGTCCGCGAACCGGAAGGCAATGTTGAGCACACCTTCCTGGGTGTCGTTGAGATCGAGCAGACGCGACAGCAACAGCGGCCCCATTTCCGAAACCGTCGTACGGATCGGATGCCCCTGTTCCCCGTAAAGGTCCCAGAACACCGTGGGGTTATCGGAATAGGCATAGTCGTCCATGCCCAGTTCCTTTGCCCGCGATTCCAGCGAGGCGGCATGCTTGAACGTCGGCGAACCGGGCATGGAAATGCCTGACAGGTCTCCTTTGACGTCAGCGACGAATACCGGCACGCCATCGGCGGAAAAGCTTTCCGCCAACCCTTGCAGAGTCACGGTCTTGCCTGTGCCGGTGGCTCCGGCGATCAGCCCGTGGCGATTGGCCCGGCCCAGATTGAGCACCTGCCGTTCGCCATTCGCGCCCAGCCCGAGGAATATGTCACCCATTCATTATGATCCTTGCCGTTACGGCCCCGTTCCGTGTGTGGAGCGCCCGCAAAATTGCGTCAAGCACTGGCCTGATCGCGTTGAACCTGCATCGCACGGTAATCGAACGGGTTCCTTTTCGTTCGCACGAAGGTAAGGCGGGGCGATGGCCGCGCGAAATATATTTGTCCTGCTCGACGATGCCCGAGCGCAAGGCGCAAGCGATGCGCACCTGTTCGAACGGCCCAGTGCACTGTTCATTGCCCGGCGGGCGGAAGAAGTGGCCGATACGCTGGCAGCGGCCGACGCCGCGCGGCGGGAAACGGGCGGCACGCTTGCGGGTTATCTCGCCTACGAAGCCGGGCTTGCGCTGGAACCCAGACTCGCCTCGCTATGCGCCCCGCGCACCGGCGCGGATGGGCCGCTGGTCTGGCTCGGACTGTTTGAAACCCATGAAACGATTCCCGCCGCCGCGATTCCGCAATGGCTGGCGGAACGGGCATCGGCCGATCCCGCACCAGCGATCGGTCCGCTCGAACAGCAATTGTCGCCCGGCGGGTACGCCCACACTTTCGATACCCTGCGCGAAGCCATCGGCGCGGGCGACATTTATCAGGCCAACCTGACGTTCCCTCTGGCGGGCAGCTATCGCGGCGATCCGCTCGCCCTTTATGCCGCGATCCGCCCAAAGGCCGCCGCCGGGTATGGCGGGGTGATCTTCGACGGGTCCCACTGGCTGCTGAGCTTTTCGCCGGAACTGTTCGTTTCTCTGAAGGGTGGCTCCGCCAAGGCCAAACCGATGAAGGGCACTCGCCCGCGCGCCCGCGATGCCGCGGAAGACTGCGCGTTGTCTGCGGAATTGTCCGGCTCGGAGAAGGACCGTGCCGAAAACCTCATGATCGTCGACCTCATGCGTAACGACCTGTCACGTGTGTGCGAAGCCGGCAGCGTGCGGGTCGACGCCCCGTTCGCGGTCGAGAGTTACCCCACTGTCCATCAGATGGTGTCGACTATCCGCGCCACGTTGCTGCCGGGCAAGGGCGCCATGGATCTGCTGCGCGCCATCTTTCCCTGCGGATCGATCACCGGCACGCCCAAGATTCGGGCAATGGAACTGATCGACAGGGTAGAAGCCCAGCCCCGGGGGCCTTATTGCGGCGCGATCGGGTGGATCGGCCCGGACGAACCGGGCGACGCGTCCGGGGGATCTAGCCGGGCCGCCTTCAATGTGGCAATTCGCACCTTGCGGCTCACCCCCGGCGAGAACGGGAGCGGTCGCGCGGTACTCGGCGTAGGCTCTGCGGTCGTGGCGGATTCGCAAAGCGCAGCGGAATGGCGAGAGTGCCTGGTGAAAGGGGATTTCGTGCGCCAGTCTGCTGCCGCTGCCTGTGACCTGATCGAAACCATGCGCTTCGACCCGGAAAAGGGCATAGAACTGCTGGAACCGCATCTGGAACGGATGAAGGCCAGCGCTGCCGAACTTGGCTTCGCCTTTGATCGTCACGCCACCCGCAACCAGATCCAGGCACTCTGTTTCGAGCTGGAAAGCCCGGCCAGGATACGCCTCTTGCTGGCGCGCAGCGGGGCGACCGCGCTGGAAGCGGCGCCATTGCCCACACCGTTTTCCGCACCGATGCGCTGTGCCGTTCTGCCGCTACCCGTCGATACCGGCGACCTGCGCCTGCGCCACAAGACGAGCGACCGCGCATTCTATGACCTCGCCTTGGCCACCGCACGCGCTGCCGGAGCGGACGAGGCCTTGCTGCTGCGCGATGACGGTCTGGTGACCGAAGGCAGTTTCACCAACATCTTCGTTCCGGGCGACGACGGCGTGCTCCTGACCCCTCCAATGGCGCTGGGCCTGCTGCCCGGCGTGCTGCGCCGGTCGCTGATCGAACAAGGCCGCGCGAAGGAGGCCTCGCTCTCGCTCGACGACCTTTCGGACGGCTTTTTCCTCGGCAATGCCCTGCGTGGGCTGATGAAGGCAGAATTGATCACATGACCCAGCCGCGATTTTCACAGGCGCTTCAGCGAATTGAGGTTTCGCGCACCAATGCGATGACCGACCGCGCAACGGAACTGCGCGAACAGGGCCGCGACATCATCTCGCTGTCGGTTGGCGAACCGGATTTCCCGACTCCGCCGCATGTGGTGGAAGCTGCCAAGGCCGCACTCGACGCGGGGCAGACCCGTTATACGCCGGTCAGCGGCACAGCACGGCTGAAAGCCGCAGCAGCGCTTCATTTCCAGCGCGATCTCGGCATTGAAACCGAACCCAGCCGGATCATTGTTTCCAATGGAGGCAAGCAGGCGATCTTCAACGCATTGCTCGCCACGGTCAGCAACGGCGAGGAAGTGATCGTACCGACGCCCTGGTGGGTCAGCTATCCGCAGATCGTGCGTTTCGCAGGGGGCAAGGCCGTGCCTCTGGTCACGCATGCGCGGGACAATTTCCGTTTCCATGCCGCCGCGCTCGACGCGCTGATCACGCCATCGACCCAATGGCTGCTGCTGAACAGCCCCGGCAACCCGAGCGGCGCGGTCTATCCGGCGGAAATGCTGCACGCGATCGCCGAAGTGCTGCAACGGCATCCGCGCGTGATGGTTTTGTCCGACGATATCTACGCCCCCCTCAACTACACGGGCAAACCGCACGCCACTCTGGCAGCGGTCTGCCCGGAACTGGCCGACCGCATCTGCACCGTGTCCGGCGTATCGAAGAGCCACGCGATGACCGGGTTTCGCATCGGCGTCGCCACCGGCCCCCAATGGCTGATCGAAGCGATGACACGGCTGCAATCGAATTCCACCGGCAATCCTTGCTCAATCAGTCAGGCTGCCGCGGCGGCGGCTTTCGAAGGGCCGCAGGATTTTCTTGTCGGCTGGCGCGAACGGTTCCGCGAGCGGCGTGACATGGTCGTCGCAGCGATCAACGCCATCCCCGGCCTTTCGACCCCGCTGCCGGACGGCGCCTTCTATTGCTTTGTCGATGCGGCCCCGTTGATGAACCGCTTCGGCAACGACGAAAAGCTGGCCATGCACTTGCTTGATCATGGCGTGGCGGTGGTAGCCGCCTCCGCGTTTGGCGGCCGCGATGGATTCCGCATCAGTTTCGCGGCCGACGACGCCGTTCTGGCAGAAGCGATGAAGCGAATCGCAGGGGCGCTCTCGTGACAACGAACAGCGTATCCGGCATCCCGATCCTGTTTGAGGACGGCGAAGCTCTGGTGATCGACAAACCGGGGGGATTGCCGATCGAGCGGCCCCGCGCGGGCGGGCGATGCCTGGAAGATCATTTCGACGCACTCAAGCTCGGGTTCCAGCGCGCGCCGATGCCGGTTCACCGGATCGACACCGACACATCGGGCTGCCTGCTGCTGGCACGCAACCCGAAGGCACTGAAACGGTTTTCCGCTGCGTTCGAAGCCCGCCAGGTGGAGAAAACCTACATCGGCGTTGTCGCCGGCGAACTGGCGGAAGAAAGTGGAACGGTGGAACTGGCGCTGGCCAAGATCAGTTCAGCCGACGCCGGGTGGAAAATGATTGCGGCGAAGAAAGGCAAGCCAGCGATAACCCACTGGCGGCGGTTGAGCGTGCAGGACGGGCTCAGCGTGGTGGAGTTTCGCCCGCTGACCGGGCGCACGCACCAGATCCGCATTCACGCGGCGGCGGGGCTGGGCTTCGCACTGTTGGGCGACCCGGTGTACGGCACGCCCGATCCACGCGCCAGACGCACCATGCTCCATGCCAGCGCCCTTGCCATTCCGCGTGAGAACAAGCCGCCGGTGATGGCAACGGCCCCCTTGCCAGCCGACATGCGGGCCCTCGGGCTCGACTGGAACGAATGAGCGATAGCGCAATCGTCCAACGCGCCCTTTCCCTGGCGGAAGAAAGCTTCATCGCCTCTTCCGGTCCGGGTGGGCAGAATGTCAATAAAGTGGCGACGGCCGTGCAATTGCGCCTCGACGTGTTCGCCCTGCGCCTGCCCCCGCCGGTGTACCATCGGCTGAAGGCCCTCGCCGGCAGCAAGATGACTGCGAGAGGCGAAATCGTGCTGACCGCGCGATCCCACCGCACGCAGGAAGCGAATCGGGCGGAAGCACGCGAACGTCTGGCCAGCTTGATCGCCAAGGCAGAAATCGAGCCGGCCCGGCGAAAGAAGTCGCAACTCAACCGCGTGGGCAAACAGAAACGGCTGCAAGGGAAGAAGGCACGCGGAACGGTCAAGGCCAATCGCGGCAAGGTCGACTGGTAGCCCCCTCTCGCTTGACTTTTGTCCCTTGCTGGCGCAATGGCCGCGCCTTGACGGGCGGTGCCTTGCGCGCCGCCCCTGTTATTTCGGCCCTAGACCGGCCTTAAGGATATTTAGGAACACGCCATGGCGAAGCCCGCAACCGTCAAGATCAAGCTGGTCTCCACTGCCGACACCGGCTTCTTTTACGTAACCAAGAAAAATCCGCGCAACATCACGGAAAAGCTCAGCTTTCGTAAGTACGATCCGGTTGTGCGCAAGCACGTCGAATTCAAGGAAGCGAAGATCAAGTAAGGAACCCGACGGGTTCACTAAGAGTTCAAGCCCTCTACGATAACGAAAAGGGCATGAACCACTTGATGACGTCTTCGAAGAAACTGATTCGCTGGGGTCTTGCCGCGGCTGTTGCCGTGGCGACCGCTGTTGCATTCATCGCACCCGCGATTCCGGCACAGGCCGCGCAAAGCCCCGATCTTGAGCGCGCCGTAACCGCCTTGCGCGCCATTTCGACGATGCGCGCCAATTTCGTCCAGACCGACCGCAGCGGCCAGAGCATTTCCGGCGTGCTGACGCTGAAACGGCCAGGCAAGATTCGCTTCGAATACGAAAAAAGCGTGCCGATGCTGATTGTCGGCGACGGGCATGCCCTGACGCTGATCGATTACGAGGTTAATCAGGTCCAGCGCTGGCCGATCAAGAACAGCCCACTGGGTGCGCTGCTCGATCCGGCCCGTGACGTCAGCCGATATGGCAAGTTGATTCCCACCGGGAACCCCAATGTCATCAGCATCGAAGTTCGCGATTCCAAGCATCCCGAATACGGAATCATAACGCTGGTCTTCATTCAGGATTCCGCTGCGCCCGGCGGCATGGAACTCGTGAGCTGGGTTGCGCTCGATTCCCAAAACAAGCGGACCACTATCCGCCTGTCGAATCAGCGTTACGGCATGGCCATCGACAACAGCACGTTCACATTCCGCGATCCCCGCAGAACGGGTCGTCGCTCAAGGTAAACGGATTGGCGCGGGATGTTGCAGCATAACGACCAGCCGCTGCATTCCGTTCATTGAGCAGCAATCAGCAAGCGCCTATCAATGGTTCTGCAAGGCGGATCGAGGCGGGTTTCCCCCCTGTTGCCCCAGCCTCTTCCCCAAGGCCGCCTTGGACAGCGTGACGAACGCTCGAACGGACCCTCGCCCCCATTGCCCCCGGGGCGAGGGTTTTTCGTTTCCCGACAGTTGATCGCATGGGTGGACGGCAAGTCGGTTCTCCGGATGGACGCCACCGGAATCTCACCCTAAAGCCATCGGCATGGTCACTATTGCCACCTGGAACATCAACTCGGTCCGACTCAGGATCGATCAGGTCGAACGCTTCCTTGCCGAACATTCGCCCGACGTGCTTTGCCTGCAGGAAATCAAGGTTGCGGAACCCCTCTTCCCGCACGATGCCTTCGAGAAACTGGGCTATGTCCACCGCGCCGTGCATGGCCAGAAAGGCTACCACGGCGTCGCCACTGTCAGCCGCATTCCGTTGCGCGAATTTTCCCGGCACGATTGGCAGGACAATGGCGAAGCGCGCCATGTCGGTGTCGAACTGCTCGGCCCCGGTCAGGGCATGGTGCTCGAAAACGTCTATATCCCGGCCGGCGGCGACATTCCCGACCGCGAAGTGAATCCGAAATTCGGCCAGAAGCTCGATTTTCTCGAACGGATGGCGCGCTGGTCCGACGCGATTGATCGCCCGACCCTGCTGGTCGGCGATTTCAACATCGCCCCGCTGGAATGCGACGTTTACGATCACAAGGCCCTGCTGAAAGTCGTCAGCCACACACCGATCGAGGTCGAAGCGCTGGGCCGTCTGGCCGATGCTCATGGCTGGGTCGATCTGGGGCGCAAACATATTCCGGCGCCGGAACGCAACTATAGCTGGTGGAGCTATCGCTCGTACTGGCGGCAGAAGGATCAGGGCCGCCGGCTGGACCATATGTGGGCTTCGCCGGAGCTGGCCGCACAATCCACCACTCATCGCTTTGTCGAAGAAACCCGCCGCTGGGAAAAGCCAAGCGATCACATACCGCTGATTACGGAATTCGACCTGTGAGCAGCGGCGCGCGCCGTGTCGCGCAGGCAATCGATGCCTTGCGCCATGGCTGGCCGCTGGAAATGGCAGGCGGCCCGGTCCTGCTGCCCGTGGAAACCGCAATCGCCACTGAAGCACAGTCGGCCACGATGCTCATTTCGGCCGCGCGTGCGGCCACGCTCAAGCTTGCCAACCAGCGTGAAGCGGCGGCACCGCATGCACCTGTCCTGATCCGCGGGGCGGAGCCTTTCGATCTCAGTACCGCCCGGCCTATCGCGGATCCCGCACTCGATCTGACGGCACCGTTCAAGGGACCGTTCCTGGCCGAACAATTCGCGTGGCGCACCACAGCGGAGGCGGCGATGGAACTGGCCCGGCTGGCTGGCCTGCTGCCCGCTTTCCTGGTCGATCCGACCCAGGCCGGCGAAGCACATGAACTCGACCCTGCCGACATTGCGGAGTGGAAGGACACGGCGCGGCTGATCATTGCCACCAGAGCCCGCCTGCCGGTCACGGCCTGCGAAGACACGGAAATCGTCGCATTCCGCAGTGCGGACGACTTGCGGGAACATGTCGCTCTCGTAATCGGGAACCAATCGGCCGACCGCGCGCCTCTGGTCCGGCTCCATTCGGAATGCCTGACCGGCGACATCCTCGGCAGCCTGAAATGCGATTGCGGACCGCAGCTGAATGCGGCACTGCGCGCCATGGCAGCGGAAACGCAAACCGGCGGTTGGGGCGTCTTGCTGTATCTCAGGCAGGAAGGCCGGGGCATCGGCCTGATCAACAAGCTGCGTGCCTATCGCTTGCAGGACCAGGGCTACGATACGGTCGATGCCAATCAACGGCTCGGCCTGCCTGACGAGGCCCGCGATTTTCCGGTGGCGGCGCGGATGCTCGACCTGCTTGGCGTCCGGGCTGTCCGGTTGATGACCAACAACCCGGCCAAGGTCGAGGCATTGGCCGCCGAAGGGGTCGAAATCGTCGAGCGGGTGCCCCACCAGTTGCCTGCCAACCCCCACAACGAACGCTATCTCGCCACAAAGCGCGATCGCGCCGGACACATTCTGGAATGACCGCAATTGCCACACGTCTGGAAGCTCCCGGTGACGAAGCAGCGATCGAGGCACTGACTCACGCGGCCTTCCACAGCAGCCCGCAAAGTGACGGTTCCGAAGCGGAAATCATTCACCGCTTGCGCCAGGACGGCGACCTTGTGCTGTCTTTCGTTGCCGAAAACATGGATCAGGCGATTGTCGGCCACATCGCCTTCTCACCCGTGACGATCAGTGACGGCACTCGCGGCTGGTTCGGGCTGGCCCCGGTTTCCGTCATCCCGCTGCGGCAGCGGGCGGGGATCGGTTCCACCCTGATCGAGAAAGGGCTCGCCCACCTGAAACGCATAGGCGCCGGGGGGTGCGTTGTTCTGGGCGATCCCGATTACTATGGCCGCTTTGGCTTCACCCATGATCCGGGGTTGAACTACCCGGGCCCGCCTGCGAAATTTTTTCAAAGGATCGTCTTCAAGGACCCGGCACCGCACGGCATCGTGCGTTACGCCAAGGCTTTCGACTGATTGTCAGCGGCGCTCGAACGGCTTGATCCCCGGTCCAAGGGTATTCTGGCCAATCTGCAATTTGTCACCCGACCAGTCCGCGACGAAAGTCGTCGTCCATTTGACCGACGGCGCCAGCCGCGCATTGTTGCCTGCAATCACCAGTCCATCGGCGCTATGCTGATGCTTTTCGGCCGCAATCGCGATCAGGGCCGAATGGTTTTCATGGTCCGGCCCCTGAACAAACCAGTTGTTGGTGATCTGGCCCGTCGAACCGTTCGGCAGGTCGATCATGTAATTGCTCCACCGCCCCTTCGAATCATCAAAACTGTTCGAGGCGATCTGCACCTGCGCCGATCTGCTTTTGAGATAATGTCCGCCCGCTCCGCGTTCGAAACGGCTGCGGGTAACGCGCAGGAACCCGTAATCACCGATATAGAGGGAATGGGCGCACCCTGCGGAATAGTAGCAGGTCCCCAGGTTCGTGAATGTCGATTTGTCGATCACGATCCGACCGGAGGGATCCGACGCAGTCAGAATTCCTTCCTGACTATCCCTGAACCAGCTCTGCGCGACAGTCAGATTGCCTTTTTCGAGGCGGATTCCGGCACCATTGCCATCCGATGATGTCAGGTTCTGGAACACCAGACCCGACACCGAAGCATTATAGCCGCGCAGGACCAGCGCCGCCTTGTCTTCACAGGCCATGCCTTCAAGGATCGCCGTGCCCGGCTTGGTCGCAAGATAGGACACATCGCCCCCGCTCTGGACAGCACAGTCCTTATAACGTCCCGGCGCAATGGCAATCGTGCCCTTGCCGCTGCCGATCGCTGAAACGGCATCCTGCAAGCGCACGTAAGTCTTCCCGGTTTCGACCACCGTGTAGGGCCCGTCCTGCGCCTGAGCGAGCAGGGCACCTGCCGGAATGGCGAGGCCAGCCGCGATTGCGAGCAAGGCGACGAGTGGGCGCGAAGGACGCGATAGTGGGCTGAGGACATGGTTTTTCATGTCGGCAAGCCTATCCGATCTCGGTTAACGGGCCGCTAAACATGCAGGAAAGAGCACCGCCCACGCCCATACCCCAGCAGTTTGCGTGAGGAATTTTGATCTGCGTCAATTTTTCACCCCTCGCCACGCCATACCTAGGCAGAATCGGAGGAGAGGGGCCCATGATACCCACGCGATACGATTACTACCGTGCGCGAGCACGCGAACACAGGACCCTTGCGGCCCGCGCCACGGACGCTGACCAGCGTTCGATGCATGACCGCCTGGTCGGTGCCTACACCGAACTCGCGCGCAAATATGCTCTGCGGCAGACGGTCAGCCTGCGCACCTGAAGCTGGCTTGCATCAATCCAGATTGGGCCGGAGCCACCGCTCCGCCACTGTGACATCCATGCCGCGCCGTGCGGCATAATCCTCAAGCTGGTCGCGCCCGATACGCGCCACTCCGAAATACTGGCTGTCGGGATGGGCGAAATAGAATCCCGACACGGCCGCAGTCGGCAACATTGCCTGGCTTTCGGTAAGAGTAATGCCGGCGTTCGTCCCAGCATCGAGCAAGTCGAACAGGATCGGCTTAAGACTGTGGTCGGGGCAGGCCGGATAGCCCGGAGCAGGGCGAATACCGCGATATTGCTCACGAATCAGGGCCTCATTCGTCAATTGCTCTCCCGGAGCATAGCCCCATAGCTGCGTCCGCACATGCTGGTGCAGCCGTTCGGCAAAGGCTTCCGCAAAGCGGTCTGCCAGAGCCTTGAGCAAAATATCCGAATAGTCGTCATGCGCGGCCTTGAACCGTTCCAGATGCGGTTCGCTTCCATGGATACCGACCGCGAAACCGCCGATCCAGTCTCCCGCAGGATCGATGAAATCGGCAAGACAGAAGTTTGCGCGATCCCGGCTTTTCTTCACTTGCTGCCGCAGGAATGGCAAACGAGTGCCATTGTCGAGCAGAACATCGTCACCTTCCCGGCGGCAGGGCCAGAAGGCAGCGACACCACGCGCCGTCAGCCATTTCTCTTCCACGATCCGGTCGAGCATGGCCTGCGCATCGGCATAGAGGCTGCGCGCGCTTTCCCCGACAACGGCATCCTCGAGAATAGCCGGATAGGTGCCCGCCAGTTCCCATGCCCTAAAGAACGGGGTCCAGTCGAAATGCTGCCGCAAGTCGGTAAGGTCCCAATCGTCGAACACGTGAACGCCCGGCTGCGCGGGCGAAGGCGCCTTTTCCGCCATGTCGGCAGCAAAACCGTTTTCGCGAGCTTCCTCCAGCGGGAGCAGGGCGCTCTGCCCCTTGCCTTCACGCGCTTCCCGAACCTTCTGATAATCGTCGGCAGTATTTTCAACGAAGCGATCACGCTGCGTGTCCGACAACAACTGGCTGGCAACCCCGACCGCACGCGATGCATCCAGCACGTGAATCACCGGTCCGTCATAAGCTGGATCAATGCGCAACGCGGTATGGACCTTGCTGGTCGTGGCTCCACCGATCAGCAGGGGAATGTCCATTCCCGCCCGCTTCATTTCCTCGGCCACTGTCACCATTTCATCCAGCGACGGCGTAATCAGCCCGGACAGCCCGATGATATCGGCCCCCTGCTCCCGTGCCGTATCGAGAATGGCTGACCAGGGCACCATCACCCCCAGGTCGATCACCTCGTATCCATTGCATTGCAGGACCACGCCGACGATGTTCTTGCCAATGTCGTGAACGTCGCCTTTCACGGTGGCCATCACGATCTTGCCCTTGGCCTTGGCGCCTTCTTCCTTTTCCGCCTCGATATAGGGGATCAGGTGGGCCACGGCCTTTTTCATCACGCGGGCGCTTTTCACCACCTGGGGCAGGAACATCTTGCCGGAACCGAACAGGTCGCCGACGGTGTTCATGCCATCCATCAACGGCCCTTCGATCACTTCGATCGGGCGGCCGCCGCGTTCCGCCACGGCCAGACGCGCCTCTTCCGTGTCATCCACCACATGCAGGTCTATGCCTTTGACCAACGCATGTTCGAGCCGTCGGCTCACATCCCAGCCGCGCCATTCCTCAGCCGCCTTCTCCGCCGCCTTGTCCTGGCCCTTGAAGCTTTCCGCCAGGTCGATCAGCCGCTCGGTCGCATCCGGCCGGCGCATGAGGATCACGTCCTCGCACGCGTCGCGCAGAACGGGGTCGATCGTATCATAGACGTCAAGCTGCCCTGCATTGACGATCGCCATGTCGAGCCCCGCAGGGATCGCGTAGTAGAGAAAGACAGAGTGCATCGCCCGGCGAACGGGTTCGTTACCCCGGAAACTGAACGACAGGTTCGACAGGCCGCCCGAGAAATGAACGTGCGGACATGCTTCGCGGATTTCCTTTACCGCTTCGATGAAGTCGAGCGCATAACGGTCATGCTCTTCAATCCCGGTGGCAACGGCAAAGACATTGGGGTCGAAAATGATGTCTTCCGGCGGGAAACCAATTCCCATCAGCAGGTCATAAGCGCGCTTGCAGATTTCGACCTTGCGTTCTTTCGTGTCGGCCTGACCCGTTTCATCGAACGCCATGACGACCACCGCCGCGCCATAGGCCATGCACTTGCGCGCCTGGTCGAGGAATTGCGCCTCGCCTTCCTTCATGCTGATCGAATTGACGATCGGCTTGCCGGACACGCATTTCAGACCGGCTTCGATCACGTCCCATCTGGAGCTGTCGACCATTACCGGCACACGGGCAATGTCGGGTTCGGCAGCGATCAGCTTGAGAAACGTAGTCATCGCCTGCTCGGAATCGAGCAGGCCTTCGTCCATGTTGACGTCGATGATCTGGGCACCGTTTTCGACCTGCTGGCGCGCGACTTCGACCGCGGCCGGATAGTCGCCCGCCATGATCAGCTTCTTGAACCTGGCCGATCCGGTTACATTGGTGCGTTCGCCGACATTGACGAAGCGGGAAGAACTCAGAGCATTCATTGTAATCAGGCTGCCATCGTAAAGGGTTCGAGGCCCGCGAGGCGGGTGCGGACGGATATGGGCGGGACATTGCGCGGCGGCATCCCTGCGACCATTTTCGCAATGGCGGCGATGTGGGCAGGGGTTGTCCCGCAACACCCGCCGACCATGTTGACCAGCCCTTCCCCGACCCATTCCCGGATCAGGTCCGCCGTGCGTTCCGGCAATTCGTCATACTGGCCGAGTTCGTTGGGCAGACCTGCATTCGGATAGGCCAGGATCAAGGCATCGCAATCCTTCGCCAGTTCCGAAAGATAGGGTCGCATCTTGTCAGCCCCGAAGGCGCAGTTGATCCCGATGGTCAGCGGTTTCAGGTGCCGCAGGGCATACCAGAAGGCCGTGACAGTATGTCCGGAAAGGTTCCGCCCGCTCATGTCGGTAATGGTGAAGCTCATCATCAACGGCACATCACGCCCGGATGCGGCAGCCGCTTCGCGGGCTGCGAGCCCCGCCGCCTTGGCGTTGAGCGTATCGAAACAGGTTTCCACCAGCAGGAAATCAACCCCGCCTTCGATCAGCGCGTCGCATTGTTCGCGATAGGTCGCCTTCATTTCGTCGAACGTGACTTCGCGAAAGCCTGGGTCGTTAACATCGGGAGAGAGCGACAGGGTCTTGTTGGTCGGCCCGATCGAGCCGGTAACATACCGCCTCCGCCCATCCCCTGCAGTAGCGGCATCGCACGCTTCCCGCGCCAGTCTGGCGGCAGCGATGTTGATCTCGTGCACCAGATGTTCGCAGCCATAGTCGGCCATGGCGATGCGGGTGGAACTGAACGTGTTGGTTTCGATCATATCCGCACCCGCGTCGAGATAGGCGGTGTGGATCGCCCCGATCACGTCCGGCCGGGTCAGGCAGAGCAGATCGTTGTTGCCCTTCTGGTCCTTCGCCAGTTGCAGATCGCCGCGGTAATCCTCTTCGGTCAGGCCGTATTTCTGGATGGACGTGCCGTAACCGCCATCGAATACGAGAATGCGATCCGCGGCGGCGGCGCGAAAGTCTGCTTCGGCGCTGTTCATCATGCGCTCCCCTTATCGTTCCGGCCTGCTCTCAGACCCAGCAACTGGCAAATGGCATAGGCCTGTTCGGCCCGGTTGAGTGTGTAGAAATGGAAATCGCGCACCCCCCCGTCATAGAGCCTGCGGCACTGGTCCGCCGCAGCCACCGCCGCGACCAGCGCGCGCGGGCCGGGGCGCTCGTCGAGATCCTCGAACATTGATTCCATCCAGCCGGGAATCTCCGTATTGGCGGACATTCTGCGAATGGCGGCAAAGTTGGTCACCGGCATGATACCGGGAAGGATTGGCGCCGCGATGCCCGCCGCCAGCGCCCGATCGAGAAAGCGGAAATAGGCATCGTTGGAAAAGAAGACCTGCGTTATCGCCCGGGTCGCACCGGCGTCGAGCTTCCGCTTCAGATTATCCAGATCGGCTTCCGCGCTCGCCGCTTCGGGATGGACTTCGGGATAGGCAGCGACCGAAATATCGAAATCGTGTTGCGCCTTCAGGCCAGCCACCAGTTCCGCCGCATTGGCATAGCCTTGCGGGTGGGGCACGAAAATGCCGTTGTCCGCTGGCGACGGATCTCCTCGCAACGCCACGATATGACGCACCCCTGCCTGCCAGTACTGGTCCGCGATTTCGGCGATTTCCGCCTTGCTCGCTGCGACGCAGGTCAGGTGTGCCGCGGGGACGAGATCGGTCTCCGTGACGATCCGCGCGACCGTGCCGTGCGTCCGTTCGCGGGTCGAACCGCCTGCCCCATACGTCACCGACACGAAATTGGGCCCGAGCGGGGCGAGCTGCGTGATCGCGTCCCACAATTGCGCTTCCATCTTCTCCGTCTTGGGCGGGAAGAATTCGAAGGAAACGGCGATATCGCCCGGCAGGCCGGCAAACAGCGGCGTGTCGGCCTGCGGGCCGTCTTTGCGTGGCGAGTTGGTTTGGGGCATGGAACTGACGTCTTTCACAAATTCGGATTGTTAGAGGGACAACGAGGGGATCGCCACAGGTGGCGGGGTCGCGGGGCCTGCAGACGCCGATAACGGGCTGCGCATTCCAGTCCAGACCTTGATCGTCAAATCCCCGCCATCCAGCGTTCGGGTCACCGCAGGCTCAAACCCGGCGTCGAGCAGCATCTGGCACATCGTGTCATCCCCGAAGCCAAGCCGGGCATGAGCATGGACCGTGCGCAATTCTTCTTTCCCGTGGGGGGCGAGATCGGCAATGGCGATCCGCCCGCCCGGCCGGGCGACACGCGCCGCCTCAGCCAGCACGCGCTCCGGCGCCTGTGCGTAATGCAGCACCTGATGCAAGGTGATGGTATCGAATGCCCCGTCGGCAAACGGCAGGGCGGTGAAATCTCCCTGCACCAACTCCACGGATTCAGGCGGCAAATCCTGCAGGCGCGCGCGGGCCAGCGCCAGCATGTCGTGGCTCTTGTCCAACGCCGTCACATGGTCCGCCCGGCCAGACAGCAGTTCGGCAATTCTCCCCGTACCGGTGCCGACATCAAGCAGCGAACCAAGATCGCCCCCCAATGCGTCAAGCAGCGCCTCTTCCACCTGGGCAGGATCGCACAACAGTTCCCGCAGCTGATCCCATTGCGCGGCATGGGCCGCGAAATAGTCCGCAGCGCGGGCCGCCCGCGCATCGCGGATCGTTGCAAGGCGAGCGCGGTCGGTTGCACATTGGGCGGCAAAGGTCGGATCGTCCCGCTCTGCCGCCGCGAGCAACCGCTCCGTCGCCGTGGCGAGCAGATTATCCTGTGTCCGCCCGCTGCCTGCGGGCAGGCGACTGCGAACGAAAACCCAGCTGCCTTCGCGATGGCGTTCGGCAAGGCCCGCATCGCACAGAATCTTTACATGGCGCGATACGCGCGGCTGACTTTGCGCGAGAATCTGCACGATTTCCCCCACCGCCAGTTCCATGCTGGCGAGCAAACGCATGATCCGCAGGCGGCTGGGATCTGCAAGTGCGCGAAGGAGAGGTTCGATCTGCATCTTACTTTCCTATATAAAGATGTCTTTATATGTACAAGCAAATAAGACGGCTCGCCTTTCATCGGAGATGATTGGAATTGCGCACCACCTGGTGCTGCCCTAGAATCCGCGCGCTTGACCGCATGCGTTGCGGCCAAAACCGCTGTTGAAGAGGGATAGATATGAAGAAAATCGCTTATGCCGTTCTCGCCTCCGCCGGCGCGCTCGCCCTTTCTGCTTGCGGCAGTTCGGATAACGCGTCTGAGGATGCACAGGCCGATACGGTCGAAATGCCTGCCGATGAGGCGATGACTGGTGCAGTTGATGAACCGGTTGCCGACGCCGATGCGACAAGCGATGCCGCGAAAGCCAGCGAAGACGCGACGGACGCAGCAGGCGATGCCGCAGACGCTGCCGCCGATGCCGCTGGTTCAGCCGCGGCTGCCGCCGCCGCAGACGCGGCTGCTGCCGCAGACGCCAAGACGGAATAAGGCTGGCAGCCAATCGCATGCCCATTCCTCCGGGAACGGGTCTTTTTTGGAAAAGGCGGGCAGCCCCTTATGGGCAACCCGCCTTTTCCTTTTTCAGGTCAGCGCTATGATCCGCCCCATGCAGTCTCTGTCCCGTCTTGCCCCGCTCGTCCTGTTGGTCGCCACCAGTCTTCTGGCCAGTTGTCAGAAGGCAGACAACGAGCCCGGCCCAGGCGGTGTCACAGTCGGCGAAGCCCGCGCGCTCGATGAAGCTGCGGAAATGATTGAAAGCCAGCGGCCCATCGAACAAAAGTCGCGAGAAAGCGCACCGCCCGACACTACCGAGAAGTGAAATGATTTACCGCTTCGGTGAGAATCCGGCGCGATCCGCGTCAGCGTATCGCCGTGTTGCGGGCCACTTGAAATAACGCCAGCAGCCCGGCGGAGCCCAGCACGGACACCACAAGAGCGAACGGGCCATATTGGCCGGCCAATACATTGCTGCCGCCAATCATCGGGCAGATAACGAGCCCGGAAACGACCGCACCGGTAACGCCAACTATGATATTCGCCGTGATGCCGTGGGTGTCATCCACACGAAACAGGATCGAGGCAAGCCAGCCCAACGCGCCGCCGGTAACGATCAGCAGAATTACTGCCATGGCCATGCTCCTCACTCCTTCCAAAAATGGAAAGCGCATGAGAGGCAAAAGTTCCTGTTTTGCGATGAAGCGTTAGTCCACGCGCATCGTCTGCCAAGCCGTCAACGCCAGGTGAGCCAGACCACTGCGGCCGTACCGAGAACGATTCTGTACCATGCAAACGGCGCGAAACCGGAGCGGCTGACATAGGCGACGAACGCCCGGATCACAGCGAGAGCCACGAAGAAGGATACGATAAACCCGATCCCGATTTCGCCCCAGCCAACCCCACCGCCACTCGCGAGTTCGCCACCCTTGTCGGCCAGTTCCAGAGTGGAGGCGCCGATCATGGTGGGCACTGCAAGGAAGAAGGAAAATTCCGCAGCGGTCCGACGCTCGATCCCCATGGCCAGTGCGCCCATGATCGTCGCGCCGGAACGGCTGACACCGGGAACCATCGCGCAGCATTGGGCCAGGCCAACGCCGAAAGCCTGCCGCACCGGCAGATCGGCCACTTCGACATATTCGCCTGTCTTGGCAACTTTCTCGATGCCGAGAATGGCGATCCCGCCAAGGATCAGCGCCCAGGCAACCACGGACGGGCTGCCGAGAAGAATGTCGATATAGTCCTTCAATGCAAGGCCGAGCACGGCAGACGGAAGAAAGGCAACCAGCAGGTTGCGCAAGAACGCCAGCCCTCTTGCCTCAAGCTTGAGCACACCGATACCTGCGCGCCAGAACGTCCCCCAGTACTGTACGACGACGGCCAGGATCGCGCCCAGCTGGATTACAACATTGAACAGCGCCCACTGGTGGGCGTTATAGCCGAACAGTTCCGTCGCCAGAATCAGGTGGCCGGTGGAAGACACCGGAACGAATTCGGTCAGCCCTTCGACAATGCCGAGCAGGATGGCGGTAAGCGTCAGGTCCATAGGTATCCGGTGATGAGGAGTGAGGGGATCAAGTCAAGCGGCGCAACAGCGTTTCAGCCGCTTTTCACCAGATGTGGACGCGTTGTTCGGGCGGAAGGTAAAGCGCATCGTCCGGCGTCACATTGAATGCCTTGTACCAGGCATCCATGTTCCGAACGATCCCGTTGACCCGGTATTGCTCGGGCGAATGAGGATCGGTCACCAGCCGCTGACGCAATGCATCGTCGCGATTGGACGACCGCCAGACCTGCGCCCAGGCGAGGAAAAACCGCTGATCCCCGGTCAGGCCGTCGATCACCGGCGCCTCCTGGCCGTCCAGCGACATGCGGTAGGCGCGATAGGCCAGGCTCAGGCCGCCGAGATCACCGATATTCTCACCCAGGGTCAGCTCACCATTGACGCAGGTCTTGCCGTCATCGAGCGGGCAATAGGATGCGTACTGTTTCGCCAGTTTCGCGCCCAGGGCCTTGAATGCGGCAAGGTCCTGGTCCGTCCACCAGTTGCGCAGCAGTCCCGTTCCGTCGGACTTGGAACCCTGATCGTCGAAGCCGTGGCTGATTTCGTGTCCGATCACCGCGCCGATCGCTCCGTAATTGACGGCAGGGTCGGCTGACGCGTTGAAAAACGGCGGTTGCAGTATTGCGGCGGGGAACACGATCTCGTTCGTCGTGCTGTTGTAATAGGCGTTGACCGTCTGCGGCAGCATGAACCACTCACTGCGATCGACCGGTCCGCCAAGCTTGGAAAGATCGTCACGCCAGCTCCAGGCCGATGCCGCAATCCCGTTTTCCAGGGGATTGTCGGGCCGGATCACCAGCCCGTCATACGTCTTGAACTTGTCCGGATAACCGATCTTGGTCGTGAACTGATCGAGCTTGGTCTCTGCCTCCTGCTTGGTTTCCGGGCCCATCCAGGTGTTGTCGGCAATGCTCTGCGCCAACGCCTTCTTGAGATTACCGACCAGCGCATCCATCGCTGCCTTGTTGGCTGGCGGGAAATAGCGCGCGACGTATTCCTTGCCCAGGGCTTCACCCAGTTCGCCTTCAACCGTGCCAATGGCGCGTTTCCAGCGCGGGCGCTGTTCCTCCTGCCCGCGCAGGGTCTTGCCATAGAAATCGAACGAGGCCTGATCGATCTCATGCGGCAGGACATCTGCATTCCCCGACAGGAAATGCACCGCCATCCACGCCTTCAATGTCGCCAGAGGGGTTTCCGGCAACAGCTTCAGCATCGCCGGAAGACCACCGCCAATCTTGGCCATGGTTTCCGCATCCAGCCCCAGCTTTTCCTGTTCTTCCGGACTGGGCGGCAGCTGCGGAACCACGAAGTCCTGCACGTTGCCCACCCCGGCGACATCCAGCATCGTCGCAAGCGGGAAATCACCGGCCAGAGCGCCAAGCTCGGCCCGGGTCAGTTTATGATATGTCAGATCCCTGTTGCGGGAAACGGCCCGATCCCAATCCAGCTCGGCAAACTTGTATTCGAGATCGTAGACAGCCTGGGCCACGGCCGCGGGATTCTGATACCCCGCCTTGCCCAGCAACAGCGCCAGATAGGCACGGTATTTTTCCTGAATCTCGCGCGATTTCAGGTCGGTGTTGAGATAATAGTCGCGATCGGGCAGCCCGAGCCCGCCCGCGCCGACACCCACGACATAACTGTCAGGATTCTTTTCATCCACCATCACCCAGACCCCGACGGGGGAAGGGTAGCCCGGCTTGCCGAACAACTCCGCAAGTCCGGCGAGGCTGTTCGCTTCGTAGATCTGCGTCAGATACGGCCAGGCCGGAGCCAGCCCCGCCGCATCGATCGCATCCTGATCGAGATACGAATTATAGGCATCGACGATCCGCTGATCGAGCGAACCGGCGACGTGCTTTTGCGCCACCAGTTCATCCACCAGCGTACGCACGTCTCGGCGGGACTTTTCGCCCAGCATGGTAAAGGCGCCGTAGCGACTGAACTCTGCCGGAATGGGATTGGCCGCGATCCACTTCGCATTCACATAGGCGAAGAAATCATCGCCTGGCCGAATTGCCGGGTCGAGCTGGGTCAGGTCGATGCCCCAGCTTCCGAAAGTCATTTCCGGCGCTGCGTCATTCGCCGGGGCCGGGGCTGTCGCCGGAGCCTCTTCCTGCGCCATGGCGGGAGCAAGCGGAACACAAACAAGGGCGAGGGCGGCGCAACAGGCCCTGAACAGCGATTTCTGGGTCATGGTGGCTACCTTCCTTGAAGGATGACTCTGAACGGTCAATGAAGCACAATACCCTGTGCCGGGTTACGCTGCCGTATCTTGAAACTGCAACTTGGCGAGGCGGGCGTAGAGGCCACCGGCTGCCGCGAGTTCGGCATGGCGTCCCTGTTCCACGATCTGTCCATCCTGCATCACCACGATCCGGTCGGCTGCACGGACCGTGGCCAGCCGATGGGCAATGACCAGCGTGGTACGATCCCGCATCAGCCGGTCGAGAGCCTGCTGGACCAGGCGCTCGCTTTCTGCATCGAGCGCGCTCGTCGCCTCGTCGAGGAGCAGGATCGGCGCATCGCGCAGCACGGCACGGGCAATGGCGATACGCTGCCGTTGACCGCCCGACAGGCGAGCACCGCCTTCGCCGAGGAAAGTGTCCAGCCCCTGCGGCAGAACCTTCAGGAACTGTTCGGCATTGGCCGCTCGCGCCGCTTCCCATATCGCGTCGTCGGGGGCATCCCAGTTGCCATACCGCAGGTTGTCCCGCGCACTGGCGGCAAACAGCACACCCTCCTGCGGCACATAGGCAATCCGCTGGCGGATGGCGGCCGGGTCAGCACTGGTCAGCGGCACCCCGTCGAGCCGGACTGTCCCGGCCTGCGGATCGTAGAAACGCTCCGCAAGCTGGAAGATAGTCGACTTGCCCGCACCGGAAGGACCGACAATAGCGACCGTCTCGCCCGGTTCGACCACCAGCGTGAAATCCTTCAACGCCGCAGTTTCCAGCCGGGTCGGATAACGGAAGGTCACATTCTGGAAAGCGAGGCTGCCCCGCGGCGGCACTGGCAAATCCTGTGGCCGCGCAGGCGGAGCGACGTCCGGTTCGACATGCAACAGTTCGCTCAACCGGCTGGCCGCGCCCGCACCGCGCAGCAGATCGCCATATACCTCGGTCAACGCGCCGAACGAGCCGGCGACAAGGCCCCCGGTTATGACAAATGCGGCGATCGTCCCACCGGTAATCGTGCCTTCCGCGACACCAACGGCACCGCGCCACATCAGCAGGGTGATGGCGCCGAACACCATCAGGATGATGATCGCCGTCATGATCGCGCGAATCAGGATACGCCGCCGCGCCGTTGCGAAAGTCCGTTCGACCGCACCAGCGAAGCGCCCACGCTCACGCGCTTCCTGATTGAAGGCCTGAACGATCTTCATCGCCCCGAGGACTTCGGAAACCATGGCCCCGACATCGGCAACCCGATCCTGGCTGGTCCGGGCGACCGAACGCAGACGGCGGCCGAACAGCCGGAGCGGCACGACAACCAGGGGAATCAGAATCAGCAAGCCGCCTGCCAGCCTCGGCAGCAGGACGAAAAGATAAGCCGTTCCGCCGATCGCGATGATGCAGTTACGCAACGCCACCGACACGGTCGTCCCTACCACCTGTTCGATCAGCGTGGTGTCTGCCGTCATGCGCGATGCGATTTCGCTCGGGCTGTTTTCCTCGAAGAAGCCGGGCGCAAGACGCAACAGGTTGGCCTGGACCTTGAGGCGGATGTCCGCCACGACTCTCTCGCCCAGCCAGGATACGAAGTAGAATCGCATCGCCGTGCCCACAGCGAGCACCGCCACGATCATCAGCAGATACTGGAACCAGCGCCCGATATCCTGCGTATCGCCGCCACTGCCGAAACCGCGGTCGATGATAAGGCGAAACCCGGAAGGAATCGCCAGAGTCGCTGCTGCCGTGATGCACAGGGCCACGGCGGCAAGAGCAAGCTTGCCCGGGTAGGCAAGGGCCGCCTGCCACACCATCCGCAACGGGCCGAGATTGCGCGCGGGCTCACGGCCCTGTCTGCCGTCTTCGTCCGTATCTGCGGGAGGGGAATTGCGGCCGTTGCGGGCGAAAAGCCCACTGCGGCGGGATTTTGACGGGGTTTGCTCAGAAACCATCGCTCGCGCCACTAGGCTTCCTGCACACGATACGCAACGCCCAAGGCGGACTTGGCAACAGAAGAAATGCCGAAAATCGGGACAGCCTCCGACAAACAATGCCATGCTGCATTGCAACAAGTCTCATTTCAGGGCAGGATGCCCTCAATCAGATCAATAATTGTCATTTTGCAGGGGAAGCACGCAATTGCTCTATAACGCATACGAGTTCCAGCGCGCCATTCTGAATGGCGCCAGCGCGATGGCTTCCGTCGGTGCGGAAATGTTGTCCAATCCCCGGAATCCTTTCGGTTATCTTGGCCTCGGCCCGGTTGCGGCATCCGCACTCGACGTGTTTGCCCATGCCACTGCCCCCCGCGGCAAACCTGCTTTCGGCATCGAATCCGTCACAGTGGACGACAAGGAGTACCCTGTCTCCGAAACCGTCGTTTGCACCAAGCCATTCGGATCGCTGCTGCGCTTCAATCACCCCGGGCTCGATGCCAATGCCCCGAAATTGCTGATGGTCGCCCCCATGAGCGGGCACTACGCAACCTTGTTGCGCGGTACACTGGAGCGCCTGCTGGAACGTGCGGAAATCTACATCACGGACTGGGCCGACGCGAAGAGCGTCCCTCTGTCCGCAGGCCGCTTCGATCTCGACGACTATATCGACTACGTGGTCGAGTTCCTCGAATTCATCGGGCCGGGCGCTCATGCCATGGCGGTGTGCCAGCCATCCGTCCCCGCACTCGCCGCAACCGCGGTGATGAACGAGGATGGCCACCCCTGCCGTCCGGCGAGCCTGACCATGATGGGTGGCCCTATCGACACCCGGGCTTCCCCCACAACGGTCAACACCCTGGCCAAGGAACGGCCGATAAGCTGGTTCCGCAACAATGTGGTCGCCACCGTGCCACTCCATTATCCGGGTGCCGGTCGCAAGGTCTATCCCGGCTTTCTGCAACTGGCAGGCTTCATGTCGATGAATCTCGGCAACCACCTGATGAGCCATTACGAGATGTTCAAACATCTCGTCGTCGGGGACGGGGAAAGCGCCGACGCGACCAAGACCTTCTATGAGGAATACCGCTCGGTCTGCGACATGACCGCCGAATTCTACCTCCAGACGGTCGAACATGTGTTCCAGGAACACTCTCTGCCCAAAGGCAAGCTGGTTCATCGCGGTCGGAAAGTCGATATCGGCAAGATCACCGACACTGCGATCTTGGCCATTGAGGGTGAGCGGGACGACATCTCAGGCATCGGCCAGACCAAGGCCGCCATCGATCTGGCCGACAGCCTGCCGGACGCGAAGAAGAAGTATCACCTCGCCATGAAGGTGGGGCATTACGGCATCTTCAACGGCAGACGCTGGCGCAACGAAATCGCCCCTATCGTCGAAGACTGGATAAAGACGCACGGCCAGGAAGCGCTGAAGGCCGTTGCCTGACAATCTGTTGGACGCCGCTTGGTCAGCGCACGGCAGATGGGTGGATTTCCGGCGAGATGGAGCCCCGCCTGGACAGGTGGCTTGACTGGGCTAAGCGCAAGTCCGCGCGGCACATGCTCCACAATCCGCACTGCATGCCGATGATCACATACATGAAGGGCTGGTAGGCGATGCCAACGAACAAGGCCCCGACAAGGTAAACGATCTGACTTTGCTGAAGCGTGGTCGCCAATGTGGCCCGCCAGCGCATTCCCGGATCCTCATGGTTTTTCCAGGAACGGCGGATACGCTCCATGTGCCACAATCCGAGCGCATGCAGCCATAACCACAGGACAAGGCCCAGCCAGCCTTCCTCACCCAGCATTTCAAAATAGCTGGAATGATAGGCCCGGCCCTGATCGGTGATTTCCTGCGTTTCCACCACAGTCGAGCTGCCGTCCGACTGCGTCTCCTTGGTTTCGAAATCGAGACGATTGCCAAGATAGGCGTTGAAGCCCCCGCCAAACGGGTGTTCCGCGACATAGCCAAGAGTCCATTTCCACACCGCGAGGCGGGTGGAGGCGGATTGGTCCCCCTGGTGGTCGGTGATCGTCGCCATACGCTCGGTATAGCTTTGCGGCAGGAATGGTATCGCGACCATCAGGGCGACACCGGCAAATGCCATATACAGAAAGCGATGCCGCACGCTGCGCAGCAGCAGCGTGCCCAGCACGGCAATGCATACCAGGCCGGTTCGCGCCTGGGTCCCAACCGGAATCAGCAGGCAGGCAAATATCAAGGCCGCGGCGAACAGGCGAACCCGCCAGTCGGGAGGAAAGATCGTGCCATGTCTGGCAAGCCACAGGATCAGCGGAATCAGACAGATCGCCGCGCAGGAAATGATCGACCCTTCATATATCCCGCTATTGTCACTTACGCCGAAAAACGACAGCGTTCCATATCCGCCGCCACCGGCTACAGTCTTGATGCCACCATCAATCGCGATAACACCCACTGCCAGCACCATGGTCAACGCAACTGCTTCGAGCCGCAGCCGGTTGGTGAGGGTAAGCGGCAGGAAAATCGCGAATACCAGCGCCTTCCATACCCATGACCACTTATCGGCCGCTTCGGTCGGGAAGTCGGCCCAGGTCAGAGACAGGGCGCACAGTATGAGCAGGGCAAGCATCAGGCCCTGGCGGAAAGTGAACCTGCTGCCCACCTTGTTGTCGAGCACGAGCCAGCCGCCGAATACGGCCACGAATGTTATCAGCGACAGGGGAATGGATGGCAGTATCGCCCAGCCGATCCGCTGCGGCGCAAACAGATCGACATAGATATACGCCAGCACCCACAGGAAGGGACGCTTGAGGCCGAGCAGGAGGAAGCCTCCCCAAAAGGCCAGCAATGCCAGTTCAAGCATCGTCGCGTGGCCCCGTGTCGGCCCCGTGCCGCATTTGCCCGGGCCGTGTGCGGCGCGCAGGCTGGTTGTCGAGATCGGCACGCATGGCCAGCCGCCAGGCGGCAAGCGCCAGCAAAGCGTGTGTCAGGCCTATTGCGAAATAGTCGATCAAAAGGGGTCGTCCCGGTATCGTGCTGAAAATCCCCTATCAGCATCCGGTTGACGCCGCGTTAAGTTTGTTGTGGCAGGAAAGGCCGCGCCATGGCTCGAATTCTCCATATCCTCGACCACTCGTTGCCGCTGCATAGTGGCTACACCTTCCGAACGCGCGCGATCATGAAAGCCCAACAGGCCTCCGGACTGGAAGTTCGTGGCATAACCGGCGTGCGCCATCATGCGGAAGGTCCTGCGACAGAGGAAGTGGACGGGCTGATCTTTCATCGCACGCCGGGGGCGGCGAGCGGACCAGTGGGATTGAGGGAGTGGCGTGAGATCGGCCTGCTCGCACAGGCCATCGATGCCCTGTGCGAAACATGGCGGCCGGACATACTCCACGCCCATTCCCCGGCCTTGGACGGATTGGCGGCGATGCGCGTGGCTCGCAAGCGGCAAATTCCGCTGGTTTACGAAATTCGCGCCTTCTGGGAAGACGCCGCCGTGGGCAACGGAACCGGGCGCGAAGGTTCGGTAAAATACCGCATGACCCGCGCTCTCGAAAACAGAGTGGTCGCTGCGGCCGATTGCGTGATGACGATCTGTCACGGGTTGCGCGACGATCTCATTTCACGTGGCCACGGAGCCGGTCGGATCGGAATCATGCCCAATGGAGTCGATCTGGCCCTGTTCGGAACGCCCGTGCCACGCGACGCCGCATTGGCGGATGAGTTGCGGCTGGGAACAGGCCCGGTGATCGGCTTCATCGGCAGCTTCTACGACTATGAAGGGATCGACGATCTCATCACGGCCATGCCCGCCATTCTGGCCGAACATCCCGATGCCCGCCTCCTGCTTGTCGGCGGCGGCCCCATGGCGGATGCCTTGCGCAAGCAGGCTGAGGCATCGCCCGCCCGGCTCGCCATTCGCTTCGTCGGACGCGTGCCGCATGACGAGGTGGAGCGGTATTACGCATTGGCCGACATCATGGCCTATCCCCGCAAGGCCAGTCGATTGACCGAACTGGTAACGCCCCTGAAGCCACTGGAAGCCATGGCTCAGGGCAAGCTCGTCGCCGCATCCGATGTCGGCGGCCACCGTGAATTGATGGAACACGGCGTAACCGGCACCCTGTTCGCCCCTGACGATCCCTTGGCCTGCGCCGCCGCCCTGTGCGATTTGCTTGCCCATCGGGAGGATTGGGACGCCATGCGCGCAAGAGCGTCAGCCCATGTTCGCCAGAACCATGACTGGGCCCGCAACATCGGTCGTTATCAGGATGTTTACCAAGCCTTGTTAGGCGAAGGAACCATGGTAGGCCTGCCGGTTGCCGCCTGATGCGGTTGCAGCGCGAGTCGCGCCACCATTGCAAGCAAGTTGGGGGTTCCAGCCAAAGTGGTGCAGAAAACGCAGAAGACAGCCGGGAAAAGGGCCAAGGCTCCGATCAGCGCTCATCCGCTTTTCGCAGTACTCGTCGCGACATGGTTTGCCGCCCTGCTTGGCCTAGGCACATTGGTTCTGCCCGCAAGAGCGCTGGAAAGTCTTGTCGGAGCGACAGGAATTGCATCCATCGTCCATGCGGCTGCGCCGCCGCTGGGTACAACCGCGAGAATCGCGATCACATTGGCCGCGACTTTGGCCGGTGCGCTGATCGGCCTTCTGATCGCACGCAGGATCGCGTCTTCCCAGGCCGAAGACGCAGGGTACACGCCCGCTTCGCATGCGTCCGACAGCATGGCAGCGACCACCCGCCAACCGCTCTATGCACGTGAAGAACTCGGCAGCGAATCGTTCGACAGCTATGCCGAAGACGAACGCCACCAGCGCCCCGCCGAAGACACGATAGAAACCCTCTCCGACGAACAGGCAACGCCGGTCGAAACTGCCGATACAACCGACGCCGACTGCCCGACCCTCCCCGTCCCGGTGGACGGGGCAGTACAGGAACTGGCCAGTGCAATGCCGGACGATGCTTCTCCGATAGCGCCGCCATCTCCGGAACCGGATCACTTCACTGCAGAAGCGGCACCGGGTGAGATGCATGCCGATGCGCCTCGGGTATCCCGCCGCAGTAGTGTTGCTTCCTTTACCGGCAGCCCCGTGACCGAACGTCCGTTGAACCGGCTCGGCATGGTTGAACTGGTCGAGCGGCTGGCCCATGCCATTCAGGAACGGCAGACAGGAAGCAACCCGGCCACCGCGTCCGCCACTCTGGATGAAACCGGGGGCGAATCCGGAATGGGAAGCGCCAGGCGGCCGTTTGCGTTCCGCGAAGCGACCTCCTCCCCCATCCACCGCTGGAACGACGAGGAGGCTGATCTCGATCGGGAAGAAGACCGGGAGGAGACGGGTTACAGCTCCCTGCTCAGCCTGCAGAAATCTCTCGCGCCGAAACCCGGCCATTTTCAAGCGGACAGCCCCCAGAGCCCTCTTGCGGCGCGGGATGCGCTCCGGACGCCCGAACAAGACATTCCAAGACAGTCACGAACAATCGATCCGGCAATCGATCCGGAAGGCGCAGAAGACGCCTTGCGGGATGCCCTGGCCAAATTGCAGAAAATCAGCGGCGCGGCCTGACCGGCAGGAAACCTCGCCGGGATTGCCGGCGAAACGGCCTGAAACCCTTGTCAAGAGGGGTTTCATTCGCCTTCGCGGTTGCAAAAACTCGTTCCTGCCGCCATGGGGGAAATTCGCGCTCCCTCGCTGCAATTTGCGGCGAGGTGATTCGTGCGTTTCCTTGCCGAGGGGTGCTGCAGGGGATGCAGTATCCCGGCTTTTGACAGGACGAGAATTTGATGGGTTATCCGACGCCCCAAGGGCTTTATGATCCGCGCAATGAGCATGATAACTGCGGTGTGGGCTTTGTCGCCCATATCAAGGGCGAAAAATCACACGCGATCGTAAACCAGGCGCTGGAAATTCTTGCCAATATCGATCACCGCGGCGCTGTCGGCGCCGACCCGCTGCTGGGTGACGGTGCAGGCATTCTGATGCAGATTCCGGATCCACTTTATCGCAAGTGGGCACAAGGCGAAGGTCTGGCTCTGCCGCCTCTGGGCGAATATGCGGTAGCCACCTGCTTCCTCCCGCAAGGGGAACAGGCCCGTCAGTTCGTGGTCGAACAGTTCGAAAAGTATATCGCGAAGGAAGGCCAGTCGCTGGTCGGCTGGCGCGATGTGCCGACCACGCTCGACGGATTGGGCAAGGCCGTTCTTGAATCCATGCCGGTGATCCGCCAGGCGTTTATCGCGCGCGGGGCGAATTGCGCCGATCAGGATGCATTCGAACGCAAGCTGATCACGATCCGCAAGCAGTTGCAGAACCCGCTGGCCGAATTGGCCGAAAAGCACGACATGCCGGAAATCGCCAAGCTCTATATGCCGAGCTTTTCCAGCCGTACGGTCGTTTACAAGGGGCTCCTGCTCGCCAATCAGGTCGGCAGCTTTTACGACGATCTGCGCGATCCCGACTGCGTCACCGCCATCGGGCTTGTCCACCAGCGGTTTTCAACCAACACTTTCCCGAGCTGGAAGCTGGCCCAGCCGTTCCGCCTGATCGCCCACAACGGCGAAATCAATACGGTGCGCGGCAACGTCAACTGGATGAATGCCCGCCGCCGCACGATGGAAAGCGAACTGCTCGGCCCCGATCTCGACAAGATGTGGCCGATCATCCCGCATGGCCAGTCGGACACCGCGTGCCTGGATAATGCGCTCGAACTGCTGCTGGCCGGTGGTTACAGCCTTGCCCACGCCATGATGATGCTGATCCCCGAAGCGTGGGCGAAGAACCCGCTGATGGATCCGGCCCGCCGCGCCTTCTACGAATATCATGCCGCCCTGATGGAACCGTGGGACGGCCCCGCCGCCGTTGCCTTCACCGACGGCCGCCAGATCGCCGCGACTCTCGACCGCAACGGCCTGCGTCCGGCGCGTTTCTGCGTGACCACGGGCGATGTCGTCTGCATGGCGTCGGAAAGCGGCGTGCTTCCCTTCAAGGAAGAGGAAATCACGCGCAAGTGGCGCCTGCAGCCGGGCCGCATGCTGTTGATCGACCTGGAGCAGGGCCGCATCATCGAGGATGAAGAGGTCAAGGCCGAACTGGCCAATGCACAGCCCTATGCCAAGTGGCTGGCGCAGACCCAGTACCAGCTCGAAGATCTCGACATGGCTGAAACCGACGCGGCGCACCTGCCCGTCGAAACCACCAGCCTGCTCGATCGCCAGCAGGCCTTCGGCTACACTCAGGAAGACATCACCAAGTTCCTTGAACCCATGGCCCGCAATGGCGACGACCCGATCGGTTCGATGGGCACGGATACGCCGATTGCCGTGCTGTCGGCCCGACCCCGCCTGCTGTACGATTACTTCAAGCAGAACTTCGCGCAGGTCACCAATCCGCCGATCGATCCGATCCGCGAGGAGCTGGTGATGAGCCTGCTGTCGATGATCGGCCCACGCCCGAACCTGCTTGGCCGTGACGCCGGCACGCACAAGCGCCTCGAAGTGATGCAGCCGATCCTGACCGACGAAAACGTCGCCAAGATCCGTTCTGCGGAAGAAGCGCTCGACAAGGCGTTCCGTACCGGGACGCTGGACATGACATGGGATGCCAAGACGGGTGCGGCCGGGCTTGCCGGGGCGCTCAAGGACTTGTGCACTGCCGCGACCGAGGCGGTTCTGGCAGACAAGAACATCCTGATCCTGTCAGACCGGGCGCAAGGCCCTGACCGGATTCCGATGCCCGCTCTGCTGGCGACGGCAGCCGTGCACCACCACCTCGTGCGGCAGGGTCTGCGGATGCAGACCGGCCTGGTGGTCGAAACGGGCGAAGCCCGTGAAGTCCAGCATTTCTGCGCGCTGGCAGGATATGGCGCCGAAGCGATCAACCCCTATGTCGCCTTCGAAGCGCTGGAACAGATCCGGGTCGAGAAGGAACTGCCCCTGACCACCGAGCAGGTGCAGCAGAACTACATCAAGGCGATCGGCAAGGGGATCCTGAAGGTCATGTCCAAGATGGGCATTTCGACCTACCAATCCTATTGCGGCGCCCAGATTTTCGACGCGGTCGGCCTCAACAGCAGCTTCGTCGATCAGTATTTCACCGGCACCGCGACCACTATCGAGGGCATCGGCCTGACCGAAGTGGCCGAGGAAACCGTTCGCCGCCACATGGCGGCCTATGGCGACAACCCGATCTATCGCAAAATGCTCGACGTTGGCGGCATGTACCAGCTCCGCATTCGTGGTGAGGAACATGCGTGGACGGCGGCGAATATCGCCAATCTCCAGCATGCCGTGCGCGGCAACAGCCACAAGAATTACGAGGATTTCGCGAAGTCGATCAACGAGCAGTCGGAACGGTTGCTGACGATCCGCGGCCTGATGGAACTCAAGAAGGCCGACAAGCCGGTTCCGCTTGATGAAGTCGAGCCTGCGAGCGAAATCGTCAAGCGGTTCGCAACCGGCGCGATGAGCTACGGCTCGATCAGCTGGGAAGCGCATACCACGCTGGCGCTCGCCATGAACCGGATCGGCGGCAAGTCGAATACCGGCGAAGGCGGCGAAGATCCCAGGCGCTTCAAGCCGCTGGAAAACGGCGACACAATGCGTTCCGCGATCAAGCAGGTTGCTTCGGGCCGCTTCGGCGTGACCACCGAATACCTCGTCAATGCCGACGACATCCAGATCAAGATGGCCCAGGGCGCCAAGCCGGGCGAAGGCGGGCAGTTGCCCGGCCACAAGGTCGACAAGGTCATCGGCAAGACCCGTCACTCGACGCCCGGCGTCGGCCTGATCAGCCCGCCGCCGCACCATGACATCTATTCGATCGAGGATCTCGCTCAGCTGATCCACGATCTGAAGAACGTCAATCCGGACTCGCGAGTCTCGGTCAAGCTGGTTTCCGAAGTCGGCGTCGGCACGGTCGCAGCAGGCGTTTCCAAGGCCCGCGCGGACCATGTCACGATTTCCGGCTACGAAGGCGGCACCGGCGCATCGCCGCTGACCAGCCTGACCCATGCCGGTTCTCCGTGGGAAATCGGTCTGGCTGAAACACAGCAGACATTGCTGCTCAATGACTTGCGCAGCCGCATTGCGGTGCAGGTCGACGGCGGTCTGCGCACGGGTCGCGACGTTGCCATCGGCGCACTGTTGGGGGCCGACGAGTTCGGTTTCGCCACGGCCCCGCTGATTGCCGCGGGCTGCATCATGATGCGCAAGTGCCACCTGAACACCTGCCCCGTCGGCGTGGCGACGCAGAACCCGGAACTGCGCAAGCGCTTCACCGGGATGCCGGAACATGTCATCAACTATTTCTTCTTCGTGGCCGAAGAACTGCGGCAGATCATGGCCGACATGGGCTTCCGCACTCTGGAGGAAATGGTCGGCCGGGTCGACCGGCTCGACATGAAGAAGGCGATTTCCCACTGGAAGGCACAAGGCGTCGATCTCAGCCGCCTGCTCTTCCAGGTGCCGCTGGATGAAGGCAAATCGCTCCATCATACCGAAGGGCAGGATCACGGGCTGGACAAGGCTCTCGACGTCGAACTGATCGAAGCGGCCAAGCCGGCCATCGAACAGGGCCAGACGTTGGTGCTCGATCGCCCGATCCGCAACGTCAACCGCACGGTCGGGGCGATGCTGTCAGGCCGGATCGCCGAACTGCATGGCCATGCCGGCCTCAAGCCTGAACAATTGCGGGTCAACCTGACCGGCGTCGCCGGGCAGAGCTTCGGCGCATGGCTGGCTCACGGCGTCACACTGGATCTCGTCGGCGATGCCAACGATTATGTCGGCAAGGGCCTGTCGGGTGGCCGCGTGATCGTTCGCCAGCCGGAAACCGTGGATCGCGATCCGACCGAGAACATCATTGTCGGCAATACCGTGCTCTATGGCGCGATCGCTGGCGAAGCGTTCTTCAACGGTGTCGCGGGTGAACGGTTCGCCGTGCGCAATTCGGGCGCCGTGGCGGTCGTCGAAGGCACTGGCGACCACGGCTGTGAATACATGACCGGCGGCGTGGTCTGCGTCCTGGGCAAGACAGGCCGTAACTTTGCGGCAGGCATGTCGGGCGGCATCGCCTATGTCTATGACGAGGATGGCCTGTTCGAAAAACTGTGCAACCATGCCCAGGTCGATCTCGAGAAGATTGCTCCGAAGCCAAGCGAGGAGGAAGGCATCGGCCGGCCGCAACAGCGCCCGTCGAGCGTCGAGGATTACGGCATGGGCGACCCGCTCTATCACGATGCGGAACGGCTGAAGATTCTGGTGGAACGGCACAAGCTGCACACCGGCTCGACACGTGCCGCCGCATTGCTCGACGATTGGGACAATGCGCTCAGCAAGTTCGTGAAAGTGATGCCGCGCGATTACCGCAAAGCACTCAAGCAGCTCGAAGCAGAGCGCAACGAAGCCGCCAGCGTGGCCGCGGAATAAGGATCAGGTTCAGAATATGGGCAAGGAAACCGGATTTCTCGAATACGAGCGCCACGACCGCGGCTATCTCGATCCGAAGGAGCGGGTGAAGAACTACAAGGAGTTCGTCATCCCTCTGGCGGAGGGCGAGCTGCGCACGCAGGCCGCACGCTGCATGAATTGCGGCATTCCGTACTGCCATAACGGCTGTCCGGTGAACAATATCATCCCCGACTGGAACCACCTCGTCTATGAAGACGACTGGCGCGATGCGCTGGAAGTGCTCCATTCGACCAACAATTTTCCGGAATTCACCGGCCGCATCTGCCCCGCCCCGTGCGAGGCAAGCTGCACGCTGAACATCATGGACACGCCGGTTACGATCAAGTCGATCGAATGCGCGATCGTCGATCGCGGATGGAAGGAAGGCTGGATCGAACCGCAGGTGCCGTCCAAGCGCACCGGCAAGTCGGTGGCCGTGATCGGGTCCGGCCCGGCGGGCATGGCCTGTGCGCAACAGCTGGCCCGTGCCGGCCATTCGGTCACCCTGTTCGAGAAGAATGACCGTATCGGCGGCCTGCTGCGTTACGGCATTCCTGACTTCAAGATGGAAAAGCACCTCCTCGACCGGCGCAAGAAGCAGATGGAAGCGGAAGGCGTGACTGTCCGCGCGTCAACCGAAGTCGGCGTCGATGTCTCCTTCAAGTCGCTCAAGGAAAATTTCGACGCGGTCGTCCTTTCCGGCGGCGCGGAAGATCCCCGCCCGCTGCAGATCCCCGGTGCGGAACTGCCGGGCGTGCATTTCGCGATGACGTTCCTGGCCCAGCAGAACAAGCGCAATGCGGGCGATGATGAAAAGACGGCAGCGCCCAACGGCTCGCTGCTGGCGACTGGCAAGCATATCGTGGTGATCGGCGGCGGCGACACCGGCTCCGACTGCGTCGGCACGTCCAACCGCCAGGGCGCCGCCAGCGTCACTCAGCTGGAAATCATGCCCAAGCCGCCTGAGAAGGAAAACAAGGCACTGACCTGGCCCGATTGGCCGCTCAAACTGCGCACCTCGACCAGCCACGACGAAGGCTGCGAACGCGATTGGGCCGTCTTGACGAAGCGCGTTCTCGGCGAAAACAAGGTCACCGGGCTCGAATGCGTCCACGTCGAGTGGAAAGAGGGCAAGATGGTGGAAGTGCCGGGCAGCGAATTTACGCTGAAGGCCGATCTCATCCTGTTGGCGATGGGCTTCCTCGGGCCGCGCAAGCAAGGCATGATCGACCAGTCCGGCGTTGCGCTGACCGATCGCGGCAATGTCGATGCCAATGTCGTCGACTACAAAACGAGCGAAGACATGGTCTTTTCCTGCGGCGACATGCGCCGGGGGCAAAGTCTGGTCGTCTGGGCCATTCGCGAAGGGCGCCAGTGCGCCCGCGCAGTGGACGAAGCTCTGATGGGCGTCAGCGAACTGCCCCGCTAACCATACGGTTCCAACCGATAAGAAAAGGGCGCCCTGGCCGGGGCGCCCTTTTTCATGTCTGGTGAGAGCGCGGCCCTCTCACCTGGCGGCCGGGACCACTTCGATGATGCGAAAGATGCGTTCATGGCTGTCGCGATCCTTCCAGCGAATTGACTGACCCTCTCGCAACCCGATGAGCCCCGCACCCACGGGCGTGAGGACAGATATCCGTCCTGCTTCCAGGTCCGCCTGATGGGGATAAACCAGTTGCGCAACACGCTCTGTCCCGGCGGTTTCGTCAGAAAAGCGTACCGTCGCCCCCATGGCCACGACATCTTTCGGCAAACGGGCGTCGGGTACAATCTTGGCCCGGTCGATTTCTGCCATCAGCATGGCAGCCAGTTGCGGCTGACGGCTTTCCATGCGCATCGCGAGTTCCGACAGCGTATCGGCATCGCTTTCGCACAACTTGATCGGCGGACGGCTGCTCGGCTTGCGGGCAGGAGCAGTTGATGCATTTTCCATGGAGGTCCTTTCCTTGCACGAGGAAGGCTGCCGACGCAGTGGCGTCGGCTCGGGCCTAGTGCGATGAATATGGAGAGTTTGAACTTCGCCCCGGGCTGCGCAGGACAGAAACAAGGCTACCCGGGGCTATAGGCCCACGGGAAGCTGACTCGCGTGACAGCGAAATCGCAAGGATGCAGCGGTCTGTTTCACCAAGGCAGGATGACTGCGAAGTGAGCGCTTGTCAAAGCAAGTCATCCACAAGCTGCACCGGCCGGGTCTCAGACCCGCCAGTCGATTGGCTCTCGGCCATGTTCCTCCAGAAAGGCATTTGCCTTGCTGAACGGCTTCGAGCCGAAAAAACCGCGATGTGCGGAAAGCGGGCTGGGGTGCGGGGAACGCAGGATCAGGTGCCTGCTACCGTTCTGCAAGCAGGGAATCCGTGCCGCCTTTGCCTGCGCGTGACTGCCCCAGAGGATGAACACGCACGGCTCCTCCCGTGCCGCAACGGCAGCCACGGCAGCATCGGTTATCGCATCCCAGCCTTTTCCTGCATGCGATCCGGCCTGTCCGGATTCCACCGTCAGCGAATTGTTGAGCAGCAGCACGCCTTGCCGTGCCCAGCCTTCGAGATTCCCGTTCGCGGGCGGATCGATTCCCAGATCGGCACGCAGTTCCTTGAAAATGTTCACCAGCGACGGCGGTGGACGAACACCCTCCGGCACGGAGAAGCTCAGTCCATGGGCCTGTCCCGGTCCATGGTAGGGGTCCTGCCCGAGAATGACGACCTTGACCTTGTCGATCGGGGTCAATTCCAGTGCCCGCAATCGGGTGCCGCGCGGCGGGAAAATCTGCTTGCCGGCCGCTTCTTCGGCACGCAGCCAACCGCCGAGCCGTCTCGCCTCCGGCGTGCTCAATGCGGGAGCCATGGCAGGTTGCCAGCTTGGAGGAATGGCGTCGCTCATCACTGCTTGCCTAACCGCAACCTGGCGCCCATGCCAGCGGCAGGGGACGGTTTCGTCCACAGGTTGGGTGAAAAGGCCGCCATGCCGGCCCATGTTATCCTCGAAACCCGCCGATCGGGCGATTTTCAGCCCGCAAAGCGGGGCAAAGGGCAAAAACCGGTTCCCACTCTTTCGCATCATGCTCTAGGGAGCAGTCATGGCTGTCCATTTTCATGAAGAAGACCTGCCCGAAGGCGTGCTTGCGCCCGGCCCGGTCGCTATCGATACCGAGACCATGGGCCTCATTACCCATCGCGACCGGCTATGCGTCGTCCAGATCAGCGACGGGCAGGGGGACGAACACCTCGTCCGCTTCGCACCAGGCAGCAGTTACGATGCGCCCAATCTCAAGGCTGTACTGGCCGACCCGGCGCGGCTGAAGCTGTATCACTTCGCCCGGTTCGATCTTGCGGCAATCCAGCATTACCTGGGCGTGATGGCTGCCCCGGTGTTCTGCACCAAGATCGCCAGCAAGCTCACCCGGACCTATACCGACCGGCATGGCCTGAAGAACCTCGTCAACGAATTGCTGGGCAAGGAAATTTCCAAGCAGCAGCAATCGAGCGACTGGGGCGCACCGGAACTGACCGATGCCCAACGCGAATATGCGGCATCCGACGTCCGCTTTCTGCACCGGTTGCAAGCGATCTTCGTGGAGCGTCTGGAACGCGAAGGGCGGACCGAAATTGCCCAGGCCTGTTTCGACTTTCTTCCGGCACGGGCCATGCTGGACCTTGCCGGTTGGCCAGAGCACGATATTTTCAGTCACGAGTAAGGAGCGCGGCGCGGCCGGCGCATGAGCAAGCAAGCCGACATCATTCGCGACCACAGGCGGGTATTTGCCGCCCCCAATGGGGCGCATGACCGGCTTGTCGGATGGCTGACCAAGGTCTTGCCCGCAGCCATCGGCGTATTGGCCGCTCTCATGCTGCTTTTCCCGCTCGCACCGCGCGGCGACATCAGTTTCCTGCTGGACCGCAACGATGTCGCGATCGTGAAGGATCGCCTGCGGGTCGACAATGCGATGTATCGCGGGGTGGACAACAAGGGCAGGCCCTTTTCCCTGATGGCGGGGCGTGCGGTGCAACGCAGCTCACGCGAGGCAATCGTCCGCATGGACGATCTCAAGGCCAACATCCTGCTGTCGGATGGACCCGCGATGCTGGCGGCCGCGAATGGCCGCTACGACATTGACAAGGAAACCGTCGCAATCGACGGGCCGGTTCAGTTCACTGCCGCCGATGGCTATCGCATGACAGCGCGCGATGTTACGGTGGATCTCGAAGCACAGAAGCTGACCGGCGAAGGCAAAGTCGAAGGGGCGATTCCCGCCGGTACATTCAGTGCCGATCACATTTCCGCCGATCTTGGCGAACGTATTGTCGCACTCTACGGCAATGCCCGCCTGCACATGACACCCGGCCAGTTGAGGATGCCGCAATGAAGCTGACGCGCCACGCCTGTACCTCGCTCCGCTATGCCGTCACCGGTTTCGTGCTGACGCTGGTTGCCATGGGGGGCATCCAGCTTTCCGCCCAGGTTCTCAAAGGCCATGATTCCAAGGCGCCGGTCAACTATGCGGCGGACCGTATCGAGTTGCAGGACCGGCAGGATCGCGTCGTTTTGTCCGGCAATGTCGACATCACACAGGGCAACCTGCGCATGCAGGCGGCCCGGACCACTGTCGAATATACCAATGCGGGATCGCTCAAGATCCAGCGGATTACCGCCACAGGCGGCGTCAACGTGACGCGCGGCACCGAAACGGCCAAAGGCAATGTCGGGGTCTATGACTTCAACAGCCGCGTCATCACGCTGGTCGGCAATGTCGCTCTCAGACGCGGCAGCGATACGCTGAACGGCCAGCGGCTGGTGATCGACCTCGACACCGGGGTTTCGAGCATCGACGGCAAGGCCGGCGGCGCAAGCGGCGGGCGAGTGAGCGGAAGCTTCTCCGTCCCCAGCTAGAGAGCAACCGCCGGAAACGGCTGTGCGCCGGCGTTTCTCCCGGCGCGCAAGCGGCACGGACAGAAACCATTTTCCTACACGCCTAGCGATGTGTAGCTGGATTCGGGTCTTCGCTTGTTGCTCAAAGGACCCGGCCATGTCTCTTTCCTATCCGATCGCTACTCCCGCAGGCTACGCTCCGGCCTTCGCTCTCGGTTTCGCCGACAACACCGGCGAGCTGTCGCTGGTCGCGCAGAGCGCGCCACTCCCGGTACAAATCATGAACGATAGTGGAAATGCACCTGCATCCGAGCCTGTGGCAGGGGATGCAAACGGCCCGGAGACGGTCGGCCCGTTCAACCCCCGACCGGGCGCTCCAGTCATGTTGACCTTGTCTGGGGATTGGGAAGGCTCGGTCCAGCTGCTGCGGTCGGTACTCGATCATGCCCCGCCACAGCCGACGACACTGGCGGGGGAGCCATGGGCCCATTTCACCGGCAACGCCTGCGAACCCGTCTGGATTGAAAGCGAAACCGGGGCGCGGCTCCATCTCGCCATCACTGTCACTTCCGGAACGCTCAGCTACAGGATCGCGCAATGACCGCCATTGATTTCGCCGCTCGCGGCCTCGCCGCACGAGCGCTCGCCCAGCTTCGCCGGAATATCTTCACACGGCAGAGCCATCCTGCCCCCGGTGCCGACCGCATTCCGTTCTGGAACAACGATGCCGGGGCCGTTTCCTGGCTGGAGGCGGGCAATGGGCTTTCCCTTGAGGACAATGTCCTGTCCACGACCGGGCCTGGCTGGACGCCAATCGGGGCGGCTGCGCCCAACGGCGCGCCGTTTGTCGAATTCACCGACATTCCACAGGGCCATAGCGATCTGTTCATTGAGCTGAATGGCATCAGCCATGATGGGCCAAGCCAGACTCTCGACATTGCGGTCAGCGACGGCGCGACCTTTTCAGCCGGCGTCCCGATCAGCGGTGCGCTGGGCACTGGGGCCCATGTCGGTGCGGGCTTCGCAATCCCCGGATACACCAGAGACGTTACCAGCCTGACTGTCCGGCTGGACAGCCTGTCCCCCAGTCCGTCCCTGAACGGCAATGGCAACGGATATTTTCGCATTATCGCCTGCACCGGCGGTATCCGGGGCCTGCGTTTCCAATGGGCAGAGGGCGCCAGTTTCGACGCCGGCAGCATTGCGCTCCATGCGCGTTAACGCTTCGGCGATGCGGCCCTGGCGATTTCGGCAAGTTCCTGCGCCAGCAGGACTTCAGACGCCTGATTATTGGACAACAGCGTGCGGTGTAGCGCGACCAGCCGCTGCACCAGGCGTTCCAGCCGCTTGCCCCGCCAACGGCGCAATTGCGTGGCAAGGTCGCGCTTGTCCCGGAAGAATACCCGCCGCGCGCGTGTCTCCTGTTCCAGCAGTTCGGCAATATCGGATTGGGGGCCGATCTTGGCGGCGAGTTGGGCCAATTGCGCCACCCGCCGTTCGAAAGCGAGCAGCAACCCGACCGGGTTGAGCGACATGTCACGCATGCGTTTCAATTCACCCGAAAGACGCCCGGTTTCACCCGACAACACGGCATTGACGAGTGGCATGAACCCATCTTCTTCCGTCTTCGCCCCGATCGCGTCCAGCGCTTCGGCATCCGCCGTGCGCGGGGCCTGCGGACTGGCATCGAGATATGTGGCCAGCTTCGTCACTTCCGACTGTGCCAGCCGCACATCCAGCCCGGAGGCACGCGCAATCCGTTCGGCCAGATCGCCGCCCAGCCGCACCCCGGCTGCGTCAGCCATCTGGCGGACCGATGCCGTCACCGATCCCAGGTCGGGCGGATAGAACATCGCCACCAGGCAATCGTCCCGATTCGCCAGCAGTTTTGCCGTACGTGACTTGTCCGTGGCGGACGTGGCGACCACCAGAACCGGGCAGGCAGCCCCATCGCCAGAATCCTTGGTTTCCAGCAGGATCTTGAGCGCATCGTGCGCTTCATCCCCGGCGGCCCTGATGAAGATATGGCGACTGTCCCCAAACAGGGAATTCGATCGCGCTTCATCGCCCAGCCGGACAGGATCGCGCCGGAGATCGGCCCCCCCCATCTCCACCCGTTCCCCCGGATCGTCCAGCATGGTCACGACTTTGGCGGCAGCGGCGGATGCGCCTGCTTCATCCTGTCCGCAGAAAAAGAAAACCGTGCATTGCCGAACCGCCTTGGGTGCGGTTGCGGCGAAATCGCGCTGGGTCGCCTTCACGGCCTACTTCCCGGCGTTCAGACGCAAGGCAAGGCGGGTTACGATACGGTCAGCGATATCGCGAGCCAGGTTTTCACGCGCGGTCTGTTCCGCAGCGATTGTCGCATATTCGGAACTGACGACATCGACGCCCGCATCCGAACCCGAAGTCGCATCCAGCAGGACTTCACCGCTGGCCGCGTCGACCAGTTGATAGCGTGCCTGCAGGGCAAAACGTTCCCGCCCGATGGTATCGTCGCCCAGAAGGCCCAGGCCAGTCAGGTCTTCGTCCAGCTTCACATGCAGAATATATTGTCCTGCCGCATCGCCCGTGCCGCCGGGTGCAAGCCGATCGCGCAAGGCATTGCGGACCAGCCAGCCCGCGCGCCCTTCGATTGGCGCAACTTCCACCCCGGCCAGCCCGCGGGCAATCGCCCCCTTGCTGCCGCCTGCATACATCGGCTGCAGACCACAGCCCGAAACCGCCATGCTCAGGGTTGCACATGCAACCAGCAGCAAGGGCGAAAGACGCCTCATGCGACGATATTGACCAACCGGTCGGGCACGACGATCACCTTGCGCACTTCTGCACCATCAAGGATACGCTGCACTTTCTCCGACGCCAGCGCAAGCGCCTCCAGCTCCGCATTCGGCAGGCCCTTCGCAACGGTCAGCGTATCGCGCAGCTTGCCTTTCACCTGCACCGCGACCGTCACTTCATCCTCAACCAGCAGTGCAGGATCGACTTCGGGCCAGGCGGCTTCGGCCACCAGTCCTTCACCGGCAATCGCGACCCAGCCCTCTTCCGCCAGGTGGGGCATCATCGGCGAGACGAGCTGCACCAATGTCCTGATCGCGGTACTGCGGCTTGCGGAAGGCTTGGCCTTTTCAATGGCTGATGTCAGCTCGTAAAGCCGGGCCACCGCCTTGTTGAAACCAAGCCCTTCGATATCGTCGGCAATGGCTGCAATCGTCTGATGGGTCTTGCGATCAAGCGCCTTGTCCTCGCCTTCGGCCCCGGCATCGTATTGGCCGAACAGGCGCCACAGACGCTGAACATATTTGCCGCATCCCTCGATCCCCGATACCGACCACGGCAGATCGCGTTCCGGCGGGCTGTCCGACAGCATGAACCAGCGCACTGCGTCGGCCCCGTACTGGTCGATGATGTCATCGGGATCGACGACGTTCTTTTTCGACTTGGACATCTTGATGACCCGACCGATATCGACCGGAGATCCATCGGCCTGCAACACGGCGCCTTCACCGCTGCGATCGACTTCTCCGGGGCTGAAATAGATCGGCTGGCCATTCGCAGGATCGACGCGGGAATAAGTCTCGTGCGTCACCATGCCTTGCGTGAACAGGCTGGCGAACGGTTCGGCAAAATCGATCAGGCCGATATGCTGCAAGGCCCGCGTCCAGAAACGCGCATAGAGCAAGTGCAGGATCGCATGTTCGATCCCGCCGATGTACTGTTCGACCGGAAGCCACTTGGCCAGTTCGTCCCGGTCGAACGGCTTGTCGGCCGGCTGGCTGGCGAACCGCAGGAAATACCACGAACTGTCGACAAACGTATCGAGCGTGTCGGTTTCCCGTTCCGCCTTCGCGCCGCATTTCGGGCAGTCGACATGCTTCCAGGTCGGATGCCGCACCAGCGGATTGCCCGGCGTTGCGAAATCGACATCCTCGGGCAGGACGACCGGCAACTGATCCTTCGGCACCGGCACGACACCGCAGGTTCCGCAATGGATGAACGGAATCGGCGTGCCCCAGTATCGCTGGCGCGAAACGCCCCAGTCACGCAAACGCCACACCGTCTTGCCGTGGCCCCAGCCTTCGTGATCCGCGCGGTTCACGACCGCGACTTGCGCGTCTTCAATCGAAAGGCCGTTGAGGAAATCGGAATTGACCAGCACCCCGTCACCCGGCTCAGCCTCGCCATTGGCGAACGGTTTGGCCGCATCGGCCTCGCTCGGCGCGATAACGCGCGGGATCGGCAGATCGTATTTGGTGGCGAAGTCGAAGTCCCGCTGATCGTGGCCAGGCACGGCCATAATCGCACCCGTGCCGTATTCCATCAGCACGAAGTTCGCGATCCACACCGGCAGTTCGTGCCCGGTAAACGGATGGGTGACTTTCAGGCCCGTATCGTAACCAAGCTTTTCCGCGGTTTCCAGTTCCGCAGCCGTGGTCCCGCCCGCGCGGCACTGTTCAATGAAGGCCGCAGCCATATGGTCGGTATCGGCCAGGGCATGCGCAATCGGATGTTCCGCCGCCACCGCGACGAAGCTTGCCCCGAAAATCGTATCGGGCCGGGTCGTATAGACCTCGATTTCCTCGTCGAAATTGCTGCCCCGGAAATGGAACTGTAGCCCGGTGCTTTTCCCGATCCAGTTTTCCTGCATCAGCCGGACCTTGTCCGGCCAGTTTTCGAGGCCGTCCAGCCCGTCGAGCAGATCCTGCGCGAAATCCGTGATCTTGAGGAACCATTGGCTGAGCTTGCGCTTCTCCACCAGCGCGCCCGAACGCCATCCGCGTCCGTCGATCACCTGTTCATTGGCCAGCACGGTCTGGTCGACCGGGTCCCAGTTGACCGCGCTTTCCTTGCGATAGACCAGGCCTGATTCATACAGGTCGAGGAACAGCGCCTGCTCCTGGCCATAATAATCCGGCTCGCAGGTGGCGATTTCCCGGCTCCAGTCGAGCGCGAAGCCGAGACGCTTGAGCTGCGCCTTCATGTTGGCGATGTTTTCCCGCGTCCAGCCGCCGGGATGAACGCCCTTTTCCATCGCCGCATTTTCCGCCGGCATACCGAAGGCGTCCCACCCCATAGGGTGAAGCACTTCGAAGCCCTGCATCCGCTTGTAACGGGCAAGCACGTCACCCATCGTGTAATTGCGGACGTGGCCGATGTGGATGCGCCCCGACGGATACGGGAACATCTCCAGCACGTAGCTTTTGGGCTTGGGGCTGTTGCTGTCTGCCTCGAAGCATTGGGCTTCGGCCCAGGCATGCTGCCAACGCCCGTCGGCCTGCGACGGGTCAAAACGGTTTTCGCTCATGAGTCCTAGTCGTCCGCGCGGCATCAGCCGGCGATGGCCGAACGCCGCAGTTCACGCGCCTTGGTAAGAATGATGTCTTCCAGCTTCTGCACCGTCGCCGCTTCGACCGGAGCTTCCACCCATGTGCCGCCGCCGACAGCGACCTGGCGGCTCGCCGCGACGCGCAGCGCATCGGCGCGCAAGTCCTGGTCGAGGATGGTCACCGAAACCTTCATCCGTTCAGCCGGGTTGCGGGGGTTGGCGTACCAATCCGTCACGATCACCCCGCCATTGCTGTCAGTCTGCAGCAACGGCATGAAGGACAGTGTTTCCAGGCTGGCCTTCCAGAGATAGGCATTGACGCCAATCGTGGTGACCCGGGCGGCGGCGATATCCGCCTTGGGCCGTTCCTTCTTGCCGCAGGCGCCCAGACTGGCGAGCGCGGCAGCGACAAGCACGGCCTGGCCCGCACGGCGGGCGAAATGAGTACGAGGTTTGCTGCTGGCAATGGTCAAGGCCGTATTCCCGTATCTTATGGAGCGGAAGCCATAAGGGCACCGCCGGTCATCGGTTCGCCTCTATACCCCACGAGCGGGCCGCGGCAAGGGTGCACAAAGAAGGAAGCGCCCAAATTCAGCGCAGAGGGCAGTCCCTACGGCCACTTTGTCCGCGCGTTTTTGTGGGCTGGGCGCAACACTTGCAAAAAAGCGGCGTCATTCGGCCTTAAAAAGTGGAAATGTGTAAGAGAATCCCTATCATGGATTTTGAAGTAATAATTGTGCGCAGGAATCCTGCCGATTCGGCTATGGCTTTCCGGGGATGACGCACACAGAGTTGTTCGGGGAGCGGCTATTCCAACAGGGTAGTCGGATTGAGGCAAGGTTTAGTTATGGGCAAGAATCGCAAGGCATGGCTACGCAGCGGAAGTTCCGCCGCAATGCTGCTCGGTTGCGTGTCTCTTGCACTCGCCCTGCCGACCGCCGGCCTGGCGCTGAGCGGCATGGACCAGAGCACTGTCAGCCTTGCGGCACGCGGCAGTTTCGCGTCCTTCACCCCCGCATCGGTTGATCCGCGTCTGGCCAAGCTCGTTTCGGACCATGGCAGTTCGGCCGGTCGGCTGATGCGTTTCACCCCGGCAGGTGCAGCGAACCGTCCTGATCGCTCGGTAACCGTTGCGGTCCGGGTCGATGATGAAACCGCCCGCGCCATTTCCGTGCGTCAGGCGATCGCCGCCGTACAGGGCGAGCCCGGTCAGGGTATCGTGAGAATCGCCCCGACCCGGTACAATCTTGGAATGGCCCGTGGCTATCGCAGCTTCGCCCAGCCACTGACCCAACAGCCGACCGAACTGCGCAAGATCGACATGCCCGATCTTTCGACCTTCAAGCCCGGCACTTCGGATTCCCAGGCCAAGCCGAGCCGGTTCAGCGCCCGCGTCGCGCTTGAGGAAAATGGCAACACCGGTCGCGCACCGCGTACATTCGAAGCCGTGAATGCCCAGCATTTCGATCTCGGCGGCAGCTATCGCGTCGCTCGTAACTTCGATGTGACTGCTGGCGTACGTTACTCGCAGGAACGTGATCGGCTGGCCCCATTGACTGACGGCACGCAGGACAGCCAAGCCGTTTACGTCGGAACCCAGTTCCGCTTCTAACGCCTTTCTCAGGCAGCAAGAAATTCGTCGCTGGACGCGCTTCTGCGCGCTTGCCCGGCAATGGCGCATTGCATAAGCTCCCCTCGGGTCCAACAGAAGGGAGCCTTTATGACACGGGTAGCTATCGTTACGGGCGGCACGCGCGGCATTGGCGAGGGTATTTGCCTCGCGCTTCAGGAACAGGGGCGAACAGTCGTCGCAAACTATGGCGGCAACGAAGAAAAGGCGCGCGCTTTCACCGAACGAACCGGCATTCCCGCCTATAAGTGGGACGTAGGCGACCACAAGGCGACGATTGCGGGATGCAAGAAGGTGGAAGAGGAAATCGGCCAGATCGATATCGTGGTGAATAATGCCGGCATCACGCGTGACGGGGTCCTCCACAAGATGAGCTGGGAAGACTGGGACGAAGTTATCCGAATCAACCTTGGTGGCTGCTTCAACATGGCAAAGGCCACTTTCCCCGGCATGCGCGAACGTGGTTGGGGCCGGGTCGTCAATATCGGCTCGGTCAACGGACAGGCCGGGCAATACGGGCAAGTGAACTACGCCGCAGCCAAGTCCGGCATCCACGGGTTTACCAAAGCTCTGGCGCAGGAGGGTGCGAAATTCGGCGTGACCGTGAATGCGATCGCGCCCGGCTACATCGACACGGACATGGTGGCCGCAGTGCCGCAACCCGTGCTGGAAAAGATCATTGCCAAGATTCCCGTTGGTCGCTTGGGCCACGCAGATGAAATCGCACGCGGTGTCGCTTTCTTCACTGCTGATGACGCCACTTTCGTGACCGGTTCAACGATGTCCATCAACGGCGGGCAACACATGTATTAATGGCGATGGGCGGTTCAGTTCCGCCCACCGCTTCACCCTTGGGCGGCGGCGTCATTGCCGCCGCCATTATCGGAATTCGCGTGACAACGCCTTACCATCCGCCTGTTAAACGCTCTGTCGAAATCGCTGGCCACAAGACTTCCATAAGTCTTGAGCCCTTGTTCTGGGACATGTTGAAAAGCGCGGCGCTCAGAGAAGATATGCCTCTGAATGCCCTGATAGCGCGAATCGATGCCGAGCGTATTCAGTCGGCAACGCCGCCTGGGCTGGCGGGAGCCATCAGATTGTGGCTCGTCGCGAACACGCGGTAAGCGAACTCAGTAATTTCCCGGCGGATCGCTGGCCGGAAAGCTTTCATCGCCGGTTTCCTCGACTTTCGTCCACGGCTCGTCATTTGGATCGCGCATGGCGCTCGGCCCTGCATCCCTGACCTGAGTCGAATTGCCTGGCGCGCCCTGGTCTTTCGCAAAGGCAGCCGGCGATCCCGGCTTGGCCTTGCGCCATGCGCCGAAGGCAAGCGCCCCGGCAACTCCCATGACCGCCATTTTCAATATGCGCATCATTTGGCTCCTTATCGTTTGCAATGCATCAACGTGCCTGCAGCAATAAAGGTCCGAAAAAGGCCGCATTTGCGTGCGACCAGGCAGTCATACCCGTCGCAAAAACGCGCGTTCCTACGGTCAGCCGTCACCCACCCGTTCAACACAGGCACCGAGCAGCGAGAGCTTTTCCTCAAGCCGCTCATACCCGCGATCGAGGTGATACAGGCGATGGACCTGAGTCTCTCCTTCGGCGGCCAGCCCGGCAATGACGAGGCTCATCGACGCCCGCAGATCCGTAGCCATGACTTCCGCCCCGGTGAGCTTCGCAACACCATGCACAATAGCGGTACGGCCCGAAGTCTCGATATGCGCGCCCATCCGGTTCAGTTCCGGAACATGCATGTAACGATTTTCGAAAATCGTTTCCGTCAGGACACTGGTCCCTTCCGCCCGGCAGAGCAGCGCCATCAACTGGGCCTGCATGTCGGTCGCAAAGCCGGGATAGGGCGCTGTCGACAATGTTACAGGCCGAATCGGCCCATCCGCCGCCACATGCAGTCCACCAGCCACCGGCTCGACCGAGACTCCGGCCTCGCCCAGAGCCTGTACGGTGGCTTCCATTTCCTCGAAGTTCGCCCCTTTCAGAGTCACTTCACCGCCCGTTATCGCCGCCGCGCAGGCATAGCTGCCCGCTTCGATCCGATCGGACATCACCCGGTAAGTCGCACCGTGCAGCCGCTCGACACCATGAATGGTCAGTTCCGACGTGCCGATCCCTTCGATCTCCGCCCCCATTGCCACCAGAAGCCTGCACAAGTCGACAATCTCAGGTTCCCGCGCGGCGTTGTGCAGCGTGGTCTTCCCCCGCGCCAACACAGCGGCCATCAACGCATTTTCCGTTGCCCCGACCGAAACGACCGGAAAGCTGTACCGCCCCCCCGGCAACCCGCCATCAGGGGCAATCGCCCGAACATAACCCGACGCGAGTTCTATCTGGGCGCCCATGGCTTCCAGTGCCTTCAGGTGCAGATCGATGGGGCGATTGCCGATCGCGCACCCGCCCGGCAGGGAAACGGTCGCCTCACCAGCCCGAGCCAGCATCGGGCCGAGGACAAGGATCGAAGCTCTCATTTTCCGCACGAGGTCGTAAGGCGCGGTAGTGGAGGTCACGCGGGTCGCCTGAAGGGTCATCACGCGCCCGAAATCTTCGGGCCGGGCCCCTGCAATGGCCGTCGATACCCCGAATTGCGTCATCAGGTGCTGGAACCCGTCGATATCCGCCAGACGCGGCAGATTGCGCAATGTCAGCGGCTCGTCCGTCAACAATGCACATGGAAGCAGGGTCAGCGCGGCATTCTTCGCACCGGAAACGGGGATCGTGCCGGATAGCCGCTTGCCCCCTTCGATAATGATCTTGTCCATGCATGGCGTTTAGCGGGATTTCAGGCCGGAGCAAGGCAGAGCGCGGTTGACGTCGCACCCTGTCACTCCGTACCCATCGTTGCATGACGAAACGCAAGCCAATCAAAAAAGCCGTCTTTCCGGTCGCCGGCCTTGGCACCCGCTTCCTTCCCGCAACCAAGGCCATCCCCAAGGAGATGCTGCCGATCATCGACCGCCCGCTGATCCAGTATGCGGTGGACGAAGCGCGCGAGGCAGGCATCGAGCAGATGATCTTCGTCACCGGGCGGGGAAAAAGCGCGATCGTCGAACATTTCGACATCGCTTTCGAACTCGAAACCACAATGCACGAGCGCGGCAAGGATCTGAACGCGCTGGAGCCCACACGCGCCATCCCCGGCGACATCATTACGGTTCGCCAGCAAGTTCCGATGGGTCTGGGCCACGCGATCTGGTGCGCACGGGCAATCGTTGGCGACGATCCCTTCGCAATTTTTCTGCCCGACGAACTGATGATCGGATCGCCCGGCTGCATGAAACAGATGGTCGAAGCCTACAACGAAGTGGGCGGCAACCTCATCAGCGTGCTTGAAGTCCCTCGCGAAGATGTATCCTCTTACGGCGTGATCGCTCCCGGGCAGGAGAATGGCGCCCTTACGGAAGTTCTCGGCCTCGTCGAGAAGCCACCGGTCGATCAGGCTCCCTCGAACAAGATCATTTCAGGCCGCTATATTCTGCAACCGGAAGTCATGCGGACACTGGAGAATCAGGAAAAGGGTGCGGGTGGGGAAATTCAGCTGACCGATGCCATGGCGCGCATGATCGGCACGCAACCTTTCCACGCCGTGACCTTCGCAGGACGCCGCTTCGATTGCGGCAGCAAGACCGGTTTTGTCGAAGCCACAATCGCGCTTGCGCTTGAGCGAGAGGACATGGGCGCGGAAATTCGCGCCATCGCCGAACGTCTGCTGGCAAATTAAGCTCTGCTGCGGCACCCGTGCGCACCATGGGACGCCGTCCGCCCTCAAGGCGAAGGGGGTTAGCCAAACGAAAAGACCCGGGACTTGCCCGGGCCGTTTTTCGTCACAGATTTCGTTGGGAAGATTGCCCGCTTATTCAGGACCGCCCTGGCCACCTTCGCTACGTGCAAGGGCAAAAGCCTGCTGGGTAGTTGTTTCGAGCATGTAAGGGATCGGATTGACCGCGACGCCATCGACGCGCACTTCATAATGCAGGTGCGGACCGGTCGAACGGCCGGTCGAACCGATGTAGCCGATCAGATCGCCCTTCTTCACCTTCTGGCCAGCTTTGACAGTATAGCCGGAAAGGTGCCCGTAACGGGTTTCAAGCCCAGCACCATGCTCGATCTGTACATAGTTGCCATAGCTGCTGAACCACTGCGCCATGTCGACCGTGCCATCGGCCGTCGCATAGACGGGCGTTCCCGTCGCGCCTGCCAGATCAACACCCTTGTGTGCGCGGCGACCGCCGAGCACGGGATGCGTGCGCATGCCGAAATCACTGGTCAGCGTTACGCCTTCCACCGGCATGCGTGACGGTATGGCAACCTTCACAGCCGCGGCAGTCATACCTGCGGGCTGATCGAGGTGCTGCCAATCGGCAAAGAGTTCGCGGAAGTTGGCATCGCCATCCCCCATGGAGGATTGCGTAACCCCATCCTGGGCAAGGGCGGGAGACGCCGCCATAGTCATGAACGCGCCGCAAGCAGCAAGAACTGCGGCAGTGAACTTCTTTGCGATCGGGAAGACCATGTCTGGACGCAACGTCCTCTTTTATCGGCACTTTTCAGTGCCGCGCTAACCCGTTTCCGGCCCACGGATGTGACCCGGTGTGACATTTTCGAGAACGTTCGGAACCCCCCCGCCGTCTCGTGAGTTCGTTGTAGGGGGAACGATTCCTAAGTGGCAATGCCCGCGTAGAATTCGCGCGATAAACCGGCTGCAAGACGCGCCGAGTCGTTGAACGGTGGTTTCAGGCCGTTACGAAAGTGGCATTTCACGAGTTCTTTCCAATGGAATTCCGGGCTTTTCCTTGATTCAGCGCAAACAGCGACAAAATGCCTTGTGCCAATCCGGACATGCCGAATTTCATCGTCAAGGATTCGCTCAAGGATCCGGGCGCCATGCTCATCGCCCTGACTGCGAACGCGTTCCAGCATTGGCGGTGTTACATCGAGCCCGCGCGCTTCGAGCACCATGGGCACGATCGCCAGCCGGGCGCTGACGTCATGGGCGGTTTTCTCCGCAGCCTCCCACAAACCGCCATGTACGGGGAGCGCGCCATAGAAACTGCCGAGCGCCCCCAGTTTGCGTGACAGCAATGCGAAATGCATCGCTTCGTCGGCTGCGACGGACAGGAAATCGGTGACGAAATCACGCCCCCTCTCCCGTCCGAAACGTCCCGCCATGTCGAGCGCGAGGTCGATGGCGACGAATTCGATGTGGGCGAGGGCATGCCAGAAAGCGATTCTGGCCCGCTCGGAACCGCCCCGTCCCCGTTTCGGCATGCGGTTGGGCGCCATCCACTCGGGCTTGTCCGGCCGGGCCGGCACATCGGGCATTGCCACATCGAACTGGAAATCGAGCCGGCCCTGCCGCCATTCGCGCGCCACTGCCCGCGCAGCCATGGCTTTGCGCAGCGGATCAGCAGTCAGCAGGGCTCCGCGAATGGCGAAGGCGACGGAACGACTCATGGATGGGCAGATCCGCTCTATGGCCTGCTAAAGCGCCTGGGCCGCTTCGAGCACGGCGGCGACATGCCCCTTGACCTTCACCTTGCGCCAGACACGGGCAATTTTGCCCTCTGCATCGACAAGATAGGTCGTGCGTTCCATCCCCATATAGGTCCGGCCGTACATGTTCTTTTCCACCCAGATGCCAAGCGCATCGGCCAGGCCATTCTCAACCGGATCGGAAGCAAGCGGGGCAGCGAGAGAATGCTTTGCAATGAACTTCTGATGCTTGGCAGGCGGGTCCTTGCTGACACCCAGTAATGCCACGCCGGCCTGCTCGAAATCGGCAGCGGCTTCCGTGAAGTCCTTGTTTTCCGTCGTGCAGCCGGGCGTGTCGTCTTTCGGGTAGAAGAACAGCACCAGGGGTTTGCCGCGAAAATCGGAAGGCTTCACAGTCCCGCCATCGGGCGTTTCCAATGTAACGTCCGGCACGAGGTCTCCGGTGTCGGGGCGATCAGTCATCTGCAATCTCCAATGTCTCTTCAAAAACGCTATTCCACGCAGCGGCGACGCAATGTCGCGCTTCCGCGAACTTGTGCAAGAGAGCCTCTTCGCTGTCACACCCGCAACTTCTTGCCAAGACGGCTCTGGCTGCAGGGGCAGGGATGGCCGCATCGGGCGCCAACAGACGCGACGCGACCAGCAGGCGAGTCAGCAGGTCGTGGGCATCGCGCAGGCTGGCCGGAAGTAAGCCCTCTGCAATCAAGGCATCCAGAGCCTCGCCAAGTGCGGGCGCGAACCCCGTGCGTTCCCGCAATTGCAGATAATGAATCAGGAATTCCACATCGACGAGCCCGCCGCGGGCAAGCTTGGCATCTAGTGGTCCCTTGGGCGCCTTGTGCGCTGCCATCTCCGCCCGCATTTTCAACACGTCCTGCTTCAACGTCGCCGGATCACGCCGCGTGGACAATACACCTTTCACAATGTCGTCCAGCGCAGCCTTGCCTTGCGCCGTGCCATAGAGCGGGCGCGCCCGGGTGAGGGCCATGTGCTCCCATGTCCAGGCATTTTCCCGCTGATATCGGGCAAAGCTGTCCAGGCTGACCGCCAAAGGCCCCTGGGCACCCTGGGGCCGCAACCGGGTATCGACTTCGTAAAGCGCGCCTTCCGCGGTCGGTACGCTGAGCGCCGCACTGACACGCTGGGCAAGCCGATTGAAATAAAGCGTTGCTCCCAGCGGTCGGCCTCCATCTGAATCCCCCCCCGTGCCATCGGTAAAGAGGTACACGATATCGAGATCCGATGCGTGGGTGAGCACTCCGCCGCCGAACCGCCCCAGCCCCATCACCAGAAGACTTGAGCCCGGCACGTGCCCATGGGTTGCGGCGAATTCCTCACACGCGGCATCGGCACAAACCTGCAACGCCGCCTCCGCCGTGCGGGACAGGGCCGCCGCGATATCGAGCGGATCGTGCGCGGCCTCGATCAGTTGGACACCCAGAGCGAACCGCACCTCGCCCACAACCCTGCGCACCCGGTCGAGTACCGCCTGATAATCGTCACCCGCCTCACGCCGGGCCATGCGCGCCGCCAGTTCTTCCACCGGGCCAGGCAAGTCGAGCGCCGTCGTGTCGATCAGGGCATCGAGCAGATCGGGCCGCCGGACCAGTTCCTCGGCCAGAGGTGGGGCCAGCGTCAGCACGCTGACAAGCTGATCGAACAGCCCCGGCCGCGCCTCCAGCAGGCGAAAAAGGTTAACTCCTGTCGGTAATTTAACCAGAAAGGTTTCCCAACGCAGCACGGCCGCATCCGGGTCGCCCGCTCCGGCCAGTGTTTCCAACAGAGCCGGCGAAATGGCATCAAACGCCGCGCGGGCCGCATCGCTGCGTAATGCGCGAATGCGCCCGTCGGTCCACCCCGAAACCCGCTCGGCCAGTTCAGCCGGACGGGCAAACCCGAGTTCGTCGAGCTGCGTGACCAGCGCCTTGCCTTGCAGAACCGGGGACCCGCCATCGGCTGCCTGCGTCGTCTGCTCCAGCAAGGCGTCGAACCGGCTGCCGACAGTCTCGGTAATATCGGCCAGTTCCGCAAGCAGCGCGGCCCCGTCCGGCAAACCATCGAGTCGCGCCACACTGTCAATCGCCGTCGGATCTTTGGGCAGATTATGCACCTGATGGTCTGACACCATCTGCAAGCGGTGTTCGACGACGCGTAGCCGATCATAGCTTTCGCCCAGAAGCCGGGCGTCTTCTGCCGCGATAATCCCTTCCGCAGCCAGCGCATCCAACGCCGCCCGCGTGCCGCGCAAGCGCAGGGAAGGCCTGCGCCCTCCGTGGATCAGCTGATGCGTCTGGGCGAAAAATTCAACCTCGCGTATCCCGCCGCGTCCACGCTTGAGATCGAATCCCGGCCCCGGCACCGTCGGCCCGCCGTAATGCGAACGAATGCGCGAAATCAGCCGCCCGATTTCCGCGATCGCTCCGAAATCAAGGCTCTTGCGCCAGACGAACGGACGGATCGACTGGAGGAAATCCTCGCCCCGAGGAATGTCGCCTGCCGATGCACGTGCACGGATGAAGGCGGCGCGTTCCCAGGCCAGTGCCGACGATTCATAATGGCTCAAGGCCGCGTCGAACGAAATCGCCAGCGGCGCAACTTCGGAAGCCGGGCGCAAGCGCAAATCCACACGGAAGACATACCCCTCCGCAGTGGAATGAGAGAGCATTTCCACCAGCCGACGGGCCACCCGCTGCGCCGCCTCGCCCGGTTCGTCCCGCTCCCGCCGGGGCAATGCCGCGGGATCGTAAAGCAGGATCGGGTCGATGTCGGAGCTGTAGTTCAATTCGCAGGCGCCATGCTTGCCCAGCGCAAGCGCGCTAAAACCAGCCGGTTCGCAATCGGGCGCACGCTCGCGAATGGCGGCTGCGATGGCCACGTCCAGCGCGCGATCCGCGAAGGCCGAAAGCGTTTCCATCACTCGCGTCAGCGGAAATGCCCCGACAAGATCCCCTATCGCCAGCGCAGTCGCGAGCGCCCAGCGTTCACGGCGCAAGGCGATGGCCGGTCCGTCGGCTCCATTGCCCGCTTCGCGCGCAAAGGCGAGCGCCTCTTCCCCCCGGCCCTGAGAGAGTATTGCCTCCAGCTCCGGCTGCCGGTCGAGGCCCAGTGTCAGGAAGGGCGAATGCGCCCTGGCCCGTGCGATTGCATTGTCCCAATCCGCGCTCATGCCACACGCCTGCCCGACGCTGCGCCGAAGGGCAAGCCCGCGTCGCGCATTGGCAGCAGAGGCTCTTCGCCACGTGCTTGTCCGCGCGCCGTGTCTCTGCCACAGGGGTGCGATTCGCCGCCCGAGGGGACCGCCCGATGATCCGCCGCCTGTTCATTCTGGCCTCTGCGCTGGCCTTGGCCGCCTGCGCGAACGATCCTCTGCCTGCTCCGTCATCCGCCACCGGCCCCGCCCTGCCTGCGGTATCTCCCGGCGATATTTCGATCGGCACGATGCAGGAAGTGACGAGAACGCTGTCGTCCGACGCTTTCGAAGGCCGCGCGCCCGGCACTGCGGGCGAGGACAAGACTCTGGCCTACCTCGTCGAACGGTTCACAGCCGCCGGTCTGCAACCGGGCAACAGCGGCAGCTGGTTCCAGGATGTGCCGCTGACGGAAATCACCGCCAGCAATTACGATCCGCTGGTGATCGAAGGCGGCACCGAACCGCTGCGATACGATTTCGGAACGGACTGGGTCGGTGTGACATACCGCACGCAACAAAGGATCGACCTGACCGGTAGCGAACTCGTCTTCGTCGGCTATGGCGTCAACGCCCCTGAAAAGGGCTGGAACGATTATGCCGGGATCGACATGCGCGGCAAAACCGCCGTGATTCTCGTCAACGATCCGGACCACGCCGAACCCGGAGTGGAAGGCCCCTTCAATGGCCGGGCGATGACCTATTACGGCCGCTGGACCTACAAGTTCGAGGAAGCGGCCCGGCAGGGCGCGGCAGCAGCGCTTATCATCCATGACACCGTCCCTGCCGCCTATGGCTGGAACGTAGTGCAATCCGGCTGGTCAGGCCCGCAATCGTATGCCGCGCGCGATGATGGCGGAAAGGATCAGACGCTGGTCAACGGGTGGATACAGAAGGATGTCGCCGGGGCGATTCTGGCTGCCGCCGGGAAGGATCTTGCCGCTCTGACCCAGGCAGCCGCCAAGCCGGGCTTTCGTGCCGTTCCCCTGAATATCAGGGCAACCACCGGATTCGACAATACGATCCGCCGGTACGCCTCGAAAAACGTGATCGGCCTGCTGCCCGGCGCGCAGCGGCCAGCCGAATATGTACTCTATACCGCCCATTGGGATCATCTGGGCCATTGCCCCGCAGACGATACCGGCGACGATATCTGCAACGGTGCGATCGACAACGCCACCGGCACGGCGGCACTGGTCGCACTGGCCGAAGCGCATATGAAAGCGGGACCTCCGGCACGCAGCCTGCTGTTCATCGCCCTGACGGCGGAAGAGCAGGGCCTGCTCGGCTCCGACTACTATGCCTCTCACCCGGTATTCCCCCTCGACCGGACAGTGGCCGGGATCAACATGGATGCCCTGTCGATGGCCGGAGAAGCCCGAGACGTGACAGTGGTGGGCATGGGCAAGTCCCGGCTCGACGCCTACCTGTCCGCCGCATTGGGCCGGGAAGGCCGCCATGCAACGCCCGACCAAAACCCGGAAAAGGGTTATTACTACCGCTCCGACCATTTCAGCTTTGCCAAGCGGGGAGTGCCGATGCTCTACCTCGACGGCGGGGAAGATCTGATCCATGGCGGCCGCGCAGCGGGCGCAGCCTATGCCGAGGACTATACCGAACATCGCTATCATGCGCCGGGCGACGAATACGATCCGGACTGGAACTGGAACGGCGTGGCGCAGGATCTCCAGCTCGATTACCTGATCGGGCGGATGCTGGCCGAAACGCGCGAATGGCCCAACTGGAACAAGGGCGATGAATTTCGCCGGATTCGGGACAAGAGCTGTGCCACACTGGACGGTTGTTGAGAGCGACACACTGTTATGAGCAACCCGACATTTCTCATGCCCCCCGAATGGGCGCCGCAAGACTGGCTGTGGATCGGATTTCCCCATGATCCGGTGGAATGGCCTGACGTGCTGCCCCGCGCACAGGAACAGATTGCGGCCTTTGCCAATGCCGTCGCGGAAAGCGGGCAGGAAGTCCGCCTGCTGGTGCGGGACGATACCAACGAAGCGCGGGCGCGTGAACTGGTCAGCGGGCAGGTAACGCTCGAACGCCGTGTCTATGGCGACATATGGTTGCGCGATACCGGCCCGCTGGTGGTTACGGATGGCACCGGCACACGAATCGCCCGGCGGTTCGGCTTCAATGGATGGGGCGGCAAATACCTGATGGAGGGCGATCAGGCCATCGGTGCGGAACTGGCTCGCGATGCCGGGATGGATGTGACGCACGCCGACTGGATACTCGAAGGCGGCGCCCTGGACGGCGATGGAACCGGGCTGGTCGCCACGACCGAGCAGTGCCTGCTCAATCCCAACCGCAATCCCACGCTGTCGCGCACCGATCTTGAAACCCGCCTGCAACGCGATCTCGGCTACGACCGTGTGCTCTGGCTGGGGGACGGGCTTGTGAACGACCACACCGATGGCCACGTCGACAACCTTGCCCGCTTCGTCGCCCGCAACACGCTCGCCCTGCCTGTGGCGACCGGCGCAAACGATCCCAACGCGGCAATTTACGCCGATGCACGGGCGCGGGCACAAGCGTTCGGAGTAACAGTACGCGATGTACCTTCGCCCGGTCGGATCGAAACGAACGGGCACGTCGAACCCGCCAGCTACATGAACTTCACAGTGACCAGCCGCCTTGTCGTGGTCCCCACGTTCGGTTCCCCTCATGATGAGGACGGGGTTGCAGCCATCGCCGCCCTGTTCCCTGACCGGGACACCGTGGGTCTGCCGGGCGATGCGGTGCTGGCGGGGGGCGGGGGTTTCCACTGTTCCAGCCAGCAGATGCCGTCGGCGCCTCACGCCGCCTGACCCGACACCGAATTTAACCTTTCGGCAACCTTGCCACGCGACAATGCCAGCATGGAAAACTTGGCCACCCGCGCATTGCATACCGTCCCTGCTCCGTTGGAGCTGGTGCGGGGAGCGATCGTCTGCGCTTGCGCGCTGGCACTGATCTGCGCCGGAAACGCGCTGCCTTTCTAACCGTTACCCACCCGCATAGCGCAAGTGAATCAACGGGTAAGGCCGCCCTTGCGGATCGGTTTCAGAACGTCCGATGCGCACGAACCCTCGCGCCTCGTAAAACGGTAACGCGTTGGTTGCCTGCTCGCTGGCGTCAACCAACGCATTCGGCGCCATGGTCAGCGCATGATTCAGCAGCGCGGTGCCGTAACCGCGCCCATGCAGGGCCGGATCCACGAACAAGGCATCGATCAACTGATCGTCCATGACAAGGAAACCTGCCGCGCAGCCATCCTCATCATCGACCAGCCACAAGTCTGCCCCAGCCAGGAATTCCTGCACCATCACATCGATCACCGCCCGATCCTCCGGTGTCAGGAAGCCGTGCGTGGCATCGACTGCATCGCGCCATATTGCCAGCGCGCGCGGTATATCGGCAGTCGTGCCGAACCGGACCTTCACCGCAGATCGGGCGCCATCGCTTCGGCCTTCAGCATGGCAATAGCTTCGTCGAGGCTTATGACCTTCTGGTGCTGTTCGCCCAGCGTGCGAACGGCAACGGTGCCTTCCTCCGCCTCCCGCTTGCCGACCACCAGAAGATGCGGAACTTTCGCTACCGAATGTTCGCGGACCTTGTAGTTGATCTTTTCATTGCGGAGATCGGATTCGACGCGAATACCCGCCGCCTTCAGCCTGGCGACAGCGTCCTTTGCATAGCCGTCCGCATCGGACACGATAGTCGCGACCACCGCCTGCACGGGCGCGAGCCACACCGGCAGCCTGCCCGCGAAATGCTCGATCAGAATACCGATGAACCGCTCGTAGGAGCCAAAGATCGCACGATGCAACATGACCGGGCGATGCCGTTCGCCATCCTCGGCAATGTAGGACGCGTCCAGCCGTTCCGGCAGCACGCGATCCGACTGGATCGTACCGACCTGCCAGGTGCGCCCGATCGCGTCGGTGAGGTGCCATTCCAGCTTGGGCGCATAGAATGCGCCTTCGCCGGGCAGCTCCTCCCAGCCATATTCTTCCGTCGCCAGACCGGCACGAACCACGGCATCGCGCAGTTCGGTTTCCGCCTGGTCCCACATCTCGTCGGAACCGAACCGCTTTTCCGGACGCAGGGCAAGCTTGATCGAATACGTGAAGCCGAAATGCTTGTAGATACGGTCCGCCAGTTCGCAGAAAGCCTGCACTTCGGCGACGATCTGATCTTCCCGGCAGAAGATATGCGCATCGTCCTGCGTAAACTGGCGGACGCGCATCAGGCCATGCAACGCCCCATGCGGCTCGTTGCGATGGCAACAACCGTTTTCGTAGATGCGCAACGGCAGGTCACGATACGACTTGATCCCCTGACGGAAGATCAGGACGTGGGCCGGGCAGTTCATCGGCTTGAGCGCCATCCACTCCGCCTCACCGGAGATGATCGGCCCTTCGTCTTCCGTGTTCGGAACCTCGTCGGGGATGACGAACATATTCTCGCGATATTTGCCCCAGTGGCCGGACTGCTCCCACTGGCGGCTGTCCATCACCTGCGGAGTCTTCACCTCCTTGTAGCCCGCCCCGTCGATGGCCCGGCGCATGTAAGCTTCCAGCTCGCGCCACACGATATAGCCCTTGGGATGCCAGAATACCGACCCGTGCGCCTCCTGCTGGAGGTGGAACAGGTCCATTTCCGCACCCAGCTTGCGGTGGTCGCGCTTGGCCGCTTCCTCCAGCCGGGTGAGATGTTCCGCAAGCTGCTTCTTGTTCAGCCAGCCCGTCCCGTAGATGCGGCTGAGCATCGCGTTCTTCTGATCGCCGCGCCAATAGGCGCCTGACACCCGCGTCAACTTGAAAGCCTTGGGATCAAGCTTGCCGGTAGAGGGAAGATGCGGCCCGCGGCACATGTCGAGCCAGTCCGCGCCCGACCAATATACCGTCAAGTCCTCGTTGCCGGGAAGTTCGGCTGCCCATTCCGCCTTGAACGTCTCGCCTTCCGCCTTCCACCGCGCAATCAGGTCTTCGCGGCTCCACACTTCGCGCCGGAGCGGTTTGTCCGCCGCGATGATTTCCCGCATCTTTTCTTCGATCGCGGGAAGGTCTTCGTCCGTGAAAGGTCCGCGGGCGGGATCGGGTGCGAAGTCGTAGTAGAACCCGTCATCGGTCGCCGGGCCGAACGTGATCTGCGTACCGGGGAACAGGGCCTGCACCGCCTCGGCCAGGACGTGCGCGTAATCGTGCCGGGCCAGTTCAAGCGCATCCGCCTCGTCACGGCTGGTGACAAGCGCAAGGTTCGCATCACCGGTGAATGGCCGGCTCAGATCGACCAGCTCACCATCGATCCGCGCCGCCAGCGCGGCCTTGGCAAGACCCGGCCCGATTGCGGCGGCCACGTCGGCAGGAGTCGAACCGGCGGGCATTTCACGCACGGAACCGTCGGGCAGGCTGATTTTCAGAACTTCGCTCATCGCACTCGTCTCAATTCAGGTCGTGGCGCGCCATGGCACAAGCCTGCGCGCACCGGAAGGGGCGGCGTTGGGAAAGCATCGGTTCCGGGAGGCAACGCCAACCGCCCGGAACCCGGGCGGCGGCGGTTGCGTTCAGGCCGCGACCAACCGCCCCCGGGCAAACCGGGTGGTAGTGGTGGTGGTTGTAGTCGTGATCGACATCGGCGCCATGGGGGTGATATAGGGTCTCTAGGGTGCGAAGTCACGAACTCGCTGTGACCCGGTGCTTGTGTGACGGCTCACCTGCCCCCATCATGGCAGGCGATGACCGATACTCTCTTTCATATAATGGCCGACGGGCGGCGCATCGCCTATCGTTCCACTCCAGATTCCGCAGGCGGAGATGCCCCCGCGCTGGTTTTCCTGCCCGGTTACATGTCCGACATGGCAGGCGGAAAGGCGACCGCCCTGTTCGACTGGGCAAAGGCGCAGGGCCGTGCCTGCCTGTTGCTCGATTATTCGGGATGCGGCGAAAGCGACGGGGATTTTGCGGACGGCACGCTTTCCCGCTGGCGCGAAGAAGTGCTCGACCTGATCGCGGCGACACTTCCGGAAAAAAAGATCGCACTGATCGGTTCGTCGATGGGCGGCTGGCTGATGCTGCTGGTGGGCAGGTCACTTGGCGACAGGCTGGCCGCACTGGTGGGTATCGCCGCCGCACCCGATTTCACCACCTGGGGAAAGTCGCAGGATGAGCAGACGCGCCTGGCGGCTGGCGAAATCATATATGAAGACAATCCCTATGGCCCCGAACCGACGCCAACCCATCCCGGTTTCTGGCAGGACGGACAGGCCCGGCTCCAGCTTGAAAGGGAAATCCCGCTCGACTGCCCCGTTCGGCTCATTCACGGCCAATGCGACGCGGACGTTCCGTGGGAAATCGCCCTGCGAACGGCGGAGAGGCTGCGTTCACGCGATGTGCAGATCATTTTCGTCAAGGATGGGGAACACCGTTTTTCCCGCGACAGCGACATCAATCTCATCCTGCGCACTGTCGCGGCCCTGCCCGGAACCCAGACTCCATGATTGCCGCCCTGCTGCTTCCCCTTCTCGCCCAGACGTCCGTCCCGGCCGATGCCGACATGGCCGCATTGCTGCCGCAAGGCCCCTCTCGCCTCCAGACCTGCCTGCATCAGGCTCAGAACGAGCCCGAAATGGCGATCAAGACCGCTGGCGACTGGCTGTCCGAAAGCAGGGGTGACGCCAAGACATTCCCTTACCAATGCCTCGGTGCCGCGCTCGCTCGGCAGGCCAACTGGGCCGATGCGGAGGCCGCCTTCCTCCAGGCACGCAATGTCCTGCCCGAATCGGAAACCATTCGGCGCGCACGGCTGGCTGCGATGGCCGGCAATGCCGCATTGGCGGATGGACGCTATGAAACCGCGCTCACCGACCTCGACCTTGCGGAAACCGGCACGGTGAACAGCGGCGATCCGGCGCTGTCGGGCGGCATCGAAGTCGATCGCTCCCGCGCACTCGTCCATCTCGGCCGCATCGAGGATGCCGGGCGCGCCCTCGCTGCTGCCCGCAGGGAAAATCCGGATAACGCGGAGGCATGGTTGCTGTCCGCCACATTGGCTCGGCGCGAAAATCAGCTTGCCGATGCCCAGACCTATATCGAAAAAGCTGCGGAGCTAAGTCCCGTCAATCTGGAGATCGGCCTGGAAGCCGGTGTAATCGCCATGCTTTCCGGCCATGAGGATGCGGCCCGCAAGAGCTGGCAATCGGTTGCCGATGCCGACCCCGCCAGCGAAGAAGGGCAAACCGCCCGTTCCTATCTCGCCCAACTGGACAAACCATGATCCCGCTTTCCGTTCTCGATACCGTACCCGTCAGCGAAGGCAGCGGCCCGCACGAGGCGTTGCAGGCCAGCGCGACTCTGGCCAAGCTGGCAGAAGATCTGGGTTATGCGCGCCTGTGGGTCGCCGAACACCACTCTATGGACGGCATCGGCGGCGCGGCGACATCGGTCGTGCTTGCCCATATCGGCCATGCCACTTCCACCATCCGTATCGGTGCGGGCGGGGTCATGCTGCCCAATCACAATCCTTTCGTAATTGCAGAACAGTTCGGCACGCTGGATGCACTGTTTCCGGGCCGGGTGGACCTGGGCCTCGGGCGCGCGCCGGGGGCTGACAGCCGGATTGCCCACGCCATGCGCAAGAACATCGCCCAGGCCGCGGAATATTTCCCGCAGGATGTCATGGACCTGCGGACCTATTTCGACGGGCAGGCCGATGTGCCGCTGCGGCCCAATCCCGGTTGGGGCGCCAATGTCGAAATGTGGATGCTGGGGTCGAGTCTGTTCGGAGCCCAGCTCGCTGCCCAGCTCGGTATGCCCTATGCTTTTGCCAGCCATTTCTCCCCCGATCATCTCGATGCCGCGCTCAGCCTGTATCGCGAGCGGTTCCATCCTTCGGAACACCTGGCCGCCCCTCACGTCATGGTCGGGATGACCGTGTTCGCTGCGGAAACCGATCGCGATGCCCAGACACTCGCCAGCTCGCAGGAGCAGATGTATGTCGCGCTGCGAACCAACCTGCCGGGCAAGATACGCCCACCGATACCCGATTATCGGGAAAGCCTGCCGATGCAGGCGCAGGCCATGCTGGCCCACGTCGGCCAGGCCAGTGCCGTCGGCAGCCCTGCGACCGTGCGGGAAGCGATCGGCCGCTTTATCGAACGTACCCAAGCGGACGAACTGATCGTTTCGGGTGCGACTTTCGACCCTGCGGCCCGCAGACACTCACTTCAACTGACCATGGAAGCGCTTTCCGCCGAGGCATAAGCTGACTTGTCCCATTTTGTCGGGTTGGGGACTTGACGACGCGCCGATTTCCGCCAAGTCACACCCCCATGGACAAGGCAGATATCGTTATCGTGGGAGCGGGACATGGCGGCGCACAGGCCGCCATCGCGCTGAGGCAGAACAAGTTCGAGGGCTCGATCCTGATGATCGGCCGCGACAGCGAACCGCCTTATGAGCGGCCACCGCTGTCGAAGGAATACCTCGCACGCGACAAGGAATTCGAACGGATCTATATCCGCCCGCCCCAGTTCTGGGGGGACAAGGGCGTGGACCTGCGCCTCGGTGCGACGGTGACGGCAGTCGATCCCGCCGCACATACGGTCACGCTGGCGGATGGCGCCACTGTCGAATACGGCAAGCTGATCTGGGCCACCGGCGGCGATCCCCGCCGTCTTTCCTGCATCGGTGCGGATCTGGCCGGTGTCCACAGCGTACGCGACCGGGCGGATGTCGACCGGATGATGGCCGAACTCGACGCCGGGGCGAAGCAGGTCGTCGTCATCGGCGGCGGCTATATCGGGCTGGAAGCAGCCGCTGTGCTGACCAAGCTCGGCTGCAACGTCACTCTGCTGGAGGCATTGCCCCGCGTGCTGGCGCGCGTGGCAGGGGAACGGCTTTCCGAATTCTACCAGGCCGAGCACGCCTCCAAAGGCGTCAATGTCCGTCTGGAAGTGATGGTCGACAGCCTCGAAGGGGCGGACGGCAAGGTTACCGGGGTCAAGCTGGCCGGCGGTGAAGTGATCCCGGCCGACATGGTCGTGGTCGGGATCGGCATCATTCCGGCAGTCGGACCGCTGATTACCGCAGGCGCGGCAGGGGCCAACGGTGTCGACGTCGATGAATATTGTCGAACCTCGCTGCCTGACATCTACGCCATCGGGGACTGCGCGGCCCATGCCAACGATTTCGCCGACGGTGCGGTGATCCGCCTCGAATCGGTTCAGAATGCGAACGACATGGCCAACACGGCAGCGAAAGACATCACCGGCAACCCGCAGCCCTACCATGCCTTGCCATGGTTCTGGTCGAACCAGTTCGACCTCAAGCTGCAGACGGCCGGCCTTTCCATCGGGCACGACCAGACCGTGCTGCGCGGCGATCCGGCGACCCGCAGTTTTTCGGTCGTGTATCTCAAGGATGGCAAAGTCATCGCGCTCGACTGCGTCAATGCGATGAAGGACTATGTCCAGGGCCGCAAACTGGTCGAAAGCGGGGCCGCAATCGCACCGGACCTGCTTGCCGATGCGGATACCCCGCTAAAGGAAATGCTCTAACTCCGCCGAAGCCCATCGGGCCGCTTCCGCCACGACCGGATCGGCATCAGTCAGCAACGCGCGCACCGGCTTCAGTAAGCCGGTGTCGCCACTGTTGCCCGCCGCGATCAGGCAATTGCGGACGAACCGGTCACGCCCGATCCGCTTGATCGGGGAACCGGAAAAGAGCTGGCGAAACCCCGCGTCGTCAAGCGCCAGCAATTCGGCCAGGCGGGGTGCGGTCAATTCCGCCCGTGGCAGGAAGGCCCGATTGCGGGCCGCATTTTGCGCGAACTTGTTCCATGGGCAAACTGCCAGGCAATCGTCGCACCCATAGATGCGATTGCCCATTGCCTTGCGGAATTCATGCGGGATCGGCCCTTTCAGCTCGATCGTGAGGTAACTGATGCAGCGCCTGGCATCGAGGCGATAGGGTTCCGGGAATGCCGCAGTCGGGCAGGCCCGCTGACAGGCAGTGCAGGACCCGCAGCGGTCATCGTGCGGTTCGTCGGGCGCAAACGCCACTTCGCTATAGATCGCCCCTAGAAACAGCCAGCTTCCGTGGTCCCTGCTGACGAGATTCGTGTGCTTGCCCTGCCACCCAAGGCCGGCCAACTGGGCCAGCGGCTTTTCCATGACCGGGGCCGTATCGACGAACAGCTTCAACCGTTTGTCGCCAAGGCCCGCCTTCTCCGTTTCGGCCACCAGCCAGCGTGCCAGCCGCTTCAGCGCCTTCTTCATAACATCGTGATAATCGGCGCCCTGCGCATATGTCGAAATGCGCGCGCGATCTCCGACACTCTCCAGCGCCAGCGGATCGGACGCCGGGGCATAGCTCATCGCCAGCGCGATCACGCTGTTCGCCTCCGGCCACATCGAAGCGGGCCCACGGCGAACGTCCACGCGATCTTCCATCCATGCCATGTCGCCATGGAACCCGGCATCGAGCCATTCCGTGAGCCTGCGCGTGCGCAAGGGATCGTCCACGGCCGGAGCGAAGCCGACCGCGACGAAACCCTGTTTTTGCGCTTCTTCCAGAAAGCGCCGTTTCAGGTCATCGGTAATCGCGTCATTAACCAAACTTCCTGTGGCTCCCTTTCACTTCCCGCTGATAATGGGAAGCCATGAAGGTCGAGCTAGGCGAACACTTTGCCCCCGGCAACACGCAGCGTCCACTTGCCATCGAGGCACGCGGACTTGTGAAGCGCTTCGGCGCGACTCTGGCGGTGGACGGCGTGGACATTTTCGTGCCCGAAGGGGCGATTTATGGAATTCTCGGGCCGAACGGCGCGGGCAAGACCACCACCCTGCGCATGTTGTTGGGCATCATCGATCCCGATGAAGGCACGCGGCGCGTTCTGGGCCACGATCAACCTCACGAGATTGCGCGGCAGATCGGCTACCTGCCCGAAGAACGCGGCCTCTATCCCGCAATGAAGGCGTGCGAGGCCATTGCCTTCATGGGGGCGCTGCGCGGATTGCCATTGAAAGAAGGCCGTATCCGCGGACGCGAGCTGCTGGAGCGCCATGGCCTCGGCCATGCGGCCGACAAACAGATCCGCCACCTGTCCAAGGGCATGGCCCAGACGGTACAATTGCTCGGCTCTCTGGTCCATCGGCCGCGTCTGGTGGTGTTTGACGAACCCTTTTCCGGTCTCGACGCGCTCAATCAAGGCAAGCTCGAACGAATGATCCGCGGCCTTGCCGACGATGGCACCACAGTGATCTTTTCCACCCATGTCATCGCGCATGCCGAACGTCTGTGCGAAGGAATCGCCATCATTGCCGGAGGCAAAGTCCCGTTCGCGGGTGACGTCGATGTCGCGCGGGACCGCATTCCACCGCAGGTCCGCCTGGAAACCCGCGCCCACGATGGCCCATGGCGGCAAGTCCTGCCAGCCAATGCGCTATGCGAAAGCAAGCCGGGCGGGGGCACGTTCTGGAGCTTCTCCTTGCCGGACAGTGGCGTCGAACCTTTGTTGAGAGCCTTGATCGAGAGCGATGCGGGTATTCTTTCCCTGTCCATCGAACGGGCGGGGCTGCACGATGCTTTCGTAGCGATTGCGGGCGAAGCCGCGGCCCGTGCCCTCGAATCGGACGAAGCGGAAGGGGAACAGCCATGAACCCGGGCCGCCTCTCCCTGCTGCAGGCCGCATTCGTGATTGCCCGGCGGGATTTCGTCGCCGTGCTGTTCAGCCGGGCATTCTTCTTCTTTCTGCTCGGTCCGCTGTTCCCGGTCATTGTCGGCGCCATGGCCGGCTCCATCGGCGTACGCGTCGCGCAAGAGGCGGATCGGCCGGTCATCGGCGTCGCCATGGCCGAGCCCGACCGGCAGGCGATGCTGGCATCCTATGACATGCTTGCGCCCAGGCTGGGCAACATGCTGCCGCGCATGGAAAGAATGGGGAATGGGGCGACAGACCCCACAGCCGAACTGGAACGCCCCGGCAATCACCTGATCGCCGTCGTCGGAGGAACAGTGGCGGCCCCCCTCCTGACAGGTCCGAAAGATACGATCGAACGATGGCAGGGCCCCATCTCCCTGATCGCTGCGGAAGCAGCGGGAGAGGAAAGCCCGGCATTCCCCGCGATCGCGCTTTCCGCCACGGCCACCAGCGGGGCCAAGGAGAATGGCGCGCGTATCCGCACCGCCCAGGCAGGGCAGACATTGCTGTTTCTGCTGACCATGCTGCTCGCGGGTATGGTCTTGTCCAATCTCGTGGAGGAAAAGGGTAACAAGGTGATTGAAATCCTTGCTGCCGCGATCCCGATGGATGCCGTGTTCCTGGGCAAGCTCTTCGCCATGCTGGGCGTCTCGCTTGTCGGGATTGCCGTGTGGAGCGCGGTGGGCGGGGCGATCTTCGCTCTTGCCGGGCAAAGCCTGCCTTCGCTGCCGGCCCCGGCAGTCGGCTGGCCACTGTTCTTCGTTCTGGGCACCGCCTATTTCGCCATGGCCTACCTGCTGCTCGGCTCGATCTTCCTTGCCATCGGGGCAATGGCGGCGACCGTGCGGGACGTGCAGACGCTGTCCATGCCGGTCACCATGATGCAACTCGTCGTGTTCTTCTTCGCTGGCTATGCCCTCTCCCAACCGGGCAGCGCCGTCGAAATGGCGGCGATCGCCTTTCCCCTCAGTTCTCCATTCGCGATGCTGGCACGCGCAGCCCGGGAACCGGCGCTATGGCCGCACGTCGCCGCGCTCGCCTGGCAGGCCCTGGCCGTCGGCCTGTTCGTCAAAACCGGCGCGGCCATGTTCCGTCAGCGGGTGATGAAATCGGCAGGCGCCCGGGGAACAGGGAAAGGGCTGCGCGCACGGTGGCGCAGATTGTTCGGCCGTACCGCAGGCGAAACAGCAGCCGTTCATCGCTGAACCAGCTTTTCCATGATATGGTGCGGGAATGGCTGGATCTTGCAACAAAACCGCCTTGCTGCCGCGTCGTCGCCTGCTCGGGTGGCTTGCCGTGGGGGCAAGCCTGCCTCTCGCCGCTGCCTGCGGCGGCAAGACGGCTGAGGCAAAAGACTTTCCCGTCACGCTGAGCGACGCGCAATGGCGCAAGCGGCTGACCAAAGGGCAGTTTCATATCCTGCGTGAGGCCGGGACCGAACGGCCTTATACCTCTCCGCTCAACAAGGAAAAACGCAAGGGCACGTTCCTGTGCGCGGGATGCGACAACGAATTGTTCGCCTCTTCCACCAAGTATGACAGCGGCACCGGCTGGCCAAGTTTCTGGAAGCCCCTGTCCGGCGCAGTCGGCACCTCAACCGACTTCAAGCTGGGCTATCCACGCACCGAAGTGCATTGCGCCGATTGCGGCGGGCATCTTGGGCACGTGTTCAACGACGGACCGAAGCCGACCGGGAAACGCTATTGCATGAATGGGTTGGCAATGACTTTCCGTCCGGCCTGACGCGGCACTGCTAACGCACCCGCCACAGCCGAAAGCCGGCTCCCGCGCCGTTTACCGGCACAGGTGTCAACCATGACGGCGCTTCCCCCCGCACCAGCCCTGCGGCCAGCCCACCGGGCGCTTCTTCCGACAGACGGCGGGTTTCATCCATATTCACGCACAATGCGACATAGGATGTGCCGCGTGCCGCCAGCATTGCCTGGGCCTGATCCGGCGTAGCCTTGAACGCGGCCTGTTCAAACAGCATCCCCGCCACCGCCCGATGGTGGCCGGTGGCAACCACGCCATGCGGTGTCCCCATCAGAAGATGCGATCCCATGTCGATCAGCGACAGGATCTCGCCTCTAGGCAGGCGTGACAGGGCCTGAAGCCCCTCTTCCATTCCACACGCCTGCAGGCTTGCCTGCATCCGGCTCTCCGCATCGCCGGACGCAGGCAGCACGCTGGCCGCGAGCGTGGCGGGAAGCATCGGAAACAGTACAACCAGCAAGCCTGCGAGAATGGCGAGTCCCTGACGCAGCGGCGCACCGGCCCGCAGCGTGGCAAGCCATCTGCCCACCAACCAGCCCAGGGGAATGGCCGACAGGACCTGAGCCGTGGCACTGGCACGTGAGACAATCAGGGCCAAGGCAACCGCTACTGCGAGCAGCGCTGTGAATTCTCCCCAACGGCTCCGCTCAGCCACATTCATTGCCATCATGCGGCGCAAGGACACGACCAGTGCGAGCGCAAGGGGCAGTGCAATTTGTAATGCCAGCGGCCAGCGCTTCTCCCACACGGGTCTGCCTTCCGGAACGGTCACCAGCCAGTTCTCGTGCAGCGATGGCGGCAATTCCGCGAACCCGCCGCCAAGGCAGATCGGCGCGGCCCATGCCAGGATCGCCAACGCGATACCTCCAGTGACCGCAAATCCGCCCAATACGACCGGCATCGACTGGCGCGGGAGGGCGGCCAGAACGGTCAGCGCGAAAGCGCCCCATACGAAAATGGCCAAATGGACCGGGGCGATCGCATCGCAATGCGTGGCAAGATCGGCGAAGCCTCGCGTGGCAAGGAACAGCAGGACCGACCCACCAGCAAGGCCCTGCATCATAGTGACGGCCCAGGCCCGCTCTGCCGGGTCGCGCAGCCAACGCCAGGCTGCCACTGCGGCAACCGCGACAGCAAGCGGGAGTCCTTCCATCGAGATTGCCAGCTCTGCCGCCAGTGCGAGGCCGGCCAGCCAGCCCGCTGGACGGGGCCTGCGCGCAAACAGGGCGTTGAGCGCGGCAAGCGCACACACGACTTGCCAGCCATGGTGATCGATCCGCAAAGGACGCATCTGGGCCACGACCACCAGCGAGAGACCCGCGACGAGACAAGCGCCAAGCACAGCATCGCGTCCGGCAAGCCTGCCTGCCAGACGTCCTGTCAAAAGCAGCGCGAGATAGAAGGTGCCCAGCGGAACCGTGGCGACCGCCACCATTTCCGCCCCGGCCTGACCCAAAAGGGGTTTCAACAGGAGAATCACGGCGGCGAGCGGAATATCCACCAGCCGTGACCAGTGCATCAGCACTCCGCCGTCAGGGGCATTGCTGCGATACTGATGGAGATCGAACCACCCCTGCCCGGCCAGCAGGTCGCGCACCTGCACCAGCCGAAGAGCATCGTCGGCATCGCTCATCCACATCGGTGCGGCCGTCAGGCCCTGCCAGGAAAACGCCAGGAAGAAGAGCGATACCGGCAGCCAAACCCAAGCCGCGCGCCATGCGACATCGCGCAAGGGCATGGGCGCGCCTTGCGGCGCGTCAGCTATGGGCATGACGGAAGATCACCTTGCTGCGCAACATCCAGGTCAGAGTGAAACTGGCGCCGATCGCAAACAGCTTGGCAATACGCGGGTCGATCCCCATCAGTCCGCCGACACCGACAATGGCTGTCGTCAACGCCAGACCGGCCAGAGCGGAAATCACGAACAACGCCTTCTGCTTGGTCCGTTCCATGCCCCGCTCCGCCACGGAGTCGGCAAACACCTTCCGGCTTGAAATCAGCCAGTGGACCAGAATACCCAGGCTGTAGCTTGCCGCGGAAGCAGCCGTGGGCATCACGCCGAACGAGAGCATGGCAAGAAAACTGCCAACGTCGGCCCCCAGGGCAATCGCACTGGCGGCGATATACCGGGCCAGCCGGATCTGACGCACACGGTTGAGAGTTGCAATCACGGCCGCCTCCGTTCGTCAGGCGGCCTTCCGGCCGTTCGGCACAATCCGTTCAGGCACTTCGCGTACCGACGAAAGCGCAGCGGCCTGATCTTCAGTCACCTTTTCCCGGGCAGGCAGTGCCTTTTCGGCGCCTTCATTGCCCGCTTCGTGATATTCCGCATCCTCGTTGACGCACCAGGTGTCATAGATTCGCTCACCGGCAAGGATATTCTCCACCGTCAGCATCGCGGTCATCATCGCATGATCCTGATTGTTGTAGCGGTGCATGCCGTTTCGCCCGACAAGGTGGAGCGTCGGGAATTTCTCTTCCAGTTCGGTCCGCATCGCCGCAACATTGGCGGCATAGGTTTCGTCATAGACCGGATAGGCTTTTTCCTGCCGCACCACTGTGCCGCCGATCACGTCGCCGGGATCGAGCAGGCCGAGGATGGCCATTTCCTTCTTGGCCAGTTCGACCAGATCCTCGTCGGACGAGGTCCACAGGCCATCGCCTTCGAAGCAGAAATATTCGAGGCCGATGCAGGCGACGTTTTCATCCGGCACCATTTCCGGCGACCAACTGCGGAAATTCTGGACCCGGCCGACCTGCACCTTGCTGTCGTGAATATAGATCCAGTTATCGGGGAACAGATCGTCGGAGCGGATCATCAATGCAACGGTCAGGAAGTCGCGATACTTGAGCTGCGATGCATTGAGTGTCGTCGCAGGCAACGGGTGAAGCCGCGCGGCCAGTTCACGCATCGGCGCGGAACTGATCGCATGCGCAGCCCGGATCACCAGGTCGCCGCCGGTTCCGCATGCCGTCATCCGCCACCCGCCGTTGCCGTCGCTGGCCAGTTGTTTCAGCGAATGGCCCATGATCACGTGACCGCCCCACGCTTCGATCTTGTCGCGCGCGGCATCCCACATCATGCCGGGCCCAAGCCGCGGGTAGCGGAACGTTTCCAGCAAGGTTTTCACTGCCTGCCCGTCATTGGGTCGCTTGTTGAGGCCCAGGGACCGCTTGACCCCGTCGATGACCGCTCCCCAGAGCGACAGGCCCTTGATCCGCTGGGCCGCCCAGTCCGCGCTCATTTCGTCACACGGCATCCCCCATACCTTCTCGGTATAGGTCTTGAAGAAGATCGAGTAGAGCTTGTGCCCGAACTGGTTGGTCGTCCAGTCTTCGAAGCTCCGGACATCCTTGATCGGGAACAGCTTGCGCCAGACGTAACTCGCCATGCAGGCCGTCGAACGCAAAATGCCGAGATTACCCAGCGCCTCGAATGCCCGCAGCGGGTAAGAGTAGAATTTGCCTTCGTAGTAAATCCGGCTCATCCGCGGGCGCTGGATGAAATCGTCAGGCAGAATCTCGTTCCACAGGTCGACGACCTGCTGGCTCTTGGAAAAGAACCGGTGGCCGCCAATGTCGAAGCGATAGCCTTCATGTTCCACCGTACGGCTGATCCCGCCGACATAGGTCGCATCCTTCTCGATGATTGCGACCGATTTTCCCTGCTTGGCAAGCAGGTAACCGGCAGTCAGGCCGGCCGGGCCCGCGCCGATGATCGCCACATCGACCTGAAGTTCGCGCGCCGCCGATGCCCCGCTGATAGTGCTCATCCGTTACCCCCGCTCGGTGTCCACAATCGGAGGTAAAGAAGAATGGTTATGGAGAAGTTAACCGGGCAAACGGAGCCCCGCCCCATTGGACAGGGCGATCACGCGAATCGCACGCCCTCGAAACGGTGCAAACCCTTGCTGCCATCTTCGCTGGACTGCTGCAGCACCGCAACCAGCTTGGCCAGTTCCTCGAACCGGAAAGTCTGATCCAGCGCCACGCCATAGTCGGTGCCCCTCCGCCAACGCACGCGGGCCTCCAACACGGGCAGGGGATCGGCTTCCAGCCGCAGTTTCTGACCGATCGCGAGATGCGATTGGCATTCGATCCGTGCCCCGGTTTGCGAAAGATTGCGAATGACGATGCCTGTCGTGATGCCCTGGCTCGAGATCAGTGCCGGCAACTGCACCGCCAGCCTGACGGGACGCTTGGGGAAAGGTCCGGGGTCCCCGATCAGCCGGGCCAGATCGACCCGGTCCATGAACCGGAATCCGGCGTGGCCCTGTTCTTCCCATACGGTTTCGATCCGGTGGCGATCGCCATTGGGCAATTCGAGGATGAAATTTCGGCCTTCGGGCAGGGGGTGGAATATCTGGACCCTGATCCCGCTCGCCGATGCATCGCGCAATATGCACATGAATTCGCCGGTGGGTGCGACCAGTTTGGCCGTCCTGATAAGCAGTGTAAAACGCGGGTCGCGGCGATGATCCATGGTCGGGATATCGTCCGTCCCGCCTGACCCCCCTGTTGGTAGTGCTGTCCCACTCACATCAAGACACTCCGATAGCCGGAGAGGGATTCCCAGCCCTGGAATCCCGTTCACCCACTTTCCGTTATGCACGCCTGTCCGTTAAGGACGCACTAACGCGGATATCAGGGATGGCGCACAGGCATCGGGCGGGGAATCTTCACCTCGTCTGCATGGGTGTGGGATGGGCTACATGTCGAAGACCTTGCCCGGATTCATGATCCCTGCCGGGTCTATCGCCCGCTTTACCGCCCGCATGACATCCACCGCATCGCCATGTTCTTCGACCAGATAATGCTTCTTGCCGATCCCTATGCCATGCTCCCCGGTGCAAGTGCCGCCATAGCCCAAAGCCAGCTCGACAATGCGTTCGGACAAGGCCTTGGCCCGGGCCACTTCGTCCGGTGAATGGGGATCAAACACCATTACGACATGGAAATTCCCGTCACCGACATGGCCGACGATAGGGCCGAAAATACCGCTTTCCTCTATGGCCGCACGCGTATCGGTAATGCAATCGCACAAGGCAGAGATTGGCACGCAGACATCGGTCGAGATCGCAGTGCAGCCCGGGCGCATCGCGAGGTTTGCATAATAGGCCTGATGCCGCGCCTCCCACAGGGCGGTGCGTTCCTCCGTCCGGGTCGTCCATTTGAAATCGCCGCCGCCATGGACAGCCGCGATTTCTCCGAACAGGGTCGATTGTTCTGCAACGCCTGCATCCGTTCCGTGGAATTCGACGAACAGAGTCGGTTTCTCGGCAAGATCCGTCTTCGAATAGGCATTGACCGCACGGATCTGCAATTCGTCGAGCAATTCGATCCGCGCGACCGGAATGCCGAACTGGATGGTCTGGATCACTGTATCGACAGCGCCGCGCAGGGATTCGAATTCACACACGCCCGAGGAAATCGCTTCCGGCTGGCCGTAAAGCCGCAAGGTCACTTCGGTGATGATGCCGAGCGTCCCTTCCGAACCGACGAACAGCCCAGTCAGGTCATAGCCCGCCGCCGACTTGCGCGCCCGGCCGCCCGTGTGAATCACACGCCCGTCAGGCAAGACGACCGTCAGACCCAATACGTTCTGCCGCATCGTCCCGTAACGCACCGCATTCGTGCCGGAGGCCCGCGTGGCGGACATCCCCCCGATCGTCGCATCGGCACCGGGATCAATCGGAAAGAACAGCCCGGTATGGCGCAGTTCCTCGTTCAGCTGCTTGCGGGTGATCCCGGCCTGCACGGTACAATCGAGATCTTCCTGCCCCACCCGGACAAGCCGATCCATCCGGGATAGATCGATGCACAGCCCACCCCGCATGGCGAGGAAATTGCCTTCCAGAGATGTCCCTACGCCATAGGGCACGACCGGAATGGCATTTGCCGCGCATATCCGGACCGCTGCAGCCACCTCTTCCGTCGAATGAGGGAACACCACCGCATCGGGCAACATTGCGGGATAGAATGTCTCAGCCCTGCCATGATGTTCGCGAATGGCCCGCTTGTCGCTGAAACGGTCGCCAAACAGAGCCTGCAATTCTCCGTACGCTGAAGCATCGGCTTTCGCCGTGACCGTGCCCATATCCGTCATTCGAACTCCATCCATTCGTTGGCAATCCGGGTCATACAGCCACAACGAGCGCAAAGGCACGCGAAAGCCATTGCTGTCAGTCGGCGCAAATCGACGAACATGGCCAACTTGAGAACGATTTCCTTCGGCCCGGAGTCCTGTGCAGGCGGCGGGCCGGCTGGTGCGGGCGGCGGGACTCGAACCCGCACGAGCAAAGCTCAGGGGATTTTAAGTCCCCGGCGTCTACCATTCCGCCACGCCCGCGAATATCTGCCTTGCGGGAGGCGGGCTAGCCGGTGACGCGACACTCCGCAATCCGGTTTGAACCGAAAGCTTCAAACCGGACACGTAGGTTCTGACGCCCGGTCCCGTTGCAGGGCATAGGCGATCACCCTTCAGATTCGGAAAAATGCGGCCAATTGCGGACAAGCAAGCCTGCAAGCGTCCGGGCCGCGCCAGCATAACGCTCAATCAGTGTTCAGACGTTCCCGGATTTCCTTGCCGGCCTTGAAATAGGGCACCCGCTTGGCAGGCACATCCACTGCAGTGCCAGTTCGCGGATTGCGGCCCTTGCGCGCTTCGCGTTCCCGCGTCGAGAATGCCCCGAAGCCCCGCAATTCCACTCGGCCGCCTTCGGCGAGCCGCTGCGCGATCTCATCAAAGAAGATTTGAACGACCTGCTCTACTTCATCCGCTCGCAATTCCGGATTGTCCCGAGCAAGAGCTTCAACCAATTCAGACCTGATCATCGCAATCCTCCACGACTGCGTAAACCGGAACCGTTATCAGCCCGTGCTGCCGAACGCCTCCGTACACCCCCTATGGGCAAACCGCGACCCTGCGGCTATCCTGGCAGACTGCCAGACGAACGGCCCAGGCGCAATTGCATCGCTGCAAATATTTTCATCAGCTCCCGATTGTCCCGAAACGCAACGTATCGGCGCTTCACAGAGCGGCGGTTTCGTCTAGTCTGCCGATCAAGGACAAACAGGCGGACGAGGTGAACGGGCGGATGGTCAGCCATTATGCGCAGGATGGAGATGCAGCCGGGACATTCCTGGGCCACCCCAAGGGCCTGTTCGTCCTGTTCTTCGCCGAAATGTGGGAACGCTTTTCCTACTACGGGATGCGGGCCCTGCTGATCTTCTACCTGACCCAGCACTGGCTTTTTTCCGACGCCGAAAGCGGCTTCATCTACGGCGCATACACGTCGCTGGTTTACATCACTCCGGTTTTGGGAGGCTATCTGGCCGACCGCTATCTGGGACAGCGCAAGGCCGTGCTGTTCGGCGCGGTCCTGCTGACCTGCGGCCATTTCCTAATGGGCTTCGAAGGGGATGGCGGGCAGGGGAGTGCCGCGCTCAGCCTGTTCTGGCTGGCCCTGTCGTTCATCATTGTCGGCTCGGGATTTCTCAAGGCCAATATCTCGGTGATCGTCGGCCAGCTCTACGGCCTCACGGATATCCGGCGGGACGGCGCGTATACGATTTTCTATATGGGTATCAATCTGGGCGCGGCGGCCGGTTCGCTGCTCTGCGGTTATCTCGGCCAGACCTATGGCTGGAGCTATGGCTTCGGCGCGGCAGGTTTCGGCATGCTGGCAGGCCTCATAGTGTTCGCGGTCTTCAAACCGTTGCTGCTCGGACGGGGGGAACCGCCCCGCGCGCTCAGCCGCACCCGTGAATTTCTCTTCTACGCGCTGGGCGTAGCCGCGGTTGCCGTGATCTGGCTGTTGATTCAGTATCAGGAAGCGATCGGCTGGCTGCTGCTCGCCGCCGGGGCGGTGCTCGTCACGTATGTGTTCTACACCGCCATCATCCGCCTTGAGCGCGATGCGCGCGACCGGATATTCGCGGCAATGTTCCTGATCTTCGGATCGATCCTGTTCTGGGCCCTGTTCGAACAGGCGGGCAGCTCGCTCAACCTCTATACCGACCGCTTCGTCGACCGGGCGGGCGTGCCGGCCAGCATGTTCCAGTCGATCAATGCGATCTACATCGTCCTGCTCGCCCCGGTCTTCGCCGGGCTGTGGACCTGGCTTGCCCGTCATGGGAAGGAACCTTCCACACCCGCGAAGTTCGGCGTTGCGATGATCCTGTTGGGCGCGGGCTTTCTGGCGCTGGTGTGGGGCGCCGCACTGGGCGGAGACGGCGCACAGACGGCAGTCATTTTCATTTTCCTGATTTATTTTCTACACACCAGCGGGGAATTGTGCCTTTCGCCGGTCGGCCTGTCCGCAATGAACCGGCTCGCACCCGCGCATATGGCTTCGCTCATCATGGGCACATGGTTCTTCGCGTCGGCAACAGGCAATTTCGTTGCAGGGCTGATCGCGGCAGCGACGGGGTCAGAACGGGCCAGCGGCGAGGGGGCCGGTCAGCATGTGGTGCTCGAAGTCTATAGCCAGATTGGCTGGATCGCGGTCGCGGTCGGTATCGGAGTGCTGGTAATATCGCCATGGATCCGGCGACTTATGCATCTCGACACGCTGGGCGACGATAATGTGGGTGACGATCTGCTCGGCCAGGAAACAGTGGGCGAACCACAGGCAGCCGGAATGAAGCCCGAGACAGGGCCTCATCCGTGATCATGAGAGAAATACGGATCCGGCCAGATAGGAGGGAGACCCCATGGAAGCCCCGCTGATTTCATTGCTGGCGGCCTGCATCGCCTTTGTCGGCAGCCATTTCGTCATGTCGCATCCCCTGCGTTCACCGCTTGCCGACGGGTTGGGCGACAGGCTTTTTCTCGCGCTCTATTCGCTCGTCAGTCTGGTCACATTCGCCTGGGTGGTGATCGCTTTTCGCGCGGCCTATGGAATTGGCGCTCCGGCATGGAACGGGCAGACCAATCTGGCCTGGGGGCTGGCGAGCCTGCTGACTCTCTTTGCCCTTTTGCTGTTTCTTGGCTCGCTCAGGGGCAATCCGGCGGCACCGGAAACACCGCCCGCAAAGATTGCGGCCGCGCAGCCGCGCGGGGCCTACGCCGTCACACGCCATCCGATGATGTGGGGCTTCGCACTGTGGGCTGTCGCCCATATCCTGATCATGCCGACGCCCCGCTCCGTGATCCTGTGCGGGGCCATTCTGATTCTCGCCCTGCTCGGCGCACATTTGCAGGACCGCAAGAAAGAGATGCTGCTGGGTGCCGCCTGGAAGGGCTGGGAAGCGCAGACCAGCTACTGGCCGCAGTGGGGCAAGCTCGTGAGCGCGGGTTGGGGCCTGTGGGCGCTCACGGTCATCCTGTGGCTGGCCATCACCTGGCTGCACTTTCTCGGCGCTGGTATCAACGCAGGCGTTTGGCGCTGGTATTGAGACAGGTGCCTGACACCTGACGCGAAGGCATTCTCAGGCGCGCGCTTCTTCGACCCCGGCGCTGTTGTGACGTAGCGCCTTCAGCGCGACATCGACGATCTGCGGGGCATTCAGCCCGGCGGCATCGTATTGCTTGTCAGGCGCATCCTGGTCCTGAAAAACGTCGGGCAGACGCATGGTGCGGATCTTGAGGCCCGCATCCAGCAGCCCCTGATCGCTCGCCAGCGTCAACACATGCGCGCCCAATCCGCCGATGCTGCCTTCCTCGATCGTAACGACGACTTCGTGAGTAGCCATCAATTGCCGGATGAGATCGGAATCGAGCGGTTTGGCAAAGCGCAAGTCTGCCACTGTCGTGGACAGTCCCTTTGCCTCAAGCTGTTCGGCCGCCTTGAGGCTTTCCCCCAGCCGTGTGCCAAGGGACAAGAGGGCGATCTTGCTGCCTTGCCTGACGATCCTGCCCTTGCCGATTTCCAGCCTCTGCGGGATTTCGGGCAAGGCCACGCCCGTTCCTGCCCCGCGCGGATAGCGGAAGGCAATCGGGCCGCTGTCATGCAAGGCGGCGGTGTGAGTCATGTGGACGAGTTCCGCCTCGTCCGCGGCCGCCATGACCACGAAGTTGGGCAAGGTCGCCAGATAGGTAATGTCGAAACTGCCTGCGTGCGTGGCCCCGTCCGCGCCGACCAGCCCCGCACGGTCGATCGCGAACCGCACCGGCAGATTCTGGATCGCCACATCATGCACGACCTGATCGAACGCCCGTTGCAGGAAGGTGGAATAGATCGCGCAGAACGGCCGCATGCCCTGCGCAGCCAATCCGGCTGCGAATGTCACCGCATGCTGTTCGGCAATGCCGACGTCGAAGCTGCGATCGGGGAAAGCGGCCTCGAATTTGTCCAGCCCGGTGCCCGATGGCATGGCCGCGGTAATGGCGCAGATCGTTTCGTCCCGCCGCGCTTCCGCGATCAACGAGCTCGCGAAGACGCTGGTATAGCTGGGCGGTCCACCGGCGCTCTTTTTCTGTTCCCCGGTGATGACGTCGAACTTCTGGACCCCATGGTACTTGTCCTCGGCCGCCTCGGCAGGAGCGTAGCCTTTACCCTTTTGCGTGACGACGTGAACCAGGATCGGCCCTTCGGCCGCATCGCGCACGTTCTGCAAAACCGGGATCAGCGCATCGAGGTCGTGCCCATCGACCGGGCCGACATAATAGAAGCCGAGTTCCTCGAACAGAGTGCCGCCCATGGCCATTCCGCGCGCAAATTCATCAGTCTTTCGCGCAGCATTGTGCAACGGGCGCGGCAGTTTTCGGGCAAACTTCTTCGCGAGTTCACGCAGTCCCAGGAAACGTCCGCTGGACACCAGCCGCGCGAGATAGGCCGAAAGGCCGCCCACTGGCGGGGCAATCGACATGTCGTTGTCGTTGAGGATCACGACCAGCCGGTTGCCTGCGGCCTGCGCGTTGTTCATCGCCTCGTAGGCCATGCCCGCGCTCATCGCGCCATCCCCGATCACGGCGATGCCCTTGCCCTGCTTGCCCGAAAGTTTGTTGGCAATGGCAAAGCCCAATGCAGCCGAGATCGAAGTGGAAGAGTGCGCGGTCCCGAACGGGTCGTATTCGCTCTCGCTCCGCTTGGTAAAGCCGGACAAACCGCCAGCTTGCCGAATCGTGCGAATCCTGTCGCGGCGGCCAGTGATGATCTTGTGCGGATAGGCCTGATGGCCGACATCCCAGACAAGCCGGTCATCCGGGGTATTGAACACATAGTGGATGGCCACGGTCAGTTCGACCACGCCGAGGCCGGATCCCAGGTGGCCACCGGTCTGACCGACTGCAGCAATCATTTCAGCACGCAATTCGTCGGCGAGCTGCCGCAATTGCGACGGTTCGAGCATACGCAGATCGGCAGGAACATCGACCTGGTCGAGCAGGGGAGTGGCCGGATTGTCGGTCATCGCGCGGCGCTTACACTGCAATGGCATTGCTGTCGATGAACACTAACCCGCACAGGCATCGCACAGGCCCCGCAATTCCACCACTGGCCGCACATCGGCAAATCCGGCCTGCTTTCCCGCATCGCGCAAGGCACCGGTCAGCCGATCGTCGTCGAGATGGGTAACATGGCCGCACTCGTCGCAAATCAGGAAGATGCAATCGTGGCGGCAACCAGGATGAACATTGGCGAGATAGGCATTGGCGCTTTCAATCCGGTTGGCGAGGTTCGTGCGCACAAACAGGTCGAGAATACGATAGACGCTGTTTGCCGCCACGCGCTTACCCCGGGCGGCGGACAGTTCTTCGGCGATGTCGTAGGCTGAAACCGGGCGATTGGCGTCGGCCAGCGCCTTGAACACATCGGCGCGCATCGCGGTCCATTGCTCGCCCGCGCCGGTCAGAACCGAACTGGCCGCAGAAACCAGACCTTCGCCCGAAATTTCACGATGATGATGCACACCCATCAGCGCAACATAAGCATCCCCTGCGCCGGGGGCAATCAGCCGGTCACGAAACCGGCCCGGTACATGCCGGGGAAAATCCGCTTGAGCGCCTTAACTTTGGGTGCATCCCATTGCACGATGTAGGGATGGCGCGGATGGGCCGCCATGAAATCCTGGTGATGGGCCTCCGCCGGATAAAATGCCCGATAGGCCTCGATCCTGGTCACAATCGGTTTGTGCCACACACCCGATGCCTTGATCTGCGCCAGATAGGCAGCCGCAACCTTGCGCTGTTCGGCATCCAGCGGGACAAGCGCGGAGCGATATTGCGTGCCGTGATCCGGGCCCTGATAATTGAGTGTCGTGGGGTCCGCGATGACCGAAAAGAATATCCGCAAAAGCTGGTCGTAGCGGACGATTTCAGGATTGTAGGTAACCTTGACGGCTTCCGCGTGGCCCGTCCTGCCTCCGCTAACAGCGGCGTAATCGGCATTCTTACCGTTGCCGCCGTGATAACCGGAGATGGCGCTGGTCACACCTTTCACATGGCTGAAGACGCCTTCGACGCCCCAGAAACAGCCCCCGGCGAAAATCGCCGTTTGCAATCCCTTGCCTTCATCCGCGACACGTTTGGGCGCAGGCGCCTCAACCGGTTTTTCGGAGGCCTGAACAGGCTGCTGGCAAGCCGAGAGGAAAAGGGCAAGCGCACCAAGAGCCGCCGCCCGCCGCATCAGGCAATGATCCCGCCGACCCTGCCGAGCAGATCGACCAGCACGATCACGGCGCCAAGGCCGAAGCCGATGGCGAAATTGCGGTAGAGATCATCTTGTAGCCGGACCATCGCATCCAATCCGTGAAACGTTTTTCGTCATAGCGTGCCGCACCGGATGCACCGGCGCGGCTGACCCTATGCTGAATGATGCGGCAGGCAGGCGTTCATGCACCCGCCTGTCGTTTCATCTCCATCAGTGGCGGAAATGCCGCATCCCGGTAAAGACCATGGCAAGGCCAGCGTCATCGGCGGCCTTGATCACTTCTTCATCGCGAATGGAGCCGCCCGGCTGAATCACTGCGGTCGCGCCAGCCTCCACTGCGGCCAAAAGCCCGTCGGCAAACGGGAAGAACGCATCGGAAGCCACCGCACTGCCCACGGTGCGGGGCTGTGCCCAATCATACTTTTCGGCCGCCTCGCGAGCCTTGATCGCGGCAATTCGGGCACTGTCGCGTCGATTCATCTGGCCTGCGCCAATTCCCGCCGTCGCGCCATCCTTGGCATAGACGATGGCGTTGGACTTCACATGCTTGGCGACCGTCCACGCAAACAGGCAATCCTTGAGTTCCTGCTCAGTCGGTTCACGCTTGGTCACCGCCTTGAGCATGTCCGGCGTGATATGCCCGCTGTCACGGTCCTGCACCAGCAACCCACCGGCAATCACGACTTGCGTCATACCCGGTCGCGAGGGATCGGGCAGGCCATCGGTAATCATCAGCCGCAGGTTCTTCTTGCGGGCAAAGGCCGCGCGCGCCGCATCGTCTGCGCCCGGCGCCACGACCACTTCAGTGAATATCTCGCAAATCGCTTCGGCAGTCGGGCCGTCAAGCGGGACATTGGTTGCCACGATCCCGCCGAAAGCAGACACCGAATCACAGGCCAACGCATCGTTCCATGCATCCAGCAAAGTCCCGCGCTGGGCCACGCCGCAAGGATTGGCATGCTTGACGATCACCACTGCCGGGTCGCCCCCGGCAAATTCCGCCACCAGTTCCAGAGCGGCCGCAGCGTCGTTGTAGTTGTTGTAGGACAGTTCCTTGCCCTGAACCTGCTCCGCCTGCGCAATGCCGGTGCCCGAAAGCGTTTCCGGGATATAGAGCGCCGCTTCCTGATGCGGGTTTTCGCCATAGCGCAGCGTCGATACCAGGCGACTTGCCACGGTCTGACGGGCCGGGAATTTCTCACCCTGATCCACGCTGGCGAACCACTGGCTGATGGCCGCATCGTAAGCTGCCGTCGCCGCAAAAGCCTTGGCGGCCATCTTCTTGCGGAAATCGAGCGTAGTCACACCGCCCTTTTCATCCAGCTGGGCCAACAATGTGGGATAGTCCGCCGGATCGGTAACGATAGTGACGAATGCGTGGTTCTTCGCTGCGGAACGCACCATGGACGGGCCGCCAATGTCGATATTCTCGATCACCTCGTCGCGTTCGGCACCCTTGGCAACCGTCTGCTGGAACGGATAGAGATTGACCACGACGAGATCGATCGCGCCAATCGCATGGTCTTCCATCGCCCTGGCATGTTCGGGATTGTCACGCACCGCAAGCAGCCCGCCATGCACCATCGGGTGCAGCGTCTTCACGCGGCCATCCATCATTTCGGGAAAGCCGGTCAGGTCCGACACATCTTTCACGTCCAGCCCGGCGTCACGCAGCGCCTTGGCCGTCCCGCCGGTGGACACCAGTTCAACACCGAGACGGGCCAGGCCCTGTCCCAATTCGACCAAGCCGCCTTTATCGGACACCGAAAGCAGTGCCCGGCGGATCGCTACTTCACTCACGATCTTACCCCATTTTCTTGAGCAACCACGAGAAATTCCCGCCGCCGCGTGAAACCATCCCTGAGATGACCAGTTGCTGGATCGGTTGCGGCCTACCGTTGCCGTCCGACCAGAGGCTCTCTTCTATCGAAAGTTCGCCCCCGTCAACGCCGCTAGCACCACTGACAAACTGCCAGTAGCTGCCGTCAGGCAAGGCCAGGCCCGCCCCCTTGCGATTATCCGAAAGGCCCAGCTCAATTCCCGGCCCGACGTGGAAACGGATGGCAAAGCCGACCTTGCCCCGCTTCCCCCGCCGCCCCACCGGAACCAGCACGTCCTCTCCACGCAATTCGCTGCCGTCGTCGCGCATGATGAGAATCCGCCGATGGACGAGGCCATAGCGGCCTGCATAGCCATCGTGGCTGGCTTCGATGCGGGTTGCCCCTGCGCCGTCGAGCTCCAGAGTACGGCGGTCGACCTCGACTTCGCCGACACCGCCGCCAAGCTTGCCATTGATGAGGACGGCAGTGGAATTGACATCATCCAGCACCAGCGTCGAATGGGCGGCGGTCGCCCGCAAGCCCTGTTCGATCCGCACCGGGATTTGCCCACCGGCAAAGGCCGCCCCCCCGCAATTGACAATGAGCCGCTGCGCGCCATGCGATAGTTCAAACGCGAGAGTCGATGCGCAACCCGCGCGTGCGTGCCGCGCCAGCGGCGGGGGGGCGGTGTCGAATTGCAACAGGCTCTTGCCGGCTGCGACACGTTGATAGCCCCATTGCCGCACTTCGCGCAGCGGGCGGCTCCGGACGCCGCTGGCCTCGATCAGGGCGGTAATCCTGTCCGCCTTTACCGCGCCCGAACCCTGCCAGTTGCCGAGCCCGCCATCACCGTGCAGCAAGGCCAGCAACGGAGGCACCAGCATGGCCAGCATGGCCTCAACCGCCTGTGGCGGATCGCGGCGCGTCGCACGATAACACGCGCTCAATTCGACCAGCAGGGCAATCGCCTCCATCTGATCGAGCGGGCTGCGTGACAATATCCCGCCATCGTCTCCGACCATGTCGCCCAGGGCGCGGATCAGGCCCCCTTCGCCATAGAGGCGTCGCGGCCCGCCATCGGGCAGCAACAGCCCGGCAGCGGTAATGGCAGCCCAGCCCGCCACCTCGGCCAGCCTGTCTTCGGCCTTGCCCACGTTGCGATCGAGCCAGCGCGCGGTATGCGCCATCGCACCCAGCACTTTGCCCCGCAGTACCTTGTCCGGCCCGGACAGGAGCAAGGGGGCGTATACGAACCAGTTCAGCAGGCGATGGCCCGCATTGCCCTGTTTCCAGGCAGGACCCTTGCCCGGCTTCGGGTTGGCTTCGAGCCATGCGACAAGCAGGCGCTCTGCCGTGGCCGTGCATTGTTCGCGCGGGGCCGAAGCGGCCAGGTCGCACAGCCAGGAAAAGCCATGCACCGTCCGCTCGAACGGCGGCGTGAGCTTGGCACTGGGGGTGAAGTCCATCTGCCCGATCGGGGCCTTTACCCCATGAACGAGGAAATGGCCGGCCCGCAACGCCACTCCCGTGGCACGGTCCCCCACCAGCGGGCTTTCCACAGTGGCCATGAGGCGCGGTTTGGCCTGCTTGCGAAACGGCGAAGTCAAGGCAGAGCCGGGCACACCCATGCGATAGGCAAGCCGTACCAGCCGTTCCCCCGCACCCAGGGAAACCGGCGCGAATTCCGCCAAGGCCAGCGCACGTCCCGGTTCGATGACCGCCCCCGGTGATGCATCTTCTTCAGCCTGATCTGTCCGCGCCAACGGCTCCTCCGATGGAGCCAGCGGTATGGCCATCTTGTCCTCCGCGCCGTGTGCAAGGCTCGCGTCCGGTTCACCGCGACGCAGCGCCAATTGCCCCTGCGTCGCGGCTTCGCTCATTCGCGTCCGCCCTTCAGCGCAACGATGTTAGGGGCATATCGATCCGGACCGCCCTTGAAAGCTGCCGATCCGGCAACCAGCACGTCGGCGCCCGCGTCCACGCATTGCCGCGCGATCTCCGGATTGACCCCACCATCAACCTCCAGATGGATTGCACGGCCGGACTTGTCGATCATCTTGCGGACCGCCTCGATCTTGCGGAGCTGGCTGGAAATGAAGCTTTGTCCGCCAAAGCCGGGATTGACGCTCATCACCAGGACAAGGTCGATCTCGTCGATCAGATAATCGAGCATCTTTGCCGGAGTGGCCGGGTTGAGCGAGATGCCCGCCTTCTTGCCCAGGCCCTTGATCGCCTGCACCGTGCGGTGAACGTGCGGCCCCGCTTCGGGATGGACTGTGATGATATCGGCCCCCGCCGCCGCGAATTCCTCCAGATAGGAATCGACCGGCGAAATCATCAGGTGAACGTCGAACGGCTTGTCCGACCACTTGCGGATCGCCTTGACCACCGATGGGCCGATCGTGATGTTGGGCACGAAATGCCCGTCCATCACATCGACATGAATCCAGTCGGCACCGGCTTCATCGATTGCGCGCACCTCTTCACCCAGCCGTGCGAAATCGGCGGAGAGGATCGACGGAGAGATAAGGGGAACTGTGGACATCTTGACTTTTTGCCCTAGCCACCAGCCCTTGTGCCTACAAGCATGGTGAGAAGCGTTTTCCACACAAGATCTCGCGCGCGGCAACCGCTTCGGAAACACGCCTGCCCTGTCCGCGTCGATCCTTAACCGCACGCCCCGCCCCAATTCAGTCGCTATTCAGCGCCCTTGCTTTAGACAGCCCCGACTATGGAGAGACAATCGATCATGCGCAGACTGGTAACGGCCTCCGCGATGGCCCTCACGATCGGCAGCATGGCCAGTGCTATGCCACTGGCCGCACAATATCGCCAAAAGATCGCCAATAACCCGCAGGAATGCGCCCCCGGCGCAGGGCCCGCAATCAAGGTAACGGTCAACGGCATCCGCTCGTCCAGCGGCACCGTTCGTGTGCAGAGCTACCGCGCGACCAATGCCGAGTGGCTGGAAAAAGGCCGCTGGATCCACCGAATCGAAGTGCCCGCCCGCGCCGGCACAATGACTTTCTGCATGCCTCTTCCGGCAAGCGGAAGCTACGGCATAGCGGTGCGTCATGATATAAACGACAATGGCAAGACCGACATTACCCGCGATGGCGGCGGGATGTCGAACAACCCCAGCATCAACATCTTCAATCTCGGCAAGCCGAGCTACAAGAAAGTCGGCGTGACCGTAACCCAGGGCGTGACCCCGATCACTATCGACATGAAGTACATGTAGCCAGGGCCCTAGCGCCCGGCGGCAACCTCGCGGACCAGTTCGAGGTCGGCGACCTTGTCGACATCGACTGCCGCCAGCCCATCCGCTGCCGCGACCACGGCTGCCCGGACACCGATCCTCTCTCCCAGGCCGGCCACCGCTTCGGAGAGAGTAAGCCTGCCGCGCAGATAGTCCCACAGGACACGCGGGCCGAGCCGGGCGGCAATGCGCCATGGCCGCTTGCGGTTTGCCTCAACTTCCCGCCACGTCGCAATCGCCGCTTCAGCGCGGGGCGTTGCCAGCAGGAACAGATTGCATCCCGACCATTGCCCGTCCGCAAACCGGAGCCAGGTGCGGTGCGTGTCCGGCACGGCTTGTTCCACAGCGTCACGCCGGGCCAGCAACACGGCAACATCGGCATCGGGCGGGCTGTCTCCGACGAATTGCCGTACCCAGTCCGGTTGCAGCAGCGCATGATCGGCAGTCGTCACCAGCATCGGCGCGCTCAGGCGGGCGAACCCCCGTGCGACGCTGGCGCTTGGGCCGCGGCCAGGTTCGATTATTTCCGCACCGATAATCTGCGCCAGCGCAACCACCGCCGGTGCATCGGCAACCACCGCAATCCGTTGCACACCGGCAGCGGAAAGAGCGGCATGGACGCGAGCGAGCAGCGGCACTCCTTCGACTTCGACCAGAGCCTTGTGCGCGACCCCTTCGGACACGGCCACGGGGTCCGGCGCACCCTCGCGCGAACCGGCAAGGATCAGGGCGGCAGGCATTGTTTCGGGATAGGTCACGCTCTCCTGTCCCGTTCACGCCAGACCCGCCACAGCACACCGGGCGCGGCAAGGATCGGATGCTTTTCCCGCCAAGGCGTCACAGCCACCTTGACCCCGGTGTGCCGTTCGACCTTCCACGCGGCGTACCGTGCCGCACCATCGAACGTGGCCGTCGCGCGCGCCAGCCGCATCAGGTTATAGGGCTTCCCCATACGCTGGCGACGGCGCCACCAGCGACGAATGCGGCGACGCTCCGGCTGCGCCATCCGAGGGACCAGCCGGCCTCCATCCTGACCGTATGCGACAGGCGCTGCATCAAGCGCCAGGGAAAGCAATCCGTCGAAATGCGTGGGATTGGCGGCCAGAATCGTGTCTTCGCGCCCCGGCTTTTCCACCCGGAATTCGGCGCGGTAAGTCGCGCGGAACAGCGCCCGCCAGAAGTCCTGCGGCAGACCGCTTTCCGGGCCGAGCGCCACGGCCAGCCGCGCAGCAGTGACAATGGCGGCGCAAACCGCATTCAGCACTTGCGCACGCGCCGCATCATCCCGGACCCAGGCCAACGCACTGGGCTGGACAAAGCGGGCCCATATCGTCGTATCGAGCAAACTGCCTGATGCCGCAGCGTGAAAGGTCGCCATGGTCATGGTCGCGATCTTGGCCCGGAGCGTCCGTCCTTCATGCTCCCACTCGCGATAGCTGACACGAGGCCAGATTCCGCTTTCACGCGGCCCCGGCAACAGGACGTAGAAGTCAAGCACGCCTTCCAGTTCGCCAGTGCGCAGGTTGGAGCCGTAGAACAGCACCGCCAATGCCCCGCTTTCCTGCGCCAACCGTTCGGCAAAGACGCGCACCGGGGCGGCCATGGCCGCGTCAAGCCCAGCGGAGACGCGCGCCTCCAGCGTTGCGTTCACGGTGCGATAAACTGGATCTTGGGGCCCATGCCGATGCGATAGCGCCCTGCGGGGAAAGCCTCCCCATCGAGGATGAAACTGTCATCGAGCTCGACGAGAGCTTCGCTCACGGCATCGCGATGTACGCCAAGACGGGCGAAGGCAGGACGGTCCCAGCCGGTCAGCAGACCGGGCACCAGCGCAACTACGCGCCGCAGCGGGGCATCAAGAACGACGTAGCGCAGACCCGAACGGATATGACCGAAAGGATTCAGACCGGCCGGAAACCGTTCCAGCGTGGAAAAGGCCATTGCATAGCGGCGATCCGGCGCACCATGGCCGGAATGCGTCACTTCCTGGTCATCCGCACCAGTGAATATCCGCATTCCCGTGGTCGTGCGCCAAGGGCTCGCCCCAATCCCGAACAGAGCCTGCAACACGCTGGCCACTGCCGTCACACCCACAGCCAGGCTGTTGAATGCGCCAAACCGGTGGGCGGTCTGCCCCGCCTGGGTCGCAATGGTGAAAATACCCGCGCCGAATACGAACCCGAGCACTTGGGCGCCCTGCCCATCCGCCTGCCCGACCATCACCGGGCGGCGATGAACGATATGCCCGTCGCGCGCGGCGGCAAGCGCATCGGGCAAAGTCCAGTCCTTCGGCAAGCCGAGATCGACCGCCAGTGCATTCGTCTTGCCCTTGGGCAACACGATCAGACGCGGCCAGCGGTCCCCGAAAATCGGCGCCCCGCATGTCAGCACATCGCGCACTGTCCCGTCGCCCCCGTCCACGGCCAGCAAATCGATCCCGCGATCGGCAAAGCCTGTCAGCACCCGCACCAGTTCACTACGAGTCGGCGGGCTGGCGGTGAGGATGTTCTGCCGCCCTTCCAGTTCGGGCATATGGCCGCGATTGCGGTGGCTGCGCGGATTGCGAATGACCCCTACCAGCGGCGTTTCGCGCAGCCCCGGACGCATCCGGCGGGCACGCGCGTCGGTATCGCGCATGCCCACATTCGCGTCCACTGCACGCGGCAAGCCTTCAAACTGGTAGATCGAACCTTCCATCGGGGTGGCTATATCAATGTTGCAGCCGCGAATTGCTACACTTTTTTGACCTCAAGGCTCCCGGTTCGCCGCATTCGGGACCTCTCCACCATGCACAGATGTGCCCGTATCAGGCGGAGACTCCATCCTATCCCACCCTTGCGCAAGGCACTAGCCGAATTGCCCCGCTCCGAATAAAGGCATGTTCATGTGCGGGATAGCGGGATGGTATCGGCGGGCAGGACGCGAAGTCCCCCATGACGTTCTGGTCCATCAGTGCGACCGGATTATTCATCGCGGCCCTGATGACTGCGGCTATCTTGCAGACGGCGATTTCGGCTTCGGCATGCGCCGGCTGAGCATTATCGACATCGCAGGCGGCCATCAGCCGATTGACTCCCCCGATGGGCGTTATGCCATTGTCTTCAATGGCGAAATCTACAACCACCCGGAACTGAGGCGGGAACTGGAAACGCTGGGTTACGCATTCCACACTCACAGCGACACGGAAACGCTGCTGGCCAGTTTCGTGTGCTGGGGGGACGACGCATGGCCGCGCCTTCAGGGAATGTATGCCGCCGCGATCTGGGACCGGGCGGAACGCACGTTGACACTGGCCCGCGACCCATTGGGCATCAAACCGCTCTATATTACGGAACAGAACGGGGGACTGGCGTTCGCCTCCGAAATCCGTTCGCTGCGCGTACTGCCCCGCCACAGCTTCGACCTTGATGAACGGGCCGCGCACGATTTCTTCATGTTCGGCCACGTGCAACGGCCCCGCTCAATCTACCGGCAAGTGCGCAGTCTGGAGCCGGGCCACGTGTTGCGGATCGGGCCGGAGGGCGAACCCTCTATCCGGGAGTTCTGGGCGCCCCGCTTCAATGTCCGTCACGACCTGTCGCAGGACGAATGGATAGAGGAAACCCGCTCGCGGCTGGAAGGCACCGTGCGCAAACACATGCTGTCTGACGTGCCGGTGGGCGCGTTTCTTTCCGGCGGCGTCGATTCCAGCGCCATCGTCGCCGCGATGACCCGGTTTACCGACCGCCCAATCAAGGCCTTCACTGTCAGCTTCCCCGGAACCTCGATCGACGAGGCCGAGGCTGCCGGACGGATCGCCGGCCATCTGGGTTGCGAACATATCGTCCTGCCCCTTGAACCGGTGGCGGCGGGTGATCTCCTGCCCTCGGTACAGGCCGCTTTCGACGAACCATGCGCAGCGACGGCCGCAGTGCCCATCTGGCATTTGTCGAAACTGGCCGCCGAACACGTCAAAGTCGTGCTGGCCGGGGAAGGTTCTGACGAGATTTTTGCGGGTTACAAACGTCAACGCACGGCGCTGCTGGCGGCGCGTTACAAGCCCCTGCTCAAAGCGCTCAGCCCGCTGGCCGACCTGATCGACGCCCTGCCGCTGGATGCATCCACCCGGTTCAATTACCTGAAGCAGAACGCCCGCCGCTTTCGGACGGCCGCCGGTCTCGAAAACGGGTTTCAGCGGTTCTTCCAGGCGACGCAAATTTCCACGCCCGACGTGCGCGCCCGGCTCTACGAACCGGGCTTCCTCGCCCGGCAGGACGGTCCGGGCCGCTTCAAGCGGCTGGCCGAGGAATATTTCGGCGATATCGACATCAAGACGCTGAACCCGCTCGAACAGTTCATGCTGGCCGACATCGCCGTCCACATGCCGAGGTCGCTGCTGCTGCGATCGGATCGGGGCAGCATGGCGCATTCCCTTGAAATCCGCGTCCCCTTCCTGTCGCATGACTTCGTTGACTGGACCCTGACCATGCCCAGCGCGATGAAGTTGCAAGGCAAGACAGGCAAATATGCCCTGCGCAAGGCAGTGGAGCCGTGGTTCCCGCCCGGTTCCTTCGACAAGCGCAAGATCGGATTCCAGTTGCCGTTCGGAGAATGGTTCCGCGGCGACTTCAGCCAGTTCGCACAGGAGGCGTGGCACGAAAGCGGGGCGATGGACTGCGGCCTGCTACAAACCGCCGCAGTCGACCAGTTGTTTGCGGAACATCGCGCGGGGCTCGCCAATCATGGCCGGATTCTCTATGCGATCGCCATGTTCAGCTGCTGGTGGCAGCAGGCGGCGGCCAATGGCGAGAGCCCGGCATGACGCCAATCACGGAGGTCTAGGAAATGCTGGTCGACCTGCGCAGCGACGCCGAAGCGCTCGCGACACTTGGCGATGTCTGCATCGTCGGCGGCGGGGCCGCAGGAGTCACCCTGGCGCGACGGCTCGCGGCCAAGGGGCACGAGGTTATCTTGCTGGAGAGCGGCGGGCTCGATTTCGAACAGGCCACGCAGGATCTCTACAAGGGTGCCAACGTCGGCATGCCCTACTACGATCTGGAAGAAGCCCGCCTGCGTTTCTTTGGCGGGACAGTATCCATCTGGGGCGGACGGGCCGCACGCATGGATCCGATCGATTTCGAAAGGCGTGACTGGGTACCCCACAGTGGCTGGCCAATCGGCCTGGCCGACGTGGATCCCTATTACCGTGAAGCCGATGCGATCTTCGAACTGGGCGAAGCCTTCGACGAAGCCGAGACATGGCAAAGGCTGGGGGTGAAACCCTATGCTTTTGACGAAGACCGGATCGCCACTGCTCTCTGGCGGTTCGATGAAGCGGCGGAGCGGTTCGCCGCCGCGCGTACCCGCGACCTGTTCGATGCCCCCAATGTCCGCGTCGTATTGCATGCCAACGCCGTGAAATTGCAGGCCGGGCCTGACGCTCGCGCGATAGAGCACATCGACGTCCGGGCGCTCGACGGGCCGGTTTTCAAGGTAAAGGCCAGCCATTACGTCCTGGCCTGCGGCGCGGTAGAAAACGCGCGCCTGCTGCTGGCCTCCGACGATGTCGAAACTGCCGGGATCGGCAATGGCCACGATCAGGTCGGACGCTTTTTCATGGAGCATCCCACCGGCCGCATCGCGAAAATCGAGACCTCTCACCCTTACGAAATCTGGGATGCCTACCAGAAGCGGTTCGTCCGCTCCGACGTGCCGCTGGCCCCGGCGATCCGGCTGGGCGATGCGGTGCAGCGCGAGAAGCAAACTCTCAACGATATTGCCACGTTCAAGCTGCAGCGCGCGCCTGAACGCGGCGTACCGCTGGGCAACAAGCTCTACCACAATCTCAAGCATTCGATTTCGCCTGACCGGAAAGGCCGCATCCTCGATCATGCGTATCGCGGCGTGCGAGCCTGGTTCCACCGCAAGCTGCGCGGATCGCTGGAACATTTCATGGCCAGCACGGGCATGACCGGGCTTTACATGATCGTCCGCGGCGAACAGGCTCCCAATCCCGACAGCCGGATCGTGCTGTCGACAGAACGGGACGCCCTGGGCAACCGCCGGGCCGATCTCGACTGGCAGCTCAGCGAATTGGACAAGCACAGCGCACGGGTCATGGCCGAAACTTTCGGCGCCGAATTGCAGCGTCTTGGCAAAGGCCATAGCGTTCCGAGCGAGTGGCTCTCCGAGCCCGGTGCCCAGTGGCCCGTCGATCCCACGGTCGGCAACCATCCCATCGCCGGTTACCACCATATCGGGGGCACCCGCATGAGCGCCGATCCGGCGCATGGCGTGGTCGATGCCGATTGCCGGGTCCATGGCTATGGCAACCTCCACATCGCCGGCAGTTCAGTCTTCAGCACTGCCGGCTGGGCCAATCCGACCTTCACTCTCGTCGCCCTTGCCTTGCGGCTGGGGGACCGCCTCGACACGGTCCTTCGCAACCGTTAGCAGGCCACGAGAGGGAGCGGGACTGACCGCCGCCGAAAAGGATTTCCAATGAACAACGACATGATGCCGGAATGGCTGGCGCTATCCGGGTCGGCCGAAGTTCCCATCTGGGGCATGGACAACCGGGAACGTGTGCGGCGGCTGGCCTGTGCGGCCAAGTTGACGCCGCCTGACGGGCGGAAGCTGAAAGTCGATCTCGGCTTCGTGTTCGATCCCCTGCTGATGCGGCTGGCGCTGCAGAATCCGGATATCAATTTCACCCATGGCGAACGCTTCGTTATCGGGGTGGATAATCCCGATGCCCGTATTGTCGATCTCGCCACCGGGCCGGAATTCTACAATCCGCAACTGCGCAAGCTGGAACGCCCGTTTGCACTCCCCCTGACGGCGGCAACCAGGGCGCAGGCGGAGCGGGCCTGCTACGATGCCTCGTACAAGGGGGTGACAGATCTGCTCACCAAATACCTGTGGCCGGGCCTCGCCTTTCACATGACCCGGATCGCGGCGGCGCTCGGAATGTCACCTAACAGGATCACCGCGATCGGGGCTGCCCTGTGCGTATGGGCCACAGTGCTGTTCTGGGAGGGCATGTATTGGGAGGGCATGGCCGCCGGCTTCGTTTTCATGGTGCTGGATACAGTGGACGGCAAACTGGCCCGCTGCACTGTCACGTCAAGCTGGTGGGGCAACATCTTCGACCACGGCATCGACCTCGTCCATCCCCCGTTCTGGTGGGGGGCGTGGGCCGTCGGGCTGGGATCGTGGGGTCTGGCCTATTCGACGGAAACGTTCGCCTGGGTGATCGGCACCATCGTCATCGGCTATGTCGTTCAACGGGTGATCGAAGGCGCCTTCATGCGCATGTATGGCGGAATTCATATCCATGTGTGGCAGAAGTTCGACAGCCGGTTCAGGCTGATCACCGCCCGCCGCAATCCCAACATGGTGATCCTGTTCGTATCGCTGTTGTTTGCGCGGCCTGACATCGGGCTGGTTGCCGTTGCGTGGTGGACTGTCCTATCTTGCGCGGTGCATGCTGTCCGGTTGGTTCAGGCCATGGCCCAGGCCAGGTCCGGGCACCCGGTGACATCCTGGCTCATGGAGGCTCCGCAATGAATGAAACCATCGAAAAGTTCGGCTGGCCGGCAGCTCTGGTTCATGAATTCGACCACTGGGTCGTGCTGGCGCGCGCCGCGCAGCCGACGCTGGGCAGCCTGGTGCTGGCCGCCAAGTCGGACGCGACCGCGTTTGGGGACCTGCCGGGCGAAGCCCATGCGGAACTTAAAATCGCGACATCGGCGATTGAAGCGGCGTTAGGCAAGGCGGTGGGCTATGCCCGGCTCAATTACCTGATGCTGATGATGGTCGATCCCAATGTGCATTTCCACGTCATCCCCCGTTACGAGGGCGCGCGCGAATGGAACGGGCGGGAGTTCGTCGATGTGGGCTGGCCGAAAGTCCCCGACCTCGGCCATGCGGTCGCGCTGGAGGGCGAGGAACTGGATCGGTTGACCGCCTGGCTCAAGGGCTTTTTCGCCTAGACCCAGCTATCGGTCAGCCTGGTCGCGATTTCGATGTCGTTGAGAAAATCGACTTCCGCCCAATCCATCCCTTCGATGGATACTGTGCCGACTTTTCCGCTATCGGCAATCTTGTCGATCACCTTCAGATACCAGTGTTCCACCCCTTCACGGGTCCGCATGGCCTCTCGTACCGCTTCGCGGAAGAGATCCGGACCTTGGCCGCGAAAGGCCAGAAAGCCGATCGATTCCGCATTGGTTTCCTCAGCCGTAAGCGTCTTGCCGATCCGCATCAGCCGATCCCCGTCGCGCGCCACTTTCATGTCGTCGCTGTCATAATGATCCTTGATGTCCACAGTGACGGCAATCGGCCAGTCGCTCCCCTGCTGGACCTTGTGCACGATATCTTCGGAAACGAGCGTGTCGCCGTTGAGTATCAGAAAATCCTCATGCATCCGGTCCCGCACGATCCAGCATGAACCGAGATTGTCCGCGACCTTGTAGAACGGGTTGAAGTGGCAATGCACCTCGACCCGGGGGTCGCTGTGGCGCGCCAGCAGCTCCTCCACCATGTCGGTCATGAACCCGGTGACCACATCGATCCGTCTGACACCGCCACGCGCCAGCATCTCCACCTGCCATTCGATCAGGGTGCGGCCCGAAAAATCGATCAGGCATTTGGGCCGTTCAGCCGTGAGGGGAAGCAAGCGCGAACCCTGGCCCGCGCTGAGGAGGATGGCGTGTTCGATCATCGTTCGCCCTTAGGAGGTGGAAGCCCCAGCCGCAATGCCGGAGGTATGTAAACACGTATGGCGCTTGCGCAAATCCGGCCCCTCGTCCAAAGGCGTTGCGATGTCTCGCCGGACAAGAACGCGACCCATGCCCGACAGCTTGCTGGGCCGCATGTTCGCCAACACCGTTTGGCTGTTGGGGGGCAAGGGTTTCGGCGCGATCTGCAGCCTGCTTTACCTCGCGATTCTCACTCGCTCGCTGGGTCTCAAGGGCTTCGGGCACTTTTCGCTGATTTTCGGCACCGCCCAGGCATTGATCGCAATCGCCGGTTTCCAGACCTGGCGGGTGGTGGTCCGTTATGGCGCGGAACATGTCCATGCGAAGAACTGGGACGCATTCGGGCGGCTCGGCATGCTGTGCGGCGTGCTCGACGCGATCGGCGCCGTCATGGGCTGCGGCATCGCCTGGGTGGTTTTCTATCAATTCAGCGATGCACTCGATCTCAACAAGAGTCTCGTCGATACGGCTTTCTGGTTCAACGTCGCCGCCATCTGGGCACTGGTATCCGCCCCGACGGGTATCGTCCGCGCGCTCGACCGGTTTGACGTCGCCGTTTACGTTGAAGCGGTGGTGCCTATCGGGCGCCTGGCCGCCGCCACGGCTATCTGGCTTACCGATCCCACTTTGATGAAGTTCCTGATCGCATGGGCAGTGATCGACCTGCTTGAAGCGGCGGCCTACTGGATCATGGCCCGCTATCTCGCCCCGCAATCGGTCGGTTTCCGGCATTTGCGGCACTGGCGCCTGGCCTTGAGCGAGAACGAGGGGATTATCCGTTTCTTCGGGATCACCTACGCCAACGCCACATTGGAAGCTGCAAAACGCAATGGCCCTCTGCTCGCGGTCGGTTTCTTCGCCGGCACGAAAGCCGCTGGCCTTTACCGACTGGCCCAGCAATTGAGCCAGGGCCTGAGCAAGCTTTCCACTCTGCTGACCCGGTCCGTCTATGCGGAAATCGCACGGGCCAGAGTGGCTGCCCAGGCGGACGAATTCCGCAAGCTCGCCATGCAGACCAGCCTGATCGCCGGACTGGCCGGTGCACTGGTCGTTGCGATAGCGCTGATCGTCGGCAAGCAGCTGATGGGCCTGATCGGCGGGGATGCTTTCCGGGCAGGTTATGCCGTCATGGTCCCGCTCACCATTGCCGCTTCCTTCGAACTGGCCAGCGTCGCGTTCGAGCCGGTGCTACATTCGACCGGAAGGGCGCGCCACGCCTTGCTGGCACAGGCCGCAGCCTTAACGGCACTGGTGATTGCCTTGCTGGCGCTGGTCCATCCGTTCGAAGCGGTCGGTATCGCATGGGCCGTCGCAATCGGCGGGGCGGTCTTCTACCTGTCCATGGGTGGCATGGCGCACCGCGCTCTCCGCCTGCTTGCCAAAGGCCATATCTGAGGCAAGGCACCGCGCTGTTCCGGCATGGGTCAGCCTTTGAAATTGTCCTTGAGCGAACGAATTTCGGCAAAGGCAGCAGCCGGTTCCGGCTTGTCGCTGAGCAAGGGGGCTCGCAAAAACGGATTGGTTTCGCGCTCTGCCGCGATAGTCGTCGGAACGGTCGGCTCCCCCCGTTCGCGCGCGGCCCGCACTGAGGCCATGCGAGCTGCCAGTTCGGGAGAAGAATCCACCGTCTCCGCAAACCGGCCGTTGGCCAGCGTATATTCGTGCGCGCTATAGGCCACGGTGTCGCCGGGCAGCCCGGCCAGCCGGGAAAGGCTGGCCCACATTTGCTGCGGCGTCCCTTCGAACAGTCGGCCACAGCCCAGCGGAAACAGTGTATCGCCGACAAACACAATCCCGTCGGCCGCATCATAATAGCAGATGTGGCCCATGGTATGACCACCGGTATCCATGACCGCGAAGCGGGTTTCCCCGAGGTCGACGATATCGCCGTCGCTCACCACGCGATCGAGCGGAAAATGCCCAAGCACTTCCTCCGGACCGATCAGAGTCGAGCCGAAGCGGGCTTTCACCGTGGCATTTCCCCCGGCATGATCGGGATGCCAATGCGTGTTGAGTACCAGATCTATTCCCCAGCCTCTGGAAGTGGCCGCGGCAATGATCGCATCGGCATCGGGTGTATCGATGCAGGCAACCTTGCCCGATGCTTCGTCACGCACGAGGAAGCCGTAATTGTCGCTGAGGCAAGGGAACTGGTGAACGGTCAACGGCATCGCAATCTCTCTTCGCGGTAATGGTCCGCTTCATTATCCGCGCAAAGCGGCGGGATGAAAAGGCCACATCCAGCGACTCCGCAACAGCTTATGCCAGCGCCAGCACGCTGGTCAGAATATAACGGATCAGATCATTCTGGCCCCGCGCGCCCATCTTGGCATAGATTTTCTTCGAATAATTGCGCGCGGTCTCCACTGTTATGCCAAGGCTGTCCGCCGCTTCGGCAATCGACATGCCACGGCTGAGCGCCAGCGCCAGCCGTGCTTCGCTGGGCAACAGACCGAACAACTCCGCGATCTGTTCATAGCGATCGGATTCCGACTGGGTATCGCCCTGCAGATACGCGATCATGATCGGCGTTCTGCCCGTCCCGTCGTTTCGCTGCGTCATCGGCGCGATCAGCATCTCCACCCAAGGGTCGGTACTGACGCGGAAAGCCCGCGGTCGTTCACCCGGAGACGAAGCGATGGCCTTGATTGCCGCCGAAAGCTTCCGTTCGGTTTGCGGATCGGTCGCCACCAACCGACCATTCCGGGCGATCCGCAGGCCTTGCCCATACTGCAGCATCCGCTTCGCCTGCGGCGTGGTTTCGACGACACAGCCATTGCTATCGAGACTGATCCACCCGAACGAAAGCCTCTGCATCACCTCATCGGCGATGCTGGCCCGCGACTTTTCCCGTTCCAGCGCAATATGGCTGCGCAGACAATTGCGGAAGTGGCGCGCCAGCCTGCTCAGCAGAGCGGTATCCGCAGCCGTGAAATCAGGCTTGTCGCGCGAAACGCTCAGCCACGTGCTGACGCCGGAAGGCTCCGATATCCGCACGATGCGCATGAAGTGGATGCCGCTCGGGTCGAGCACCTCGCGGCGAAACGCCACATGCTCCGGATTGCTGTCCAGCAGCAGTTCCGACAGGGAATAGACGCGCCCCTCTCGCAAGTCGAAACCCAGGAAGGGGTCGGTCTTGTACAATTCTTCCTGATAGAGCCGATTGAGATGGGCCGGGGCACGCTCTCCCGAAAAGAGTTCGACCGGGCTGTTGGCCGGGCGATCGGGCGGGCGAAAAATGATCCCCGCATAGCGCGCGCCTATCCGGGCCCGCAGATGCTCCAGAAAGCTGCTCCACAAAGGCTGCTCGAACGAGCCCTGGTAGAGCGCCATCAGCAGATCGTCTTCGTCACGCGCGGTCAACATTTTCGCATCCTCCCATATGGGAGGCTACATGTCGAGAATCACTTTCTATGAAACGGCCATCATGAGGCGCAGTGCACAGGCGGCGCCATTTGTTTGGGACAGGAACGAAGGGACCATCAAGACGATGACGATGACCCATCTGCAACGGCTTGAGGCCGAAAGCATACATATCATGCGTGAAGTGGTCGCCGAGGCTGAACGCCCGGTGATGCTCTATTCGGTCGGCAAGGATTCGGCAGTGATGCTGCACCTTGCGAAAAAGGCCTTCTATCCGGCTCCGCCGCCGTTCCCGCTGATGCATGTGGATACGACCTGGAAATTCCAGGACATGTACAAGCTGCGCGACAAGGCGGCGAAAGACGCGGGGATGGAACTGATTGTCTATCAGAACCCCGAAGCACGCGAAAAGGGCATCAATCCCTTCGATCACGGCCCCCTGCACACGGACATGTGGAAGACCGAAGGTCTGAAGCAGGCGCTCGACAAATATGGCTTTGACGCGGCTTTCGGCGGTGCCCGCCGCGACGAGGAAAAGAGCCGTGCGAAGGAACGGATCTTTTCCTTCCGCAACGCCAACCATGGCTGGGACCCGAAGAATCAGCGTCCGGAATTGTGGAAGCTCTATAACGCCCGCAAATCCAAGGGTGAGAGCATTCGCGTATTCCCGCTGTCCAACTGGACCGAGCTGGACATCTGGCAGTACATCCATCTCGAAGGGATCGAGATCGTTCCGCTCTATTTCTCGGCCAAGCGCCCGACGGTGGAACGCGACGGACTGCTACTGATGGTCGATGACGACCGTTTCCCGCTCGCAGAAGGCGAAACGCCGGTCGAACGTTCTATCCGTTTCCGTACGCTGGGCTGCTACCCGCTGACCGGCGCGGTAGAGAGCGAGGCAGCCACGCTGCCTGAAATTATCCAGGAAATGCTGCTGACGACCACGTCGGAACGGCAGGGCCGCGCCATTGACAAGGACGAAGGCGGCGCTGGCATGGAGAAAAAGAAGCAGGAGGGGTATTTCTGATGACCGGGACGACCACCGAAGAGCCGGTTTACAAGACCGACGCGCTGATCGCCGAGGATATCGACAAGTACCTCGAAGTCCACCAGCACAAGACCATGCTCCGCTTCATCACCTGCGGCAGCGTCGACGACGGCAAGTCCACCCTGATCGGGCGGTTGCTCTATGATTCGAAGATGATCTTCGAAGATCAGTTGGCCGCACTGGAAAACGACAGCAAGAAGGTCGGCACCCAAGGGCAGCAGATCGATTTCGCACTGCTGGTCGACGGCCTCGCCGCCGAACGCGAACAGGGCATCACGATCGACGTTGCCTATCGCTTCTTCGCGACCGAAAAGCGCAAGTTCATTGTTGCCGACTGCCCGGGCCACGAACAGTACACGCGCAACATGGTGACGGGTGCATCGACCGCCGACATGGCCGTGATCCTGATCGACGCGCGCAAGGGCGTGTTGACCCAGACCCGCCGCCATTCGTTCCTCGCGCATCTGATCGGTATCCGGCACATCGTGCTGGCAGTGAACAAGATGGACCTGGTCGATTACGATCAGTCGACTTTCGAACATATCGTCGCCGATTATCGCGCGTTCGCGAAGCAGATCGGTATCGAGGAATTCACTGCCATTCCGATTTCGGGTCTGGCCGGTGACAACATCACCACCCGCAGCGAAAACACTCCCTGGTACAAGGGCCCGGTGCTGATCGAGCATCTCGAAACGGTCGATCTCGGCCTTGACGAAGGTGCCGGCCAACCGTTCCGCCTGCCGGTCCAGTGGGTCAATCGTCCGAATCTGGATTTCCGCGGTTTCGCGGGCCAGATCGCGGCAGGCACAGTGAAGCCTGGCGACGCGATCCGGGTCATTCCTTCGGGCAAGACCAGTACCGTTTCGCGCATCGTGACGTTTGACGGCGACCTTGACGAGGCATCCACCGGTCAATCCATCACGTTGACTTTCGCTGACGAGATCGACTGCTCGCGTGGTGACGTCATCTGCGCCGCAGACGATCCTGCGGAAGCCGCCGACCAGTTCGAAACGACCATCGTGTGGATGGCGGACGAGGAAATGCTTCCCGGCCGCAACTACATCCTCAAGATTGGCACCCAGACGGTTTCCGCGGCTGTCCAGCAGCCGAAGTTCCGTATCGATGTGAATTCGATGGAACACCTGGCGGCAAAGACCCTCGGGCTCAACGACATCGGCGTGTGCGAATTGTCCACCGACAAGCGCGTGGTGTTTGCCCCCTATACCGAGAACAAGGATCTGGGCGGGTTCATCCTGATTGACCGGATGACCAACGCGACCGTTGCGGCGGGCACGATCCACTTCTCGCTGCGTCGTGCGCAGAACGTGCACTGGCAGTCGATCGACGTCAGCCGCGAGGCACATGCGACAATCAAGAACCAGCGCCCACGGGTGCTGTGGTTCACCGGGCTTTCGGGTTCGGGCAAGTCGACCATCGCCAACCTCGTCGAGCAGAAGCTGCATGCCCTGGGCAAGCATACGTTCATTCTGGATGGCGACAACGTCCGCCATGGCCTCAACAAGGATCTCGGCTTCACCGATGCCGACCGGATCGAGAACATTCGCCGGATCGGCGAAGTCGCCCGGCTGATGACCGATGCGGGTCTGATCGTACTGACTTCCTTCATCTCGCCCTTCCGGGCGGAGCGCCAGTTGGCGCGCAGCATGATGGAAGCGGGCGAATTCGTGGAGATCTACATCAACACCCCGCTCGACGTGGCGGAAAGCCGTGACGTAAAGGGCCTCTACAAGAAGGCGCGGGCCGGTGATCTGAAGAACTTCACCGGGATCGACAGCCCTTACGAGCCGCCGGAAAATCCGGAAATCGTGATCGACACGACCGCGATGAGCGCTGAGGAAGCAGCCGAACTCATCGTCGATCGGGTGCTGTCATGAGCGGTACCGGCACAATCGTGGACGGCGATGCCGAACTGGCCGCGCGCCTCGCGCACGCGGCCGGACGGATCCTGATCGAGGTTCGCGAAAGCGGGCTGATCGGCGGAAAGGCACTGGGCAAGGCGGGCGACGTGACCGCCAACCAGTTCCTTATCAACGCTCTGCGCCAGCAACGGCCCGAAGACGGGCTGCTGTCGGAAGAGAGCAAGGATACCGATGAGCGCCTCTCCAAATCGCGTGTGTGGATCATCGACCCAGTCGACGGTACGCGCGAATATGGTGAGGAACGCACCGACTGGGCAGTCCATATCGCTCTGGCCGTCGATGGCGTGCCCACCATCGGAGCAGTGGCTTTGCCCGGCCTCAACCTAGTGCTGCGCTCCGACCGCCCCACCGCATTGCCGCCGGAAGGCCACCCCCTGCGGATGGTCGTCAGCCGTACGCGTCCGGCCGCCGAAGCCGTGGCTGTGGCCGAAGCGATCGGGGCCGAACTCGTCCCCATGGGCTCCGCCGGGGCCAAGGCCATGGCCGTGATCCGGGGCGAAGCGGACATCTATCTGCATTCCGGTGGACAGTACGAATGGGACAGCTGCGCGCCGGTCGCCGTGGCCCTGGCCCATGGGTTGCACTGTTCACGCATTGACGGTTCGCCACTGGTTTACAACCAGGCCGACACCTATATGCCGGACCTGCTGATTTGCCGCAAAGACCACGCTGACATGGTTCTGGAGAAGGTACGCAGCGCCGCTGCGGCGTAACCGAACCGTTAAAGGCTGGAAATTGCCGCCGCGCGCCCCTAGGAGACCGGCCAAGCCATGTGCCGGTCAGGGCCGCGCAATTGGCGGCAATCTTGCCCTCTAACGGAGGTTACACCAGTGTCTCTCAGCACCCCTATCTATCTGGTTTCCGGCGTTCGCACGCCGATCGGCGATTTCGGCGGCGGCCTCAAAAGCTTCAAGCCCGACGAACTTGCCACCAAGGTAATCGGCGAAGCGATTGCACGCGCCGGCGTCGAACCTGATGATGTCGGGCATGTCGTCATCGGCCAGGTGATCCAGAGCGAACCGCGCGATGCCTATCTTGCGCGCGTTTCTGCCGTGAACGCGGGTATTCCTGTCGCGACTCCCGCGCTGACGATCAATCGCCTGTGCGGCTCCGGCCTGGAAGCGATCATCCTTGCCGCACGCGTGGTGGCTGACGGGGAAGCCGACATCGCCGCAGCCGGCGGGGCGGAAAGCATGAGCAACGCCCCTCACGTGCTCAAGAGCGCCCGGTGGGGCAACAAAATGGGCAACATGGTCATGCTCGATGCCATGCTGGAAGTCCTGCAGGACCCGTTTGGCCATGGTCACATGGGCGTTACAGCCGAAAATGTCGCGGAACGCTATCAGATCACTCGCGAAACGCAGGACGAACTGGCAGTGGAAAGCCACAAGCGTGCCGCCCGCGCCATCGAGGAAGGACGGTTCAAGAGCCAGATCCTGCCGATCGAAGTACAAAGCCGCAAGGGCACGACCATTGTCGATACGGACGAACACGTCCGCGCGGACGCTTCGCTGGAGCAGATGGGCAAGCTGAAGGCCGCCTTCAAGCGGGACGGCACAGTGACGCCGGGCAATGCCTCCGGCGTGAACGACGCCGCCGCCGCCGTTATGGTGGCATCGGAAGCAGCCGTGAAAGCCAAGGGCCTGAAGCCGATGGCGCGGATCGTCTCCTGGGGCCATGCAGGCGTCGCACCGGAAGTCATGGGCCTTGGCCCGATCCACGCCGTGCCGATTGCGCTGGAACGTGCGGGCCTGACTGTCGACGATATCGACGTCATCGAATCCAACGAAGCTTTCGCCGTTCAGGCATGTGCGGTGGCGAAGGAACTCGATTTCCCTGCCGACAAGGTCAATCCCAACGGCAGCGGCATTTCGCTGGGTCATGCGGTTGGCGCGACCGGTGCGGTCATCACCGTCAAGGCGATGTACGAACTTGAACGCATCGGTGGCCGCTATGGGCTGATCACGATGTGCATCGGCGGCGGGCAAGGTGTCGCGATGGTGATCGAGCGCTGCGAACAGGCTTGATTTCCGGCATGTGAAGGGATCCGGCCCCATCATGTAGGGGGGCCGGGGCCGTCACACGAACGTAACCCTTGCGCGGCAAGGCCGGTTGCAATCATGATGCAGCAGGATAACGCACAAATGGGCATGCTGGAACGACCTTCTCCGTTGAGGGCCAATCGTCGCGGAATCCTGCGAGGGGCTGCTGCTACGGCCTTTGCCGCGTTGCTGGTCTCGGGCAAGGGCGGTCGCGCGCTGGCGCAAACGGCGCCCTTCTACGGACCGTTACGGCAAGATCCAGCCGCGTTGCTCGACCTGCCGGAGGGATTTTCCTACCGGATCATCTCGCGCATGGGCGATGCCATGGACGATGGCGGGACGGTTCCCGATCGCGCGGACGGGATGGGTTGTTTCGCCCTGCCCGGGGGTAAGCTCGCGCTTGTCCGCAATCACGAACTCAAGATCATGCATGACGCCGGTGGTACGCTGCTGACGGGCTATGACCGGGACCGGGCGGGTCATGTCCTGCCCGGCGGAACCACCACGCTGGTGCTCAACGCCGCGACACTGTCGGTGGAACGGCAATTCCGGTCGCTGGCCGGGACCATTCGCAACTGCGCGGGCGGCACCACCCCATGGGGAAGCTGGCTTACCTGCGAAGAAGATGTGACGCGTGCCGGCGGCAAGGTCGGTCAGGATCATGGGTGGGTTTTCGAAGTACCTGCCACTGCCACGACGCAGGTCGAAGCCGTACCGCTCAAGGCCATGGGGCGCTTTTATCACGAGGCAGCGGCAGTCGATCCGGAGACCCGCTTTGTGTATATGACAGAGGATCGCGACGACGGCCTGTTGTACCGCTTCCTGCCCGATACTCCGGGAAAGCTGGCGGACGGCGGCAAGCTTCAGGCTCTCGCTCTGCCGCATGGTACCATGGCCGACAGCCGCAACTGGTCGGGGCCAGACATGGTACCGGGCAGCTGGCACGCCGTACGCTGGATTGATCTCGACGATGTGGAAAGTCCGGCAGACGACCTGCGCCATCGCGGTGCGGCCGCGGGCGCATTGCTGTTCGCCCGTGGCGAAGGCATCCATATGGGCGAGGGGGAGCTTTTCTTCTGCTGCACATCGGGCGGGGCCCGGCAATATGGACAGGTCTTCCGCCTTTCGTTGACCGACGGCGGGGATAGGCTGCAACTCTTCTTCGAATCGCGCGGGCCGGAAGAATACAATTTCGGCGATAATCTGACTGTCGCCCCCAATGGTCACCTGATCGTTTGCGAGGATCAGTACACCGAGGTCGTCGATAATTATCTGCGCGGGATAACTCCGCAGGGCGTGGCCTATCCACTGGCGCGCTTGCGGCGGCAGACGGAACTGGCGGGCGCGTGTTTCTCGCCAGACGGGCAAACGCTGTTCGTCAACGCCTACAGCCCGGCAATGACTCTTGCGATTACCGGCCCCTGGCAAACCTGAGGCCGATACCCGCAGGCATGAAGGCGGTTACGTTACGCGATGGAACATCGCATTGGCAGTCGCGATCATGCGGTCGCCAGCGCCGCGATCCACCAGCGTCGCCTCCACTGCAACGCGGTCTCCATCGGTGCTGGATACGGTCGCGGTTGCGGCAAACGGGCCAGCATAACCCGGCTTCACCATCAGCACGGTGTAACTTTCGATCTGGTAAGCCTGGGACTGAGTCATTCGCTCCAACTCGTCCATCGCCGCTGCTTCCAGCGCGATGTTGATCGGCCCCAGATGCAAGGCTGAATGAGGCGAGGCGAGTTCAGGCGTCACTTTCTCTATGGCCAGCGCATCGTTCCCAATGCGCTGAATGCCGAATACCTTACGCAGCGACGGCATGGCCGGAGAATCGACGATCTCTTCCACTGGATTGTCGACCGGCTCGAAACCCGGAGGAACATCGCTCAGGCTGACACCATTGCCAATAGCTGTAGCGATTACCCGAGCGTGATCGTGATAGTCGACAATTCGGGACCGACTGAAACCCATCTGTCTGCCGACATGGATCACCTCTCGCTGGACGAGCAGTCGTTTCACATCATGGGCAGGATCGAGGATAGCGTAACTCATCGACACAGGCGCAGGAACGCATTCGTCATCCAGCCAATAGGGCTCCGGAGCGAGAATGCACAATGGCGCCGCCATAATTCCACCGGTCGCATTGCGCATGTCATGGCGCAACGGCATAGCCTCTTCATCGACGCCACGATCCATGCCGGGGGATCCCTTGCCGAGATAGGTATAGGTCTTGAGCGCCTTCCATGATTTTTCGAAATGCGCCCAGTGTTCTTGGGGGGACATCTTGCGAATATCGCCTTGGGATTCGTTAGCCATTGCCTCTCGCCTCACCGGATGGAGTCATGGCTGGGGGTATAGGCCGGTAACCCTGCGAAGAGTCCACCGACACATGTCTATGCCGGATATGCAGAAACCGTCCTTTGCCAGGCAATGGACGGTTTCCGGTGGGGTGGCCGAGACGCGTGAATATCGCGTCCCGGCCAGGGGAATGCGCTGCCTCAGGAACCGAAGCGGAACTTCAACGATGCGCCATACATGCGCGGCTCGCCATAGAGCACCGGTTCGACACCCAGGAACGAAGCGATCGAATACCCGCCAACAGCATAAGTCTTGTTGAAGACATTGTTGGCAAAGACGGCCAGATCCAGCCCTTCGATCAAGGCGTCGCGCCATTCAAGCCGTGCGTTCGCCACGCCATAGGAAGGCAGCGAGTCCGACAGGCCATAGAGTACCGCATCCGGATCGGGCGTGTTCACCTTGCCCGTCCAGGAATAATCGGCCGTGACCAGGACATCGGCACTGTCGAGCGGCAAGGCATAGCTCGCATTGACGCTCCACTTCCAGCGTGGCTGATAAGCGATCTGGCGTCCGATACGGCACGCCGTACCGGCGTTCACCTTGCACTTGGCGTCGAGGAACGACACGAACGCACCCAGATGCAGACCTTCGGCCGGCGCCATGGTGGTTTCGAATTCGAAGCCCTTGTTAACCGCGCTCGCGGCGTTCTGCACCAGGCTGTAAGTCGCGTTGTTGACGAAGACAGGCAGTGCGACCTGAATGCCGGAATACTTGTCGCGGAACAGCGAAAGGTTGGTACGGATCGGGAAGCCGATATCCCAATCGGCCTTCAGCCCAACCTCGATGTCATCGACAGTTTCCGGTTTGAAACGCAAGGTATCTGCCGTCGCAGCAGGGAGATTGAAACCGCCGCTCTTGTAGCCGCGGCGATAGGATGCATAGACCAGCACCGAGTTGTTGAACTTGTACTGCAAGGTGACATCGCCCGTCAGCGCCTTGAATTTCGCGCTGCCGGTCGCGGGGCACAGCAGGTCCCCGGATATTGGGTCGGTCTGGGCGCAGGTTCCGTCGTCGGTCACCACACTGGAACTCGCCTTACGCTTGTCCCACGTGTGACGCAGCCCGCCCGAAATCTGCAAGGCATCCGTCACGTCCAGCTCGGCGTGGGCGAAGATCGCATCGCTCTTGTCGGTATAGTCCTGCTTGGTGTTGCTGATTTCACCGAAACCGTAGGAACGATAGGACTGCTTGAAGCCCGGCCGCGCTTCTTCGTGATAGAACCCGAGAATGTATTCCAGCCCGGCATTGGGCACGGAGCCCTGAATCTGGAATTCTTCGGTATATTGTTCGAAACCGCGAATATACGGCGGCTCCTTGGTTTCGTAATCGCTCCGCAGATAGCTGAACACGCCCGACAGGTTGTTGCTTTCGGCGATCCGCTGTTTCCTGAAGGAGAAGATGTTCTTCAGCAGGATGTTGTCGCTTACCTGGAACGACGTCTTGTTGGTGACTCCGAAGCTCCGCGAACGCAGATAGAGCAGATTGGGCTCCAGCACCTTGCGCACTCCAAGCGCCTGTTGCTGGGCAAGCGCGGCATAGAATTGATCAGGCGTGATCCCTGTCAGACCGAAGCCCCCATTAGCCGCTGCCGCCTGGAACACGGCGACCGCCGAACCGTATGGCCCCGTCGCGCAGCCGGGCAATTCATATGAAAGGCAACCGATGAAGCTGGATGACGGGCTGGCCACCATGAGCGGGAAGCTACCCGGCAGACCGAGCGTCTCGGAAAGTTCGGGCGAAAGCGGGTTCGGCAGAGACCCGACCAGCGCCTGCGGATAGACCTGCCGCATGACCGCGCCATTGCCGGTGTTGTCCCGGTAATTGCTGTCGACAATGGTCAGGTTCTCAATGTCAGGGGTCGGCTTGAACAGCACCGACACCCGGTAGGAATCATTGTTCCGGCTATCGAGCTTCTGATCGGTGATTACCGAACGGGTATAACCGTGGCGGCGGCCAAGATTGCCTGCGACACGTACTGCGAGGACATCTTCGACAACCGGAAGATTGATGACGCCCTCGGCTTCCCGATAGTGATAATTGCCGGCCGAAACCTTGAAATACCCGCCAAGTTCGAACTTCGGCTTCTGCGGTTCGAACAGCACGGCCCCGCCGGTCGTATTCCGGCCGAACAGAGTGCCTTGCGGCCCCTTCAGGACCTGCACACTGGCCAGGTCATAAAGCGCGCCTGCACCTGCGACCGGTGTCGGCACTTCCGCAAAGTAGGTCGCCACACTGGTGAAGTTTCGCTGACCGCCCCCGACGATACCCGGGCCCTGTCCGCGAATATAGAAGTTCGCATCGCTGCGATTGACTTGCGACACGTTCAGACCTGGCGCGAAATTGCGCAATTGCTCCACCGAAACGACGTTCTTCGTTTCGAGATCTTCCCCGGACAAGGCCGTAATCGCGACCGGCACGTCCTGGAGGCCTTCGCTCCGTCGACGGGCCGTAACGACGATATCACCCAGACCGGACGTATCTGAATCCGCCCCATCTGCTGCGGGGGGAGCATCAGTCTCTTGGGCGAGTGCAGGCGCCGAAGCAGCGCATAGCGCCAGAAAACTGGCGGTGGACAATATAAGTCGAACCGAATTCATGAAACCCTCTCAATTTCCCATCAAGTTATTGCCCCAGAATTCACCAATAAGAATCCAAGGAGTTTATATTGTTATTATAATAAATTAATTATGGAAAGTTTATTATGAGTTTGAAGGATCATTTATTTTTAATTATATGATTGGTAACTAATAATACTTCCCGCGTGACTGCTCTTTATATCAGTCTTCTTCCGGCTCTGGTGCCCAGGCCACCCCGTTTATGTGTCCACCGCCATCCACGTAGAGCGTGTTGCCCGTCATGTACCGGCTGCCTTCGCCCGCGAGGAAAAGCAGAACCGGTGCAATATCCTCATCGACATCACCAGTCCGGCCCATCGGATTCATTGCGTCCATGCCTGCGGCCATTTCCGGATGCGCCTCCTTGAAGCGGAGGTAGGCCGCGCTCGCCGCACCGGGACACACGATATTCGCCGTAATCCCATAACGGGCCCATTCGCGCGCCGCAGTCCGCGTCAACGCCCGCAGACCTTCTTTGCCCGCGTTGAAATCAGCCGAGAACATGTGCGCATTCACGCCATTGAGAGAACACACGCTGATAATGCGTCCCCAGCCCTGCTCTTTCATATGGGGAAAGCAAGCCTGCATCGCCCAGAACCCAGCCTTCACTGACATAGTCAGTGAATGATCGAATTCCTCTTCCCGTTTCGATTCAAGCCGCCTGAGATGGCCACCGCCATAGGCATTGTTGACCAGAATATCGACGCCACCGAACTCTGTCTGCGCCGCCGCGATCGCCGCCAGCAATTCTTCACGGTTATTGACATCGGTCTTCACGAACATCGCGGACCCGCCTTCGGAACGGATTGCCTCGGCCGCCGCGGCACCCGTTTCAGGGTTGAATTCCGCGATCACAACACGCGCGCCTTCCGCAGCAAAGAGCCGCGCAGCGCCGCGCCCGATGCCTTCGCCACCGCCAGTTACAAGCGCGACACGGCCAGCAATATCAGCCATCAAACTCTCCCGTAATGTATCACCAGATCAATTTTTTTAACACATATGCGTATTTCGTATATTATTTCAATACGAATTTGGAGAAGACGTCTTACCACCGGATCATCGCTTGCATGGCAGGTAAAGGCAGGCGTATCCACCGACGGCCAAAAGGAGGGGCCGCATGGCAGCCGACGCGACAGATTACAGTTTCGACGACCTCGACATGCGGATTGTCGACATGCTCAAGGAGAATGGCCGGGCCACCAACCGGGACATTGCCAAGGCATTGAACGTGACGCGCACCACAGTCGCCACCCGCATTGCACGGATGACGGAAAGCGGCGGCCTGCGGATTGTCGCCGCTGCCGATTTCGCCTCCTACGGCTACGATGTCCTGCTGGCGATTGCCGTCTCTGTGGAAGGGCGGGAGCCCGAGGATGTGGCGGAAGATCTGGCCCGTTTGCCCGAAGTATTCGCCGTCCATCTCGTCACGGGTCCTCGCCCGCTGGAAATACTGCTGGCCGCACACGACGTGCACGAATTGTCCGGCGGCGTGATCGAAGGCATATCGAACATCGATGGCATCCGCGACATCGATGTAGGCGTGGTGACCGACATCACGAAATACCAGTTCGATGTCGGCATATCCCGGTGACCGATTTCGAGCTCGACGAACTGGATCGCCGGATTCTGGATGAACTGGGCCAGGACGCCCGACTCAGCAACCGCTCGATCGCCCAGCGACTAGGCCTTGTCGAAGGCACCATTCGCGCACGTATCCGCCGGATGCAGCAGCGGGACGTACTGCGCTTCACAGCCATCACTGACAACCGTCAGCATGGCCGCCCGCGCATGTGCTTCATCGGCATCCACACCACGACTTCCACTGTCCGCACGATCGCGCGTGCACTTGCCGCCATTCCTGAAATGCGCAGCGTGATCGTCACTCTCGGCCGCTTCAATCTTCTCGCAATCGGTCTGTTCACCGACCTCGATGCGATGATGCAGGTGATCGATCAGCAGATCACCTCGCTCGAAGGGGTGCTGAAAGTCGAAACTTCGGTTGTGATCAAATCGATCAAGTACAACGAACGCATGGCCAAACTGAGTGTGCGCTAGCGTCCACCGATCCGCTAGTGTCCCCCGTCGACGAGAATATCGATCGCGTTGACCATGCCCGCCCGCGGGTCCGCCAGGAACGCAACCGCGTGCGCAATATCCGCCGGTTGGCCCACACGGCCCACAAAATTATGGCCCATGAGTTCGTCTGACTTCGCATCGAATTCGGCGGCATTCCCGTCCCAACCTTGCTGCGAAAGCATCCAGCGAATCCATTCGTCGGTGTTGGTCGAATGCGTCAGGCCCGGGCTGACACTGTTAGCAGTGATGCCGGTACCGGCCAGCGCCTTGGCCAGGCTCCGCGTAAGCGCCCGAATCGCCGCCTTGGCCGACTGATAATCGGGGATCGTGGGCATTGGCGTATCGACGGACTGGCTGGACAACTGAATCAGTCGCCCCCAACCGCGCTCGCGCATGCCCGGAACGGCCAAGCGTATCATCCGGACCATCGAAGCCACATTGGAATTGTAGGTCGCCACCCATTCTTCCGGCGAGACATCCAGCCACTCCGATGTTCCATTGCCGGCCGATTCACCGCCTGCATTGTTCACCAGGATATCTATGCCGCCCATTGCGGCGAGCACATCCTTCCCAACAGCCTGCGCACCCTCGTTCGTCGAGAGATCGCCTGCAACGGCATGCACCGTGCCACCCGTCGCAGCAGCCACCCGGTCGCGCGCTGCGGCAAGCCGCTCCATATTTCGCCCGTGCAGGCACACTTGCGCCCCGTCTTCCGCCAGACGCAGGGCAATCCCCTCACCCAGTCCCGCGCTCGAACCCGTAACCAGCGCGGTCTTCCCGGTCAGGACCCCGCTCACGCCGCTGATCCTCCGGCAAGGACCGTATCGTCGATTGCGGCGTCTACAGCCTGCACCAAGCCTGTCTCGATCATGCTCTCTCCCTGATGGCACTATGCGATGGACGATTGCGGTCTAACTTACGCAAATACGCATCATTTTTCAGTTGGCCGAAGAGTTGCAGATCAAAACTCCGATATCAACACGCATTTTCTTGACAGAGACGCGCTGGCCTTCAAGGATACGGGAAGATCGCAGGAGCGCGACGAAATGGGAGAGGCGTAATCATGGCAGCTTTCAGTGACGGCGCAGGCGATTTTTCCATGCGCCGCCATCCCGGAAGCAGGAGCTGCAAGATATTCCACCCCCGACATCATGACGCAGCACGCGGTCGATAGGCCCGATCCTCGACCGTTTGCCGCCGGACAACCGATTTACACGAGAAACTGAGATTGAGAGGAATCCACCATGCTGCTTAAAGACAAAGTCATCGTCATCAGCGGAGTCGGCCCCGGGATGGGTCAGTCTCTTGCCCGGCTCGCCGCGCAGGAAGGCGCCAAGGTAGGCCTAGGCGCCCGCAACAAGGAATTTATTGATTCGGTCGCGGCGGATATCGTCGCCAATGGCGGGGAAGCAGTGGCGGTTCCCACCGACGTTACCAGCGTCGATCAGTGCCGCGCATTGGCAGAGGCCACTGAAAAGGCGTTCGGCAAGATTACCGGGCTGGTCAACAGCGCCTACATGCATGGCGAATGGAAGCCCACGGACGAAGCCAATCCGGACGAATTCGCTGCGGTGTTCGACGTGAACTGCGCCGGCGCGTTGCGCATGGCGCAGGCCTGCCTGCCTTCCATGAAGAGCAACGGCGAAGGCGCGATCATCAATGTTTCGACCATGTCGACCGTCAATCCCTTCCCCGGCGAAGGCGCCTATTCGGCCGGCAAGGGCGGCATGAATGCGCTGACCCGTCACATGGCCAAGGACTTCGGCCGCTTCAATATCCGCGTCAACACGACCCGCATGGGCTGGATCGGTGGCGCACCGGTCTGGGGACATGTCGACCGTGAAGTCGCCGCCGGCCGTGATCGCGACGAAGTCGTGGGCGAAATCACGCAGCGCATTCCGCTGGGCATCATCCCGCCGGAAGAAGATTGCGCACGCGCCGTCCTGTTCTTCGTTTCCGACTATTCCAAAGTCGTGACCGGCGGCTCGCTGGACGTCAACGGCGGCCAGTACATGGCGCCGTAAGGCAGCCTTCAGGAGATATACCAATGACCAAGACAGCAGCCGAAGAACGCATCGCCAAAGGCGAAAGCTGGAGCGAATTCTGCCGTCAGCTTGAAGCAGCCGGCAAGACAGTTCTCGAAGCAGACGTTGCGAATACCCCCCTCGACCAGGTCGAGGGGTACCGGTATCTCAGCCGTCTGACACGCATTGCGCTCGACATGTTCGTGGAATGCGGTGACACCGACTTTCCGAGCTTCTACGCCGCATCCCACCCGACAGCGAAGATCGGCGCGGACAATCCCGATAATATCTACATGAACGCGTCGATCAGTGGCGAGCGCAGCTACCGCCTCAAGGGGAAGCGGGGCTCCGTGCCGATCCTCAGCTTTGGCACCAAGGCCAACCGCTACGCCATTGACGGGTCGATGGCATCCACCGGCGAACTCGATTCAGCCGATATGGAGTTCGGTCCCGACGGCAGCTTCGAAATCATCGTCAGCAAGGAAAAGGCGCCGGGCAACTGGCTTCCGATCGCGGAAGATTCCTCGATGATGCTGGTGCGGCAGACTTTCCTCGACCGAGCCAACGAAGTGCCCGCTGAAGTTACGATCGAGGCAATCGACCCTCCGCGGGAGACTCCCGAACCGCTCAATGCCGAAAAGCTGGAGGAAGGCTTCAGTCGGGCCATCGCATTCGTCGATGGGACGGCCAAGACCTTCCTCAACTGGACTGACATGCTGGTGCGTGAACAGTACAACAAACTGGAAACGGTCGATCAGTCCATGTTCTTCCGCGCAGGCGGCGATCCGACGATCTTCTATCTTCACGGTTACTGGAAGCTGGAGCCGGGCGAGGCACTGGTTATCGAAACCCCTGTCCCCGAGTGTACATTCTGGAATTTCCAGGTGGACAACGTCTGGTTCGAATCGCTCGATTACCGCCATGCCAAAATTCACGTGAACGCTCATACGGGGAAGCTGAACCCGGATGGCACACTGACGCTGGTGGTTTCCGATCGCGACCCGGGCCACGCCAACTGGCTCAACACTCTCGGCCATACCCAGGGCACGATGCTGCTGCGCTGGACAGGCGCCAAGGATCACCCGGTACCGAAAGCCAGAGTCGTAAAGCTCGACGAACAGGGAATTTAAAGGAGATTCGACACACTCTGCGGAAACCGAACCTGCGGTTTCTACCCGCAAGAAAGTGTCGCACGCCAATTCAGGCTTTGATCCGGGGGGCATCAGTGTCTCCCGGGCCAAGGTACTGGCGCGATAGGCCGGATGGGCTAAGGCAGATCGCCAGAAGTACTTCATGCCCGCGTGAGGGCTATGCCTCCGCTCCGATCTCCACCGATGGATCTCGCCCGTCTTGGGCGGAGGTGAGAACGAGCACCTAAGCCGACAAAGCGCCTAGCCAGAGCGCCGCTGGTCGGATCCGCATCAGACACTGGGTTCAGAAGAACTGCAATTGGTCGAGCAGTCGAAGCTTTCCCTTCTTGAAACGCCCTTTGACGTACTCGGGTGGAAGGGAGGCACCGGCTTCAACAATAGTCCCGCAGCACGCACTCATGCGATACCCACCCGGCAATGGCGCGAATTCCTGAAATTTCACGGGAAATGGCGCACCCGACAGGATTCGAACCTGTGACCTCTGCCTTCGGAGGGCAGCGCTCTATCCAGCTGAGCTACGGGTGCGTGGTCCGGGCAGTTAGCAGCGTGTGCGCGACCTTGCCAGTGCTTTTACACCCGTAGCGCTATCGGGGTGATTTTAGCGAATTGGCAACGACGACTCGCTAACCTGATTACATGAATGCGATTGTGCCAGGCTTCCCTCCCGATCCTGCCATCCGAGGGCGGGCCCCGCTTCCATCTCTGTCTTTCGACGAGTTGAAAAACGCGGCGGTCCCGGCCATGGATGCCACATGGGCTGCGCTGCTGGACGCATCTATCGCCCTTGCGGCTCTGGCTGGCATCGAACCCGAACCGGTGCAGCCCGAAGAGCGTTATTTTCCGGCCATGATCCGGGCGATTGGCGGGTGGCGGGCCGAGATGGCGGAAAGCAACATCGCCGATCTCGCCGCGATTATGGAGCCCGGCCTTGCCGCCTTGCTCACCGCCAAGGCTCGCGGCGCTAAAACAGGGCCGGCGGCGCAGTCGCTGTGGCAGGAATTTCAGGAAGCTCGCGCGGCACTTCTGGCCCTGATTCCCAACAACGACGTTGCAGGCAAGCGTCAAAGCGCCTGAACTCATTCATTGTCCGGTTACCCGGCACGAGCAGCATCGGCCGAAGGGTGCTTGACCAAGTTCCTGATATGTTCTCTTATCGGAACAATGTCCGAATCATCCATAAAGCCCCCGACAGTGCCGCCGGAGGAGGAGCGTGAAGCCCTGTCGGTCGCCCGGGGAATCTGCCGCCTCTTCGCCCGAAACAATATCTGGTGCCTGCCGGAAATGCCCCTGCGCAACGGCAGACGGGCGGACCTGATGGGAATCGATGAAAAGGGCAGAGTGGTTATCGTCGAAATCAAGGTCACCCGGGCCGATTTGCTGGGTGACGCCAAGTGGCCCGATTATCTCGAATATTGTGATCGTTTCTACTGGGGTTTGCCGCCTCATCTGGATCGCGCCTGCCTGGACCAGCCGGAATTTCGCCCGGAAAATTGCGGCGTGATAGTCGCCGATGGCTATGACGCCGAAATACTGCGTCCGGCGCCCTCGCTCGGCCTTGCTGCCGCACGGCGGAAGGTGGAAGTCGAACGCCTGGCCCGCGCAGCTTTGCGCCGCACGATGATGGCCGCCGATCCGGGTTTTATGCTGCCTTCCGGCGGGGATTAGGTTCGTCAGCTACCGGCTGAACGTTTTGGCGCAACTTCACGATTAATTTACCATGTCGCGCCAAAGTGGCCTCCAATGTCGCTCACGGGGGCTTTACCGCGATGGATAGTTTGAGAGGAAACTTCGCCGAAGGCATCGACTTCGATACCGAAGCGCAGGAGTACGAATCGGCAGAAGACGACGCCGGCCACGAAGCGCCACCCGCCTCGATCGGGCAAGACGAGCGCCGGATGCAGGTGCGGGCCTACAACCATTGGGCCGGATTGCTCGACGACCGCAATTTTCCGGGCATCGAGGATCTCGACCCTGAAACGCTCGGCGATTTCGGTCCCTACAGCGTATTGCTGGACTTCACGTCCGGTATGGAAAACCCTGGCATCCCCTTCCTTGGCGAACAGCTGGCCCGGGAATGTGGTGCCGAGGGCGAGATTACGCAGCTCTCCGATGTTCCGGCGCGGTCGTTGTTGTCCCGCATAACCGATCATTACATGCAGATTCTGGCCAATCAGGCCCCCATTGGGTTCGAAGCCGAATTCGTCAACCAACGTGGCGTGACGATTCTCTACCGCGGCATCCTGCTGCCCTTTTCAACCGACAACGATACGATCGATTTCATTCTTGGCGTCATCAACTGGAAGGAATTGGCCGATTCGTTCACAACGGACGAGTTGCTGCTGGAAATCGATCAGGCGCTTGACGACGAACCGGAAGAGATCCTGCCTCAGGTTGCGAAAGCCCCGCTGACCGACTGGGCAGATGGCCCCGCCGCCGAAGCGATCGACAGCGAAACAGAAGCGAATGGCATTCTCGACCTCGCCAATCCCATCGACGAGGCGGAACAGGAGGGGACGGCATTGCCCGAGCCCGCTTTCGGTGCGGCCGATACCGTGGATGCCGATGACGGATTTGCCTCCCTTACCGATATGCTCGCCCCCAAAGGGCTGAGGAATGAGGAGACGGGTGGCGAGCGGTTTGCCGCTTTTGCCGATCAGGCCGTGCCCGAAGACGATGCTGCGGAGGAGGATGAGGATGGCTATTTCGGTAGCGCCTATCATCCCGATCAAAACGCCATCCTCCCTGGTGAAGGCAACGAAACTGATGCTTTTGCCTCACTGCACCGGATGCCAGCCGCGCCTCTCCCCATACTTTCAGAAGAGGATACTTTCGCGGACGGCCCCGAGGACCACTACGCCGCCATCGAATTGGCGGAACCCGACGAAGATGACATGGGTCTGGGGGATTGGCTCGCCTCCGCCCGCGCATTGGCCGAATCCGCCCGCAGCAATGAGGACCGCACACGCCAGGCACTCTACGCGGCCATAGGCCGTGCCTACGATTTCTCGCTGGCGGCAAGCGAAGCGCCAGACGAGTTTGCCGAACTGGTCGCCGAATCCGGCCTGACCATGCAGGACCGCGCGCCTATGACCCCGGTGGTCAAGCTGGTCTTCGGCGCAGACTATGACAAGACACGGCTCACCGAGTATGCGGCAGCCCTCAGCCACGGGCACCGTCTGGGCGTGGAACGCGGCAAACTGGGTGAGTTTATCATTTCCGCAAAAGGCGGGCTCAAAGGGGTCGTGGCTGCCGAGAGGCGCCTGCGCCGCGAAGAAAGCGGCAAACATACAGACCCGAAGAATGCCGCGCACGAAAAGCTGGCCAGAAAACTGCGGGCGATCGAGCCGCAGACGTTCGATGCGATCGATGCCAGCGGCAACGAGTTCGCTCTGGTCATGATCCGCCGCCTGGACACGGGTGAAGTGGCCGTCGTCGGCGAAGTGCCGGAAGACGGATCCCTGCTCGAACGCGCCGCGCGCAAGCTGGTCGATTGACTTCCGAGCCCGTCCGGGAGGGCTAGACCTATTCCATATCCCGTGTCCGGCAGGCGCATCTTCATTTCCAGTTCAGCCCGAAAGGCGCTAGCAGTGTGGGCAATGCGTTTGCCTGTTCGCCTGCTCGCTCGTTGTTTCGCGATTTTCGCCGTGCTGGCCCTGTCGGTGCAGCAGGCTGCGGCGCAGGCCATCTTGCGCGACGCCGAAACCGAAGCCCTGTTCAAGGATATCGGCGCACCGCTTGTCAAAGCGGCCGGGCTCCAACCCGGCAATGTGGACTTCGTGCTGCTGAACGATCCATCGATCAATGCGTTCGTCGCCGGCGGCCAGGCGATCTACATTCACAGCGGCCTGATAAACGCCGCGACTGACGTCAATGAAGTGCAGGGCGTGATCGCCCACGAACTGGGCCACATCACTGGCGGTCATATCATCCGCTTCGATGAAGGGGCCAAGGCAGCCACCAACGTCACCATCCTCTCTCTCCTGCTTGGCGTCGCGGCTGCCGCGGCCGGGAGCCCGGACGCGGCGATGGGCGTCCTGGCAGCCGGTCAGCAAGCAGCCATGGGCAAGTTCCTTGCCTTTACCCGGGTACAGGAATCGTCCGCTGACGCAGCTGGCGCCGAATATCTTTCGAAAGCCGGCATTTCGGGGCGCGGCTCGATCGAGTTTTTCAAGAAGTTGCAGAATCTCGAATTCCGTCATGGCTATAGCCAGAGTGACGAGGCCACTTTCGGGCGCACACACCCGCTGACCGGAGACCGGATCGCCAATTTGCGCGAAACCTACCAGAAGGATGCCGCCTGGAACAAACCCGACGATCCGAAATTGCAGGAACGGTTCCTGAGAGTTCGGGCAAAGCTGTATGGCTACCTCGCGGAGCCGGAGCAGACGCTGATTTCCTATCCTCTGACCGACAACAGCATTCCTGCCCACTATGCCCGGGCTTACGCCTATCACAAGGAAGCCTTCGTCGGGAAAGCCCTGGCGGAAACAGCCGCGCTGATCACGACCGAACCGGACAATCCTTATTTTCTGGAGCTCAAGGGCCAGATCCTGCTCGAATCCGGCCGCCCGGACGAAGCTCTTCCCGCATTGCGCCGGGCAACACAGTTGACGGGCAACAACCCGCTGATCGCAACGATCTTCGGTCACGCACTGATCGCAACCGAAGATGCCGCCAACTATCCGGAAGCGGAGCGTGTGCTCAAGGCCGCCGTCACGCGCGAACGGGAAAGTCCCTTCGCCTGGTATCAGTTGGGAGTGGTCTATGCCGCGCAGGGCGACATGCCCCGGGCACGGCTGGCCAGCGCGGAGCAGCAGGTGATGGAAGGGCAATACGCCGAAGCGTTGCACAACGCGGAAGCGGCCGCCATCGGGTTGCCCGAAGGTTCATCAGACTGGCTTCGCGCCCAGGATATCACCATGCAGGCGCGCGCGGCCCTTGAAGACAAGAAAAAGAAGGGTAAGTCCAAGCGCGATGGCTGACAAACCACCCATGGGCTTTTCCCGGATCGTCCTCTTCGCACTCTGCGCTGTCTTGCTGGGCTTCGGCGGGGGCTTCGCTGCCTCGTGGACCGGACTGACCAAGCCGGTAACGGAAGCGGTTGTGCACGATTACCTGCTGAACCACCCCGAGGTGATTCCCGAAGCCATGGACCGGCTCCAGGCTCGCGATGCGGCCAATCGGCTCAAACCGATCCGCGCCCAGGTCATGACACCCTTTCCCGGTGCCGTACTGGGCAATCCCAATGGATCGAAAGTGCTTGTCGAATTCAGCGATTTCGCCTGCACATATTGCCGCCAGAGCGTGGAGGAAGTGGATGCGCTGATTGCCTCCGATCCTCAGCTGAAAGTCGTTATCCGGGAACTGCCGATCCTGTCCGAACAAAGCGCTGCTGCCGCGCAAATGGGCCTCGCAGCGGCAGAGCAGGGCCAATATGCGGCATTTCACAAGGCGATGTACGAACTTGGCCCGCCGTCGCCGGCGAGCATAGAAGCTGCGGCCAAGAAAGCCGGGCTCGATATGGAACGCGCCCGCAAGGTTGCGGACTCCCAAGCCGTCAAGACGGAGATCGCCCGCAATCTGGCGATTGCCGATCGCCTGGGCTTCAACGGCACGCCGAGCTGGGTCGCCGGCGAGCAAGCCTTCTCCGGGGCGGTTCCCCGCAATGTCCTCGCCGACGCATTGGCGCAAGGCGCCAAGGCCCAAGAATAGGCCGCTATGGCGGGCAGGGCCCTATCGCTGCTGTTGATCGGGGCAATGAGCCTGCTCTCCCCGCCTGCTCTTGCTCAAGCCACAGCCTCGGGGTCGATCGAACGGGCGCTGGCCCAGTTACAGCATGATGACGCGCGGCTGCAGACTATCGGCTGGCGCCTGACGACTGCCAATGCCCCTTATTGCGCCAACGCACGGCCTGCAATCGGCCTGCTGTTGATGGACACACACCAGTTCAATCAGCCGGGCGCCGTGCGGGCCGCAGCGGGCCTTGGCAACGACATAGCAGTTGAAGCCGTGGCGACCGGATCGCCGTCTGCAGCAACCGAACTGCTTCCCAATCAGGAGATTCTGGCAATTGCGGGGCGAAGCACGACCTTGCCGGTCATACGCGGCGATGCCCCCTTTTCCCGGCAGGCCACCCTGCAGGAGAGGATTGACGACGCCTTGACCCGGACCGGCGGAGTGACATTGACCGTCAGGGAAAGGAACGGCGAGCTCAGGGAGGTCTCGCTCTCCGGGAAACCCGCATGCCCGGTCTCCTTCACACTCGACACCACCGGCCAGCACGCGCAGGCAGATGGCACACGCGTCGTTGTCGGCCAGGCATTCGGTGCGACAGGCAGCCCTGCTGAACAGATTGACGAAAACGAATTCGCAGCGGTCCTCGCGCATGAAATGGCGCACAACCTGCTCCAGCATCAGAGCTGGCTCGACCGCGTGGGGCATAGCCTCGCCAATGTCCGGCAGACCGAACAGGAAGCAGATCGCTTGTCGGTCTGGCTATTGGCCAACGCCGGGTATGACCCGGAAACCGCCCCCCGGTTGATGAGAGGCTGGGCCCGGCGCCGCGACCCCGGTCTTGCCAGGCTCCCGACACACGATAGCTGGGAAGAGCGTGCACGCCTGATGGAAGCGGAAATCACGCGGTTGCGGGCCACCCTGCGCGGAACGGGAAAAGCCGACTGGCGAAACGATTTTGCAAGGGAATAGCGCACAAAGGCACTGAACCGGACATGCAAAACACCTGACGCATGGCGCGAAATGAGTTAAAGGGATCGCCCATGGCCGTGCTGCCTCTTCGTCCGACACCGTTCTTCGCCAACAAGAACCGCGCCTTCTGGCAATTGCAGATCGCGGGGTGGGGCGGGGCCATGGTGCTGCGCGCGATGACCAGCGTGGCGAACGAGAAACCTTTGTCATTCCTGCTGCTCGTGCTGATCGCATCGATCACCGGGTTTTCAATCAGCCTCGTACTGTCAGTGATCTATCATCAGCTGATAAACCGGCGCCCGCTGGTGACCTGGGGCCTGACCGGAATTGCTCTGGCCGGGGCGGTCAGTGTCTCCGCTTTCATCAACGGGTGGGTCATCAGCCTCTATCAGGTCAATACGGAGGCCAGTTTTGCCCAGCTCTTCCTAGGCGTATTCTATATCGACCTGACACTGCTCGGCGCCTGGTCCGCGCTTTATTATGCGATCAACTTCTATCTGCAGATCGAAGAGCAGGCCGACCGTCTGCTGAGCCTGGAAGCGCAGGCGACCAGCGCCCAGCTGGCCATGCTCCGCTACCAGCTCAATCCCCACTTTCTGTTCAACACGCTGAATTCGATTTCGACCCTGGTGCTGTTGAAACAGACCGAGCCGGCCAATGCCATGTTAATGCGATTATCCTCATTCCTGCGTCACACGCTGGTCAACGAAGCGGGCAGCAAGGTAACGGTCGCGCAGGAAGTGGAAACTCTCAAACTCTATCTCGGCATCGAACACATGCGGTTCGAAGACCGGCTACGCGCCGAATTCCGCATTGCTCCGGAAGCGGGCGATGCCCAGCTGCCGTCGCTGCTGCTGCAGCCGCTGGTCGAAAACGCCATCAAATATGCCGTTTCCCCTCAGGAGGAAGGAGCCCGAATAACGATTACCGCGCAGCTCATCGGTCAAAGGCTTCGCATTACCGTCTCCGACACGGGGCCGGGATTGCAAAACCGCGATGTTAGGCCAACCTATCCGGGCGTCGTTACCGGTGCCGGGGAACCTGTTTCCACTGGTGTGGGTTTAGCCAATATTCGTGACCGACTGGCCCAGGCCTACGGCGACGATCATCGTTTCGAGATCCGCACACCTTCTGAAGGAGGTTTCACCGTCGTTATCGAAATTCCTTATGAACCTGCCAAGGCCCCGCATGCAGAAGAGGCGCGCCTGCCGGCAAGCTTGCCTGCGGCAACCGCCCTTCCTGAAAAACGCCCGCTCGGAACCAATGCATGACCATCCGCACCATTCTCGTCGATGACGAAAAGTTAGCAATTCAGGGCCTGCAACTGCGCCTGCAAGCCTTCCCCGATGTCGAAGTGATCGACACCTGTTCAAACGGACGAGAGGCCATCCGCAAGATCAAGACCGAGAAACCCGATCTCGTATTCCTCGACATTCAAATGCCCGGCTTTGACGGCTTTTCCGTCGTCAAGGGCGTGATGGAAATCGAACCTCCGCTGTTCGTGTTCGTCACCGCCTATGAAGAACATGCAATCCGCGCCTTCGAAGCCAACGCCGTCAATTACCTCATGAAGCCGGTCGATGAAGACAAGCTGGCCGACACGATTGAACGAGTGCGCCAGCGCATCGCTGAAAAACGTTCCGCCGAAGAGGCCGAAAAGCTCAAGAACGTGCTGTCCGAAGTCGCGCCGGACGCGGTCGAAAACATGCCTGAGCAGGAAGATGGCGCGAACCGTTATGAAAAGCTGATCAACGTGAAGGACCGGGGCCAGATCTTCCGTGTCGATGTCGATTCGATCGAGCATATCGAAGCGGCGGGCGATTACATGTGCATCTATACCGGCGACAATTCGCTGATCCTGCGGGAAACGATGAAGGATCTCGAACGCAGGCTGGACCCGCGCATGTTCCAGCGCGTGCACCGTTCCACAATCGTCAATCTCGATCAGGTCCGCCAGGTGAAGCCCCATACGAACGGGGAGTGCTTCCTCGTTCTGGAAAGCGGGGCGCAAGTGAAGGTCAGCCGCAGTTACCGTGACGTGGTGGCGCGCTTCGTGCATTGATCTTTCAGCCGCCGCAGTCCCGACTTCCCCAGACAAATTCAGGGTTGGGGCGGGAAGTGCGGCGGCCTTACTCGACAAGCCGGCCCGCTTCGGGATAGGTCGAAATCATGATCGACTTTTCCCTTCCCGGTTTCGACCTTTCCGCATTTGTCCGTGCCACGCTGGATGAAGATCTCGGCCTCGGTTTGCCCGGCGGCGGAAAGGACGTGACGGCGGAAAGCGTCATTCCGGCAACGGCTCGCTTTTCCGGAACCATGGACAGCCGCGATGCGATCGTGGCGGCGGGCCTGCCGATTGCGGCGGCCTTTTTTCGCGCGCTCGATCCGGAAATGGATATCGAGATGCTCGTGGAAGAAGGCGCGCAGGTATCCGCCGGGACCAGACTGATGCGCCTGTCCGGCAACGCCCGGGCCATGTTGACGGCCGAACGCAGTGCTCTCAATACCGTTCAACACTTGTCGGGCATTGCCACCATGACCCGCCACTACGTCGATGCCATGGGCAATTCGGGCTGTGTGTTACTCGACACGCGCAAGACCATTCCCGGCCTGCGCCACCTCGAAAAATATGCCACACGCACGGGCGGTGCCAAAAATCACCGTATGGGTCTGTGGGATGCGGCAATGATCAAGGACAACCATGTCCTGGTCGCAGGCGATGTCGGTGAAGCGGTGCGGCGCGCCCGTGCCGCTGGCGTTGCCGAAGTCATCTGCGAAGTCGACCGGATCGACCAGATCGAGCCCGCGCTGGCGGCAGGCGCAAGCCACCTGTTGCTCGATAATATGGACGTGCCGACCCTGCGCGAAGCGGTGGCGCTGGTTGCCGGCCGCGTTCCCACAGAAGCGTCCGGCGGAATCGATCTCGACACTATCGGTCCCAAGGCTGCGACTGGCGTCACATACGTTTCCGTCGGGCGATTGACCCAAAGCGCGCCTGCCGCGGATATCGGGCTGGACTTCACGCCCTTGTGAAACGGTTCGCAATGAGGCTGGCCACGACAATCCTCGCCCTGCCGGTACTGGCGGCCGCCACACCGGCGCTGGCCCAGGCCTATCAATGCCGCGTGCCGTCCACGCTGCCTGCCGTGCCGAAAATCGCGCCGGACGGACCGGTCCGACGCATCCCGGTCGAGGGATATTCGCTCTCCCTCAGCTGGTCGCCGGAATATTGCCGCGGGCGCGAAAGTCGCGCCGCCGATGCCATCCAGTGCTCCGGGCGCAATGGCCGGTTCGGTCTTGTCGTGCATGGACTGTGGCCGGAAGGCTCAAGCGGCCGCTGGCCGCAATGGTGCCCTACCCCGCGCACCCCTTCTCCGGCCTTGTTGCGCCAGCACCTTTGCCTGACGCCATCAACACGGCTGATGGCCCACGAATGGGCCAAGCATGGTGCCTGCATGGTCCGCCATCCCGAAACGTATTTCAGGATCGGCCGGATCCTGTGGGATTCGCTAAGGCTACCCGATCTTGACCGGCTTTCGCGGCAAGACGGGCTCAATGCCGGTGCCATCCGCCAGGCCTTTGTCGATGGTAATCCTGCGTGGAAGCCCGAACAGATCGGCGTAAGGCTGAACGCGCGCGGATGGCTGAAGGAAGTGCGGCTGTGCTATGGCAAGGACTTCATGCCCGCGCGCTGTACACCCGGCCAGTTCGGCGCACGCAATGCCGCGAAAGCCAAAATCTGGCGAGGGCTGTAAGCGCTGCCGACCACGCCTGCCCTTCAACGCCGCGCGTGAAAGAAATCCCGCAGCAATTCCGCAGCCTCGGCCTCACCCATGCCTGAATAGACTTCCGGCCGGTGCAGGCACTGTTTCTGTTCGAATACCCGGGCCCCATGTTCCACAGCGCCGCCTTTTGCATCCGACGCCCCGTAATAGAGACGCGCGATCCGGGCATGGGCGATCGCCCCGGCACACATCGCGCACGGTTCCAGCGTGACCCAGAGCTCACAACCGTCAAGCCGGTCATTTCCCAGAAGCTCGGCCGCACGGCGAATCGCCAGCATTTCGGCATGGGCCGTGGGATCGTGCAATGTGCGGGGCGCATTGTGAGCGCGGGCGATTACTTTCCCGTCCTTGACCACCACAGCCCCCACCGGCACTTCACCCATGTCCGCGGCAGTCCGCGCTTCCGCCAGAGCGTCGGTCATCGGTGCGGGAAGGGGCCAGCGAGTCATGAGTGAAGCGCTAAACCCGCATGGACGAACCCGCAATGCCGCCGATTTGCTTGACGATTCGCCATGCCCCCGCTATGCGCGCCGCTTTCCGGGATCTTCCCCCAGCTTTTCGAATGAGAGATTACCCATGTCGCGGATTTGCGAACTGACCGGCAAAGGCCGTCAAGTCGGCCACAACGTGAGCCACGCCAACAACAAGACGAAGCGCGTGTTCCTGCCCAACCTGCAGAACGTTACGCTGCTGTCTGAAAAGCTGGACCGGAGCTTCAAGTTCCGCGTCAGCACGCATGGTCTGCGTTCGGTCGAACATAACGGCGGCCTCGACAACTGGCTGCTCAAGACGGCCGATGCCAAGCTTTCCCCGCGCGCTCGCAAGGTGAAGCGCGAACTGGCGAAGGCACAGGCCGCGGCCTAAACGGCCGGGCCCACAGGGCCCCGTCCAGCAAAGCTTTAAAAAGGGCGTGCGGTTGGCCGCGCGCCCTTTTTACGCGCCATCAACGCACCTGTGGCTGCCAATGCAGCTTAAGCAGTATCGTTCGCTGGAAACTGGTGCGATTGTCATCGGAAATGACCCATACGGTCGCGGAACCATCGTCTGCCGGTTCCACCGCCAGCCCTTCATAATTGTCTTCCGGTAAAGGCGCAGCGAGATCGGCGATGATCTTGCCCTCCCACGTTTCGCCTTCGCGAATGTCCGCAGGATCGGCGATCAGGATCTTTGCCGAAAATCCAGGCGGAACGAATTGCATTGCCCTTACCAGCACCAGAATGCGCCCATCGGGCAATTGACCGAGATCGGTGGGGCGATAGCCGGACGGCGGCTGAAAATGGAACGTAACCGGTTTTGCGCCTTCCGCCGGGTCCGACGGGAACAGCAGAGCTGGCCCGATCCGGGCGAACCAGCCTTCGCGGGATTCGGACAGGACGAGAAAGCGCCCGTCGGCCAGGCGCAGCATGGCTTCCGGCCCGCCATTGGACGGCCAGTCCCGCATGGCGGCAGGACGTACCGTGCGCTGACGCCTGCCCCTGGTATCGGCACGGACAATCGCGTTGCTGTGCTCATAGCTCGCCCAGAGAGTACCCGTTGCCGGGTCCCGTGTCAGGGATTCGCAATCGGCCTCCCGCTTGTCCTCGTTCGGTTTCATCAGGAACCAGCCCATCCGGGGCTGCGGCTCTCCGCGTGACGGATCGGCAAAGCGCAGGTAGCGGCCCCTGTCGCTCGCCGAGAGGAGATTGCCATTTCCAAGCGAGACGAGCGCGGAATAGCCCCCGAAATCGTCCCCTTCCCCACGCAACACCCACACACCCTCCAGCGACAGGCCCGGGCCGAACGCAGGGCGGTCGGGGAGGGGTAACGCGGCGAAGGTCACACGCGGATCGCTGTCGGCGGACGGCAAGGGGCTGCGCCACCAACTCAGCGCCAGCAACACACTGCAAAACAGGACAATCGCGATACGGCGCATGAGCGCGCTCTAGGCGAAGGCAGTCAGGCGGCCAAGTATCCGATTGCTGTCACTTCATCGGGCCAGTGAACAGCAAGGGATCCAGCCGCGCATCGCGCCATTTCAGGCTCCAGTGCAGATGCGGGCCCGTGGCGCGGCCGGACGCGCCAATCTTGCCGATTACCTGCCCCTGCTTCACGCGATCCCCCTCTTTCACCAGGATCGCCGAACAATGGAGGAAAGCACTGTTCAGGCCATCCCCATGGTCAATCATCAACAAGTTGCCTTCGAGCGTAAACGGGGCATCGGCCGCCAGCACCACGACGCCGTCGGCGGGCGCAACGAACGGGGTCCCGCTGGTGCCGGTAGTGATGTCGATGCCGCCGTGATAGCTGCCCGGCTCTCCACGATAGATACGCTGCGAACCGAACCGGCCGGAAATCCGCCCGGTAACCGGCCAGATGAACGCCTGTCGCCAGCCATCGCTGTCCGCATTCACAGCCCGCGCCGCAACGATACGCGCCAGCTCAGGCCGACGAATCTTCATGAACGCTTCGGTCGGACCGCCTGGACGGCGAGCCGCATTGATATGCTCGATCTTCCACGCGCGCGGTGAAATCGCCAGCGAGTGTTCGATCCGCCGGCCATTGCCCAGCACCGCCACCAGCTTCGCGCTCGTCCCGGCATCACGATCGAAAGCGGCGAAAAACGTGCCGTCCGCCGCAACCGGCAAGTCAGCACCGTCGAGCGTGGCTTCCACTGTGCCGGCAGGAACCGTCCCGCGAATCCAGCCGCCTTGAGTCAATTCGCCGGAAAAGACGAAATCGGCCGGACCGACAGGCGCCTTGGGAACAGGCGCCGGGGTGTTGACTGTGGGAGCAGGAGCTGGATCGAGCACCGCTGTATTTCTTTCATCGGCCAGAGATGCACCGCAGCTCGCCAAAGCGAGCAAGGCAATCACACCACCTGCCGCAACGACCGGTAACGAACGGCGGATCACGCCTGACCCAGCAGACGCTTCGTCGCTGCTTCCGGCGAAGCATAAGCTTCTTGTCGCTGCGCACTCCAATACCGCAGTTCATCCAGCGGAATCGGCTCTCCCGTGACCGCGCAGAGGACGTGATTGCCGGCTTTCAAAACCCGAAATTCATTGGGGCCGTAAAGCAGTTTGGCCACGGCATCGTTGGAGGACATCAGCATTCTCCTGCCCTACCAAAGCCCACCCATCAAAGCAATTTGGGCTGTTCACCGGATTCGGCAGGCCGAGCCTTGGAGCGGGCGGGCGACGGGCGAGACGCAGCCCCGCTCGCAGGAATGACATCAAGCCGGCCATCCTCGAACTCCAGCACCAGGGAAGGCTTCCCTGTCGCTGTTTCCCGGTCCTTGACCACCGCGCCCTGAGGATCGGTGACCAGCACGTAACCCCGCCGCAAGGGCGCCCTGGGATCGAGTTGCAGCCGCAACCGCTCCAGACTCGCCAAACGGTCGCTTTGCGTCGCAACACGCTGCGTCAACAGCGCAGGCACCAGCCGTGCCGCCGACAGCCGATCACGCGCCCGGTCGACACGCGCCAGCAGGAGCGGTGCGGAAAGACGTGCGGCATGGGCCTGCAATCGCTCCCGTTCACCGGTCGCGCGATCAGCCAGCCCCCGACGCAGACGGTCGGACAGATCGTCGAGCTTCTGCGCCTGCGGGGCGAGCAAGGCCTCTGGCTTGGGCAACCGTTGTGCACGCGCATCCAACCGTTCGCGGCCCAGCCCGACAGGGCGCAGAATGGCGCGCTTCTTCCGCAATGCCAGTTCATCGAGAAACGCAGCAAGTTCTGCCCGCACCGGTACCGCCATCTCCGCTGCGGCAGTCGGTGTGGGTGCACGCCGATCCGCCGCGTAGTCCGCCAGCGTGGTGTCCGTCTCGTGCCCGACCGCAGAGATCACCGGGATGGTGCAATCGGCAATGGCGCGGACAACAACTTCTTCGTTGAAGCTCCACAAGTCCTCAATCGAACCGCCGCCGCGCGCGACAATCACCAGATCGGGGCGTGCAACGGAGCCATTCCCGTCGAGATCGGAAAAGCCCCGTATCGCCGCAGCCACCTGTTCCGCAGATCCCTGCCCCTGCACCAGAACCGGCCAGACTATGACATGGCTGGGGAATCGGTCCGCGAGGCGATGGAGGATGTCCCGAATCACGGCGCCGGTTGGCGAAGTGACAACCCCGATCGTACGCGGGAGATACGGCAGGGGCCGCTTGCGTTGCGGGGCAAACAGTCCTTCCGCCTCAAGCCGGGCCTTGGTCTTTTCCAACAGCGCCAGCAGCGCCCCTTCGCCCGCGATCTCCATTCGCTCGATCACGATCTGATAGGTGGAACGACCGGGATAGGTCGTCAGCTTGCCCGTGGCGATCACTTCCAGCCCGTCTTCCGGCATGAACGGCAGGCGTTGAGCGCTGCCACGCCACATCACCCCGTCGAGCCGGGCTTTTTCATCCTTGAGACTGCAATAGAGGTGACCTGAAGCCGCACGCTTCACACCAGACAATTCCCCGCGCAGGCGCACGAATCCGAAGCGTTCCTCCACCGTGCGTTTGAGCATGGAGGAGATCTCGCTGATCGAAAGCGGTTCGTTATGGCCAAGCCGGGCGTTGTCCCCAACGCTCCCGTTCGCTACCAGCCCGGCAGATACGGCATTTTCATCGAAGGGATCGGGCATGAACATCCTCTTGGCAGGGTCGGGCGGACGCGAACATGCGCTGGCTTGGAAGCTGGCGCAATCCCGCCTTGTGACACAGGCAGGCGAAACGCTCTACGCCACTCCGGGAAATCCGGGGATTGCGCAACATGCCGAACTGGTTTCGCTGGACTTGACTGACCACGCAGCAGTTGCTGCATTTTGCGAAGATAAACGCATTGGCCTGGTCGTTATCGGGCCGGAAGCTCCGCTGGTCGATGGGCTGGCCGATTCACTGCGCGCTGGCGGCGTTCCGGTGTTCGGACCGTCAAAGGCCGCAGCGCAACTGGAAGGCAGCAAGGGTTTCACCAAGGACTTGTGCGAACGCACCGGCATCCCGACCGCAGGTTATGTCCGCACCACATCGCTGGATCAGGCCAGGGCCGCACTGGACGGTTTCACCGCCCCCTATGTGCTCAAGGCGGACGGTCTCGCGGCAGGCAAGGGCGTGGTCATCGCGGAAGATCGGACGGAAGCGGAAACCGCTCTGACCGATATGTTCGGCGGTGCCTTCGGCGAAGCCGGTGCCGAAGTGGTGATCGAGGAATTCATGACCGGCGAAGAGGCCAGCTTCTTCGCCTTGACCGACGGGGCAACGATCGTTCCGTTCGGCAGTGCCCAGGATCACAAGCGGGTCGGGGAAGGCGATACCGGGCCCAACACCGGCGGCATGGGCGCATACAGCCCCGCTCCCGTTCTGACGCCCTTACTCGAAGGCGAAGTGATCGAACGGATCATCGCCCCCACTGTGCGAGCGATGGCCAATGAAGGCACACCGTATTCGGGCGTTCTTTATGCCGGACTGATGCTGACCGCGCAGGGACCGAAGCTGATCGAATACAACTGCCGGTTCGGGGATCCCGAATGTCAGGTCCTTATGATGCGGCTCGAAGACGATCTGGGCGAATTGTTGCTCGCTTGCGCGGAAAATCGCCTTGCCGCCTGTTCCGCCCCTCGCTTTTCCGCCGACACGGCGCTGACAGTGGTGGTGGCCGCAGCGGGCTATCCCGGCACCCCCAAAAAGGGCGGCACCATCGCTGGGATCGGCAAGGCCGAGGCGACCGGAGCCAAAGTCTTTCACGCCGGGACAGCTCTCAGCCCGGATGGCGTTCTGCAATCAAGCGGCGGACGCGTGTTGAACGTGACGGCACGCGGGGCCGACGTCACCGAAGCGCAAGCCGCAGCTTATAAGGCCGTCGATGCTCTCGATTTCCCGGACGGCTTCTGTCGGCGTGACATCGGCTGGCGCGAAGTGGCGCGCGAACAGGACGCAGGTTAGCGGTTCCGCTCAGCCGAGCAGGTCTTCGAAGAACAGGCTGACCAGGCCCGCCTGCCCGGTGACGCCGGCCTTCGCGTAAATCCGGCTGAGCTGTGCCCGCACAGTTCCGGCAGCAGCCCCTCTCAGCCGCGCGATTTCGGCCACGTCACATCCTTTCAGCGCGAACAAGGCCACATCCGATTCCGCATCGGTCAGACCCCATTCCGAAAAACGATGCCCGATGTGTTCCGCCAGCGCGCCCGAAGCGATTGCGAGAGCTTCATCACGGCGCTGTGCCAGCCGAAGCATGATCCGCACCTGCCAGACGCCTAGTGCCACCCCGGCGAAAAGCGCAAAGGCGATCAGCCCTTCGATCACGATATGCGTGGACAGCCCGTCGGCCGCGACATCGCCGATTGCATCGGCAACGAAAAAGGTCGCGGCAATGGCCTGCACCACGGCGATGGCCGCGACCAGCGTCACTTGCCGGTCACGGCCTTTCATCCGATTGGAGGTGACGTTCCCGTTCATCGACTCCGGCGGTTACCCCAAGGCAGCATGGCAGTCACGATCTGCCTGCCGCTGCGGCGCGTCTCGAAGACCACACCCATCAGGTGCAACGCGATCAGAACGTAAAGCAGATTCACGCCGATCTCATGGATTTCCTCCATCATCTCTTCGCCGGCACCACCCTCTTCCTCGCGTTCATCCTCATCTTCGTCATCGCTGGTCGCAGGACTGGCAACAGCATGTTCTTCGGCCTCCTCATGACTGGCTGCGAAGGGATCGGACGGCGGCGCACCCGCCATCGCGATGCCGCTCGCAATGATCGCGGCAAGGCACGCCCAGATCGCGTAGACCATCAGCGCACCCAGCGGATTGTGCGACCGATGGTGCGTCACTTGGCCCTGGCCGATTTCCCGAATGTGGCCGATTGCACGGAAAGGACTGGGCGGGAAGGCGGTGAAGCGCGCTTCGTGCGGGCCGACAATGCCCCACAACAGTCGCAAGCCGAGCAGGGCGGCAAGGCCATAGCCGACCCGGACGTGCCAGCCGCTTCCTTCCTCGGTGACAATGGCATTGAGAATTATGGCGACAACGATGCCCCAGTGGGTCAATTTTACGATCGGGTCCCAGCGGCGTGGTGCGGATAGTTCAGCGGTCATCGGGCAATCCTCGGCATGGAAACATGCGAGGACATTGGTAATCCGCACCCGGCCTGGCGATTGCACCTGCGCTTATCGCCGCAGGAATAAGCGGCTGCTTATGCCATGACCTGCCCGCATACTCTCATTCGGTGTGCCGCCAGTTGGGTTTGATGCCCTGCGGCACGTGCGGATGAACATACTGTTCGTAGAGACGCAGCATTTTCCAGCCTTCTTCCGGCGCAATTCCCGCGAAGAAGGGGGAAAGGTAGAGTGAGCTGTTGTCGCCCAGCCCTTTCACCAGTTCCACTGCCTCATCCGGTGTCAGCACCTGATATTCCCCGCTTTCACGGATCGTCTCGTCGGAGATGTTCGTGCTGTAAGGACTGACCGTCGCCTGCTCCGCCTCGGCAGTGAACTGCGCGTAGGAATGCATGACATGCTTGATATGAGGCAGCAGCCATTCCCAATCGCGGTCCGGGTCTTCCGATATCCAGAGGAAGCCGGGCCCCTGCTCGGGATAATTGCCAGGATCAGGGTTCCCTGCCTTGCGGCATTCCTCGCGATAGGTTTCCCACGGATCGGGGCCGAACAACGGCACCAGCAAACCGTCCGCCACGTGGGCTGCGGCGCGGGCAACCTTGGGTGCGATACCCCCCAACATGACAGGCACCCGCTTTTCCGGAAGCGGTGAGATCAGGGCTGGACGGCCTTCATATTCGAACGGCTCCCCGCTCCATGCGCGCCGGAGCACCTTTGCTACTTCGCAGGTGTGATCAAACCGGTCTTCCGCCCGGCGGCCATACATCGCAAATTCCTTCGGACGATATCCGAAACCCAGCCCCAGCTCGAAACGCCCCCCACTGACGATTTGCAGCACTGCGACATCTTCCGCCAGGCGGACAGGATCGTAACAAGACGCCAGCAGCACTGCCGAACGCAGAGTGATGCGTTTCGTGCGCCCTGCGACTGCCGCGGCCATGACAAGCGGAGAGGGGTTGTATCCGTCATCGGATTGGTGGTGTTCACCAAACCCGATTACGTCGATCCCCAGATCGTCCGCCCAGCCCGCCATATCCAGTGCGGTTGAAAAGAGCTGCGACCGTGGCGTGCCGAAATCCGGCGCGCGCATGTCGTAAACCAGCACCACCTCCATGTCGCTTTCCTCACCCTTGATTTTCGATTTCCAACGGCAAGGCTACACTGCCCGCCTATGGCAAGCGAACATGTTTGCCCCGCTCGCCGCTGTTTGCGGCAGGATGGGTGAGAACCGGCAAATGCTGCACCTCGAAAGTGCGGTAAACGATTCTAATCGAATCGTTTTTGCACCAACGCCTTCAGGTCTTCTTCCGGCCGCGCGCCGTAGTGCGAAATGATTTCCGCCGCAGCGACCGCCCCCATGGCGAGACAGTCCTTGAGGTTTGCCCCGCGCACATGCCCGGCCAGAAATCCAGCCGCGAAGAGGTCGCCTGCCCCCGTCGTATCGACGACTTCCCCGACCGGTTCTGCTGCGACATCCACCCGCTCTCCGCCGCTGACTGCAACAGCGCCGTGTTCGCTGCGCGTGACGACCAGCACCGGCACCTTGGGTGCGAGCTGGGCCAGTCCGGTGTCGAAATCCTCTTCCCCGGTCAGGGCCGCCAGTTCCATCTTGTTGGCAAACAGGATGTCGATGTCCCCCGCCGCGATCAATGCCCGGAAATCGTCGCCATGCCGCTCGATCACAAAAGCATCCGACAATGTAAAAGCCACCTTGCGACCAGCGGCCTTGGCTGCCGCAATCGCCTTCTTCATGGCTGCACGCGGCTCTTCCGGGTCCCACAAATAACCTTCGAGGAACAGCACCGACGCGCTGGCAATCAGTTCTTCGTCCAGCGCATCGGCTGGCAGGAATTGCGACGCGCCGAGGAAGGTGTTCATCGTCCGCTGCCCATCGGGCGTGACGAAGATCAGGCAGCGGGCTGTCGAAGGCGCACCTGTGCGGGGCAGAGTGTCGAAGTCGATGCCGACCGCGTGAATATCGTGCGCGAACACTTCGCCAAGCTGGTCGTCGGCAACCTGGCCGATGAATGCGCATTGCAGGCCCAACGCGGAAAGTCCCGCCAGAGTATTGGCCGCCGACCCGCCTGAAATTTCCCGCGCGGGCCCCATCGCATCGTAAAGCTCGTGCGCCCGCTCCATGTCCACCAGCATCATGCCACCGCGTGACAGGCCCAGTTCCTCGATCAATTCGTCTTCACAGGGGGACATCACATCGACAATGGCATTGCCGATAGCCAGAACATCGTATCGGGGAGCGGACATAGAAATTCCTGTCTGAAACCGTAATATGATCGGCGCTTAGCTGCTCAAGCATCAGAGGCCAAGAACGACAATAGCCCGTTCACCACCGGGACACGTTGACTTGGGCCAAAGCCCGCATCACACCGACCCCGTATGCTGAAAGAGCTTTCATGTCGCCCAAACTGATCCTGCCCCTTGCACTCTTGCCGCTGGTCGCTGCCTGTGTGAGCCCCAGCCAGCCAGGCGGGCCAAAGTCCCCCGGCTCGGTCCGGGTGCCTCCTACAGCGCCGCAACGGCCGGTTACGCGGTGGCGGCCCGCTCGCCCGATGAACTTGCCAGGTCTTGAGGGAGTAATCGGGGCCGACGCCAACACCTTGATCCGGCAATTCGGGCAGCCGCGCCTGAATGTGACGGAAGGTGATGCCCACAAATTGCAATTCAGCGGTACGCCCTGCGTGCTGGATGTCTATCTCTACCCGCCTTCGCAGGGGGCCAGCCCGCGCGCAACTTATGTCGATGCTCGACGCGCCAGTGACGGGCAGGATGTTGATCGGGCGGCTTGCGTCGCGGCCCTGCGCAGATAATCAGGCGATTGCCGGAGCGTCACCCGACTGAAGCCGTTCAGACCATGAAGCTTTCACCGCAGCCGCAAGTGCCTTTGGCATTGGGGTTTTCAAATGTGAAACCTGCGGTGAAATCGTCTTCCTTCCAGTCCATCGTGCTGCCGATCAGATAGAGGACGCTGGCCCCGTCGATGAAGAAAGTGCCGCCCGGCGTTTCAATCCGTTCGTCCATCGGATCTGCCTCGGTCACGTAATCCACGGAATAGGCAAGGCCCGAACAACCCCTGCGCGGAGTGGACAGCTTGACGCCGATGGCATCATCCGGTGCCTGCCCCATCAGGTAGGCAATGCGCTGTTCCGCCGATGGCGTCAGGATGACGGCAGCAGGACGGATACGGGTTTTCGTCTCGGTCATCATAACATTCCCAGTTCGAGCTTCGCATCGTCGCTCATTTTCGATGGGTCCCACGGCGGATCCCATACGATGGCAACCTCCGCATCGCGTACGCCAGGGACCGATCCGATGCGCAATTCCACTTCACCCGGCATCGATTCGGCAACGGGACAATGCGGCGTGGTCAATGTCATCGTCACCCGGGCATCCCCGTCGTTCGACACATCCACACCATAGATAAGACCGAGATCGTAGATGTTAACCGGTATCTCGGGATCGTAGATCTCGCGCAGGGCAGCGATCACGCCATCGTACAACGCACCGCCCGGCTCGCCGGGGGCCACGCCCTGCGGTTTTTCCTTGAGGAAGCCTTCGAGATAATCCGGCTTGTGCTTCGAATCCGGGCCGGCAGATGCCCCGGCGGCATCGTCCACACGGGCGCGGCGCGGCTGCTCCACGCTTTCCACTTCCTCGACGCTGAATTTCTCGGGCTCGTCGGTCATCCAAAGATTCTCCTGGTGCGGTCGATGCCGCGCAGCAGGGCATCGATATCGCTGTCATCGCTGTAAAGGCCGAAACTGGCTCTGGCCGTCGCCGGAACGCCGAGATGGTCCATCAAGGGCTGGGCGCAATGGTGCCCGGCGCGGATTGCGACATTCTCTTCGTCCATTATCGTGCCGAGGTCGTGTGGATGCACGCCATCAAGCGCGAAACTGACGATCCCGGCGGATTGCTCCGGCCCGAACAGGGTTACGTCGTTCATTCCGCGCAAGGCATCGCGCAAGCGGGAAACCAGCGCATTTTCATGTCGCTCGATCGTTTCCACCCCGATGGCGGACACATAGTCGGTAGCCGCTGCGAACCCGATCGCCTCGACAATTGCCGGGGTGCCGGCCTCAAACCGCTGGGGCGGGGGCGCATAGGTCGTACGCTCGAAAGTGACGCGGTCGATCATCGAACCGCCACCTTGATAAGGTGGCATATCCGCAAGGATTTCCGCCCGCGCCCACAAGGCACCGATCCCTGTCGGACCATAGAGCTTGTGTGCGGAGAACACGTAGAAATCGCAATCGAGCGCCGCGACGTCCACTTTCATGCGTGGCACCGCCTGACATCCGTCGAGCAGGAATTTTGCCCCCACCGCATGCGCCATATCCGCCGCGCGCCGCGCGTCGAGTACCGAACCGAGAACATTGGAGACATGCGCGAATGCGGCCAGCTTGTGTGCGGGTGTCAGCATCCGTTCCGCCGCGTCCAGATCGATCCGGCCGTCGGCGGTCAGCGGGCATACGTCGATCGCAACCCCCGTCCGATCCCGCAGCAATTGCCACGGAACGATGTTGGAATGGTGTTCCAGCACCGACAACAGCACGCGATCACCGGCCTTGAGGTTCTTCGCGCCCCAGGTCGCGGCGACCAGATTGATCGCTTCCGTCGCTCCGCGCGTAAAGACCAGCTCATCCTCGCTGCCACCGACGAACGCGGCGACAGTGCGCCGGGCGGCCTCGAAAGCCAGCGTCATATCGGCGGAACGGGCATATACGCCCCGGTGCACAGTGGCGTAATCGCGGCCCATCGCGGCAACAGTCGCGTCGATCACGGCCTGTGGCTTCTGCGCGGTGGCACCGCTGTCGAGATAATGCCACGTCTTCCCCTCAGCCGTGAGCAGGCCGGGAAAATCCGCCTTGCGCGTTGATGAGGTTGCTTCAATCACAGCGCGGCCTCATTCAGGGCATCCAGCGCGGCATCGAGTAGCCGTGTCTGCTCGGTTTCGTCCGACACCCCTTCGAAAGCATCGGCTATGAACGCTCGCACTAACAGCTTCCGCGCCAATTCCGGCGGGATCCCGCGCGATGCCATGTAAAATCCAGCCTGCCGGTCGAGCGCGCCGATCGCAGCGCCATGGGCGCATTTGACGTCGTCGGCGAAAATTTCCAGTTCCGGCTTGGTGTTGGCGCTGGCGCCTTTTTCCAGCAGAATCGCTTTGAAGTTCTGGCCCGCATCGGTTTTCTGCGCATCGCGCACAACCTCGATACGGCCAAGGAAATTACCGGTCGACCGGCCCCACTGAACCGCGCGCACGACCTGTTGCGACGTCGCTTCCGGCTCGGCATGAATCACGCGAGTGACGAATTCCTGCACCTTCTCGCCGCCACCGATCGTGACCCCGCCGAATTCGAAATGGGCCCCCTGCTCCAGCGTTACTTCCACTTCGACGCGTGCATAGTGCCCGGCGGCATTGACGATGGCGAGTTCGAAACGCCCACCCTTGCCGACGCGGACGCGCAATCGCTCGACCAGTCCGGCTGTATCGTCACTCGACGCAAACACGCGGTATTCCCGCCGGATCTCTCCGGGCGCGACCTGCCATTCCGTCCAGTTGCTCAAAGCAGCCGGATCGGCGCTGGCGAGGGAATCGGCATCTGCGTAACGCCAATCCTCATCGCGGGTCGTCGGGATCGCGAGAGCTTCCGTCACGCCGCCACCGTCTCGTACCCTACGCGTTCGAGTTCGAGCGCGAGTTCGGGACCGCCCGATTTCACGATCCGGCCCGCTGCCAGTACGTGGACGAAATCCGGTTTCACATAGTCGAGCAGACGTTGGTAATGGGTTATAAGCAGCACGGCCTTGTCCGGGCGCCGCATGATCGCATTGATTCCTTCGCCCACCACGCGCAGCGCATCGATATCGAGCCCACTGTCCGTTTCGTCCAGCACAGCGAGTTTGGGATCGAGAATCCCCATCTGGACCATTTCGGCGCGCTTCTTCTCCCCGCCGGAGAAGCCGACATTCACCGGGCGCTTCAGCATATCCATGTCGAGTTTGAGCAGCGCAGCCTTTTCCCGCGCAAGCTTGAGGAATTCTCCTCCCGAAAGCGGGTCCTGCCCACGTTGTTTGCGTTGCGCGTTGAGCGCTTCGCGCAGGAACTGGACGAAGGAGACACCGGGAATCTCGACCGGGTACTGGAAACCGAGAAACAGTCCTGCCGATGCCCGCTCATGCGGTTCCAGTGCGAGCAGGTCCTGCCCGTCAAAAGCCACTGTGCCGCCCGTCACCTCATACCCGGGCCGACCGCCGAGCGTATAGCCGAGCGTCGACTTGCCAGCGCCATTCGGGCCCATGATCGCATGGATTTCGCCTGGTTTGACATCGAGCGAAAGCCCTTTGAGGATCGGTTTGCCGGCCACCTCGGCCTGAAGATTGTCAATTCGAAGCATCAATTTTTCCGATTCCATCTGGATGTGCCGGTCTCTGCGGCAACTGCAAAGGCAATCCAACCTGCCGCATTCACTGGCGTTTCCCCGCATCATAGGGCCGCTGCGGACGCCCTCCTCCCGGTCGGCCCCTGCCTGACCGCTCCCTGTGGGGCCGGGCATCGTCACGCCGCGGTCCCGCGGAACCGGGCCTTTCGAAAGGCTTGCTCAGTTCTTCGAGGATCGCAGCCACAACCGCCTCAATATCGCCGATAATCTGCGCATCCGAGAAGCGCAGCACCCGCACCCCGACTTCTGTCAGCTTGCGGTCGCTCAGCGCATTGCGCGTTGCCTCGGCCTCGCTCTCGCCGCCGGTCTCGACCACCAGCCAGCGGGAACGGCAGGCAAAATCGACGATGGCCGATCCCATCACCACCTGGCGGGCGAAGGAAAATCCGCCCACACCCTTGTCCTTCAGCCGATCCCACAGGACAACTTCGGCCTCGGTCGGATTGCGGCGCATGTCCCGCGCCCGTTCCTTGAGTTTTTCGGCGCGGGCAGGAGAGATGTTCCAGCCGCGCGTCTTGTCTGCGGTTGAAGCACCGGCTTCCCCGGCAGGCGCTTCGGCCGCAACGGTCAATTTTGGGCGCACGCTCATCCCACGCTCCCTTCGAGGCTGATACCGAGCAGCTTCTGAGCTTCGACCGCAAATTCCATCGGCAACTGCTGCAAGACCTCCTTCGCGAAACCATTGACGATCAACGCCACTGCCTCTTCCTGACCCAATCCGCGCTGCATGGCGTAGAACAACTGATCGTCGCTGATCTTGCTGGTAGTCGCCTCGTGTTCGATCTGGGCGGACGGATTTTTGACCTCGATATAAGGCACGGTGTGGGCACCGCAGCGGTCGCCCAGCAACAGGGAATCACACTGGGTGAAGTTGCGGACTTCCTCCGCATTCGCCCCCACGCGGACCAGTCCGCGATAGGTGTTGTTGCTCCGGCCTGCGCTGATCCCCTTCGAAATGATGGTGGAGCGGCTGCGCGCGCCGTTATGGATCATCTTCGTTCCGGTATCGGCCTGCTGGTAATTGTTGGTGACGGCAACGGAGTAGAATTCGCCCACGCTGTCTTCCCCGTTCAGGACACAGGATGGATATTTCCACGTGACCGCACTGCCCGTTTCGACCTGGGTCCAGCTGATCTTGGAGCGTGCGCCCTGGCACAGCCCGCGCTTGGTGACGAAATTGTAGATCCCGCCCTTGCCCTGGGCATCGCCGGGATACCAGTTCTGCACTGTCGAATACTTGATTTCCGCATCTTCGAGCGCAACCAGTTCGACTACGGCTGCGTGCAGTTGGTTCTCGTCCCGCTGCGGTGCCGTGCACCCTTCCAGATAGGACACGTACGAACCCTTGTCCGCGACGATCAGAGTGCGTTCGAACTGGCCGGTATTTTCCGCATTGATGCGGAAGTATGTGCTCAGCTCCATCGGGCAACGCACGCCTTCCGGAATATAAACGAAGGTACCGTCGGAAAAGACTGCGCAATTAAGCGTGGCAAAATAGTTGTCATGCTGCGGCACGACCCGACCAAGCCACTTTTTCACCAGCTCGGGATATTCACGGATCGCCTCGCTGATCGACAGGAAGATGACTCCCGCCTTCTGCAGTTCCTCACGGAAAGTGGTGGCAACCGAAACGCTGTCGAACACCGCATCGACCGCAACCTTGCGCGCACCCTCGACCCCGGCGAGCACTTTCTGCTCCTCCAGCGGGATGCCCAGCTTTTCATAGACCCTGAGCAGTTCCGGATCGACTTCGTCCAGACTCTTGAGCGTCTCCTTCTTCTTGGGAGCGGCATAATAATAGGCATTCTGGTAATCGATCGGCGGGATATCGAGCTTTGCCCAGTCGGGCTCCTTCATATCCAGCCACATGCGGAAGGCCTTCAGCCGCCATTCCAGCATCCATTCAGGCTCGCCTTTCTTGGCCGAGATGAAGCGGACGGTATCCTCCGTCAGCCCCTTGGGCGCGAATTCCTGCTCGATATCGGCCGACCAGCCATGCTCGTAGTCAGCGGCGCGCGCCGCAGCCTCACGCGCTTGCAGGTCCTTGATTTCTTCCGTCATACGACAACTTCCATCTGGGCGAGCCTGGTCAATGGCACCTGTGCCAATGCCCCGCGCACCGCCTCGTTCACCGCCGGCCAGTGCGGCCGGACGGTGCAGCATTGTTCCAAGGCGCAATCGTGGCGCCCCTGCTCGACACAGGCAGTAAGCGCAACAGGGCCTTCAACAGCTTCGACAATATCGGCCAGGCTGATCGCCGCAGCCGGCCGGGCAAGCTGCAGTCCCCCACCCGCGCCGCGGATGGAACGCAACAGGCCGGCAGAGGTCAGCCGGCTGACCAGCTTTTGAACCGTTGGAGCGGGCAGACCGGTTTCGTCCGCCAGTTGAGCGGCAGATACGCGCCCGCTGCCACAATGACGCGCGGCCGCGCTCATTGTTACAACAGCATAATCGGCCATGCTCGAAAGGCGCATGATTTCCGGCTCCGGTCAAATAAGACTGATTCGTTCCGGTTTCACCTAGTGGCCGCGAATTGGCTTTTCAATGGGGGAATTGGCTGTGCGCCGCGCAAAAAAGGCGGCTCCCCAAGGAAGAGGAGCCGCCATGAAGTTGAGGAACTCGTTGCAGCAAAGGCACCGAGCCCTTCGGGTCGCATGGTCCCACTATTCCTTTTCGCGACGATCTGCTTGTAAGAAAGCGACAAGACATGCTCTTTTTTGTTATGAATACGTAATAATTACCGCCATTTCGGACGATTGAGAGGTCCGATGCGCTCCCGGTCCGCCCATCGACAGGGCCAGCCCCTTTTGCCATAGGCAATCCATGCTGTTTCGCCTTGTCCGCCCGCTCATCTACAGGCTCGACCCCGAACGGGCGCATGGCCTTGCCATCCGGGCATTGAAATTCATGCCTGCCAGATCGCCACGCACTTCCCATAGGGCGGCATTGGCGACCGAAGTGGCCGGCCTCCATTTTCCAAACCCCTTGGGCATGGCTGCCGGTTTCGACAAGGACGGCGAAATTCCGGATGCGCTGCTCCGCCTTGGTTTCGGCTTTGCCGAAGTGGGTTCGATTACCCCGCTGCCGCAAGCCGGAAACCCCAAGCCCCGCCTGTTCCGCCTGACCGAGGACCGGGGAGTGATCAACCGCATGGGCTTCAATAATGGCGGGGCAGGTGCAGCGGCGACGCGGTTGGCTGCACGGCTGGGCCGCGGCGGGATTGTCGGCATCAACATCGGGGCCAACAAGGATTCACCGGACCGCATCGCCGATTACGCACAAATGGCCCGCACCATGGCACCATTGGCCAGTTATCTGGCAGTGAACATTTCCAGCCCCAATACACCCGGATTGCGCGCGCTGCAGGATGAAGGCGCGCTGACCGGCCTGCTCGATGCCGTCCTCGAAGCACGAGCAGAAGCAACGGGCACAGATGGGCCGCCCGTTTTCCTGAAAGTCGCGCCCGATCTCGAACCGGCGGATATTGACGCCATCGCGCGAATTGCGCTGGATAAGGGGCTGGGGGCACTGATCGTATCCAATACCACCATCACTCGCCCGCCCCTGCGGTCGACCCATCGGGACGAGACAGGAGGCCTGTCGGGCGCCCCCTTGCGCGATCTCGCACAACAACGACTGCGCGATTTCCGCAAGGCGACGGGCGGTGCCATGCCCCTTGTCGGGGTTGGCGGCATCGCCACGGCCGAAGACGCGTGGGCACGTATCCGGGCGGGTGCCAGCCTGGTGCAACTGTATTCCGCCATGGTGTATGCAGGGCCCGGAATTGCCGGGCAAATCACCAGCGGTCTCGAATTACTCATGCGGCGGGACGGGTTCACCTCCATTTCCGAAGCCGTGGGGAGCGAATAGCCATGACGACCTTCTTTCGCCGCCTTGCCAGCGCCATCACCCTCCCCTTGCTGCTCGGCGCCTGCACTACGGTGTCAGGCACCCCACACGAAGCAGTCACCCGGGAACAGAGACAAACCGGGCTCATCAGCGCGGCGGACCCGCGCGCGGCGGAGGCAGGGGCTGAAATGCTGCGCGCAGGCGGCAGCGCAACGGATGCCGCGATCGCGACAATGCTGGCGCTCAACGTCGTGGAGCCGCAAAGTTCGGGAATCGGCGGGGGCGGCTTCTATGTTCGCGGCGCAGCCGATGGTGCGGTTGAAACCATCGACGGGCGCGAAACCGCGCCCAAGGCAGCCTTCCCCGGCTGGTTCCTCGATACCAAGGGCCAGCCTCTCCCGTTCATGGACGCTGTCATGTCCGGTCTCAGCGTAGGCGTACCCGGCAACCTGCGGCTGGCTGAGGAAGCCCATCGTCGCCATGGCAAGCTTGCCTGGGCCAAACTGTTCGAACCGGCCATCGCCCTTGCACGGGACGGTTTCCGCATCAGCCCTCGATTGCACAATGTCCTTGAAACGGCCCACGATCACGCCCGTGCCGATCCGGAAGTGCAAGCGCTCTATTTCGATCAGGCGGGCGAGCCGCTGGCGGCAGGTGCGCTGGTCAGGAATCCGGCTCTGGCGCAAACTCTGCAAGACATCGCCCAACAAGGGGTCGACGCATTTTATCTCGGTGCGAATGCAAAGGCTGTCGCGGCACGCGTCGCCGCTGAGACGCCGCACCCGGACGGCATGAGGGAAAGCGATCTTGCAGCCTATTCCGCGCATGAGCGTCCAGCGGTCTGTGGTACCTATCGCGGTTATCGCATCTGCGGCATGGGCCCGCCTTCATCGGGCGCCACGACTGTCTTTGCGACTCTGAAGCAGCTGGAAGGTTTCGACCTCGCCGCGCTGGGCTCCACTTCACCGGTGGCCTGGCACCTGATCGCAGAATCCATGCGCCTCGCCTATGCTGATCGTGAACTCTATCTCGCGGACAGCGATTTCGTAGCGGTGCCCGTAGCCGGCCTTGCCGATCCGGATTATCTCGCCGCACGGGGCAAGCTGATCTCCCCTGTCGACACAATGGCACAGGTCAACCCCGGCACGCCGCCCGGTGCCGGGTCGCCATTATCGGACGGTGTCGAGCCGCCTGAATCCGGGACATCGCATTTCGTCGCAATCGACAAGGACGGCAACGCAGTCAGCTATACATCGACTATCGAAGGCCCGTTCGGTTCGGGCATGATGGTAGGAGGATATTTTCTCAACAATGAGCTGACCGACTTCAGTTTCGTACCAGCCAGGGACAGCAAACCCGTCGCCAACCGGGTCGATGGCGGCAAGCGGCCCCGCAGTTCCATGTCGCCTACTGTCATCTACGCGCCCGACGGCAGGCTGTTCATGGCGGTCGGCGCGGCGGGGGGGGCCACCATTCCAGCGCAGGTCGTCCGCGCCATCATCGGCGTGATCGACTGGAAACTGACCGCATCTCAGGCCCTGTCCCTGCCTGTGCTGTTCGCGCCCGGAGACACAGTTTATGTCGAACAGGGCAGTACTCTGGAAGCGATGATTCCAAGCCTTGAAGAACTGGGGCACAAGGTCGCGGCGCGTAAGCTGCCGCTGAAAACCAATGCCGCCGTTCGTAGCCCGAACGGCTGGACCGGCGCAGCCGACCCCCGCAGCGAGGGCGAAGCGATCATTCCATAGGATGGGTGGCCTGCGGAGGCTTGCCGCAAAGACTAACGCGTCATAAACCTCGTATTAGCCCCCTATGACGGGGGCCGGGATACGGGGGTAGGGCGTGCAGCTTTCGGATATCGACGCGGCAAACAATCTCGTCAGCCTGTTCCTTGCCCGTGCTGATGTCCTGGGCAATCGCCCCTTCCTCTGGACCAAGGGTGACGGCACCTGGAAATCTCTCAGTTGGGCGGAGGCTGCGCGGCAAGTCTGCACCATGGCCGAAAGCCTGAGAGAACTGGGCCTCAATCGCGGCGACCGGGTGGTGCTGGTGTCCGAAAACCGGCCGGAGTGGTGCGTTGCCGATCTGGCGATCATGGCGGCCGGCTGCGTCACCGTTCCCACTTACATCACGAATACGGAACGTGACCATCTCCACATTCTCGACAATTCGGGTGCGCGGGCGGTAATCGTATCTTCGGGCAAACTTGCAGAGCCACTGCTTCCGGCCATGATGCGGTCCGGTATTGCCGAACATCTCATCGCCATGGAGCCGCTCAGGCATAGCCAGGAATGCAGCTTCACCTGGCACGATTGGAATAAAATGGCGGCTGGCGATCATGCAGCGGCCCGCGCCGCGGTCGAAAGCCGCATGTCCGAAGTCGGCCGTGGCGACATGGCCTGTATCATTTATACCAGCGGCACGGGCGGTGCCCCACGAGGGGTGCCCCAGCATCACGGCGCTATCCTGAGCAATGTCGGTGGCGCCACTGCCGTTTTGCATGAGGATTTCGGGCCAGGCGACGAAGTGTTCCTCTCCTTCCTGCCGCTTTCCCATGCCTACGAACATACTGGCGGACAATTCCTGCCAATCGGGCTGGGCGCGCAGATCTATTATTCGGAAGGGCTGGAAAAGCTGGCCAGCAATATCGCCGAAGTTCGCCCGACAATCATGATCGTGGTTCCCCGCCTGTTCGAAGTGTTGCGCAGCCGGATCATGAAACAGATCGAGAAGGAAGGGCGGATTGCCAGTTTCCTGATGGATCGCGCGCTCACCATCAAGGGGAAGCGCCGATTGCGCGATCTGCCGATGGATTTCATCCTCGACCGGACCTTGCGGCCACGGATCCGGCAACGGTTCGGGGGGCGGATCAAGGCCCTGGTTTCCGGAGGGGCTCCGCTCAATCCCGATGTCGGGAATTTCTTCACTGCCATGGGCATGACCCTGTTGCAGGGATATGGCCAGACCGAAGCCGGCCCGGTTATCAGCTGCAACAGACCCTCAGCTGGCCTGAAAATGGATACGGTGGGGCCTCCGCTCCCGGGGGTGGAAGTGAAAATTGCCGAGGACGGTGAAATCCTGTGCCGCGGCGAACTCGTCATGCATGGGTACTGGCACAACAGACCCCAGACCGAAGCCGCACTGATCGACGGCTGGCTACATACCGGCGACATCGGACATATCGATGAAGCAGGCCGGATAGTCATTACCGACCGCAAGAAGGACATGATCGTCAACGACAAGGGCGATAACATCGCCCCGCAGAAGATCGAAGGCATGCTGACACTGCAACCGGAGATCGCGCAGGCGATGGTGGCTGGCGATCGGCGGCCCTACATTGTCGGCCTGCTCGTTCCGGATGCCGAATGGGCGCTGGAGTGGGCACAAGCCAATGACGAGCGGTTCGACCTTGCGGAACTGCAGAACCTGCCGGCATTCAGAGCCGTCATCCGTACCGCTGTCGACAGGGTGAATCAGGATCTTTCGGTAATCGAGAAGGTACGCCAGTTCGTCTTTGCGGACGAGGCGTTCTCAGTCGCAAACGAACAACTGACACCTAGCATGAAGATCCGCCGCCACAAGATTCGCGAGCATTATGGCGATCGGCTGGACGCGCTCTACAGAAATTGAAACGTCATAGCGGCCCAAGGCCATTCCGGTCAGGCCGCTTCCTCCTCGACATACTCGGGATAGAAGCTGGGTTCGCGATCGGACCAGCCCGGCGCCGTCGCTGCGGATTCGCTTAACGACTGGAGCAGCATTTTGCGTCGATCGGGGCGAATCTGCGGCAAGGCCGCCGCGCCACAGAATGCTGCCGGCAACCACGGTCTCGCATGCGGGCCCAGCAGACGTTCATAAAGAAAGCGATAGGCCGAGAAGCAAGACAGCCGTTCCTGCGCAAGATCGAATGCGGTCACGCGCAGCAGCTGTCCCATGAAAGGGCCGATCATTCCGTCGAACGTGAATTCATCCGGCTGTTCCGCCCGCAAGGCCTTGAGATCCTGATAGGCGACATATTGGCTGCGGATGGAAGCGAGTTCCGCCGAATCCCGCGCCCACAATTTGAAGGCGTCCTGGCGACCCAGCCCCACATCCAGGCTGCGTTTGATGTAACGCTGCTCAGCCGGATCGAAACCGGCGAATTCGCGCAGTTCGGCAATGGTCAGAGTGGCAGTCCCGGTATCGTTCATCGTCTTGCCCCTTGCGCCACACCTTGCGGCGCGTCGGGACCGATCATCGGCCACACATGGTTAGCAACCAGTAAACGATGCCAATTTATCGGCAGGGAAACCCTTAGATCTGCTTTGATCCGCAAAGAGGGCGGATCAGATCAAACCAGCGAGGGGACTGCTCGGGTCAGCATATTTCCGCGTCGCCATGCGTCCCGCACGATAGGATTCGCGGCCCGCCTCTACCGCCAGCTTCATCGCCCGCGCCATGCGCAACGGGTTCTTCGCTTCGGCAATGGCAGTATTCATCAGCACACCTGTGCAGCCCAATTCCATTGCAATCGCTGCGTCGCTTGCCGTTCCGACGCCCGCATCGACCAGCACCGGCAGATTGGTTCCTTCGACGATCAGACGGATCGTCACCTTGTTCTGAATGCCAAGACCCGATCCGATCGGTGCGCCAAGTGGCATGATGGCGACCGCGCCTGCTTCTTCGAGCTGCTTGGCCGCAATGGGATCATCCGCGCAATAGACCATCGGCAGAAAGCCTTCGTTCGCCAGGATTTCAGTCGCCCGCAGGGTTTCGCGCATGTCGGGATAGAGAGTGCGCGCTTCCCCCAGCACTTCCAGCTTCACCAGATCCCATCCGCCCGCTTCACGCGCCAGGCGCAAAGTGCGGATCGCATCCTCCGCGGTAAAGCATCCGGCCGTGTTCGGCAGGTAAGTGGTCTTTTTCGGATCGATGAAGTCCGTCAACATCGGGGCCTTGGGATCGGACAGGTTGACCCGGCGTACGGCGACTGTGACGATTTCAGCGCCGCTCGCTTCCACCGCAGCCGCATTTTCCGCGAAATCCTTGTATTTGCCGGTACCGACAATCAGGCGGGAGGTGAATCGCCGGCCCGCGACCTCCCAGCTGTCGTCATCGGCACCGCCGCCGACGAAATGGACGATTTCCAGCACATCACCGTCGGCCAGCATCACGTTTGCCAGGGTAGAACGCGGCACGATTTCGCCATTGCGTTCAACCGCGACCTTTTCAGGCAGGAGATCGAGCTGGCGGACAAGGTCGGCGATCGAGCCGGGCGCCGCCCGGCGGGTTTCACCATTGACTACAAGGGAGAGAACGGACGTCATGCCCGCCAGATAGCGCTCAATGCGTATGACGCAAGTTGAGGATGTGTCCCGCGGCCAGAAGAACGACACCGCAGATCGTCAATACCGCCTCTTCCACCCCATGACCGACGGCCAGCGCCGACGCCATCAGGGAAAGGCCGATTGCCCCGAGAACGAGCGGCGCCAGCCGTCCGTGCCGCAGCACTCCCAAGCCGATCGTTACGATCCCGACCCCGACAGCCAATGCCAGCCCGATGCGATGAATCTCGGGCGCGAGCAGCCAGCCACCACCGATCCCGAGCACCGCCACCAGCATCAGACCAGCGAGACAATGGACGAGACAGAGGCCGGACAAGGCAATTCCGACACGGTCCAGTCGGTGACGAATCGAAAGCAGGGCAGCACGCATGGCGACTATCTATGATACATTGTAACATCTTTCAACGGGCAACCGTCGCAATACGGGAATCCTTCGCTTGCACTTTATCAATCGCTTGCCCAAAAGCCCCGCCATGGTCGCTCCGGCAGAAGAAGGAATTGCAATGCGGCAAACGCGAAACGAGACGGCGCTGCTACTTGCCCGCTGGCTTTTCGTTGTCGCCGCCCTCGTGGTTGCGATGGTTGCAGTGGGCGGTATCACCCGCCTGACCGAATCCGGTCTTTCGATTACGGAGTGGAAGCCGGTAACGGGTGCGATCCCACCGCTGACGGATGCCCAATGGCAAGCCGAATTCGAGGCATACAAGCAGATTCCGCAGTATCTGGACGTCAATGGCCCGGCGGGCATGACTCTGGCGGATTACAAGTTCATCTACTTCTGGGAATGGGTCCACCGGCTGCTCGGCCGCGTGATCGGGCTGGCTTATGCGCTCCCTCTCATCTGGTTCTGGGCCAAGGGGCTGATACCCCAGGGTTACAAGGCTCGTTTGCTCGGCCTGCTGGCCTTGGGCGCATTTCAGGGCGCGGTCGGCTGGTGGATGGTGACATCAGGCCTGCATACCGATTCCGGCGATCGCGTAAGCCATTTCCGTCTCGCCACGCATCTTCTGGTCGCCCTGTTGACACTGGGCGCTCTGGTCTGGACCGCGCTCGACTTCAGAGCGGTTGCGCGGGGCGTACCTCGGCCCCGGCTGACTTCTTTCGGCGCACTCGCCCTCGCTGCACTGGCGCTGCAATTGCTGTTCGGGGCGTTTGTTGCCGGGGAAAGGGCCGGTTATGTGGCCAGTGACTGGCCATTGATGCAGGGCCATTTCTTTCCCGAAGGCGTCGATTGGTCACAAGGTCCGCTACACGCGTTCCTCTATGACCCTTTCCTTATCCATTTCATTCACCGCTGGTGGGCCTGGGTCGTTGTCGCCTTGCTGGTCGTATTGGCGCGCAGGGCCCGTCGGGCAGGTAGTCGTCCGGCTTCGATCGCAGTGCATGCCACGTTCGGGACACAAGTGCTGCTGGGGATTGCAACGGTGATGACGGGCATCGCCCTGTGGCTCGCCGTGTTGCACCAGCTTGTCGGGGCCCTGCTGGTCGCCGCCACAGCCTGGGGCGCACATGCAGCAGGGCGCACCCGGTGAGTGAAAGTGGGCTGGCCCTGATCTGGTCGCCCTTCGCCGACGACGCCTCTGCGGAAGCCGCCGCAGCACAATTGCTGGACGAGCAGCTGGTGGCATGCGTCAATATTTTGCCTGCCATACGTTCTCTCTATATCTGGAACGGGGAACGCAGCAGCGGGACGGAATGCGGCGCCCTGTTCAAAACTGACGCGGCCCTGCTCGATGCCGCAGTCGCCCGGCTTGCCGAAATTCACCCGTACGAAGTACCTGCCATTACTGGCTGGCGGTGCGATGCCGCAGCAGTGGAGACAGTGAATTGGATCGGCGCATTGGCGCCACCTGATCGCCCCTGATCTCCCGCGTCACGAGCTACGGTATTATTATACCTCTTCGGCAGGGCCCGGAATCGCTTGACTTTGGAGCGATTCGGGAACATTGGCGCGCCTTCGCAGGTGCATGCGGCATCATGGTTCGCGCGTACCGGCAGATTTTTCAGATATGAGGATTTGACAGCCCATGAAGGCGCTCAGCAAGACCACGCGGTCGATCAAGCCGGCCGAGGTGGAAAAGAAATGGCATCTGATTGATGCCGATGGTCTGGTAGTCGGCCGCCTTGCGGTGATTATCGCCAACCTCCTGCGCGGCAAGCACAAGCCCAGCTTCACCCCGCACGTCGATTGCGGCGACCATGTCGTCGTCATCAACGCGGACAAGGTCCGGCTGACCGGCAACAAGCTCAAGGACAAGACCTACTACAAGCACACCGGCTATGCCGGCGGCATCAAGGCGGTCACCGCTGCGAAGGTCCTGGAAGGCCGCTTCCCCGAACGCGTGCTGGAAAAGGCAGTTGAACGGATGGTTCCCCGCGGCCCGCTTGGCCGTGCGCAGATGAAGGCGCTGCATCTCTATGCCGGCACCGAGCATCCGCATGGCGGCACCCAGCCCGAGACGCTCGACGTCGCTTCGATGAACCGCAAGAACAAGGCTCCTGCATAATGGCCCCTGAATCGAATAACGGAGCGAACACGGTCTCCGACCTCGCCGACCTGAAGGACATCACCGGCAACGCACCTGCTGCTGAAGCCGCCGCGGAAGCCCCGGCGGCACCGGTCGTTTCTTCCACCCCGTTGCGTGAACAGGAAATCGACGCCCAGGGCCGTGCTTATGCCACTGGCCGCCGCAAGGACGCTGTTGCCCGCGTATGGGTGAAGCCCGGCACCGGCAAGATCACTGTCAATGGCCGTGATCAGGAAGTCTATTTCGCACGTCCGACGCTGCGCCTGATTATCAACCAGCCGTTCGACATCACTGACCGTTCGGGTCAGTATGACGTTGTCGCAACCGTCAAGGGCGGCGGCCTTTCGGGTCAGGCCGGTGCGGTCAAGCACGGTATCAGCCAGGCGCTGACCAAGTACGAGCCTGCTCTGCGCTCCATGGTCAAGGCTGCTGGTTTCCTTACCCGCGACAGCCGCGTGGTCGAACGTAAGAAGTACGGCCGGGCCAAGGCTCGCCGCAGCTTCCAGTTCTCGAAGCGCTAAGTTTTCGCGAACCACCGAACAAGAAGGCGGCTCCCCATGGAGCCGCCTTTTTTCGTCTGGATATTATTTGCAGTCAGGGTGCGTCCTGCCCTTTCAGTATCGCACGGCTGACAAACCAGCTGACGGGAACCGCGATGACGAAGCCCGCTATGGCCGCGAGAATGATCGGTTTCCAGGTGTCCAGCCCCATGACCAGCACGGCCACGATTCCGATCCCCATCAGAGTGGTGCCGACAATCGAGAACAGCACCGACATCAGGCGAAGCATGGTCATCCCCTTTCGCTAGTCCACCCCTTCATTGTTCAGCATACTCGCCAAGCGCAGCAAATCCTTGATTCCGGTCAAATGAAACTCGGCAGTTCAGGCCCCCGCAAGCGTGCGATGTTCAACCGTCAGCCCCTTCTGCGGATGATAACGCAGAACATTGTACGATGGCCTGCTGGAGCGTAACCGCGTCGACAAAGTACCCGCCCCGATCATCCGCAAGGCTCGCCCTTCCACATCGAAAGTAAGATCGAACGCGTCATGCACATGACCTGACAGGACCACGTCCGCTCCGGCTCGCGCCAGGGCGGCGAAAGCCTGATCTCCACCAATCGTCGGATTGGGTGAGCCTGGAGGGCCTGCCATCAGAGGATGGTGGCAGGCCACGATCTTGTATCGTCCATCGTCGGCCATCCGCTCCAACTCGGCCACAGTAGCCGCGAGAGCTTTCTTCTTCACGACCCCATCCGACCATGGGAAGCGCCGTTGGGCACGCACTGTGGTCCGCAAGGGCACCACTGCGAGATCGGCGAATTCCAGTTCGGCATCGACTGCGTCCCGAAGCCGCTCGAAACGCCTGAACGGGGTCCGAAAACGTTCGAACAGATTATAATAAGGCATGTCGTGATTGCCCGGTTCGATCGTCAACGGAACATTCAACCCGCCAAACCACTTGGCCGCAGCGGCAAACTGGCGCTTGGTTGCCCGTTGCGTGACGTCACCTGTGCAGACGACCGCATTCGGCCGTTCCTGGGCAACGGCGTCCGCAAACCAGTGATGCGCCTGATGGTCTTCGACGCCGAAATGGACGTCACTGACATGGAACAAGGTAACCGTTTCAGCCATCAGCCCTGCAAAACAGGTTTGCGGCAAATTCGGCAAGGTCAAATCGCTCTTCCATGGCTCCGTCGCGACGTTCGCCATCCACCATCAGCGGAATCGACACATTGTCGGCCATACGGCAAACGACCCTGCGATGGGTGCCCAATTCGTCGTGCGGCCCTGACCGGAAGTCGCGTCCGAGAATGGCGAGGGCCTGTTTCAGGTAGTCTCCGAATTCCGCCGCACCATACCCCTCGACTGCCATCCCCTCCCCGCCGGGAACCAGCCTGACACCGGCATAACCCTCTTCGCGACCGAGGGAAGGATCATGAATGGCGACCATGGGCCCTGCGGTGCTGAGACTGGCAGCGTCTATCGCACCTGACAGAAGCTCCGCCAAATCGCCATCACGCAGGTCTTCACGCACATCTGCCCATGCAGCCCCCGGCCCGGCAAGAACTTCCGCCAGAGCGATCCAGTCTCTGCCCCTGACGACCTGTCGCCGGCACAGCCTCAACGCTCCTCCAGCGAATTGCTCCAACACGTCGTCGATCTCCGCATCGCCGTACAGAGAACGACACAACAGGTTCGCGGTGCCACCGGGTAATGCCAACACATCCCCGTCCCAGCCTTCGACGCCGGTTATGGCTGCATTGAGCGTGCCGTCACCGCCATGCACCGCAAGCAGCCCGACTCCTGCCGCTTCCAGTGTCGCACGGTCCGGAAGGCCCTGTTCAGAACAATCGACAATGCGTGCCGGCTCGTGCCCTGCACGCTCCAGCCAATGAACCAACTTTTCCGCACGTTCGTCATCATGGCTGCCACTCGCGCGGTTCAGCACCAACCAGGTTTTGCCTTTGTTCTTCATCGTTGGAAAAGCGCGGGAAACGGAGGCTGGTTCCCGGTAAAGTGCAGTAGCTCCCGCATTCAGACCCGCCGGGTAATGATGAGCCAGGCAGCAATCCCATTGATCCCGCTATAAAGGAAATAGGCGATACCCCAGCCGGGGTGACCATTGGCCACAAGCAGCAATGCGGCCAGCAGGATGAGAAATTCGGTGGCCATGCTGACCCGCCCGCCCAGCATGTGCACGAACCAGGGCATCTGTCCCAGCAGTGGGTGCCCACTTTCGAGCACGGCCTTGTGCATGGCGAAATTGCCGATACCGAGCAGGAAAATGAACAGGATCGCCATCGCTGACGATCCTGCGCCTTTTCCGCCCGCCTGCCAATGGTCTTTGCGGGCGGAAAGTTACGATCAACTCGCCGGTAACAAGTGCTCCTCGGAGATCTTCTTCTTCCAGATCTGCGGGGCAAGCGTGTGGACATTGGTCCCTTCGCTATCCACCGCGACCGTAACCGGCATGTCCTCAACCGTGAATTCGTAGATCGCTTCCATGCCGAGATCTTCGAATCCGACCACTTTAGCCTCGCGAATCGCGCGGGCGACCAGATAGGCCGCGCCGCCCACGGCCATCAGATAGGCCACCTTGTGCTTGGCGATTTCCTGCACTGCACCCTGACCGCGTTCCGCCTTGCCGATCATTGCCAGCAAGCCGAGTTCCAGCATCATGTCGGTGAACTTGTCCATTCGGGTCGCGGTTGTCGGGCCGGCCGGGCCAACCACTTCACCCATCACCGGGTCAACCGGGCCGACATAGTAAATCGCACGCCCCTTGAAGCTTACGGGCAGTTCCTCGCCCTTCGCCAGCATGTCCTGAATGCGTTTGTGCGCCGCATCGCGCCCCGTCAGCATAGCACCGTTGAGCAACAGCCGGTCGCCCGCTTTCCAGCTCTGAACTTCCTCTGCTGTCAACGTGTCGAGATTGACGCGTTTCGCGCTTGAATCCGGGGCCCAATGCACTTCCGGCCATTCGTCGAGCTTGGGCCGTTCGAGGAAACTCGGGCCGGAACCGTCGAGCGTGAAATGCGCATGGCGCGTCGCCGCACAGTTCGGGATCATCGCAACCGGCTTGCCCGCCGCATGACAGGGCCAATCCCTGATCTTGACGTCGAGAATAGTCGACAGGCCGCCAAGGCCCTGCGCCCCGATGCCCAACGCATTCACTTTGTCGAAGATCTCTATCCGCAGCGCTTCGATATCGTTCTGGGGGCCGCGCTCTTTCAACTGAGCCATGTCGATCGGCTCCATCAAGCTTTCCTTGGCGAGCTTCACGCAATGTTCGGCGGTTCCGCCAATGCCGATGCCCAGCATGCCGGGCGGACACCAGCCGGCACCCATCTGCGGCAACATTTCAAGCACCCAGTCGACGATATTGTCGGAGGGATTCATCATCTTGAACTTGGACTTGTTCTCGCTCCCGCCGCCTTTGGCCGCAACGTCGATGGAAATCTTCCGCCCAGGCACCATCTCGACAGACAGAACACAAGGGGTGTTGTCCCGCGTGTTGCGACGGGTGAATGCCGGATCTGCCAGCACGGACGCGCGCAGCTTGTTTTCCGGATGCGTGTAAGCGCGGCGCACCCCTTCATCCACCACGTCCTGCAGGCTGAGCTTCGAATCGAGCCGGCATTCCTGTCCCCATTTGATGAAGACATTGACGATACCCGTATCCTGACAGATCGGCCGATGCCCTTCGGCACACATACGGCTGTTGGTCAGAATCTGGGCAATGGCATCTTTCGCTGCCGGTCCCTGCTCCGCCTTGTAGGCTTCGCCCAATGCGCGGATGTAGTCCATCGGGTGGAAGTAGGAGATATATTGCAGCGCATCGGCGACACTTTCGATCAGGTCGTCTTCGCGGATGGTCACCATATCGGCCATGGGTGGCGGGCTCCTTGCTGGGTCGGTATCCGTCTTCTGCGGAATCGGTGTGTCCCATAGGCCCGGCCATGCCCTGCCGTCAAAGCCCTTGGCGAGTGAGGACCTGTCCCCTAAAGCGGGTGGAAAGAAGCACGGTTTGCCTTTAATCGGGCAAGCTGCGGAAAAAGGTTCGATAAATGACGATGGTGAAAGATCGCCCGGCCGACGGCTTCGCCGCTGCGCGACGCGCGATGATCGACAGCCAGCTCAGGGTAAGCGGCGTGAACGAGGATTTCGCGCTTTCCGCCATGAACGCTGTCGCTCGTGAGGAATTCGTTCCCCCAGGTGCGAAAGCGCACGCTTATATCGACAGGGCCGTATCCTTGGGTGAGGGACGCTATATCGCCGCTCCGTTGTTTTACGGTCGCTTGCTGGCCGAAGCCGCACCCCGGGCGGACGACAAGATACTGATTGTCGATGGCGGCAGCGGATATCTTCTCGCTCTGATCAAGACACTCGCCACTTCCATCGAAGTGATCGATCCCACAGATGCTGTAGGGAATACACGCAAGCGTGGCGATTTCACACTGCTGCTGATCGATGGTGCGATTGAGGAATTGCCGGCAGGGCTTGCTAGGCGACTCGCCGATAATGGCCGAATCGTCACCGGTCTCGTCAATCGCGGCGTGACCCGCCTTGCCACCGGGCGCAAGGCGGGTGGCGAACTGGCCCTGCTGCCATTGGCGGAAATGGGTATTCCCGTCCTGCATGAATTCGACAAGCCCAAGGGCTGGAGCTTCTAAACATGACTCCGGCAGCTTCGCGAATCGCCATGGCCGCGCTGTTGGTGCTCGCCGCCAGTCCGGCCCAGGCCGACACTTTGCGGGAAGCCCTTGTCAGCGCCTACAATACCAATCCGACCCTTCAGGGCGCCCGCGCAGCGCAGCGCGCCACCGACGAAAATGTCGTGATCGAACGGTCCAGCGGGCTCCCTTCAGTTTATGGAGAGGCTACATATTCCGAAGTGCTGGACGACACCTATAGCAATCCCGGCAATCTCTATCCCGACCGTCAGGCGAGCGGTTCGATCTCCCTTTCCGTCCCGGTCTATTCCGGCGGAGCAGTGCGTAATTCCGTGCGAGCAGCGAAAGTCCGCGTCAAGGCCGGGCAGGCTGACCTCCGTGCTACGGAATCCGCCATCTTCAGTCAGGTGACGGCAGCCTACATGGACGTAGTCCTCAGCGAAGCCGTGGTCGGGCTCAACACGCACCTGGTCAACTCGCTGGAAGTCAACCTGCAAGCGACCAGCGACAGGTTCGAAATCGGTAGCCTCACCCGCACTGATGTCGCCCAATCCAGTTCGCGGCTGGCGTTGGCCCAGGGCGATCTGCGGTCGGCCCAGGCCAGCCTTGTCACAGCACGCGAACGCTATATCCAGCTGGTCGGTCATGCGCCGGGCAAGCTCACACCGCCGCCGCCGCTCCCCGGCCTGCCCGCAACCGCGGAAGACGCGGTTGCCGCTGCGCTGGAAAGCAATCCTGACCTGATCGCAGCTCAGGAACGCGCAAGGGCGGCCGGCTATGACATCGAAGTGGCCGGATCGACCCGCTTGCCGACGATCGAGCTTTTCACCACCGGCACTGCCTCCGACTCGCTTGGCACCGGCATACTCGACACGACCTCCGGCCAGGACCGGACCACAGCCGCCACCGCCGGGGTGCGAGCGACGATTCCCATTTTCCAGGGGGGTAGGCCCGCAGCTCTGGAGCGGCAGGCCCAGGCAGGAGCGTCTGCTGCAATGGAACAGCAGATCGCCGTGGAACGCGATGTGATCGCCCAGGTTCGGGCTGCTTTTTCGAGCTGGCGCGCTGCCAATGCGATCATCGAATCGACCAGAAGCGCCGTAAGCGCGGCCGAATTGAGTCTGGAAGGCGTGCAGGCCGAAAATACGGTCGGAAACCGCACCATCCTGGACATTCTGAATGCCGAGCAGGAATTGCAGCAGGCACGGGTTCAACTCGTTACCGCGCAGCGTAACGCCTATGTCGCCGGTTTCAGCCTCCTGGCTGCAATGGGCCGGGCCGAAGCACGCGACCTCGATCTTGATACGGGCGGTCCGCTTTATGATCCGCAGGACAATTATCGGCGGGTCCGGGGCAAGATTTTCGACTGGAGTTTCGATCCCGATCCTGTCCCTCAATCCACGCGAACCGTTGACACACCTGCGCAAGACGGCGACATTCCCGCTTCTGAATAGGGGCAGATTGGGATTCCATGCGTTACGAAAGCGAACCTTCGGTCGAGGAGATTCTTGAATCGATCAAGAAAGTGATCGCCCGGGATAACCGCGACGATGCCGCACAGCTGCGGCGCAAGCGCGAAACCGAAGGTTTAGCGCGGGATTCTGACCAGCGCCGCACGGACAAGGATTCAGAGATTCTTGAGCTGGCTGACGAAGCTGAGCTCCTCCTTGACGAAGAGGAAGAGACGGCCGACAGCGAATCACCTCTCGTGACCGAGGACGCTCGCTCCTCCATGCGCGAGTCGCTGGCGGCGCTAGCCATGTTGGCAGAACCGGGTGCCCCCCCACAAATCGTTCGTTCCGGTGAAACGTCACTGGAAGGATTGGTGCGTGAAATGTTGCGCCCAATGCTGGCACAATGGCTGGACAAGAATTTGCCGCCCATGGTCGAAAAGCTGGTTGCCGCGGAAATTGCGCGGATCGCTGGCAAGAAGGGCTAAATGGAGCCCAAAAGCATTTCCCGTGAGTGCCGATCAGCTGCGTCGACTGTATGACTTCTGTTTCACGTGAAATCGAAAAAGCCCGGAAGGCATTTGCCACAACCGGCAGCCATCAGATACAGCGCCACATCTTCCTCTGTGCCGAAGCGCATAAGGGTGATTGCTGTGCCCATTCAGTTGGCGCACCAGCATGGAAATACCTCAAGAAGCGGCTGAAAGAGTTAAAGCTCGACCGAGAGGGCGGGGTGGCCCGAACCAAGGCGGATTGTCTCAGGATCTGCGCCGCCGGCCCTATAGCCGTCGTTTGGCCCGATGGTGTTTGGTACCACAGTTGCACGCCAGAGGTCCTCGAGCGGGTGATTCAGGAGCACCTGATTGGCAATAAGCCCGTAGAGGAATTTCGGCTTTATCCGGCAGAACCGAAAAGCTAGCTCCGATCCTCCCCATCTCCGCGTTCATCGTCCAGCGGATCATAGATGGCTTCGTCATGACCGGTGCCACTCGAAAGAAATACCAGCCCCATCAGCGCGGACATAAGCAGCATTGTGAATCCGATGCCCAGCGCCGTCGCGATAAAGAAGTGGACCGAGACGAAGCCGTTCGCCTTGTAGAGCAGGGCAAGGGCGATCAGGATCACGCCCACCGTGACACCCATCATGAAGCGCATGAGCCGGCGGTAACGCGCCCACGCGTGGGCAGCACGTTCCGGATCGTCGAGGGGAGAGCGGGGAATCATGGAGCCCATGTGCACCCCCGGGCCCATCAACGCAAATGTCCTGTGGCGCTTTCGCAGCAGCTTGCTGGCAAATTGCCACGGGTCGTGGCATGATCGGCCTACAACAGCAATAATGGGAGAACACAGGTGATTATCGCCCAAATTCTCGAACAACGCGACGGCGCTGTCTACAGTTGCGGTATCGCGACCGGCGTAGCCGAAGCCGCCCGCCTCCTGGCCACTCATCGCATCGGTGCCCTCCCGGTAATGGATGGCAATGCAGTGATCGGCATCTTTTCCGAACGTGACCTCCTTTACTCGATTGCCAGAGAAGGCGCATCCGCGCTCGAACGGACGGTGGGCGACGTGATGACCTCTCCACCGATCACAGTCGAGCGTGATACGGACGTGATGGAAGCACTGGGCCTGATGACCAGACGGCGCATTCGCCATTTGCCAGTGGTTGAAAGGGATCGGATGATCGGCTTGATCTCGATTGGCGATCTGGTGAAAGTCCGGGTCGAACTCGCCGAAGCTGAAGCTGACGCGATGCGCGAATATATCCAGACAGCCTAGGCGCTCGCAGGCTCCAGCCCACAGAAAGATGGATGCGCCTTGCCGCAGGGGCACATGCATCCTACATCGCTGACTATGGAAACGCAGTCCCTCTCCGATCTCACTCTCACTCCGGCCGCTGCCGCACGGATCGCTGCTATTGCGCAGAAGCAGGCAAAACCGGCGCTGCTCAGGCTGTCAGTCGAGGGCGGAGGGTGTTCAGGCTTTCAGTACAAGTTCGATCTCGCCGAAACGGCGGAAGAGGGGGATGCGATTGCCGAAACCGATGGTGTGAAGCTTCTGGTCGATCCGGTCAGCTTCGATCTTCTGGCGGGCTGTACTGTCGATTTCGTCGAATCACTTGGTGGAGCGGCTTTCAGAGTTGAGAATCCGAATGCCACCGCAGGTTGCGGTTGCGGTTCCAGTTTCGGCATTTGAGCGCACACGTGCGCATCGCTTCGTTCAACATCAATGGCATCAAGGCACGTCTGCCGCGCGTGACGGAATGGCTGGAGGAAACCCGGCCCGACGTTGCCTGCTTCCAGGAAATCAAGTGCCAGGATCCTAACTTCCCGGCGGATGCCTTTGGAGCAATCGGCTACAAGTCCATCTGGCACGGGCAGAAGAGCTTCAATGGAGTTGCGATCCTCGCGCGTGAGACTGAGCCGGTTGAAATTCAACGCGGTCTCCCCGGTGACGATGAGGATGAGCAAGCCCGCTACCTGGAAGCCGAAGTTGGCGGCATCAGGATCGTATGCATCTATTTGCCGAACGGGAACCCTCAGCCCGGGCCGAAATTCGAATACAAATTGTCTTGGATGCAGCGGTTACGTTCTCGCATGGCGTCCATCTGGGCGGAAGAAATCCCAGCCATCGTCCTGGGCGATTTCAATGTCATTCCGGAAGACAAGGACGTCTGGTTGCCCAAGGCAATGGCCGATGATGCATTGATGCAGCCCGAGTCACGCGATGCCTATGCCCGATTGCTGCACGATGGCTGGACCGATGCGATCGACCGGCTCAACCCTCGGGGCGGCGTGTGGACTTACTGGGACTATCAGGCCGGCGCCTGGCAGCGCGACCATGGTTTTCGCATCGATCACGCTTTGTTGTCACCGGAATGTGCAGACCGGCTCCTCGCAGTAGGTGTCGATCGCACCTATCGTGGACGCGAAAAGGCCAGCGACCACGCGCCGATCTGGGTCGAGTTGCAGGCCTGACAAGGCATCGCGCCAGAACCCTATCACATCGTATGAAGAAAGCCCCTCCCAGGGGGTTGGGAGGGGCTTTCAGGCAACCGGCGGCAAGACCGGTGCAGCGCTGTAATCAGCGATAGAAAATGTGATTGTTGACTTGTGCAATCCGCTGGAGCCGCCAGCCGGGGGACACGTAGCGCGCATGAAAAAACAGCGCGCCCTTCGCCGGACTATCCCAGGCACCCTCGGCTGCGATCCGTGCGATTGCCTTGGCTCGATGCCATGCCCGGGAGGCCTTGTTGATTGCGGGCATACGACCGCCGCGCACGAATGAAAATTGGGAGCGCTGGTACACGACACCGCAATAGCTGGACGGGAAACGCGGAGAAGCGGCGCGATTGACGATGACACGACCAACCGCAAGCTGGCCCTCCAAAGGCTCTCCCTTGGATTCAAAATAGATCGCACCCGCCAGGCAATTCATGTCCTTGGACAGTGCTTTCCCATCGCTGGTCGCAGCGACAAGGTCCGCCAGCGAAGCGAATGTCTCGTCTTCAGCGGAACCGTTTTCGGCCACCTGCGTTTCTTCGATCAGGCCTGGAACCGGTTGAACCACTTCATCTTCAGTGAAGACTGTGGGTGGAGAGCCTGTATCATCGCCTTCGACCTCAAGCGGTCCATCGGCCAGAATTTCTTCGAACAGGCCCGGACTGCGGTCCTGGGCAAAGGCGCCTGACGTTTCGGCGCCGAAAAGAGCTGTTGCCAGCATGGCAGCCACGGCAACGCTGCCGGCCACCCGGGTCTGACGACTCATCAATGTAACACTATGGGCGGTGAACGCGCTCCGACGCAGGCTGCGGACTCTGGCGCAATAGCGCGTTTATCAAGTCCGGGATAAGACCTGCCGGCCGTTCCCCGTCTGCGTGCTAGTCAAAGGACCGGATTGCCCGATTGACCGCCTACGCACACGAATTCGTGCGGCCATCTATTTTGCGGTGCAGCGAAGTCAATCCTTTTTTATGTCAAACCCGATAAATTGTTCACCATTCGCGATATCTAGTTCGATAATCCACGTATCTGGATCCTGACGACGCCGTCGTTCAAGGTATTCGGAAAATTCCAACTTATTTTCAGCAAGTTCTTCTTTCACTAACATCCATCGACGATCTCCGTCCGGATGGGGCATACGTTCAAAAAGACGCGAATCACGACCATTTTCGCAACAAACGACAAGAATTGTCCCAGCATCACGTTCACCTTTTGCGAGAACGGTCGCAAAGCCGCCTGCGGCTTCAACAGTGCGCAATAGACCACTTACTTCAAGGTGAGCAGGCAGCCGGGCATCCATCGACATTGCCTAGGGTCGATAACCGGGAAGACTGGACAGCGGGATATGGGAGCGCATGAAGGTACCGGTACCGCGCCCGATCTCCTCTCCCTCTTCATCGATCAGGTTGGCTTCGGCCACCAGCACTCGCCGGCGGCCGCTGACCCAGCGACCCTCGGCGGTAATCTTGCCCGATTTCACCGGACGCGTGAAATGGAGGTTAAAGGATGTCGTCAAAAGGAAGCGATCGCTGATCAAGGTATTCGCAGCGTAGAAGGCCGCATCATCCAGCATCTTGAAATAGATCGTGCCATGGGCTGCACCTGCCGCATGGTGATGTCGCTCCTCAACGATAAAGTCGATGCGGGATCTTCCCTCGCCGATAATCGTCAGGTGGGAATTGAACAAGCGATTGACCGGCGCTGAGGCGTACAGCGCTTCCAGCGCCCGCCAGTGCAGCGCGGCCCCCCCTGGCCCCTCCTCAGGCGGCATCCCGGTCTGTAACATTGGTCAGCAGGGCATAGAGGGCTTCGGCATCGGTCGCTTCCGCGAGCGCGGCATGAATCGCTTCTTCACGCACCATGCGCGAAATCGCGGCCAGGGCCTGAAGATGACTGGCCCCTGCGTTTTCAGGAGAAAGCAGGCCAAAGACAAGATCGACAGGCATTCCGTCCGCTGCGGCAAAATCCACGGAATGTTCAAGCCGCAGGAATGCCGTGACCGGGCGCCTCAACCCCGGGATACGCGCATGGGGGATGGCGACACCACGACCGAAGCCTGTGCTGCCAAGTTTCTCCCGCTCTTCGATCCGTTCGAGGATTTCGACGCCATCGAGATCGTAAACTTGCGCAAATCGTTCAGCCAGAGCCTCAAGGATTGCTTGTTTGCTGCCCGCATCAATCGTCGCGACAGCATCGGGATGGAGTGAATAAAGCGTGTTCATCATTGCATCGGCTTTGTGAAACGGCCCGCGTGAACGCGGGTAAGCTGCAAGTAGTGCGGAAAATTCCGCCCGGCCTCTCACTCTTCAGGCACTGGAAAGCCGGGCGGTGCAGACTTGCGCTAGACCCGGATCAGGACGGTTCGACCCAGCCGATCGACCCATCACCCCGGCGATAGACCATATTATGCCGCCCGGTGCCAGCATTTTTGAAGAAAAGTGCATTGGTGTTGCGCAGATCGAGCAACATCACGGCGTCCGAGACAGTCGTTTCAGGAACATCGACTCGCGTTTCCGCAATCACCGGGGGGGCATCCGAAGTGATCTCCTCATCTTCCTCCGCGACGGTGGCGAAGATCGTATATGCAGCATCTTCTTCCCTGGCGGCATATGTTGCCTGCTCATGTCGATCCTTCAGCCTGCGCTTGTATCGCCGCAACTGCTTGTCGATCTTCTCCGCCGCCTGATCGAGAGCGTGATGGGCATCGTGCGCTTCGGCATGGCCCTTGAGGATCAGGCCCTGCATGACATGAGTCACGATATCGCAACTGAATGCACCCGCCGGCGCTTTGCCGAACGTGACGTTGGAGGAAAGCGCGCGACCGAAATATTTCTCGATAATGCCGTTCAAGCGGTCGGAAACATGTTCCTGCAGAGCCGCACCGGTATCCATCTGGTGGCCTGACACGCGAATATCCATAAGACAGCCTTCTCCTTCTAAATCGCCTGATCCTGCATATCAGGAGGACCAGAGCGGGGATTTGATCGATTCCAAAAAGCGGACATGCCGCTCAAGTTCCTCGGCACTGGCCATATGGGGCCGAGCCGGGCGAAAGACACGTTCGCGCACAACGACAGTTGCCGCAGCATCGGCAATCGCGCTTTCATCCGCACCGGCCAGCTCAAGGCCGATTTGCCGTCCACCGGTCAATTCGACATAGACCTGGGCGAGCAGCTCGGCGTCCAGCAGCGCGCCGTGCTTGGTCCGGTGACTGCGATCGACGCCGTAACGCGTACACAATGCATCCAGCGAAAGCTTCGCTCCGGGATGGCGAACCTTGGCAATGGCAATCGTGTCGATCATGCGAGTGGTGGACACCGCTTCCAGCCCACAGATGTCGAGTTCGGCATTCAAGAAGCCGAAGTCAAAGCCCGCATTGTGCGCGACAAGCGGCGAATCCGCGAGAAATTCCAGCAATTCCTCCGCACGTTCGTGAAACCGCGGTTTGTCTGACAGGAAAGTATCGGACAGGCCGTGTACTGCTTCGGCTTCTGCCGGCATCGAGCGGTCGGGATTGAAGTAGGCGTGAAAAGTACGACCGGTAAGCACCCGGTTGACCATTTCGATACAGCCGATTTCCACCATGCGGTCCCCCTTCTTCGGATCGAAGCCGGTGGTTTCAGTATCAAAGATGATCTCTCGCATCGTTGCCTCACTATCCACCTGCCGAGGGCCAGTGGCAAGTCAAATAGCGCGCAGGCGCAAGCTTTCGATAACCGCGTTCACTTCCGCGCGTGTCGCTGCCAACGATGCCCCGGTATCGATGACGTAATCCGCCCGCTCGCGCTTCTCCGCATCGGGTACTTGCAATTCCAGCACATGGGCGAACTTTTCGGCGGTCATTCCCGGCCGAGCGAGCACGCGTTCCCGCTGCTTCTCCGCAGGAGCGGACACGACCGCGATTGCGTCGACCCGATCCCATCCACCCTTTTCGAACAACAGCGGGACATCGAATACGACCAATGGCATGCCTGCGTGTTCCAGCAGGAAGAGATCACGAATCTTGCCCACTGCCGGATGAACGATTGCCTCAAGCCGGGCAAGCGCGGCGGCATCGCCGAAAACCAAGGCCCCAAGAGCTTGCCGGTCGACGCCGTCGGGCCCGGTCGTCCCGGGAAAGGCCGCTTCAATCTGGGGCAGTAGCGCACCGGACGGCCCCTGCAACTTGTGGACTTCCGCATCGGCATCGAAGACCGGAACGCCTGCTTCGCGAAACATTTCGGCGACTGTCGACTTTCCCATGCCGATCGAGCCGGTGAGGCCCAGAATAAAAGGTTTGCTCATGCTGTCAGCCGCCTGCGCAACTCTGCATCGCCATCGCCACGCGGCGGGGCCGCGCCGAAGAACTTAGCAAACGCTTCCGCCGCCTGGCCAATCAGCATTGCGAGTCCATCGATCGTCTGGAAACCCGCCTTTCGCGCGGCCTGCAGCAGCGGCGTATCGAGCGGATGAGTAACAATATCGTAGATCACGCTGCCCGGTGGCACGTGACTGAGATCAAAAACCAACGGCGGTTGTCCTGCCATCCCGAGCGGGCTGGCATTGACCACCAGATCGAAGCATCCCACGCGATCATCAAAAGCAAAATCGGTCGGCTCCGCAAAATGATCGAGCGGGGCGACATGATGTTCTCCCCCCGGGTCAAGCTCGTCGAGCAAAGCCTTGGCCTTGTTCGGATTGCGGCCCGCGAGCACGATCATGACATGTTCGGCAGCCAATGCGGCAATGATTGCCCGCGCTGCGCCTCCGGTTCCCAGTACCCGCGCCATTCGAAACAGGTGATCATGCGCCAACATCGGCCTCAGAGGTTCAAGAAATCCGCCTGCATCCGTATTATAGCCAATCAGTCGGCCCTGTTCCGGCACGATCGTGTTGACCGCACCGATCCGCGCGGCCAGCGGATCGAGCGCATCGAGTAGGGGAATTACCGCCTGCTTGTGCGGCATGGTGACATTACACCCGCGCCATGCGGTATCGGCTCTGCGGCTCGCGATATAAGTTGCCAGATCATCTCCGGAGACAAGCGTGGCGCGATACTCCGCATCCAGTCCCAGCTCGCCAATCCAGTAACCGTGAATGGCCGGGGACTTCGACTGAGCAATGGGATCACCAATCACTTCCGCATATATGCTCATGCCGGTAATACTCCCTGTTCACGGAGTGCTCCAAGTACGGCAAGAAGCGGCATCCCGAGCACGGTGAACTGATCGCCCGTGATCGTTTCGAACAAGTGAGGGCCCAGAGCCTCAATCCGGAACACACCGACACACCCTGCGACTTCCGGCCACTCCTGCTCCAGATACCATGCAATGAAATCATCCGACAGTTCGCGGACTTTCAACGCAGACAGGTCGGAGTGCGACCACACGATGCGCCCATCCCGGGCAAGCGCTGCGGCACTGTGCAAATGCATGGTCCGGCCCGAAAAGGATCGCAAGTGCCGGGCCGCATCCTCTCGCCCGGCTGGTTTATCGAACCGCTGACCGTCCACCACCACGAGAGAATCACTCCCGAGAACCAGATCGCCGGGCATGTTCCGGGAAACGGCGACTGCCTTCGCCCTGGCGAGGGCAAGGGCGATATCGGATGGCGAGTGCCCGGCCAATTCCGTTTCCAATGCACGCTCATCCAAATCGGCAGGGACGGAGGTATATGGTATTCGCGCGGCATCCAACATCGCGCGGCGGGAAAGACTTTTCGAAGCGAGTACGATCATATTGGTTTGGGCCCTGGTTCCCGAGCAGCGGGATCCGCATCACGTTCATTATATAGCCGCAGGATTGCCGCTGCGGTCTCCTCGATGGAACGACGCGATACGTCAATCACCGGCCAGCCATTGTCGGCAAACATGCGGCGCGCGAATTTCAATTCTCTTTGGACAGCTTCCCGGTCGACATAATCCGTCTCGGTCGCTTCATTTAGTGTGAGCAAACGATTCCGCCGAATCTGGACAAGTCGTTCGGGTGCGGTGACCAGACCTACGATCAGTGGCCGGCGAAGACTGAACAACGCCGGAGGTGGGGGGCTTTCGAGCACAAGCGGAATGTTGGCAACCTTGTAACCGCGATTGGCAAGATAGATCGAAGTCGGAGTCTTGGACGTGCGGGACACACCCGCCAGAACGATATCGGCATCTTCCCAGTCTTCCCAGCCGATACCGTCATCATGCGCGATGGTGTAATGGATGGCCCCCACACGCTCGAAATAGGCATCGTCCATCAGATGCTGGCGGCCGGGCCTGCCTTTCGCTTCCTGGCCAAGCTGGTCCTGCAACGCAACGATAACGGCATCCAGCGCGGATACCGCAGGCAACCCAAGCACGCTGCACCGTTCGACCAGAAGATGACGAATCTCGGGATTGACGAGAGTAAAGATCACCAGCCCGGGATGAGCGGCAATTTCACCCATGATCCGTTCCAGATGTTGCTGAGAACGCACCATCGGCCAGAAATGCCGCACGATATCCGCATCATCGAATTGGGCCAGGGCAGCCTTGGCCATCATTTCGAGAGTTTCGCCGGTTGAGTCCGACAGGAGGTGAAGGTGCAGCCGTTTCATGGATAGCTCCCGTGGCCTGTGGACAATCTCCTGCATAAATCACGGGATAGGATGGTGGACAAGTTCGGGAAGCGATTCCATGCCCGATTCCAATGTTTCGATCTGACACTTGTGGACATGGGGATCAGGTTATCGACAGGCTGGGGACAGTGTGGATAGCTTTTCATTGACCGGAGACGAGCAAGAGTCGCGGTGACGCACCCTCTGTTCAGCGTGGGAGAAATCGGGCAAGGCGCCGGTGTCCCCGCTATCCACAGCACAACAGCTTCCAACATCCTTTTATAAATATACTTATTGTTGATTGGATTTTCGCGATGCCCGGCCCCTTGCTCGACACCCTGCGGGGAAAAACCGTTTTTCCCCGGCCAGTATGGCTCATGCGCCAAGCAGGCCGATATTTGCCGGAATATCGCGCCCTGCGTGCCGAAAAGGGCGGTTTTCTTGAGCTGGTGTATGATTGCGAGGCAGCGGCGGAAATCACCATGCAGCCGATCCGGCGTTTCGGATTTGACGGCGCGATCCTGTTTTCCGACATCCTTATCGTACCCTATGCAATGGGGCAGGACTTGCGTTTCCTGGCGGGGGAGGGGCCGAAACTCTCTCCCACGCTCGTCGACCATGGGCTGGAAAGCCTGACAAAGGTCCCTGAACGCCTGAATCCCATCTACGATACCGTTGCGCTGGTTAAGGCGCAGCTGGGCCCCGATACGACTTTGCTGGGGTTTGCGGGCAGCCCCTGGACTGTGGCAACATACATGGTCGCAGGAGAAGGCAGCCGCGATCAGCATGCTACGCGGGCGCTTGCCTATCGCGATCCGAAGGTCTTCCAATCGATCATTGACGCCATTGTGGATGTGACAGTGGAATATCTCTTTGGTCAGATCGAGGCCGGTGCGGAAGCGGTGCAGCTGTTCGACAGCTGGGCTGGCAGTCTCGCTCCGGCAGAGTTCGAACGATGGGTGATTGCTCCGAATGCAGCCATCGTTTCCCGGTTGCACGCACGGCACCCTGGCGTTCCGGTAATCGGCTTTCCCAAGGGAGCAGGCGAAAAGCTGCCAGGCTATGCCAGGGAGACCGAGGTCGATGCGGTGGGAATCGATGAAACGATAGACCCGAAATGGGCTGGCGGTGCCCTTCCGAAAGGTTTGCCGGTGCAGGGAAATTTCGACCCGCTGTTACTGGAGGCCGGGAGCTCCATGCTGGAATCCCGGGCCGTCGCCTTGTTGGAGGCATTTTCCGACCGGCCTCATATCTTCAACCTCGGCCACGGAATCGGCCAGCATACGCCGATCGAACATGTCGAACGTCTGCTTGCTACTGTTCGTGAGTGGAGGGGATGACGATCGGCTTGTGCTGACCTAAATTGTTCATATGCAGGACGTGCTTTTCATGACCTACGCTTGGCTCAAGGCCGGACATATCATTTTTGTGATTTTCTGGATGGCGGGCTTGTTCATGCTTCCGCGGTATTACGTTTATCATCAGGAATGTGATCCGGAATCGCCGGAGAATGGCATCTGGATCGAGCGTGAGCGCAAGCTGCTCAAGATCATTCTCTGGCCTTCGCTGGCAGTGGTCTGGATTCTCGGGCTGGCACTGGCCATCCACACCGGGGCATTCAGCCAGGGATGGTTTCATGCCAAACTTGCGCTGGTGCTGGCCCTTTCAGCCTATCATGTCTGGCTCGCTGGCTACGGTTCGGCACTGGCAAAGGGGGAACGCAAACTGACCGGGCGCCAGTTGCGGATGCTGAATGAAATTCCGGGAATCGTTGCCGCGTTGGTGGTCGTTCTGGTGGTGGTTCGGCCTTTCTGACCGGTCGGGGTATGGTCACTTCCTTCGCAAGCGGTTTGCAGGGATTCATTTCGGCCGGCTTTATTTGGCGATTGACGGGCGTGTGGTGGAGGCTTATTTCAACGCCACCAACCGGCGTGGTTGCGGCATAATGCGCAACACGGTCCGCTTTCCCCAAGCCCGACAGACCGGCCGGCCATTTCATACCATTCGGAATCCCGAACCATGCATTTGAAAGAACTTAAGAAGAAAACTCCGGCTGAACTCGTCGGAATGGCCGAGGAACTCGGTGTCGAAGGCGCGTCGACCATGCGCCGGCAGGATTTGATGTTCTGTATTCTTCGCGAACTTGCGGAGGATGAGGAATACGAGCAGGAAATCATGGGCGTGGGCACGATCGAAGTGCTTTCCGATGGTTTCGGCTTTCTTCGCAGCCCCGAAGCAAACTACCTTGCCGGGCCGGACGATATCTACGTCTCTCCGAACCAGGTTCGCAAATGGGGCCTGCGTACCGGTGATACGGTCGAAGGGGAAATTCGTGCCCCCAAGGATGGGGAGCGCTATTTTGCCCTCACGAAGCTCACCAGCGTCAATTACGACGATCCGGACATGGTCCGCCACCGGACCAATTTTGATAACCTGACGCCCCTCTATCCGGACGAGAAGCTGGTTCTGGATACGGTGGATCCGACCGTGAAGGACAAATCGGCCCGCGTGATCGATATCATCGCTCCGCAGGGCAAGGGGCAACGCGCGTTGATCGTTGCGCCGCCGCGTACGGGTAAGACTGTACTTCTGCAGAACATCGCCAAGGCCATCACGGATAACCATCCGGAAGTTTTCCTGCTGGTCCTGCTGGTGGATGAACGCCCGGAAGAAGTCACGGACATGCAACGTAGCGTGAAGGGGGAGGTGATTTCCTCCACGTTCGACGAGCCGGCCTCTCGGCACGTACAAGTTGCTGAAATGGTTATAGAAAAGGCAAAACGTCTGGTTGAACACAAGAAGGACGTCGTGATCCTTCTCGACTCGATTACGCGTCTTGGGCGAGCCTACAACACTGTCGTACCGAGCTCGGGCAAGGTTCTGACAGGCGGTGTGGATGCCAATGCCTTGCAACGGCCAAAACGCTTCTTCGGCGCAGCCCGGAATATCGAGGAAGGCGGCTCGCTTTCGATCATTGCGACGGCGCTGATCGATACTGGCAGCCGCATGGACGAAGTCATCTTCGAAGAGTTCAAGGGGACCGGTAACTCGGAAATCGTGCTCGACCGCAAGGTGGCAGACAAGCGCATTTTCCCGGCACTCGATGTGGGCAAGTCCGGCACCCGCAAGGAAGAGCTTCTGGTTCCGAAGGAACAACTCTCCAAGATGTGGGTACTGCGCCGTATTCTGATGCAGATGGGCACGATCGATTCAATGGAATTCCTGCTCGACAAGATGAAGGATTCCAAGACGAACGAGGATTTCTTCGCCACGATGAATCAGTAGGGATGGACGCACCGGGTCGAAGCCCGGTGCGTAAAAGAGGCAATCCCGCTCAACCGACTCTGCGGAACGTATTTGCGCTGGCTGCTGCCCATTGGCGGGCGAGGGGGGTGCCTTCCGGACCTTCCAGAAGCGCACGATTGGCAATGAATGGATAGATCCTGTCGACAGGATCTGCCCTGGCGGAATTCAACCGCTCGCGCATGTCCATTGGTGTGATTTGCCAGGGATTTTCGAGGCCCATGGCAATGACGATTTCGCGTAGGGCGTGAATGGTGTGATTTTGGAAGCTGGCCACACGTTGCGCCTTGTCTTCCACGACCAGGCCCTGCTGGCGCCATGGTACTTGTGTCGCGACACCGGTGGGACATCTGTCCGTATGGCATTGCATGGACTGCACACAGCCAAGAGCAAACATGAATGCCCGGGCAGCGTTGCACCAATCGGCGCCGAGACCGAACATTTCGGCCATCCCGGCACCGGAATGAACTTTGCCTGACGCGCCGATTTTGATGCGGTCTTTCAGGCCCGTGCCAACCAGGGCATTACGGACCCAGATCAGTCCTTCGCGCAGGGGCATGCCGACACTGTTGGTCAATTCGAGAGGTGCCGCCCCGGTGCCGCCCTCAGCACCATCAACGACGATGAAATCCGGAGCAATGCCAGTGGCAAGAATGGCCTTTGTAAAAGCAAGGACTTCATGGGGCTGCCCTACGCAGAGCTTTACCCCGACAGGCTTTCCTCCCGAAAGATCCCGTAATTTAGAAATGAATTCAAGGAGTTGTATTGGTGTAGAAAATTCGGGATGCGCTGCGGGAGAGATAACATCCCTGCCGATCGGCACGCCCCGGGCCTCGGCGATTTCAGGAGTGACCTTTGCGCCCGGCAGCATTCCGCCGTGGCCGGGCTTGGCACCCTGACTCAGCTTGATTTCGACCATCTTCACCTGATCGCTTTGTGCCTGTTCCGCAAAGCGACCGGGATCGAACCGGCCATTGGCATCGCGGCATCCGAAATAGCCGCTACCCAGCTCCCAGATCAGGTCGCCGCCATGAATGCGGTGATACCTGCTGATTGAGCCCTCACCAGTGTCGTGGGCAAAGTCCCCGAGTTTGGCGCCTTTATTCAGCGCGGCAATTGCGCGGGCCGAAAGGGAGCCAAAGCTCATGGCCGAAATGTTGAGCAGAGCCGAGGAATAGGGCTTGTTGCAATCAGGACCGCCAATCGTGAGGCGCCAATGCTCGGGGACGTCGGCATTCGGCACGATGGAATGACCTAGCCAGCGATATTCATCGGAATAGACGTCCAGCTCTGTGCCCATGGGATGAGCGTCGAGCTGGTTCTTTGCGCGGGCGTAGATCAGGGCGCGTTCGTCGTGGTTGTATGGTCTGCCTTCGAGATCGGACTCAACGAAGTAGCTGCGCACAAAAGGACGCAGATCTTCCGATAGCCAACGGGCCCTGGCGATAAGTGGATAGTTGCGCCTCAATGTGTGGCGGTGTTGCACGACGTCCCACAACGCAATCAGCAGCAGCGGGAGGGTAATCCACAAGCCCCAGTGAAGGACCGGAAATACAGCACAGGCGATCGTGGCCGCGGCCAGTGCAAGGGGGACGGCATATCGGGATGGCAGGGGAAGCATGAGGACTGACTCTAGCCGAGATGCTCCTCGAAAAATGCGTCTGTCCGACCATCGGCCAGATTCGCTCCCTCTTCGTTCCGGCGCTGACCCATTTCAGCCGCGAAGCCGTGATCCAGTCCAGGATAGTCGTGAAGCGTGACATGCTGATTATCGTCGAGACCTTCATGCATGGCCTGTTGCGCCTCGGCTGGGACAAAGCCATCGTTACCTGCGATGTGAAGCATGAGCGGGTTAGCAATTGCATGCGATTCATTGAGCATCTGGTCGATCATCACGCCATAATAGCCCACACTGGCGTCGATATCCGTGCGTGCTGCGGCGAGGTAGGCCATGCGCCCGCCAAGGCAAAATCCGACCAGACCGACCTTCCCGACCTGTTCCTCTGCTCTTAAATATTTGATGAGTGCTTCGATATCTTTCACGCAAAGATCGGCGTCGAATTTTGCGATGAGAGCCAGAGCTTCGTTCATTTCCTTTTCGACATCGGCATCCAATTCAATTCCTGGGGCGAAGCGCCAGAAAATTTCGGGGGCAGCCGCAAGATATCCTTTTGCAGCCCAGTCATCACACTTCTTTCTGATGCCGGGATTGATTCCGAAGATTTCGGGAACCACGATGATCGCAGCATGAGGTTCACCTTGCGGGCGGGCGATGTAGACTGGAATCCCATCTGCAGTCCCTTGGTCGGCAGCGAGTTGTGGAATTGTGATCTTCTGGGACATGTTGGGATCTCCTTGCAATTTCGGGGAGATTAGGCACCGATGATGGACTTTGCCAAGGCCGTGTGACAGGTTCCTTGCACTTCGCGCCAGAAAGGGTGTTCGGATGAAAGTGAATATCGAGATAGATTGCACGCCGGAGGAGGCAAGAGCATTCCTCGGTCTGCCAGACGTCAGCCAGGTTAATGCTGTCTATGTCGACCACCTTACGAAAGCTCTGCAAGGGGTTACCAGTCTCGAACAGCTTCAGGAACTGTCGCAGCAGTGGGCGCCGATGGGTCAGTTCGGGCTCAAGCTGTTCCAGAATATCCTGGAGGGCGGAGCTGCTTTTGCGCAGGGCGCAACGAAGAAGGGCGGCTAAGCTGTCCATGATTCAAGGCCCGGTGTCCGGTGCTAGATTGAAGTCATGAACGATACTATTTTTGCGTTGTCGAGCGGGCAGCCCCCAGCAGGGATTGCTGTTATCCGTGTGAGCGGGTCTCAAGCAGGCGCCGCCTTATCGGCATTGGCTGGCCGTTTGCCGCAACCCCGGCGGGCGACTTTCGTCCGGTTGCGTGATGATGCCGGTGCGGAACTTGATGCCGGGCTTATTCTTTGGTTGCCAGGCCCCGGGAGTGCGACCGGAGAGGATTTGGCTGAATTCCATCTTCATGGCGGTAGGGCGGTTGTCGAGGCCGTTGAATCCGCACTTCGAACTTTCGGCCTTCGGCGGGCGGAGGCAGGTGAGTTTACGAGGCGGGCATTTGCTAATGGGCGGATCGACCTTGCGGAGGCAGAGGGCCTCGCTGATCTGCTGTCGGCGGAGACGGAACTGCAAAGACGTTCCGCACTGGCCATGGCTGGAGGCACTTTTTCCCGTCAGGCGGAGGAATGGCGTAGTCATCTGCTGACGCTTGCCGCTCGCGTAGAAGCCGTGCTGGATTTCGCAGACCAGGATGATGTTTCAGCGTTGCCTGAGGACTTCGGGAGGGAACTGTCGGTTCTAGAACGTGAAGTGGCTGCGTGGCTTTCAAGACCTCATGCGGAAGTGTTGAAGGAGGGCTATCGAGTGGTTCTTGCCGGACCACCGAATGCGGGCAAGAGTACGCTGTTCAATGCGTTGGTGGAGAGCAACGCGGCGATTACCGCGCCGACGGCGGGTACTACTCGAGACGTGATCACGCGTTCCGTTGCAATGGGCGGTGTACCTTTCACATTTGTCGATACTGCGGGCGTAAGGCATGCGAGCGATGATGCAATCGAAATGATTGGCATTGATCGTGCGCATGCAGAAATGGATCGAGCCGATCTGGTTTTATGGTTGGGTCCCGAAGGGGAAGGGCCGAGTGGTGAAACCTGGGAAATTCAGGCCCAGACTGACCGCAATGATTGCGTGGTCAAGCGGACACCAAGGTACAGCGTTTCGGCTGTTACTGGTGAGGGATTGGCTACCCTGAAGCTCGCTCTGATTGAGAACGCTCGCCGGAAAATGCCAAAGCCTGGGGAGGCCGCACTCAACGCTCGCCAGCGTGAGTTGGTTGCGCAGATGCATCAAGGAATTGAAAGCGCCCTGCGCGAAGACGACCCCTTGCTTCTGGCGGAGCAGTTACGCTTGGCCCGCGTAGCCCTAGATCGGTTGGTGGGGCGCGCTACGACAGAAGACATGTTGGATGCCTTGTTTGGAAGCTTTTGTATCGGGAAATAGCGAGGTCTTGGTCGTGTTTCACGTGAAACATCACTTATCGCTTCTTCGTTGTTAATCGGTTCGACGATGTTTCTTTGACCGAAATTGCGGCGTCGTTTATCGGAATGGTATGCGAGGCTTCGATATCTTGGTTGTGGGTGGCGGCCATGCCGGCTGTGAGGCAGCAGCGGTTGCTGCGCGCATGGGCGCACGGGTCGGACTGGTCAGTTTTGATCTTTCGACGATTGGCGCAATGAGCTGCAATCCTGCGATCGGGGGCTTGGGTAAGGGCCATCTCGTTCGCGAAGTAGATGCTTTCGACGGTTTGATTGGGTGCGCGGCTGATGCGGCGGCGATTCATTATCGCATGTTGAATCGCTCGAAGGGCAGCGCGGTCTGGGGGCCGAGGGTTCAGGCGGATCGCACTTTGTTCAAGGCTGCTATCCAGGATCTCCTGACGCGCCAGGGGGATTTGACTTGTATCGCGGGAGAGGCAGCCGAACTCGTTCTGGATGGAGGTCGTGCGACGGGGTTGCGATTGAGCGACGGCACGAAACTGGCAGCGTCGGCCGTGGTCCTCTGCACGGGCACTTTTCTTGGCGGAACTTTGTTCCGTGGGGAGGAGCGATTAATCGGTGGACGCATTGGGGAAGCGTCAGCGCAACGGTTGGCTCAGCAGATGCGGGATGCCGCATTGCCTATGGCACGCTTGAAAACCGGAACTCCTCCACGACTGGATGGGCGGACGATAAATTGGGCGCAGCTTGACGAGCAGCCTTCGGATAGTGACTTTTGGATGATGTCGGCGATGGGTGGTGAGGCCCGAGCCAATCCCCAAGTGTTTTGTGCGATCACCCGCACCAACCCTCAAAGCCACGAGGTCATTCGCTCCAACCTGCATCGTTCTCCGTTGTTCACTGGTGCAATTGATGCTCGGGGCCCTCGGTATTGTCCTTCTATTGAAGACAAGATCCATCGTTTCGCGGACAGGGATGGTCATCAGGTATTTCTTGAGCCGGAAGGGCTCGGAACTCACCTCGTCTATCCCAACGGGATTAGCACGTCGCTGCCCGCAGATGTTCAGCTCCAGATGCTTCGGACCATGGACGGGTTGCAACACGTGGAAATGATAGTTCCCGGTTATGCCGTCGAATATGATCATATCGACCCTCGCGCCCTGCGTGCGTCTCTGGAGCTAAAAGCTATCCCCGGGTTATACTGCGCTGGTCAGATTAACGGCACGACGGGCTATGAGGAGGCCGCCGCACAAGGTCTGGTTGCGGGAATGCACGCCGCTGCACATGTGCTCGGACGAGAGCCCGCTTCTCTCGATCGGGCCAATTCCTACATGGCCGTCATGATTGATGATCTCACCTTGCACGGCATTAGCGAGCCCTACCGGATGCTGACGGCCAGGGCCGAATACCGTTTGCGGTTACGCGCGAATAACGCGACTACTCGCCTTACTCCACTTGCGTTAGACGCAGGGTGCGTAGGGCACGAACGGAAGCAGTGGTTCGCTCGCCGAGAGACGGAACGCTCACTTTGGAGCAATGCTCTTTCACGTGAAGTCGGTGCTACAGAAATGGCCGGCGCCGGTTTGCCGGTTCGCAATGATAGCGGAAAGCGCGCGCTCCATGAGTGGTTGCGCTTTGGTGGCGTCGAGTTGTCCGATCTCTGTCGATGGTTGCCCGATCAACTGGATGTGCAAGGAGAGCTTGCACTCGAGATGGCTGAAGATGCAGCCTATGCCCCATACTTGGCCCGGCAAGATGCCGAGCTTCGCGATCTTCGCGCGAGCGAAAGTGTGGGATTGGGGCAGAACTTTCCCTTTTGCTCGGTACCGGGTCTTTCACGTGAAATGGTCGAAAGGCTGGAAAGCGCTCAGCCGGCAACTTTGGCAGCGGCGGGTCGTGTGCCGGGTATCACCCCGGCTGCTCTAGCTGCCCTGTTGGTCCATGCCCGCCGAAGAGCGGATGCGGTTGCCGCATGATTCGTAATGAAGAAGAGGCGCGTTCATATACGGCAACGCATTGCGACTTCTCGGCTATGCAGCGGCTCGATAGGTTGGTGGCTTTGCTATCTGAGGAAAATGAGCGGCAAAACCTGATCGCGCGACAAACGGTGCCGCATTTGTGGCAACGCCACATTGCAGACAGTGCGCAATTGCTGCGCTACGTTTCACGTGAAACAGGGGTGTGGCTCGACCTGGGAACAGGCGCCGGCTTTCCCGGTTTGGTGATCGCGGCAATGCGACCGAGTTGGCCGGTAAAGTTGGTAGAATCCAGGAAGCGACGCGCTGAGTGGCTTGAGTTCGCATGCGACGAACTGAATCTTCGTCACTGCGAGGTATTGGGACAACGGCTCGAAAATATCGATAGTTTTGCAGCTGGTGTAATTTCCGCTCGGGCCTTTGCACCTATGCCGCGCTTGATGGAGTTGTCTTCTCGCTTTTCCACAGCGCAAACACTTTGGCTGTTGCCGAAGGGACGGTCAGCCGAGCAAGATTTGAATGCCTTACCCAAGAGTCGCCGGAACGCGTTTCACGTGGAACAATCGTTGACCGATCCGGAGGCGGGCATCATCATTGGCGGTGGCCCAGTTGCGGGTATCCGGCCGGAAGCGAGGCAGGCATCATGATACGAATTGCGATTGCCAACCAGAAAGGTGGAGTCGGAAAGACCACCACTGCTATCAATATTGCCACGGCCATGGCCGCGACAGGCTGGAAGACCTTGCTGATCGATCTGGATCCGCAAGGCAACGCCTCGACCGGGTTTGGGATTTATGCTGCGGACCGCATTCGTTCGAGTTACGATCTCCTGGTTGATCAGGCTCCTTTGGTTGAATGTATCCAACCAACTTCAATCCCGGGCCTCGACATTGTGCCTGCTACCGTCGATCTCAGTGGCGCTGAGGTGGAATTGGTTTCGGTGGAACAGCGTACGGCGAGATTACGAGCAGCGCTTGCCGATCACACCGCGCATGAGATCTGCTTTATTGACTGCCCACCATCGCTCGGCCTGCTCACACTGAATGCTCTGACTACTGCAGATACTTTGCTGGTACCCCTACAATGCGAATTTTTCGCACTGGAGGGGTTGAGCCAGCTGTTGCAAACTGTCGAACGGGTGCAGCAACGCTTTAATCCTGACCTGGGTATTATCGGTGTGGTGCTGACAATGTTCGATCGTCGAAACCGACTGACCGATCAGGTTGCCGATGATGTGCGAGATTGCCTCGGTGGCCTGGTGTTTGAATCGGTAATTCCCCGCAATGTCCGTCTGTCCGAGGCGCCAAGCCACGGGTTGCCCGCGCTTGTCTATGACCATGCCTGTGCGGGCAGCCGTGCCTATATGTCGCTGGCGCGGGAATTGATTGGCCGTCTGCCTGAAAAGAGGAAAGCCGCATGAGCGAAAAGAGCGCACCTACCCGAATGTCAAACGCCCCAAAGCCGGCGGCAAAGAGACTCGGACGGGGACTAGGTGCCTTGCTTGGTGAAATGCAGCGTGAAGAGCCGTTGGTTGCGGGGGACAATAGCGCAGCTGGGGAAAGCCAATCCGCACCTGTTTCGGCAACACCCGATCGAGGTTTGGCAATGCTGCCCGTGGCGGCAATTGAGCCTCATCCGGAGCAGCCGCGTCGTCATTTCGATGAGGATGCTCTGGTGGAATTGGCTGCGTCAATCGCGGCTCGCGGAGTGATTCAGCCCGTCATCGTTCGGCCCATGGGGGGAGGGCGATATCAGCTGGTTGCGGGTGAACGGCGTTGGCGAGCCGCGCAGCGGGCTCAACTCCATGAAATCCCTGCCCTTTTAAGGGATCTTGAAGAGCGTGATGTCCTGGCACTGGCGCTGATAGAAAATATTCAGCGCGAAGATCTGAATCCCATCGAAGAGGCCCGTGCGTACCAACGTCTTGGTGAGCATGAGGGCCTATCGCAGGCTGAGATTGCTGAGCTGGTCGACAAGTCTCGCAGCCATGTATCCAATCTTCAACGCCTTCTCTCGCTTCCAGATTCGGTGATAGCCCATGTGGAAATGGGGCAGTTGTCGATGGGACATGCTCGGGCGCTGGTCGGTCGTGACGATGCGGAAAGCTTAGCTGAAGAAGCAATTGCCAAAAATCTGTCCGTTCGCGAAATGGAAAAGCGGACCCGGAAAGCTGCCGCCAAGATTGGTGGCGAAGGCCGAAGGCACGCGCGGGAGCCACGTGATGCGACTGGCGATGCCGATATCATGGCGGTACAAAATCACCTTGAGGAATTTCTGGGTCTGCCAGTACGGATCAATTCTGATACGGACCCTCGATCGGGCGCAGTAACAATCCGTTACCGCTCGTTGGATCAACTCGATCTCGTATGCCAGCGCTTAACTGGCGGGGGGATCTGAGCTTTCCCTTTTGTTATCGGACGAACGAACTTGGCGTGAGCAACCGATAGATGGAGTCGCGCAGCAACGACTTCGTAATTAATCGAAAGTGTGCAGGTAATCCGGTTACTTGACATATTTGCTGCGCTTGTCCGCCAATGGCGCGACTTTCGTTCGCTTGTCTGGTGCGACCCGCTTTTCATAGACTGTTTCGTAAGAAACCTCTTCGCGCACGCGTTTGCCGTGCCGCGGGGGAACGGGAACCCAAGTGGGGACGAGTACGAAGGGGCCATACGCAGAGGGGTAGCTGGTGCATGCACATCCTGCGGCGGGATAGCTCGTCGGTCCATAGCCGGGGTAGCCGTAGCTCGGATATGCGAAGCTAGCTTGCCCGCCAGGTCCTGGACGGTAATAGGGGTAGCCGCCCGGCTGGCCTGACGCGTAGCTGTCGAGATAAGCTTCACACTCATCGCGTACGCGTTCGCCATCTTCTGCCTTGTCAATCGCTGTGCCGGCAACAGCCCCGACAGCTGCGCCGACAAGTGTCCCTGCTGTGCGATTGCCCCTTCCCGCGATACGATTACCGGCCAGACCACCTACTACACCGCCGATTAGTGCGCCGCCCAGACCATTGTCCGCATGGCGTCGGCGGCACTCGGCTAGCCAGAGCTCCCGTTGCTCACCAGAGCTGGATTCTCGCGCATCAGTCTCTGGTTCATCTCCTGCGGCAGGAAGTGGCGCATGGTAAGTTCCGTTCCAAGTCCCTTCATAATGATCAGGCGCGACCCATGCCCCGTCCCACGCACCTTCATAAACGCCTGGAGAAAGCGGCATGTAGGGCAGTGCAGGTGGGCCGTTCTGCGCCGAAGCTGGATTTGACAAGGCAGAGGACACCGCAAGTGCGCCAACGGCACAAATCAATGTGAAGCGGGCAGTCATATGGATATCCCTTGCAGATGGCGTCAGACGCCCGGCTAATGAAGTTAACTAAAAATTTAACATCGCGAGCGCTGCAAAACCACCAATCAATCCACAATCATTCTCCGCATGTGCCATTTCGGGGCGGCTGGCGCGGGATACAATGCAATCGGACATCGTAACCCGAGATTGCTCAATTCCTCCGAGGGTCCTATCTCCTAATCATGAGTACCAAGCGCAAGATTCTGATCGCCCTCGTCGTCATTTTCGCAGCATTGCTGGCAATTGCTGCGTGGTTGTGGCGGGGCGACGTTGCCACGCTCACTGTCGATGAAGTGAGCGGTACGGATCCTGTGCTGAAGGAAGATCCAGACACAGAAACGATTCCAACCATCGCGATTGCGAAGCCAATCGGTTGGGCAGCTGATGCAGCGCCCAATGCAGCCGCTGGCCTTAAGGTCACGCGCTTTGCAGAAGGCCTCGACCACCCGCGCACGATGCTGACTTTGCCGAATGGCGATATCCTGGTTGCCGAAGCAGCTGCTCCGCAAAGTGCCCAATCAAAAGGTTTTGTCGGTTGGGTTGCTGGCATCCTGATGCGCCGGGCCGGTGCAGAAGTGCAATCACCAGATAAAATCGTGCTGCTGCGCGATGCGGATGGCGACGGTGTTGCCGAAAAACGGTTCGATTTGCGTATCGGTCTATCATCTCCGTCGGGGATGGCCTGGGGAGATGGACGCTTGTTCGTGGCCGATCACGACGCGTTGCTCGCCTTTGATTACCAACCGGGAGATACAGAGCTGAAAGGGAGCCCTGAAAAGCTGATGGATCTCGCATCGGGGGGGAATCACTGGATGCGCAACGTCCTGCTGAGCCAGGATGGCAAAAAGCTCTACGTTGCGGTCGGGTCATCGTCCAACGTGGGCGAAAATGGGATGGAGGCCGAAAAGGGCAGGGCGCTGATCTGGGAATATGACCTTGCCACCAATTATCCCCGCGCTTACGCAAACGGATTGCGCAACCCCAATGGTCTTGCGTGGAGCCCCTGGACAGGCGAACTCTGGACCACTGTCAACGAACGCGACATGCTCGGATCGGATCTCGTTCCTGACTATCTGACCAATGTTCCGATTGGCGCCCAATATGGTTGGCCCTGGGTCTATTGGCGAAACAAGTTTGATTCGCGAGTCACTGATCCCGCGCCCGAATTTCTCACCGAATATGCGCGGAAGCCTGAATATGCATTGGGTCCACACGTTGCCGCACTCGGATTGGTATTTTCGGCCGAGGGTAACCGTATGGGGAACAGCTTTGCCAACGGCGCGTTCATTGCCCGTCACGGCTCGTGGAACCGCAATCCCCCCGCTGGATATGACGTAGTGTTTGTCCAATTCGACGCGCGAGGCAACCCACAAGGCAAGCCCAAACCGCTGTTGACCGGCTTCCTGACAAGCGACGGTGACACCCATGGGCGCCCAACCTGGCTTGCCTGGGACAAGACGGGTGCCCTGCTTGTCAGTGACGATACCGCCGGCATAATCTGGCGCGTGTTGGATCCTGGAGCCAAACCGGCGCCGAAAACGGAACGTCTGAAATCAGAGCCGTTGCCGCCACAGCGCGAATTGCATGGCAATCCCGCCGAAGCGTTCGAGCAGGATTATATTCAGGTCGATTAGCGTTCATCCGTCTGCTCGCTGGATGCGCAGCGACCCTATATTCTCAGGCCTGCGCGTCCCGCCACCTCGGTGATGAATTGCCAGGCAGTTCGGCCGGATCGTGCCCCGCGCCTGCGTGCCCATTCCAGCGCCTCACTCTCATCCCATGATAAACCCATTTCCTCGGCATAGCCGGAAATAATGGCCAGATAATCATCCTGATTGCAGGCATGAAAACCAATGGAGAGGCCGAAGCGGTCTGCCAATGCCAGCTTGTCGTCCACAACGTCACGCGGATTCAAGGGATCGTCCTGCTCGTTCGAATGACGAGCCACAATCGCACGCCGGTTGGAAGTAACGGCAAGCCGCACATTCGCAGGCCGGGCTTCTACCCCGCCTTCCAGCCAGCTTCGCAAATGACGGGGCCCGATGGAGTCGCCATCGGCAAAGCCCAGATCGTCGATATATGTTAGAAAATTGCGCTCTTGCCGACCGAGCTCAGCGAATAGACCGGAAAGTCCCTCCAAAGCATCAGTCGCGACCTGCACGAGAGCGAGGCTTCCCGGCCTGCTTTGTTGAGCGTTAAGAATACTGGCCCGGATGAGCGCCGATTTGCCCATGCCGCGAGAGCCCCACAAGAGCATGTCGTGCGCGGCATGACCGGCGGCCAGTCGCGCCACGTTGTCAACCACCAGCGATTTCTGGCGATCGACCCCGCGCAGCAGAGACAGGGCAGGTGCATCGAGTACTGGCACTGCGCGTGCGCGTCGTCCGTCCCATACATAAGCTGGAAAGCCCATCCAATCGGTTATGGTGGGCGGTGGCGAAAGCCTTTCCAGTGCGTCTGCAATGCGAGCCAGCGGATCGCCTTGATCGGTCATCGTATCCCTCTCAACGATATAGTGGGGCACGCGTGGTCCGTCTCACGACTGCCTGTCAAGCTCTGGACGGTGCCAAGCCGGTTCCACCGGATAAAAGACATCACTTTTCCTTGGCTAACCGCCGCGGTCGATCTAGCGAACGGAGGTGAGTGAGATAGTCCCGCCTTTAATTCACCCGTCCGATGCGGCATCGATTGCTGAAGCGGCTCGTCGCCTTCGGGCCGGCGGCTTGGTCGCCGCCCCGACAGAGACTGTTTATGGTCTTGCCGCGCGGGCCGATAGCACCGCGGCAGTGGCTGCAATCTACAGGGCCAAGGGCCGGCCAGACTTCAATCCATTGATTGTACACGTTGGCAGTGTTGCACAAGCCCGGACGCTCTCCCTGTTCGATGAGCGGGCACACTTGCTTGCCGATCATTTCTGGCCAGGGCCGCTTACAATGGTCCTGCCGTTGCGCGAGACAGCCGATGTGGCACCCGCAGTTACAGCCGGATTGCCAACGATTGCCATCCGAATGCCTGCCCATCCTGTAATGCGGGCCTTGCTTGCGGAAACGGGCCTCCCGCTTGCCGCTCCATCTGCGAATCGTAGCGGCGGGGTCAGCCCCACCGAGGCTATACATGTGGCGAACTCATTGGGAGAAGCAGCCGAGTTTGTGCTCGATGGGGGCGCGTGCGAGCGTGGCCTGGAATCGACAATCGTTGCCCTGCGTTCTGACGGTACATGGCAACTCCTTCGCCCAGGCCCGATAGACGAAACGCAGATTTCCGCGATTCTTGGCGACGTCAGCCCGATTGTGACGTCAAAGCTGGAGGCGCCGGGGCAACTGGCGAGCCACTATGCGCCGGGCAAGCCCGTCCGGTTATATGCCGATCGGGCTGAGGCCGACGAATTCATGATTGGCTTCGGCGCTTTGGCAGGAGACTGCAACTTGTCGGAAAGTGCCGATCTCGCGGAAGCTGCAGCCCGGCTCTATGCCTGTTTGCATGAAGCGGCTACGGCTTCGCAGTCGCGGATCGCGGTCGCTGGGATTCCCGATCAAGGGATTGGAGCGGCGATCAATGACAGGTTGCGCCGAGCAGCTGCCTGATCGTGTGCCGGGGCTATCTGAATGCTGCGCGGCAACAGCGGTCCATGTACAAATCACAAAAAAGGGCCGCCCGATTGGGGCAGCCCTCTCTGGAATCCGTAAAATCGCTCTTTATCAGGCGGTTTCGGGATTTTCGTAATACTTCGGCGCGTGCTCGTTCAGGACCGCGAGAATCTGCTGCAGTGCAGCCGGCTCGTCGGTCTTTTCCATCGCTGCAAGCTCACGCGCGAGGCGGCTGGAGGCCGCTTCGAAAATCTGACGCTCGGAATAGCTCTGTTCAGGCTGATCGTCGGGGCGGAACAGGTCGCGCGTCACTTCAGCGATCGACACCAGATCGCCTGAATTGATCTTCGCTTCATATTCCTGCGCGCGACGCGACCACATGGTGCGCTTCACCTTGGGCTTGCCCTTGAGCGTTTCCATCGCCTCCTTGAGCGTCTTATCGCTGGATAGCTTGCGCATTCCGATCGATTCGACTTTGTTCACGGGGACACGCAAGGTCATCCGTTCCTTCTCGAAACGGAGCACATACAGTTCGAGCTGCATGCCGGCGATTTCCTGGCTTTGCAGTTCGATTACACGACCGACGCCGTGCTTCGGGTAAACGACATAGTCACCAACATCGAAGGCGGGAGCCTTGCCTGCCATGTAACGTCCTTTCATACCGGCAGGACCGGTGCGAGACAGTGAAGGGCACAGGCGACCGTGTCAGTAAACACGGCCGTAATGTTTCCTCACGTCTCTCTGGGGGTCCTTGCCTGCCTTAATCATGCTGCCCCACGGGAAATCCGCGGCAGTCAAGCCCTATATAGCGGATTTTGGCGGAAAATACCACCCCCTGAGCGATTCACTGGCGAAGCGCCCCGAACTGGGATTCCATGGTATGAAAGGGGGCCGCGAGGACGGCCCCTGTCAAAGTGTAAATTCGCCGATCAGTCGCCTTCGCCGGGTTCAGGGGAGAAATACTTCTCGAATTTTCCTTCTTCACCCTTGTGTTCGTCAGCGTCGGCGGGGCTGTCTTTCTTGCTGGTCAGGTTCGGCCAATCGGCAGAATACTTGGCATTGAGTTCCAGCCATTGTTCAAGGCCGTTCTCAGTGTCGGGCAAGATCGCTTCTGCGGGGCATTCCGGTTCGCACACACCGCAATCGATGCATTCGCTGGGGTTGATGACCAGCATGTTCTCGCCCTCGTAGAAACAATCGACCGGGCAGACTTCGACGCAATCCATGTACTTGCACTTGATGCAGGCGTCGGTGACGACATAAGTCATGGTCGGTAATCCTCTTCAGGCGGTTCGTTTCTTCGTCCTGCTATGGCGAAGTCCGCGCCGCCGTCAAGCACCCGATAGCATTCGCGTGCTTCTGCGGGCGGCCCGCGCCGCCCTGGAAGGCATGTGAGTTCGATTACAAGCACCCGGCTGCGCAGGGGCAGAGTCAGTATGTCGCCGATCATGATCGGTAGCCCGGATCGTTCGACTCGTTTGCCGTTTCGGCGGATATGCCCCTCTTCCACCCATTTCTGGGCCAGGCTGCGGCTCTTCGCGAAACGGAGGAACCACAAGAGCCTGTCGATTCGCATGGACCGGGGTGATTACCGGACGAGATCCGCAAGCGCGGCAAAGGCGTTGCCTTCGCGGGGCTTCGGTTCGTTGCGGGGCGGTTGCCGGTCCTTGCGCGGGGGTCTCCAATCCCACTTTTCCGGCGCAGGTGGGCCGAACGCGCCCTCGGCAAGGGCTGGCACAGGCTGCTTGCGAAATCCCGCTTCGCGCATCAATCGCACGAAACTGTCGGGTAGCAGCCCCATTGATGTGGCCAGCGCGGAATCAAACGGAAACGGTTTCCTGCCCGCTGCTCCGGCCCGGCATTCGTGAGCGGCGCGGAACAGCTTTTCGGCCATATCGACGCGAATCGCCTGTGTGCCCGCGTGGCGGTAGCCTGCCGGAAGCCGCTTCGCGCCCGGAATGACGCTTGCCATGTCTTCGCGGACCGGGCGCCTGTCCACCCCGATGGCGTTCAGGAGTTTACGAGGCCCCGGCTTGAGCAGTGCGGGTACGAACACATCCAGTGCGCCGATCATGACTCCCAGCTTGCGCATTTCGCGCCGCCGGTCCTGCGGCACATGCGCAAGGCCGGCTCTTTCCCTGGGAACGATCCCGTGCCCCGCAATGACAGCCAGCAACAGCGCCCGCAGTTCCGTCCCGGCCTGCGGATCGCGAGCAGCTTCTTCCAGTTTTGCCAGAGGGGCGAGTGGTGCGAGTTCACCGGCCAGCCATACCTCCAGCGTTTCGGCCAACTGTGTGCGTTGTGCCGGAGCGAGAGCGCCGAGCTCCCGCGCGAGTTCGATGCGAGGGGCAGTAATGGACTTGCCCTCGTACAGATTCGCCACCGGCTGTTCCCCGCGGCGGATTTCGCCACGGGCGATCGTCAATTCCCCGAACTCGCTGGCAATCAATTGCGAGGCCCTTTGGGCGAGCAATTGGGGCATGTGACGTTCGGCTGCCGCCAACAACAGCTTACGGTCATCATGGTTCGTCGCCGGATCGACCACGAAACGAAAGCCATCCAGATGGCCGATCGCGTGCCCTTCGACTGACACAGCCCCATTCTCCGCGAGTTCCACTCGCAATAAATTTACATCCTTACCCATGGTTTTCATCAGTACCGCAGTCCGTCGATTGACGAAACGGTCTGTTAGTCTCCCGTGCAGGGCATCGGACAGGCGGGCCTCCGCCGCGCGTGCCCGGGCCGCCATTTCTTCCTTTGCCAGCACCCAGTCGGGGCGCTGGCAGATATAAGCCCAGCTGCGAATCGCTGCGATCCGCCCTTGAAGTGTGTCGATATCTCCATCGGGACGATCCAGATCGGCAATGCGCGCGGCGATATAGTCGCTACCCAATGCGCCATTCCGGAGGTCTTGCCACAGGCGCGCTACGAACCGGGAGTGGGTTTCCGCCCCCTGCTGCCTGAAATCCGGTAACGAGCAGGCATCCCAGAAGCGTGCAACCAACGCCGGTGTCGTTACGCTGGCGGCCACTTCGGGCTCTTCGGCTAGGCGTTTCAGGACTGCCAGGTCGATCGCTTCGGGTGCAGGTACCAGGCCGGGTTCATCCGGCTTGGCTTCCAGATCGCCGATAAGCATGTCGAGATTTTCGCATCGCGGATTGCCGTCGCGCCAGAACAGGTTGGCGAGCGGTGCGAAGCGGTGTTCTTCGATCGCGTAGATTTCTTCGTCGGTAAAGGCGACATCGCGGCCCATGCCGGACAGTGTCCCGAAGGTTCCGTCTGTCTGGTGGCGGCCCGCACGTCCGGCAATCTGCGCCATTTCGGCAGGTGTCAGCCGCCTTTGCCGCACACCGTCGAATTTCGAAAGTCCGGCAAAGGCGACATGGGTGACGTCAAGGTTGAGCCCCATTCCAATCGCATCGGTCGCTACGATGTAATCGACTTCGCCGGACTGGAATAGCTCGACCTGGGCATTGCGGGTCTGTGGGCTCAGCGCCCCCATGACGACGGCTGCGCCGCCACGGAAACGCCGCAGCATTTCGGCGACTGCATAGACCTGTTCCGCGGAGAAGGCGACTATGGCGCTACGCGGAGGGAGGCGTGAAAGTTTGCACGATCCCCCATGACGCAGGACTGAAAAGCGCGGGCGGCCAACGATTTCGGCCTCCGGCACCAGGCTTTTGACCATCGGCTCCAAAGAGGAGGAGCCGAGCAGCATGGTTTCTTCACGCCCACGCGTATTCAGCAGTCTGTCGGTGAAGATATGCCCCCGTTCCCGGTCGGCGGAGAGTTGCGCTTCATCCAATGCCACGAAGGCCCGTTCACCTGTGCTGCGGGGCATGGCTTCCGCCGTGCATAGCAACCAGCGTGCGCCGGGAGGCTCGATCTTTTCTTCTCCCGTGATCAGGGCGACTTCCCTCGGCCCCTTGATTGCGCAGACCCGGTCATAAACCTCGCGCGCAAGAAGGCGCAGGGGAAAGCCGATAACGCCACTCGAATGGGCGCACAGCCGCTCAATCGCGAGATGCGTCTTACCCGTATTGGTTGGCCCGAGCACGGCCTTCACGCGGGAGTCGCCCGAACCTGGGGCAGTCATACCATTCACGAAAGTGATTGTGGCGTTCCCATGGCGCGGCTGCAAGCTGCTATCCCCCTTTTGTCGCCCATTGCCGCAACATCTGATCGCACATGAGACTCGGCTGGCCGCTGTTAGGCGACAATTAACTTTAGACTGGCAAGGATTTCGGCCAGATAGCGAACGGGATCGAATGGCGCCCGCCAACCATGTCGGAGGGGCGCAAATGGAGGGCGCGCTTGTTCAAATCGCGCGAACATTTTCCTGCCGGCGACGATGCCGGCGATCGGGGTGGCCCCCACGGGGGGGTGGCTGCCCTCACGAACGCTCAGGTCATCCCTGACGCCCATGTGATCGTCCATAACCGAACCCGCCCTTTCTCGGATCGTGTGGCTGAATGGAAAGAGCTGGCGTTCGCGCGGGTCGAGGCAATGGACCTGGCGCCGGATCTTGCGGAAGATATCGGTAGCGCCCGGTGGTTCCGCGGCCTTGGCACGTTTATTGGCCTGACTGCGCTGGCACTGGCCTTCTGGCCGGATTTCGCACCGCTTGAAGCGGCACCGGCCATGCGCATCGATGATGAAACGCGCGATGAATTCCGCAGCCAGATGATCATGCCGCTAGCATTGGGGGGTGACAGCGGCCGTCGCATGGGAGCGACCCAGGCAGTCATTCCGCTCAAGTCCGCACCCGAACGGCCCCGCGTAGAGCTGGTAGCGACGCTTTCTCCGGGCGATAGTTTCGGGCGTATGTTGCAACGTGCGGGCGTCGGTTCGGGCGAAGCGGCGAGAGTGAGCGAAATGGTCGCCAGTGCTTTGCCGCTGGCCGATATCCGGTCGGGGACCAAGGTGGACATCGTGCTTGGCCGCCGGCCTGCGCCAGGTGAGATGCGTCCGCTCGATTCCCTGTCGTTCCGCGCCCGCTTCGACCTTGAACTGGCGGTTGACCGCAAAGATGGCCGCCTCACTCTGGCCCCGCATCGGATAAGGGTGGACGATACCCCGCTGCGGATTCGCGGCACGGTTGGATCCAGCCTTTATCGTTCGGCCCGCAATGCTGGCGTTCCGGCCACTGCGGTACAGCAATATCTGCGCACATTGTCGTCATATGTCGATCTGGACAGCGGCATTGGCTCCGGCGACACGTTCGATATCATCGTTGCATACAAACGTGCCGAAACCGGGGAGAGCGAACCGGGGCAATTGCTATTTGCCGGCCTCGAACGCGGAGGAAAGCCGAAGGCGCAACTCCTGCGTTGGGGGAGGGACGGTCAGTTCTACGAAGCATCGGGTGTCGGCGAATCGCGTAGCGGGCTAATGGCGCCGGTCAGTGGGCGTGTCAGCTCAGGCTATGGCATGCGCCGCCATCCGATCCTCGGCTACAAGCGCATGCACAAGGGAATGGATTTCAGGGCGAGCTACGGGACCCCGATCCATGCCGTGACGGATGGAACGGTGGTCTATGCGGGAAGGCATGGCGGGCATGGCAATTTCGTGAAGCTCAACCATGGCGGCGGCTTGGCGACGGGCTATGCGCATATGAGCCGTATTGCGGTATCGAATGGCGCGCATGTCAGACGCGGCCAGGTCATCGGCTACGTCGGGTCGACCGGTCTCTCGACCGGCCCGCACCTGCACTACGAAATGTATCGCAATGGTCAGACCGTAAACCCGGCAAGTGTGAAATTCGTGACACGGTCGCAGCTGACAGGACGTGAACTGGCTGCGTTCAAGGCGCGCCTTGAGGAACTGCGGAAAGTCGAACCGGGTGCCGCGCTTGAGAGCCTGAAGCCTCGGGAAGCGGACGTGGCCCAACCGGTGCGCGAAATCGATCGCGTCGATCATCCGCGGGAGATCGGTTGACCTCACCTGGTCGAGGCGATTGAACCGGTGCCGCTTTTGCGGCAGGGAATAACCCCATGAGTGCATCCTATCCCGCCATTCGCCTGCGCCGGACGCGGGCGACCAACTGGAGCCGTGCGCTCCATCGCGAAAATGTGCTGACTCCGGCCGATCTGATCTGGCCGCTGTTTGTGACCGAGGGACAGAATGTAGAGGAGCCGGTCGCTTCTCTGCCGGGCGTGTCCCGCTGGTCGGTGGATGGCATTGCCGCACGGGCGAGAGAGGCAGTGGCACTGGGTATTCCCTGCCTCGCCCTGTTTCCGAACACCCCGGCGGAAAAGCGCAGCGATGATGGGGCGGAAGCGCTCAATCCGGATAACCTCATGTGCCGGGCAATCCGCGCGATCCGCGATGCTTGCGGGACGGACATCGGTGTGCTCACGGATGTCGCGCTCGATCCGTACACCGCGCATGGACAGGATGGATTGCTGGATGAAGCCGGCTACGTTCTCAACGACGCCACCATCGATACGCTGGTCGGGCAAAGTCTGAATCAGGCTGCGGCCGGTGCGGACATCATCGCCCCGTCGGACATGATGGATGGCCGGGTCGGTGCGATTCGCGAAGCGCTGGAGGAGGAAGGGCACGCCAACATCCAGATCATGGCCTATGCGGCCAAATATGCTTCGGCATTCTACGGCCCGTTCCGTGATGCGGTGGGATCGCGCGGATTGCTGAAAGGAGACAAGAAAACCTATCAGATGGATCCGGCCAATGCGGAAGAAGCATTGCGCGAAGTCGCACTGGACATTGCCGAGGGTGCCGACAGCGTGATGGTGAAACCGGGGCTGCCCTATCTCGATATTGTCCGGCGGGTGAAGGAACGCTTTGAAGTGCCGGTTTTCGCATATCAGGTGAGCGGCGAATACGCGATGATCGAAGCTGCCGCCGCTGCCGGTGCCGGGGATCGCGCGGGACTGGTTATGGAAACGCTGATGGCGTTCAAGCGAGCCGGTTGTTCCGGTGTGTTGACTTATCATGCGCCGCTTGCCGCGCAAATTCTGAGAGGCTGAGATGGCGATAGCACGACCTGGAACGACAATTCTGCCGTTTGCCGGCAAGACACCCAGGATTGACGACAGCGCCTTCATAGCCCCCGGCGTTCGGATCATCGGGGATGTCGAGATCGGTCCGGATAGCTCCATCTGGTATAATTGCGTGCTGCGGGGGGACGTGAATCGCATTGTCATCGGTGCGCGAACCAACATTCAGGACGGGACCGTTGTCCATTGCGACGGTCCTGATGGCAGGCACCCCGGTGGTTATCCCACGCTGATCGGAGACGACGTTCTCATTGGCCATCTCGCGATGATCCACGGCTGTACTCTGGCTGATCGTGCATTTGTCGGCCTCAGCGCCACCGTAATGAATGGCTGCACGGTTGAAAGCGATGGAATGCTGGCGGCAAACGCGATGCTGTCGCCCGGCAAGACTGTCGGCTCGCGCCAATTGTGGATCGGCAGTCCGGCGAAATACGCTCGTGATCTGAACGATGCCGCAGTGGCTGAAATTCAGGGCGGTGTTGCTCGTTACGTGGAGAACGGCCGGGCCCACTTTGCGGCACTGGCCGCTTTGGAAGGCGATGGCACGGGCCAAGGTTGAATATCCCCCGGCAGACGCAATTCGCGCAATCGCTGACAGCGAAGGGCGGCTGGCCTTGCGCGTCACTCCTGGTGCCCGGGTCGAAGGCATCGAGATCGCGGACGGCTGTCTGCTGGTAAAGGTTCGCGCCAAACCCAAGGATGGCGAGGCAAATGGCGCGGTGCTCAAAATGCTCGCTGCGGCGTTGGGTATCGGTACGTCCCGGCTGAAGATGTTGCGCGGCGCAACTGGCAGGGAAAAAATGGTCCAGCTAATCTGATTGAGTGCCTCAGTCGCGCGGGACAACTTTCGTTGCTCGCACTAGCGGCAGCAATGTGGATTTTGTCAGCGACCCATGCTGCGCGCCATCCGGCTCAGCATTTCAGCCATCTCCGCGCCCAGCTTTTGATCATCCGGCCCGCAGTCGGCAATTGCCCGGCCCATTGCGTCGGCCCACTGTTCTGCGACCTGGCGATTGATGGCGATACCTTTGTGCGCGCTCATCATGCATTTGCCTGGATTTTCATCGAACCAGTCCCGGGGGCCACCGCACCAGGCAGCCAGAAACAGGGCAAGAGAACGCCGCATGGGGGTAAGATCAGGCGCGTGCAATGCGCGCAACTCGGCGTAGGCCGGATCTTCTTCCATCAGGTCATAAAATCGTTCGACAATCCGTTCGATCGTCGGATGTCCGCCCAGCAATTCGAAAGGCGTGGCCTGGGATTGGGCCTGGCTTGCCATGGTTGTCCTCTCTGGCTCAAATCAGTGCGATTCTTGCCTAGAGGTGCAGGGCAGGGCCAGTCCTTGATCTGGCGCAATTGCCGGTAAGAGGGGGGCATTTGCAGGGTACAGAAGATAATTGTCTATACCGCGCGAATGGCGAAAATATAAAATTTTATCAACATGTTATGGTAAAGTGACGTCAAGGCATCGGCCGGGCGATCCACTGATGGATGCCCGGCTGAATCCGTTCAACATTTCGTCAATCGTCACTGCCCTCGGGCTGGCCGGTGCCTTCCGCGCCTTCCCCGGCTTCGGTCACCGGCTTCTTCTTCGCCGGAGCTTTCCGCTTCTTGGGCTTGCTCACCTTTGGCGGGGCGGGGGTGAGTTCGAACGAGAGCTTGTCGTCCTTGATGCTTACATGGACTTCACCGCCATGGGAAAGTTTGCCGAACAGTAACTCTTCCGCCAGCGGCTGTTTGACCTTGTCCTGAATGAGGCGGCCCATCGGGCGAGCGCCGTAGAGCTTGTCGTAGCCACGCTTGGACAACCATTCGCGAGCATCGGAATCGAACTGGATGTGGACGTTCTGTTCGGCCAGCTGCAGCTCGAGTTGAAGGATGAACTTGTCCACCACGCGGCTGACAGTCGCCGTGCCGAGGTAAGTAAAGGGCACGATCGCATCCAGGCGATTGCGGAATTCAGGCGTGAACATCCGCTTCACCGCTTCGTCGCCGGCATCTTCCTTGGATACGTCGCCGAAGCCGATTCCTTGCCGGGCCATGTCCGATGCGCCGGCATTGGTAGTCATGATGAGCACGACATTGCGGAAATCGACTGTCTTTCCGTGGTGATCGGTCAGACGCCCGTTATCCATCACCTGCAGCAGGATGTTGAACAGATCAGGATGCGCCTTTTCGATTTCATCGAGCAGCAGTACGCAATGCGGATGCTGATCGATGGCGTCGGTCAGCAGACCGCCCTGATCGTAGCCCACGTAACCCGGAGGTGCGCCAATCAGGCGGGAAACGCTGTGGCGTTCCATATATTCCGACATGTCGAAGCGCTTGAGCTCGATCCCCATGATCGAGGCGAGCTGGCGGGCGACTTCGGTCTTGCCCACGCCGGTCGGGCCTGAAAACAGGAAACTGCCGATCGGCTTGTCGGGATCGCGCAGCCCGGCGCGGCTCAGCTTCATCGCACTTGCCAGAACCTCAATGGCTGTATCCTGGCCGTAAACGACGCGCTTCAGATCGCGATCGAGATGTTCCAGCGCCTTTTTGTCGTCTGTGGAAACGCTCTTGGGCGGGATGCGCGCCATGGTAGCGATCACCGCCTCGATCTCGCGCGCGGTGATGGTCTTCTTCCGCCGGCTGGGCGGAACGAGCATCTGCATCGCGCCGACTTCGTCGATCACGTCGATGGCCTTGTCCGGCAGCTTGCGATCATTGATGTATCGGGCGGACAATTCGACCGCCGTCTTGATCGCGTCCGGCGTGTAGCGGACCTTGTGATGTTCCTCGAACGCACTACGCAGGCCTTTGAGGATCTTGATCGTATCCTCGATGGTCGGTTCATTCACGTCGATTTTCTGGAACCGGCGCAGCAGGGCCCGGTCCTTCTCGAAGTGATTGCGGAACTCCTTGTAAGTGGTCGATCCGATGCAACGGATCGCCCCGCTGGACAACGCGGGCTTGAGGAGGTTGGAAGCGTCCATCGCACCACCACTGGTCGCGCCGGCGCCGATTACCGTGTGAATCTCGTCGATAAACAGGACGGCTTCCGGCATCTTTTCCAGCTCGGCCACGACCTGCTTCAATCGTTCCTCGAAATCGCCGCGATAGCGGGTGCCCGCCAGCAGGCTGCCCATGTCGAGCGAATAGATCACCGCATCCTTGAGGACGTCCGGAACTTCACCTTCGACGATCTTGCGGGCGAGCCCTTCGGCGATGGCGGTCTTGCCCACGCCGGGATCACCGACATAGAGCGGGTTGTTCTTCGACCGGCGGCAGAGGATCTGGATCGTTCGGTCCACTTCCGGGCCGCGTCCGATCAGTGGATCGACTTTGCCGTTGAGCGCCTTTTCGTTCAGATTGACGCAGAACTGATCGAGCGCGGAATCCTTGCCGGTCGATTTCGTTTCGGGCTTCTCTTCCGCCTGGGGCGGCTCGTCCGCACCGTTGGGCGTCCGGTTTTCGATCTGGCGTCCGCCCTTGCCAATACCGTGACTGATGTAGCTCACTGCGTCGAGCCGGCTCATATCCTGCTGTTGCAGGAAATAGACGGCATAGCTGTCTCGCTCCGAAAACAGTGCGACCAGCACATTGGCGCCTGTCACCGTGTCCTTGCCGGAGGACTGGACGTGCAGGATGGCCCGCTGGATAACTCTCTGGAAACCGGCGGTTGGTTGAGGATCAGCACCGTCAGTTGTCTTGAGCGACTGGTACTCCTGATCGAGATACTGCTTCACCACATCGCCGAGATCGCCAAGATCCACCCCGCAGGCGGTCATCACTTCCGCTGCGTCCGGATCGTCGATCAAGGCGAGCAAGAGATGCTCCAGCGTCGCGTATTCGTGGCTCCGGTCCGCGGCATTGGCAAGCGCGTTGTGGAGCGTCTTTTCTAGGTTTGCGGCGAAACTGGGCATAGATCAGGTTCCCTTGGAGGTGGAGAAATCCGGCGATGGGAATATCCCCGGACGTGCGAACAGACATGGCCGATATGGGCAATATCGATCAGGCAAGAACCAATATGGGGAGCCGCCGCCGAAAAAGGAGGGGGCGGCGAATGTCATGTGTCGGCTCTTGGCTTGAATAACGCGTCGGCAGCCACTCTGTGGGCCGCCGCCCGGTCACGATGGGCGATCACGCGCGCTATCTCCGCTTCGAGAAGATGAACACGTTCGTTCAGCTCATCGTGTGAATAGCTGTCCAGGCTCTCCAGCGAGAGCTGGGTGGCGGCATCTCCGCGCCGTCTGGGGAGATCGTCCTCGTCCATTGCATCGCAGCATTTCCTCTCCGGCGCTTGCTGTCAATGGGCATGGTGTTTACGCAGCCGCAAACGTGGCGGTGTTGCCACAGGTGCCCCGATATTCTCTCATGGAGACGTTGTGACCGGATCAATACCGCAAACCATGATCGCAGTAGGCTTCAGCGAACCCGGTGGGCCGGAGGTGTTGAGGCCGGAAAATATCCCCGTTCCGGTGCCGGGCCCTGATGAAATTCTTATCAAGGTCGCGTTTGCCGGGGTCAATCGCCCCGATGTCGTGCAGCGCGAAGGCAAATATCCGCCACCTCCCGGTGCATCGCCGATTCCGGGTCTGGAGGTTTCCGGCACGGTCGCGGATGTGGGCAAAGGCGTTCCGCGGGAAATGCTCGGGCAGGAAATATGCGCGCTGGTATCGGGTGGCGGCTATGCCGAATATTGCCTTGCCAAGGCTGGCCATTGTCTGCCGGTGCCGGAGGGGCTGCCGCTGGACCAGGCGGCTGCGCTCCCGGAAACATTGTTCACTGTATGGCACAACGTGTTCGAGCGAGGATATGCGTCTGAAGGCGAAACCATGCTGGTGCATGGGGGAACCAGCGGGATCGGAACCATGGCGGCGATGCTGGGGGCATTGTTCGGCATCAAAGTGATCGTGACCTGCGGCAGCGACGAAAAATGCGCCGCAGCCCTGCGCATCGGGGCAGCCCATGCGATCAACTATCGCACGCATGACTTTGTGGAAGAGGTTCTGGCGCTGACCGACGGGGCTGGGGTCGAACTCGTACTGGATATGGTTGCCGGTGATTACGTTACGCGCAATCTCAAGTGCCTGGCCGAAGACGGGCGGCATGTAACCATTGCGGTTCAGGGCGGGGTGAAGGCGCAGATAAACATGGCGCAGGTAATGACCCGCCGCCATACGCTGACCGGATCGACTCTGCGACCTCGCTCCGATGCGTTCAAGACACTGCTGGCGGACGAAATCCAGCGCAATGTGTGGGATCTGGTGGCAGACGGGGATTTGCGTCCGATCATGGACCGGCGTTTTCCGTTGAGCGAGGCAAAGGCGGCACACGCCCGGATGGAGGCGGGCGATCACATCGGAAAGATTGTGCTGGAGGTCGTGTAATCGCGATCCAGGCGTGGTTTCCTGCCCGCGCCGTACAGGGCTTTCGGGTCCTGCACGACTATCTGCCGGTTTCACCGAACCGTCACGAAACTGTGACGATGGCGTAACAATCTTGCGCCATTGGGTGCGGCATGGGGATCGAACCATTCATCGATCGGACGCGGGATCTGGGCGGCGATCTGCCGGTCGCCCTGCCATTGCTGTCGCGCGAACCGAGTCAGCCCGAGCCGGGACCTGAAGGCCGCCGCAAGTATCGCACGGTCTGGATTTCGGACGTCCATCTGGGAACACGGGGCTGCAATGCCCAGATGCTGATCGACTTCCTCGATTCCGTCGACAGCGAGACGATGTACCTTGTTGGCGATATCATTGATGGCTGGCGGCTGAAGAAGAAGTTCTATTGGCCGGATAGCCACAACGATATCGTCTGGCGCATATTGAAGCGGGCCAAGCGCGGTACGCGGATCGTTTACATTCCCGGCAATCACGACGAAATGTTCCGTCAGTTCACTGGCCTGCATTTCGGTGGGGTGGAAATTCGCCGGGCAGCCTTCCATACGACTGCCGATGGCCGGCGGCTGATGGTTCTGCATGGCGACGAATTCGACGCAGTGATGCTGGCGCATCGCTGGCTCGCGTTCGTGGGGGATGCCGCCTACACTGGTCTGATGGGGCTGAACCGCTGGGTCAACGCGGTTCGCCAGCGGCTGGGCCTGCCCTATTGGTCGCTTTCCAGGATGGCCAAACACAAAGTCAAGAATGCCGTGGAATTCATTTCCCGATACGAGGAAGTGGTAACCCGCGCCGCTGGCGAGCGTGGAGTTGATGGTGTGGTCTGCGGCCACATCCACACTGCCGAAATCCGCGAATTCGATGGCGTGGAATATTATAACGATGGGGACTGGGTGGAAGGCTGCACTGCCCTGGTCGAACATTTCGACGGGCGGATGGAAGTACTCCACTGGCCCGAAGAGATGGCGAAACGCGAAGCGGCGCGTGAACGGTCCGAAGCTGAAGCGGCCAGCCGCCAAATGGTTCGCGCCGCGTGACCGCGTTGCACATTGCGGTCGTTACCGATGCCTGGACGCCGCAAGTCAATGGCGTTGTCCGCACGCTCACCACACTGACGGACATCCTGCGGCAATGGGGCCATCGGGTGACGGTCATTTCGCCGGATAGCTTCCGTTCCCTGCCGTGCCCAAGCTATCCGGAAATCCGGCTGGCGATTACTCCGCGCGGGGCTGTCGGAGCATGGCTCGATCGTCTCGCGCCCGATGCAATCCATATTGCAACCGAAGGGCCTCTGGGGCTGGCCGCCCGGCGCCATTGCCTGCGGCGGGGCATTCCGTTCACGACTGCATATCACACCCATTTCCCGGAATATCTGGCCCGGCGTACGCACCTGCCAGCCTCCGTCTTCTGGCCGTATATCCGCTGGTTCCATCGTCCGTCGGCGGGAATCATGGTGGCAACGGAAACTGTGCGCGCGCAATTGCGGGAACAGGGGCTCACCCGGCTCCAGCCATGGAGCAGGGGGGTGGATCTGGTCAATTTCACGCCTGCGATCACTCCGCCTGACCTCTTCTGGAAGCTCGAACGGCCGATTCAGCTCTATGTTGGCCGGGTCGCGGTGGAAAAGAATATCGAGGCATTCCTCTCCAATCCGCATCCGGGCTCCAAAGTGGTCGTTGGCGACGGTCCGGCGCGAGCGCGGCTGGAAGCGAAATTTCCCGACGCCGTGTTTCTGGGCACGCAGACAGGGGTCGACCTTGCCGCTTGCTATGCAGGTGCGGATGTCTTCGTTTTCCCGAGCCGCACGGACACCTTCGGGCTCGTCATGATCGAAGCGCTCGCCTGTGGTACGCCAGTGGCGGCCTATCCGGTGCAGGGACCGCGCGATATTCTGATTCCCGGTGCGGGGGCAATGGACGAACAACTCGACCGGGCGATCGCATTGGCCCTGAGCTGCGACCGCGATGCGTGCGCGGCGCATGGCTCGTCGTTCACCTGGGAGGCAAGTGCCCGGCAGTTTGTCGACGCGCTGGCTTGCGATCCGCCTGCCATCGAAGAGCGGCCGCTGGCTGCCTGATGGGCTGGCCGCAACGCAATGTCCTTGCTCAAAAGCAGGCAATCGCCTAGATAACGGGGCGAACGGCCGCTCCGAAAGGGGCGGCCCTTGTATTTCTAGTGTATTGTAGCGCTAGTTCGGCTGTCTGCCGATGGCGCATTCGGGCCCCGCCAGGGGTGGAGAGAAACCATGTCCCAACCCACACCGCTCATGCCGCATGCCACCGCTTCGTGGCTGGTCGACAATACCGCGCTGACTTTCGAACAGATCGCTGAATTCTGCGGTCTGCATATTCTTGAAGTGCAGGCGATGGCCGACGATCTGGCAAGTAGCAAGTACACTGGCCGCGATCCGATTCACTCGGGTGAACTGACACACGAGGAAATCGAGAAGGGCCAGACCGATCCGGAATACCGGCTGAAAATGCATCGCGCCCCGGTCTCTGTCAGCCGTACGAAAGGCCCGCGTTATACGCCGGTGTCCAAACGTCAGGACAAGCCCGACGGTATCGCCTGGCTGATCCGCAACCATCCGGAAATTTCCGATGCACAGATCGGCAAGCTGATCGGCACCACGCGCAACACGATTGCGGCGGTGCGCGAACGTTCGCACTGGAACATCCAGAACATTCAGGCGAAGGACCCGGTGACTCTGGGGCTGTGTTCGCAGCGTGAACTGGATGCCGTGGTTGCCAAGGCTGCGAAGAAGGCCGGAATTACCGAAGCCGTTGGTGGCAGCACACCCGACACCGCGTTTGGCGGTGACAAGCAGGCCCTGATCGAGGAATTGCAGGCAGAACGCGAAGCTGCGGCCAAGGCTGCGGTTGAAGCGGCGCAGGAAGCGGAAGCCCAGGCATGGCTCGAAGCGCGGCGTGCCCAAGAGGCTGAAGAGGGTCAGTGAGCCGTCTGCGCATCCCGTGAGGATGCGCAACAATGCCGATTGGGGCTTGCCGTGCGGCGCGCGACACCCCAATCTGGCAATGTGAACAATGGAGAGGATATAGGCGTTCGGCCCCTGTGGGCCGGAGAGCATTATGCGCATTTCGGTGCGTGGGATATTGCTCTGCCGCCATTGAGCCTGCCGGATTTGTTGCGACAATCCGTCGAACATTTTCCCGGCGCCCCGTTAATCGACTTTCTTGGCCGCAGCTTCTCATATCGCGCGATATGGGAAGAAGCTCAGGCATTCGCGGCGGGCTTGCAGGCCCTCGGTTTCGGCAAGGGGGACAGGATCGGCTTGTTCCTGCCCAATGTGCCGCTTTACGTGTCGGCCTATTTCGGGGCGTCGATCGCCGGGGCGACGCTGGTCAATTTCTCGCCGCTCTATTCGCCGGAAGAACTGGAAGCGCAGGTCGCCGATTCAGGGACCCGCCTGCTGGTGACTGTCGATTCCGCATCGTTGTTGCCGACCGCATTGGAAGTGCTTGATAATTCTCCGCTGGAAAAACTGGTGGTCGGGCAACTTGCCGCGATGTTGCCGTTCCCCAAGAACTGGGCTTTGCGCATCTTCGGACGCAAGCAGGTGACTCCGGTTCCGAAACGACCGGACGTATTGGAGTGGGATGGCATGCTGTCCCACAATGCGCCTGATCCGGTGGCCATCGATCCCGAACAGGATCTTGCCCTGCTGCAATATACCGGCGGGACGACCGGTACGCCGAAAGGAGCGATGCTGACACACCAGAATCTGACTGCAAATGCCCGTCAGGTCCGGGCGATAGATCCCGATCAGGGGCGGCGTGACGTGGTGTTGGGCGTGCTGCCGTTGTTTCATGTTTTCGCCAACACCTGCGTACTCAACCGCACGATTGCGAACGGCGGCTGCATTGCGATGTTGCCGCGCTTCGAAGCGGGACAGGTCCTCGCGACGATTGAGCGGACACGCCCGACATCGCTGTTCGCGGTGCCTACCATGTATCAGGCCCTGCTCGATCATCCCAAGCTCAAGCGGACCGACTTTTCCTCGATGCGCGAAACGATTTCCGGCGGTGCACCGCTGCCTCTGCCGCTCAAGCGCCGCTTTGAGCAAGAGGCGGGCGTAAAGGTGGTGGAAGGATACGGGCTGACGGAAGCCAGCGGCGTGGTAACGACCAACCCCCTGCATGGGGAGAACCGGGCCGGGACGATCGGTCAGGCCCTGCCATGCACCATGGTTCGCCTTTTGGACAAGGAAGATCCCGATCGCGATCCGGAGCCGGGGCAGCCCGGTGAACTGGTCATTTCGGGGCCGCAGGTCATGCGAGGATACTGGAACCGGCCGGACGCGGCAGCAGCCGCTTTTGCCGACCGAGGCGGACGCCAGTGGTTGCGCACGGGCGATGTGGCGCAGTTCGATACGGATGGGTTCATCCGCATCGTGGACCGGGTCAAGGACATGATCAATGTCGGCGGTTTCAAGGTATTCCCAAGCACGCTTGAGAAATTGCTGGTGGAACATCCGGCCGTGAAAGAGGCATTGGTGATTGGCGTACCCGATGCCTATCGCGGTGAAAGCCCGCGCGCCTACGTCACATTGGAAGAAGGCGCTGCACCCGTGTCAGGAGACGAACTGGCGCAATGGCTCGAACCTCACATCGGCAAGCATGAACGGGTGGACACGGTGGTGATCCGCGAGGCACTGCCCAAGACGCAGATCGGAAAACTCGACCGCAAGGCCTTGCGGGCCGAAGTGCTCGCGGAATGAAATTGCTTCCGCTCCTCAAATGAAGGGCGGAAGCGGCAGCCCGAAGCGTGAAGCTTAACTGGCCAGAGTAAGGCGGGGTTCGTCGTCCCCTGTCGGCTTCGGGGTGTTGCCAGCGGCAGTGTCCGCGGCCTTGCTGCTTACGCGGTGGGAAAAACGTCCTTCGACTTCGGCGCCCTGCTCGATGGTCAATGCATCGTACTGGACGTCACCTTCTATCCTGGCAGTGCGCAGCACCGTCAGATCGCGTGCGCTGATGGAGCCGTTGATCGTACCGGAAAGGCGGGCGGTTTCCGTGGTGATCGTGCCCACGATCACGCTGCTTTCCCCCTGAACCAGGCTGGCGCAGGCGATATCGCCTTCGATCCGGCCATCGACATGCAGGTCGGCGGAGGCGACGATATCGCCCTTGATGGTGACGTCACTGCCGATGACGGAAAAGGTGCCGTTGCCAGTTGCCATGGGCTTAGCCGTGTTCCGCGCTTCCGGCGCGGGCTTCTTCGAGAACATGGGGTGCTGCCTCCAGAAAGGGGCGCGGATTGACCGCGCGGCCATTGATACGCACCTCGAAATGCAGATGCGGTCCGGTCGAACGACCGGTGCTGCCGATGGCGCCGATCACGTCGCCGGCTGCAACCTTCTGCCCCAGTTTGGCGCGGAAAGCGGACATATGCGCATAACGGGTTACGAGGCCATTACCATGGCTGATTTCAATGCAGTTGCCATAGCCGGATTTGCGACCGGCAAAAGTGATCTTGCCTTTGGCTGCGGCGTGGATGGGAGATCCGACAGGGCCCCGGAAATCGAGCCCGGCATGCATGGCGCCGTGGCCGGTAAAGGGGTCGCGCCGATAACCGAAGCCGGAAGAAATCATGTTCAGGCTGGCGGGCAGAACCTGGGGGATGCCTTCCAGACCGCGTTCAAGCGCTTCCATCCGGGCGAGGCTGAGGCCCAGCCGTTCGAAGCGGGGGTCGAGCGAACCGTCGCTTTCCGTCGCCGCCAGTTCCAGCGGACCACCCTGTGCGTCCCTGGTCGCGGCAATCATCTTGCGCGGATCGAGGCCGAGCTTGCGGATTGCATCGGCGGCACGGCTGGCACGCCGGTCCGCGTAACGGGTAAGATTTTCGACAAAGGCGAGCTGGCGTGCTTCGATCCGGGCCAGTGCACCCGCTTCGGGAATTGCTGCGCTGACCTTCGAAATGGTCTTGGCCGCTTCATCGCTGCTATTCGAGACGGTTTCATCTGCCTTGGCATCGGCAGGCAGGCTGTCGACCATTTCCTCGATGAAATTCTGCCGCCGTTTGAGATCGTCCGCCACCGCGTCGAGATCCCCCCGGTATGCCGCGACGCGGCTTTCCGCAGACGTCACTTTCGCTTCGCGCTCAAGCAGTTCCAGTCGGTCCGCACGGGACATGTACTGGGCAATCGCCATGGCTGCCAGTGAACAGACCCAGACAAGCAGTGCGGCAGCGGCGACACCGGCGGCAACCATCTGCACCCGGGATGAAATTTTGATAAAGCGAACCTGACCCTGTGATCGCATGAAGAATTCGCGATCAGGGAACCAGGCGGCCAGGCGGGCGCCAAGGCCGCTGGATGACTGAATATGCAAGACGACCCCTCGCCGTGTATTTCCGACTGGCGGGGTGGCTAGCATGTGATTCCGAATGGTTAAAAGCACGGTATCGCAAAAGGGGGTGAATGGAGCGAGTCACGCGATGAGTCGTTTCACCTTGGCGATGAATCCGGGAACCCATTCATTTCAGCAGCCTGAAGGCGCGCGGGAATCGACCGATTCGGCCTGACAATCGACCCTTCCGGTGCTAAGCGCGCGAGCCATGACGACTGAGAAAACCCTGATAGCCGACGCCGGACCCGCCTCTGCCGAACTGGCTTCCGAAACGCCGGCAGCATTGGTGGGAAGGCTGGCCCGCGCCGGGCGGCAGGCCCAGCGCGTGCTGGCGCGAATGAGCGATGCGGACAAGGCGAAGGCATTGCGCCATGCCGCACAGGCCCTGCGTGATGCGGAAGCGGACATCCTCGCGGCGAACGCGCGGGATATGGAAGCAGGCGCCGCGCGGGGGCTGGGCGATGCCATGCTGGACCGGCTGCGGCTGGACCATGGGCGTCTTTCCGGCATTGCCGACGCCGTCTATGCCGTGGCTGGCCTGCCTGATCCGGTCGGAGAAGTCATTGATCGCAAACAACGGCCCAATGGGCTCGAATTGTCGCGGGTGCGTGTCCCCATCGGCCTGATCGGCATTATCTACGAGAGCCGCCCCAACGTGACGGCCGATGCCGCTGCCCTGTGCGTCCGCGCGGGCAATGCGGTGCTGCTGCGCGGCGGGAGCGAGGCGATCTGGTCCAATCGGGCGATTCATGCCGCTCTGGCAAAAGGCCTGGCCGAGGCAGGCGTGCCTGCCGATGCGGTGCAGCTCATGCCGACGCAGGATCGCGCGGCTGTAGGGGCGATGCTGAAAGCGACCGGCCTGATCGATATGATCGTACCTCGCGGCGGGAAGAGCCTGGTCGAGCGGGTGCAAACCGATGCGCGTGTGCCTGTGCTCGCCCACCTCGACGGCATTTGCCATACCTATATCCATTCCGCGGCCGATCCCGACATGGCGCGCGCGGTGGTGCTGAATGCCAAGATGCGCCGCACCGGCATTTGCGGTGCGATGGAGACCCTGTTGATCGACACGGCATTTCCCGCCGCGCAGGATATCGTCAGCGACCTTGTCGCCGAAGGGTGTGAACTGCGCGGTGATGCCCGCGCTCAGGCGCTCGATCCGAGAGTGCTGCCGGCTACCGATCAGGATTGGGATACGGAATATCTGGATGCCGTTCTGTCAGTGGCGGTAGTCGACGGGCTCGACGCTGCGCTTGATCATATCGCGCGCCACAGCTCGGGGCACACCGATGCGATCGTGACGAGCGATGCCGATGTGGCGGAACGGTTTCTGGCAGAAGTCGATTCGGCGATTGTCATGGTCAACGCCTCGACCCAGTTCGCTGACGGGGGCGAATTCGGGCTCGGCGCGGAAATCGGGATTGCCACAGGCCGCATCCATGCTCGCGGCCCGGTCGCACTGGAAGGTCTGACAACCTACAAGTGGCAAGTGCGCGGTCACGGGCAGACGCGACCCTGAGCGGGGTGTGACACGGTCATCCAAGAATGGGCTTCGCACGGGCATTCTCGGCGGCAGCTTCAATCCTGCCCACGGCGGTCATCGGCGGATCACATTGTTTGCCATGGCCGCGCTTGGCCTGGATGAAGTGTGGTGGCTGGTTTCCCCGGCCAATCCGTTGAAGCCACGGGTGGGCATGGCGCCCTTGCCTGCCCGCGTTCATTCGGCACGTGCGATGGCGCGGCGGGCGCCGATCAGGGTGAGCGCGATCGAGCGGCATTTCCGCTCAAGTTACACGGTCGACACACTGCAGGCGCTGGTCCGGCGGTGGCCCGGACGACGTTTCATCTGGCTGATGGGGGCGGACAATCTCGCGCAGTTCCATCGCTGGAAAGACTGGCGCAAGATCGCGAAAATCATGCCGATTGCGGTAATTGCGCGTCCGGGCTATGATGCAGGTGCGATTGCGAGCCCCGCAATGGCCTGGCTGCGGCGATACCGTGTCGATGCATCCAGTTTTCGTAACCGGGGTAAATGGAGCGCACCGGCGCTGATAGAATTGCGTTTTGATCTAGATCCACGCTCGGCGACACAGTTTCGCCGCGCCGATCCTGATTGGGCCTCCCGCCACGCGGGGGCGCCGCCCAGGGATCAGTTGACGCATGATCTCATCCTCACCGATAACGGAAAGGCAGACCGCGCATGAGGCGCGTTGCCTCTTCCGCGTATGCCATCCCCGCCGCAAGGAGCGTAAAAAACTGCGATGAACCATGCGCAGACAACACCGGCCACGGCCGGTACCACAGCCGGAGACGCAGCAGCGTTTGCCGGCGCTGACCCGGAACCGGGATCGATGCACGACCTCGTGCTGTCCTCGCTTGACGAAGACCAGGCGCAGGAGGTCGTTTCCATTCCGCTTCAGGGAAAATCCAGCATGGCCGATCACATGGTGATCGCGTCTGGCCGATCGACCAGGCAGGTTGCCGCCATGGCCCAGAAATTGGCGGAGCGGCTGAAACGGGCCGGCTTCGGCAGCCCTCGGGTAGAAGGCCTGCCTGCCGCAGACTGGGTGCTCATCGATGCCGGGGATGTGGTAGTGCACTTGTTCCGTCCGGAAGTCCGCACCTTCTATAATCTGGAGAGGATGTGGGGCTTTGGCGAAGGCGCGGCCCTGGGTCAGGCCTAGGCCGGTTTCCTCGCTGGCCATTCCATCCGAATGGCCCCGTTGATACAGGATTGCGCCCGCGAGGGCGTGGGGTCTGGTATTGTCCGGGCAGGCCGGGTTATTCGCGCCGCGGCAGAGTAACCAGTCTGGCGGAAAGAGGCCCATGAAACTGCATGTTATCGCCCGGGGAAAGATCGGCCGTTCGCCCGAAGCGGAACTGGTCGCACGTTATGAAAAACGTATTCCCTGGCCGCTGAAGCTGACCGAACTGCCGGAAACCGGTGGCAATATTCCCGCGCCAGCGACACCTTGCCGCACTGTCCTGCTGGACGAGCGGGGCAAGCAGCTTTCCTCGGAAGATTTCGCGCACCTGCTTGGCCGCTGGCGTGACGATGGCATCCGCGAAACGCGGTTTCTGATCGGCGCACATGATGGGCATGGCGAAGCGGACCGGGCGGAAGCCGACCTCTTGTTTGCTTTCGGGAAGGCGACCTGGCCGCACTTGCTGGCGCGCGCGATGTTGATGGAGCAACTCTTTCGCGCAACGGCGATCCTTGCCGGCCATCCCTATCATCGGGCCTGAAAATCGGGCAGGCTCGGGTCATGTCAGCCGCTCTCCGTTTCCGCTCCCTTGCTGCCATCGCCCTGCTGCTGGCGGCAGCTGGCGCATCGGCCCAGCGCACGGCGATTTATGACGATCCGGATGAAACGCGCACGGCGCTGCACAAGGCGCAAGCCGATGGCAAGGCGGCGCGGGAACGTGCGGAAAAGCTGGAGGCCGATGCCGCCAGAGTGGGCGAAGCGGCGGAAAAAACCGCGCGCGAGGCAGCGGCACTCGCCGCGCGCATCCAGCAATCGGAAGCTGGTATCGCAGCGGCGGAGGCGCGACTGGCATTGATCGAACGGCAGAAAGATGCCTTGCGGGCCCGTCTCGCGCGCAAGCAGAAACCGTTGGTTAAACTCACTGCGGCCCTGCAAAAATTCTCTCGCCGCCCACTAGTGCTGTCGATCCTGCGGCCGGGTTCGGTGCGCGAAGTCGTCTATCTGCGCGCGATGCTTGCCAGCGCCCTCCCGCAGGTGGAGCAGAGGACCGCCGCATTGCGACAGGAAATTGCCCGTGGCAGGGCTCTGGAACGCGAAGCGCAACAGGCCCTGGCGTCATTCAGGGCAAGCGAGGCGGAACTGGAAAAACGGCGCAAGGCGTTGGCGGCGCTGGAAACCCGCCAGCGTCTGGCATCGCGTCAGGCAAGCGGGGTTGCCGCGCGCGAAGCGGAACGGGCGCTCGCACTGGCCGAACAGGCTCGCGATCTCGATACGCTGCTGGCCCGGTTGGATGAAGCCGGCAGCCTGCGCCAGCAGCTTGCCGAGTTGCCCGGTCCGATCATGCGCCCGGCGCGGCCTGCGGATTCGCAGGTTGCGGCTCCGGCCCCTGCAGCGACGCGGACAATTGCTGCCGCGCCCGCCGGATATCAGCTGCCCGTAGCGGGCAGGATCGCAACCGGCTTCGGGGCCATATCGCCGGGCGGCATGCCCAGCGAAGGGGTCACGCTGGTGCCGCGGCCTGCAGCTCAGGTGGTATCGCCCGCCGCCGGGCGAGTGGCTTTCGCGGGTGCCTATCGCGGCTATGGGCGCATTGTGATTGTCGAACATCCGGGTGGGTGGACCAGTCTGGTTACCGGGCTCGTGCGGGTGGACGTCGCAGTGGGCGACAAACTGGTTGCCGGATCGCCGCTGGGTATTGCCGCGCCTGCCCGCCCCACCATTACGCTGGAACTCAGGCGTGAAGGGGAGCCGGTCAATCCACTCGAATACCTGGGTTGAACATTGTGACGGGCGAAATCCTCATCTGGCGTTAAGCTCGGCGGCGCGATAGAGAGATGCCCATGAAACTCGCTTATCTCATGCGTTCCGCTGCGCTGGTCACTGCCGTTGCGCTCCTGCCTGTAACGACTGCGGGGCTGGCTGCGGTCGACGGCCGTGCCGCGCCGCAATTCGGCAAGCTTTACGCCGTTTATCAGCGGATCAAGGCGAACTACGTCGATCAGGTTGACGATGAAAAGCTGGTGCGCGGCGCGATCGACGGGATGCTGGCCGCGCTCGATCCCCATTCCTCCTATCTCGACGGTTCCGACCTTCAACGTCTGGAGACGATGATTGACGGCAATTATCAGGGACTCGGCCTGTCGGTTACGATGGAAGACGAAGCGGTAAAGGTGATTTCGCCGTTCCGTGGCAGCCCGGCCGAAAAGGCAGGGGTCAAAGCGGGCGATTTCATCACGCACCTTGATGGCAAGCTGATCTACGGACTGGAACTGGACGAAGCGGTTGCCAAGATGCGCGGCCCGGCAGGTACGCAGATTCGCCTGACGATTTTCCGCCCCGGTCGTGATGAGCCTTTCGATGTGACAGTCACGCGGGGCGTGATCGAACTGGAACCGGTCATTTCCGAGCTCAAGCCGGGCAGGATCGGCGTTATCACCGTCAATGAATTTTCCCGCGATGTCGGGGCCGACGTGAAAAGCGCGGTGCAGAAAATGCGGCGCGAGGCAGGCGGGACGTTGAAAGGCCTGTTGCTGGACTTGCGCTCCAACCCCGGCGGTTCGCTGGACGAGGCGGTGGCCCTGTCGGACCTGTTCCTCGACAGTGGCCAGATCGTGTCGCAGCGCGGCCGGAACAAGAGCGAGAACATCTATTACGACGCGGAGAAGGTTTATCCGGGCGATGCCGCCAAGGGAACGCCGCTGATCGTGCTGATCGACGCGGGTTCGGCTTCGGCCTCGGAAATCGTCGCCGGCGCGTTGCAGGATCATCACCGCGCACTGGTCATGGGCGAACGCAGCTTCGGCAAGGGCAGCGTCCAGACCTTGCTGCCGCTGACACGCGACAGCGCGCTCAAGCTCACGACTGCGCGTTACTTCACGCCGTCGGGCCGTTCCGTTCAGGAAGGCGGGATCGAACCCGATATCACGGTGCCGCAGCTTTCCGATCCTGATCGGGCGAAGCGGGCCAAGCTGCGCTATCGCGAATCCGACTTGCGCGGGCACCTCGTCAACGAGGTCGATCTCGATGACAAGGAACTGGAAATCGACAAGCAGACCGACCCACGGTTTGCCGCAACGCCTGAGGAACTGAAGGAAAAGGGCGTAGAGGATTTTCAGCTCTATTACGCGCTGGAAACCTTGCGCCGTGCTGGCGGCACGCTGGCGACCGGCGCCAAGCAAGACTAAGCCGTGGGAGATCGCGCACCCCTCTCGCTGGTTCGCGCCCTTGCGCTGGGCGTGCCGGCGGCGCTGCTGGCAGGGGCCTATATCGGGCAATACCTGTTTGATCTTTATCCATGCGAAATGTGCTGGTGGCAGCGCTATCCCCATTTCGCTGCGATCGGTCTCGCGTTGATGGGGGTTATCGCCAGGCCCAAGCGTTTCTGGTTCGGCCTCGCCGCTTTGTCGATCCTCTCATCCGGGCTTATCGGGGCATTTCATGCGGGGGTCGAATATGGCTGGTGGGAAGGATTGACTGCTTGCAGCAGCCCGGTCGCGATGGGGAGCGGCGATCCCCTGGAGGCGGTGCTCAACGCCCCGCTCGTACGGTGCGATGACGTGCAGTGGAGCTTGTTCGGCATTTCGCTTGCGGGGTGGAATTTCCTCATTTCGACCGCGGCGGCAGTGACCATTATCGGTCTGCTCTTTCGTGGCGCCGCCGGGAGGAGCGGCGCACGGCAAAGGACTCTCTCATGAACGCAGGCAAGGTGAAACGGCCTGACAGCGCGCGGATGATTCGGGTCGACCAGGCCGGTGAATATGGTGCGACGCGAATTTACGCCGGGCAATTGGCCGTGCTGGGCAGCAATGGGCCTCATGCTGGCGAAATTGCGGGCATGGCTCGGCAGGAAGATGACCATCTTGCCCGCTTCGATGCCCTGATGGCGCAACGCGGGGTGCGTCCGACCTTGCTGCAGCCATTCTGGAATGTCGCCGGCTATGCCCTGGGAGCGGCAACCGCGCTGATCGGGCCGGAAGCGGCCATGGCATGCACTGCGGCGGTGGAGGAAGAAATCGACCGCCACTACACGCAGCAGTTGGACGAGCTGGAAGATGGCCGGGATCCGGAACTGGGCGCAATGGTGGATGAATTTCGCGCGGACGAACGGGAACACCGCGATGCGGCACTGGCGGCAGGGGCGGAGCGGGCTCCGGCCTATCCGTTGCTGTCAGGCGCGATCCGGTTGGGTTGCCGAATCGCGATTCGCCTGTCCGAGAGGATCTGAATTCGGCGCATTTGATTTCGAGCATTTTATTTGGGACCGAACGAAGCGAACGCGCTTGCGTCATATCCGGTTCAGCGGGCATGCTGCCTGTATTGCGATAGAAGGGCGGAAGCTGTCCGCCATGGAGTGAAGATGATGAAACGCCTGATTGCCGCCGCCGCTTTCGCCGCCGCGTCTCTGTTTGCCGGGGCCGCACCTGCCATGGCGCAGGAACAGGACCAGGATAACGATTACCGCGTCAACCAGTTGATCATCTATGGCGACGACGAATGCCCGCCATCGACTGGTGACGAGATCACCGTCTGCGCGCGCAAGGCGGAAAGCGAACGGTATCGCATTCCGGAAGATCTGCGGGTGAGCGGGGATCCGTCCAACAAGGCTTGGACCGAGCGGGTTCTGTCCTACGAAACGGTTGGCAGCACCGGGATCAATTCCTGTTCGCCAGCGGGGGCCGGTGGTGAACTGGGCTGTACCCAGAAGCTGATCGATGCGGCTTACGGCGAGAAAAAGGAAAGCGGTTCCGATCGCTTCAGCGAACTGATCGCCAAGGAACGGGAACAGCGGCTGTCCACCATTGACGAAGATGCCGCCGCCGAACAGGGGCGGGTCGAACAGGTTGAGCAGGAATATGCCGATCGCAAGGCAGCGGAAGAAGCTGCCACCAGCGATGCGGCCTCTGGTGAAGAAACCGCGGAACCGGCACAATAACGCCGGTTTCCTTACGCTGTTCATCGCCAATGCGCCTTTAACCAATTGATTGTAGGGGCGGCGCATGGCCAGACGCATTCTCACGGTCTTCGGCACCAGGCCCGAAGCGATCAAGTTGTTCCCTCTGGTTCATGCGCTGCGCGGCGATGCGCGGTTCGACAGCCGCGTCTGCGTAACCGGGCAGCATCGCGGGATGCTGGATCAGGTGCTGGAGATCGCCGGGATCGTGCCGGATCACGATCTCGACGTCATGCAACCGGATCAGAGCCTGGATGCGCTGACCGCGCGATTGCTGACCGGAATCGGGCAGGTGCTGGATGCGGAGCGGCCTGACTGGGTCGTGGTGCAGGGTGACACGGCCACCGCGATGTGCGGGGCCCTGGCAGCTTATTATCGCAAGATTCCGATTGCCCATGTCGAGGCGGGCTTACGTTCGGGCAATATCTATCACCCCTGGCCTGAAGAAGTGAATCGCCGGGTGATCGGCACGATGGCGCGGTTGCATTGCGCGCCGACGCAGACTGCGGCTGACGCTCTCCGGCGGGAGAATATCGATCCGGCGGCGATTCATGTCACCGGCAATACGGTGATCGACGCGCTGCAATGGGTGACGGAACGCATTCGGCACGAGCCGGGACTGGCCAGTGGTCTGGCGGAAATCGAAACTCGTTTTGCCGGCAAACGCATTGTCGGCGTCACCAGCCACCGGCGCGAGAACTTCGGAGACGGGATGCAGGCGATTGCCGAAGCGATCCGGCAGATCGCAGCGCGCGATGATGTGGCGTTGATTTTTCCGGTTCACCTCAATCCCAATGTCCGTTCGGTCATGCAGGCCGCACTCGCCGGGTTGTCCAATGTCGCATTGATCGAGCCGCTTGATTATCTGCACTTCGCCCGGCTGCTGGATATTTCCACGTTGATGCTGACCGATAGCGGCGGTGTGCAGGAAGAGGCGCCGGCGCTGGGCAAACCGGTTCTGGTGATGCGGGAAACCACCGAACGGCCCGAGGGGATCGTTGCGGGCACGGCCCGGCTGGTTGGAACCGATTGCGCGCGGATCGTGACTGAAACCAATCGCCTGCTGGATGATGCGGGTGCCTATGCCGAAATGGCGCGGGCGCACAATCCGTTCGGCGACGGCAGGAGCGCGGGGCGCATTGCCGAACTGCTGGCAACGGAGTGAAATGCGGCGTCGTTACCGCTAAATTTACCCCTTTCCGGCATGGTTTGCATTGAAGTTGAGCAGGAACCCTTCATGCGCGGAAGCGAATTGCCAGAAGTTTGTGTTGTCGGCCTGGGCTATATCGGGCTGCCCACTGCCGCCGTCATCGCCCGGGCGGGGATGAAAGTCCTCGGCCTCGACGTTTCCGAAAGAGTTGTCGAAACGATCAACCGGGGCGAGATTCATATCGAGGAAGTCGATCTCGACGGTCTGGTGCATGGCGTGGTTCAGCGGGGTCTGCTCCGCGCTTCGACGACTATCGCGCCTGCCGATGTCTTCGTGATTGCAGTGCCGACACCGTTCGCCAAGGATGGCCGTCATACGCCGGACATTTCCTATGTCCTGTCAGCGGCGGAAAGCGTCGCGGCTGTGCTGAAAGCGGGGGATGCGATCATTCTTGAATCGACATCGCCGGTAGGCACGACGGAACAGATGCGCGATCTGATTGCGGCGAAGCGCCCCGACCTGAAACTGCCCGGTTTGTGCGAAGGGACGCCCGACGTTGCGATCGCCTATTGCCCCGAACGGGTTCTGCCGGGCCGCATCCTGGAAGAACTGACCAATAACGACCGCTCGATCGGCGGGATCACGCCGCGTTGCGCGCGCAAGGCGCTGGCGTTCTACAAACGGTTCGTGCGGGGAACCTGCGTCACGACCGATGCCCGCAGTGCGGAAATGACCAAGCTGGTCGAAAATGCCTATCGTGACGTCAACATCGCTTTCGCCAACGAACTGTCCATCGTGTCCGATGCGATGGGGCTGGACGTTTGGGAAGTGATCCGGCTGGCCAACCGCCATCCTCGCGTGAATATCCTGCAGCCGGGCCCCGGTGTGGGCGGCCATTGCATCGCGGTGGACCCGTGGTTCATCGTCCATGGCGCGCCGGAAGAAACGCCGCTGATCCGCACCGCCCGTGGTGTCAACGATGGCAAGATCCACCATGTGATCGCGCGTGCGGCGGCACTGGTCGAAAGCGACCCCAAGGCGAAGGTCGCCTGCCTGGGGCTGGCGTTCAAGGCGAACATCGACGATTTTCGCGAAAGCCCGGCAAGGCTGGTTGCGGCCACACTGGCCCGCCGCTTTGGCGATCGCATTCATGTGGTCGAACCCTATGCGGCGGAACTGCCGATCGAATTCACGGATACCGGGGCCAGTCTGATCGATATCGATACCGCGCTGGAAACGTGCGAAGTGCTGATCGTGCTGGTCGACCACGACGTGTTTCGGTCGGTCCCCTTGGCGGAGCGTGCGGACAAGACCGTGTACGATACGCGCGGCATCTGGCCGGATCAGCCCGCTGCGACGGAAACCGAACCGGCCCTGCGCAAGGCGGGCTGAACGCAGGTGCGCCGGGGCCGTTCAGGGCCCCGGATAGCGTTCGAATTCCGGCAGGTTGTTCAGGCCGGTCACCCACGGCAACCGCTCGGCACATTGGATCTGTATGCTGGGCGCCGCCGCTGCCGCATCGTCCAGCGTGGCGGACTGGATGTCCACGATCCCCGGCAGTATGTTCGCGTTGCGATAGAACAGGCCGGTTCCGCAGTTCGGGCAGAATTGCCGTTCCGCCCCGTTCTTGCCGTGATAGGTCGCCGGGGCGCCTTGTTTCAAGGTGAGACGATCTTCTTTCACCGCCAGCCATGCAACTATTGGCGCGCCGGATGACGCCTGACAATCCGCACAATGGCAGACGGCGCTATGTTCCGCCTCGCCCGTGATCTGGTACCGCACGGCGCCACATTGGCAGCCCCCTTCTTGTGACATGACACTCTCCATTCCGAATCGAATGGCCGGAACGTATCATGAACACTGAGGGTCGGTAAGGGCTGGGATCGCTATGCCCGATAAAATCAGACGAGCGCGATATCCGGTGCGTCTTCCTGTTTCATGCCGACGAGATTGTAGCCTGCATCGACGTGATGCACTTCGCCGGTCACCCCGGAGCTGAGATCCGACAGCATATAGAGGCCCGCGCCGCCAACATCCTCGATTGTCACATTGCGGCGCAACGGAGAGTTAAGCTCGTTCCATTTGAGGATGTACCGGAAATCGCCGATCCCGCTGGCGGCGAGTGTCTTGATAGGTCCTGCGGAAATCGCGTTTACGCGCACATTCGCCGGCCCAAGGTCGTTGGCGAGGTATTTGACGCTGGTTTCCAGCGCGGCCTTGGCCACCCCCATCACGTTGTAATGTGGCACGACCTTTTCCGCCCCGTAATATGTCAGGGTCAGCACCGATCCGCCGTTTGGCATCATTTCCACCGCACGCTTCGTCACGGCGACGAGCGAGTAGGCAGAGATGTTCATCGTCATCAGAAAATTTTCGAGACTGGTATCGACATATTTGCCGCGCAGTTCGTTCTTGTCCGAAAAGCCGATGGCGTGGACCACGAAATCCAGTGTATCCCAACGTTCCCTGATCCGGGCAAAAGTCGCATCCAGCGCTTCCATGCTGGAGACATCGCAATCGATCAGGAAATCGCTGCCTAGGCTTTCAGCCAGAGGCTTGACCCGCTTGAGCAGGGCTTCTCCCTGGTAGGAAAAGGCCATTTCCGCGCCTTGTTCCGCCAGTTTTTGCGCGATTCCCCAAGCCAGCGACTTATCGTTCGCCAAGCCCATGATCAGGCCGCGCTTTCCTGCCATCAAACCGGTCATGCCTCTGCTTCCTCCTCCTCGGGCGTGCGCGCCAGCGCTGCGTTGAGTTCCGCGCCAGCCACTATCCCTAACCCTACTAGCCAGAAAAAGAAAAGCGCGATCATCGCACCGGCGAGGCTGCCGTAGGTCAGATCGTATGCGAAAACAGTGCGCATCAGCGGCGGCAGGACGACCGTGACGCCCGCGGTCCAGGCCGTGACCGCCAGCGCGCCGGGCCATTTCGGGTAACGGTTGCTGCGGTATGCAGCAGGGGTCAGCATCAGGAAGATCAGAAACATCGAACCGAACAGGCCGAGGATGGGCACGATTCGCGATAACGACAGACCGGACAGCAATGCATCGAATTGCGGCAGCCACGCCGAAACCGCTTCGCGCAATGCGCCGATCAGGACATGCGCCAGCAGCGAAATCATCAGCAACATCACCGCGCCAAGCGTTACGCCCGTCGATATCAGGCGATAACGCCAGAAGCTGAGCGTCGGCGGCGTGCCGTAGGCGCGCCGCAGCACGTCGCGGATCGTCTCGATCAGGCTTGTCGTGGTCCACAGGCCCGCCAGTCCGCCAGCCCAGAGCAACCATCCGCTGCGGGCGGCAATAACACTTTCCGCAACCGGGATGAGCGCGCCGCTTACTCTGGGTGGCAGGCCGTCAAGTACGGAAGTCAACGATGCAGCCTGATCCCCGGCATCCCCGAGCAGGGACAGCGCTGCGGCACCGAGTATGAAAAACGGGAAGATCGCGAACATCGCCATGTAGGCGAGATTACCGGCATGAATGAAGCCGTCGTTCCATGTGCCGACGACTGCCCGGTGGATCACTTCATAAGCGCGCGATCCGGGCCCGACATAGTGGTGGAACCGGGCCGAGAAGGTTTCCGGCGAGGCAAGCGCGGCCTTGCGCCGGGCCTCGGGCGAATAGTCCGGCCGTGGCGGGCCGGCTTGAGCCCTGCTGAGCTGGCGGGCGGAAGAGCCCGAATCGGAAGACGGGGTGCCCGGCGTCATCAGACGCCGAGCCGGGCCCTGAGGTTGCGGGTGTCGCGCCAGCCTTCCAGGCGCTTGGCAAGATCCTCGTCGCCGGGGGGAAGGTCGATCTCCAGCGTCACCAACTGATCGCCCCTCGTGCCGTTGGCGCGGCTGAAACCCTTGCCTTTCAGGCGCAGGACCTTGCCCGAACCGCTGGCGGGAGAAACGGTCAGCATGACTGGGCCGTCGACGGTCGGTACTTTCACTTTCGCACCGTTGACCGCCTCGTCGAGCGTGACGGGAAGATCCAGCCGGACATCGTCACCCTCTCGCTTGAAGAAGGGGTGAGGCACGATTTCAATGATGACCAGCGCATCGCCAGCGCCGCCCGGACCTGGCTCACCCTTGCCCTTGAGGCGCATCTGCGTGCCGTCTTCGACACCGGCGGGCAGTTTGAGGTCGATGGTCTTTCCGTCGCCCAGCGTGATTCGCTGGTCCTTGCGCGCGGCTGCATCGGCGAACGGCACTTTGAGCCGATACTGGACATTGGCGCCGCGCGGCGGAGGGCGGTGACGCGAGCCGAAGCCGCCACCGGCAGAGCGGCCGCCGAACATGCCGCCCAGAATATCGTCGAGGTCGATTCCGTCTCCACCGCCGAAACCCTGAAAACCGCCCCCGCCTCTGGCGAATCCGCCACCGCCGGGGTTGCCGCCGAAGCCGCCGTTGCCGAACGGCATTGTGGGGTTGCCGTCGGCGTCGATTTCACCGCGGTCGAATTGCGCGCGCTTGTCCTTGTCCGACAGCAGATCATAAGCGTTGGTAACTTCGGAGAAACGCGCCGCCGCCTGCGGATTGTCCTTGTTGCGGTCTGGATGCAGTTCCTTCGCGAGTTTGCGATAGGCGGACTTGATGTCCTTTTCGCTTGCGCCGCGCGAAACGCCGAGGATGGAATAAGGATCAGCCATGCGCCTTAGCTAGGTGTGCCCGTGCCTGCGTGCAAGCACAGGCTTTCCTACCGTGAAACAGGGCAGTAGGGGTGAACCTATGGACACACTGCGCGACAGGTCTTTCGCGGCCCCGGACCCTGCTTGTAGGCAAGGGATGCCAGGGTGGCATTTTCCTGCTCTCAGGACAGTGTCACTCGTGTCACTTTTGTCAGGAAATTTCCGTGAAAGCTGAACAAGACGCAATTCCCCACGGTGATCCCTTCGCGATCTTTGCCGATTGGTACGACGAAGCCCGCCAGACGGAACCGAACGATTCGAACGCCATGGCGTTGGCTACGGCAAGCCCGGATGGGGCGCCGTCGGTACGGATGGTGCTGTTGAAGGGTTATGGTCCTGACGGGTTCGTGTTCTACACCAATACGCACAGCCGCAAGGGGCGGGAACTGTTGGCCAATCCGCAGGCGGCGCTGCTGTTCCATTGGAAATCGCTGCGTCGGCAGATCCGGATCGAAGGGCCGCTTGCCGAAGTCTCCCAGGCGGAAGTCGATGCCTATTTCGCCAGCCGCCATCGCGATTCGCAGATCGGGGCCGTGGCGTCGGATCAATCGGCCCCACTCGATTCACGTGCGACCTTCCTCGCCCGATACGACGAAGTGCGGGAGCGGTTCGAAGGGAAGGATGTCATGCGCCCGCCACACTGGAAAGGGTTTCGCCTGACGCCGGGGCGCATCGAATTCTGGCAAGACCGCCCCCATCGGCTCCATGAACGGCGGCAGTTTGTCCGTCAGGGCGATGGCTGGACCAGCAGCTTGCTGTATCCCTGAACACGTCGATTCCTGAACAAGCCCGGGCCGCTCCATGACGAAAAACGCTCATCTCAATCGCAGTGCGGCCTTGGCCAGCATCACTGTGGCGTCGTTGCTGGTCGGGCTGAAGGCATGGGCGGCATGGTCGACCGGCTCGACCGCCATGCTCGGCAGTCTGGCCGATACGGTGCTGGATCTGATCGCCAGCGTGGCGACACTGGCCGGCGTATGGATCGCTGCCCAGCCGGTCGATCGGCAGCACCGCTTCGGCCATGGCAAGGCGGAGGCGCTGGCGGCCATGTTTCAGGTCGTGCTGATTTCCTTCTCCGCCCTGTCGCTGGCATTTCACGCGATCGAGCAGTTTCTCGCCGGGGCGCGGACGGAGGCGGCGCAGGAAGGGATCGGGGTCTCGATCATCGCCATGGCCGCGACTCTCGTTCTGCTGGCATGGCAACGCCATGTTCTGCGCAAGACCGGCAGTCTCGCGATTGCGACGGACCATGTTCATTACCAGTCGGACCTGATGCTGAACCTTGCCGTCATCGGCGCTCTGGTGCTGGATCAGTACGCCGGTGTCGCTGGCGCGGACCCGGTCTTCGGTCTGGCGATTGCGATGTGGCTTGCCTGGGGTGCGTGGAAAGCGTCGCAGCAGGCCATGGATCAGTTGATGGACAAGGAATGGCCCGACGAAAAGAAGCAGCGTTTTCTGGATGCCATTCCCCGTCCGCCGGAACTGCGCGGCGTGCATGATCTGCGGACGCGGACTGCAGGAAATCGGGATTTCGCCCAGTTCCACATGTGGGTGGACGGGAATCTCACCGTCAAGCAGGCCCACAAGGTCATGGACGAGATCGAGGCAAAGCTGACTGCCCAGTTTCCCGATGTCGAGATTCTGATTCATCCCGATCCTGTCGGGCATGTCGACAAGGGGCTGGCTGCACCGAATGTCCTGCCGCGTGCAGGCAAGAAGGTCTGACGGTCAGCTCTCTGGATAGAGCGCGGCAATCCGGGCGAGCGCGGCGACCAGCGCAGGCCGTTCCTCCTCTCCGGTTCTCCCCAGCCGTACGATTGTCAGCTTCTGGCTGGGGGAAACCAGCACATATTGCCCGAAATGCCCTGCCATGCCGAACAGACTGGAGGGCCCCTGATCGGGGAACAGCACGCGCCGTTCGCTTCCCGACGCGCGGTTGAGCCACAGGCCGGCGCCATAATCGGATGCGCGTGGCGAGGGGCGGCGCATGAAGGCGATCCACCCGCGCGGAACGATTTGTGCGCCCTTCACCGAACCGCCGTGGCGCAGGAACTCGCCGAAGCGAGCCCAGTCGCGCGCTGTCGCGTGAATCATCGCTCCGCCGATCATGGTGCCGGCGGCGTCGTATTCCGCCGTCATGGAATCCAGGGCAAGCGGACCGAACAGCCTGTCTTGCAGGAAATGATCGACCGCTGCCTGCCGAGCCGCAGGGTTTCTGCTCGGCGACAGGACTCTGGCCATGATATCCGCCAGGATCAGACTGTTGGCGGTCGAATATTCGAATTGCTGGCCAGGTTCGGCCTCCAGCGGCTGGGCTTCAGCTTCCCGCGCCATGTCGTCGCGCCCGTCCAGGAACAGAAGCCGCACGGTGTCTGCCTTGTAGGGCGGGTCCGATGTTTCGGTATGACGCAGGCCGGACCGCATCTGGAGCAATTGCCGCAAAGTGATTTCCCCCCGCGGGTCCCCCGGTCTTTGCCAGTGGGTAATGGGCGGGGATTCATCGAGCCGCAGTTTGCCTTCGGCCACCAGTATGCCGATTGCGACCGCAGTTACGGACTTGGCCATCGACCAGCCCAGAAACCGGGTGTCTGGCCCGAAGCCTTCGCTATAGCGCTCGGCCGCGATTTTGCCGGCGTGCATGACGATGACCGCGCGCGTTTCACCCAGGCCCTCCTCCGTGAATACAGAGTCGACGGCTCGCGCGAGCTGTTCTCGCGGTGCCCCGGGAGTGTCCGTGACCGCAGCCAGCGCCTCTTTGCCAAGTGGTGGTTCGATTGCTTCCGGCGCTGTTCCGCCACATGCGGCCAGGGCTGGCAGCAAGGCGAGGGAGGCGATAAGGGAGAGACGGCGCGGCATGGCCGGGCTTCACTCGCCCAAGCAGGGAATGATGGCAACCGCAAAGAAAACCCCAGCAAGGAAAACGGCCTCCTCCGCAAAGCGCCCATCGCGTCGATCGCCAGGTGGCCGAAGCCGCCGGTGGCCGAGGATTCTGCTCGTGCTCGCGGTACTGGGCGGGGTCCTGACCTATGCCTACCGGGAGCCGCTGTTTGGCTACTCGCAGGCCGGAGCCGCGTATGGTGCGCGGATTGGCTGTTCCTGCCGTTTTGTCGATGGCCGCGATCTGAAGAGCTGCAAGCGCGATATGGAAGATGGGATGGGAATGGTCATCCTGAGCGAAGATGACGAGGCAAAAAGCGTTACCGCCCGGGTGCCCTTGCTGGCGACTGCAACAGCGCAATACCGTCGCGGCTGGGGGTGCGTTCTGGACAAATGGGACGACTGATTGTCCGGGGCTCCGTTGTTCAGGCGCTTTCCGTGCTGTCGATCCAGCCCCCGCCAACTACGCGATCCCCGGCATAAATCACGGCAGCCTGCCCTGGGGCGACCCCATATTCGGGATTGGCAAAGCGAAGCGTTACCGCTTCCCCGTCACCGAGGGAACCTTCCAGAGTGACCGGGACCGGTTTTGCCAGCGACCGCACTTTTGCGGTCAGGGATTGGCCGGTCTCCGGTGCCGGGAGTGGGCCGATGCGGTTGGTTTCGATAACCTGGGCCTTGCCGACGGCCAGCATCCGCTTCGGACCCACGCGGACCTCTGCCTTGTCGGCATCGAGTGCGACGACGTAGAGAGGTTCCGGCTGGCCGCCGATTTCCAGCCCCCGTCGCTGGCCGACCGTATAATGAATGACCCCGGCATGCTGCCCCAGAACCTCGCCCGATTCCGCATGGACGATCGCCCCGGCCCGGCCACCTGAAGGACGCACGGATTTGACGACCTTGGCATAGTCGCCGTCCGGCACGAAGCAGATGTCCTGGCTGTCTGGCTTGGCCGCGACGCGCAGGCCGGCGCTTTCGGCAATCCGCCTCACTTGCTCCTTGGGCATGCCACCCAGCGGAAAGCGCAGGAAATCGAGCTGAGGTTCGGTCGTCGCATATAGAAAATAGCTTTGATCGCGGGCGGGATCGCACGCGCGGTGCAGTTCGGCGCCGCCGGGACCGGAAACCCGCCGGACGTAATGACCCGTGGCTAGGCAATCCGCACCCAGATCCCGGGCCATTGCCAGCAGATCGGTAAACTTTGGCCCCATGTTGCAGCGGATGCAGGGAATTGGAGTGCGACCAGCCAGGTAATCGTCGGCAAAACGTTCGACCACTTCTTCGCGAAACGAAGACTCATGGTCGAACACATAGTGGGCGATCCCCAGCCGATCGGCAACGGCCCGCGCGTCGCGGATATCGTCTCCGGCGCAGCATGCGCCCTTGCGTCCGGTAGCCGCGCCATAATCATAAAGCTGCAACGTGATGCCGATGACTTCCGCACCGGTGGCGGAGGCCAGTGCCGCCACGACTGAACTGTCAACGCCGCCGGACATGGCGACCACGATCCGACACGCCTGCGCCGCGCGCGGCAGATCGAAGAGGGGGGCCGGGTCGAAATCCAGAGCAAGGTCTACAGGCGAACTCATGGAACGCCCCATACACGTGCCCGGGCCTTGCGGCAAAGTTGCTTTGCCAACGCTAGTCCTAAGTAAAGGGCGCCTTTACCCTATTTTGACGAAAGCAGGGTTACAACGCCTCTCATGTTCGAGAATATCAGCATTACGGGGCGGGGCGTTGTCTCCATGCCGCCGGGAAGTCCTGTGACCGAGGGCTCGGCCATGGAAGGATTGCGCCCGGTCGGCTGGCCGGAATTGATCGCGCGCTTTTCCGCCGCCTGCGATTTGCGCCATGCCATTGCTGCTTCGCGAGAGGCTGGGCGGGGCAGTTTCGATCGGAGCGCGGCACATCACTTACATCACCTAGGGCAGGGCAAGCAGATCGTTAACCCTGACGGTTTAGGTGATCGTAAAGCTCGCGCGGCTAACGACGGTGGTGACGGGATTAACGCTGGGATCGGCGATCGAGGAACAATATGATCGAAAACCAAAAAATCCGACCGGCGCAGGTTATCGGCCCTCTCGGAGAGCCTCTGACGCTTGACAGCCTGCCTCCGGCCAACACACGACGCTGGGTCGTTCGCCGCAAGGCGGAAGTTGTCGCTGCCGTAAACGGCGGCCTGCTGACCATCGACGAAGTATTGGAACGGTACGACCTTACGCTGGAGGAATTCGCTTCCTGGCAACGTGCGGTCGATCGTTCGGGTATGCAGGGTCTGCGCGTAACGCGCATTCAGCATTACCGCGATTTGTATGAGCGTCAGTTGAAATACTGATTTTGCCAAATCGAATACAGCGGGAAAGGGCCGGGAAACCGGCCCTTTTTTCTTTGGCTGGAGCAAAATCGAAAGATCTGCGTTTACCTGATGTACTGTGAATGTCGGTTGCCGGATTACAGGCGCCGAATCGAACGGTCGAGCGAAGTTACGTCACGTGCCGAAAAGCCGGTTCTGGCGGGACTATGTTAAAATAGACAGGAGGACGGCAGATGGGTTGGATTATTGCGTTGATCGTCGGCGGTGTCGCTGGTTGGCTGGCAAGCATGGTCATGAACCGGGATGCGTCGATGGGCGTATTGTGGAACATTATCGTCGGCTGCGTCGGTTCGGTGGTGGGTAATGCGATCGCGGGTCCGCTATTGGGAATCCAGGGTACCGTGCAGCGGTTTTCCCTGACCGGGCTGGTTATCGCCGTGATTGGCGCCGTCGTGTTGCTGGCCATTGTTAACCTGATTCAGCGAGGACGAATCCGTTAATGGACTGCAGGTCAGCGCACTGCGCTGACCGCACTGGATTGCCAGTGCCCTGTACGGGGGCTATGGCGGCCAAATATGAAGCTCGGGCCCGCACGTTGCGGGCCCGCCTATTGGCAGCCTTAGTTTACGGCAGGGGCGATGAATTACGAAACTCCCCTTGAGGCGGAAGCGGAAGACGCTCGGGCGCCGGAAGAAGACGCGGTCACAGCGACCGATGATGGCGTACCGCGCCGCAAGCTGATCTTCCTTGCCATTTTTGCAGGCGTTGTCCTGCTTGTCGTCGCGTTCCTGATACACAGCGGCCGCGATAGCGGACTGAGCGAGGAAGACGGATCCAGCCTGCCGGTAGTTTCCGTGCTCGCTCCTGGCATGACAAGCGTTACCGGGCAGATCAATGCAACCGGCTCTCTTGCGGCGCGGCGTGAAATGCCGGTCGGGGTCGTGGGAGACGGTGGCCGGGTCGTCTCGGTGCCGGTGGAACCGGGCCAGTGGGTCCGTCGCGGTCAGGTTCTGGCTGTGATCGATCGCTCGGTACAGAGTCAGCAGATTGCCAGCGCGGCCGCGCAAGTGGCCGCGGCCAAGGCGGATGCTGATCTTGCCCAGTCCAATCTGGATCGCGCCCTGAAGCTGGTTGATCGCGGATTCATTTCCAAGGCCGATGTCGATCGGCTGACCGCTACACGCGATGCGGCGGTTGCCCGCGTCGGTGTCGCACGTGCCCAGCTCGGGGAACTGAGGGCCCGGGCCGCGCGGCTGGACATCCTGACACCCGAAGCCGGCCTCTTGCTGACCCGCAATGTCGAGCCGGGCCAAGTGGTCAGCGGCGGGCCGACAGTGCTGTTCAGCGTCGCAAAAGCAGGTGAGATGGAACTGCTTGCCCGCCTTAGTGAGGAGGATCTTGCCCGGATCCGCGTGGGGCAAACCGCGCAAGTAATACCGGTTGGCTCCGACAAGAGCTTCACTGGCCAGATATGGCAGGTTTCTCCCGTGATCGACGATCAGACCCGGCAAGGCACGGCGCGTATCGCCCTGTCCTATGCACCCGAACTGCGCCCGGGCGGTTTCGCATCGGCAACCATACAGGGCGGGACCGTCGTCGCGCCGCTGCTGCCTGAATCCGCGATTCAAAATGACGAACAGGGCAGTTTCGTGTTCGTGGTCGGCAAGGACAACAAGGTCGCGCGCCGTGCGGTAAAGACCGGGCTCGTGACCGAGCAGGGCATTGTCATCACCGATGGTCTGAATGGCAAGGAGAGGGTCGTTTACCGGGCAGGGGCCTTCCTTTCGGCTGGCGAAAAGATCAAGCCCAAACTCGTCAAACCGGCGGCTGAATAGGCGGGCGGGCAGATGGGTCTGCGCAATATGTCCGCCTGGTCGATCCGGAACCCGATCGTTCCGTGTCTGCTGTTCGTAGGCTTGCTGCTCGCCGGTCTGGTGTCGTTCATGCGCATGGACGTGAACGACATGCCGGATATCGATTTCCCGGCGGTCACTGTCACGGTTACGCAGCCTGGCGCCGCACCATCCGAAATCGTTACCCAGATCACTGAAAAGGTTGAATCCTCGGTACGCTCGATCAGCGGTGTCGACTGGATCGAATCGACGGCGAGCGAAGGCAATTCCACGACGATCATTTTTTTCGCCATCGGGACCGATGCCAATGTTGCGGTGAGCGAAGTCAAGAATGCCGTCGATCAGATTCGCGGCGATCTGCCAGACGGCATTCTCGAACCGCGCGTGGCCAAGATCGATTCGGCGGGTGGCGGCCCGATCGGATATTTTGCCGTCAGCGCCGATGATATGACGATGGAGCAGCTGAGCTGGTTCGTCGACGATACGATTTCGCGGCGGCTGCTGTCTGTCGAGGGGATGGCGCAAGTATTCCGCGGTGGCGGTGTGGACCGGGAAATCCGTGTCGTAATGGATCCGGACCGCATGCAGTCGCTGGGCGTGACCGCGGGCCAGATCAATGCCGCGCTGCGTCAGGTCAATGTCGATGCCTCGGGTGGGCAGACAGAGATTGCCGGTGCACGCCAATCGGTCCGGGTACTCGGCAATGCCGCGGATGCGCTGGCCCTGTCCCAGACCCGTATCAGCCTGGGCAATGGCCGGGTCATCAAGCTGGGCGATGTCGCCAAAGTCTATGACGGCTATTCCGAGCAAATTTCGATCGCCAAGCTCAACGGGCGGCAGGTCGTCACGTTCGGTATCCAGCGTGCGCGGGGGGCCTCCGACGTCACCGTCTATGACGGCACTTTGGAGGAACTGGCCAAGATACAGGAAGAAAATCCCGGGGTGCGGGTTACCCCGCTTTTCACCACGGTCGATTATACGAAAGGGCAATATCTGAGCTCGATCGAGGCCATGGTGGAAGGGGCGATTCTCGCCGTGATCGTGGTCTTCTTCTTCCTGCGTGACTGGCGCGCGACGATCATTGCCGCAGTCGCGATCCCATTGTCGGCCATCCCGACTTTCTGGTTCATGGACCTTTTGGGGTTCACGTTGAACACCTTCTCCCTGCTCGCGCTCAGTCTCGTCGCGGGGGTGCTGGTCGATGATGCGATCGTGGAGATCGAAAACATCGTGCGCCACATGCGCATGGGCAAGACAGCCTATCAGGCAGCGATCGACGCCGCAGACGAAATCGGCCTTGCTGTCGTCGCGACGACATTTTCCATTGTGTCGGTATTCCTGCCGGTTGGCCTGATGCCCGGCGTATCGGGACAGTTCTTCAAGAATTTCGGTCTGTCTGTCGTTGCGGCAGTGCTGATGAGCCTTGCTGTCGCGCGCATGATTACGCCGATGATCGCGGCGTACTTCCTAGAAGCCAAGGGCGCGGGCAGCCATGGCGAAGGCAAGTTGATGGATATCTACATGCGCGTCTTGCGCTGGTCCCTCGACCGGTCCGCCGCCGATGCCTATCGCGAACGCACGGGGCATTCCCATCACTGGCGCGTGCGTGTGGCGGCCTATCTGCGCGATCACCGGATCTGGATGCTGGGAGTAGGGCTGGGCGCCTTGGCCTGCACCCTGTTGCTGCTCAGCGTATTGCCTGCGCAGTTCATGGCAAATGCCAACAACGATTCGAGCCAGGTCAAGATCGAGATGGTGCCGGGCACCACTCTTGAACAGACCGAAGCGGTCACCGATGAAGTCGTTGCCAAACTGAATCAGCAGCCGGAAGTGAAGCTGGCCGTCAGCGTGATCAACGAAGGCAATGCCGATATCTACGTTTCGTTGAACAAGGACCGCGAAACCACCAGCATCGAATTCGAACGCCGTCTCGCCCCCCAGTTGCAGGAAATTCCCGATGCCCGGGTGAGCTTCGCAACACAATCGCAAGGTGCGGGATCGGGCCGCGATATCACGGTCATGCTGACCGGGTCTGACCCTGAATTGCTGCACCGTACGGCACAGACCCTGGTCGAACAGATACGTTCCATCCCCGACGCGGTCGCGCCGCGCATCGCGGCCGATCTGCAACGCCCCGAATTGATTATCGAGCCGCATTTCGATCTGGCGGCGCAGCTTGGCGTGACGACAGGGGCACTGAGCGAGGCAGTGCGCATTGCAACTCTGGGCGAAATCGACAGGGACACGGCCAAGTTTTCGCTCGCGGACCGTCAGGTGCCGATCAGGGTGATTCTGCCGAAGTCATCGCGGCGGGATCTCTCGACAATTGAAAACCTGCCGGTGCCGACTGTGAGCGGCGCATCGGTGCCGCTCAAACGGCTGGCGACGATCCGCTTTGGCGCAGGGCCCACTCAGATTCAGCGGTATAACCAGGCGCGGCGGGTGTTCATTGGCGCCGATCTCGCCCCGGGCGCGGTCAAGGGACCGGTCGACGAGAAGATCAAGAAGCTCCCCATCATGCGCGACCTGCCCAACGGCATCAGCACTGAGGCTGTGGGCGAAGCGAAGATGGAACAGGAACTGATCGTCAACTTCAGCACGGCGGTGGTCAGCGGCATCCTGCTGGTCTTCGGGGTGCTTGTCCTGCTCTACAAGCGTATCGTGTCCCCGCTGGTGAACATGACCTCCCTGTTACTGGCTCCGCTGGGCGGGCTCATTGCCGTGGTGTTGATCGGGCAGCCGCTGTCGATGTCGGTTTACATCGGGATATTGATGCTACTCGGTATCGTGGCCAAAAACTCCATTCTATTGATCGATTTCGCGATCGAGGAAATGGAACGCGGTGTACCCAAGCTGGAAGCGATCATCGATGCCGGGCACAAGCGTGCACAGCCCATCGTGATGACCACGGTGGCCATGACGGCGGGCATGGTTCCGACTGCGGTCTCGCTTTCCGGCGATGGTTCCATGCGTGCGCCGATGGGGACGACGGTGATCGGCGGGCTGCTGCTTTCGACCGTACTGACGCTGGTAATCGTCCCGGCCGGTTTCAGCCTTGCCGACAGCTTTGAGAAGCGTCTGGGGCCATGGCTGCGGGATCGCTTCCTGACCTATCGTCCAGGCGATGAGAGGGGGGGCAGCAGGACGGCCCCCGCCGAGTGAGCGAGACCGGCTCTTTCCCGACCATGCGTGGCGGAGAGCAGCGCCTCCGCCGGATGCGCCTGACCGCTACCGGGCTGCTCTTGCTAATGGCGGCATTGTTCCTGCTGGCACGACACAATGCCGGTCTCCATCCGGCGTGGGGCTATCTGCTGGCTTTCAGCGAAGCTGCCATGGTGGGCGGTTTTGCTGACTGGTTCGCAGTGACGGCGCTGTTTCGCCGCCCTCTGGGGCTGCCGATTCCCCACACGGCGATCATCCCAGAAAACAAGGATCGCATCGCGGACACGATGGCAGTGTTCCTGCGCGAGAATTTCCTGACACCGCAAGTCGTGGCGCGGCGCTTGCGGGGCATGAATCTTGCGGCGACCGCAGGCCGGTTCCTGGCGGAAAACCGCACCGGCGAGCGGCGGTTGCGGGACGGCGCGACCGGGTTGATGGCCGATATTCTGCGCTCGCTGGACCAGAACTGCCTGGGCGGGATGGTGAAGGAAGGTCTGCGGGCCCAGCTGCACAAGATCGAGGTCGCGCCTCTGGTGGGGCAGATGATCGGTGCGGCCATTGCCGACAGACGGCACCTGCCTGTGATGGATAGCGCGATACGCTGGATCGGGCGGACGCTGGAAGAGAACGAGGAACTGGTGCGATCCATCATCGCCCAGCGCGCCAATCGCCTGTTCCAGCTCACAGGCCTTGATGCGAGAATCGCCAACGCGGTGCTGGACGGGATGTACAAATTGCTGGCCGAATGCGCTGTCCAGCCGGATCATCCCCTGCGACATCGCGTGGAAGAAGGGTTGCAGGATCTTGCCCACGGATTGCAACACGATCTGGCACTGCGGGCCAAGGTCGAGGCCATGAAGCTGGAACTGCTTGCCGACCCTGCGGTGGGATATTGGCTCGATGGACTGTGGGAACGGTCGCGCGCTGCTCTGCTGAGGGCTGTGGACGATCCCGAACAGGCGTTGTCCGGGCAGTTTGGGGCGATGCTCGCTGAATTGGGCGGGGCGCTCGAACGCGATCAGCGGTTGCAACTCCTGATCAATCGGTTTGCGCGTCGGACGCTGGTCGGCGTTGCATCCCGCTATGGCGGGCAAATCGTGCAACTCGTGTCGGAAACGGTGCGTCGTTGGGATGCCCGGACAGTCACAGGGCGGATCGAAATGGCTGTCGGTCGCGATTTGCAGTTTATCCGTATCAACGGGACCATGGTCGGCGGAATGGTCGGGCTGGGCCTGCATTTCATCGACGGCATTCTCTAACCCGAAGATATTCTGCCCGGGATACGGAAACGCCCCCGGACCGCTTGGGACCGGGGGCGCTCGATAATTCGCCGGGATCCGGTGTTATCAGACCTTTTCGGTCAGTTCCGGCACAGCATTGAACAGGTCCGCAACCAGCCCAAGGTCGGCGACCTGAAAGATCGGTGCATCTTCGTCCTTGTTGATCGCGATGATCGTCTTGGAGTCCTTCATGCCGGCCAGATGCTGAATCGCACCGGAAATACCGATTGCGATGTACACTTCCGGGGCGACGATCTTGCCGGTCTGCCCAACCTGATAGTCGTTAGGCACATATCCAGCGTCGACCGCAGCACGCGAAGCGCCAACGGCCGCGCCGAGCTTGTCGGCCAACGGGAAGATGTACTGTTGGAAGGTTTCGCTGTCTTTCAGCGCGCGGCCACCGGACACGATGATTTTGGCGCTGGTCAGTTCGGGGCGTTCCGACTTTGCGATTTCGGAGCCGACATAGCTCGAAATACCGGCATCGCCGGGGCCGGACACTGCTTCGACAGTGGCGGACCCGCCAGTGGCTTCGGCCTTGGCAAATGCCGTACCGCGCACGGTGATGACCAGCTTCGCATCGGACGATTCGACCGTTGCGATGGCGTTACCGGCGTAAATCGGGCGGGTGAAAGTCTTGTCACCTTCGACCGAGAGAATGTCCGATATCTGCATCACGTCGAGCAGAGCCGCGACGCGAGGTGCGACATTCTTGCCGGTGGTGGTGGCCGGCGCGACAAAGGCGTCGTGGCTGCCCATCAGGTCCGCAATCAGCGGAGCGACGTTTTCGGCGAGGCCATGACCATAGGCGGCATCGTCCGCCAGGTGCACTTTGCCGACACCGGCAATCTTGGCGGCTTCGTCGGCAACTGCGGCGCAGCCTTCACCGGCGACGAGGAGGTGAACTTCGCCAAGCTGCGAAGCGGCGGTCACTGCGGCGAGAGTCGCATCCTTGACCGAGGCGTTGTCGTGTTCGACCCATACGAGCGTCTTCATGAGGCGTTCCTTGAATTCCGTTGCATCAGGCGGGGATCAGGCGATCCCCAGCTCCTTGATCTTGGCGACCAGTGTATCGACGTCCGGCACTTTCACACCGGCCTGGCGCACTGGCGGTTCGCTGACCTTGAGGGTCTTGAGACGCGGTGCAATGTCGACGCCATAGTCGGCGGGGGTTTTGTTCGCCAGCGGCTTGGACTTCGCCTTCATGATGTTCGGCAGCGAGGCATAGCGCGGTTCGTTGAGACGCAAGTCAGTGGTGACAATGGCAGGCATCGTCAGTTTCACCGTTTCGAGACCGCCGTCGACTTCGCGCTTCACAGTCACCGAATCGCCATCCACGGTTACTTCGCTGGCGAAGGTTCCCTGGGGGCGGCCGGTCAGTGCGGCCAGCATCTGGCCGGTCTGGTTGGAATCGTCGTCGATGGCCTGCTTGCCGAGAATCACGAGGCCGGGGGTTTCCTCGTCAGCGATGGCTTTGAGGATCTTGGCAACGGCCAGCGGTTCCACTTCGTCATCGGTCTGGACGAGAATGGCGCGGTCGGCGCCCATGGCCAGCGCCGTGCGGAGCGTTTCCTGAGCCTTGGCGGGGCCGACGGAAACGGCGACGATTTCCGTCGCAACGCCTTTTTCCTTCAGCCGGATGGCTTCTTCGACAGCGATTTCGTCGAAGGGATTCATGCTCATCTTGACGTTGGCGAGGTCGACACCCGTGCCGTCCGCTTTCACGCGCGGCTTCACGTTGTAGTCAATTACCCGCTTTACGGGCACGAGGATCTTCATTGGCTCTTATCCTTCTTGGGTCGGCTGGCTGGCATCGTCGTTTGCGATTGTGCCGGGCCGGTCATGTGAACGAACCTTGTGGCAGCCACTTGCGGCCATGGAGGCGCGTGGTCAAGCCCCCGGGCCCCTCGCATCGCGTTCACATTTGCGCCGTTGCCGGCTGTGATGCGAGAGGGGGAAGGTTCGATTTCCCGTCTGGGACCCCTTGAGAAAGGGGAGGCCGCGCTCAGGCGACCTTTTTGACTTCGGCAACGATCTTCTGCGCGGCGTCGCCCAGATCGTTGGCGGAAACGATCGGCAAGCCTGAATTTTCCAGGATTTCCTTGCCCTTTTCGACGTTGGTACCTTCGAGGCGCACAACCAGCGGGACCGAGAGGTTCACATCCTTTGCTGCGGCAACGATGCCGTCCGCAATGACGTCGCACTTCATGATGCCGCCGAAGATGTTGACCAGGATGCCTTCCACGGCCGGATCCGACAGGATGATCTTGAAAGCCGCGGTAACCTTTTCCTTGTTGGCGCCGCCACCGACGTCCAGGAAGTTGGCCGGGAATGCCCCGTTCAACTTGATGATGTCCATCGTCGCCATGGCCAGGCCCGCGCCGTTCACCATGCAGCCGATGTTGCCGTCGAGCTTGATGTAAGCGAGATCGTACTTGCTCGCTTCCACTTCCATCGGATCTTCTTCGGTTTCGTCACGCATCGCTTCGACATCGGCGTGACGATAGAGGGCGTTGCCGTCGACGCTCATCTTGGTGTCGAGCACGAGCAGCTGACCGTCCTTGGTTTCGACCAGCGGGTTGATTTCAAGCATCTCGCAATCGAGATCCATGAAGGCGGTATAAAGCTGCTTGGCCAGCTTGGCCGCCTGCTTGTTCAGATCGCCTTCCAGTTTCAGCGCGAACGCCACGGCACGGCCATGGTGCGGCATGAAGCCCTGGGCGGGGTCGATGGTGATCGTGGTGATCTTTTCCGGAGTCGAATGGGCGACTTCCTCGATGTCCATGCCGCCTTCGGTGGAGACGATCATGGCGACGCGGCCCGATGCGCGGTCCACGAGCAGCGAGAGATAGTATTCTTCCGCGATGTCGACGCCGTCGGTCACGTAAAGGCGGTTGACCTGCTTGCCCGCTTCGCCGGTCTGCACGGTCACCAGCGTGTTGCCGAGCATTTCCTTGGCGTTGGTTTCGACTTCGTCGATGCTCTTCGAAAGGCGGACGCCGCCCTTGCCGTCAGGGCCGAGTTCCTTGAACTTGCCTTTGCCGCGGCCGCCGGCATGAATCTGGGCCTTCACGACATAGAGCGGCCCAGGCAGCTTCTTGGCGCCTTCGATCGCTTCCTCGACGCTGAGGGCGGCATGGCCGGCAGGAATGCCGATGCCATATTTCGCGAGTAGTTCCTTGGCCTGGTATTCGTGAAGGTTCATGTCGATTGCTTTCCGCTGGATTCGGGTTGTCGAAGTGTTTGCCGCGCGCCTTTGCACATCGCGGGGCGCTTGAAAAGTGCTGCGGCGCAGCGCAAAGCAGCAAATTGTACGCCAGAAGATGATTGATCATGACCGCCTTGATGAAATTGTCCGCCAAGCAGGAGCGATTGCGCTCGCCAGCTGGCCGGGGGGCGGGCACGAGGTCGAACGGTGGGAGAAGAGCCCCAACAACCCCGTTTGCGCCGCCGATCTGGCGGTCGACAGTTTCCTGAAAAAGGAACTGGGCGCCTTGCTTCCCGCTGCCGGGTGGCTTTCCGAGGAAACCGTCGATCATCCCGAGCGGCTTGGCCGAGGGCTGTGCTGGCTGGTCGATCCGATCGACGGTACGCGCGATTATCTGCGTGGGCGGACTGGCTGGGCGATTTCGGTGGCTCTCGTCAGTGCGGGGCGACCGTTGGTCGGCCTGCTCAACGCCCCGGCCCGGCATCAGGAATGGCGCGCAATCGCCGGACAGGGCGCCTGGCGCAACGGAATGCCGATCATGGCGAGCCAGCGCACGGTGTTTCCCGGCTCCCGCGTGCCGGCGGATTCGCTTCCGCGCGAAGACGGTGACCTGCAAATGGTGGAAAAGCCGAATTCCATCGCCCTGCGCGTGGCCATGGTCGGTGCGGATGAGGCCGATCTCGTGGCGACACTACGCTGGGGCTACGAATGGGATATCGCCGCAGCCAGCCTGATTGCGCGCGAAGCAGGTGCGGTGGTCAGCGATGCGTTCGGCAATACGCTGGCCTTCAACAAGGCCGATCCGCGGGCTTTCGGTCTGCTGGTCAGCGCGCCCGCGATTCATGCGGAGGCAGTCGATCGGTTGGCTGCAAGAGCCGCAGAGCTGGCGCAGCCGGGCAAATAATTGCCCACGAAAAAGGGGCCAGCCTCGCGGCCAGCCCCTTCCGCCCCTCGCGGGGCCGGGTACGAAGATGTCAGTAACCGCGTCGTGCGGCGTCGACTTCTTCCTTGGAGATCGGCGTGATCTTGATTTCCACACGGCGATTGCGAGCGCGGCCTTCCGCCGTGTCGTTACTGGCGACCGGATAGCGTTCACCGAAACCCTGCGAACGGATGCGTGACGATGAAACCCCGCGCATGGAGAGGTAATCGGCCACCGACCGGGCGCGCCGTTCCGACAAGTCCTGATTGTAAGTGTCGGAGCCGGTGGAATCGGTATGTCCGTAAACGTCGATCAGGCTGTCGGGATATGTTTTGAGATTTTCCGAAATCTGATTCAGCGTGCTCTGGAAGCCGGGGCTGATCGTGGTGCTGTCCACCGCGAACGTCACGCCATCGGGCAAATTGACCAGAATCGCGCTACCATCGTCGACTTCGGTAACGTCAATCCCGGAACCGGCAGTCTGTTCTTTCAGTTCCTTGATCTGCTGGTCCATCTTGTAGCCGACCACGCCGCCGGCGACGCCGCCGATGCCGGCACCCACGATCCGGGCGGTTTTGCCGCCAATGATTCCGCCGAGCAGATAACCAAGCGCTGCACCGCCAGCACCGCCAATGGCGGTTCGTGACACTTTCTGTTCACCGGTATTGGGATCGGTGACGCAAGCCGTCACGGTGACGAGTGACAGGGCGGCAAGGCTCGAAACGAACAAGCGTGATCTTTGCATGCGGGCACCATCCTCTCAAATCCGACATCGGGAACCGCCCCTGCGGCCCCTGCTGCGGTTGTTTCTTCCGCTTCAGGTGAATGGAAGATTGACCGCTCGCCCCACCAACGCTGATGTGGTGCAAGCGTTCCCGGCGGGACTACCCAAAACTCTTCGCGTCGGCGCACCTTTCTGCTAGCGGGTCTTTCATCGTGGCACCTTTTCCTTGGTCTGACGTAGTCGTCATCGCGGCGTTGATTTTGCTCAACGGCCTGTTCTCCATGTCCGAACTGGCGATTGTATCCGCCCGGACCGCGCAGTTGCGCGTTGCGGCCGAGCGTGGCAGCGCCGCGGCCCGCACTGCGCTGGCGCTGGCGGCCGATCCCGGCAAATTCCTCTCCACCGTGCAGATCGGGATCACGCTGGTCGGGATCATTGCGGGTGCCTATTCAGGCGCGAGCCTGGGCGGACCCGTGGGGGAACGCCTGGCCGGACTGGGCGTGCCTGCCGATTTTGCGGACGATAGCGGTTTCGCACTGGTAATCGTGCTGACGACCTACTTCAGCCTCGTGATCGGGGAACTGGTGCCGAAGCAACTGGCGTTGCGCGCGGCAGTGCCGGTTGCGCTGATCATGGCCCGGCCCATGGCCATTCTGGCGCGAGTGGCGGCACCATTCGTTTGGGCCCTAGACCGGTCGTCGGCAATGCTGATGCGATTGTTCGGCACGCCACCCAAAGGCCAGGGTCAGTTGACGGCGGAAGAGCTGCAGATGATCTTTGCCGAAGCGACGCATAGCGGCGTGATCGAGGAAGGCGAACGGGCTGTCCTGTCCGGCGTGATGAAGCTGGTCGATCGCCCGGTACGGGAATTGATGACCCCGCGTACGGAAATCGACTGGATCGAGCAGAGTGCCGATGCGCAGGAAGTGCTGCGGCGTATTGCGCAGTCGCCTCATTCCGTCCTGCCCGTGGCGGAAGGATCGACCGATCGGATCGTTGGCGTGGTTAAGGTTCGCGAAGTGCTGGCCGGGCTGATCGAGGGGAGCCCGCCGGAACTGTCGGAGCTGCTGCGCGAACCGGCCATCGTTCCTGATCGGATCGACGCGATGGATGCCTTGCGCATTCTCCAGCAGGCCGATGTGGCAATGGCAATGGTCCATGACGAATATGGCCATCTCGAAGGGATCGTGACGCCAACCGATTTGCTGACGGCGATCGTCGGCCAGTTTGCCGGTCACCAGGACGAAGGTGACGAACCCATGGTGGTGGAACGGGCAGATGGATCGCTGCTGATTTCAGGGGCGATGCTGGCCGATGAAATGAGCGAAAGGCTCGGTCTGACGCTGTCGGAGGATCGCGAGTATGCGACGGCGGCAGGTTTTGTCCTGTCAGTGCTCAAGAAGCTTCCACACGAAGGGGAGGCGTTCGACGAAGGTGGCTGGCGTTTCGAAGTGATCGACATGGACGGCCGGCGAATCGACAAGTTGCTGGTGCAACGTCTGGAAGTGCCGGAAGAGGCAGAGAGCGAAGACTAGGTTCCACGCGGAAGCTTGGTGTGGCGCATAAAAAAGGCCCGCCATACGGCGGGCCTTGTTCTATCCATCGAATATGTCCGAATCAGCCGGGAATGACGGCACGGGCGACCTGCCCATCGCTCTGCGGTGCGGCGAGAAGGTCACGGGTAACCGCGCCCTTCGCCACGGAATTCGTGTTGGCGTCGCCTACGGTCGAGCGAATGCCGGGAGCGGCTGTGCCGGCCTTGTCCAGGGCGCTGGTTTCCAGATCGCTGCGCGGGGCTGGGCCGCCGAACAAGGCTTCGAGTGCTTTCTGGCTGGCGCTGCCTTCGATCGGACGCGGTGCGCCTGGCTGCGGCGGGGCCATTTCGAAATCAGGCGGAACAACCAGCGGGGCCTGGCGCTGAACGGCCATCTCATCCGGCCGTTCACGATTGAAGATGCCGCCGCCGCCGCATGCCGAAAGCGCCACCGAACCGGCGGCCAGAAGAAGATAGGCGTGGATCTTGGGCATGATTTCAGGTCTCCGCGGGGCTGCTGCCCGTCTCGTCAGTTTCGGTATTGCTGGGCTTTTCGCGCAGGAAGAAGGATCGGGCAAGGATAATTACCACGCCGATCGTAATCGCGGCGTCGGCAACGTTGAAAATCAGGAATGGACGGAACGTCCCGATGTGAAAATCAGCGTAGTCGATGACGTAGCCGTACGTATAACGATCCCGGATATTTCCCAGCGCTCCACCAAGGACGAGGGAAAGGGCTGCGATGTCCCACATTGCCTTTTCACGCATCATCCAGATGAATACCGCAAGCGCGATAAGGGCCGTCACCCCGACCAGTATCCAGCGGGTTTCCACCGAATTGGCCGTGAACATGCCCAGGGAAACACCGAAATTCTGCGTCCAGCGCAAATCGAAGAAGGGCAATAACTCGATCACTTCGCGATCACGCAAGGCAAGCGGGCCAAGCATCAGCCATTTCACGAACTGGTCCAACGCGAAAATGGCCCCGGCCAGCAACAAGCCGATCCGCCGATTGGGCGTCAGCCAGCTCATCCGGCGTCTTCCACGGTGGCGAGTGCGTCCTCGCAACGGCCGCAGAGCGTTCCATCTTCCTTCACATCGGGCAAATGGCGCCAGCAACGGCCGCATTTGTGATGAGTGGTGGGTTCGACGCGCATCTCGCCTTCATCGCTGCATGTGACTGTCGAAGTGATGAACAGCTCGGTCAGTGCGGCATTGGCGGTTCCGGCAGGAACGGCTGCAGCGGGGACGGTGACCTGTGCCTCCAGCCCGGAGCGGACGGTCTTTTCCCGACGCAACGGTTCGATCGCCTCGTTCACCTTTTCGCGCAGGGAGCGCAGCTGTGTCCACTTGTCCATGTCGGCTTCGGCGGACGGCAGGTCCGGCCATTCCAGCAGGTGCACGCTGTCGCCGGCGGGGTAGCGGGTGCTCCAGACTTCCTCGGCCGTATAGACCACCACCGGCGCGGCATAGCGGACGAGAGCGTGGAACAAAGTGTCCAGCACCGCGCGATAGCTGCGCCGCCGCGGGTCGTGCGGGGCATCGCAATAGAGACAGTCCTTGCGGATATCGAAGTAGAATGCCGAAAGATCTTCGTTGCAGAAGTCGGACAGGGCGCGGACGTAGGCATTGAAATCGAAGGCATCGACCGCCTGGCGCAAGGTCGCATCCAGCTGGCCGACCAGGACCAACATGTAGCGTTCCAGCTCGGGCATTTCAGTTACCGGCAGGCGTTCCGCATCGTTGAAATCACTCAGCGCGCCGAGCATGTAACGGAAGGTGTTCCGCAGCTTGCGGTACTGGTCCGCCACGCCTTTCAGGATTTCCGGCCCGATCCGGTGATCTTCCGTATAGTCGACGGACAGTGCCCAAAGGCGGATGATGTCCGCACCGTAATCGCGCATCACGTCCAGCGGGCTGACCGTATTGCCGAGGCTCTTGGACATCTTCATGCCCTTGGAGTCCATCGTAAAGCCGTGCGTCAGAACCGCCTTGTATGGCGCGCGACCGCGGGTGCCGCAGCTTTCCAGCAGGCTGGACTGGAACCAGCCACGATGCTGGTCGCTACCTTCGAGGTAGAGGTCGGCCGGCGGGCCAGCATAGTCTGCCGGGCGCGTGAGTTCGGGCCAGCGGCCACTTTCCAGCACGAAGGCATGGGTGGAACCGGAATCGAACCATACGTCGAGAATGTCGGTGACCCGCTCGTAATCTTCGGCGTCGTAGGCATTGCCCAGCAAAGCCTGGGCGTTTTCCTCGTCCCAGGCATCGACCCCGCCATGATGAATGGCCGTAACGATGCGGGTATTCACTTCGGGATCGCAGAGGTATTCGCCGGTCTTGCGGTCGACGAACAGCGTGATCGGCACGCCCCAGGCGCGTTGGCGCGAGAGGACCCAGTCGGGGCGCCCTTCCACCATCGAACCGATGCGATTGCGTCCCTTTTCCGGAACGAAGCGCGTGGCCGACAGGGCGCGCATTGCCGTCTGGCGCAAGGTTTCCCCGTCCCCCTGCGCGGCACGGATTTCCGCTTCTGCGGCGCAGCGAGGCGTATCGCGGTCAATCACCTTGTCCATCGGCACGAACCATTGCGGCGTGCAGCGGAAGATGACCTTGGCCTTGGAGCGCCACGAATGGGGGTAGGAATGCTTGTAGTCGGCGCTGGCGGCCAACAGCGCGCCCGTTTCGTGCAGGTCCTGACAAACCGGGCCTTCGGGTGCGTTGAACTTGGGATGGATCACCGACATGCTGCGTTCGTCGGTGCGCGGCAGCCACAGCCAATCCTCGCGATAGCGGCCATCGGCCTCCACCACGAACTTGGGCCCGATTCCGTGTGCCTTGCACAAATCGAAATCGTCCTCGCCATGGTCGGGCGCCATGTGGACAAGGCCCGTGCCGCTGTCGGTAGTGACGAAATCGCCGGGCAGGAATGGGCGCGGATCGGCAAAGAAGCCGCCCAATGCGTGCATCGGGTGGCGGGCAACCGTCCCGGCCAGTTCTTCGCCATGATAAGTGCCGAGAGAATACTCGCTCAGCGTGATGTCGCCTTCGGGATCTTCCGCTACCGGCCCCAGGCCCGTGCGCGCGAAAAAAGCTTCGAGCAGGTCGACAGCGATCAGGAAACGTCGCCCGTCATGCGCGCGATAGTGATGATATTTCACGTCCGGCCCATAGGCGAGGGCCTGATTGACCGGGATCGTCCAGGGCGTCGTCGTCCAGATCACCGCATAAGCACCGATGAGGCTCTCGATCGGCGAATCCGTGATTTCGAACGCCACATCGATCTGGGTCGAAACGATATCCTCGTATTCGACTTCGGCCTCGGCCAGTGCGGTCTTTTCAACCGGGCTCCACATCACCGGCTTGGCGCCGCGATAGAGTTGGCCGCTTTCCGCGAACTTCAGCAGTTCGGCCACGATTGTCGCCTCTGCCTCGAAATCCATGGTGAGGTAGGGCTTGTCCCAATTGCCGCAGACACCGAGCCGTTTGAGCTGTTCGCGCTGCGTATCGACCCAGTGCTGGGCATAGGCGCGGCATTCGGCGCGGAATTCCTTGGCGGGAACCTCGTCCTTGTTCTTCTTCTTCTTGCGGTACTGTTCCTCGACCTTCCACTCGATCGGCAGGCCGTGACAGTCCCAGCCGGGAACGTAGGGAGCATCCTTGCCCAGCAGAGTCTGGGTGCGGCAAACCATATCCTTGAGAATGTGGTTCAGCGCATGGCCGATATGCATATCGCCGTTGGCGTATGGCGGGCCATCGTGGAGGATGAACTGTTCGCGACCCTTTCGCGCCTCGCGAATGCGGGCATAGAGGTCGGCCTCCTCCCAACGCGCCAGAATGCCCGGCTCCTTTTGCGGAAGCCCTGCTTTCATGGGGAAATCGGTCTTCGGAAGGAAGACGGTGTCTTTGTAGTCGCGCTGTTCGCTCATAACCCAAGCCTCATTGAGCGTGGGCGCTTAGGAGCTTCCGCGCCGTGTCGCAATCCTTGTGCATCTGCGCCACCAGGTCGTCGAGCGTTGCGAACTTCGCTTCAGGCCGGAGGAAATGGTGGAAGGCGACCTCGATTTCCTTGCCATAGAGGTCGCCGGAAAAGTCGAAGAAATAGGGTTCCAGCAATTCCTTGGGCGGATCGAACTGCGGGCGGATGCCGACGTTCGCCGCACCATGCAGCACCATGTCGTCTCCGATAACGCGCCCCATCACCGCGTAAACGCCGAATCGCGGACGCAGGCAGCAATCGAGCGGAATGTTGGCAGTGGGAAAGCCAATCGTGCGCCCAACCTTGTCACCATGCTGGACAATGCCGCGAATAGCGAAAGGGCGGGTCATCAACCGGGTGGCGCTTTCCGGATCACCGGCCTTGAGCGCTTCGCGAATGCGGCTGGAAGAAACGACACCATCGCCATCATGGACCGGGCCGACCGTGGATGCGGTAATTCCCAGTGGGGCGCCCAGTTCACGCAGCACGGCAGGATTCCCGCCCCGGCCCTTGCCGAACGTGAAATCTTCGCCCGTTACAACGCCAGCGATGCCCAGGTGATCGTGCAGGCCATCTTCCACCCATGCTTGCGCTGACATGCCGGCGACATCCGCGTCGAACTGGATGACCAGCATCGCGTCCGCTCCGGCAGCGGCGAAAAGTTCCTGCCGCTGGTCGAGCGTGGTGAGGCGAAACGGCTCAGTCTGCGGATTGAAATAGCGGACCGGGTGGGGATCGAACGTGGCGACAATCGCCGGGCGGCCTTCTGCGCGTGCCATGCGAATCGCTTCACCGACGACGGTTTGATGCCCCCGGTGAAAGCCGTCGAAGTTGCCCAGGGCCAGAATGCCGCCGCGCAAATGCTCGGGAACCGGCGAACGAGAGTGGAGGCGGGCAATGGGCTGGCTCATGCGGCACGCTCCAGCGTGACGAATGAAAAGGCCGGGCTCTCCTGTTCGGCGGGATGATCTTCTCGCGCGGTTTCGTGCCATTCGCCACCCAGCGGAGGCATCAGCGTGTCGCCATCGTAGTTGCCGTGGACTTCGGTCAATTCGATCCGCTGGGCCCGTGGCAGGAACAGCTCGTAGACCTGCGCTCCACCGATGACCGGGATTTCGCCCGCCCCTGCGGTTTCCAGTGCCTGATCCACCGTCTGGACGGCCTCAGCCCCTTCCGCGCGCCATGTCGCATCGCGGGTGAGCACGATATGCCGCCGGCCGGGCAGCGGCTTGCCGAAACTTTCGAATGTCTTGCGACCCATGATCATCGGCTTGCCCATGGTCATCCGCTTGAATCGCTTGAGATCGGCGGGAATATGCCAGGGCAGGGCATTGTCCCGCCCGATCGTTCCGTTGGCGGCGCGTGCGCAGATCAGGACTACCTCCTGTTCCATCTGCGGTCTCTAATCCCGCACCAGACGCGTAACATGGCCCATCTTGCGGCCCTTGCGCGCTTCGGCCTTGCCATAGAGGTGCAGATGGTTGGCGGGGTCTGCCAGGATTGCAGGCCCTTTAAGAGCTTCTTTCCCGATCAGATTGCGCATTTCCACGCGCGGCGCTGTCAGTGCCGTGTCTCCCAACGGCAACCCGCAGATCGCCCTGATGTGATTTTCGAACTGGCTGGTGAGCGCGCCTTCGATAGACCAGTGGCCGGAATTGTGGACCCGGGGCGCCATTTCGTTGAAAACCGGTCCGTCGGCCGTGGCGAAGAATTCCAGTGTGAGCACGCCGACATAGCCCAAGGCGTCGGATACATCGGTTGCGATCATTCGCGCCGTTTCGAGCTGGTCCAGCACCAGCGGGCAAGCTGGAACGGTGGACCGGGCAAGGATGCCGTCTTCATGGACGTTTTCCGCGCTGTCCCAGAAGCGGATCTCACCATCCTGCCCTCGCGCGAGAATGACGGAGAATTCGGCGTCGAACTGGACGAAGCCTTCATAGACGAGCTGTTGCCCGGCCAGCGGCACGCCTTGCGCCTCATGCACGCTTGAAATTCGCCACTGGCCTTTGCCGTCGTACCCGTCCCGCGTGGTCTTGACGATGCCCGGGGTGCCGATCCGTTCCAGCGCCTGTTCGAGATCTTCACGCGAATCGACGGCCGCGAAAGGAGCGGGGCGCCCGCCGAGATCTTCGACAAAGCGCTTTTCCTTCAATCTGTCCTGCGCAACTTCCAGAGCGAGCAGATTGGGGGCAAGCATGGATTCGGGAATGGCGCGCAGCGGCGCAACCGGGATATTCTCGAACTCCAGAGTAATCACGTCGCAGTCTTGCGCGAAACGGGCCAGCGCGTCGGTATCGGTCCAGTCGGCGCATGTGAATGCGGCACTCACTTCGGCGGCGATGCTGTCTCGTTCGGGCGCATAGATATGACAGCGGTAGCCAAGCTGTGCCGCTGCCATGGAGAGCATGCGGCCAAGCTGGCCCCCGCCCAGAATGCCGATCGTGGCGCCCGGTTCAATCATCCGCCGCGGCTCAGACGTCGGCCGGCTTTTCGGCCACGGCGGCGCTGCGCACAGCGCGCCAGGCCTTGAGCCGTTCGGCAAGGTCGGGATCGTTCGTCGCCAGAATGGAAGCGGCGAAGATGCCGGCATTGGTCGCACCGGCATCGCCGATGGCCAGAGTGCCGGTCGGAACGCCGGCGGGCATCTGGACGATGGACAGCAGGCTGTCGAGGCCGGACAGGGCCTTGGACTGGACCGGAACCCCCAGCACCGGCAGGTGCGTCATGGATGCGACCATGCCAGGCAAATGCGCCGCACCGCCCGCCCCGGCAATGATGACCTTGAAGCCTTCGTCGGCCGCGCCCTTGGCGAATGTGTACATCCGGTCGGGTGTGCGATGCGCCGAAACGATGCGTGCATCGTGCGCCACGCCCAGTGCATCGAGTACCTGGGCGGCATGGCGCATGGTCGGCCAGTCCGACTGGCTGCCCATTATGATTGCTACGGGGATTTCAGCCATCGGCTCAGAGATCCTTCAGGTAACGCCGATCTCCCGGCTGCATGTTGCTATCGAAATCATAGACGATCGGCTGGCCGGTGGGGATTTCGAGGCTGAGAATGTCTTCGTCCGAAATGCCCGACAGGTGCTTGACCAGCGCTCGCAGCGAATTGCCATGGGCCGATACAATGACGGTTTCTCCGGCCTTGAGTGTCGGCAGAATGTCGCTCTCGTAATAGGGCAGGACGCGCGCGATGGTATCCTTGAGGCTTTCCGCCACCGGTACGTCGATACCGGCATAGCGAGGATCGCCGGCCAGAGCGAATTCGCTGTCAGCGCCAAGCGGCGGCGGCGGCGTGTCGAAGCTGCGGCGCCAGATCTTGACCTGTTCGGCCCCATGCTTCTCTGCGGTTTCAGCCTTGTTGAGCCCGGTCAGTCCGCCATAGTGACGTTCATTCAGGCGCCAGTCCTTGGATTCGGGAATCCACAGGCGGCAGCAGGCGCGCAAGGCAATGTGAAGCGTCCGGATCGCCCGGGTCTGGAACGATGTGAACGCCACGGTCGGCAGCAGGCCCTTCTGACCCAGCAATTCACCGGCGGCGCGGGCTTCTGCTTCGCCTTTTTCCGTCAGGTCGACATCCCACCAGCCGGTGAAACGATTTTCCAGGTTCCACTGGCTCTGGCCGTGGCGGACGAGGATCAGGCTGGGCACGGGAAGAATGCTCCTACTTGGGGGACTGTCTGCAGAAGCGCGACCCCCTAGCTTTTCCCCGGCTCTTTGGAAAGGGCATGCGTACCGGGCTTGTCGGCCTCGCTGCCTATGGCGCGCGCCTGTGCCTTGCGGCGGCGGAGGTTTTCGCGCAGCTTGGCGGCGAGACGCTCTTCGCGTGAAGGGGCGGTCGATTTGTCGTTCACGGCCCCATGCCTGCCGCGCGGCAGGCGCTTTGACAAGAGTTCTGTGCGCCACTGCTTGACAAGAGCGCGCCTCGCGGCAATAGCGCGCGCCTCTTGCGATGCGGCTTCGACATGCCGCCACGCACCGGTTGGAATGCTGCTGTAGCTCAGTGGTAGAGCGCACCCTTGGTAAGGGTGAGGTCGGGAGTTCAATCCTCCCCAGCAGCACCATTCCCCGGCGATCGCCGGCAGGTCATGAAGATCTGCCTGTCCGCCTCCCGCACTCGATGCCAACCGCCCCGAATCATCAGTTGGCGAGCAGGTCGGCCCATTCCGGGTGGCGGCGGAACTGCGCAGCGACATAACTGCATTGAGGGATGATCCGGAATCCCTGTTCACGCGCATCGGCCACGATTGCGTCGACCAGTCGGGCGGCGATTCCCCGTCCGCCGATCGCCGGGGGAACGATCGTGTGGTCCACCAGCCGCACATCCTGCCCGGCCTTGACCCATGTCATCCGTCCGAAGTGTTCGCTATCGGATACTGTCGCGCGGTATTCGCCGCCATTTTCGTGTTCGCTATGCGTGATTTCGACTGCTTCGCTCATTGTCCTGCCGGGTCCGTTTCCGCTGCGAGAATGGCCCGCAGCCCTTCGCGATATGTAGGGTGCCGGGGCCGCCAGCCAAGCACGCGCTTCGCCTTGCCATTCGCTACACGCCGATTCTCCGCATAGAAAGCGCGCGCCGCCGGGGACAGGCCGGCTTCCTCAACCGTTTGCAGGGGCGGCGGTGCCAGGCAGAGCAGGCGGGCGGCTTCCTCGATGACTGCGTTCTGGCTGCATGGCAGGTCGTCGGCGAGGTTGTAGGCCCCGCCCGGTGCATCGAGCGCGGCGGTGACGCCGCTGGCGATGTCGTGCACATGAACGCGGCTGAATACCTGCCCGGGCAAGGCGATCCGATGCGCCGTGCCTGCCCGCACCCGGTCGAGGGCACTGCGACCGGGGCCGTAAATGCCGGGCAGGCGGAATACTCTGGCACCGCGTCCGAGCCATGCCGAATCGGCTTCCGCCCGTGCAATGCGGCGTCCTGTGCCGATCGGTGCGCTTTCGTCGGCCCAAGCGCCTCCGGTGTCGCCATAGACGCCGGTCGAGGAGAGGTAACCGAGCCACTTGCCGGTCAATGCATTATGGTATCGCGCGAGCACCGGGTCATCGCCGTCCCTATCCGGTGGAACGGAAGAGAGGACGTGGCTGGCGTTGGCCAGCGCGGCACGCACCGAGGGTTCGTCGTCAAATCTCATTGATCCGTCGCTGCCGGTGGACTCGATGGTCCATCCTGCCGAGGACAGGCGATGGGCGATGCGCCGGGCGGTGTAGCCGAGGCCGAAAACGAAGAAATGCGCCATACCGGCTTTGTAACCACTGGACGGGCGGACGAAAGGACCTAAGTGCTATGGCTTATGGATATTGCCCGCGACCCGACCGTGACAGCCGATGACACCCAGATTGCGGATGCCGCGCCCATGCCACAGCATCCGCAGGAAATTCGCCGCGAGGATTATCACCCGCCCGAATGGCTGGTGCCTCAGGTGGCACTGGATTTCGCGCTTGATCTTGATGCCACGCGCGTTGTCACCCGGCTCACTGTCCAGCGAAATCCCGAGGGTGGCGGGGACAAGGCGATTCGCCTCAATGGTGACGGGATTGCCGCTCTTGCGGTCACGGTCGATGGCAACGCCACGAACGATTGGCAGATGGACGGGCCGGATCTGCTGATAACCCTGCCGGGTGAAGCACATGAAATCGTCGTCGAAACGCAGATCAACCCGGCAGCGAACAGCCAGTTGATGGGGCTGTACGCATCGAATGGAATGCTCTGCACGCAATGCGAGGCAGAGGGTTTCCGGCGGATCGCCTTCTTCCCCGACCGGCCCGATGTCCTGAGCACTTACAGCGTGCGGATGACAGGCGACAAAGCGCGTTTCCCTGTTCTTCTTTCGAATGGCAACTGCACCGATTCGGGTGACAATGCCGATGGCACGCATTGGGCCGAATGGCACGATCCGTGGCCGAAGCCGTCCTATCTCTTTGCGCTGGTGGCGGGCGATCTTGCCGCCGATCGCGACACATTCACCACCATGAGCGGGCGGGAAGTCCAGCTCGCCATCTGGGTCCGCGCCCCGAAAGGCGGCGGCGGGGATCTGGACCGGACCGGCCATGCAATGCGCTCTTTGAAGAAAAGCATGAAGTGGGACGAGGAGGTGTTTGGCCGCGAATATGACCTCGACCTGTTCAACATCGTCGCGGTCAGCGATTTCAACATGGGAGCGATGGAGAACAAGGGGCTGAACGTGTTCAACACGCGCTATGTCCTCGCCGATCCCGAAACGGCAACCGATGGCGATTACGACGCGGTCGAAGGTGTCATCGCGCATGAGTATTTCCACAACTGGTCGGGCAATCGCGTCACGTGCCGCGACTGGTTTCAGCTTTCGTTGAAAGAGGGCCTTACGGTTCTGCGCGATCAGCTTTTCAGCCAGGATATGGGGTCGGAAAGCGTCAAGCGGATCGAGGATGTGCGCATTCTGCGTTCCGCCCAGTTTCCGGAAGATTCAGGGCCGCTGGCCCATCCGATCAGGCCGGATTCCTATCGCGAGATATCCAACTTCTACACTTCGACCGTCTATAACAAGGGCGCCGAAGTGATCCGCATGATGCGGACCATGGCCGGGCCGGAGGCGTTCCGTAAGGGGACCGATCTCTATTTCGATCGGCATGATGGTGAAGCGGCGACCTGCGAGGATTTCGTCAAGGCGATGGAGGATGGCGCCGGGCTGGATCTTTCGCGCTTCCGCCTGTGGTACAGTCAGGCGGGCACGCCCCGTGTCGAGGCGCGGCTGAAACATGCAGGCAATGAAGCGGTGCTGCATCTGAAGCAGACAGTGCCGGCCACGCCCGGCCAGCCCGAAAAGCAGCCAATGCCGATCCCCCTGCGCCTCGCTTTGTTCGATCGGGAAAGCGGCGGGCATCGCGGCGAACAGCTGATCGTACTCGACAAGGCGAGCGACAGTTTCCGGTTCGGGGGATTTGCGACGCCGCCAGTGCTTTCGCTCAATCGCGGCTTTTCCGCGCCTGTGGCGATCGAACGGCAGGTTGCAGAGGATGAACTGGTCTTCCTGGCCGCGCATGACGATGACCCCTTCGCCCGTTATGAGGCGATGCAGAGCCTGACCGTGCAATATCTCACCGCAGCGGGTGGAGAGGCCGGGGCGACGGGCAGCGGGGCAGGGCGGGAAGCGATCGGCACGGCGCTTGAGGCCATTCTCGCGGACTCGGCGCTCGATGATCTGATGCGTGGCGAACTCATGATGCTGCCCGGCGAGACTTATCTGGCCGAACAATTGCTGGTGGCGGATCCCGGCGCAATTCATGCCGCACGCGAAGGGTTGAAAGGCTGGCTAGGTGCCCGGCTGGAACAACGGCTGGTGGCGCTGCACGAACGGGCCTCCGCAGTACCCTATGGCCTGGATGCCGCGGCGCGCGGTGCGCGCAAGCTCAAGACGCAGGCGCTGGTCCTGCTGGCGGCAGGCGTACCCGAAGTGGCCGCCCGACTGGCGGCTGAACAGTATCGCGCGGCGGACAACATGACGGACCGGCAGGGGGCGTTGATGGTGCTGGCCGGGCTGGAAACGCCTGCCCGAGCAGAATTGCTGGCCGACTTCAAAGCCCGGTATGAAGGCAATGCACTGGTCACGGACAAGTGGTTCTCGCTTCAGGCCGGATCGCTGCATCCGCAGGCGCTTGACCATGTGCGGGAACTGGCCGGGCACTCTGACTTCACGTTGGCCAATCCCAACCGGGTGCGCTCGCTCTATATGGCGTTCGCTGCCAATCCGCAGGCATTCCATGCAGCCAGTGGTGAGGGATACCGGATGATCGCAGACCTGATTCTCGCGCTCGATCCCATCAATGCGCAGACTGCGGCGCGCTTCGTTCCGCCGTTGGGTCGCTGGCGCCGGATCGAGCCGGCGCGCTCTGCGCTGATGCGGGCAGAGCTGGAACGGATCGCCGCCGCGCCGAATCTTTCGCGCGACACGGCGGAGCAGGTCGGTCGTAGCCTTGGTTGAACCGGTCGAAGTCATCCGTGCGCAGGCGCTTGACGGCGTGGCACATGGTTTCCTTGGGCGGCGCGGTGGTGTTTCCACCGGTATCGTCGGCGGCCTCAATGTCGGGCGCGGTGCGGATGACGATGATGAGGCAGTGACTGAAAACCGCCGTCGCGCATGTTCGGCAGTGCAGCCGGGCGCCCGGCTGGTCACCCTTTATCAGGTCCATTCGGCCGATTGCGTGACGGTTGCGGAGCCGTGGGCGGAGAGTGAACGACCGCACGCGGACGCGCTAGTAACCGATCGCCCGGGCCTGCTCTTGGGTGTGGTGACGGCAGATTGTGCGCCGGTACTGCTGGCCGACCGGCAGGCTGGCGTGGTTGGTGCGGCGCATGCCGGATGGAAGGGGGCGCATGGCGGAGTGATCGAATCAACCGTGTCGGCGATGGAGCGGCTGGGTGCGCGGCGGGAAGCGATCGCAGCGGCGATCGGCCCGTGCATCGCCCAGGCCAGCTACGAAGTGGGTGACGATTTCCGGGCGCGGTTTGCCGGGGAAGGGGCCGCTCGCTTTTTTGCGAAGGGCCGGGCGGGGCATTACCAGTTCGACCTGGAGGCTTATGTCGCACGGCAGCTGCAACTGGCAGGTGTCGGCGCTGCCGAAAGCCTGGGTCTCGATACATATGGCGACAATGCTCGCTTCTTTTCCTATCGTCGCGCAACCCACCGCAACGAGGCGAATTACGGTCGCCAGTTCTCGCTAATTGCGCTTTAAGGCTGAATTGGCAGGCAGGAAGCGGAAAATGCCTGTTGGCAAGTGGCCCCTTCGCGTCTATCAGCCCGCCCAAACCGGCATGGGTAGCAGACTGGTAGAGTGTGCGCCCACTGCGCGGCAAGGGGGCCCCTCGACGCGCAACCGGCAGGAATTTTAGAGGGATGCATCGCGCCTCGTGCCGGTGTGTCCGATTGGCAAGGCAGGGCTGATGGCAGAAAATACTGGCACCGCGGATATGCAAACCGTTGCCGCCGAGGCTGGCGATGACGGCGTCCGCCGGCGTGATTTCATCAATATCGCGGCAGTCGCTGCGGCTGGGGTAGGCGGGATCGCCACTCTGGTTCCGTTGATCAGCCAGATGGCGCCTTCGGCGGACGTTCTGGCCGAAAGTTCGACTGAACTCGATATCAGCGCGATTCAGCCCGGTCAGGCGATCAAGGCCGTGTTCCGCAAGCAACCGGTATTCGTCCGTAACCTGACGACGAAGGAAATCGCGGAAGCCGATGCCGTGCCGTTGTCCGAACTGCGCGACCCGCAGACCTTGGCCGAACGGACCAAGGAAGGCCACGAAAACTGGCTCATCACCATGGGCGTCTGCACCCACCTCGGCTGTGTGCCGCTGGGTGCCGGCGAAGGCGAAAACCGCGGCGAGTTCGGCGGTTATTTCTGCCCCTGCCACGGTTCGTCTTACGATACCGCGGCCCGTATCCGCAAAGGTCCGGCACCGAAGAATCTCGAAGTGCCGCCTTATGAATTCACCTCCGACACTGTCGTGAAGATCGGCTGAGGCGAAAGAGGACGAACATGAGCTTTCCCTGGGCAAACGAATACACGCCGTCTCACCCGGTCATGAAATGGGTGGACGAGAAGCTGCCGCTTCCGCGCTTCGTCTACAACGCGGTTGGTGCCGGTTATCCGGTCCCGCGTAACCTCAACTATTTCTGGAACTTCGGTGTTCTCGCGGGCTTCTGCCTCGTGTTGCAGATCGTCACCGGTGTGATTCTGGCGATGCATTACGCGCCGAATGCGCTGGTCGCTTTCGATTCGACCGAACACATCATGCGTGACGTCAACTGGGGCTGGATGCTGCGCTATGCGCACGCCAATGGCGCCAGTGCGTTCTTCGTGGTCGTCTATCTCCACATCTTCCGCGGCTTCTTCTTCGGATCCTACAAGGCTCCGCGCGAGATGATCTGGCTCCTCGGTGTCGTGATCTTCCTGCTGATGATGGCGACTGCGTTCATGGGCTACGTGCTTCCCTGGGGCCAGATGAGCTTCTGGGGTGCCAAGGTTATCACTGGCCTGTTCGGCGCGATTCCCGTGATCGGCGAACCGCTGCAGATCTGGCTGCTGGGCGGCTATGCACCGGACAATGCCTCGCTGAACCGCTTCTTCTCACTGCACTTCCTGTTGCCCTTCGTGATTGCCGCCGTGGTGATCCTGCACATCTGGGCGCTGCATATCCCCGGCTCGTCGAACCCGACCGGCGTCGAAGTGAAGACCGAGAGCGATACCGTTCCGTTCCACCCGTACTATACGGCGAAGGACGGTTTCGGGCTGGGCGTTTTCCTCATCCTTTACTGCGCGATGCTGTTTTTCCTGCCGAACGCGCTGGGCCACCCGGACAACTACATTCCGGCGAACCCGATGAGCACGCCGGCACACATCGTGCCCGAATGGTACTTCTGGCCGTTCTACGCGATCCTGCGTGCCTTCACTGCGGACTTCCTGTTCTTCCCGGCAAAGCTGATGGGCGTCCTCGCCATGTTCAGCGCCATCCTGGTCTGGTTCTTCCTGCCCTGGCTGGATAATTCGCCGGTACGTTCAGGTCATTTCCGCCCGCTGTTCCGCAAGTTCTTCTATGTGCTGATGCTGGACGTTCTGGTGCTCGGCTATTGCGGTGGTGCCCCTGCTGCGGAGCCCTACGTGATGATCAGCCAGATCGCCACGGCGTACTACTTCCTGCACTTCCTGGTGATCCTCCCGATCGTTTCTTCGATCGAAAAGCCGGAACCGCTGCCCTATTCGATTACCGAGGCCGTCCTTGGCTCGGACGACAAGGCCGCGCTGAAGCCGGCTAGCTGAACGAACGGACCTGAGAGAAAGTATCTGATATGACCCGCCTTATCGGTATCCTCGTCGGCCTGTTCTTCACGGTCGCTGTCCTGTGGGCCTTCGTCACCGGCGCGGCGAATTACATCGCCGAGCCTCCGGCCGCCACAGCCGAGCACGAGTTCCACCGCCACCCCAAGGAGCTCCATCTGTCGAGCGACGGCCCCTTCGGCACGTTCGACAAGCAGCAGCTGCAGCGCGGTTTCCAGGTTTACAAGGAAGTCTGCTCCGCCTGCCACTCGCTGAACCACGTTGCGTTCCGCGATCTCGCTGCGCTTGGATACAGCGAGCCTGAGGTCAAGGCGATTGCGGCCGGTTTCCAGGTTCCGGGTGTGGACCCCAATACGGGCGAAGAAACGCTGCGTCCGGGCACGCCGACGGATTATTTCCCGAAGCCGTATCCGAACGACATCGCCGCTCGTGCCGCGAACAACAATGCGGTGCCGCCTGACCTTTCGCTGATGGCCAAGGCACGGCACAACGGCCCCGCCTACATCTATTCGCTGCTGACTGGCTTCCAGGATCAGCCTGCGGAACTGCTGAAGGAATTCCCCGAGGCAAAGACGCCGACAGGGCTCCACTACAATCCCTATTTCGCCAATCTCAACCTGGCGATGGCTCCGCCGCTGACTACGACCGATCAGGTCTCTTATGGGGACGGCACCAAGGCGACGGTCGACCAGATGGCGCAGGACGTGTCCGCGTTCCTCCTCTGGACGGCAGAGCCGAAGCTTGAAAAGCGTCGGCAGACGGGCTGGCCGGTTCTTGGCTTCCTGCTCTTCGCTACGGTTCTCGCCTATCTCGCCAAGCAGCAGGTCTGGGCAGACAAGAAAGGCAAGAAGGGCTGATCTTGTCCTTCTCCGCGAAAATTGCGCGCCCCCGTATCGATAGCGATGCGGGGGCGTTTTCTTTTGGCGGCGGGGCGGATGATGAGCCGGTTCGCAGTCAACCGAGAGGGATGTCACACAGCCAATGACTCCGGACGAACTCAAAGCACTGATCCGCACCGTGCCGGACTTCCCGCGTCCGGGAATCCAGTTCCGCGACATCACCTCTTTGATCGCGCACGCAGAGGGGCTGCATTCCGCCATAGAAATGCTCGCACTTCGCGCACGCGAGGTGAATGTCGATGCAATCGCTGGAATGGAAGCGCGCGGATTTATCTTTGGCGCGGCAGTGGCCGCCCGTCTCGGCGTCGGTTTCCTGCCTGTCCGCAAACGCGGTAAATTGCCGGTGCCGACCATCGGCATAGATTATGCTCTGGAATATGGCACCGACAGGCTCGAGATCGACCCTTCGCTGGTCCAGCCAGGGGCTAATATCCTTCTGCTGGACGATCTTCTGGCGACTGGAGGGACAGCCCTGGCTGCCGCCCGTTTGTTGCGTCAGGCCGGGGCACGCGTCGATTACGCGTTGTTCGTTATCGATCTGCCCGATCTGGGTGGTGCGGCCAAGCTAGGGGCCGAAAGCATTGCGGTCGACACCCTTGTCCAGTTCGAAGGTGACTGACGTCACCCGTTGATCCCGGGCTAAGGTCCCGTTTCGGGGCGTGAAATTTTACGAGACGAGAATTTGTGCGTAATCTCCGCTAAGGGACGGAGATGGAAGAACAAGCATTAGTCATTGCGCTGGTCGGGATTTTGGGGATCGGCGCGCAATGGGTCGCCTGGCGAACTGGCTGGCCAGCCATTGCCCTTATGCTTGCCGCAGGCTTTCTCGCCGGTCCGGTTTTCCATTTGATAGACCCGATCGGCGTCTTTGGCGAACTGCTCGAACCGATGATCTCGATCGGCGTTGCCCTGATCCTGTTTGAAGGCGGACTCTCACTGGACTTTCGTGAATTGCGTAAGGCTGGCGACGGTGTGTGGCGCATGGTCATTTTCGGAGTGCCGCTCGGGTGGTTGTTCGGCGCCCTCGCCTGTTACTACGTGGCGGGCCTCGTCTGGCCAGTGGCAATCCTGTTTGCAGGGATTCTGGTGGTGACAGGCCCGACAGTCGTATTGCCCCTGCTACGCCAGTCCAGCGTCCAGCAACGGCCGGCTGCGATTCTGAAATGGGAAGCGATCGTCAACGATCCCGTGGGCGCACTTTGCGCCGTGATCGCTTATGAATACTTCCGTCTGTCTGCCGATGGCGCCACCGTGTTCGAAGTCGTGCCGCCGATGCTGATCGCCGCCGGATTGGCAGGGGCGATCGGCTACGGCGTGGCCAAGGCCATTGCCTGGAGTTTCCCGCGCGGGCTGGTGCCGGAATACCTCAAGGTGCCTGTGCTGCTTGTGACAGTGATTGCGACATTCGTGTTCTGCAACCGGATAGAACACGAAGCGGGCCTGGTCGCGGTGACTGTGATGGGCATTGCCCTCGCCAACATGGAAGTCGCCAGCCTGCGGAGCATTCACCCCTTCAAGCAGAATGTTGCCGTACTCCTGGTGTCAGGGATATTTATCCTGCTGTCCGCATCGCTTGACGTTGCCAGCCTGCGCCAGTTCGAATGGCGCTTTGGCCTGTTCGTGCTCGCGCTGTTGTTCCTCGTGCGGCCGGCCACCGTCCTGCTGAGCCTGTCCTTCAGCAAGGTTCCCTGGAACGAGCGCCTGCTTCTGGCGTGGATTGCCCCGCGCGGTATCGTACTGGTCGCGATCTCCGGCCTGTTTGCGTTGCGCTTGTCGGAACTGGGCTATGGCGATGGCTCGATCCTGATCGGCCTGAGCTTCGCGGTCGTCGCTGCGACCATTGTGGCGCATGGTTTCACGGTCGATCCGGTCGCCCGCCTGCTCGGCGTAAAAGGGGAGACGCGGCCCGGCCTTCTGATCGTCGGTGGCAATCCCTGGACAGTAGCACTGGCCGAACAACTGCATGATCTCGATGTGCCGGTGATGATCACCGACTCCAACTGGCAAAACCTAGCTCTCGCACGTCGTAAGGGGCTGCCCACCTACCATGGCGAGATATTGAACGAAGCCACGGAACATAATCTGGATCTCGCCCCGTTTCAGAAGCTCGTGGCAGCGACCGGGAACGAGGCCTACAATACTTTGGTTTGCAGCGAATTCGCGCCGGGTATCGGTACGGATTCGGTGTATCAGATCGGTGAAGCGCATGGGAATGACCGGCGGGCTCTCCCCGAGACGTTGCGCGGCCGCTCGCTGTTTACCGATGGGCTGGGCGTGGTGGATCTCTATACGCGCCAGCAACAGGGCTGGCGGTTTCGCAAGACCAAATTGTCCGATAAGTTCGATTTCGAAGACGCACGACAGACTCTTCCAGAGGAAGGTGCCCTGTTGATGATCTTGCGGCCCACGGGGCACATGCAGTTCTTCACCCATGCGTCGAAGCCGGAGCCGCAAGCCGGCGACATAGTGATTTCCTACGCTCCACCCGCAGGAGAGGAGAAGCGCACCGAAAAGGCCGCGGCAAGGGCGCGGCCCGCATGATGCAGTCCAGAAAGAGCAATGCCATGAAGTATATCGCCACGGCCTTCGCCGTATGTCTGGCCGGCGCCACCTTGTCGGGGTGCGACAACGGCCCCCAAACCCCTCAGCCGGACGATACCGCCACGGAAGATCAGCCAGGCTCGCCGCCGCCCGTGGACAAAATGCCTGCGGATTCCATCATACGATCCGATATCGAAGCTCCCGCGGCGGTAGATGAAGCGTTGCAGCCATTGTCCGTCATCATCGGCTTTGCGGATGGCGGTGCGGAACTGGACGCTGCCGGACGTGAACAGATCGACCGCCTGATGGAAAGCGAACAATTCATGCGCGGCTGGCCGATTGTCTTGCGGGGTCACACGGACTCCACCGGGGATGACCGCGCAAATCTTCGCGCATCACGCCACCGGGCCGAGGTGGTTGAGGCCTATCTCGTCGATCATGGCGTCGCCGAGGATCGCCTGACGATTATCGCGATGGGCGAACAGCGCCCGATTGCGCCCAACGCGAAGCGGGATGGCACTCCGGACCAAGCGGGGCGCGCCCGCAATCGCCGGGTGGAAATCACGCTTGAGCCCGCAGACCATCCGGCCGGTCCCGTCAAAAATGGAGAAACGGTCGCTGACGATAAAGATGCCAGTTGACGCAGATACCCTAGCAGTGCCATTCGGGCACCAGCCTGAGCGGGTATAGCTTAGTGGTAAAGCCCCAGCCTTCCAAGCTGGTTATGCGGGTTCGATTCCCGCTACCCGCTCCAATTTCCAAGTCGTCGCCATTCGCCTGCATCTTTACCAGTCGCAGGAACAAGACGTCTTTGAAGGGCGCTGACATTCGCTGTCTGCGGTCGTCAGACGATGTCTTGCGAGGGGCTTGGCTACCGTCACCCGCAACAAAACCGGACACGTTGATGCGACCGGCATAGGAGGTCTTCGGAACATGACCAAGGATGTCGACTGGCGGTATCTTCCTCGATTTCCCTTCGGCGACAGTCCTGAGATGGCTGATGAATTGCTCGACTTGATACTCGCGGGCCAAAAGCGAGCTACCTGTTGGAGCGCGACAGAGGGCGACAATGGCGCAATTGTTGGCGGACGCTGGGTTGTTGAGGATGGCGAGGGGCGTCCCCGTGCCGTGTTGGAGACTGTCAATTTATTCCAACAGCGCTTTGATAGCGTCGATGAAACCTTTGCTGTGGCGGAGGGTGAAGGGGATCTCAGTCTTTCTTCTTGGCGCGAAACACATCGCAGCTATTTCAGCAGGAATGGTGGGTTTGCTCCTGACATGCTGTTATGGTGCGAACACTTCGAGTTAGTGCAGATACTTGAAACGTCCGCATCAACTTGAATTGGCTGCGAAAGCAGACTGCCCGCTTACCACGACAAATCAGCCACCCTGAATCCGCACAGGTAGGATTTGCGTCTCGTTGGCCAAATGGAGACAGGCTTCTAACGATCCGGAAGCCGGCAGCTATCCAAGCCGATAAGGAGTTGGATCTCCCCGTTCCAAGACAAGCTGCTTGCGAGCCTCCGAAAGGCAACGAGCATATTCGGTCGCAACTTCCTCTCGGCTTCTGCCCTTGTTTGCGGCGACCAATTCAAGGATGCCATCTTCTGTCATCACGGCAGTTTCGCGAACGACAGCATTCTCGTCGAGTTTGTAAGTATGAGCGAGAAGTCTGGTCGCGCGGGCCCGCAAGTGAAACTCGAAATCCATGAGTCGAGCCGACTCGAATTCCTCCTTTTTTCGCATGGCCTTGCCAAGGTCCCAAACCATGGAAGCAATATGGCATTTGCGATTTCAAGCCACAAGCGAATGTCCGCTTCGTACCTCATTCCTGCCGGTTTCCATGACATCACAGGTTATCGATGTGCCAGTGACAGTGCAGACTCCAGCGGCAGCGCCTGTTGCGGCGGGGAATGACCAGATGCCGGAAACCCAGCCCGCGCAATAATGGCATCACTTGCCTGCTCGGCATGCGGATATGAAACAGGGCGAGGCTGCGTCAGCCCCGCCCTGTCATTTCATCCGGTAATCCGGTTTGTGCGTTTACTTTGCCTCTGGCGCCGCCGCTGCGGCATCGTCGGGCAGGCCGCCCAGCTGGCCGACCAGTTGCGTGTAGGCATCGAGATAGGACAGCACGATGATCTGGCCGATCTTGGTATCCTGATAGCCGCCGCCGGCTGCACCGGCGAAGACGCCGCCGCCGAACAGGCCGCCGCCGCCGCCGCCCCAGCTGAGGTCGGACTTGCGCGCATAGCCTTCGGTCAGCGCTTCCTCGACAGTGGTGCGGGTGTTGACCAGCGAAAGGGTGGTGTTGGCTTCACCCTTCTTGATGTTGATCCCGCCCGCGATGGCGCCGATCGGGCCACCGATAAAATTGCCGAGAATGCCGCCGAAGCCGCCGCCGCCGGAATTGCTGTTGGTGGAGACGATATCGGGCTGCAACAGGTAGTCAGCCGCCTTGACCTGGCCCTTGCCGAGGTTGGAGCCGCTTTGCAGTTCGCCCTGGTCGGCCAATGCGCGTTCCATCGCCCGGTTGTTCATAGCCCGGCCACGGTTGACGAGCGTGAAGCAGCCGGAACGCTGAACGAAAATCTTGATGATCGCTTCCGGGCTGCCGAGGCTCAGTTCGCGCCACCATTGATTGTCGGGCTCGACGATCGCGACAGTACCGAGATTGCGGTAGCAGCGCGGAATTTCAGCCGTGCCCTGGGATTGCTTCTTGCGGGCGGAGGATTCATCCTTCGCCATGGCCGGCATCGCCGTGGCCGTAAGGGCCAGGGCCAAAGCGCCGCCGATCAGTTTCTTCATGGGTAAACTCCCTGTTTCAACAAATCCGGTGCGCGGATTTTCCTTCCGCTGCCGCCGGGACCAATGGACCCCGGCGGGACCTTATCGGCGGGGGGCGGCCGTCGCAAGCGAATCAGGCCACGGCCACGTTGTCGATAAGCCTGGTCGATCCGATTCGTGCAGCAACCAGCAGGCGGGCTGGCTCGCTTCCGGGCCGGTCGATCACTTCGAGCGTCTGCGCGTCGGCCAGCGAGGCATAGTCGATCGAGGAAAAACCGGCGGCGAGCAGAGCAGTTTCCAGCGTGACCAGCGCCTTCTCCGCAGGCTGGCCGGCAAGGATTTCCGCAACGGCGGTGCGCATGGCGCGGGGCAGCGTCGCCGCGGCCTGCCGGTCCTCGCTCGAAAGGTATTGGTTGCGGCTCGACATTGCGAGGCCATCCGCCTCCCTCACAGTCGGAACGCCGATAATGGCGTCGACATGGGGCCGGGACAGGTCGAGATCGCGCGCCATGCGGCGAATCACGGCCAGCTGCTGCCAGTCCTTTTCCCCGAACAGGGCCATGTCCGGGCGCACCTGGTTGAACAGTTTGCAAACCACTGTCGCAACGCCGTCGAAATGGCCCGGTCGCGCGCCGCCGCAAAAATGCTCGCTGACGCCGCTGACGGAAATATTGGTGGCAAAGCCCTGAGGATACATTTCGGCCGCATCGGGGGCCCAGAGCAAGGCGGTGCCTTCGGCATCGAGTAGGCGGGAATCTTCCTCCATCCGCCGGGGATAAGCGTCCAGATCCTCGTTAGGGCCAAACTGGGTGGGGTTTACGAAGATCGAAACGACTACGTGATCGGCGCGTTTCTGCGCCTCGCGCACCAGTGTCAGGTGCCCTTCATGCAGGGCGCCCATGGTCGGAACGAAGGCGATCTTGCCTGTCCGGCGCAAACTCTCCACAGCTTCGCGCAGTGTTTCGACAGTGTTCACGGTTTGCATGGGGGCGGGGCTCCGATATGGGCGTTGATATGAATGTCACCTTGCCGTGACGCCTTGTCATTCGCAATGCCAACGGGAAAGCTGCCGCTGTGAGTTCCAATGCTCCCCATCGTATCGTCTTCGCCAACGAAAAGGGCGGAACGGGTAAATCGACCACGGCGGTGCACGTGGCGATTGCGCTTGCCTATCAAGGTGCGAAAGTCGCCGCGATCGATCTCGATCCGCGCCAGCGCACTCTTTACCGCTATCTCGAAAACCGGACGGATACGGAACAGCGCCGCGAAATCGAATTGCCGGGCGCGCGGTTTGGCGTGTTCACCGGGGAAAGCACGGACGAGCTCGATGCCATGGCTGCAGAGCTTTCCGAAGGTTTCGATTTCCTCGTGTTCGATACGCCGGGCCGTGACGATCCGCTCGCGCGCCATGTGGCGACGACGGCGGACACTCTGGTAACCCCGATGAACGACAGTTTCGTCGATTTCGACCTGATCGGGCAGGTGGATGCGGAAACCTTCAAGGTGAAGCGGTTGAGCTTCTATGCCGAATTGATCTGGGAAACGCGCAAGAAGCGCGCGATGGCGACGATTCGCGAACAGCGGCGCGAAATGGACTGGGTCGTGGTGCGCAACCGCACCGGCCACGTCGAAGCGCGCAACATGGCCCGTATCGAACAGGCTTTGAGCGAGCTGTCCAAACGGGTTGGCTTCCGTGTATCGCACGGATTGTCGGAACGCGTGATCTATCGTGAACTGTTTCCCTCGGGCCTGACCTTGCTGGACAAGGGGCATCTGGGGGAACTGGGCACCAGCCACCTCGTCGCGCGGCAGGAACTGCGTGGGCTCGTGGCGGCTCTGAACCTGCCGATGCCGGCTGGTCGGCAGCCAGTCCCAGCCGGCGTGGCCGATTGAACCGGCGATGGTGAAGCTCCTGACGATCCTGCTCGTCGTGAGCCTTGCCTCCAGATTGCTGCTGGGGCGTTGGCCATGGCAAATGGTCGGTATCGGCACCGGTCTGGGGGCGGAGGAACGCCGGGCCCGGGCCTTGCTCGGTGTCGGCAAGGCCGCGACTCATTCCGAAATCATCGACGCCCACCGCCGTCTGATCGCCCGTGTTCACCCGGACAAGGGGGGGACGAACGACCAGGTGCATGAAGCCAACGCTGCCCGCGACCTGTTGCTGGCACAGCTTCTTCCGCCCCGGTAGGTGTGGCCATGAAGCACTGCCTCCACCCCACGGTCCTGCGCGAATACGACATTCGCGGCATTATTGGCGAGACATTGGGCCCCGACGATGCACGGGCCATCGGGCGTGGTTTTGCAACACTGCTGAGGCAGGCTGGCGGGCGCAAGGTCGCGGTCGGTTATGACGGGCGGGTAAGCTCGCCCATGCTGGAACATGCGCTGGTCGAAGGGTTGACCGCCAGCGGGTGCGATGTTGTCCGGGTCGGTCTGGGCCCTACGCCGATGCTCTATTACGCCGAAGCGTCGGCCGAAGATGTCGACGGCGGCATCCAGATCACCGGCAGCCATAATCCGGCCAATTACAACGGGTTCAAGATGGTGTTCCAGGGGCGGCCATTTTTTGGCCCCGATATCGTCGAACTCGGCCGGATCGCGGAAGCGGGGGATTGGCTAGACGGGACCGGTGCGGTGGAAACGCGCCCGGTAATGGACGCCTATATCGAACGCCTGCTGCATGGTTTGGATGGCATTCCGGAGGGGCCTCTTGCGGCGCTGCGGATCGGATGGGATGCGGGCAACGGTGCGGCGGGGCCTGCGCTGGAGCAGCTCGCAGCGCGCCTGCCGGGGGAACATCACCTGCTGTTCACGGAAGTGGACGGAACCTTTCCCCATCATCATCCCGATCCGACCGTCGAACACAATCTTGAGGATCTGAGACGCCTGGTCGCTGACAAAGGCCTGGATTTCGGGATCGCTTTCGACGGGGACGGAGACCGGATCGGAGCGATTGATGGCCAGGGGCGGGTGATCTGGGGGGATCAGTTGCTGATGATCTATGCCGAGGATCTGCTGGCCATGGTTCCCGGTTCGACCATTATTGCCGATGTGAAGGCGAGCAGGGCATTGTTCGATCATGTGGCCGCGCATGGTGGCACCCCGCTGATGTGGAAGACGGGCCATAGCCTCATCAAGTCGAAGATGCAGGAAACCGGGGCCCCCCTTGCTGGCGAAATGAGCGGCCATGTGTTCTTCAAGCATGGCTATTACGGATACGACGATGCGCTCTATGCCGGGGTGCGGCTGATTGCGGCTGCGGTTCGGCTGGGCCGGTCGGTGACCGAACTGCGCGGGGCGATGCCGGCGATGGTCAACACGCCGGAATTGCGGTTTCAGGTGGACGAAACGCGCAAGTTCGCGGTGATCGACGAAGTGAAGGCCCGGCTTGCCGGGAGCTCTGCCGAAATCGACGCGACAGACGGTGTGCGTGTGACCACGAATGACGGCTGGTGGCTGCTGCGGGCTTCCAATACGCAGGACGTTCTTGTGGCCCGCGCGGAAAGCGACAGTGCCGCCGGGCTGGACCGGCTGCTGGCGGAGATCGACCGGCAACTGGCGGTGTCGGGGCTGGAACGGGGACCGGACGCGGGCCATTGACGCGACCCGGTGCGAGGAACATCGGCTGCACACAGGCGTAGTATTCGAGGAACGAATACAGGGGCCTGATGGATGCTTCTCGACCGCGAGACGACGAAAAAGGCGGAAACGGAACTCAAGGCGGCGATCAACGCGGCCGATTTTCCCTGCGTAGGCGCAAAGTCGGCTTTGGGCAGCGGAAGGCTGGAAATTCTCGTTTGCCATAACCTTGCCAGTGGCTGGGACGATGTTCGAATCCATCGGGCGCTATTGGAATGGGCTGGAGCTTATCGACAGGACCCTGAAGGTCTGCGCAGTCTCGCCGTGGTGTTCGAAGGGCCCGACAATTTGTCCGAGCGTGCGTTTGAACGCCATATGTGGGACCGTATCCAGTCCTTTGCGGATAAGGATTCCTGGCTGGGCCAGCCTTATGACGAGCGTGTGAGTGCCGATCCCGCCGATCCCCACTTCAGCCTGAGCTTTGGTGGCGAGGCGTTCTTCGTGGTCGGCCTGCATCCCATGGCCTCCCGCCCCGCACGGCGGTTCCCCCGTCCGACGCTGGTATTCAACCTGCATGACCAGTTCGAACGATTGAGAGAGGAAGGTCGCTACGAACGGATGCGGGAACGGATACTCGAACGCGACCGGGCACTGGCCGGGGATGTGAATCCGATGCTGGCGCGCCATGGCGAAGCCAGCGAAGCGCGGCAGTACAGTGGACGAAAGGTCGATGCCCAATGGCGCTGCCCCTTTCATGATTCGCGAGCATGAGGCCAGTCGAAATCCCGCCACGCAGCGGAACTGCCTTTACCTTGCGTACCGGCGAAGTCCTGACGGTCATTGATCCGCAGGGTGGCCAGGTGAGCGATTGTCTGGCCTTCAATGCGTTCGATCCGCGCGAGGTACTCTCCAACGGCCGGACATTCGATTATGAGGAAACCGTCGCGCTGACAGCGGGGAACCGCATATGGTCCAATCGTTCAAACCCGATGCTGGAGATCGAGGAGGATACGGCGGGGCAGCACGATTTCCTCCTGACGCCGTGCAGCGAAGACACCTTTCGTCATTTCTATCCTGACAAACCGGTTCACCGCGGATGTTTTGGCAATCTGGCCGAAGCGCTTGCGCCATTCGGTATCGATCCAGACCGTATCCCGGTCGCTTTCAACCTGTTCATGAATGTCCCGGTCGATAGGCAAAGCGGGAAGCTTCGCGTCTTGCCGCCCCAGACCAGACCGGGCGATTTTATTCGCCTGCGGGCGCAAATGGATCTCGTCATCGGGCTGACGGCCTGTTCGGCATACGATTCCTGCGGCGGCACGTTCAAGCCGATCCATTACACCGTCGATCGGGGACAGCGAGAGGTGCCTTCGCTCGCCTGATCGCGCTGGCGGATCAGAAACGCCAGCCCAGCAGGAGGCAGGTGGCCACCACTGTGGCGGCGACAGCGATCAGAGGCAGGGCGCCCAGCTTGCCCAGCCGCCAGCCGGCAAGGCCCACCGCCACCGCACCCTTGAACAGGGTGTTGAGCGTGACCGGTACGGCCAGCACCAGCGCGGCAGTGCGCGCAGTCAACGTCGCGTCCGGCAGATTACCCATGGTGATGATGGCGGAATCGACATCGACAGTGCCGGAAATCGCCAGAACGGCTGCCAGCCCGCGATCGCCATAGTGGGCCAGAACCCAGTGGGCCGCGACTGTCAGGGCCATGACCATCCCGGTCAGCAGCAGGGCCGGTGCAAGATCGAAGGGATTTTTTACAGTCACTTCGGCAGGCCCCTGCTGGCGGCCCCAACCTGCCCGCTGGAGGAACCACAGGGCGAGCAGAAGACTGACAACGGCTGCTGGTGCGACAATCAGCGCAAAGGGCGCGAGTGCGAAATTGGCCAGCAGGCCCACCAGCAGGACGACGCGCAGGAACATGAAGAAGGACGCTGTGCAGATGGCGGAAGCGAGCAGCATGGGCGCGCCCGATCCATCGCGCATCCGGGTGGCAAGCCCGGCTGTCACGGCGGTGGACGAAACCATGGAGCCCGCTGCGGCAGTGGCCAGCACGCCCCGCGTCGCCCCGAGATATTTGGTCGCGAAGTAGCCGACGAACGAAAAGCCCGAAACCATCACGACCACGGTCCACAACTGACGCGGGTTCCAGGCATGATAGGGGCCATAACCCTTATCCGGCAGCAGCGGCAGGATTACCATCGCAATCAGCGCGAACCGCGCGATTGACAGAACTTCCTGTTCGCTCAGCCGGCTGACCCACCCATGCAATTGCGTGCGCATGGACAGCAGCAGGACCATGATGACCGCGATGATCGTGCCCAGCAGCCATTCACCTGTGCCGGTCAGGAAACCGCAGGCGAGGGTTAGCAGGCCAACCATGGTGCCCGTACCGCTGACATGGTCGCGCCCGGTGTGGCTGGCTCTCGCATAGCCGATCAGCACCAGCAGGGCCGCCGCCGCCAGCAGGACGGTCGCCGGGCCTTGCGCATGGACATAGAGGACTCCGGCGATGCCGCCCGCCAGCCCCATCAGGGCGAAAGTGCGAATGCCGGCGAAGCGTGTGCCTTCCGGTCTTTCGCGCAGGGTCCAGCCGCGCTGCACTCCGACCAGGAGACCAAGCGCAAGGCCCAGTGCGACCCCTACGACATGGTCGAGATTGAGATTGCCGAACATGACGCTCCTGCCGTCGGAAGATATCCCGCTCCCTGCCTCTACCATGCTGCCTTGGGCAAGTACGGATTGCATCGGCTATGGCCTTGAATGGATGCGGCCGGTCCGCCAAAGAATCCCGATCATCGAATGAGGGACTGTCTTATGCGTGGCTTTTCGGTTCTGGCGATTCCGGCGCTTGCTTTCGTGCCGCTGGCGGCAGCGGCAAGCGATTCCGGCCCGGATGAACCTGCCATGGTGGCTCCGGTGCAGGAAACCGCTGCCGTGGATCCGGAGCGGCTGGCCGCCGCGCAGGTGACGGTGGACAGCATTTTTCCTGCAGGCACTTATGCCCGGATCATGCAGAAATCGATGGATGCGATTACCGGGCCGATGGTGGATTCGCTGGGCACGATGCCGGTCCAGCAGATCGCGCTGATGGCCGGCATGCCGGAGGAAGAGGTGGCGAAGCTGGGTGAAGCGACGCTGGCCCAGGTCATGGAGATCTACGATCCGGCCTATCGTGAACGGGTGGAAGTGACCATGCGCGTCATGATGGATAAAATGGGCGGGGTTATGGGCCGGCTTGAACCGGACATGCGGGCCGGGCTCGCTCGTGCCTATGCCAGCCGGTTTAGCGAACGGCAGCTTGCGGAACTGAACGACTTCTTCGCGACACCGACGGGTGCCCTCTATGCGGAACAATCGATGATGATTTTCCTCGATCCGCAGGTGACGGAATCGATGCAGAAGCTGATGCCGGTGTTGATGGAAGAAATGCCCGGTATTCAGGCGGCGGTGATGGATGCGACTGCGAAGCTGCCCGCGCCGCGTTCGTCATGCGATCTCGGTGAGAACGAAAGAGTGCAGCTTGCGGCCTTGCTTGGTCTGCCGGCCATGCCGCCGCAGGATTGCGAAGCGCAAGGGGACTGATTGCGCTAGGTCTGGCGTGACGGCCGCCGCCGCTCCGTGCAACGGCATAGGCGACGCTTCCCTACGGCACGGTTTTGTGCTCCATTCGTTCTCATGCAGGCAAGCCGAATCCCCCTGATTGCGATAGCATGGCGGGCATTCTATCCTGCGTGCGGGTGTGGTGGGATTTGGCATCCAGAACAGTGTCACTTGTGTCACTTTTACTTCCGTAATGGGATTGCCGGGGCTTGAGGGATAACCTGCCTCCTGAGATTTCGAGCTGGTTCGCAGGGCGTAGCTGGCGGGTGCGGAGCCATCAGTTGGCGATGTATGCCGCCGCCGAGGAAGGCCGTCACGCTTTGCTCGTTGCGGACACCGGTGCGGGCAAGACGCTCGCCGGGTTCCTGCCCACGCTGGCCGATTTCTGCCCGTCACAGCTCGGTGGGGCTTCACCGCCGGACGGACTGCACACCCTGTATGTGTCGCCGCTGAAGGCGCTGGCTCATGATGTGCAGCGTAATCTGCTGACGCCGGTGGACGAGATGGGGCTTCCGCTGCGGATTGAAACCAGAAGCGGAGATACCCCGGCAGAGCGCAAGAAGCGCCAGCGCAGCCGCCCGCCCCATGTGTTGCTGACTACGCCGGAAAGCCTGTCGCTGCTGTTGAGCTATCCTGAAAGCGCGGCGCTGTTTTCCACTCTCCGGCGGGTCGTAGTGGATGAGGTGCATGCTTTCGCGACCGGAAAAAGGGGTGATCTGCTGGCGCTGTGTCTGGCGCGCCTGCAAACTTTCGCGCCTGCGATGCAAAGAGTGGCGCTGTCCGCAACGCTCGCCGATCCGGGGGGCTTTCGAAACTGGCTGGCGCCGGGGGGCGATGCCGCATCCGTTTCGCTGATCGAAGGGGAAAAGGGCGCGGAGCCGTCGCTCGAAATTCTCTTGCCGCAAGGCGAAAGTGTTCCCTGGGGCGGCCATGCCGGGCGTTGGGCGATCCCACAACTGATCGAGGAAATCCGGCGCAACCGCACGACGCTGGTCTTTACCAATACGCGCTTTCTCGCGGAATATATCTTTCAGCTCCTGTGGGATGTGAATGACGATAACCTGCCAATCGGTATCCATCACGGTTCTCTGGCGGTGGAGGCGAGGCGCAAGGTCGAAGGGGCGATGGCGCGCGGGGAATTGCGGGCACTGGTCTGCACGGCCAGCCTCGATCTCGGGGTCGATTGGGGCGACGTCGATTGCGTGGTGCAGATGGGGGCGCCGAAGGGTTCGTCGCGCCTGCTGCAGAGGATCGGACGTTCAAACCACCGGCTGGACAAGCCGAGCCGCGCCATTCTCGTGCCCGGAAATCGTTTTGAATTCCTGGAGGCACTGGCAGCCAAGGAGGCGGTGGAAGAGGGGCAGCGGGATGGCGAGGCATTCCGTGCCGGCGGGCTGGACGTGCTGGCCCAGCATGTCATGGCCTGCGCATGTGCTGGCCCGTTCGACGAGATTGCGCTCCTGACGGAAATACGATCGGCCTGGGCCTATCGCTGGGTCGATGAGGCGGTCTGGCGCCGGGTACTCCACTTCGTTGCCACGGGCGGCTACGCGCTCGAATCGTATGACCGCTTCAAGCGGATCGTGCGTGACAGGCAGGGAACATGGCGGCTGACACATCCGGATCATGCCGCGCGGCACCGGATGAACGCGGGAATCATTGTCGATTCGGAAATGTTGCAAGTGCGCTTCCGCAATGGCCGGGCCCTGGGCAAAGTCGAAGAACGCTTCGCTGCAGGGTTGTCGCCCGGTGACACTTTCTTCTTCGCCGGAATGAGCCTGGAGGTCGAACAGCTAAGGGATATGGAGGTCGTCGTTCGTGCGGCCCGGCGTTCGGCCATGATTCCTTCTTACGGTGGCCAACGCCTGCCATTGACCACGCATCTGGCCGAGCGGGTCAGGGGGTTGCTGGTCGACCGGGCCGGCTGGGCGCGCTTTCCCGATGATGTGCGGGAATGGCTGGAGATGCAGGACTGGCGCAGCAAGATGCCCGGTCCGGGGACTTTGCTGGTCGAAAGCTTCCCGCATCAGCGCAAGCATTACACGGTCTATTATACGTTCGAGGGCTGGAACGCGAATCAGTCTCTGGGCATGCTCATTACCCGGCGTATGGAAGATCGGGGTTTGTCACCGGGCGGCTTCGTTGCCAACGACTATGCTTTGGCGGTCTGGGGGCTGCGGCCGGTAGCCGATCCCGCGGCGCTGCTATCGCCCGATATCCTGACTCATGAATTTGTCGAATGGGTACAGGATTCCTACCTCCTGCGGCGCGCCTTTCGGGAAGTCGCAGTGATTGGCGGGCTGGTTGAGCGGCAACATCCAGGCAAACGAAAGAGCGGGCGGCAGGTCACTTTTTCGACCGACCTGATCTACGACGTATTGCGCAAGCACGAACCCGGTCATGTCCTGATCGAGGCGGCCTGGGCGGATGCGCGGGCGCGCATGACCGATGTTGGACGTCTGGCTGATGTTCTGGAACGAGCGGCGGGGCAACTCGTCCATATCCAACTTGATCGGGTGAGCCCGTTGGCAGTGCCGGTCATGGTGATGATCGGACGAGAGTCGGTCCCGCAAGGTTCGGTCGACGAGGACTTGCTGCTTGAAGCGGAATCCCTCGCTGCCACGGCAATGCGGCTGGAGCGGGGCGAAGAACCGGAAGCCGACAATGAAGATGGGGGAGGCTGAAACCTCGCCTGTCGAAGACGAAAAAAGAGGGGCGAATCGCTTCGCCCCTCTTCAATCTGGTTTACCAGCCTGGCCGGTGCCGGAAGTCGATCCTGCCGGATCAGGCTCCGGGCTGCTTGGCGAAAGTGGCGTACCGTTCGTTGCCGACAAAGCCGAACTTGGTGACGCCCGAGCCTTTGATGATATTCAGCACGCGAGCCGAAAGATCATAGCTGGCGTTCGGTTCCGGTTCGAACTGCAATTCGGGTTCCACCTCATAGCTGAGGCTTTCCTTGAGCAGCGTAACCAGCTGACCGTTGGTGATCACGTCACCGTTCCACAGAACCTTGTTGTCCACCGTCAGCGTGACCTTGTTCTTGATCGGCTCGACTGTGACGTCCGGTGGGGTCGGCTGCGGCGAAGGCAGATCGATGTTCACTGCGTGGGTCGCGACCGGGATGGTGATGATGAACATGATGAGGAGCACGAGCATGACGTCGATCAACGGCGTCGTGTTCATCTCCATCATCGGCTCGCCATTGTCGTTACCGCCTGACATTGCCATGGGGAATTACTCCTGAAACTCTCGCGACGCGGCCGTCAACCGTTCGGGTCGACCGGGTTCGAGATGAAGCCGACAGTGGGATAGCCCGCTGCCTGCACGTTGTAGATCGCACCGGCAATGCAGCGCCACGGCGCATTCACGTCGCCGCGAATGTGGACCTGCGGGATGGTTTCGGGATTGGCCATGATGGCGTCAATCCCACCTTCACGCTGCACGATCGCATCGAGACGCTTGAAGGCCTGGTCGTAGAGTTCCTCGGAACTGACCGGCGTGATGTTGTTGAAATAGACGCGGCACTGCCCGTTGCGCGAAGCACCTTCGTATCCCGGATCACCCGCGCTGCGTCCCTGCGTATCAGTGGTCGAAACCGTAAGAAGGAGGTTTTCGACCTTGTCCTGCGATTCAGCGGAGACGAGGATCGGGATGTGCAGTTTCTCGATGGTCTGGATCGCCACCGGGACCGCGATGAGGAAGATGATCAGGAGCACCAGCATCACGTCCACGAGTGGCGTGGTATTGATGTCCGACATCGGGGCATCTTCGCCGCCGCTGCCCATCGAAATGGCCATGGTCGTAATCCTATCCTAAAACTTCGTGTCGTTCGGGGGGGAGAGAGCCTGCATGCCGGTCTCTCCCCGGTCCGATGCGTAAACTGACCTTGGGCCTCAGGCCTTCGGCGCGGCAGCAGCCGGCTTGGCAGCAGCTGCCGGTTTCGCGGCGGGTGCCGCCGACACGTACTGAGGCTTCACCACACCGTTCGACGACAGGTTGGCGAGCACGGAGGTAGCGAAACCTTCGATTTCGCCAGCGATGCGCTTGTTGCGGCTCTGCAGCCAGTTGTAGGCGAGCACGGCCGGAACAGCCACGAGAAGACCCAGAGCGGTCATGATGAGAGCTTCACCAACCGGGCCGGCGACCTTGTCGATCGAGGCCGAACCGGCGAGACCGATGTTGATCAGCGCGCGATAGATACCGACAACGGTACCGAACAGACCGATGAACGGTGCGGTAGCGCCAACGGTGGCGAGGAACGGAAGGCCACCAGCCAGCTTGGCGTTGATGGCGGATTCCGAACGCGCCAGCGAACCGTGCATCCAGTCATGGGCTTCGAGGCTGTCGGTCATCTTCGTGTGCTGTTCTTCAGCGGCCAGCGCGTCATCGACGATCTGGCGATAGGCCGAGTTCTTCTGCAGCTTGGCAGCACCTTCCTTGAGGCTCGGCGCACGCCAGAAGCCGGCGCGGACTTCACGGCCCTGCTTCAGGATTTTCGCCTGTTCAAAGAACTTGGTGAACAGGATGTAAAACGAACCGAACGACATGATGCCGAGGATGATGACGGTCGCGTATGCGACGACGCCGCCCTGTTCCAGGGCTTCCTTGAAGCCGAACTTGTTCTGCGGAGCCGCTTCCGCGGCGGCAGCGAGAATTTCGATAAGCATGCGGGTTGTCCTCTCAAGAAGATACGAATCAAGAAGATACGAAAATCGGGTTGGCTCAAACGCTCCTGCCGGACGCTCCGGCAGGAGCCACAAATCGCGTTATTTCGGAATCTGCCAGCGTACAGCGTTGCTGTAGGATCCCACTGTGGGGTTCCCGTCACCGTCAGTCGCCGGCTTGAACCGTGCACGGCGGGTCACGAGCTTGCAGGTCGCCTCGTCGAGATCGGCATGGCCGCTCGATCCGGTGATCTGACAGCTTTCCACCTTGCCGTCAGTGCCCACCGTGACACTGAAACGGGCAACACCTGCACGTTCGTCACGCATGGCCCGGGTGGGGTAGTCATCAGGCGTAGCCCAGCTACCCGGATTGTTCCGCGGCTGAGGTGCCTTGGGCGTAAACTTCGGCGGCGGCGGCGGCGGCGGAGCCGTCGGCTTTGGCGGAAGAACAGGTGCCGTCTGGATGACAGGCGGTGCCGGCGCGATATTGATAGGCGGCGGCGGCGCCACAACAGGCGGCGGCGGCGGCGCGTCTTTCGGCGGCGGCGGTGGCGGCAGCTCGGGTTCGGGTTCGGGTTCGTCCTCGATATCGATTGTCGTCACGCGTTGCGCGACCTTCTTGACTGCCTCGAAGGCAAGCCCCGTTACGAGGCCATAACCAAGAAGGACGTGGAGTAGGGCAACGACAATCAGCGCAATAACGCGATTACTGCTCGTCGATTGGTCAGCGTAAGCCATTCAGTCGCATCACTCCATTCAGCTCCCCCGGGACGATCCCGGGCCACGCCAGCGACGGGGTCGGCCTCACCGTCTGGCGTAACTATCCAATTTCTACCCTGCCAGTTCGGCCGGATGGCCTCCCGTTGCCTCGATCAAATTTTCCCTCAAGGCGATTTTCGGAGTGAAAGTTTGCTTTCTACCCCGCTTTTTCCGGGCTCTTTAACTGCGAAGTAACGCCTGCGCAAACGCTTTATCGGTTAATCAACGATTCAAGCGCTTGGCATCAATTAATTCCAATGACAGAGGTACGGTCGAAGAATCCAGCGTGCAAAGATAACTGCGGGGGAGCAAGTCCGAAAATGCCTATGCCCACATTTCGCAGCCGAAAAGTCAGGGCGCTCTGCGCCGGATTGGCTCTTTTCGCAGCCGGAGCCCCCATCGGGCATGCCGCTCTCGCGGCCGAGCCATCGGTTTCGTTGACATATGCCGATCTGGCTGACCTGGCCGATCCGGCGCAACTCGTGTTGAGAGTGAAGGTCAGCCGGCAGGCGGTGGTCGAGCCTGAGCGCGCGCCGGGCCTCGCCCCCGGGCATGTGCGCCTCTATGTCACGGCCAAGCCGCTTGAAGCGCTCGCGGGAACCGCACCTGCAGCCAAAGCCGTACATTATCTCGTCGATCTGCCTGTCGGGGTGGACCGCAAGGTGCCGAAGTTGCGCGGCGAATCCGTTATTGTCTTTGCCCGTTCCGTTCCGGGGCGCCCGGACGAACTGCAACTGGTAGCTCCCGATGCCCAGGTAAGGGACGACCCACAAACGGTCGCGCGGTTGACTCCGCTGTTGATCGAATTGGGCTCGCCAGGCGCGCCGCCGCGTATTTCCGGTGTTCGGGACATCCTGTCGGTCGACGGCAATCTCGCCGGAGAATCCGAAACGCAGTTGTTCCTCGATAGCGAAGATGGCCCGGTGCTGGTGTCCGTAGTCCGGCGGCCGAACATGGCTCCGGTCTGGAGCGTTTCGTGGTCTGAACTGGTCGATCAGGCCGGTCGGCCGCCCACGCCGGAAACTCTCCCATGGTATCGGCTGGCGTGCAGCTTGCCCCAAAGCCTCCCGCCAGGCGCGAATCTGGCCAGCGATGCGGGGGATCGGGTTCGTGCCGTTCGGGACTATGCTCTGGTCCGGCAGGAACTCGGGGCATGTCCGCGTAACCGCAATTGATCGGAACGCACGGTTGGCGGCTGCCTTCGCGGCCTCTGGCGTTTATCGTCCGCTTACCCTAGGGCGCTGTGCTTTCGTACCGCGATGCCTGCTGGCAGCGCGGCTGCGGGTATGACAACTGCACTAAGGGGGCATGAATGGCCGAACCGTTGCGAATCGCCCTGGCCGGGCTCGGCACCGTTGGCGCCGGCGTGATTCGCCTGCTGGATGCGAATCGGGAATTGATTGCGAACCGGGCGGGGCGCGACATTGTCGTCGTCGCCGTGAGCGCGCGTGATCGCACCAAGGATCGTGGCGTCGATCTTTCCCCGTTTGCGTGGGAAGACGACATGACCGTGATGGCCGCGCGCGAGGATATCGATGTCGTGGTGGAACTGGTCGGCGGATCGGACGGGCCGGCTCTGACTCTCGCTCGCAATGCGATTCGCGAAGGCAAGGCACTGGTGACGGCGAACAAGGCGATGATCGCGCATCACGGGCTTGCCCTTGCCCGGGATGCCGAGACGTCCGGTGTCGCGTTGAAGTTCGAAGCCGCCGTGGCAGGCGGTATCCCGGTGATCAAGGGGCTGCGCGAAGGGGCGGCCGCCAATGTGATCGAGCGGATCTATGGGATTCTGAACGGCACCTGCAATTATATCCTCTCGACAATGGAAGAGACCGGGCGGGACTTCGGGGATGTGCTCGAAGATGCCCAGCGGCTCGGTTACGCGGAAGCTGATCCGACTTTCGATATCGAAGGCATCGATGCTGCACACAAGCTTTCCATCCTGGCGGCGATCGCTTTCGGTGCCGAACTCGATTTCGCCAATGTCGATACGACCGGCATTGCCACCTTGCGGGCGGCGGACATCGCCCAGGCGGAGGCGCTCGGTTATGTCATTCGCCTGATCGGCATGGCTGAAACCGAAGCCGGGGACGGGGGACGGCCGGCCCTGTTCCAACGTGTGCAGCCCTATCTGGTGCCTTACGGTCACCCGCTCGCTCACGTTGACGGGCCGACGAATGCCGTCGTGACCGAAGGCAATTTCTCGGGCCGCTTGCTGTTCCAGGGGGCAGGAGCCGGTGATGGGCCGACCGCCAGCGCCGTGGTCGCCGACCTGATCGATATTGCCCGCGGCGAGATTGGCGCGCCATTCTCTGTCCCGGTGGCCGATCTGGACAAGCTGGAGCCTGCACAGTCCGGGCACCGCGTGGGGCGCCGCTATATCCGCTTCGCAGTGAACGACCGGCCAGGTGTACTGGCTGAAATCACTGCTGCGATGCGCGATGCGGGCGTATCCATCGAAAGCCTGCTGCAAAAGGGGAGGCCTGAGGAAGGCGGCGAAGTGCTGGTTGCTCTCGTCACTCACGAGGGGCCTGAAAGTTGCGTTACCCGGGCCCTGCACTTGCTCGAAGGATCGCCGAGCCTGACCGCGCCCCCTCTGGTAATGCAGCTCCTCGCAACCTGATTGCAGTACATTCGCATTACGATTGCAGCGATTGCCGCAAATATTGCCCCGCGCGGGGCCAGCGCCTAAGGCCTTCGCGCAAGATGTCATCCAGGATGGGATACTAATGTCCGACAAGACCGCCACCCCCGCCAGCAGTGTTCTCGACCGTGTGCTGGTTCTCGAAATGGTCCGCGTGACCGAAGCCGCCGCGATTTCGGCATCAAAACTGATCGGTCGTGGCGATGAAAAGGCAGCCGATGCCGCTGCTGTGGAGGCGATGCGCAAGGCGTTCGATGAACTCTACATGGACGGCACAGTCGTGATCGGCGAGGGTGAGCGCGATGAGGCGCCGATGCTCTTCATCGGGGAAAAGGTCGGCGGCGCGCCGGGCAAGGGGCCGAAGATCGACATCGCGCTGGATCCGCTCGAAGGTACCACCATCACGGCCAAGGCAGGCCCCAATGCGCTGGCGGTACTGGCCGCAGCCGAGGAAGGCTGCCTGCTCAATGCGCCCGATGTCTACATGGACAAGCTGGCCGTTGGGCCAGGCTATCCCGAAGACATCATCGATCTGGCCAAGACTCCTACGGAAAACGTCAAGGCAGTCGCCGCAGCAAAGGGCGTGGAGCCCAACGAAATCATCGTTTGCGTCCTCGATCGTCCGCGTCATGCGGATCTGATCGCAGAGTTGCGGGAACTGGGCTGCGGTATTCAGCTTATTCCCGACGGCGATGTTGCCGGCGTGATCGCAGTGACCGATCCCGAGACCACGATCGACCTCTATATGGGGCAGGGCGGAGCACCGGAAGGCGTGCTGGCCGCTGCGGCTTTGCGGTGCGTGGGCGGCCAGTTCAATGGCCGGCTCGTGTTCCGCAACGAGAGCGAGAAAGCGCGTGCGCGCAAATGGGGTATCGAGGATCTCGGCCGCATCTACAAGCTGGATGACCTCGCCAAGGGCGATTGCATCTTCGCCGCCACCGGGGTGACGGATGGTTCGTTGCTCAAGGGCGTGAAGCGGCTCAAGGGCGGCCGCATGACGACGGAAAGTGTCGTGATGCGTGCCAGTTCGGGCACCGTACGCTGGGTCCGCGGGGAACATCATTCGAGCTGATGGCCGAACGGCCCGGCGTGGAATACCGCCGACAAATGCCCGGCCTCTCGCCCCGGGCGGTTGCAATCGTCGGATGCTCGGCTAGAGGCGGGCGCATCGACTCACGCCAGTTTTCCAAGGAAGGTACCCCGCGATGAAAATCATGGCCGGCAATTCGAATCTGCCGCTCGCCCGTGCGATTGCCGGTTATCTGGAACTTCCGCTGACCGATGCTGCGGTTCGGCGTTTCGCGGATGACGAAATCTTCGTTGAAATTCATGAGAATGTTCGTGGTGAGGATGTCTTTGTCGTTCAATCGACAAGCTATCCGGCAAACGACAATCTCATGGAATTGTTGATCTGTATCGATGCGCTGAAGCGCGCCTCGGCGAAGCGGATCACGGCCGTGGTGCCTTATTTCGGATATGCCCGGCAGGATCGCAAGCCAGGGCCGCGCACTCCGATTTCGGCCAAGCTGGTTGCGAATCTGATTACGGAAGCCGGTGCGGATCGCGTCCTTTCGGTGGATCTTCACGCAGGCCAGATCCAAGGCTTTTTCGACATCCCGACGGATAATCTTTATGCCGCGCCAGCCATGGCAGCCGACATTCAGGCCCGGTACGGCGACCAGGAACTGATGGTCGTTTCTCCCGACGTCGGCGGCGTCGTGCGTGCTCGTGCGCTGGCCAAGCGGCTGGATAATGCCCCGCTGGCCATCGTCGACAAGCGGCGCGATCGCCCCGGCGAATCGGAAGTGATGAACATCATCGGCGATGTGCAGGGCCGCCACTGCATTCTGATCGACGATATCGTCGATTCGGGCGGCACGTTGTGCAACGCGGCGCAGGCGCTGCTGGACAACGGTGCCAAGAGCGTGGTCGCCTATATCACCCATGGTGTGCTGTCCGGTGCGGCGGTGCAGAAGGTCAACAATTCCGCGCTCAAGGAACTGGTCATCAGCGATACGATTCTCGCGACTGATGCAGCCAAGGAATCGGATCGCATCCGCATCCTTTCCATAGCGACCCTGATTGGCGAGGCAGTGCGTCGGATTGCCGACGAAAGTTCCGTTTCCAGCCTGTTCGATTGAGCGGCGGCCAAGCGTGAAACTCGACGCTGAGATCGCTCTGGCCCTGCGTATGGCGGATGCCGCGCGGGCAGCGATCCGACCGCATTACCGTTCGCAAGTCGTTACCGAACGCAAAGGCGATGCCACGCCGGTAACCCAGGCTGATCGCGAGGCGGAACAGGCAATGCGCCGGCTCCTTGAGGCGGAATTCCCCAACGACGGGGTTGCCGGCGAAGAGTACGGCACCAGCGAAGGTACGTCCGGGCGCCAATGGGTTCTCGATCCGATCGATGGAACGGCGGCGTTTCTTGCCGGTCGGCCGATTTTCGGCACGTTGATCGCGTTGATGGTCGATGGCTTCCCGGTACTGGGGGTGATCGACCAGGCAATCACCGATGAACGCTGGCTGGGCGTCATGGGGCGGCCCACCACGCTCAACGGCGAGCAAGTACAGGCGCGGGCGTGCAAGGAGCTGTCTGCTGCGACACTCGCCACCACCGGCCCGCACTACTTCGATAATCATGACGGCGAACATTTCATGGCGCTTGCGGCCAAGACCGACCATCGCCGGATGGTCATGGGCGGCGATTGCTACAACTATGCAATGCTCGCTACCGGACAGATCGACGTAGTCTGCGAAGCCGGGCTCAAGCTTCACGATTTTGCCGCATTGGTTCCGGTGGTCGAAGGCGCGGGTGGCGTAATGTGCGACTGGGGTGGAGACCCGCTTCATGCGGCTTCCGACGGCCATGTGTTGGCGCTGGGCGATCCGGCTCGTCTCGACGATGTGGTCGAGGCGCTGTCCTGCCGCCATTGAAAGCCGGGGCGGTGAACAGGCCGTTTTTCTTCTACGGGACTCTTCAGCAGGATCTGGCGACAGGAGAGGCTGCGCGACTGGTGGCGGCACTCGGTCCGGGCGTTCCGGCCAGCGTACGGGCCGCGCTTTTTGCAATCGACGATCCGAATGGTTCCTATCCGGTGCTTGTACATGGTGCCGCGCGGCAGGTGAAAGGCAGGCTTGTATTCGGACCCGAGGACCGGCGCTGGCTGGCCCGTATGGATGCCTACGAAGGTGCGGAATATCGTCGCTGCCCCGTGCGTGCGATGACATCCGACGGTAAAATCGTACGGGCAGAGGCTTATATATATACGCGTCGGCGCGGTGCCGGGCTGATACCTGTGCCGCACGGAGACTTCGCGCGCTTCCTTGCCGAAACGGGAAGACGACCCTTGCAGCGGTGAATCGCTTGCCTTTTGTCCGGTCCCACCCTAAAGGCGCGCCCTTCATTGACACGTAATTCGCGGGCCGGCCTGGCTGATAGGGCTGCCAGGGCTGGTCGAACGTGTCCCTGACCAAGGAGATGAAAATGCCCAAGCTCAAGACCAAGAGCGGTGTGAAGAAGCGCTTCAAGCTCACCGCAACCGGCAAGGTAAAGCACGGTGTGGCTGGCAAGCGCCACCGCCTCATCAGCCATAACGGCAAGTATATCCGCCAGAACCGCGGGACCGACGTGATCTCTGACGCCGATGCGAAGACGATCAAAAAGTGGGCGCCCTACGGGCTCAACTGAGACAGGAGTACTAGCCAATGCCCCGTATCAAACGCGGCGTGACCACACGCGCCAAACATAAGCGGCTTCTGGATCAGGCGAAGGGCTATCGCGGCCGTCGCAAGAACACGATCCGTATTGCCCGTCAGGCGGTCGAAAAGGCCGGCCAATACGCCTATCGCGACCGCAAGGTTAAGAAGCGGAATTTCCGGGCCCTGTGGATTCAGCGGATCAATGCGGCCGTCCGGGCCGAAGGCCTGACCTATTCGCAGTTCATCCATGGCGCCAAGCTTGCCGGGATCGAACTGGACCGCAAGGTGATGGCTGATCTCGCCATGAACGAAGGCACTGCTTTCGCGGCGATCATCGCTCAGGCGAAGCAGGCTCTTCCGGCCTGACGTTACCGCCTTCGCTTTTCGCGAAACGGCAATATATTCAGGGGCGTGTGCAGGATGGCTGCGCACGCCCCTTTTACATCCCGCAATCTCACGCTATCGGAGATGAAGCGGGAAGGGGTCGCAAATACAGAACCTTCCTCTGGGGGCATAGGTTTCTGTATGACCATAAGATGCGACATCGATGTCCGCTTCTTTCCACCTCCGTCGGAGTTGGAAGGCTGCTTTTCGACATTCTATCGCGCGACTTTCACCATGCCACCTGGCCAACGGGTGAGGGACTACCTCCAGCCAGAATGGGGCAATATCCGCTTTTTCTGGGGTGACGCGCCTGATGCGCAGGTTGTTGGCGGTTCACGCGTATCGCGGGCACGTTTTACAGCCACGGGCCCAAGTTCGTTGCCGACCGAATTCTATCTCGGCACGACCCGCATGTGGGGTGTCGGGCTGTTCCCGCTCGGCTGGGCCAAGTTCATGCTCACTCCGGCGGCGGAACTGGCCAATGCGCTGGTCGATGGCGATGACCATCCGGCCTACGCTCATTTTGAAGAGCTTTCCGCGAACCTGTTCGATGGGGAGCCGGATGATGAGCGGGAATATCGCCGGATCATCGACTACTTTCTGGAACTGAATCGGCCCCACCCCGATCACGACAGGATTATGGGCGTTCATGCCGCCCTGGTTGATCCTGCTGTTGATAGTGTGTCGGAACTGGCCAGACGGGCGGGATTGAGCCAGCGTACGCTGGAGCGGCTGTGCCACCGGGCGTTCGGCTTTTCGCCCAAGCGCCTGCTCCGCCGCCAGCGATTCATGCGCAGCCTGACCGCGTTCATGCTGGCCAAGGACCGGAACTGGTCGGAGGCCATCGATCCCCATTATCACGATCAGGCTCATTTCGTGCGCGATTTCCGTGCATTCATGACCATGAGCCCGCGGGAATATGCCGCGCTTGAACACCCCATTCTCAATGCCTTCATGCAGGAACGGGCGCGGATATGGGGTTCGCCGGCACAGACGCTGGACAAGCCTGAAAGATAGCCTGGCCACTCGCGAAGCGCCCGTTGCGGATTCGGCTCGCAGGCCCTAGGGACCGCCCGCAATTCTTTAGTCAATCCGCCGAGGAGTATGAGGGTGACAATCGAGACGATGGGCAGCGAGGCGCTGGAGCGCATCGCCGCGGCCGGGGACGCGGCTGCGCTGGAAAGCCTGCGGGTCGAATTCCTCGGCAAGCAGGGCAGCGTTTCCGCTTTGCTCAAGACGCTCGGCAAGATGACGCCGGAAAAGCGGCAGGCCGAAGGTCCGAAGATTCATGCCCTGCGCGAAAGCGTGCAGAATGCGCTGGCAGAGCGCAAGGCCGCGCTGGATGCAGCGGCGCTGGAAGCGCAACTGGCGTCGGAAACGCTCGATCTCACCTTGCCTGCGCCGGAAACGCCGCAAGGTTCGGTTCATCCGGTTTCACAGGTGATGGACGAACTGGCGGAAATCTTCGCCGATATGGGGTTCGCCGTCGCTACCGGGCCGGAAATCGAGGACGATTGGCACAACTTCACCGCGCTCAATATGCCGGAAAGCCATCCTGCCCGCGCTATGCACGATACGTTCTATCTGCCCGATGAAGCACCGGAGAGCGGGCGAATGGTCCTGCGCACGCATACCTCGCCTGTGCAGGTGCGGAGCATGAAGGCGCAAGGTGCGCCTATCCGCATTATTGCGCCTGGTCGCGTTTACCGCTCCGATTCGGACGCGACCCACACGCCGATGTTTCATCAGGTCGAAGGGCTGGTAATCGACAAGGGCATCCATCTGGGCCATCTCAAATGGACACTCGAAACGTTCCTCAAGGCGTTTTTCGAACGTGAGGACATCGTCCTGCGTCTGCGCCCGAGCTATTTCCCCTTCACCGAACCGTCCGTGGAAGTCGATGTCGGTTTCGCAATCGAAGACGGGCCGGACGGCAAGGGGCGCCGCGTCCTGGGTGGCAGCGGCGACGAACCGGGCCATGGCTGGATGGAACTGCTCGGTAGCGGGATGGTGAATCGCCGGGTGATCGAAATGTCAGGTCTCGATCCCGACGAATGCCAGGGTTTCGCTTTCGGTGTCGGTGTCGACCGTCTGGCAATGTTGAAATACGGAATGGATGATTTGCGCGCGTTCTTCGACGGCGATGTACGCTGGCTCAAACACTATGGATTCTCGGCGTTCGACCAGCCGACGCTTTCCGCCGGCGTAGGAGCACGCGCATGAAGTTCTCCCTCACCTGGCTGAAGCAGTATCTCGATACCGAAGCGGACGCGGCGACGATTTCGGCCAAGCTCAACGCCATCGGTATCGAGGTGGAGGGCATTGAAGATCCGGCGGAACGGCTGGCCGGTTTCCGCGTGGCAAAGGTGCTGACCGCCGCCCCGCATCCCGATGCGGACAAATTGCAGGTCCTGAGCGTCGATACCGGCGAGGGGGAGCCGTTGCAGGTCGTTTGCGGCGCACCCAATGCGCGGGCAGGGCTGGTCGGCGTGCTTGGCACGGCAGGCGCGATTGTGCCGGCGAACGGGATGCAGCTACGCAAATCTGCCATTCGCGGCGTCGAATCCAACGGTATGATGTGTTCGACGCGCGAGCTTGAGCTGGGCGACGATCACGACGGGATCATCGAATTGCCTGCGGATGCTCCGGTGGGCACGCCTTTCGCCCGATATCAGGGCGCGTCGCCTGTCTTCGATGTGGCGATCACCCCCAATCGTCCGGATTGTATGGGCGTTTACGGTATCGCTCGCGATCTTGCCGCTGCCGGTCTCGGTACGCTCAAGCCGTTGGGGATCGAAGCGGTGACAGGCAGTTTCCCCTGCCCGGTTGAAATCCGCACGGATGATCCGGAAGGTTGCCCGGCGTTTTTCGGTCGCGTCGTGCGTGGTGTAACCAATGGCGCATCGCCGGACTGGATGCAGGATACGCTGCGTGCCGCGGGGCAGAGGCCGATTTCGGCGCTGGTCGACATCACCAATTATGTGATGCTGGCATTCGGACGCCCGGCCCATGCTTATGACCTTGCCAAGCTCACCGGTGCGGTAATTGCACGCCGGGCGGCAGACGGCGAGGAATTGCTCGCATTGAATGAAAAGACCTACCGGCTGGATCCGACGATGACGGTGATCGCCGACGAAGCCCATGCGCTTGGCCTCGGCGGGATTATGGGCGGCGAAGGCTCGGGCTGTTCCGAAACGACCACCGACGTCCTGCTGGAAATCGCCTACTTCGATCCGGAGCGGATTGGTGCCACCGGGCGGAAGCTGGGGCTTGCGACGGACGCACGCGGCCGGTTCGAACGTGGGGTCGACCCGGCTTTCATGGAAGGCGGGCTGGATGTCCTGACGCAGCTGGTTCTCGAAATCTGTGGTGGGGATGCGTCTGAAGCTGTGCGGGCGGGCGAACCCCCGGTCGCGAAGAAGACCGTTGGCTATGATCCTGCCCTGGCGGAAAGTCTGGGCGGGGTTGCGATCCCTGCAGATGAGCAGAAACGCATCCTTGCCGCACTCGGATTCGAAACCTCTGCCGACTGGCAGGTTTCCGTCCCGACCTGGCGTCCCGATATCGATGGTGCACCCGATATCGTGGAAGAAGTCGTGCGTATCCATGGTCTCGACAATATCGCCAGCGTGGCGCTGCCTCGCATGGATGGCGTGGCTCGTCCGACGGCAACGCCGGAACAGGTGGTCGAACGCCGGGTGCGTCGCGCCGCTGCTGCGCGCGGTCTGAACGAAGCCGTGACCTGGTCATTCCTGCCAGAAGCGCAGGCACAGCATTTTGCGGACGGCAATACAGTCCTCTGGACGTTGGAAAATCCGATCAGCGAAGACATGAAGGCCATGCGTCCTTCGTTATTGCCTGGGTTGCTGGCCGCAGCGAAGCGCAATGCGGATCGTGGGGCGTCTTCGGTTCGGCTCTTCGAAGTCGGGCGGCGCTACCTGCGCGGAGCCAACGGAATGAGCGACGAGCGGCCAACGCTCGGCGTATTGCTTGCAGGTGAAAAAACGGCACGGGGCTGGGCCACTGGCAAGGCCACGGCCTTTGACGCTTACGATGCCAAGGCGGAGGCGGAGGCCTTGCTCCTCGCGGCGGGCGCACCCGTCGGCAACCTCATGGTCATGGGTGAGGCAGGCGATCAGTTTCATCCGGGGCAGTCCGCCACTCTGCGGCTGGGGCCGAAGAACATTCTCGCTCGCTTTGGCGCATTGCATCCTGCGACTCTGGCGGCTTTCGATATCGAAGGGCCGGTGGTGGCCGTCGAGATCTATCTCGACGCGATCCCATCCAGAAAGGGCGGTGGATCATTTGCGCGTACTGTCTATGCGCCGCAGGCATTGCAGTCGGTCAATCGCGATTTCGCCTTCCTGGTCGATACGGACAAGCCTGCTGCAGACGTGCTGCGTGCGGTGCGGAGCGCGGACAAGGCGAACATTGTCGATGCGAGAGTGTTCGACGATTTCCGGGGCCAGGGTGTCCCGGAAGGCAAGAAATCGCTGGCGATCGAAATTACACTGCAACCGGGTGAGAAGAGCTACACGGACGAGGAGATCAAGGCGATCACCGGCAAGGTGGTGGCTGCCGCCGCCAAGCAGGGCGCAGAGCTGCGCGGCTGATTCCAGGTAACATCATGACTTCCAACCGGCGCACTTTCGCAATCATCTCGCACCCCGACGCGGGTAAGACCACGTTGACCGAAAAGCTCCTGCTGCAGGGTGGGGCGATTCACCTTGCCGGGGAAGTGAAGGCCAGGGGGCAGGCGCGGCGGGCGCGTTCCGACTGGATGAAAATCGAGCAACAGCGTGGTATTTCGGTGACCAGTTCGGTCATGACGTTCGAAAAGAACGGGATCACTTTCAACCTGCTCGACACGCCGGGGCACGAGGATTTTTCGGAAGACACGTATCGCACGCTGACGGCGGTGGATTCCGCGGTCATGGTGATCGATGCCGCCAAGGGGATCGAACCGCAGACCCGCAAGCTCTTCGAAGTCTGCCGCTTGCGTTCGGTGCCGATCATCACGTTCGTGAACAAGGTCGACCGCGAAGGCCGCAGTCCGTTTGAAACGCTGGATGAAGTGGCCGATGCGCTCGCTCTCGACGTTTCGCCGCAAAGCTGGCCTGTCGGCATGGGGGGCACATTTCAGGGCATTCTGGATTTCGCGAGTGGCGAAGTGAGCCGCCCGGAAGGTGACAGCAAGGAATTTCTCGGCAAGCGCGAAACCGTCGAACTGCCGCCAGAGATGGCGGAAGAGGCGGAACTGGCGCAGGCCGGCTATCCGGAATTTGACCTTGAGGCTTACCGCCATGGAGACCTCACGCCGGTATTCTTCGGTTCCGCGCTGAAGAATTTCGGTGTCACGGAATTGATCGACGCGATTGCCCGTTTCGCTCCACCGCCACGTCCGCAGCCGAGCGACGAGGGCGAGATTACGCCTGACCGCAACGAAGTGACGGGTTTCATTTTCAAAGTGCAGGCGAACATGGACCCGCAGCATCGCGACCGGATCGCGTTCATGCGGATGGTGTCGGGCACGTTCAAACGCGGCATGAAGCTGACGCCGTCAGGGCATGGCAAGCCGCTGGCCATTCATTCCCCGATCATGTTCTTTGCGCAGGATCGCGAGATTGCCGATACGGCCGAGGCGGGCGATATTATCGGCATTCCCAACCATGGGACCTTGCGTGTCGGCGATACGCTGAGCGAAAAGAATCAGGTGCGATTTACGGGACTGCCCAATTTCGCTCCGGAAATCCTGCGGCGCGTGGCGCTCAAGGACCCGACAAAGACCAAACAGTTGCGCAAGGCGCTGGACGATCTTTCGGAAGAGGGCGTCATTCAGGTCTTTTATCCCGAGATCGGCGGGCAGTGGATTGTCGGTGTGGTCGGCCAGCTTCAGCTCGATGTGCTCGTTTCGCGGCTGGAGGCGGAGTACAAGGTCGAGGCCATGCTGGAAGCGGCCCCGTTCGACACGGCACGCTGGCTCAAGGGTGATGACAGGGCGCTCGATGACTTTGAGCGTTTCAATCGGGCAAACCTGGCCAAGGACCGGGACGGAGACCCGGTTTTTCTTGCCAAATCGGCCTGGGATGTCGGCTATCAGCAGGAAAAGAACCCCGAAATCGCATTCAATGCGACGAAGGAGCGTTGAAGCCGGGCGAAGGTGACCATACCTTCCCACGCGTGGAACTGACATTCGCCAGCTATAACATTCACAAGTCCGTCGGACTCGATGGGCGGCGCGATCCCGAACGTATCCTTGCCATCCTCCATGAACTGGACGCCGATGTAGTGGCCTTGCAAGAGGTCGACCGGCGTTTTGGACAGCGTCCTTCCACTCTGCCGCGGCAACTGCTGGAAGAATGGCATTGGCAGGTCGCGCCCGTTGCTTTGCGGCCCTTGAGTATCGGCTGGCATGGAAATGCCCTGCTCGTTCGCAAGGGGATCGAAATCCTCGGGGCGGAGCCGCTGGTCTTGCCCATGCTCGAACCGCGCGGCGCCGTGCGCGTGGATCTTTCGTTAGACGGCGAACGCTTGCGGGTAGTGGGAATGCATCTCGATCTTTCGGGTCTGCGCCGCCGCCATCAAGTCCAGTCGGTGCTTAAACACCTGGAAGAATGCGACGGCGACAGCCCGGCCGTGCTGATGGGCGATCTCAACGAATGGTCGGTGCGAGGCGGGTGCTTGCGTGAATTCGGCCATGGCTGGCAGGTCCTGGCTCCGGGACGTAGCTTCCCGACCCGCCAGCCGGTCGCTCAGCTTGACCGGATAGTGGCCTCGGCGGACTGGCGGTGCGAGGGGCATGGCGTCCATCACAGCGCGTTGTCGGCTCGGGGATCGGATCACTTGCCGGTGTGGGCGCGACTGGCCCTTTGAGAGCCGATTTCCCGCCTGATCAGGAATCGGGCCCATATCTGCCTAAAAAATAGGCAACTGCTTATGAATCAGGCTGGCCCCATCTCTCCCTGCGTGCATCGAATAGTTAACGAGGCGTAAATCTCGCCGAATCTCTCATTTGGCACGCCCCTTGCTTTACACATTTACGGCCGGTGCTTGTCCGGCAAGTTAGCAGGGGTCAACGATGAAGTTCATCATCGCCATTATCAAACCGTTCAAGCTCGACGAGGTGCGCGAAGCCCTCGGCGCCATTGGCGTTGCGGGCATGACCGTCTCCGAAGTCAAGGGCTTCGGACGCCAGAAAGGACAGACCGAGATTTACCGCGGCGCGGAATATTCGACGAATATGCTGCCCAAGGTGAAGGTTGAAATCGCCGCATCCGATGCGCTCGCCCCGCAGGTCGTGGAAACGATCCAGCAGGCTGCCAGCACGGATTCGATCGGCGACGGCAAGATTTTCGTGCTCGACCTGTCTTCCGTCACTCGCATTCGTACCGGTGAAACCGGTGACACGGCGCTTTGAGCGGCGTCCATTCCGTGAGGGGTAATATTATGATCCGCAAATATCTCTGCGGCGTTGGCGCGCTTGGCGTGTCGATGTTCGCCGCCACCGCAGCCTGGGCGCAAGAGGCGGCTGACGCCGTTTCCGAAACGGTTACCGAAGCCGTCACTTCCGCTCCGGTTGCCGAAGCCGCCGCCGCTGTTCCCAATCCGGGCAACAATGCCTGGATGATGACGGCTACCGTTCTCGTCCTGCTGATGATCCTGCCGGGCCTAGCCCTGTTCTACGGCGGCCTGACCCGTTCCAAGAATATGCTGTCGACCATGACCCAGATCGGCGGTGCCGCTGCACTGGCCATGGTGATCTGGGTTCTGTGGGGCTATTCCACGGCTTTCGGCCCGGAAGGCAATGCCTTCTTCAGCTGGGGCAACCTGTTCCTGTCGGCGACAACGCCTGACAGTACCGCGGCTACCTTCTCCGACGAAGTGATCAGCGAATATGTGTTCATCTGTTTCCAGATGACCTTCGCTGCGATCACTGCGGCCCTTGTGCTTGGCGCGACGGTTGAGCGGATGAAGTTCTCGGCCGTAATGGTGTTCACCGCCATCTGGCTGACAATCGTCTATTTCCCGATCGCTCACATGGTCTGGGCCGGTGGTGGCCTGATCTTCGAATGGGGAGCTCTGGACTTTGCTGGCGGCACCGTGGTTCACATCAACGCTGGTGTCTCGGCTCTCGTCGCGGCCCTGATCCTCGGCAAGCGCAAGGGTTACCCGAGCGAACCGATGCCTCCGCACTCGATGACGCTGACCATGGTCGGCACCGGGCTCCTGTGGGTGGGTTGGTTCGGCTTCAATGCCGGTTCGGAACTCGAAGCCGACGGCGTTGCCGGCCTGGCCATGATCAACACCTTCGTTGCCACCGCGTCCGCTGGTCTCGCCTGGATGCTCGTCGAGCGTCTCGCTGGCCACAAGGCTTCGGCTCTGGGCTTCTGCTCGGGCATCATCGCGGGTCTGGTCGCGGTCACTCCGGCTGCCGGCAACTCCGGCCCGCTCGGTGCACTGGTTCTGGGCGCAGTCGCTTCGCTGATCTGCTACTTCGCAGTTGCCAAGCTCAAGCCTGCCCTCGGTTACGATGACTCGCTGGACGCTTTCGGCATCCACGGCATCGGCGGCATGGTCGGCGCGATCGGCACGGGCATTGTCTGCTCGCCTGCTCTCGGCGGCCCTGGCGGTGACGATTTCATGATCGGCGCCCAGGTCTGGATCCAGATCAAGGCCGTTCTCGTCTCGATTGTCTGGGCCGGTGTCGGCACGGCTATCGCGATCACGATTGCCAAGGTTCTCACCGGGCTGCGTGTCTCTTCCGAAGTCGAAGTCGAAGGTCTCGACATCGGCGAACATGGGGAACGCGCCTACAACTGATCACAAGCTTGGCGGGATCGGGTCTCCTCCTCTCCTCCCCGATCCCGCCTCCAAGCGTTCCTCCTGCGAACGTAACCTTAATGGGCCGGAGCCAGCCGCTCCGGCCCTTTTTTCGTGTTCTGCCAATGCGGCGGGCTTGCCAGCGGACCGAGGGGCAGGCATGCCGAGGGCAGCAAGGGAGGGAGACGCATGAAATTCATCATCGCCATCATCAAGCCGTTCATGCTCGACGAGGTGCGCGAAGCTCTCGGGGCGATCGGGATTGCCGGAATGACCGTATCCGAAGCCAAGGGGTTCGGCCGACAGAAGGGGCAGACGGAAATTTACCGCGGCGCGGAATATTCAACCAACATGTTGCCCAAGGTTCGGATCGAAATCGCCGTTGCAGACGAGATCGCGCCCCAGGTGGTCGAAGTCATACAGCAGGCCGCTAACACCAACAGCATCGGGGACGGTAAGATTTTCGTACTCGATCTGGGTGGGGCAACCCGGATCCGTACAGGTGAAGTAGGCGACATGGCGCTCTGACCGCTTCGAGCACGACGCATTAGGCTGTCGCAGATCGGCGCTGACCGACGAAAGACATGCCGGCGCGATTGCTCTTCGAGATTGCCGCAGTGAAAAAATTCACGTCCAAAACCGCCGAATGCAAATGGACATTGCGGGCTTCAGGGGATATGGCTCAATGGCAAACAGTGCGCAGAGCGCGCAAAACACGCCTGAAAAAGGCGGGTCGCGAGAGTTTTATGCCGCCTTCGGTTGGGCGGGATCTTTTTGCCTTGCCCTTCGTTTGGGGGTTTTGAAGATGAGGGAGCTATTCTGATGAATCGCAACAC
>NZ_JRQQ01000006.1 GCF_001625325.1 Croceicoccus estronivorus
CCTCAAAAGCTACCGCTGCGCGCGTCTTCATTCAGGCAACTCCTTTTGTCTCTGACAAACCTATACGGATTGCACCTGATGGTGATAAATATGCGTATCTGAAATTTATTATGACTTGTGAGCAATAATCATGATCAGCGCCTGGGACGGGATCGAGGAATTCGTCATCGTGAGCCAAGCGGGCAGCTTTACAGCTGCCGCTGAGAAATTCGGCGCATCGGTGACGCATATGAGCCGGGCAATCGCCCGGCTGGAGGCCAGGCTTCAGGTCCAGTTGCTGCACCGTACGACCCGGTCGTTGCGGCTGACGGATACCGGACGCCTCTTCTTCGACCATTGCAGCCGCATCGTTGAGGAACGCGAGGAGGCAATCGCAGCGATCAGCGTGCAAGGCGAACCGCGCGGCCACCTGCGACTGACCTGTTCGTACGCTCTGGGTGAAAAGTTCGTCGCGCCGCTGGTCCGCGATTTTGCGCTTGCCTATCCTGCACTGTCAGTCACCGTCGACCTCGACAACGACGTCGTCGACATCATCAGGGGGGGATACGATCTTGCGATACGAACCGGCCACCTTGAGGATTCCCGCCTGATCGGCACGCGGATAGCCTTGCGCGCCCTTATCACCGCAGCCGCGCCTGCCTATCTGCATCGCCGGGGAAAACCCGCCGATCTGGCGGATCTGAGAGCCCATGACTGCCTGCTGGGCTCTTCCGGGCAATGGCAATTTGCCGATGGCGTGAAGTTCAGGCCGAAAGGCCGTTGGCAATGCAATAGCGGATCTGCCGTTCTGGATGCCGCAATCGCCGGGATGGGCATTTGCCAGTTGCCCGCCTTCTATCTTGGCAGGCAACTGGAAAAAGGGACGCTTGAAACCGTGCTGGATGACCTGAAACCGGCAGACGAACCGATCTGGGCAGTGTACCCGCAGCGACGCCACCTTTCCCCGAAGGTAAGCCTGCTGGTCGCACATCTGCGAACCCAATTGCAGCCCATGCTCGACAGGGATGACAGTCCACGCCGCTCGACCGCAACGGCATGACGAACGGCCAGCCCCACTCCCCTCACTCTTCGGCTTTCACGATACGGATGACCTTGTTGGGGCAATATTTCGCGGCCGCCAGCAGGTTGGCATGCAGTTCCGGGCCCGGTTGCGGGTCCAGCAGTTTTACCTTGGCATAGCCAAGCCTGTTTTCCGCCACCGCGAAGATTTCCGGGGCGTCCCCCGCGCACACGCCGTGCCCCTGGCACAAATCGAAGTCCAGCTCGATCCGGAATTTCCCTTCAATCTCCTGCCCCATCAGCGGCCCCTCCGCCGGAAGCGCAAGCGACAGGGGTCGCTGGGACGGAGGATCAGCGAAGGCATGATGTCACGGTAATATTCGGCCGGTTCGCTCAGTTCGAATTCGAACTTGCGCAGCAGGTAAGCAAAGATGGTTTTGACCTGCAGCAGCGCAAACGCATTGCCGACACACTTATGCCGCCCTCCCCCGAATGGCAGATAGGCAAAGGGGCCGTCCGGAAACGTGCGCTTCGGATTGAAACTCAGCGGATCGTCGAAGATTTCGGGCTGGCGATGCGCAACATAGGGGCTGACCATGACATTGTCCCCTGCCTCGATCACATAGTCCTTGTAGTGGAAGTCTTTCATGACACGGCGGCTAAGCGTGACCAGCGGCGCGTGCAGACGCAGCACCTCCTCCAGAAATGCATCGAGCAATGGCATCTCGCGCAAGGACTGAAAGCTGACCTGCTCGCTATCGCCAAGAAGCTGGTCCAGTTCCACCACGATCTCCGCCATCAGATCAGGATGGCGCGCAAGTTCCACCAGCATCCAGCTCGACGTATTGCCCGACGTATGGTGCCCGGCGAACATGAACCAGATGACCATGCCGGCAATTTCATGATCGGTGAGCCGGGTGCCATCGGAATATGTCGCATCGAGATAATGCTGGAACATGTCGTGGAATTCCTCTCCACGTGCGAGCGCGGCCTTGCGTTGAACCACGCGCTCCCCGATCAGCTCGCCCAGCCGCGCACGTGCAATATCCCGCCGCATCGCCATTTCGCTGTGCTGGTTCGGATCCGCCAGTCCCGCCGGATCGACTGACATTTCAAGATCGTGATAGAGACCGCGGAACTCATCGCTCATTGATGCACGAAAATCGGCCCCCATGAGACAGTGGGTGGAAGTCTTGAGAGTCAGTTCCGTGAACTTCTCATAGAAGTCGTCTTCCCCCTCGTCCGGCCAGTCTGCGATCCATTGCCGCACCTCTTGCGCAATAATCGGCGCATAATGGACCATCCGGTCATGCCTCAGGCCGACCGCCTGAATCTTGAGCTGCTGCCGCTCGATCGCAGGCGGGGCGCCATACTGGATGCCCTGCCCGAATACCGGGACCATGAACTGATAGGCCTGCGCCGCGCTGAGCTGCGAATCCGGCGCACGATAGACTGCTTCGTGCGCATCTTCCCCCACCAGCAGCGTGGTCTTGAGCCCGGCAAGATCGAATGAAGACACTTCGCCGCATTCTGCATGGCAGCGCATAAGGAAGGGCGCGGGATTGAGGCAGAATTCCTCGAAATGCCCGGTGTCGGGCTTCGCCCCGCTGACCATAGGCGGCGAAATCATGCCGGTCTCCCGAACCAGGCTATCTTCCATGTCATTCTCTCCCAAATCGTAGCCGGCAACGCAGCTCTCAGTTTCAGGCCTGCTGACCAGCCGCCCGTCAGAACGGGTCATTCCAGAAAAAGATTTCACTTGAAATGTTTTATCAGGAGCCTTCGATCCTGTCAAAGACGCACTGGTGCACGATGACGGTCGATCCCGGCGGCACGACAAAAGCAGGGAGGGTTGAGAGCATGGTCACAGCGCGAGCCGCCGCACGCGTATCAGGCACACACCGATTCTTTCGGGTAACCAGGACGAGGCCGGCTGACCGCGCATTTCATCCCTAGGGCGGGACGGACGTACGCAATGCGGGCCGATTTCAGCCGCGCTGGTCCAACATCGCCACCAGCGCCTGTTTACAATGATCGAGATGATGGCCGAGCCGCACCGCATCCCGCTCCAGCAGTTTGTTGATGGTCATCCCCGTCAGGAGGCAATGCGCGAAAATCAGGGCTTCCAGCAGACTTTCGCTAGGCACGCCGCTGTCGCCGAATATCCGCATCATCATGTCGATATGGTCGCCACTGGGCCACTGCAACACCGTCTGACCGACCTCGGTCGAATCCATATCCCGCCCCGCCATGATGATCTCCACCGTGGCGAGGTAGACATCCTCCTGATAATGGTCCCACATCCGGTCCACCAGCACCGAGGCACGATCGGCTATGCTGCCTTGCCCCTGATCCACATCTGCCAACCGCGCGAGAAATCGCTCGTGCGACAATACGACGACCGCATCGAGAACCTGATCTTTCGAACCGAAATGATGCTGCGCCGCGCCCCAGGTCACACCTGAAGCTGCGGCAATCCGCTTTGCACTGGCAGCAGCAAGTCCCCCCTCCCGGATCAACGAAACCGTAGCTGCAACGATACGTTCGCGTGTCCGGCGCGATTTGCTTGCCTGATGCCCTTCAGTCACGTTCACAGTCCGCCCGTTTCTCTTCCACCCTCATTCCCGGCACGCCTGGCCGGAAATGTGAAGGGTTGCATCGCCTATGTCATACCTCCGCACCGGCAGTCTAATCACAACGTGCCAGTGCCAGGCATAAACAGGCAGAGAAACGCTCGGTGTGAGCAGTCCGTGCGGTCTGACCAGAGCGCTCGACCGGGCAGCATGAACCACCTTTCACGGAAAAATTCACTGGGCATGTCACATTGTTCGGCGCTGTCTCGTCATGTCTGCGTCACCAAGATGAAAGGATAACCGCCATGACGCCCCGCGCCGATATTTACACCGTCGCCCCGGACATTTTCGGAGCCTGGTACGCATTTTCAAATAGTGTCGCGCAATGCGGCCTGGAAAAGCCGTTGCTCGAACTGATCAAGATCCACGCATCGCAGATCAATGGCTGCGCCAACTGTCTCAACATGCATACGGCCGAGGCGCGCAAGGAAGGTGAGACCGAGCAGCGGATTCATTTGCTGGCCGCATGGCATGAGGCGCCATGCTATACCGACCGGGAACGTGCCGCACTGGCGTGGACCGAACATCTGACCGAGATTGCCACCAGACGCGCGCCTGACACCGTTTACGAAGCTCTCGACGCCCAGTTCAGCAAGGAGGAACAGTTGAAGCTGACGCTGGCAATCAACGTCATCAACAGTTGGAACCGGCTCGCAGTGGGGTTCAACCTCTATGCGCCGGAACGGGGTTGGCATTGATGGACGGTGCAGCCGCCACGTTCGATGCACACCGCCCCGATCTGCTGCGCATTGCCTATCGCATGCTCGGCACGATGAGCGATGCTGAAGACGTGGTACAGGAAGCCTTCCTCCGTTGGGCGGAGAAAGACCGGGCGGTAGTACAGGTTCCTGCCGCCTTTCTCCGCCGGATTGTAACACGCCTGTGCCTCGATCACCTGAAGTCGGCCCGCGTACGACGAGAAGTCTATAGCGGCCCCTGGCTGCCGGAACCGGTAGTGGAAGAAGAGCCGACGGAAGACGTGACTCTGCCCCTGCTACTGGCGCTCGAACGCTTGTCGCCGCTCGAACGGGCGGCGTTTATCCTCCACGATGTCTTTGGGGAAAGCTTCGAGGACATCTCCGTTTCGCTTGGCCGCGACGTTGCGGCCTGCCGCCAGCTCGCCAGCCGGGCGCGATCGAACGTCCGCATGGACCGGCCTCGCTATCCCATCGACCGCCAGCACGGCATGCAGATCGCCGCAGCCTTCTTCGAAGCATCGCGCGGCGAAGGGGTCGCACATCTCGGGGCACTGCTGGCAGAGGACGTCCGTTTCCATTCCGATGGCGGGGGCAGACGGCCCGCCGCCGCCCGGGTGCTGGAAGGCGCCAGCGAGGTTCTACGCGCGCATGCGGCGATCGCGCGGCTGCGCCACGGGCCTTCCGAGCTGGTGCGATATGCCTTCATCAACGGACTGCCCGGCTTCGTCACCCGCGAAGCGGACGGAATGTTGCAGACGACGGCACTGTTGATCGAAGATGGCCTGATCCGCGCTGTTTATGTCATGCGCAATCCGGACAAGCTCGGCCACCTGAGCGCGTCGATCCACTAGGCAATCCGGAATTCTCGCTCCTTTTTTTGCCAGATGAGGCCATCGTGAGTGAGAGTTACCCGCTGCATTACACGACTATGCGTCCGATACGCTTTGCCGCCATTTCCGCTTCGGCCACGATACGCGCGACCAGATCCCGGCAAGTCGGTATGTCATGCACCAGGGCCTGACTTTGGCCAGCGGTCCAGATGCCGCCATCCATATTGCCTGCCGCCAGAACTTCGGACCGCCCTCTCGCGCCACTCATCAACTCGCGTACATCGTCGAAGGTCTTGTGCGGGTCCGTTTGAATCGCTGCCACCTGTTCAGAAACGGCATTTCGGGCGACACGCGCCGTGTTGTTGAGCGTGCGCCCGACCAGCACCGTATCGCGTTCCGTGTTTTCAACGATCTTGTGCTTTACGTTTTCATGAATGGCGGCTTCCTGCGTGGCGCAAAACCGGGTGCCCATGTTGACGCCATCTGCCCCCAGCGCCAATGCCGCGACCAGGCCTCGCCCATCCGCCATGCCGCCACTGGCAATCACCGGCACATCGACTGCATCGACCGTGGCTGGCAACAATACCACCAGCCCGACATCGTCTTCTCCCGGATGCCCAGCGCATTCGAAACCGTCGATGGATATCACATCGACACCCTTCCTGACGGCGGACACGGCATGTCGCACGCTGGTGCATTTGTGAATCACGCGAACCCCCGCTTCTTTCAAGCGCGGCAAATGATCGGTCGGAGCACGGCCTGCGGTTTCAACGATCGTAACCCCACCGGCTATGATGGCCTCGCGATATTCATCGTAGGGAATGGGGTTTATCGACGGCAACAGCGTGAGATTCACCCCGAATGGCCGGTCCGTCAGGGAACGGACCTTCTTGATCTCCGCCAGCAAAGCATCGCCATCGCTGAACATATGCGCAGTTATGAAACCGAGCGCACCGGCATTGGCGACGGCAGCAACCAGTTCGCCATAGCCCACCCCGGTCATGCCACCCATCAGGATCGGTGCATCGATTCCGAACATCTCGGTAATTCGCGTCTTCAACATCACTTTCCTTCCCGGCCCCGGTCGCTGCGATTTGACGTTTGGGCTTTGGCCAACACTTGTGGCGCGACACAAATGCCCAAGGCATTCCGCCCCAGTCATTCGCCGACCGCATAGCTTGCTGTTACAACTTCCTGCAATAATTTTGCTCTCGAATGCAGAATTAACTGGCCTCAGGGCCATGCTTGAATTAGGCATCCGGGCAACACCAAGCCTATCGGGAATGAGATGCGTTCGAAGGAAATCCAGCTTGCCTCGCGTCCGGTCGCCATGCCGGAGCCGGAACATTTTCGGATCGTGGAAACCGAAGTGCCTGCCCCCGCCGAAGGCGAAGTCATGGTGCGCAACCTGTTCATGGCCGTCGATCCGGCCATGCGCGGGCGCATGTATGATTCGAAAAGCTATGTGCCGCCATTCGAACTCGATGCACCGATGGAAGGCCCGGCAGTCGGAGAGGTCGTGGAATCACGCGACACGCGCTTTGCACCCGGCGATCTCGTCTTTCACCGGCTCGGCTGGCGCGAAGCGTTCACGGCTCCGGCCGAACGGCTCGAACAACGGGAAAAAGGGATTCTGCCCCCTCAGGCGCATCTGACCTTTGCAGGCGTGACAGGGCTAACCGCCTATGCGGGCATGCTACATGTCGGCGGCCTGAAGCCAGGCGATGTCGTGTTCGTTTCCGCGGCGTCGGGCGGGGTCGGTTCGCTTGCCGCACAGATCGCCAAGATCAAGGGGCACAAGGTCATCGGCGCAGCGGGTGGTCCGGAGAAGGCCGCCTTCCTGCTTGAGAAGCTCGGCCTCGACGCTGCCATCGACTACAAGGCGGAAGCCAATCTGACGAAGGCGCTGGCGCGCGAATTGAAAGGCATTGGAGAGAAGGGCATCGACCTCTATTTCGACAATGTCGGAGGCGAACACCTGCATGCTGCCCTGGCGGTGGCCAACGATTTCGCCCGGTTCCCCATTTGCGGCATGATCTCGCAATACAATCTGGGGGGCAATGCCCCGATGGCCCCGCGCAATCTCATGCTGATGATGGGCAAGCGGATCAGGATGCAAGGTTATATCGCCAACGACCACAAGGATCTGTGGCAACATTGCATGGCTGATATGGCGGCATGGCATCGCGCTGGCCTGCTCCATTCGGCAGAGACCATTCATGATGGCATCGACAATGCGCTCAAAGCGTTCTTCGGGCTGTTCACTGGCGAAAACCTGGGCCGCACACTGGTCAAGCTGGGCTGAGGAAACCTGCGATGTACCGTTTGCTGGAAGGCTATCGCGTGGTTGAAGGGGCCGCATTCATTGCGGGGCCGTCTTGCGGATTGCATCTGGCGCAGATGGGGGCCGAAGTCATCCGTTTCGACGCAATCGGCGGCGGCCCGGACAGCCGCCGCTGGCCGCTCGCCCCGAATGGGTCCAGCCTCTATTGGGAAGGGCTGAACAAGGGCAAGAAATCTGTTGCCATCGACTTGCGCAACCCGGAGGGGCGCGAACTGGCCGTTGCCCTGGCCACTGCACCGGGCGAACGTGCGGGCCTGTTTCTCACCAATTATCCGGTCCACGGCTTCCTCAGCCACGATGCGTTGGCTGCGAAACGGCCCGATATCATTACCACCCGGATCATGGGCTGGTCGGATGGTGCGCCTGCGGTCGATTACACCGTGAATGCCGCAGTCGGCATCCCCATGATGACTGGCCCTGCCGACGATGACAGGCCCGTCAATCATGTTTTGCCGGCCTGGGATCTGATGGGAGGCGCCTACGCCGCATTTGCCATGGCTGCCGCGCTGCTCAAACGCCAGCAGACGGGCGAAGGGGCCGATATTCGAATTCCGCTGTCCGATCTGGCTGCCACCAGCCTGTCGCACATCGGCAATGTCGCAGAAGTCCTGACGCAGGGTGACCGACCCCGCATGGGGAACGATCTTTATGGCGCGTTCGGCCGCGATTTTGTCTGTGCCGACGGGGTTCGATTGATTGTCGTGGCGATCACCGCAAACCAATGGCGCTCGCTGGTCAAGGTCCTGGATGTTGGCGAGGCGATTGCCGTGCTTGAAACGAAACTGGGCGTCGAATTCGCGAAGGACGAGGGGCTGCGCTTCGTTCATCGCGAACTATTGATACCCATTTTTTCGAATGCTTTTGCACGGCGGAATGCGGCAGAGTTACAAGCCTCATTCGACGCCGCCGGAGTAACCTGGGGGCGTTACCAGTCATTGCACGAAGCAGTGACCAGGGACCCCCGGCTATTCACGGAAAATCCGCAGATGCAGGCCATCCAGCATCCCAGCGGCCTCACATATCCTGCGGCAGGCCCTCCGGCCACGCTGGCCGGTGCGCTGCGCGACGACGTTCGCCCCGCACCCAGGCTGGGTCAGCACACCGATGAAGTTCTGGCCGATATCCTCAGGCTGGATGCAGGCCAGATCGGCGAATTGCACGACAGGGGGATCGTGGCATGACTCTTTCCCAATCCGACATCGATCACTGGCGCGAGTGGGTTGGAAACACCGAAACGGTTACCGAACGGATAGAGCCGGTCCTGCTGGATCGCTACGCCGCGGCACTGGGTGAAGACCGCACGGCAGCCCACCTCCCTTCTCTCGCCCACTGGGCATTCTTCATTCAGGCTGTGCCGCCATCGCAGATCGGACCCGATGGCCATCCCAGACGTGGCGGCTTCCTGCCGCCCGTCACACTGGAACGGCGAATGTTCGCGGCCAGCGATATCGTATTCCACCATGCCCTGCACGAAGGATCGGATGCGACACGCCATGCACAAGTCGCCTCCCTGACCCACAAGGCCGGTAAGAGCGGCGACCTGATTCTGGTGGAAGTCTCTCACCGCATCGAACAGGGCGGGCAAACCTGCATCGAAGAACGCCAGACCATCGTTTACCGCGATGGGGGCAAGACGGCGGCGGTCGAAGACACGGCGCTACCTGCGGCGGAAAACTGTGAAATCTGGCAACCGGGGGCGGTCGACCTGTTCCGCTTTTCTTCCGTGACGTTCAACAGTCACCGAATCCACTATGATCTGCCCTATGCAACAGGCGAAGAACACTATCCGGGACTGGTCGTCCACGGCCCCTTCACTGCGGCAAAACTGTTCGGGCTGGCACAGCGCCTCCACGGGCCAATTTCGCGGTTTTCATTTCGTGCGCTGGCGCCATTGTTCGCGGGTCAGCCAATCGTGATCGGCCCGGGCGACGAACCAGGGCAAGTCATCGCCCGACGCTGCGACGGCGTAGCTGCGATGGTTGCAAATCTCGAAACCTAAACGCCCAATTTTGCGTTAGAGTGCAATTTTCTTGACGGTGCCGTATCGGGACCGTATTCGATCGAACGCAATCGAAATCCGGCCACTGCGCCTTGCTGACATAACATTATGAGGGTGCCCACCGATGGATACCGAAACATTCGATCTCTTTCGCGATACCGTTCGCCGCCTGGTCGACGAACGGCTGATCCCGGCAGAAGATGAGGTCGAAGAAACCGATAACATTCCAGCCCGTATTGCCGATCAGATCCGTGAAATGGGGTTGTTCGGCTTGTCCGTGCCGGAAGAGTTCGGCGGGCTCGGCTGTACCATGAGCGAGGAAGCGGCGATCATCCGCGAGCTGTGCCGCGCCGCAATCGTTTACCGTTCGCTGATCGGAACCACCGTCGGCATCGGCAGCCAGGGTATCGTCATGGACGGCACCGATGAACAGAAAGCGGAATGGCTGCCGAAATTCGCAACCGGCGAAGCGATCGCCAGTTTCGCACTGACGGAGCCCGAGGCGGGATCAGATGCCGGATCGTTGCGCACGACGGCCATTCGCGAAGGCGATTCCTATCGGATCAACGGCACCAAGCGGTACATCACGAATGCGCCGCGTGCGTCGGTCTTCACGCTCATGGCGCGAACCGAGCCCGACGTGAAAGGGTCGGCTGGCATCTCGGCCTTCATTCTTCCCGCCGATACGCCGGGCATCACGCTCGGCAAACCTGACAAGAAAATGGGTCAGAAAGGCGCGGTGACCTGCGATGTCATCCTTGACGACGTCGTCCTGCCCGCTTCGGCGATCATCGGCGGTGTCCCCGGCCGGGGCTTCAAGACGGCGATGAAAGTGCTGGACCGCGGACGCATCCATATCGCAGCGGTAGCGCTGGGCATGGCCGATCGCCTGCTTGGCATGTCGCTGGAATACGCAATGGAGCGCAAGCAGTTCGGCCAGCGTATTGCCGATTTCCAGCTCGTCCAGGCCATGCTGGCGGACAGCAAGGTGGACCTGCTGACGATCGAAGCACTGATGCGTTCGGTCGCGGCACGTTTTGACGCGGGCGAGAAAGTCAGCTTGGAATGCTCGGCCCTGAAGTATCACGCCTCTGAAGCGGTCGGCCGTATCGCGGACCGGGCCGTACAGATTTTCGGCGGTGCGGGATACATGGCCGAATACAAGGTCGAACGTTTCTATCGCGATGTCCGCCTGCTGCGGATTTACGAAGGCACATCGCAGATCCAGCAAACCATTATCGCCAAGAACATGATCCGTGCGGCAGAGGCCGCCTGAAGGAGCACATCGAACAATGCGCCGCGCCGCTATCGTTTCCCCCCTTCGCACTGCCGTCGGCAAATACCTGGGCAGCCTTTCCAGCATCCCGGCCGGTGAACTGGGCGCCATCATCGTCCGCGCCCTGATGGAACGCACTGCCATCGATCCGGAGCGGATAGACGACGTCGTATTCAGCCAAGGCTACGGCAACGGCGAAGCCCCGGCTATCGGCCGGTGGGCTGCGATGGCGGCAGGCCTTCCCGTTTCAGTGCCCGGCTATCAGCTCGACCGACGTTGCGGTTCCGGCCTGCAAGCCGTTATCGATGCCGCGATGATGGTACAGACCGGCGCAGCGGACGTGGTGATCGCAGGCGGCTGCGAAAGCATGAGCCAGGTCGAACACTATACGATCAAGGGACGCACCGGCGTGCGCGGCGGGTCCATCGAACTGCATGACCGGCTGGCTCGCGGCCGTGTCATGTCGCAGCCGATCGAACGCTTTGGCGTTATCACCGGCATGATCGAAACCGCCAACAACGTCGCCAGTGATTACGGTATTACCCGCGAGGAATGCGACGCCTACGCCGCGCGCAGCCATCAACGGGCGGCTGCCGCATGGGCGGATGGCAAGTTCGCTGACGAACTGGTGCCGGTATCCATTCCGCAAAGGCGCGGCGATCCCGTAATCTTCGCGCGCGATGAAGGGATACGTGAAGACGCGACCCCGGAATCGCTGGCAACGCTCCGTGTTATCGAAAAGGATGGCGTGGTCACTGCCGGGAATGCCAGCCAGCAGAACGACGCCGCCGCCGCCTGCCTCGTGGTCGCGGAAGACAAGCTTGAAGAACTGGGCCTGACGCCTATCGGCTGGTTCCATTCCTGGGCAGCAGCGGGCTGCGAACCCTCTCGCATGGGTATCGGCCCCGTTCCGGCGGTCGAGCGGCTGTTTGCCCGCACTGGCATAGGCTGGGACGACATCGACCTTGTCGAACTGAACGAAGCCTTTGCCCCGCAGGTTCTGGGCGTATTGCGCGGCTGGGGATGGAGTGCGGATGATTCCCGCATGGACATGCTGAACGTAAACGGTTCCGGAATTTCGCTGGGGCACCCGATTGGCGCGACCGGCGGCCGGATTCTCGCGACCATGATGAACGAGCTCCAGCGCCGCGAAGGGCGCTATGCGCTGGAAACGATGTGCATCGGCGGGGGCCAGGGGCTCGCCGCTATCATCGAACGCGCCAACTGATCGCAGACAGGGGAAAGAACAATGAGCGCGAGCCCGCTGGACGGTATCAAGGTTCTGGACCTCTCGCGGGTTCTCGCCGGGCCTTGGTCGACGCAGATTCTCGCCGATCTCGGCGCGGACGTCATCAAGATCGAAGCTCCTGGAAAAGGCGACGATACACGTGCCTGGGGCCCACCGTTCCTGAAAGATTCCGATGGCGAGGAAGAACTGAGCGAAAGCGGGTATTATCTCTGCTGCAATCGCAACAAGCGGTCGATCGCGGTCGATCTGCGCCAGCCGGAAGGTGCGGAACTGATCCGCAAGCTGGCCGCTGAGGCGGACATCCTGGTCGAAAACTTCAAGGTTGGCGGCTTGGCGAAATTCGGCCTCGATTACGAAAGTCTCGCCCGCATCAATTCAAGGCTGATCTATTGTTCGATCACCGGCTTTGGGCAGACGGGCCCGTACACCGACCGTGGCGGCTACGACTTCGTGGCGCAGGGCATGGGCGGTTTCATGAGCATCACCGGGGAAGCCAGCGGGCAACCTCTGCGGGCCGGGGTCGCAATGGCCGATCTCTCCACCGGGATGTATGCGACTGTCTCCATCCTGGCGGCCTTGCGGCACGCGGAACGGACAGGCGAAGGCCAATGGATCGACGTGTCCTTGCTGGACACCCAGATCGCCATGCTGGCCAATCAGTCGATGAACTGGCTGGTTGGCGGCACTGTGCCCGGACGCCTGGGCAACCGGCATCCGACGGTTGTGCCATACAAGACGTTCGACGTTGCGGACGGGATCATGATCATCGCCGTCGGCAACGACGGTCAGTTTCGCCTGCTCTGCGCGGAATTGGAAATGAATGAACTGGCCGACGATCCGCGGTTCGCCACTTCTCGTGCCCGGATGGTCAATCGCGACGATCTCGAAGGCATCGTGCAGGACAAGGTCCGGAACCTGAAGCGCGACGAATTGATTGAACGTCTGGTCGCACGCGGCGTGCCATGCGGGCCGGTGAACAATCTTCAGGAAATCTTCGAGGATCCCTTCGTCGAAGCCCGCGGCGCAGTCCATTATTTCGAGCGGGAGGATGGCGTTCGGGTCCCGACCGTCGCCTTCCCGCCCAAGCTTTCAAAGACACCGGCAAAGTACACTTATCGCCCGCCTACGGTCGGCGAACATAGCCGCGAAGCGTTGGCCGACTGGCTCGCGCTGGATGACACACAACTCGACGCGCTCGAATCCGGCGGTGCGATTGCACAGCACCGCAAGCAGGATTGAAGCAACGGTACGCCAGATAAAGAGACAGGGAACCATGGCAGAACGGCCTCTCATCCTCGAAGACCTTACCGCGCTTCTCAATCAGGCGGCGCTGGAAGCGGATGGCTTCGTCCGCGCGGTAACTCCCAGAGTCAAAGCGCTCGTTGCTGGGGAAGATGGCCGCACCGATCGTGCGCTGGCGGATGAGCATCAGCATGAGGTCCACGGCCTTGGCTGGTACGCTACTTATGCCGCGACATTCCTGGAAGTGGCGCGATGGGCTTCGGCGCTGGAGAGCAGCGGCGAATTCCGCGATGTAGAGCGCCTGCTCGCCCAGCTGCTGTTCGGTGAATACGCCGCCCAGTTGCAAGGCGGCATACCCATGAACCAGGGCGAAGTGATCCGGCCCACCGACCTTTCCCCGGATGCAGGCGATCTCGCCTTGCTTAACGGCCCGGCGCTTTCCGTTCTGCGCCAGCATGGTGCCAGCCAGGCGGTGAAGACAGCCATAGCGGCGCACCTTACGGATCAGCGCGGCCAGGCCACGCTTGAAAATGCCGGGCTGGATGAAACATCGCAATTGATCCGCGATCAGTTCTTCGCTTTCGCGCGCGAGAAGATCGCTCCCCATGCCCATGAATGGCATCTCAAAGACGAGCTCATTCCCCTTCCCCTGGTTGAGGAGTTGGGCGAAATGGGCGTGTTCGGCCTGACGATACCGGAAGGTTTCGGCGGGCTCGGCATGGGCAAGACGGCAATGTGCGTCGTTTCGGAAGAACTGTCGCGCGGCTGGATCGGGGTCGGCTCACTCGCCACGCGCTCCGAAATCGCGGCCGAACTGATCCTGTGCGGCGGCACTGACGAACAAAAGGCGCACTGGTTGCCGCAGATTGCCAGCGCCGGGATACTGCCCACTGCGGTATTTACCGAACCGGATACCGGGTCCGACCTCGGCTCCTTGCGTACCCGCGCGACGCTCGACGGCGATCACTATCTGGTCAACGGCAACAAGACCTGGATCACTCATGCCGCGCGCGCCGATGTCATGACCCTGCTGGTCCGCACCGATCCGGCCAGCAAAAACTACAGTGGCCTGTCGATGCTGCTGGCGCCAAAGCTGCGAGGCACTGTCGACGCCCCCTTCCCGACACCGGGGATGAGCGGCGGCGAGATCGAAGTGATCGGCTATCGCGGAATGAAGGAATACGAAATCGGCTTCGACGATTTCCGCGTGGAGAAAGACAACCTGCTCGGCGGCGTCGAAGGGCGCGGTTTCAAGCAGTTGATGGCCACTTTCGAAAGTGCCCGCATCCAGACAGCCGCACGCGCCATCGGTGTGGCGCAGGCCGCATTGGACGTCGGGCTCGGCTATGCTTTGGATCGCAAGCAATTCGGACGCGCTATCATTGCCTTCCCCCGCGTCGCCAACAAGCTGGCAATGATGGCAGCGGAAATCATGGCCGCACGGCAACTGACCTATTACGCGGCGCGGCAGAAGGACGAGGACAAACGCTGCGATCTGGAGGCTGGCATGGCCAAGTTGCTTGGCGCGCGTGTGGCGTGGGCAGCGGCGGACAATGCCCTGCAAATTCATGGCGGCAATGGCTTTGCCATGGAATACGAGGTCAGCCGCCTGCTGGCCGATGCCCGTATTCTCAACATTTTCGAAGGCGCCGGAGAAATTCAGGCTCAGGTAATTGGCCGCCGCCTGCTTGATGAGCCCAATTGATCGCTCAAGGCAGAATTGGGGCTCCGCTCTCTCTCAGCCACTTCGCATGCCACAGCCGCATCCGTTCGATCTGGTAATCAGGCGCAATCCGCAACGGGTCGCCAATCACCAACGGTGACCAAACCCCCGGTTTCGCCTGTGGCCAGATGGGCAATGCAGGTCCGTTGGGATTGCCGGTGGCAATGAAATTGTACCAGTAACCGCGCATGATTTCGCCTACCATGCGGTCATTCGCATCGGCCGGTTCCGTCAGGCTGTAGAGATAGCTCATGTCCGCACAGTGCGGAGCGCCGGGCATCTCCCCCCGCGACGCAGCGGGCAGATAGTCGAAATGATAAGCCCATGCCGGGGCCAGACGCGATGCCAAAGAGGGGATGCCGAGCGCAGCCGATGTGAAGATGAAATCGGTCTGCACACGACGAAGAAACTCCTGATCGGAAAGTTCGCCGTCGCGCTCATAAGCAGGGCGCAATGTCTCCAGGTCTATGTCGAAACGACTTTTCAGCACCGACGCGTCAAAGCCCATCAAGCCGAAGACGCTGGCCTCATTGCTTGTGGAGCCGGCGATGAGCGGCACCGGCGCCTGAGCGCCAGTGGCGTAGGCGAGGCCAATCCCGGAAGGGAGGTAATATTCATCGATGATCGCGCCGAAATTGGGCGCTCCTGAATCTCCGGCGAGGACCTGCCCGGCCGTCAGGGCTCGCAACGCGGCCAGTGCTGCGGCACCTTCACCCTCCACGCCCACACGTCCCGCAAACGCCACGCCTTCGCGTTCTGCGCGAGCGAGTGGACGCGTGGCGTTGAACAGGCCGCCGCCGGAATGGACCGCCGCGCGGGCGAACAATCCGCGGGCGCGTGGCGACACCATCAGGGAATTGACGCTGGAGCCGCCTGCCGAGCAACCCTGAATGGTAATCCGGTCCGGGTCGCCGCCAAATGCCGCAATGTTACGCTTCACCCATTGCAAGGCCGCGATCTGATCAGTGAGCCAGAAATTGCCGGTCCCGCGTCCGGCCTCTGCCGTCAGTGCAGGATGCGCGAAGAAGCCCATCCTGCCGAGCCGATAATTCGGAGCAACCAGTATCACTCCGCGTTGCAGCAGCGAAGTGATGTCCTTGTGCGCGACATATCGATTCGATCCGACGAAAAATGCCCCGCCATGAATCGAAAACAGCACGGGCAGGCCCTTGGCCTTCCGGTCCGGCGTGACGATGTTGAGGGTCAGGCAATCTTCATTCTGATTCTGCGGCGAATGGGCATCGACGATGGGCTGAATACATGCCGGCCCAAAGTCCGTGGCATCCCGCACCCCTTGCCATGGTGTGGCCGGCTGCGCGTCTTTCCAGCGCAGGGCACCCACCGGAGGCGCGGCATAGGGAATGCCTCGAAAAGCAGCACCATCGCCGATTGCCTCGCCGCGCAATGCACCGAGATCGCTCTTCACTACGAGATCGGTGGCAAAGCCCGGGCTCACGATGCCCAACACGCCCAGACAGGCCAACACGCCTTTACGCACAGTTCGCCTGCCCACTTTGCCCATTTCCCTCTCCCCATCTTTTCGAGTAGCCGATAACCTGTCTGGCAAGACCCTATCCAAAATTGATCTCGAATGCAAAATTACTTGCCTTTCTCATCAACGCATCCCTATGGATGCAAGGCAAGCGAGGGAGAGCGTGGGTGAGTAACGACAGCGAAGCCGAACTGCTGATGGAATGGATGGAAGGGGACGTTGTCCTCCTGACCATGAATTGCCCGCGCGCACGCAACACCGTGTCCTTCGAGATGTGGGAACAATTTTCCGCCGCACTCGACACGATAGAGAATGGCACACCGCCGCGTGCAGTGGTCCTGTGCGGGGCCGAAGGTCATTTCAGCAACGGTGGCGATGTGAAGAAGGGCCCTGCCCGCGGTGAAGGCGCACTCGCATTGGCGAAACGGCTGGAAATGGGGCAACGGATCATCGCCCGCCTGCGTGCCCTGCCCTGCCCCACCATTGCGGCCATCGAAGGGGGAGCCCATGGCATCGCATGGAGCCTGGCACTCGCGTGCGATATGGTTCTGTGCGCCCGCGAAGTGAAGTTTTCCGCGCCGTTCATTTCCTTCGGCCTCGTACCCGATGGGGGATCGTCATGGTTCCTCGGCCAGCACCTCGGACGTCAACGCGCGGCGGAGTTGTTCTTTTCAGGCAGGACGATGGACGCTTCCGAAGCATTCGATCTCGGCCTTGTCAGCAGGCTGGTCGATCCGGGGAACGCCATCGCGGAAGCCATCGCATTCGGCCGATCAATCGAAAATCGCCACGCTGCGGAACTGACCAAGCGCCTCCTGCACTTATCCGAAAGCGCCGACCTTGCCGCCTGCCACGCGCTCGAACTCGTCTATTGCCACAGTGCGCAAGGGGGTGACGAAGTGAAGCGCGCCCGTGAAGCCGTATTCGCCCGCGCCGCGGCCAAGAAAGCCGCGAAGAGCTAGAAGGAGCGGAATGATGCAGTTCGACATGCGCAAACTGCCGTTGGCGGGCCGCTACAAGCTCCTCAATTCGACAGTCACCCCGCGGCCCATAGCGTGGATCACGACCGTGTCGTCAGATGGCGTCGTCAATGCCGCGCCTTACAGTTTCTTCAATGTTGCCGGGGTGGAGCCCCCGCTTGTAATGCTGGGCCTGCTCAAGGACATGCGCACGCGCGAGCTCAAGAATACCGCATCCAATATCATCGCCACGGGCGAATTCGTAGTCAATCTGGTGAGCGAGAACGATGCGGAGAAAATGAACCTGTGCAGTGTCGAGGCTCCTGCCGACGTGAGCGAGGTCGACTATGCCGGCCTCGATACCGCCCCTTCCGAAATCGTCGTACCTCCACGGATCGCCTCCAGCCCGGTCAGTTTTGAATGCCGGAAAGTTGCCGCACTCGATATCGGTAGCCTGCAGACCGTGATGATCGGCGAAATTCTGATGACGCACATTGCGGACGAGTTCATCACCAACCCTGAAAAATTCTATCTCGACACTCCGGCCATGCAATTGATCGGGCGGACCCATGGTGCCGGCTGGTACGCACGCGGATCCGACCAGTTCCAGTTGGACCGGCCTCTCTACGACCCGGACTGGCAGACAAAAGGCGAGGGCTGACGCAAAATGGCTGGCGACTGCACTACAATCGTCGTGACCTGTGCCAGCGGTGTCATGGAAATCGTGCTGGATCGGCCCGATCTGCTGAATTCCATCAACACGGCCATGCGGGCGGAACTGTCCCGCGCATTCGCGCAGGCCGAAACGGATCGCACCATCCGCTGCGTCTTACTGACCGGAAACGGCCGGGCCTTCTGCGCCGGGCAGGACCTCGGTGAGCGCAAGCCCCTGCCTGACGGGCAGAAATATGATCTCAGCCTGGCTCTGGAAGGCGAATACAACCCGCTTCTTCGCCAGATCACGAACCTGCCCAAACCGGTTGTCTGTGCCGTCAACGGAGTAGCGGCGGGTGCAGGTGTCAGCCTGGCGTTGGCGGCCGATATAACTTTCGCGGCCCGGTCCGCCCGCTTCGTCCTGTCGTTCGCCAATATCGGCCTTGGGCCCGATTGCGGGGCCAGTTGGTTGCTACCCCGGCTGATCGGTCCACAACGGGCGGCGGGTTTCGCCATGAGTGGCGATCCCGTTTCCGCTACTCAGGCAGAAGCATGGGGCATGATCTGGCGCTGTATCCCGGATGAAGAGCTGATCCCATCCGCCCGCAGCTTCGCCCGGCAACTTGCCGTCAAGGGTCCGTTGGCGCTGGCCGCCACCAAGCGAGCCCTGGCCGCCAGCTGGCACAACACTTTTTCCGCCCAGCTCGACCTCGAACGCGATAGCCAGCAGGCACTCGGCTACAGTGATGATTATACTGAGGGTGTCGCAGCCTTTCGCGACAAGCGCATGGCCCGTTTTGGCGGTCGCTGACCGCATTAATCCGCCGGACTAGTCGCCAATTGCGGCTGCAGAGAAAACCGTTTGACCCCGAGCCACAGTCTCGTCATATCTGCACTCAAATGCATAATTGAGAGAGGATAAACGCAACTATGCGCGCAGCTGTTCAACCGGTGCCAGACCACGTTCCGCAAGAGCTGGTCAGTTCGTTCAACCTGTTCACCGGACCGGGGATGGAGCCTGCCCCGATGGGTGATCCCCATGCGGCGATCGAAACGCTTCTGGCCGGCCCTCCAGTCTTCTTCGCGCCGGGCAATACCCGCAACGGCGAGGGCACCTGGGTCGTCGTGCGGGCCGAAGATCAACGCCGTGTGTTGCAGGACGGCGAGACCTTTTCCAGCAATCGAAATATCTTCGCTTCGGCGCTGGGCGAAAGCTGGCCGATGATCCCGCTGGAAATCGACCCGCCAGAACACAGCAAATGGCGGTCATTGCTCAACCCCCTGCTCTCTCCCCGCAGAGTAATCGGTCTGGAACCGATTGTGCGCGAACGCGCGATCTCGCTGATCGAGGCGATGAAGAGCCGCGGAACCGACGCCGATGTCATGAAGGACTTCTGCCTGCCGTTCGCCGTTTCGATCTTCCTCCAGTTCCTCGGTATCGGATCTGAACGACTGGAAGAATTCGTGGGCTGGGCCACCGATCTGCTTCATGGCACGCCCGCCCAGCGCACGGAAGCCGCGCGAACCGTCGTATCGTTCCTTGATGAATTGCGCGATCTGCGCCGGCAGGAGCCGACTGATGATTTCATGAGCTTCGTCACTCAGGCCAGGATCGAAGGTGAAAGCCTGAGCGACATGGAAGTGCGGGGCATGAGCGTCCTGCTGTTCATTGCCGGGCTGGATACCGTGGCCGCGGCACTCGGGTTCGATTTCTATTATCTGGCCCAGCATGCCGACCAACAGGAACTGCTGCGTACCGACCCCAAACGCATCCAGCTGGCGGCGGAAGAAATGCTGCGCGCATTTCCCTCCGTCACGCCCGTGCGGCGCGCCACACGCGATGTTGAGCTGCAGGGGATAACCATCCGCAAGGGCGATCTGGTGGCTTGCCCGTCCATGACAGCTAACCGCGACCCGGCCGAATTTCCCGATGCAGGCAAGATCGTGCTGAATCGCGAAGACAACAGGCATGTGGCATTCGCTTATGGCCCTCACCGCTGTCTCGGCTCCCATCTTGCGCGGCGAGAGATCGTCATCGGGCTGGAGGAATTTCTGGCAAGGATTCCGACGTTCCGGATCAAACCCGGCACTGCCCCAATCACGCACGGCGGCTTCGTCTTCGGCGTCGACAATCTGCAACTCGATTGGTCCGAACAGGAGAAGGCACAATGAAGGTAAAAGTCGATGCCGCGAAATGTCAGGGCAATGCCCGGTGCTGGACCTGGGCCCCGAACCTGTTCGAACTCAATGATGAAGGCTATCTCGATCCAGGCGACGTCAACGTACCTGAAGGGGAAGAGGAAAATGCCCGCCGGGCGGTCAAATCATGCCCGGAACGCGCATTGACGCTGGAGGAATGATCCGCTGCGGACGTCCACCGCAACGCCGGGACGCCTGCTAAATCTCGACGATCACTTTACCGTGCGCCTTGCGATCCATCAGATGACGGATTGCAAGGCCACCCTCAGCCAAGGTGAAACGCCTGTCGATCAAGGGGGTCAGCTTTCCCTCCTCATGCCATTGGAACAACTGCTCCATATTCGCGCGATGGCGATCCGGCTCCCGTCGGGTGAAAGCCCCCCAGAAAACGCCGACGAGAGAAGCGCTCTTCACCAGCGCAAGATTGAATGGCAGCGACGGAATCTCTCCAGCGGCGAAGCCGATCACAAGATGGCGCCCATTCGGAGCAAGCGAACGGAACGCCGGCTCCGCCAAGGGGCCGCCAACCGGATCGAAAATCACATCCACACCCTGCCCGGATGTGCAACGGGCAATGCCGGCCCTTAGCTCTTCCTGCCGATAATCAATGGCCGCATCGGCACTGTGCGCGGCCGCAAGGCGGCATTTCTCTGGCGAAGAGGCGGCAGCAATGACCCGCGCGCCCATCGCCTTGCCAACTTCCACTGCCGCAAGGCCGCTTCCCCCGGCAGCACCCAGCACCAGCAGGGTTTCACTAGGCTGCATTCGTCCACGCTGATCCAGTGCATGGATCGCTGTGCCGTAGGCGACGCCAAAGCCCGCCGCAGTTGCCAGATCCATACTCTCCGGCACTTTCGCCGCGCGGGATGCCTCGACCAGCACATATTCGGCCAGACCGCCATAAGTCGTCATGGCAGCGACCCTGTCTCCGACCGACCAGCCATCAACGTCGTCGGCAACGGCGTCGACGATGCCCCCCACTTCACTGCCGGGGCTGAACGGAATATCCGGCTGAACCTGATAGCGTCCGGCAATAATCAGGCTGTCGAGAAAGTTGATCCCGACAGCCCCAACCTTCACCCGCATGGTCCCCGGTTTCAACTGGGGCAGCGCAACATCGCGCAAAACCAGCGCTTCAGGCAGGCCATGCGCTTCACAGACCAGCGCCTTCACAGCCAACGTCTCCGACTACGGTTCAGCAGGACAGTTCCAGCCTGCCGTCGTCGACCAGACGGGGCAGGACTTCCTTTTCGAACAGCAACAGGCTTTTCCACGAAAGTTCCGGATCGAGCCCGCCCAGCAAAGCGTGGAAGTTGATCGCGGTATCGTCCGGCAGGCCGCTCAAATAATCATAGCACTCGCCGGGCGTCACGACCTTGATGTTCGGCATCGCCTTCAGCGCCTCAACTGTCTCGGCCGCCGCATAAAGTGTCTGGCCCGTGCCCCGTTCCGTTGCCCATTGGGCATAGGTGTTGGTCGCATAGGCCACATGGGGCGCGACGAGCGGCCAATCCCGCTCCGGGTCGTCAGTAACGTAAAGAAAGCTGGCTGCTGTCTTCTTGTACTGTTCGGGCGGCGGGAAACCGGCTTTTTCGCGTTCTTCCTTGTAGAGCTCGAACAGATCCGGATGGCCGGGAAAATACTGGTAGCCCCGCTTCGCAGCACGAATGGCCGATTTGTCGGTCGAGCCGCCCATGTAGATTTTAGGGCCACCTTCCTGCACCGGTTTCGGCGTGACCCGGACTGTGCGGCCTTCGAATTCGAATGGCTCGCCCGTCCATGCCTTGGCCAGTGTGTCCAGGGCGTGATTCATGATGGCCAGGCGTTTCTTGATATCGAGCCCGAACATCTCGAATTCATGCGGACGATAACCCATTCCCGCGGTCAGCCAGACACGCCCATTCGAAATGTTGTCCAGTACGGCCAGATCTTCCGCCAGCCGCAACGGATGGTGCATGGTGACGACCAGGGCAGAAAGATGGGCCACGATATTCTTCGTCGACCCGAGAATCGATGCGGCCTGGATCATCGAAGACGGGCAATAGCCATGCTCCGCCCCGTGGTGTTCGGCCAGAAACACCTGGCGAAACCCCAGTTTGTCAGCCCATTGCGATTGTTCGATGGCGGTACGGTAGAGTTCGGGAAACGGCGCCCCGAACTCCGGGCTGTTCATATCATATCGCAGGTTGAGCTCCACGGCTCTCTCTCCAGTTGCAAAGTTGTCAGGCGTTGACCTTGGATGCGATCCGTCCGGTCACATCGTCGGGCTGAACGGCCACGCGCCGCTCTATCAGGCCATCGATAGCGGCATCGTCGTAGCCGGCTTCCTTCAGGATCGCGCGTGTATGTTCGCCAAGGCGCGGCGCCGATCCAGCTGCGCGACCAGGCGTCTTGGACAGCCAGTTGAACAGCCCCACCTGCCGCACATGGCCGTACATTGAATCGAAATTCTCGAGGACGCGCCCGGTCTTCAATGCCCAGTCTTCCCAGAGGGCTTCGTCGATCCAGGCCGTTTCGCATACGATTTCAGCCGGTGCGCCTGCCGCATCCAATGCCGCGAAGGCGTCCGCACTGCTGCGTGCGGCGAACCAGTCGTCCAGCATGGCTTTCAGTTCACCATCCCTGCCACTGCGCGCGCGGGCATCGGCGAAGGCGGGATCTTCCGCCAGGCTGGGCTGACCGATCGCATGACAGAGTGCGGCGAACCGGCGATCGCTGCGGCAACAGATGCATATCCAGCCATCGCTCGTCCGGTAGATACGATCGAGAGCGTTGAAGCCCTGCTGCTGTTTGTCCAGCCGCATCCCGTAAACCGGCTTCATCTCGCTATCCAGAAAATGCTCGGAAGTGGTCCAGAGACTCGAATGGAGTTGAGGACATTCGAGATATTCCGCCCCGCCGCCTCTGCGCGAGCGATTTTCCAGCGCCATCAAAACTGCTGCCGCGCCAAGGAAGCCATTGTTGTAGTCTTCGTTTCCGAACACGGAGCGGTTGGGCGTATTCCCTTCGCCACCACCTTCATACAGGAGGCCGGTCCAGCCACTGACGAGTGGCGCGAAGCTCTTGTTCAGAGCTTTCGGTCCTGCAGAACCGTATCCCGGCAGATAGAGGTACAGCAGGTCGGGATTGAGCGCCTTGAGCCTCTCATACCCGATTCCGAGCTTGTCCGCCTTGCCTGGGCGCAGGTTATGCAGAACGACATCGGCAGTGGCGACCAGCTTGTGTGCGGCCTCCAATGCTTCGGGCACTTTCAAATTCAGCGCGAGGTCGCGCTTGCCCCGCTGAGCCGCGTCGAACACGTCTGGCAGAGGACGCATCTGGTCGCCCGACAGTGTCTCGACCTTGATGACGTCCGCGCCGAGATCGTTGAGGATACGACCACCATATCCCACCGCGAAGAACGACGAAAAGTCGACGATCCGCACGCCCTCCAATGGACGCTGCAATGTGCCCTTCGCTTGCGGAGCCTGCCGCTCGGGCCGGGCGATGAGATCTGTCAGTGCGACATTATCGGCGCCTATCGCCGGGGCCGGGCGCGGATTGTCGATCGGGGTCTGTGCGAACCGGACTGCAGGCGCCGCCTGATAGATCGTGCCGAAATCCGCATCCGGCACGGCAATGCGCATCTTTGCAAATTCAACCTGTTCATCGAGAAGGACTTCCGCCGGCTCGAGAACCGGCAACGCAGCCACGTCGGCAGCAATGAAATCCGCAATCCATTCATCGCGCGGGCGTGTCCTGAACGCATCGATGATTTCGACGCGTGCGCAACGATATTCGTCTTCATCCAGCGGCACAGCCATTTCAGGCCCGTCGATCTTGCGTATACGATCGCCGAAACCGAGAATGTCCATTGCCGGCTTGAACCCGCCCGAGCCGGTGTGGATCTGCAGGAACAGGCCGTCGGCACACTCGAACATTCCGGTAACCAGGCGGACATTGCCGAAGCGGTCCAACGCCCCGCTGTCGCCCTTCTTGATGTACGAAAGCCCGTCTTCCTGCCACCAGTGGTTCATGCAGGACTGGGCGAACATGGCATCCAGCAGGGACGCGTCGACCTGTTGCCCGGCCCCGATCACCCGGCGTGCACGCAACGCAGCCAACGTGCTGATGGCGCCAAGGAAGGCCTGTCCATAATGCAGGGCCGGATGGCCGAGATACATCGGGCCGCTGCGGTGAGAGCTCCCCTTGTCGACCATCGTACCCATCAATGCCGCGGCCAGCGATTCCCCATATGGCCTTCCGGAAAACGGTGTGTCGCTGCCATAGGCCGACAAGGAACAGGAAACGAGCGCCGGGAACTGCGCGTCGAGAGCTGGTGCATCCAGCCCCAATGCCTTGGTTTCTTCAGGCTGCAGGGCATGGATGAATATGTCGGCCCGTTTCAACAACGCATGCAACGTGGCCCTGTTCGTCGGATCGATAATATCCAGTTCGATGCTGCGCTTGCCGCGATCCCACCCCTTGCGCGAGAGATCATGAGCGAAACAGGCCCCGCCTGCGGGTTCAAGCTTGATAACTTCGGCACCATGGTCGGCAAGCAGCATGCCCATGATGGAACCGGGCATCACGTCAGCGGCTTCGATCACCACCAGATGGTCCAGCGGACCTGCCATATTCACTCTCCCGTTCTCAAGGACAGATGCATTTCGATTGCCTGGGGCATATGCCACTGCCGCCGCATGTCGATCAACAATTTTATACCATAGGTCAATTTTTATCTTATGCAGACTGGGCTGCTTCCATGCCTTCGATACTCTTGCGAAGGCGCGGCAAAGCCAATCGCATCGTAACGAACGCGATAGCCGATCCGGTCACGACGACAGTCGCCAGCGAGTAGCCGATCAGTGCCTCGTCCCCGAATACGAAGTCCGTCAATGCGCCGACAATTGCCGGTCCGGCGCCGAAGCCGACAATGTTCGTGATGAGCAGGAAGATACCGAGCAACCTGCCTCTCAACTCGCTTGAGGCGAGCATCGCGACCAGGGCCGAACAATAGACGATGTAGGGAACGGTAATCAGCTGGATCAGCGCATAGAGGCCAAGGAAGAGATAGACGTTCGACACGAAGAACGCGCAAACTATCGCGGGGGAAAGAGCAAGAATCAGCCAGCTGTAAAAGCGCAAATGGGCATCCTTCATGCCTCTGGCGAACAGAAAGTCGACTGCCCGGCCCAAGGCCACCAGCGATATCGCACCGAACACGTTCATCAGGCTCAGCGCGGGCCCGTACTGTTGCGGTTCCCAGTGGAAATGGCGGTCGATATAAGTCGGCACCCAGGAAGTCATCGAGTACCCGACGACAGCAAGCGACGTGAACGCCACGGCCATCATCACGAGCAGGCCGGTATGCTCGCGCAGGAATTCAGGCAACGTCACAGCACTCGTTCCGGCGGCATTGCTCCTCACACCATGGCGTCCGGGCTCCGGAAACGTATATGCCAGCAGCGCGAAGACGAACCCCGGAACGCCGATCATGGCGAAGGTGATCTGCCACCCTTCCGCCCGCCCCAGTATCGGCCAGTCGATATGGGCGAATGTGGTCGCAAATCCGATCAGGATGCCACCGATCCCGAACGCAACCGCCGAACCAAACTTGCCCGCTGTCTGAAACAGCGACGTCGCAAATGTCACGCGATCACGGGGAAATGCATCGGCGATCAACGAATATGCCGCCGGCAGCAGGGCTGCTTCTCCTATGCCCACGCCGATACGGCAGGCGATAAGCATCGGGAACGATTGCGCGAAAGCGCAGGCCAGCGTCGCAAGGCTCCAGATGGATACGCCAATGTAGATGACCAGCCGGCGAGACATGCGATCAGTCGCCCAGCCCAGCGGGATGGCGAAAATGGCATAAGAGATGGCAAAGGCCGGACCAAGAACCAGACTCATTTCGAAGTCGCCCAGTTCCAGCGTTTCCTTGATCGGTTCGACCATCATCGAGATGATCAGACGATCCAGCCACGCCAGAACATAAATGGCGAACAGGGCACCGACCATGAAATATGCCGTCCCGATCGATGGGCGTTTGTGCCCTGTCTGCGGCTGCATAGGCCGATCCCTCTCCCAAAAGCCCGGTTTCGGGCTATCGCAACGGCAGCAACCATCTGGCGCAACCGCAATTTCGATTCTGGCTAAATCAATTGGATAATATGGGTGGATGAATTCAGTTGCAATCGAAAAACCGCTTGTGGCAAAAACCGCGCCATGACGTCGACCCCCCAACGCCTAGATTCTCCGACCCACATCAAGCGGACCGCCATGCGCCTCTATGCGGAGCGCGGTGTCGACGGTGTGACCGTGCGCGAGATTGCCAAAGCAGCCGGTCAGAAGAACCATGGCGCGGTCGGATACCACTTCGGCAGCAAGGAAGCGCTGGTAAAGGAAATCATCGCAGACGGTGCGCGAATCATCGACGAACGCCGCTGCCGATTGCTCGATGAAGCGGAGGCCAATAACGGCCCTCGATCGATCGACGAAGTCATGGATATTCTCATCTACCCGGCACTGGATCCGTTCGAAGACGGCACCGACGACTGCTACATGCGCTTCACCGCGATTCTCAACATGACGCATCGCAAGCTGTTCATCAGCGCAATCGGCAACCAGTGGAACAAGGGCTATCAGCGCTGCCTTGCGCACTTGAGGCGGCTGATGCCGAACATGCCCGCATCGATCAAGAATCAGCGACTGATGTTCGTCGGCGGCTACCTGTCGATGATGCTCGCGCTGCGGCAGACCGCCCTGTCGGACACCACGCGGGAGCATTCAACCTGGCCTTCACCGGAAACGCTACGTCACATCGCCTATACCGCAGCAGCTATCCTGAAAGCGCCGCACGATGAAGAGGCGCTGGCAAGACTGCCCGCCGGTGTGCCGGAGGAAAGCAGCCTGTTTGCCACAGGCTAACCCTTCCCCGAATAAGATGCGGTAATCGCACCTAGCCCTTGTTGGCCTTTGCCATTTCCTTAGCCCCCATGTCGGCAATCAGACTTCCCGTCATCAGCTGATTGTGGGCATGGGCGAGGTGATGCATGTTGAATTGCGCGTCCATTGCCTGGCGTTTTCCACGCAGGTCTTCGACATTGTTGATCGCCTGCTTGGTCAGCATCACGCCAAAGGGCGGACGGCTCGCCAGTTCCTGCGCGATCTGCGCGACTTCGTCACGCAGCACTTCGAGCGGCACGATCATGTTGACCATGCCCAGCGCATATGCCCGCTCCACCGGCATCCGCCGCCCCAGCAGCAGCAATTCGCGAGCGACACGGGGCGGCAGCTCGAATGCATGCGCAAAATATTCTACGCCCGGAATGCCCATACGAACGACAGGGTCCTGGAAGAACGCATTGTCCGCAGCAATAATCAGGTCGCACACCCATGCCAGCATCAAGCCGCCGGCAATGCATCCACCCTGCACCATCGCCACCATGGGTTTGGGGATTTCCTGCCACCGGCGGCACAGCCCCAGATAGGCATCCTGCTCGAGCACGTACTGCAGTTCCGCCCCCGGAAGGTCGAGGTGGCTGGGCCACAGCAGCTTGCGGTCGCGTGGAAGATGCTTGTCCTTCTCGGGCGAGCCAAGGTCGTGCCCGGCTGAAAAATGTTTCCCTTCGCCCCCCAGTACGATGCACTTGACCTCGACATCGTCGACCGCACGGCGGAACAGGTCATCCAACTCGTTAAGCAGCCGATAATTCTGGGAATTCATGACCTCCGGACGGTTCAGCATGATCCACGCGACGCCATCGTCCACCCGATAACTCACAAATTGCGGACTCTCCGAATTTGCCGCGCTGCCAACCGTCATCATGCATTCCTTCGTCCGCCGGGCGATGATTTCGCACCCCTAAAAAACTGCACTCGCGACTACATGATTTTACCCCCTAGTGCAATTTTTATTTGACAGAAGCGGTACGCTTCCTATTCCACAAGATAGCCGGTCACGGCGTCGCGGCTGCCGCGGCAAGGATATGAAATTTGGGGAATCCCGGAGTAAACACATGGCGCTGGACGAGCAGCAATTCAGGCAGCAGGCACAGGACTGGCTGACAGAGAATTTCCCGCCTTCACTGCGTGGCGGCAGGTTCATCATGCCACACACCCAGGAGGAAGGATCATCCCCATCCGCAGATTATCTGCTGTGGAAACAACGTATGGCCGCCAAGGGCTGGTCGGTGCCGACATGGCCGAGCGAGTACGGCGGCGGCGGGTTGTCGATTCGCCAGGCGGAAATCCTGGCAGAAGAAATGACACGCGCCGGGGCATTCAATCCGATTGGCGGACTGGGGATCATGATGCTCGGCCCGACGCTGCTCGAATACGGCAACGACGAACAAAAGGCACGCCATATTCCGCCGATTGTGCGGGGAGAAGTCGAATGGTGCCAGGGCTTCTCCGAACCCGGAGCGGGATCGGATCTGGCTGCCCTGCGGACACGCTGCGAAGACAAGGGCGATCACTTCCTGATCAATGGGCAGAAGATCTGGACATCGTTTGCCCATGTCTCGGACTGGTGTTTCTGCCTCGTGCGGACGGATACGAGCGTAAAGCAGGCCGGCATTTCATTTCTGCTGATCGACATGAAAACGCCCGGCGTCGAAGCGCGGCCCATCGAACTGATCAATGGCGTGTCGCACTTTTGCGAGACATTTTTCACCGACGTGAAAGTTCCGAAGGAAAACCTCGTCGGCAGAGTCAATCAGGGTTGGGAAATCGCGAAGCGGCTCTTGCAACATGAACGCAGCGGTCTTTCGTCGCAGCGCAATGTCGCCAATGTCGAGCAGGGCCTGCCCCATCTCGCGCGTGAATATGTCGGAACCGATGATGCTGGCCGCATCGCCGATGCTGACCTGCGGACGCGAATTGTGCAGCACATGATGCGGCAGGAAGCCTACGGCCTGGCGCTCAAACACCGCAACGCCGAAATCGAAGCGGGACAGGACGGTACTGCGCCCATGTCTTCGCTGAAGAACCTTGGTGCCGGCGTCGCTCAGGAACTGAATGAGCTCGCAGTGGAAATTCTCGGTCACGCAGGGACCGGGAACAGGGGGCCCGGTTTCAGCAATACCGAATTGGAGCTGACCAGCGGCTGGCTCTATTCGAAATGCTTCTCGATCTACGGGGGCAGCCACGAAATCCAGAACAATATCCTGGCGAAGCGCGAACTAGGCCTGCCGGGCGCATGAAGATCGGAACCCCCAGATGATCGTCCTGTCTGAAGAAGACGTCATGTTGAAAGACATGGCGAATGGTTGGACCGCCGACCGGGCGCCAGTGCCAGCCCTGCGCGCGTTGCGGGGCCAGCTTGCCGATACCGGCTTCGACCCTGCCCTGTACGCGGAAATGGCTGAGATGGGCTGGCCAGCGATTCTGATACCCGAAGAATTCGGCGGGGTCGGCATGAATCGCGTCAGCCTGGGGCTCATCGCGGAAGAACTGGGCCGCAATCTGGTCGGTTCTCCGCTGGTGTGGTCTGCCGCCGGCGCCGTCAGCGCGCTTACTCTGGGCACCAATCAGGCTGCCAAGGAGGCCTTGCTACCGCAGATTGCGAATGGTTCTTTGGCCGCCGCACTGGCAATCGACGACGAGAATCATCACCGTCCGCACACCATTTCCACCACCGCGCAAAAATATGAGAGCGGTTGGGTTCTCTCGGGCGCCAAGCGAGCCGTTCCCGATGCCACGGGCGTTGGATTGCTCGTAATCGCCGCCCAGCTGGAAGACACATCGCCTGCGCTGTTCAGTTGTCCTGTGGATACAGCGGGTGTCACTCTGACATCGCTGGACCGGATCGATTCACGCGGGGCGGCCGATATCGTTCTCGACAACGTTTCACTCGGGCCGGATGCATTGCTCGGCCAAGGTCAGGATTACCTCGACACCGTGCTGGATTCCGTCCGTGCCATTCTGGCCGCGGAAATGCTGGGCGGCACTGCCCAGGCCTTCGAAACGACCGTCGAATACATGAAAACGCGCATTCAGTTCGACCAGCCGATCGGATCGTTTCAGGCATTGCAACATCGAGCCGCCGACATGCTTGGCGAAATCGTACTGGCGCGGGCTGCGGTTTACGGCGCGTTGCAGGCGATCGATGCAGGCGATGCCGATGCGTCGCGCCAGGTTTCTCTGGCCAAGGCGATCGCGGGGGACTGCTTCCGGACGATGGCACGGGAAATGATCCAGATTCACGGCGGCATCGGGATGACTGACGAACACGACGCGGGCCTTTATCTCAAGCGCGCGCATGTATTGGATCACACGTTAGGCAATGCCGCGTTCCATCGTGAACGCTATGCTCGCATGCTCGATATTTGAAAAAGACGGAGAATAGGAATGCAGCTGGACGATTCGATCGCTGCGGTGATTACCGGCGGAGCCTCGGGACTGGGGGAGGCGACAGCCCGCGCCCTGGCCACAGAGGGCGTAAAAGTCGCCCTGTTCGATATGAACGCCGAGCGCGGCGAAGCCGTAGCGAGGGAACTGGGCGGCGTGTTTTGCGAAGCCAATGTGACATCCGATGACCAGATCGACGCCGCATTTGCCAAAGCCCGCGCAGCCCATGGTCAGGAACGCATTCTCGTTAATTGCGCAGGCACCGGACGTTCTGTCAAAACCGCGAGCCGCAATCGCGAAACCGGGGAGATCGCTCATTTCCCGCTCGAATTGTTCGAACAACTGGTCCAGATAAATCTCATCGGGACCTTCCGTTGCATTGCCAAGAGTGCAGCCGGAATGCTCACTCTCGATCCCATGGAAGATGGCGAACGCGGGTGCATCGTCAATACCGCCAGCGCGGCGGCAGAAGATGGCCAGGTAGGCCAAGCCGCCTATTCCGCCTCAAAAGCCGGTATCGTCGGCATGACATTGCCGATTGCACGCGACCTGATGAACGACGGCATTCGCGTCAACACGATCCTGCCCGGCATTTTCGATACGCCTTTGATGAGCCGGGCGCCTGACAAGGTGAAGGAAGCCCTGGCCGCATCGGTGCCCTTTCCCAAGCGCTTCGGCAAGGCGCAGGAATACGCAGGCCTCGCCATGGAACTCATCCGCAACAGCTACATGAACGGCGAGGATATCCGCCTCGACGGTGCAATCAGGATGCCCCCCCGTTGATCCCATAGCCCGGCCATCGCGAGGGACCTTCCAATTTTGCACCAGGTTGTGGCAATGAGGATAACTTTCCCAATCTAAGGAGCGTTCCAACCCGATGTCGCAATCACCAGCCTCCCGCGCCGACACTGCCAAGGGCAAGGAACGAAGCGGCTACGCCAGTCCCTCGATCAAGGCCCGCAGGCTTCGCATCCTGTCCGAAACCCGCAAGATCATCAGCGAGCAAGGAATAGCCGGCGTAGCGATGGAGGATGTGGCGCAACGTGCGGGTGTCGCCAAGCGTACAATCTACAACGCTTTCCAGAGCAAGGAACGGATGATCGCGGCAGCGATCCAGCAATACTTCGACGAATATGCGGAACATCTGACCTACCACACCGAAGAGGCTACCGTCGATTGGATGATCGAACGTCTCGCGGTGGTGGCGCGGCGAAATCTCAAGATCCGCAACTACAGCCGCGCGTTGATGAACATCTACTTCACGCATGAGGTCGATCCGGAAATCCAGCAGGCAATTTATGCCATCGCTGCCGATTCGCACGAGCCTTGGGTCCGCAATCTGCACAGCAAACGGCAATTGCAGCCCTGGATCGACCCCGACGAGCTTATCATGGCGCTGGTGGCGTTGCGGTATTCGATCGCCTTTTCCTGGGTGGAAGGGCAGATTCCCGACGATCAGTTCATCATCGTCCTGACCCGCTCCTTCCTCGTGCATATGGCTGGGGCAACCCGCGGGATGGCGCGAAAGGCAATCGACCAGCGTCTCTCAAACCTTGAGGAAAACCCTTACATCCTAGGCACGCAATAGCGCGCCGCCTGAACGGCCCCCTCTCAGTCTATGCGCGTCCAGATGCCTTTGGTCTGAAGATAGCCGTCAATCATTTCGAAGCTGCCTTCGCGGCCGAAGCCGGATTGTTTGTAGCCGCCGAAGGGCACCGCTGGATCCATCGCCTGGTAATGATTGATCCAGACAGAACCGACACGCAATCGCTTGGCGGCCCGGTTCGCGCGCGTGATGTCCTGCGTCCACACCCCGGCCGCCAGGCCAAAGGTGCTGTCGTTGGCCAGCCGCATCACTTCATCGAAATCGTCGAAGGGAATTGCGCAGACGACCGGGCCAAAAATTTCCTCCCGTGCGATGCGCATGTCGTTGGTGACATCGGCGAATACAGTTGGCGGTACAAACCAGCCATTGCCCAATTCGCCGTCGGTCAAACGCGTCCCGCCCGAAACCAGTCGCGCACCTTCTTCCTGCCCGATCCGGATATAATCCAGCACGCGGTTCATCTGTCTTTCGGAAACCAACGGTCCGATCTGTGTGCCAGGATCGCATGACGGGCCGATCTTCATGTTGCGCCCGAATTCGGCAACACGTTCGACAAACTCTTCGTATATCGGCCGCTCGACGAATAGCCGGGTGCCTGCGCTGCACACCTGCCCACTGTTATTGAATACGCCCATGGCGGAAAATTGCACGGCGCGATCCATATTCGCATCCGCAAAGACGATGTTGGGCGATTTACCGCCCAGCTCCATCGTCACCTTTTTCGTCGTGGCCGCGGAAGCACGAATGATGCTCTGGCCCGTCGCGCACGACCCGGTGAACGTGATCTTGTCGACGCCGGGGTGTGCAGCAATCGCAGCGCCTACATCCCCAAATCCGCTGACGACATTGACCACTCCTTTTGGAATACCTGCCTCCAGACACAGCTCAGCAAACCGCAAGGGCGTGATAGTGCCAAGCTCCGACGGCTTGAGCACGACAGTGCAGCCGACCGCCAGGGCCGGAGCGCATTTCCATGCGGCTGTGAAAATCGGGCCGTTCCAGGGCACGATCACGCCAACCACCCCCACGGGTTCGCGCACGCTGTAAGCCTGCATCGGGATTGGAAAGCTGTCAGCGAAGCTCTGGCCGGTGACTGCGGTGGCCGCTCCGGCAAAATAACGCAGCAGCCGCACGACCATGCTGCGAATGGCCAACGAGGAGGTAATCGGCCGCCCCATTTCCATGGTGTCGATCCGGGCGAGTTCGTCCCATTCCGCATCGATCAGGTCTGCGAGCTTCAACAGCGCCGCCTGACGCTCCGCAGGCGTGAAGTGGCTCCATTCACCTTCGAAAGCTGCCCGGGCCGCGGCAACTGCACGATCGACATCCTCAGTCCCGGCCATGGCGACTTCCGCCAGGACTTCGCCGGTCGAAGGATCATGAGTCAGAAACGTCTCGCCGGAGGCAGCCGGAACATGCTCCCCGTCGATCAGCAGTTGCTTGACCGTTCCATCAAGGAAAGCGGGGCGGGAGGGCTTGGTCATCATCGAACTCCGTGGGAAATATCAAAGCTCAGGCCGCGTTTTCACTCGCCTGCATCAAATGCCGCATTTGTGCGCGGCCCAAAGCGAACAGGGCAATGACTACAGCCAGCATTACGGTGATGAGCACCATCAGCGACAGGCCGAGCTTCATCGGATCACCGAACACGCTGTCAGTCAGCCAGCCGACCAGCGCAGGGCCTATCGCCATTCCGATCAGGCCAGTTACCAGCACGTAAACCGCAGAAGCACGGCCACGCAGCGCCTGCGGCGTCACGACCTGCACTGAAGCCGGCCCCATGGATGCGGTTGAGAGAATGAACGCCATATAAAAGCCGAACATTACCGCCGCCAGCACCGGACTAGGCACCAGCAGTGTCGCAATCCCGCAAGGTATCGCCAATGCAGCCGTAAAAATGCACCATACGAGATGGGCATCGTGCCGCCCGCGCTTGTAGAGCGTATCGACAATCCAGCCATGAAGCGGAAGTGTCGCCGCGCCCAGGATCTGCGCCACGCCGAGCGCAAATCCGATCTCCTTCGGGCTCCATCCGTGAACTCTGGTGAAAAAAGCCGGAAGCCAGAGCTGCAACGCAATGGTCGAGGTGTACGCCAGACCGAAGCCCAGCAGGATCGCGGTATAAATCTTCCAATGCGCACGCATGAACCGCAAGGCCGCCCCATAGCCATTGCCGCCCTGGCTGGCAGGAGCATGCCGTCGTGGCGGTTCACGGAACAGGAATACCAGAAAAGCCATGAGCACGCCGGGCAGTCCCGTGGCGATAAAGGCCTGCTGCCATGGCGCGAACAGGCTCATGCCGGGCCAATGCGCAACCGCGCCGTTCAGCACGGCTTCGACCAGCGGTCCTCCCAACAGGAAGACGATTCCGGCCCCCATCACGCCCCCCATGACGAAAATCGACATGGCAAAAGACACCCGCTGGGGCGGGAAACTGTCCCCTACGATCGAATAGGCACCGGTGGAAAAACCCGCTTCTCCCGCGCCGACCATCGAACGCATGACAGCCAGCCCGGCAAATGTCGCCACCAGTCCGCACCCTGCCGCGCCAAGGCTCCAGATCGCCACGCAGCCGAACAGGACCCAGCGGCGGCTGTACCGGTCGAGCAACAAGCCGACCGGAATAGCGCAAATGCAATACAGCACGGCAAAGGCCGCACCTTGCAGCAAGCTGATTTCAAAATCACCCAGCCCGGTATCGGCCTTGATCGGTTCCACCAGCAAGGCGATCAGGTAACGGTCCGCCAGCGAACGGATATAGAGAATGAAAAGAATGCCTACCGTCAGCCATTGCATGAATGGCGACGGATAGGACTGTTCAATCCGCGGCTGCGCCGCCGTGGCAGCGTCGCTCACTTCGCATCCTTCGTTGCCCGAGCACGCTGGCGAATGTAATGGCGCAACCCTTCGAGCTGCTCATCCGACAAGTTGCCGAACGCCCCCATCCCGCGCGACATCAGCATGCCGTCATGAACCACCTGGCGGAATACGTCTGCGTCCAGCGGCACCGACGAGGCGCGTAGATCCGGCGCAGCGCCACCAGCGACAATTCCGGGGCCGTGACAGATAATGCAGCTCTGGTTGTAAACGCCCGCCCCGATTTCCGCTTTGGCGGCGTCGATCACGAACGCGGGATCGTCAACAACTTCGACCGGAACCTTCGTGAACGGCGGCAATGAGGCCTTGCCATCCAGTGTGAAAGTCAGCACCCGCCGCTGTTGCTGGCGATAGGGCCAGATCGGATTGCTGGGATAGCTGGAACGGAAGCTGGCAATCACAGTGACATACTGCTTGCCATTGACGCTGTAGGAGATGGGTGAACCGAGAACGCCATTCTGTGCGTCGAAGGCCCAGACCTTCTCCCCCTTGTCGGCAGTATAGGCCACGACTTCGCCCGACACCTGCCCCTGGAACACCAGATTGCCCGCCGTGCTGAGCACGCCGCCGCCGAACATGTCCGGCTCCGGCTGCGACCAGACTTCCTTGCCTGCCACAGGGTCCCAGGCAACCAGTTTGCCAATGCCTGGCGGCGGGGGCGGAAGATCGGCCGGAATCGCACCCAGGCCGGTGTTCACCATCATGCCGTGTTTGACCTTGAAATCCTTGATGTTCGGCGGGTCGATATGCCAGCGTCCGCCCTCCATGACCGGAATGTAAGTCAAACCCGTCTTCGGGCTGTGCGACATCGCCTGAACACCGTGAGCACCATAGGGGAACGGATAGAGCAGGAACGGCTTCCCGTCGGGATAACGCGCGGCAGGGTTCTCGACCGGGCGCCCCGTATCCATGTCGATCTTGTCGGCCCAGTTCACCGGGCCGAATTTCTCGGCGGAGAGAAGCTTCCCGTCCTTGCGGTCGATCACATAGTAGAAGCCGTTCTTCGGCGCGTGCAGCAATACGTCATGCTGCTTCCCGTCGATGGTGAGCTGCGTCAGCTCGATGTCCATCGCATCGTTGAAATCCCACGTGACACCGGGATTGGTCTGGTAATGCCAGATATATTCGCCTGTCTTCGCGTCCAGAGCGACAATGGAAGCGAGAAACAGGTTGTCGCCGCCTTCCGGGCTCCGAATCTTGTGGTTCCAGGGGAAGCCATTACCGGTGCCCAGATAGACGCGATCATATTTCGGATCGTAGGCCATGGCGTGCCAGACGGTGCCGCCGCCGCCATATTTCCACCATTCGCCGGTCCAGGTCTTGGCGGCCATTTCCATAGCCTTGTCTTCAAAACCATCCGCCGGATTGCCGGGCACTGTAAAGAAGCGCCAGGCCTTCTTGCCCGTGTCTATGTTGTAGGCGGTAACGTAACCGCGCGTCGTATCGTAGTCGGCGCCGCCGAAGCCGATGATGACATTGTCACCGGCAACATAGGGGACACCCGTGATATATCCGTTGGGTGCCTGATCGAGCGTCTGGACCGACCAGACCTGCTTGCCCGTCTTGGCATCGACTGCGATCAGGCGTCCCTCACGCGTGGCGACGAAGACCTTGCCGCGCGCATAACCGATACCGCGCACAGCCCAGCCTGCGCGAACCGCGACCTTGGCTTCGGGTTGAGACGCCACATCGGGATCGAAGGTCCACAATTCCTTGCCCGTGGTCGCATCCAGCGCGGTGAGCACGCTCATCCCGGCGGCATAGTAAAGCACGCCACCGATCTCGAGCGGAGTGGTGTAGGCATCATGCGCGTCGATGTCGTGGTACCAGGCCAGGCTCAGCTTCCCGACGTTGCCAGCATTGATCTGGTCGAGCGGGCTGTAATGCAGCTGGTTATCGTCACCACCATAGGTGAACCAGTCACGGCCGAATTCCACGTCATCGTGCGTTCCTTGCCCTGCACAACTGACAGTCAATGAAACCAGCGCAAACGCACCCACGATTTGCGCGAAACGGTTCTTTATCACGGCCATGACTCTCCCACCCACTCAGCTTTAGCCTTGTGCGATATCGCACATTGACATATTTGCACGGTGGTGCAGATTTCATATGGTGTCAAGCAGTCAAAGATGCTTCAACGCATTTGCCGCGGGGCAAACCGCCAACCGGAAAAGGGACAGGATGATGAAACACAACTCCACGAAGCCTTCTGCAGAGAGCACAGGCGATCGCCGCACAGCCCTGGGCGCGCTCCTCGCAGTCGGAGTCGCTGCGGGCAGCTATGGCACCGCACAGGCGAAAACTGCGCCAGCCCCCGTCGACACGCGCGTGGATCAATTGATGTCGCGTTGGCAAATCGAGGAAGTGCTGTTCGCATATGCGCGGGGCAACGATCGCAACGATCCCGATATGGTCCGCAACTGTTTCTGGCCTGAATCGACGCACAAGCATGGCCGCTTCGAAGGCCTCAGTTATGACTTCGTCGGCTATGCCGCCAAGATCATCGCCACGCTGAAGCACGCCGCCCATTTCATCACCAACGTGTCGATACAGGTCGATGGCGATCGTGCGTTCAGCGAATGCTATTATCTCGCGCATCACCGGCGTGACGCGAAGGATGGCTCGGGTGAAGAAGACGCGTTCATGGAAGGCCGCTATCTCGACCTTTTCGAACGGCGCGACGGAGTGTGGAAAATCATCCGCCGGCGCGGGCTTTCGGATCTTACCGCGGCTCCGATTCCTGCGCCCAGTCCCTATGCTGACTGGCCTGCCGGCATGCACAGCGGCCGCGACAAGGATGACGATTACTACAAGATGCTGGAAGCGTTCCGCGCGGGCAAATAAGGGCCCGCCGCAAGCGAAATGCCAGCGGTTGCCGTGCGTGCCACGGCAACCATTCCGGTTCCCCTGTTCACGACATGCAGAGTCCGCCCGTCAGGACCACCCCAGGCCATGTTCGTCGGCATGGAAATGGTATCTCCCGCCGGATCGTGAGCGATATGCACGAGGCGCCGATCCGGTGTGATCGCCACCAGCCGGTTGGCAAAGGGCAACGTGACCCAGAGATTGCCTGAACGATCGAATGCCAGCCCATCGCAATATCCTAGCTCGGCGCGCTCATCAGCCGGCATCGCGCGAATGGCGTCAATCATGTGGTCAGGCACCACAGCACCCAGTGCGGGGCCATAGTCTTCGGGATCGGTCAGCCGACCATCCGCAGTTCGTTTCCACCTGCGCACCCGGCCTTCGGCGGTCAGTGCGCAATAAAGATGGGCTTCATCGGCATCCAGGCACAGGCCGTTGGCGCCGCGCAGCCCATCGGCCACGACCTCCACAGTCGCGTCCTGATAACGGTAGATGAAACCATTGCCGACACTGCGCCCGATATTCTGGGCCGGTCCCCAACTCGAATGGCTGCAATAGATAGCACCCCCGCGCGCAACGACCGGGAAATTGGATGCGACCAATTGCCTTGCCCCGATCTGATCGACCAGCACATGCGTCTGTCCGCTGGACAGGTCCATTCGCTGTAACGGCCCGGCCTCATGGTGCAGGAGCCCCATGCCAGCAATAATCAGCCCCCCTTGCCGATCCAGTGCGATACCGGCCGGCGATTGCGCAGAGCCCACTGCTGCCAGTCCGCCTTCTTTAGTCCAGCGCGCAATTCCGTTATGCTGCGACAGATAGACATTGCCGGTGCGGTCAATGGCAATGCCTTCGGCCTTGTCCAACCCCTCTATCGCAATGGTGAAATCAGCGATCAGCAGGGGATCGGGATCATTTGCGATCAGCCCATCCTCCTTCCCAACCCATCGCCTTGCGGCACATGCTGCAGTCGATGACAGGGCCAGCCCGGCTATCGCTTTCAGAAACAGTCGCCGACTGGACGGGAGCATCACGGATCAAACCGGCGCAAAACCGGCAATCACATGATCGCCCACGGGGACTGGCCTGAAACGCAAGCGCATCCCGCACGCGGGCTCCACCCCGTCATCATCCACCAATACCCCCGGAACGCGGCACCCCGGTGCATCGTCGCTTTCGAACAGAACCACTGTAAACGGTACTTCCGTCGCATGATCCCCCGGCAGGAGACATCGAACCACCGTAGTGAAGGTGTAGCACGTACCCTGCGCCGAAACCGGGCGCCATTCGAGAACCGTGTCCGGTTTGCCGGGAACGACCTCCGGCGGATACCATACCCACTCGCCTGTATCCGGATCGGCGGTCAGTCGCAGTTCCCCCATGGCAAGGCCATCATAGAACCCTTGCAGTTGCGGGTCGTCGAGGTGGATCGGATAATTGGGAATGCCCATTGTACGCCTCCTCAATCGCGCGCGAGAATGGTGGTGGAATGACTGTTCCCGCCAAGGCCCGCCACAGCGCACAGCCGCGCATCGGGCACTTGCCGTTCACCCTGGCCGCCGCGTAGTTGCCTCACACCCTCGATCAGCAGATTGATTCCCGGGACATAACCGCCCGACATATGGCCGCCACTGGTGTTCACCGGCATTCTGCCGCCCGGCAGCGCGTGGCCAGCGGCATAAAACTTCGCCCCTTCCCCGCGTCCACACAGACCGAGCATCTCCGTCTGCACGATGGCGGAAATGGAAAAGCCGTCGTACACTTGCGCCAGATCGAGATCCGCCGGGACGACACCGGCCATCGTATAGGCCTTCTTTGCGGAGGCTTCGCCCGGATATTCGTATGTGCAGGGATTCTGGGTGAACAACACCCCATGCGGGAAGTTGTTCGTTCCAACCCCGACACCTTGCACCTGCACCACGGGATGCGGCAGATCCTTCGCCCGCTCCACCGCGCTGACGATGTAGGCACAGGCCGCGTCAGTCGTCAGGCAGCAATCGACCGCCCGCAATGGCGTAGAAATCATCCGGCTCTGGCGATATTCCTCGATCCCCATCGGTTCCCGCCGCTGGGCCCAGGGCGTGATTTCCGCCCATTTGCGATAGGTGATCGGCACGCTGGCCAATTCCTCTTCGCTCAACCCGTGATCATAGGCATACCGGTTGGCCATCGACGCGAAGTACGTTGGCTGTCCGAAGAACCCGACCGGCATTTCCAGCGCCGCCTTCAGCGGTTCTTTCGCATGGAAACCATATACCCCGCCGGGCTTGGTCGACTGGATACCATAAGGAATGATTACATGCCGGGCCAGGCCAGCCTCTATTGCCAGTTGCGCGAGGATCAGCGCCTGTCCCGCTGGCGCCGTGCCTCCTGCCACGTCAGTGACAGCGGTAAAGGCGCGATCGGTCATGCCGATCAGGGGGCCGAGATCGTCCGATCCCGGCGTCATGCGATTACCGATATAGCCGTCAATGTCGGAGGGTTTCAGTCCCGCATCGGCAATCGCAGCGAGGCACGCGCGAACCATCATCTGCATCAACGGCTCTTCCGAGCGGCGCAGAAACGGTGTTTCGCCCACCCCTGTTATCGCAACCATTCCACCTTTCATCACGCCTCTCCGAAGCTCTTGCCTTCGGCCGCCAGCCGTTCGATCAGCGGCGAAGGCGTGAACGCATCACCGTGCGCCTGTTCCAATGTCTTCAGCTTTTGCAGGACCTGGGGCACACCCTGAAGATCGGCCCAGAACATCGGCCCGCCCCGGTATTTCGGAAAACCATATCCGGTGACCCATACGATATCGATGTCCGAAGCCCTGGCTGCGATCCCTTCTTCAAGGATCTTCGCCCCTTCATTGACCATGGCATAGAGGATGCGGTCGAGTATCTCCTGCTCACCGATTTCGCGCCGGGCGATCCCTTGCTTCGCCGCGAAATCCTCGATCACTTTCAGCGCAACCGGGGACGGCGTGTGGCGACGCTTTTCATCATAATCGTAATAGCCCCCGCCGGTTTTCTGGCCGTGGCGCCCCATTTCGTTCAGTATTTCACGTACGTTTGCAGACGATGTCGTTTCGCGGTTCCATCCGACATCGAGACCGACCAGATCACGCATCTGGAAATGGCCCATCGGGAACCCGAAGTCATAAAGCGCCTTGTCCACCTGTTCAGGCGTGGCCCCTTCCAGCACAAGCTGGTCGGACTGCGCATTGCGCGCCGCAAGGATGCGGTTGCCGACGAAGCCGAAACCGTTACCCACCGTCACCCCGATCTTGCCGATGGTCTTTGCAAGCTTGCCCGCCGTTGCGACAATCGGCTTCGCAGTATCTTTTGTGCGGACAATCTCCAGCAGCTTCATGACATTGGCTGGCGAGAAGAAATGCAGCCCGATGACGCTTTCCGGGCATGCGGTTGCGGCGGCGATGTCGTCAATATCCAGATAGGAGGTATTGGTCGCGAGTATCGCACCGGGCTTCGCAACCGCGTCGAGCTTTGCGAACACTTCGCGCTTCACATCGAGGTTTTCAAATACGGCTTCGATCACGAGGTCGGCGTCTGCGACGTCCGCCATGGTCAGCGACGGTTGGAGCAACGCCATTCGCCGCTCTACATCCTCCAGCTTCATCTTGCCCTTGGATGCGGTAGTTTCGTAATTTTTCCGAATGACCTTGAGGCCCCGTTCCAGCGCCTCCTGCGTCGTCTCCACCAGCACTACCGGAATACCGGCATTGGCGAAATTCATCGCAATACCGCCGCCCATGGTCCCGGCGCCGATCACCGCGACCTTTTCGATCGGCAGAATATCAACATCCTTGCCGATATCGGGCACCTTCGCAGCCGTACGTTCCGCGAAAAACACGTGACGAAGCGCGGCCGACTGGCTGTCGGCCATCAATTCGTTGAACAGGGCCCGTTCCTGCACCATGCCTTCATCGAATGGCAGGCTCAGCGTATTCTCGACCGAGCGGATAATGTTTTCCGGTGCCTTGAAACCTCGGAACTTGCGCGCGTTAGCCTTGCGGAAATCCGCGAAGACAGAGGAGTTCGCTCTCGCTTCATCAAGCTTTTCGCTGCGATCCCGGACTTTCACCAGTGGCTTGCCTTCGGCAGCGATGCGTTGCGCGAACGCGACCGCGTCCTTGCGCAAGGCCCCTTCGTCCGCCAGTTCATCCAGAAGACCTGTGGCCAATCCTTCCTTGGCATTGATCTGGCGGCCACTCGTCATGAGTTCGAGCGCTTTTTCAACACCGACAACACGCGGCAATCGCTGTGTCCCACCAGCACCCGGCAGAAGGCCCAGATTGACTTCAGGCAGGCCAAGCCGGGCAGAAGGCACGGCCATGCGGTAATGGCACACCAGCGCGGTTTCGAGCCCCCCGCCCAGCGCCGTACCGTGAATTGCCGCCACGACCGGCTTCGATGCCGCTTCGATCATTGCCTGCATGTCACGCAGGCTGGGTTCGATCACCGGTTTGCCGAATTCGCTGATGTCAGCTCCGGCGAAGAAGGTACGTCCCTCGCATATCAGGACGATCGCCTTCACCGCTTCGTTGGCGAGCGCCTGTTCGAGAGCAGAAGCGACGCCCTGTCGCACCGGAGCCGAAAAGGCGTTCACCGGCGGCGAATTCACGGTGATGACTCCGATCCCACCTTCGATTTCAAGCTTGGTTACGTCATTGACCTGCATCGGACATTCCATTTTGCGGTTTTTCAGCACGCGCGGATTCGCGTGCGCGTTGGAGAAGGTATTCGCGGATCTCTGCTGTCTCTGCCGGGGAAAGATCGTCGAATTTCGGCATTGCGCGGCTGAGCAGCAGGCCTTCGCGCACAACCTGGGCGAAAATCGCCCCGTCATGCGGGATCATCGAACGGCGTAAATCAGGCGCCGCTCCGCCGGACACCGCATTGCCGCCATGGCACAGCGCGCACTTCTGCCCGAAAAGCACAGCTCCTGCCTTTGCCTTGTCCGCATCAATCGTGATTGCAGGGTCGTCGGCAAAGGGCAGCACCTCGGTATCGGCGGGGGGCAGCGCTGCATCGCCATCCAATGCGAAGGTCAGCAGCCGCCAATGCTGGGTCCGGTAATCCCACTCACGCTCGAGGCCGAGCCCGGTCGGAAAACGCGCGCCGACAATCACGCTGACATATTGTTTCCCATCGATCCGATAAGTGATCGGGTTGGTCATCACTGCGGTTTGGGCATCGAACGACCACAGTTCCTTGCCGGTCCGCGCATCCAGCGCCTTGAACTCGCCTGTTGCCCGGCCCTGGAACAGCAACCCGCCCGCCGTCGACAGAGTGCCGCCGCCGCCACGGATCGTGGGATAGGGCACACGCCACGCCTCTTTCTGCGTCGCCGGATTCCAGGCCAGCAGAAAACTGCTCGGCGTTTTTGGGGTCAGATCCGGCGGAGGTGTGCCAATGCCGTTGTTACGGATGATCGGTTCGGGATTGTAATGGAAGTCATCCAGGTTGGGCGGATCGACATAGACCCGGCCCTGATCCATCGCCGGGATGTAAACCAGACCGGTCCGGGGGTTGATCGACATCGCCTCGACATTGTGTGCGCCGTAGGGGGAGGGATAGACAATGGCCGCCTTGCCATCGGGAAAGCGTGCCTGCGGATTTTCAACGGGCCGACCAGTCTTCTGGTCGATCCGCTCGGCCCAGTTGACCGGTACGATCGGTTCCGCTGAAATCAGCTTCCCGTCCCGGCGATCGAGCACATAGAAAAAGCCATTTTTCGGCGCGTGCAGGATAACGGGCCGCATCTCGCCATCGATTTTCATCGTGGCAAGCTCGATGTCCATCGCCGAATTGTAGTCCCAGGTTTCACCGGGATTGGTCTGATAGTGCCAGATATATTCGCCTGTGTCGGGATTGAGCGCGACAATCGAACAGACGAACAGGTTGTCGCCGCCGCCGGGGCTGCGAATCTTGCGGTTCCACGGCGACCCGTTCCCGGTGCCGATATAGAGCCGGTCGAGTTCGGGATCGTAGGCCATGGCATTCCATACGGTCGCCCCGCCGCCGTACTGCCACCATTCACCCGTCCACGTCTTCGCGGCCATTTCCATGGCCTTGCTTTCAAACCCGTCCTCCGGATTACCGGGCACGGTGTAGAATCGCCATGCCTGCTTCCCGGTCTTCTGGTCGTAGGCCGTGACATAGCCGCGCGTCGGCGCGAAATCCGCGCCGCCATGGCCGATAACGACCTTGTCCTTGAACACCCAGGGCGCCCCGGTGATGTAGCGCTTATCGTCAGCTTCGGTGGTCTGCGCGGTCCACGCGACGTTACCGGTCGCAGCGTCGAGCGCGATCAGGCGGCCATCCAGCGTTCCGACGAAAATCTGCCCATTGGCATAGGCAAGCCCGCGACTGCCCCAGGCAGTTTTCATCTTGTCGCCCGCGACCGCCGCAACGTCGGGATCGTATTGCCATTTCATCTCGCCGGTCACAGCATCGACGGCATGCACGACACTAAGCCCAGCTGCGAAGTATATCGTCCCGCCGACTTCGATAGGGTTTGTGAAACTGTTGCCCGGCGTTTCGATGTCAGTGAAGGAAACGAGGCCCAGCTTTGCGATATTGCCGGTGTCGATCTGGTCGAGCGGGCTGTAATGCGCCGTCCCTGGCCCGTCATAATCCGGCCAGTCATCACCCGAAGCTTCCGTCGCGTCCACACCGGGAAAGACATCTATGGAATTCGATGGCTCACCAGAACAGGCCGCCATCGCCATGGCGGCCGCGCATACGAAAAAGATGCGGATCAAGGACATGGTCAACCTCCGATCGTCCGGTCTGACGGCCAGTATTTCTGGCGAAGCGCCTTCTTGTTGACCTTGCCCATCACCGTCCGGCCGATGTCATCGACAAAGTCATAGGAACGGGGGCACTTGAGGCCGGCAAGTTCGACCCGGCAGAATGCATCCAGCTCTTCAGCTGAAGGCGGGCTCGCCGGATCGGCAGGAATCACCAGCGCTTTGGCCTCTTCCCCCATTTCCGCATTGGGAACGCCCAGAACAGCGACATCCGCAACCTCGGGGTGACGCAGCAGGACATGCTCTGCTTCAGCCGGGTAAATGTTCACGCCGCCACTGACGATCATGTCCGAAGCACGATCCGTGATGAACAGATAGCCTTCGCGATCGACGTAGCCGATCTCGCCAAGAGTGAAGGTGCCGGGTTCAATGTGTGCCGCAGCCGTCTTGTCCGGATCGCCTTCGTAGATGATCCCGCGCCCCGTAGTGTCGCGGAAATAGACTTGGCCCTCTTCCTCCGGGCCAAGAGGTTTTCCATCATCGCCGACAATTACGATTTCGAACGGCGGTAATGCCCGGCCGACCGAGCCGGGACGTTCCAGCCATTCCGGGGAGGTAATGAAGGTGGTGGATCCCGCTTCGGTGCCACCATAGGCTTCGACCAGCACGGGACCGAACCACTCGATCATCGATCGCTTCACATCGCGCGGACAGGCAGCACCCGTATGGGCAAGGCGCTGCATGGACGAGATATCGTACTTCGCCCGAATTTCGGCAGGCAAAGACAGCATCCGCTGGAAATGCGTCGGTACCATCACCGCACCGGCAATGCGATAACGCTCGATCTTGGCCAGCGTATCTTCCGCATCGAAATGCTCGCTGACGATCACTGCCGATCCGGCGAAGAGGTTGCGGGCCGTACCCAGCGGGCCAGTGTGATAAAGCGGCCCCACGATCAGGCCAGGAGAGGGTGTGCGCCGCTCCTTCAAAACCGCGGCCAGTTCCTGCACGGTGTTCACGCGCGGAAAGTACTGTGGCGGGGTTTCAGTCGCTTTCGGCGTCCCGGTCGTACCGGACGTATAATGCAAATGCGGCATTGGCTGCGCCTCTGCGGGAGGAGCCACATCAGGGGCGGCGGCCAGCCATTCCTCCCAATCGGCAACACCTTCGGTGGTTGGGCACCGCCAGCCGATCACCGTGCCGATCCCCGCTTCACGCGCGGCTTCCAGACCAACGGACAGCGTTTTCGGTCCGACGAACAGCACAGATGCACGGGAATCGCGCAGGATATAGGCCAGTTCACCGGCAGTAAGATGATAGCTGACCGGAACAGTCGAGACGGCGCCTTCCAGACCAGCCGTGTAGACGATCACCGCCTCGGCGCAGTTGGACGAAAACACGGCCGCCCGCCGTTCTCCATCCACAGCCATGGACAGGGCATTCGCTGCCCGGTTCAGGATCGGATCGAGTTCGCTCCAGGTGAGAGCGATACGCTCATCCACCAGAGCCGGTTCGGCCCTGCGTTCTTCCTCGACATTTTCTAGCGTAAGCGACACAGCGCTTCTCTCCCGTTGCCGTCCGTCAGCGGACGGGCATTTCCTTCATCTGGGCGATTTTCAGTTTGCCGAGCTGCGACATGTGGGCTTCATCCGGCCCGTCAGCCATGCGCAGGTAACGCGCGTTCAGCCACGCGTCGGCAATCGGCGTGTCGCCTGTGAAACCCATGGCGCCAAAAGCCTGCATCGCACGGTCGGCGACCCGCTGAGACATGGCCGGCGCCACGATCTTGATCGCGGCGATCATGTCCTTGGCCACCTTGTTGCCATAACGGTCCATGGCATCTGCCGCTTTCAGGGTTAGCAGCCGCGCCTGCTCAATTTCGCAGAAGCTCTTCGCAATATCCTGACGGATGCTCGACTGGGCAGAGAGCGGTTTGCCGAATGCCACCCGCTCGTCCACGCGGCGCGCCATATATTCGAGCGCCCTTTGCGCCTGCCCGATCAGGCGCATGCAGTGATGGATACGACCCGGCCCAAGCCGCCCTTGAGCGATCTCGAAACCCCGGCCTTCACCGAGCAGGAGATTTTCAGCCGGGACGCGGACATTGTCGAACACGATTTCGCAGTGACCGCCAGGGGAATGGACCGAATGGAATACCGGCAACGGGCGCACGATTTCGATTCCCGGTGCATCTGCCGGGATCAGAATCTGGCTGTGTTGCTGATGGCGCGGCTTGCTGTCGTCCTGTGTGCGACCCAACAGGATGAAAAGTTTGCACCGCGGGTCCTTCGCACCAGAGATCCACCACTTGCGCCCATTGATGACATATTCGTCGCCGTCGCGTTCGATCGTCGTCGCAATGTTGGTGGCGTCCGAGGAAGCCACGCCGGGCTCGGTCATGACATAGGCTGACCGGATATCTCCATTGAGCAGCGGGCGCAGCCAACGCTCCTGCTGTTCTTCGCTGGCATAGCGAGCCAGAATCTCCATGTTCCCCGTATCCGGGGCGGAACAGTTGAAATATTCAGACGCGCCAATCACTCTGCCCATCAATTCGGCCAGCGGCGCATATTCGAGATTGCTCAACCCCGGCGACCACGGTGCATATTCATGCGGCAAGAAGAGATTCCACAACCCCTGCTCCCGGGCCTTCGCCTTGATCTCCTCCGTCCCCGGCCAGACCTGCCAAAGATTGGCCGGGTCATTATGGAAATGGTCCCGTTCCTGCTCGATGGGATAAACATGGTCATCCATGAAAGCGTTGATCCGTTCGCGCAGATCCTCGACTTTCTCGCTGTATTGGAAATCCATGACGCCGGTCCTTTCAACTGGTCAGAGGGTCAGCCCGCCATCGACAACGATGGTCTGGCCGCAAACGTAGGAAGCGAGAGGGGAAGCGAGGAAAAGGGCAACGCCCGCCATTTCCTCGACCGTCCCGAAACGACCCATCGGAATCTTCGTCAACGCACGGTCACGCCGATCCGGGTGTTCCATCGTGACTTTGGTCATCTTGGTATCGACAAGACTTGGAGCGATCCCGTTGACGCGAATGTTTCGTGGCGCCCAGGCCTGCCCCAGCGTCCTGACCAGATGGATGACCCCGGCTTTCGACGCAGCATAGGCCGGGTTGCCCATGACCGAGCGCAGCCCCCCGATCGAACTGACGGCAATCACGCTGCCGCCGCCGTCCGCCTCAAGCATGTCGCCAAAGCGTTGCGAGATATGCATCACACTGTCGAGATTGATGCGCATGACCTCATCCCACCCCTCGGGCTGGAATTCGGCCCGCCGGTAGCGCACCGCCCCCTGGGAATGGACCAGGATGTCAAGGCCGTCAAAAGGTGCAGGCGCAGCAGCAATCGCGGCGGTATTGCCGACATCCACTTGCGTATAGCCAAGGCCGGCCAGGTCCGACCCTTCATCTTCAGCATAATCGGATGCGTCAGACCGGGTTCCCCACACGTGAACCCGCGCGCCCTGTGCATGGAAGGCACGCGCGATCCCGTTGCCAATCCCGCTGGAGCCACCGACCACGAGCACCCTGCGCCCAGAAAAATCCAGTGCATTCATTTCAGCCAAGCCCCCCCGCCCCACGTTCGAACGGCATTCCATCTGCAATCCAGCGCGATGCCCTCCCGATCAGCCATTTCGCCCGGGCATGCAGCTTGTCACCGATCTCGGGCGACGCCTTGCCCGCACAGGCTCGCGCAAATGTTCCTTCAAGAAGGATAGCCAGTTTGTAGCAGCCGAACACGGCATACCATCCTGCATCGAAATCGGCATGATCGGCACATTCGCGATAATGCCGCACCAGTTCCGATTGCGTGGGGAATCCATCCCAGGGCCGGATGTTCATCACCGGCTCTTCCCCATCCTCGGGCCAGGTGGCCAGAATCCAGCCGAGATCAACCAGCGGATCTCCGACAGTGGCCAGCTCCCAATCGACGATCGCCGCGACTTCCCCCGAATCCGGGCAAAACATCACGTTCGCAAGATGGTAGTCGCCATGGAGTATTCCCGGCTTGAAGCTGGCCGGGCGGTTACGCTCCAGCCAATCGGCAACTTCGGCCAGACCGCCGAGCGCCTGAGCACCCGGCCAACCCGCAAGCTGCGCGTAACCCGCAAGCTGCTTTTTCCAGCGGCCGACCTGGCGTTCCAGGAAAGCCTCCGGCTTGCCGAAGCCTTCCAGCCCGACGGCGCGATAGTCTACCTTTGCCAGCGCAACGAGCGCCTCGATCATCGACAGGCCCATACGGTGACGGATCGCGGCCGATCCGGCGTGCAAGTCCGGCAGTCCGGCAGCCGGATTGAAACCTTCGACCGGCTCCATCAGGTAGAATACCGCCCCCAGCACAGTCTCGTCATCGCAGGCGGCGATCAAGGCCGGATGCGGCACCCCGGTTCCGGCAAGAGCGGAGAGGGCACGCGCTTCCCGACGCATCGTTTCATTGCTTTCGGGGCGAGGATGAGCGGGAGGATGCCTCAGAACATAATCGCGACCGGAACGACGAAAGCGAATCAGGATGTTTTGAGAGCCCCCTGCCAGAAGCTGGACATCCTGCACCGGGCCGGAGCCCAGATCACAGGTATCCATCCACGCCGCAAGCGCATGAAAATCAATTTGTTCTATGGCTCCGGACATCCTCATCCCATTAGACGCACGATTAATTCGTTTGGATAATTCGCTTGACGAATGCCTGATCCGATGTGATTCAGCAAGTGAAAATTGGAATCACATTGAATGCAGCACCGCATGGCGAGTGCATCCAATGGAACAATGCCGCCAGAGCAGGATGGGCAGGGATGATCACGACAGGCTGGAAATCGGAACAGGACTTCGCGGCGCTGCTCGCCATGCCTCTGCACCGCCTGATGGAACAGGCCGCAGCCGCCCGCGACACAGCGCACGGGGCACTGCAGAGCTGGTCCTCCAAAGTGTTCATTCCGCTGACGCAACTGTGCCGAAACTACTGCCACTACTGCACGTTCAGCCAACCGCCGCAGCGGGGGGAGAACCCCTACCTGAGCCGCGAACAAGTGATCGAGATCGCGCGGGCAGGGGCAAAAGCAGGGTGCAACGAAGCCCTGTTTACATTGGGCGACAAACCCGAGCTGCGGTTTCCTGCGGCAAGGACTGCGCTCGATGCGCTCGGTCATTCCTCCACTTTGTCATACCTTGCCGAGATGTGCGCAGCCGTGCGGGACGAGACCGGCCTGCTGCCCCATGTCAACGCAGGCGTGATGGGCCGCGAGGACATGGCCGCGCTTCGCGAAGTTTCCGCATCGCAGGGGCTGATGCTGGAGGCCGTTTCCGACCGGCTTTGCCAGAAAGGCGGGCCCCATTATCGCTCGCCGGACAAGATGCCCGCTGCTCGTCTGGAAACGATACGTATTGCAGGGGAGCTGTCCGTCCCCTTCAGCACCGGCATTCTGATCGGCATTGGAGAGACCCGCGCGGAAAGGCTCGATGCACTTCAGGCCATTGCGGATCTGCATGCCCGATATGGCCATGTGCAGGAAGTCATTGTCCAGAACTTCAGGGCCAAGCCTCGCACCGCCATGGCGGATATGCCCGAACCTTCGCGTGATGAACTGTTGTGGACTATTGCTTGTGCGCGCCTGATCCTCGGCCCGGGAATGAACATTCAGGCCCCGCCCAATCTTCAGGATGACGATTTCGGCGAACTGATCGGCGCCGGGATAAACGACTGGGGCGGCGTGTCGCCTGTTACGCCCGATCATGTCAATCCGGAACGCCCCTGGCCCAATGTGAAGCGGCTGGCCGATGCAACGGCCCGGCACGGGCGGACGCTGGTGCAACGCCTGCCGATCTATCCGCGTTTCCTGCATGATGCGGAACACTGGCTTTCCCCTGCAATGCACGCGTCGGTACGTGCTTCTGCGGATGCTCAGGGAATGGCCCGATCCGACCGCTGGTCGCCGGGACTGGCTCTGCCTGACGAACGACGTGCCGCCTCTTCCGCAGCAGGGGTCCACGATCCCGCAGTGGCGCGTATCGTAGACAAGGCCTGTGCCGGAGAACTGCTGGACCAGGCCGAAATCACCGCGCTGTTCCAGGCACGAGGCCCTGACGAGGAACTCGTCGCGAACATGGCTGACCAGTTGCGCCGCACCGTCAACGGCGACACGATCACCTACGTCGTCAATCGTAACATCAACTATACCAATATCTGCAATTACCGCTGCGGCTTCTGCGCCTTTTCCAAGGGTAGCACCGACGAAGCCTTGCGCGGGCGCCCATACGATCTCGATCACGACGAAGTGGGCCGACGCGTAAGGGAGGCGTGGGACCGTGGGGCGACGGAAGTCTGCCTGCAGGGCGGCATCCATCCGCGTTATACCGGTGAAACCTATCTTGCCCTGGCCCGGACAGTAAAATCCGCCGTGCCGGACATCCATCTCCATGCCTTTTCTCCACTGGAGATCATGCATGGGGCTGCCACGCTCAATCTCCCGCTCGAAGATTATCTCGTCCGTCTGAAAGAAGCAGGGCTCGGGACCCTGCCCGGCACGGCGGCAGAGATTCTGGACGATGAAGTGCGCGCGCTTCTCTGCCCGGACAAGCTGAACACGGCCGAATGGCTGGAAGTTGTCCGTACCGCGCACAGCGTCGGGCTGAAGACGACGGCCACGATCATGTTCGGCCATCTCGACCGACCGCATCACTGGGCGCGGCACCTGATCGCCGTTCGTGACCTGCAACGGGAAACGGGCGGCTTCACGGAATTCGTCCCGCTTCCATTCGTGCATATGGAGGCTCCGATCTCTCTGCGCGGGCAGACCCGTCTCGGCCCGACCTTGCGCGAAGTGCGGTTGATGCACGCTGTCGCGCGACTGGTGCTGCACCCCCACATCACATCGATCCAGACGAGCTGGGTGAAGCTAGGCCCGCAGGGCGCGGCGCTCTGTCTGCAATCGGGTACCAACGACATTGGCGGAACCCTGATGAACGAGAGCATCTCACGCGCGGCCGGAACGACCCACGGGCAGGAAATGCCGCCTGAAGCCATGGATCAATTGATCGCATCGCTAGGCCGTACCCCGCGCCAGCGCACCACACTCTATGGCCCGGTGGACGAAGTGCTTCGCCACAAGGGCTACGCCTGTGCGCCACTGGCGCCGCTCAACCAGACTCGACCGCGCCGCAAGGCCTGAATGCCCCCGGAAGGAACCACATGACTTCGCAAAGTGACAGGAAAACGATCGCCGTACTGGGCGGTACCGGGAAGGAAGGCGGCGGGCTGGCCTTCCGCTGGGCGGCCAAGGGGCGCCCCGTCATTATCGGCAGCAGGGACGTCACCAAGGCACAGGAAGCCGCAGACGCACTGAATGCACAACTCGATAGCGGGAATCTTCGCGGGGCAACCAATCGCGAGGCGGCGATGGCAGCCGACATCGTCTGCCTCGCCGTGCCCTATGCGGCACAACAACCGACCGTTGGCGATGTCGCAGATGCGCTGAAAGGCAAGATTCTGATCGACGTGACCGTACCGCTCGTGCCGCCAAAAGTGAGCCGCGTGCAGTTACCGGAAGGTGGCTCCGCAGTCGAAGCCGTACAAAAAATTCTCGGCGACGAGGTCCGGGTGGTGTCCGCGTTCCAGAACATATCGGCCCATCACCTGATGCACCTCGACGAAGACGTCGATTGCGAGGTTCTGGTCTGCGCAGACGATCCTGCCGCCGCGGATGAGGTCGTGGCACTGGCGGAGGAAATCGGCCTGACCGCGTGGAATGCCGGGCCACTCTGCAATTCCGTTGTCGCAGAAGGCCTGACCAGCGTGCTGATCGCGCTCAACCGGCGATACAAGGTCCCCGGCAGCGGCATCCGCATTACCGGCGTCCAGCAGAAGGAGGCATAGTCATGAGTGAAGCCTATATCGTTGCCGCCAATCGCACTGCCGGAGGCAAACGGGACGGACGCCTGGCCGGAGTCCATCCTGTCGATCTTGCCGCCCACGTGCTGAAAGACGTGATCGTCCGGACTGGTGCCGATCCGGAATCAATCGACGATGTCATCATGGGCTGTGCATGCCCTGGCGGACAGCAGGGGGCGAACATCGCCCGTTACGCTGCTCTCGTCGCAGGTCTTCCCGACACCGTCCCTGGCACGACAGTCGATCGGCAATGCGGATCTTCCCAGCAAGCGCTTCATTTCGCTGCCGCCACTGTCATGAGCGGCATTCAGGACATCGTGATTGCCGCAGGCATCGAAAGCATGACCCGCGTTCCGATGGGCCTTCCCTGGACGCTGGCCGCCAAGCATGGCTTCGGCACCTGGCGCAGTCCGGGCTTCGATGCACGCTACGGCGATGGGGTCATCACCCAGTTTGCCGGTGCCGAGATGATGGCCCGGAAATATGGCTTCTCGCGGCGGGAACTGGACGAGTACGCGCTGCTCAGCCACCAACGCGCCGCCGCTGCGACGCAGACAGGCGCATTCGAAGCCGAAATCGTACCGATCACGGTTACGACACCGGACGGCGAGGAAGTCGTTCACAAGCATGACGAAGGCATTCGCCCCGACGCCAGCCTGGAAAAGATGGGCACGATGAAGACGCTGTCGGAAGGCGGAGTCATTACCGCAGCCAATGCCAGCCAGATCTGCGATGGTGCGGCCGCTCTGATGGTCGTCAACGAAGCTGGTCTCAAGCGCTTGAACGTCAAGCCGATGGCCCGCATCCGCCACATGTCGGTGCTGGGAGGCGATCCGGTCATCATGCTCGAGGCCCCCCTGCCCGCGACACAGAGAGCGCTCGACAAGTCGGGTATCTCAATCGGTGAAATCGATCTTTACGAAGTCAACGAAGCCTTCGCGCCAGTGCCGCTCGCCTGGGCAAAAGTGGTGGGGGCCGATCCCGAGCGCATGAACGTCAATGGCGGCGGTATTGCGCTGGGCCATCCGCTCGGCGCGTCGGGCGCAAAACTGATGACCACTCTGATCCATGCGCTGCGTGCCCGTGGCATGCGCTATGGCCTGCAAACCATGTGCGAGGCCGGCGGCATGGCCAACGTCACCATTGTCGAACGGCTCTGACGCCATGCGTGAGACTCTGCGTTTGCGCTCCCTGCTGTTCGTACCGGGTGACCGGCCCGATCGAATGGAGAAAGCGCTGAAACTCGGTGCCGATGCGCTGATCCTCGATCTCGAAGATGCCGTTGCCCCGGCGGCCAAGGACGAAGCGAGAGCAGCCGTCGCGGCGCAACTGGCGCAAGCGCGCGATCATGGCGCTACGTTGATCGTGCGCGTCAACCCGGTGGATAGTTCATTCATTGCAGATGATCTTGCCGCGATCCTTCCTGCCTCCCCCGACGCGATCATGCTGCCGAAAGCGGAAGGCAAAGACTCGATCGAAACATTGCAGGATCTGGCTGGCCAATCGCTGCCCCCGCTCCTGCCGCTGACTTGCGAGACTCCTGGCAGCGTGTTCGAGCTGGGCTCGTTCCGTGATCATGCCACTACCCTGTGCGGCCTGACCTGGGGTGCAGAAGATCTGGCGTCCGGCATCGGTGCGGAATCCAACCGCGACAGCGCCGGTGCGCTGACGCCACCTTTCGCACATGCCCGCACGATGACGCTGTTCGCAGCGAAAGCCTGTGGCGTCCCGGCAATCGAAACCGTTCATCCCGATATTCGCGATGAAGCCGGGCTGGTGCGCCGCGCCGCGCGCGCGGCACAAGACGGATTCACCGGCATGATGGCCATTCATCCATCACAAGTGCCCATCATCAATCGGGCATTTACACCAGATGCCAACGCAATCGCTCGCGCGCAGGCAATCGTCGATGCATTCGCCAACGATCCGGGCATGGGCGTGCTGACAATCAACGGCAAGATGGTTGATGCCGCTCACCTCAAACAGGCCCAGGCGCTGCTGTTGCGAAGAGACTGACGAAAGGCGGGAGTAAATGGCAGGGAGTTTTCGTAGGATGAGCCGCTTGGCCCTGTTGATCACAGGAAGCCTGTCCACCATCGCCGGGCCCGGCATCACGGTCGCCCAGCCGGACGGCTACACCGCCAAGCGCGAGATCATCAACGGCCATGATCCCGCCAGTTCGCCCCCGCCTTCATTTCCTGAACCGACGCACGCACCCGCAGGAGCCCCCAATGTCCTGGTCATCATGACGGATGATGTGGGCTTCGCATCTTCGAGCACTTTCGGCGGTCCGATCCCCACACCGACGTTCGACGCATTGGCTAGTCAGGGGCTGCGCTACAACCGGTTCCATACAACTGCAATTTGCTCGCCCACCCGCGCAGCGCTGCTGACAGGACGCAATCCGCAGGCTGTCGGCATGGGGTATACCGCCAATTGGCCGACCGGTTACGAAGGGTATAACAGCATCATACCCAAGAGTGCGGCGACCCTGCCGCAAATCCTTGCCACCCATGGATATGCGACGGCCATGATCGGCAAGGGGCATATCACACCGGAATGGGAAATGGGGCCCAACGGGCCATTCGATCGCTGGCCCACCGGTCTCGGCTTTCATTATTTCTATGGGTTTCTGGGCGCGGACACGAGCGCATTCGAGCCAGCGCTGATCGAAAACACGCGCCCCATCGCACTGCCTGCCGATCCGGCATATCATCTGGATCGCGATCTTGCCGATCATGCCATCGCCTGGATTTCCGAGGAACGGGCCAGCGAACCCGAGAAACCTTTCTTCATGTACTATGCGCCGGGCACTGCCCATGCGCCCAATCATGCGCCCAAAGAGTGGCTGGACCGCTTTCGCGGGAAGTTCGACGCAGGCTGGGATGTCATGCGGGAGGAAACGGTCCGACGACAGCTCGCCATGGGGATCATCCCTTCAGGCACCCGTGATGCCCCAAGACCGGAGAACCTGCCGCTATGGAGCAGCTTGTCTCCTGAAAAACGCAGGCTCTATGCACGGTTCATGGAGGCATATGCCGCGTCGCTCGCCTACGCTGATTACCAGATCGGTAGAGTGCTCGACGAACTAAGCCAGAGCGGCCAACTGGAAAACACTGTCGTCATCTACATTCAGGGCGACAATGGGGCCAGCGCGGAAGGCCGTTTCGACGGCAAGCTGTTCGAACAATCCGCACTTTACGGGCTTGCGGAAGACCCCGACTACGTGGCCGAGCACGCTGACGAAATCGGGACGCGGCTTGCCTACAACCTGAACCCGGGCGGTTGGGGCTGGGCGATGAATGCACCATTCCCCTGGGCCAAGCGCTACGGTTCCCACCTTGGCGGCATCCGGAATGGAATGGTGCTGTCATGGCCGGGGCATGTCCCTGATCCGGGCGGGATGCGTAGCCAGTTTCTCCATGTCAGCGACATCATGCCCACTGTGCTCGATATCGCGGGCATCAAGGCACCGGATACATTTGCAGGGGTGCCCCAACAGCCCGTCACCGGCATAAGTGCCGCCGCAACCATCGCCCATTCGGACTTGCCCTCACCGCGTACCGGGCAGATCTTCGCAATGAGTGAGAATCTGGGCATCTACCACGATGGCTGGTTTGCGGCGACGACGCCCATTGCCTCGCCATGGGAACGCAGCGCCCCCAAGCCAACCCCAGTCGATGACCGGAAGTGGGAACTCTATGATCTCGACAGGGATTTTTCCCAGTCGAAGGATCTGGCCGCCCTTCATCCGAAAAGGCTCGCGGCCCTGAAACGGCTTTTCTGGCAGGAAGCGCAGGCTGAAAACATACTGCCCATACATGCCAGCGCCGGCGGACAGGGGGGGATGCCCTCCCCCAACAAGACACGCGCGATCTTGAGCTACGATCGCGGACAGACGCAACTGGCCGAAGCCGTCGCACCCGATGTGATCGGTCATTCGTTCGACATTGAGGCGGACGTAGCACTGGCCGAAGCGGAAAACGGCGTGCTGGTAGCCCAGGGCGGACGCTTTGGCGGTTATGCACTGTTTCTCGACAACGGGCGGCCCGTGTTCACGTATAATCTGACACCCGCGCAGGTAACCCGCGTGGCCGCACCCATGCCCATAGCTGCCGGTCGCCACAAGATCGGCCTGCGTCTCGAACTGGATCACGAAAAGCCCGGAAGTGCGGCGACAGCCATTCTGGAAGCAGATGGGGTCGAACTGGCACGCGGACGGGTTCCGCGAACCTTCCCGCTAGTGATTTCGCACAGCGAAAACTTCGATGTCGGGCAGGATCTCGTCAGTCCGGTCGATCCGTCATACGAGAGCGCCGACAGCCGCTTCGGCGGAACCTTGTTTCGCCTGACCTTCACTATCAAGCGCTAAGCAGAAGCCAGTTCCGTACGCGCCATGCCATGCGCGCGCGCCACGGAGAAACGCGTCCGCCAAGCCAGCGGATCGTGCAGCATCCGTATGTTCCCACTCAAAGAAAAAGGGCGGATTTCCATTTGGAAATCCGCCCCGAGGGGGCAGGCGCGTCACACTCGCCCGCCCTGCTCCACGCGCACTTAGAATTCGAAGCGAACGCCCGCCGTGAACGAACGGCCAATCACATCGTAAACCGAGATATTGGTCGGCAGGTTCACGCCCGGCACCGTGCCCGGCACCAACGGTGCGTCCTTGTCGAACAGGTTGTTGATGGTGCCGAAGAGCTCGACCGTGCCGCTCTTGACCGGCAAGGTGTAGCGCAACGACAAGTCGGTGTACCAGACAGCCGGAACCTTCGCGTCGACGAAGTTTTCGGTCTGACCCGGACGGCCACGCCGCATGCTGTGAATGTACTGTTCCGACACTGTAATGCCGAACGGTCCATTGCTGTAATCGACCATCAACGAACCACGCCAGCGTGGATAGCCGACCGGGTTCGAACCGACGAAGCTGACACCTTCGAAGTGCAGCACAGGCTGATCCGCCGTGAGCTGGGTGGTGAACTTGTCGAGATAGTTCATGTACAGGCGGAAAGTGAGAGCGCCGGTATCGCCAACCATCGTGCGATAGGTCGCGTCGATGTCGATACCCGCCGTCTTCAGCGAAGAAATGTTCGCTTCCGCGATGCGGACGAGAGTCGGGAACTCGGTGGGCGACGGACGGCTGATGAGCGAGCAGGTCGGCGCGCTCGGTCCGAAGGTATAGCAGTTGTCGACGATCTGCTGCGCACTCAGCGAGTCAATCGCCTTGTCCAGCTTGATCGAATAATAGTCCACCGCAAGGCTGAAGCCCCGGAAGAAGCTGGGAGTGACAACTGCACCCAGTGAGAAGGTCTTCGCAACTTCCGGATCCAGGTTACGGTTACCACCGCTGACCGTCGGAATATTGAAATTGATCTTGGTCACCGGGTCCAGCACGATGCCGATGCCGCTCGTGTCTCCGCGATAGAGTTCGTAGAGGTTGGGCGCACGGATGTCGCGTGAATAGAGGCCACGGAAAAGAAGATCATCGATCGGCTTCCAGGTCGCACCTACCTTCCAGGTAGTGACGCCGCCGGAGGACGAATAATCGGTATAACGGACGGCACCATTGACGCTCAGTTCCTGGAAACCAGGCGTATCGGCAAGGATCGGAACGGCGACTTCACCGAACACTTCCTTGACGGTTTCACTGCCGTCGGCAACGCCGACATTCATCAGCCAGTAGTACAGAACACTGCTGGGAACACCACGCAGGCCGGCGAAATATGCGTCCCGCTCTTCAGTCGTATCCAGCGTGGCCGGATCGGCGTTGCTGGTGAGCAGGAGGCTTTGCTTGCGCCATTCCGCGCCGACTACGACATCGACCGGACCTGCGGGCAGGCTGAACGGACTGCCGCTGATCGTACCGACAATCGAGTCATGCTTCAGCTTTGCGCGATACCGCGATGTTCCCGTGACATAGTCATAAGCTTCCGGTGAACTGATCGCCGGTGCCCCGGCAAGGACGTTAAGCGGCAGACAGCCCGAAAAGGCGGACGCGTAAACGGGATCCAGCAGCACGCGGCAAGTTGGATCACCACTGTCGGGATCAGTTACGACATCAACTGCGGCATAAAGCTTGCGCTGGTCATAAAGACCGGACTGCGCGACCTTATGCGTCGATTCACCGTGGGTGTAGCTCAGGCTGGCTTTGAAATCGCCAAACGTCGCATCGAACCCGACCGTCCCCATCCAGAAATCGGTCCGCTCTTTTGCTCGCGGCGCGGGATTGCCCGGAGAATACTGGCCGAAGCTGACATAGTCATCCGCGGTAGTCAAAAGCGAGTCAATGCTGGCGGGAAGGTAGGGATTGCCCTTGTACAGGTTGACCGGCGTCACGAGGGAATTGCCCAGAGCATCGTAGCTCAGATCCGTCCGGCTATAGATTCCCTGAACATAAGCATTCACATTGTCGGTCAGGTCATAGCTCAACCGGCCAAAGCCCTGCCATGTCTTGTAAGGTGCAACCGCAGCGGTATCCGCAGGGATCGTATAACCGTCGCCACCAATGCCGAAGCCGGGCGTTCCGGTCGGAGTGCCGTTGTCAAACGGCCTGAACGTGCCATCGCCATTATAGGCGTAACCGGTGTAGGGAAAACCCGGGACACTGGAGCCCTTCAGAATGCCGATGTCGTTGTTACCTCCAATCCGAACATCCGACTGGGCGACGAACGGATTGAGGCTGCCACCCGGGGAGCAAGCCGTCGGATCGCTGGTAGTGTTTACGCAGTTGGCATTGGAACCAACGTAAGTGTAGCTCTGACGCCCAATCTTGCGATCGCTGCGCAGCATACCATCGTTGTTGGAGTATTCGACGCTGGCTAGGAAGTGACCGCGGTCGTCGGCGAAGGGCGTACCGTATGCCAGGCCAAAGCGCTGGTTTTCGTTATCGCCCCGCTGGGAAATACCGGCTTGCGCCTGCCCCTTGATCCCGGTGAATTCCTTGTCGAGTACGAAGTTCACTACACCGGCAACAGCATCGGAGCCCCATGCGGCGGATGCACCGCCAGTAACCACATCCACCCGGTTGACCAGCAGGTTCGGAATGACGTTCGTGTCAATCGTACCAATGTAAGTCGTCGGCGGAACGCGAAGACCATCGAACAGAACCAGGGTACGCAACGGCCCCTTTGGATTGGCTGTGGGAGTCCCCAGACCACGCAGGTTGAGGATGTTTCCGTGAATCGGAATTGACGAGAAGTTGTTGGCGGATTTGCCGGGGCTCAGCGAATTCTGGAACTGCGGGAGCTTGTTGAGAGCGTCGGGAATGCTGGATGGCGTAGTCTTCGCCAGATCTTCGGTCGAGGCCACAGTAACCGGCGTAGGCGCCGTATAGCCATCGCGCACGATGCGCGTACCCGTTACGATAATTTCCTTTTGGCTATCCGCCGCAGCATCGCCGTCGTTTGCATCCTGTGCAGCAGCCTGACCGGTATAGGTCAAGGCACTGCTCGCCAATAGAATTGCAACTGCCTTCAATCGCATGACACCCTCCCTGTGCATCCACCCCATTGCGCGCACTAACGCACGCATTCGTAATAGATGGCATATTCTAACCTCTAGTGCAACTTTGGTAGTCCGACAAATTTTGCCAGTCAATGCAAATTTGAGACGCTACGGAAAATTTCATGCGACCTGCCCAGAAGGGTGATATATATAAATTTAATCAACTACTTATTGTGAAATTTTGTATACTCACCTTGGTCGAGACTGGCTATGAAAGCCATCTCCACCCCCCGGGAATAACCCTTGTGTTGCACAGAAACATCGAATCGTGTGCTGATATCCAAGCGCAAGGGGGCCCCAAGCCTCTCACTCGGGGCGCATTTGCATTCTATCCTGACAAGGGGCCTCTGGCCGTGCCCGCCGCGTGAAAACGGAATGCAGCTACCACACGATGTCGAGACCTTTACTGGTCACTTACAGATGCAAAGCATGCATACTCTGAGATCGATGCACGGCAAAAATATGGAAAATTAATCAGGGCGGCTAAGCCGTTGAACAAACGGCCTGCAATGTTTCATGGGATCAACACGGCGATCTCGGCTGCCGTTATGGCAGTTGGGCCTCTGGCAACCGACCACCGCCGCATACTTTTCGAACCAAGGGACCGGAGAGTAGTATTGGTCAATCGCAATGACGAGCTGAGCCCCGCGCCGCTCCACGTTACTTCGGAAGATCTGAATGCCAGGGTCATACCAGCTCTACTTCGATCAAGAGTGACAACGTCACTTTTGGGGCAGAGCAGCCACAACAAGCTTGCGCGACTTTCAATCCCGATTTCTCAGGCAGGTCCGGTTGAATGGGATCCTCTGGCAAGGCTTGGGTGAGAACACCGTTATGAAGCCAACACGATCACGGGAACGGTCTATTTCCATTCCCATCCGGTCAATGGCAGCTTGCGATATCCGGAGACGTAGCCTTCCTGCTCGACAAACTACCGATGATTGCCACAGCCGCAGGCTCAGCAACGAGCGTACTATTCCGATCGGAATCCTATGTCCGTGAGCTGATCGTATTCCCGAACGAGAGAGGCCCGGAAGAATGCCGGGCCGGATAGAAAATCCGGCCCGGCCAACGATCAGAATTCGAGGTTCACCTCGAGGCCATAGAGGCGGCCGTTGATGAACTGACCGGTCTGTACGATCGCAGTCGGACCGAACAGCATCACGTCATCCTTGTCGAAGAGGTTCTGTCCCCAAAGCGACACGCCCACTTTGGCTCCTGCAAGGGGCATCTGGACCAGACCGAGGCGTCCATCGACGATCCAGTGCCCCTTGGCCACTGCCAGGGCATCGACTTCCGGTGTATCCGCAGGAAATGTGCCGAGCGGCACTGTCGAGCGATAGCGGCTGTCCAACCGGATCATGAAGTGACCGCCAGAGGAGAATTCCGGGAAATCATATTGCCCGGAGAACCGCATGTTCCATTTTGGCGTGTAAATCGGGCGCGCGATGTCCGCGACATCGACAACACTTCCGCCAACCGTGGACAGGTATTCCTTGTACTTGAAGTTCTGATAGCCGAAATTCGCCTCCAGATTGAGGCCATTGACCGGAACCGCAGTGAATTCCGCCTCAAGACCCCAAATACGCGCCTTACCCGCATTTTCAAAGCGCTGGACGCCATCCTGGAAAGTCTGAATCTGGAGATCCTTGTAGTCCATGTAGTAGCCGGACAAATTGGCCCGCAAGCGACGATCCAGCAGTTCCGATTTCAGGCCCACTTCATAGGAAGTGACCTTTTCCGGACCATAGGGGATCGCGCCGAGAATACCGCCAGCGACATATCCGGTCGAAACCTTGGCATAGGTCGTGATATCCGAACTCGGCCGGTAGGTCAGGATAGCGCTGTAAGTGAACTCGTTATACTTCTTCTTGTAAGTTCCCGGCGGCAAAGTGCCACCACTACCGACGCCCGGCGCGCCACTGCGGATAAGCTCCGTTTCGCGCTTGTCATGCGTATAACGTCCACCCAGCGAGAAATCGAGCTGATCGCTGATGTGCAAGGTTCCCTGCGCATAGCCCGCCAAGGAGCTGTTCCTCACGATCGTCTCGTTCACACCATTCCCGAAGACACTGTCAAACGCGGGAATCGGCACGACAGTGCCATTAATGGTCGGCTGCATGACGCCGAGGATATTGAGCGCCGGCGAGCGTTCATGGAAATAGAAGCCGCCGAAAGTCAAATCGAACGCGTCGCTCGAGTACACACCCTGCAGTTCCTGAGTGAACTGCTTCTGGGACGTGCTGCGCGCCGTCAGGAGCGTGTAGAAGCGGTCATTGGGGCCAGCCGCATTGGCAGGATCCGTGACGCCAGCGATATCGCCTTGAAGCAGGGCGCCAAATTGCGCGGCAGAGAAACGAAGGCCACCGGTACCCGAAAGGTCGTAGCTGTTCGGCTTCTGCTTGAATTTGCGATAGCCGGTAATGCTCTTCACAGTGAATGCGTCGCTGGCCTGCCAGGTCAGCGTGAGATTATGCCCTTCCACTGTCAAAGGCTGGACAGAGGTCGAGTTGGCAACTTGCGACAGCGGCTTTTCGCCGAAGTTGGTAATCCCACCCGTCAACTGCTGAAACGCGAATACAGCCTTGGTCAACTGCGCCAGATCGCCCGTATGGCCAAGCACCTGCACCGGGCTGCCGACAGTCTTGCTGTCCGTGTAGTCAAAACGGTAATCGACCGTGAGATTACCGCCGAAATCGAGTCTGGCGGCTGCCTGAAACGCATCCACGTTGCGGGCGCCAAGACGATCCGCGTAGGTGATCTTGCCGAATGTCGGCTCACGAAGGCTGAGGTCGACCTGCTGCCCTCCGGCCAGATTCTTCATCCAGCCATGGGATTCGTCATGAAGATACGAAAACTTGACGGAAAGTGGGCCCATCTGCGGCAAGTTGACAGTGGTACGGAACCGCAATGAATCCTGATTGCCATAGGAAGCCATGGCCTTGACGCCGAATTCACCCGTGGGCGTGGCCGTAATCAGACTGATTGCACCACCGGTCGCGTTGCGGCCAAACAGTGTTCCCTGTGGCCCGCGCAGCACTTCCACACGCTCGATATCGGCAAGATCGAAAATCGCGCCCACTGAACGGCCGATGTAAACGCCATCGAGATAGATGCCGACCTTCGGATCAACCGCATTGTCCGATGTACCCGACGTGATACCGCGAATACTGATTGTCGGAATCGATTGAATACCCTGAGTGGTAATCGCAAGGTTTGGCGCCAACCCGGACAGGTTCTGCACGTCAGTGACGCGCAGGTTGTCCAGCGTCTCGCTGTTCAATGCGGTGACCGCGACCGGCACATCCTGCAGGCTTTCTTCTTTACGCTGGGCTGTGACGACGATTTCACCCAACCCTCCGCTGCGGACGCTCTGTTCCGCCGGCGCTTGCGCAAACGCCGCACCGGGAAATGCAGCCCCAGCCGCGATAGCAATGGCCGCAGTTTGCATCAGGAATTTTTTCTTAGACATCCCCCACCCTCTCTCAAAAATTATATATGACTTTGAGGTTCAGTTCTTCACACATAGTCAGGCCAAATTTAGGGGCGCTTGCGCCCCCTGTCCGCGCCTGAATTACTCGGACAAAGCGCCACAAGATGCTGCCTTTGGCAGCGTCCGGTAACATCCTGAGGAAGTTGGAAGCATTCGTGCGTGCTTCAAATGAAGCCATTGGGCTGCGAACCTCTGCACCGAGTGGATCGGCAACAGATGGAACTGTGGTTATCAGCGCCGAACCGGGCACATCATTACCCGTTCGGCCAAATGGCCAGCCCTCACGAGCCCTCTCCCTGCTGTTCATTTTTATTACTTAACAGAGTGTATTGTTAACGTGGAATTCTGGATTCGCAAGATAGAAAACAGCAGCGCTAAACACATAGCCCGACAGCCCGGGAATCCATAGAAATTCGTCCTGATCGAAAGGTCGGCGTCCCCGTCAGAAAGCTCGGCAAGCATCGTTTGCAGATGCAGATTGCTGCAAAAATTGTGCGCAGCATTTGGCGCTCCTGCCTCGACCGAACACTGGGGCGTGCATCGCTCATCTCAGAGGATGATCTGGCCAGCATGTCATACGCAAGCATGACGTTTCAAATATCTATACGGCTAAACTATAAAATCAAAAGCACTTCATATAATCAAAAAGACACCTGCCCGGGCAGATGGCACGGCAAAACATTTCACAGGTCAATAGAATAGTGTTCTTCCCATTCCCTCATGACATTCACGAGGGACTCATATTGGAAGAAATATGGCTGGACCCTCAAAAGGGGAGGAAGCTTTGAAAAAGACAGACTATTCGATTCTCACCTTTATGGCAGCAGCACTATTCGGGGCCAGCAATGCCATAGCGCAGCCGTCACTATCCAACTCGGACACCAGTGCAGCAGCAACTAGCCGCCAACAGGATGCTGCTGCTTCGACCGAAACTGGAAAGCCCCAACCAGGCCAGCAGCATCGAAAGAAAATGAAAAAGCTTGATGCCGCCGAAGCTGAACCACTTGAATTAATGGATGAAACAGATCCTTGTCCGACTTTGCCGTGTCCGTGATCGAACGCCTGTCTATCCCACGCTGTTATTGCACGTGATAAAATGATGAGAATTGCATACCGTTCAGATGTTTGATTGCGCGGCGATTGCAGTTTCCTGATGAACGATCTCGCCCCCGACAACCGTCAGGTCGACCGCAACCGCGGCAGGATCACGGCCAGCCTTGTCCCAACCTCGATCGAGGAGACAGAGATCAGCTACCTCTCCCTCCTCGACCATTCTTGATGCCCCCCCAGGATCATCGGGGTGTCCGGTCCACATTGCCAATGCCGCATCTGGCAAGAGCATTTCGTCATTCCCGAAGCCGTGAGGCCGATTGACGGCTGCTGCGACGGAAAGCCACGGATCAAGTCCGCCAAAGGGTGCATCGCTTCCTCCGGCCAGTGGAATGCCTTGGCGCATCAGCCCTCCCAGACGATAGAGCCGAGGATGATCGCCCGACGGAACATCCAGACGATAGGCATCGCCCCGTTCCGCCAGAAAGTGCGGTTGCGTGACGACCGTCAAACCCAGCCTGGCGATCCACTCCGCGAAATGATCGTCGATGAGCGCACCGTGTTCGATACGGTCGCCGGCAAGAGCCCCTGCCTCCTCGATCGCACTCAGCGTCCAAGCCAGCTCCGCATAAGTCACGCAGTGCGCCGCAACGACGCGTCCATCGTCATGCGCCACACCTACGGCACGTACGACATCTTCCAGTGGCGGCAGGTCGTGATCGTGGAAATGAAGCTTGTGCGCCCCCACCCGTGCCCGGTGGAGCGGCCTTTGACCAGCCAAGCTCATTTGTCCCATAACAACAAGCCGCTGTGGCAGGCCCGCAGTCGCCAGTGTCTCGTATTCTTCCGGTCCGTTTCGCACCGTCGCATCGGTTATGCTGGTGACACCGCGAGCGGCCAGACGCCGTCCGACCTCCGCGAGATCCAACGGTTGCTTACGCAGCCTGGCCTGCAGCCAGTCGTCCCGGTCAAGCAATCTGCCATCGGCCGGTGCCCTGTCCCCAAGGCAATCCAGAGCCGCACTGTTCAGAATCCACATTCGTCCACTGCGATGTTGAATGCGAACCGGCCGGCGCGGGCCATGGAGATCCAGCCATTGGCGATCGATCTCACCAGCGACGGATTCATGATAACCGATGCCCCTCAACCACCCGCTTCCCGGCGTAGTAAGCAACGCTTCTGCCAATGATGGCCCATCCCGCACATCAGGCGGGCCGCAAGGGATCGATTGCAGCGCGGCGGCAGTCGCCATCAAATGACAGTGATTATCGACAAGGCCGGGAAGTAATGCTCCACCTCCAGCATTCACAATCACTTCGGCGGCAAGCGGAGACAAGGCAGGGGCGATGCTGGCGATTTTTCCCGCTTCGATACGGACGTCCCGCCGGCAGCCCTTCACCTCTGCGTTGCGTATCAGCATGCTGGAACACTGTCGTTATCGGCCCCCAGAGCTCGCGCGGAAGGAGATGAGCGCATGGGATACATAGGTGCCGCATCATGTTGAGCCATGGCTTGCCAGTGCGGAAGCTCTTCTGCAGCGGCCGCATGATAATGCAGGGCGTGCCGCACCCCATCCGCCAAGGAGACGGAAATCAACCCACCGGAACCTTTGCTCCAACAAGTCCAGGCTGCCAATGCGGCATGCAGACCAGCCAAGGGGTCCGCAATCGCATCTCCCGCAAACATGGGAATGCCCCAATACGCCCCCATAAATGCGGAGATGCCTCCGGCAATCGCAGCATCGTCACCAAATCCGATCCGCTCGCCCGCCTTTCCGTAGCGACCGTGCGCGGTAATGGAGACCCAGATCATCCCCTGAGCCACCAGTTCTTCTGCATTGATCCCAAGATGCCTGAGTGCGCGTGGCCGCGATCCCTCGATAACGATATCGGCGCTGTCGATCAGATTGCGCAGTTGCCTGCGGCCTGACACGGAGTCAAAGTCCAGCGCGACACTGGCCTTTTCAGCATTGAGCAGATCATAGAATTGCCGATTGCCTCGCCGCGCCCCATCCGGGCGCGCGATACTTTCAACCTTGATGACCTTTGCCCCCATCGCCCCCAGCAAGGACGCAGCCAGCGGCCCGGCCCAGAGAGAGGAGAGATCGACTACCAACGGCGTCGTTCTCCCGCGCGTCGTACCAGCTGAGCTGAACGTCCATGGTTCTGCGGCGTAAGGCATCCGCTCTGCCGCAATGGGCAAACCCAATTCCATTCCCCGCTCAACCAAGGCCGCCACAGAGCGTACATGAATGGCCGCTGCAAGCTTTTGCCAATTGTCCGGACATTCTCCATCGAGGAGGGCTGGAAGTAAGTCCCAATCATCCGCGCGCGCGAGGTTGAGCGCAATTCGCCCGTCATACGCATCGAGCAGACAGCAGGAACCGTTGGCGGACATCCGCCCACCTTTTTTGAGCCCGAGTAAACGTGACCTCTCGCCCAGGAGCAACGCACCGTTCGCCGGTAAACCTGATGGATCGCGAGCCAGCCTCTTCAAGCCATTCAAAGCATTGTTGGCCACTGTCGTAATCGCGGCGGGATAGACCAGTTCATCTCCATCCGGGCGGCCAGTTATCGCCATCAGACCCGACCTTCGCCAGGCAAGAGCCGGATGATCGCCGTTTTGCTCCCCGAGTTTAGACATGATCCGCCACGTCGAAGGCTAAAAACGCTCTGCCTATGATCCGTGCAGGGCCTTTCCCATTTCGCAACCTCTCACAACTGCACTCAAGCCAAGACATACGGCCACTGGTCCGTTTCTTACTCCGCTTCGTGACAAGATTTGAGAGGATCATTGACGGAAACCAACCCTTTTCTTTGGCGCAAAACCAATCTAACGATCGTTTGATAAGCGAATATGTTCCAGTCAAGATGTGCGATCAGATATATGCCGCAGCCTTGCTGCGTTCCGCTCGTTTTTTATCGAGAGTTCACCGAACCGAATAACTCGCAGCGCTCAATATCATCAACTTGGCGAGCATCTGCGCGGTGGCACGTTCCGGCAACATCCCAGAGTGGCACGGTGATATGAAACGACAGGGTAGGAGCGAATACTTAAACAAACACCAGTTTCACTGCTAATCAAATTACGAGAATTTTTATCGTGAAGCCAAAAATCAAAGAAAATACCCTTGTAAATAAACAAATAAAACCCCGTGCGCGTAACTTTGCCCGGCGTGAATATATAACGCAGGTGGCAAGCATCTTGTTCGCAACACGCGGGTATGAGGCCAGCTCGATGCGAGACATCGCGGCGGAGGTCGGGATCATGCCCGCGTCGCTATACCATCATTTCAGCTCCAAAGAGGACTTGCTCGTTTCCGTTGTCAGCGAGAGCGTCGCCAAGATCCAAAGGGCAGTCGATGCCGCAATCGAGGATATTGAAGAACCCTGGGTACGCTTCACCGCCGCAATATTGGCCCATGTCGAGGCATTGCTGGATCGGGAAGGTTTTCAGGTATTGGTCATGCTCACTCTCCCGCCAGAAATTAGCGACACCGCGCGCGCCTCACTGATTTCTCATCGCAATGAATATGAGCGCCGCTTCACTTCACTGCTTTCCGCGTTCAACACACCCGACGGAACCGATCAGCGCGTCCTGGCAAATCTCATCCTGGGCATGCTCAACAGCATTCCGATCTGGTACAAAGTCGATGGCGGATCTTCACCGCGAGAAATTGGGCAAAACATCCTGTCCCTGGTGAAAGGAGCATTCGCCCAATAATCCCCGCGCATCGAATAAATCGCGCCCTCGCTACACCGAAAGGCCCATAAAGGGGCTTCATCAGTCCCTTTATGGGTAGCTTCAGCCGGCAAGTGCCTCAATCGGACGATGGCAAAGCCTTTGGTAGTTTCACCGCCAACGCAACGCCATCCACACTGACGGTCCCCTGGCCGGCTTTGGTGCAGAGGAATTCCATCGTTTCGTCAGCATCGACATAACGCTTGCCGGCGAGCGTACCTTCCGCGAACTTTGGATCGAGCCCCGTGCTTTCGCCTTCTTCATCCGGCAATAGCGCTGGCGCGCCGCCGATCCGGATATCGATCTCGCGAGCCGGTGCTTTCAAGGTCATGATCTGGGTATCGCACACGGCACTGCGCAATTTCATTCCAGCCTTAACGTGTCTTGGCATTCAATACTCCTGCTACTCCATCAAGCCAATGTGCCGTGCGCGTGAAGAATTGCGCTGCGGAGGAGGCTACGAACAAGTGGTGGCCTGATGTTTCAAGCACATACAACGTAAAATCATGCGCATTCTCATACCGCTGTGCGAGCAGATGCGGCGGCCCCGTCATATCGCGATCACCCACCGCGACCATCACCGGAACGTCAATCGCGGCCAGTTCTTTACGCACATTACCGGGCAGGATCGCAAACTGCCCCAGATTGGCAACCAGCGTATCATGAACGGCAAGCAAGGCACGGGCGGCAGCCTTGTCACTATCGCGTGCGATCGTCGGAATATAACCGCTATCCGCGAAACGCGCACGCGCAAGCTCCACGACACGGCCAACCCCAAAATCAGGATCGACGGCTGCAGCCTTCTCTACCTCGTTCAGAATCTCCGGCATACCTCCGTCACCGAAACAGAGCAGCAACAAGGCATCAAAAGATGCCCCGCGCGCTTGCGCCATGACAGTCAGAATCGCGCCTGCCGAATGTCCGACTCCCACCACCGGCAATTTCGCCAGATCGCTTCCGATTGCCTCGCCCCTGCGAAGGTGAGCAAGCAGCAAGCGGTTGGCATCAGCCATATCCGGCACACCAAGCGTGAAGCCGTCCTCCGGTCGTGTGCTCTCACCCACGCCAACCGGATCGAGCGCCAACACGTAATGGCCTCCCTGCGTCATGGCCCGGGCGAAACTGAATTCCGTCCCGGGGCCACCATCGAGATCGTAATAGCCACGCCGCATCCCCCCGCCCGGCGTACAAAACAGCATCAGAGGCTGTTTCGCTGGCCGGGTTGGAGAATGAAGTTCGAAGGCGATGGAAATCGTCTCTCCATCCGGACACAAGCGTCCAATCGTAACCTCATGGCGCTCCGACGTCATGCAAGCGCCCTCCATCACAAGGCGGTCAGGCTGCTGCATTCTCGCTCGCATAGAATTGGGCGAACCATTCGCGCCACATCAGGATCGGGCCGTCACCGTCACACAGGAGAGGTTGCGGGCGATACTTCTTGTTATCCCACACGATCAAATCGACCGATTCAAAGCCAGCCGATTCCTCACCCTCAGCCGCACCGATCGAGTGAGCATAGAGATGTTCGGCGATGCCCCTTTCAGTACTCCCTTCCGCGTAATCGCGGAACGTGAACGCCATGCGTGAAAGTGTCATTTCCCGATCAACAGGCAGAGGGGTCGAGAACATCACCATGGTGACGCCATCTTTGTTGAACCGCATCACCTGGATGCCGGGCCCGTGATGCTCGCCCGTGATGAAGCCATCGCCGATATCGACGGAGAACTTGTAATCGTCAGCCTTTGCGACCCCCTCCGGAATGATCGGGGAACCATGGAGGAAGCGCAAATGCGCGTAATCGACACCGTTTTCGCCGATTTCCTGAATGGCCGTGCCGATGTTCCACTGCCCCCGCCTGGTTTCGATCCTGTCGTCAGCCTCGAATTCAGGAACGGTCGGCAGCGGGAAGAGGGGATCGACGCCATCGGGATGATACCAGGCGAAGATGGCGCCGTAACGTTCCTCTACCGGCAAAGTGCGCAGGACCGGCCGCTTCCGGGCGAGACCGGGCATGATTTTTGCGTAGGGAATGGCCTTGCACCAACCGTCTGCGTCGAATTCCCAGTGATGGAACGGGCAACGAATATTGTCGCCGTCGACCACCCCGCCATGACCGAGATGTGCCCCGAGGTGCGGACAGAACGGGTCGCTCAGACCTACCTTGCCGCTCTCTCCGCGGAACAGCACCCATTCCTGATCGAATGCCTGAATATTGCGGATCTCGCCAACCGGCAGCTTGGCCGACTCTTCGATCATGAACCAACCATAGGGAATCGGGAAAGGGCAACGCTCCAGTTCCTTGCTGGTCTGGATGCGCTCAATTGTCATTACTTCATTCATCGCGAACCTCTCAGGATGCCCATTCAGATTGGGCTTGCTCCCTTGGGGTAGGTACCTGCGAAATACCGGACAAGCCTCGGAAATAGCATTTGCACCCAGCCAGGGAGCCAATTTGTGACTCCCCCAAATACCTATCCCATTCAGCCGCCACTCAGGCGGACCAAAATCTTCCAAAGGTGGTACGGAAAGAGACTCCATGTCGTCATGGTCTTTCCTCCCGACACATCCGGAGCTTAACCAGCCCGCACCATTGGAAGGAGGAGCGGACACCGCATGCCTGAAGCTTATATCATCGACGCCGTACGTACGCCTTTGGGGCGCAAGAAGGGCTCGCTCTCCACAATGCACCCTGCCGATCTGGGCGCCGTACCGCTTCGGGCGATCATCGAACGGACTGGAATCGACCCGGAGCAGGTCGACGACGTAATCTTCGGCGTGCTCGAGGCCATCGGCCCGAACGCAGGCAACCTTGCGCGTACCTGCTGGCTCGCAGCCGGTCTGCCCGAGGCGATCCCTGCTGTCGCCATCGACCGGCAGTGCGGATCGGGGCAGCAGGCCGTCCACTTCGCCGCATTTGGCGTCATGAGCGGTCAGCAAGATCTCGTCATTGCAGGCGGGGTGCAACAGATGAATGCCATCCCGATTCTGGCATCGATGGCCGCAGGGAACGCATTCGGCTTCGACGATCCCTTTTCCGGATCGACGGGCTTCACAACGCGATATGGAGACGAGGAAGTGAACCAGTATCGTTCTGCGGAGCTTATCGCGGAACGCTGGAATATCACGCGGGAAGAAATGGAACAGTTCGCACTGACCTCTCACCAGCGCGCCGATACGGCCATCCGTGAAGGCCGGTTCAAGAGTCAGATCACGCCAGTCGGTGATTTTACCCAGGATGAAACGGTACGACCGGATACCACCCTGGAAAAAATGGCCAGCCTCAAGACTCTGCGCGAAGGGGGCCGCATTCATGCCGGCATCGCGAGCCAGAATGCGGACGCTTCTGCAGCAATGCTGATAGCGTCCGAAAAAGCCGTGCGCGAACATGGTCTGAAACCCCGGGCGCGCATTCACTATATGACCGTGCGTGGTGACGATCCGGTATGGATGCTGACCGCACCGATTCCGGCAACACGCTATGCATTCGAAAAATCCGGCCTGACGGTGGACGACATCGACCTGTTCGAATGCAATGAAGCCTTCGCGAGTGTCCCCATGGCATGGATGCAGGAACTTGGCATCCCTCACGAAAAGACCAACGTAAATGGTGGTGCAATCGCTCTCGGGCACCCGCTGGGGGCGACAGGCGTCCGGCTGATGACGACAATGCTGGCCGAACTGGAACGCACAGGCGGGAAATATGGCCTGCAGACCATGTGCGAAGGCGGCGGCCTTGCCAATGTGACGATCATCGAGCGGCTGTGATGGACAATCCCACTGTTTTCGAGACACCGAATGCGCTGCTCGGGCAGGAAGGAACCGATCTTGGCGTAACTGAATGGTTCACGATCGGACAGGATCGGATCGACACCTTCGCCGAGGCGACCGAAGACCGGCAGTGGATTCATGTCGATGCCGAGCGCGCGGCATCGAGCGTCTTTGGCGGGACCATTGCCCACGGTTTCCTGACACTTGGCCTGTTCGCCTACTTTATCCCGCAGCTGATCACGGTGAACGGGGCCGCCATGGGGATCAATGCCGGAGTCGACAGGGTGCGCTTTCTCACACCTGTCCGCGCCGGGTCACGCGTGCGTGCGCGAGGCGAGATATTTTCCGTCGAGGAAAAGAAAGGCGCGGTCCAGCTGATCCTGCGTCTGACGATCGAAATCGAAGGGAGCGACAAACCCGCCTGCGTGGGAGACTCCCTCGCCCGTTACGTTGTCGCCAGCTAATTATGCCAAAGATAGAAGTACAGGATCGCGACGGCGGCGTGCACACGCTGGAAGCCCCAGATGGAACAATGCTGATGCGCCTGCTGCGTGAGGAAGGGCTCGGTGTGGCCGGTACATGCGGGGGCATGTCATCGTGTGGCAGCTGCCACATCTACGTGCGAAGCAATCACCCGCTCCCCGCGCCCAGTGAGGACGAGGCCGACATGATCGAAGCCCTGGGCGACATCGTCGAAGTCCGTCCGAATTCCCGTCTTTCCTGCCAGATCGTCCTGGGGCCAGAGACAGCCGGCCTCTCCATCGAAATCGGCCCGCAATTCTAAAATAGGGGTGTACCCATGGATTTTACCGATCAGGTCGTGATTGTCACGGGCGGCGGACGCGGTCTCGGACGTTCTCACGCACTCGCTTTTTCCCGCGCGGGGGCCCGCGTCGTCGTCGTCGATTTGCCCGGCGAAAGCGACGATCCAGCCGCCGATGTCGTCGGAGAGATTCACGCTACGGGCGGGCAGGCTCTGGTCAACCACGCCTCGGTTACCGATCGCCCTGCAATCGACGCGACAGTAGCGGATGTGTTGTCCCGCTGGGGACGGATCGACGCTCTGGTCAATAATGCGGGCATCCTGCGGGACAGGAGTTTTGCCAAGCTTGGCCAGCAGGATTTCAGCGATGTCATCGATGTCCATCTGACCGGGGCTTTCAACTGCACTCAGGCTGTGTGGGATCCGATGCGAGAGCGCAATTATGGCCGCATCGTCATGACCGGCTCTGCTTCCGGCCTGTTCGGTAACTTCGGCCAGTCCAATTATGGCGCCGCAAAGATGGCACAAATAGGCCTGATGCAGACGCTGGGTATCGAAGGGGCAAAGGCGGATATCCGCGTCAACAGCCTCGTACCGTCGGCCGCCACCCGTATGACCGCTGATATCCTTTCCCCGGATATGCTCGACGCACTCTCGCCGGACCTCGTCTCACCTGCGGCGCTGTTCCTTGCATCGCGTGATGCACCAAACCGCTGTATGCTCATCGCCGGCGCAGGCAGTTTCGAAGTGGCAACCATTTCCATGTCTCGCGGGATCCACCTGACAGGCGATCCGTCCACCATGGCTGACCAGATATCGGCGCGCTTTGACGAGATATGCGACCCGACCGATGCCTTCATGCCATCAAATGCCATGGAGCCGCCAGAGTATCAGCTCGGCAAGCGGGCAAGCGCACTGAATCTAGGTTCCGGATCGCGATAATCTGCCACGCTTTTTTGCAGTCTCGTCAACCAGCGGACGCAGCATTTCTTTCGCCAGATCGCCCAGCCCCTTCGTGTAAAGGTCTCGTTGCTCGGAAAGCAGCTCCAAGCCTTCCTCATCAATGCCGTCCAGGGCCTCGTTACCCCAATCCGTCTGGGTATTGTTCACCCGCCGGATACATACAGCGGCACCGACCGCGATATATCCAGCGGCACGAGACAGTTTCACCGCTTCGGCAGGTGCAAACCCCCGCTTCACCAATGCCAGCATGAGGCGACCTGAAATTCTGGCCTCAGCCTCAAGACCGAACCCGCTGAAAACAAATTGCTCCAGCACTCCCGGATTGTCGACCATCAGGGTTTGCAGCGAACCGGCATAATCGAAGAGATAGTCTTCCCAGCCCTGTCCGCGATCAACTGCCAACGGCAGTGTCTCAACGCGCCGCGCGACCGCAAGCTGGACCAGCTCGCTCCGGCCTTGGACATAATCATAGAGCGTAGCAATTCCGACACCGAGCGCCTCCGCCACACGCTTCATACTGAGATCTTCGGGGGCTATGCCAGCTGCCACATCGACAATGCGATCAAGGGTAAGCAGTCTCGGGCGCCCAGGCGAACGGCTTGACCTGGTTTCATGGGTCATTGGCGCGCTTTTTCAATCAACTGAACTGGATCGGGCCGTCATCGGGCCAAGCTTGCCCCCACCCATTGGCAGGCGGGGGCAAGACACCTTCTCTTACGCAAGAGCAAACATCTTGAGGCCGTTTTCGCAAGTGATCTTGCGGCGATCATCGTCAGAGACACCTGCGGCTGCGAATTGCTTTTCCATCAATTCGCGCGAGTTCGGCCATGACGTTGCCGGATGCGGGAAATCGGTGGACCAATACAAGCAATCCGGGCCAAAATATTCGTAACAATATTTGAGGCCTAGCGGCTCGTACATGAACGTGGCGCCCATCTGCCGTTTGAAATATTCGCTGGGGAGCATTTTCAGAGCGGGGAACTTGTAATGTCCCTGCAGGATGCGCCCGTCCAGAATTGTGTCGAACAGGAACGGCAACCAACCAAGACCCGGCTCAACAAACAACACCTTGAGCTTCGGGAAACGTTCAAGAGTGCCCGACAAGATCCAGAAGCAGAGCGTTTCCGCAAGCTGGAAGCCCGGCAAACCAAGGGCAACGCCCTTCATCGGTGTTGGGTCCCGCTGTATCAACTCGTAGCTTTTGGCATTCTGATCGAGATGATTGAGTACCGTGATGCCGGTTTCAGACAGCACGCTCCACAGCGGATCATAGCGCGCATCGAAATAATCGGGCAGGCCAAGCTCCGTCGGGAACGGCGGCAACTGGACGCACCGCGCGCCGCGTTGGGCAACCCGCTCGACTTCCTTGACCGAACCTTCGATATCATGCGGCAGCAACTGATAGGCGCACATCAACCGTTCGGTATCGATTGAGGCAAAGTCAGCAATCGCATCATTGAAGCCTGACAGCATAGCCTGCCAGTCATCGCCCATGATGTCGGGGCTACACATTTTAGCGCCGCCCACTTCGGGGAATATGACCTCTGCAAACACGCCATCGCGATCCATCGCTTTCAGCTTGGCATCCGGGGCATAGTGGCCCGGATCGTTCCAGGCGATTGGATCCATGAGATCGTTGATGTCGGGAATGAAGCCCCCGCGGCGATCCAGTTCACGCTGCTCATGCAGTTTACGGCCTTCGACCCAGCGCTCACGCAAACGCTCGGGCAGACGCTCGGTGACCCATTCATCGGTATAGTACACATGAGAATCAACCGAGATCAGTTTTTCGGCTGCGTTAGTTGCCATAATATCCTCTCCAAGACGCAGTACGTATTGCACTCTTCTTGTAATACTTACGAAGATCTCATCTCTGACGACATGGCAGAAGGTGACTGGGCTCGGGTAAAATTCTACACGCGCCATTCTGCTTTGATCTTCGCTCCACAACGCACGATCCTGGGAGCGGAAGATCAAGGAGATACGATTTGGAAACTCATACAATCAGTTGCGCGGTCGATACGCATGTATTGACTATCACGCTCGATCGGCAGGAACGCCTGAACGCATATAACGCCGAAATGTTCGCCGAACTGACGGCCGCGTTCGATATGGCAGATGCCGACCCAGACATTCGCGCAGTGATTGTCACCGGCGCCGGAAGGGCATTCTGTGCAGGGGCAGACATGGTCGAGGGAGGAACCGCCACTTTCGACTTCTGCGACCCGGACGACAAGGAAAAGGAACTTGCCTGGCGGGATGATGCCGGGCGTCTGTCCCTGCGTATTTATCGTTCATTGAAACCTGTCATTGCGGCAATCAACGGACCGGCGATCGGGGTCGGCATTACAATGACGTTGCCGATGGATATTCGCCTGATTGCAGACAACGCACGTATCTGTTTCCCGTTTGCGCAGCGTGGCATCGTACCGGAAGCCGCATCGAGCTGGTTCCTGCCCCGCATCGTCGGCATATCGACCGCAATCGAATGGTGCGCCACGGGCCGAATGCTCTCCGCGCAAAGCGCCCACTCAGCCGGACTGGTTCGTTCGATTCATTCCACTGACGAGCTTCTGCCGGCTGCCCGAGACCTTGCCGGCGAAATCGCGGCCAGTTCCCCTGCTTGCGTCACGCTTTCACGCAGGATGCTGTGGGATGGCCTGACAACTCCTGAGCCCGAGATGGCCCATGCGCTGGAAAGCCGGACCATCTATCATCTTGGCCAAGCGCCCGACGCAGCAGAAGGCGTGACAAGCTTCTTCGAAAAACGTCCGCCCGTCTTCTCAAGCCAGGTCCCGAAGGACCTGCCACCCTTCTGGCAAGAACTCCTGTAATCACCGCCAGATTTTCACATCAAAAAAGGGAGGCAGGCGATGCGAAGCCTGCCCCCCAATGGGAGATTGAGTTGGCTGGAGCTTATCGGTTCGCTGAAGTTCCGAACCGATAACGAAGCTGGGCACCGATCATCCGCGGCTCACCCCATGTATCCGCGACCAGACCCAACGAGCTAAATGTCGTCAAACGGCCCTGGACATAGTTCTTGTTGGTGACATTCGTTGCGAAGATGGACGCATCGAAAGAGGAACCTGCGATCCCGTTCCAATCAAGGCGGAGGTCCAAAGTGCCGAAGCCCGGCAGACGATTGTATGGCTCCAGCGGAAGGGGGCTGCCCCACATCCCGCTTTGATGAGAGTATGACAGGCTGGGTATGATCTTCCCGAGGCTTTCAGCCACCGGCAGTTCATATCTCATGGAGATATTGAACTTGTGCTTGGGCACATAGCCAAAAACCGTCGAGGAATCCTTCAGTTTCGCATCGGTGTAGCTGTAGAAGCCGGAAATGGACAAGCCAGGGGTCGGGACCAGAGTTGCTTCCAGCTCCGCGCCCTTGATGTCGGCACTGCCACCGTTGATAAGAACCGTCAGGGCCTGGCCATTTATTGCGGTGCCAAAGCTCTGAATGATGTCGTTGTACCAGCTGCGATAGAGCGAGATGTTGGTGCGTAATTCGGCATCACCACCGAGATACCAGTCAGCTTTCGTACCGAATTCCAGATCCGTAACTTTTTCAGGCCCATATGTGAGATATTCGGCAGATGGGACTGCGAAGTTGAACCCTCCTGGCTTGTAGCCCCGGCGCGATGCCAGATAGATCAATACGTTGTCGGATGCCTGATAGTCGAAAGACAGCGTCCAAGTAGGCTGCTTGAACTTGGCCGAGCGGTCGACGCGGCAGGTGGCATCGTCGAACGGCGTACCATTGCCCGGCGCTCCGCCCTGGCTGCATAGCCCTGAAACGGCGTTGAACTGCTGCGCCGTGCCCGACCGCTTGTCCCAAGTGTATCGGCCGCCGGCAGTGAACTTCAATCCTTCGACGAAAGAGTCGAGATTTACCGTTGCCTGCGCGAACAAGGCGTAAGTATGGCCCCGCGCCCGCGGACGCACCAGATTTACGCCACCGATTGTTGCGGATCGCGTCTGGGAAAAACCAGCCGGACTGTTCCATTCGGCAAACGCACCAAGCACATAGTTCAGACCTGAAGTGCGCCCCTGGATCTGGAACTCATTGCTGATGTTCTCTTGCGAGAGAACCCGGCCATCGGCCTTGGTATTGGCGACCCCCAGAAAAGTCAGCGGCGTTCCGTCATAATCGAACGCGTAGCGCGTGTCCTGGCGATTGTATCCGAAGATGTTGCGCAATGTGATTCCGTCGGAAACATCCCAGTCGGTCAGGTTCGCGAAAATTTGCGTCCGCGCATGATAATTCTGCAGGAAACCCGTGAAGGTGCAACGTATGCCACAAGCCTGCTGCTGCGCCAGAACGGCTTCTAGCGTTGCATCCGAAAAGAAGCTGAAGCGTCCCGCGGCCTTGGCAGCAAGAATGGTATTGGTGAAATCGCTGGACAGACCCGCGGTCGACGGCCCACCCGCCAAAGTCAGCGGCAGGGGATTATTCAACCCGAACGCATCGATTGCCGACTGCGGGAGAACACCCCGAAGATCGGCAGCGAACACCGCATCACGGTTAAATGCCCGCAGAACCGCGCCGTCACCATTCCGGTTCGTTTCGAAATAATTGTAGATGGTGGTATTGCGAAATTCCGGAACGGGCTCGAAGAGAACCGATATTCTCCCGCTCCAGTACTTTCGGTCATCCAGCTTCTGCGTACCGAGCGATGTGAACGTATTCGTCGCAGTATCGATCGCTTGCGCGTAGTTCTTCGTAAATCCGTCACGATGGTAAGCGGTACCGGCGACGCGCACTGCCAGCACATCCGGAACGATCGGTATGTTGAGCGCACCTTCGATCCCGTAGAGATCATGCGATCCCCCCTGAATCTGGAGATAGCCATCCAACTCATAGGTGGGCCGCCGTGTCTCGAACAGTACTGCACCGCCAGTGGTATTACGCCCGAACAACGTACCCTGAGGCCCCTTAAGCACCTGTACGTTTTGCATGTCATAGTAACTGCCGACGCCTGACTGCCCCGGAACCTCGTTAAAGTAGGTCTGAACCGAGTTCACCACCGTGCTGGCGACGGAAGCCCCCTGACTCGACCCCAGGCCACGCAACGAGAATGATTCACTGGTGCGGTTGATCGCCGTGGCGATGGTCAGCGATGGCACAATGCGCTGCAAATCGGAGGCGGTCTGAATATTCCGCTGACGGATTTCATCACTGCCCAGCGCAGTGATCGCAACAGGTACATCCTGCAGGCTTTCCTCGCGGCGGCGTGCCGTCACGACTATATCCTGAATAGCTGCGCCATCACGCACCGCCGTATCGGTTGTCTCCTGCGCAATAACAGGTGTTGCACTCATGAACGGCAAAATCGAGGCAGCCAACAGCAATACACGCCGATGTGTTTTCATTTCCCTCCCCTTTCTCATTCGCAGTATTTCTTTGTGGTGATTTTTCGCGATGCGAATACAATTTAGGTTACACGGCCAGGCCGGTTTGTCGCCGGATCGAAATACGACATCGTAGGAACAAAAAGGTCGATTTACCCTGAGAGTGATATTTACAGGGGGCCGAGAATCATCCCGCTTCTGCTGGCGGAAACCAGCACATGCTTTGCATCCTTGATCTGGTTGGCCGCAGTTCCGCGTACCTGGCGGACGCCTTCCAGAATGTTGTTCATTCCGTGGATGTAGCCTTCTCCGAGAAGACCCCCGTTGGTGTTCACCGGCAAGGAGCCCGACAGGCCGATGTGGCCGTCCTTGATGAAATCCTTGGCTTCTCCTCGTTTACAGAAGCCATGCCCTTCGAGCGTCAGGAACACCACCGGGGAGAAATTCTCATAAATCATGGCGACGTCGATATCGTTCTGCGTCAGCCCGCTGTCTGCCCACAGCCGTTCTGTCATCGTCCGGGTTTCCTCGAACTCCGAGAGATCCTCGCGGTAATAGTCGAACATGATCAGGCCGCCCTTGCGATGCGACTGGGTGGCGGCAGCAACCCGGACACCGGGCTGGGCAAGGTCACGCGCACGGTCCGCGCTCGTAACGACCATTGCGACCCCACCATCGGATTCCTGGCAGCAGTCCAGCAAACGCAGCACCGGCTCGACGATCCACCGGCTTGTCTGGTGATCTTCCAGAGTAATCGGCTTGCCATAATACCAGGCTGCCGGATTGGTAGCGGCATGTGCCCGCGCGGTAACGACGTAACGCCCGAGATCCTCGTTGGTCACACCATATTTGAGCAGGTACCTTTGATACCACAGCGAATAGATTTTCGCAGGTGTATCCAGACCATAACTGAAGTGAAAATCCGGGCCTGCTGCCGTCGATGTGTATCCGTTCGGATCGGGTTGGCCGAAACGACGGCCCGAACGCTCGTTGAATGCCCGGTACACCAGCACCGCCTTCGCAGCGCCGCTAGCCACCGCCGCTGCTGCAAGCTGGATTGTAGCCGCCGACGCACCACCCCCGAATGGACCACGTGCGGTCCAGTTCAGCTCGGTCATGCCCAGAGTACGCATCAGATCCAGCTCGTCGTTGCTGTCGAGCGTAAACGTCACCATGCCGTCGATGTCGTCAGGCGTAAGTCCTGCATCCTGAATGGCCGCCAAGCTTGCCTCGGCAGCGAGTTGCAATTCGCTGCGCCCGGAATTCTTGGAGAATTCAGTCTGCCCAATGCCGACAATGGCAGTATCGCTGATCTTGCTCATGCGCTGTCTCCCGTCATCCGGAACTGGGGCAGAATCTGTCCGTCCACTTCTACAAAAGTGACTGCCACAGGCGCCCCGGCCGTTACTTCGTCGATTTCCGTATCCAGCAGGTTGGATACCAATCGGACACCTTCTTCGAGATCGACCAGCACGACGATCCGGCCTTTGTCATCAGCCTGATTGGGATGTTTCGAACAAAGCCACGCGTAAACTGTCCCTCGCCCGCTGGCCTCGACCGTACCCCATTCCAGACCATGGCAATGTGGGCACATCGGCAACGGTGGATGGGCGATTTCGCCACAGCTTGCGCAACTGCGCAGCAGCAGACGCCCTTCCTGCGCGCCTTCCCAAAAGAAGGCATCGTCTTTCGACATCATCTGTCTCCTCTTAATCTTCAGGCTTCGGCGCCGGTGTCGCTGTTTTCAGGCAGCGATGCAGGCGGCTGAGCCCAACGGCTCGCGAATACCTTGTGCGTTTCTCCCGGCGCCCAGGCGAGCGCGGCATTGGTATCCAGCAGTTCCTGGATTTCCTCCTCACTCCTCCCGAGTTCGGCGAGAATGGCCCGGGTATCCTGCCCAACCACAAGCGGCGGCCCCTGAATCGCTCCCGGTGTTTCGGAAAATTCGAGAAGCAGACCGATCTGATCGATCCGTCCGACGAACGGATCCGGATAGGAAGCCGTCCACTGTCGCTTGGCGAGTTCGGGATCGTCATGCAAACGGCGCGAGATTTCGGGGTCGGAAATTTCGCATGGAACACCCGCTGCATCGAGCGCATCCAACCATGCCTTCGCTGATTTCTCGCGGAATTTCGCTGCGAAAGCCGCGCGGGCCGCCTTGTCGTCGAGGCCACTTTTCACATTGGCAGCCTGTTCGAGAGCTCGGCGTGTTTCCGGCGTCAGCGCCGCCACGCAGAGCCACCCGCCATCGCCGCCTTCATAGAGGCTATAGTAAGCGGACAGGCCCGTTTGCATCGCGTCGAGACGCGGCCGATCAATCGTCCCGCCATCGGCCTTGGCAACGGCAAAGGAACAATTGAGTTGCTGCGCGTTGACGATCGAGGTGTCGACCCGCTGCCCCTTGCCGGTCAACTCCCGGTGCCTGAGCGCCTGACAGATGCCGATAGCCGAGAGGAAGCCATTGCCGGTGTCACCAAACGAAGTGAAGCTCCACATCGGCTTGCCGCCATTAGCCATGCCGCCATCTTCGTATTGAACGCCAGCAAGGCACCCGCCCGTCTGGTCATTGCCCGGCAAAGCCTGGCGCGGCCCGTGCTCGTGCCCACGCGTATGGCAATAGATCAGATCAGGCTTTAATTTCTTGAGGCTCTCATAATCGACGCCAAGCCGTTCGGCCGCATCGTAGCGCATGTTATGCTGCACCACATCGGCAGTGAGGACCAGTTCCTCCAATACCTTCCGTGCGCGCGGATCCTTGAGATCCAATGCGATCGAACGCTTACCGCGATTGGCCATGTAGGCGACGTGATTGCGATGCCAATACGTATCATAGAGCGCATTGATCTTGATGACCTCCGCCCCGAGGTCGGACAGCAACTGCGTTCCGAACGGCCCAGCAATGGCCAGCCCAAGGTCGAGGACCCGTACACCGGCAAGCGGCCCCTTGTTGCCAGCCTGTACTGCGTGCGGCTTTGCCTGTGCCGCCACAATCGCCGCTGCATCTGCACGCACTTCAGCGCCGTGCTGATCCAGCGATGGCGCAGGCCCGCCGGGCTCTCCAGGGCTATCAGTCAACGTGTAGCTGACACCGATCTGTCGCAATTTCCCCAGTTCGGGATCGTCAAGCTCGAACGAGCAGCGGTCCGCAATAAGCAGCGGGTCGTTCAAGGCAACTTCGGGCGAACGCGCCTCCTGCATCGTTACGCCTGCAATTGCCGCGGCATCGACCCACTCCTGAGCGGGGAAGCGCTTCATCGCTTCAGCCAGGATTGGCTGGTAATAAGACATGACGACGATTTCTTCCGGTCCTGTCCCGAACCGATCAGGGTCGTTCTGAACTGAAAGATCAGGCGTGGCGTTGAGCGTGTCCCCCTCGGAAGCCGTGAGAATGAAACGAGGGTTTGGCACCCAGTTGTGGATCCAGCGTCCATCGGAACATTCATAGTGTCCCTTCGGCGCCTTCGAACTGAGTATCCAGGTATTGAACATTTCCGCGTCGATATCTTCGGCGCGCTGCCAAACGCCTGCAGCACCCGCGAGCGCACCCTGCATCAGGCTGGCTTTCACATGCTGGCCACGCCCGGTGTGTTCGCGCGCATAAAGCGCCGCCGCAATGCCAAGCGATGCGGAATAGGCTGCCCCCATGCTGGGATAGGGCACTGCAGAAAAGAGCGGTCCGTCGCGGTCAGGCCCCTGCGTCCATTCGCGCGGAATCTCCACCTCCTCGAAGGGATCGGCGCGTCCGGAAATGTGGTTTAGCGCACCTTCAGGCCAGCCGCGCTGTTCCCACTGCAGACCAACGCGCGCGGCAACGAGAGCGTCGTACGCTGGACGCCCCTGATGCTCGGGCACGTCGCCATATCCGGTGATGGAACAATAGATGATGCGCGGGTTGAGTGCCGCAACGGTCTCGTAATCGATGCCGAGCTTTTTGGTCGTGCCGGGCGAAAAGCTCTCGACCAGCACATCTGCGTCCTGCGCCAGCTTGAGAAACAGCTCGCGGTCGGCATCGTCCTTCAGGTCGAAGACGGCATTACGCTTGCCTCGCTGCCACACCTTGTAGCCGACCTGATCGCGAAAGGGATCGCCACCGGGCGGTTCGATTCGAGTCACCTGGGCGCCGTGATCCACCATCAGCATGGTCACGATCGGGCCGGCCACCCCCCAAGACAAATCGAGCACCTTGAGACCGCTTAATACGCCAGCCATTCCAATATCCCCTCTTCGAGCCTTTTTTGACAGCGAGAGGATGTTACCCGGTGGGCGCCCGGCGAGACATGGCCAAAACTTACAGACAGTCGCGAAAAAACTCTATCCGCTGCCTGTCGACATCTGCCCGGATGCAAGCATTGCCCGATACGAACTGGGGCTGACCCCAGTCCAGGAACGGATCGCACGTGAAAGGCCATTCGGCTCGGCGAAACCCGCCCGCTGCGAGACTTCCCTGATCGGCATGTCCCCGTCCTTGAGACAGCGCATGGCGACCTTGCGCCGCACTTCCGCCTTCAGCTCGCGATAACTCAAGCCCTTCGCCTCAAGCCGGCGACGCACGGTCTGACCACACATGCCGAATTCTTCCGCGAGCACTTCCAGCTTGGGCATCCGCTGATCCCGCTGCAGGTGGGCCTGCAATTTCACGCGGAGCGCTTCCGCCAGGCCGAGACGACCTTCGTTGGCAAGATCGACCGACGTAGGCGTCAGAAAAGTTTTGAGATCTTCGAGATCGCGCACCACCGGTCGATCAAGCACCACCACCGGGAAACTCAACCGGATCTGGCGTGCGCCGAAGCGGATGCTGGACCCCATCACCTCGCAATAGGCACTGACATCGACTTCGGGCTGATGAGGAAATTCAATTTCCTCGATCACGACTTCCTCACCGGTGAGCCATTGGGAGAAGCGATGCCAGAACAGCAGCCACCATTCGCCCAGCACATGGTGCGGATCACTGCTGTCCGTTTCGATCGTCATCAGGATCGAAGCATCAACTCCCTCCGATTCCAGCCGGAACGACACATCACTGGTTACCACACTATAAAAGCGGAATGCCCGACACAGGGCATCCTCAAGCGTCGAACTGAGCGTCGCCATCTCGCACATCAATTCAAAGGAGCCCGCACGCACCGCGTTCGGAGTCAGGCCAGCGAATTCGTCCCCACTCACCAGCTTGGCCTTACGGGAAATCTCCGCCAGTTCCATTGGGCCATACCGGCCGCCCGGCACCACAGGGCGCGAACATAGAGCATCGCGACTGAGACCGTATTTTGCAGCACTTTCCAAGAATGCCCGCGCATACCGGTCGATGAGCAGTTCTGCCGCCATCTTTAATCTATCCTCCTCTCCCACACGGCGCTCTTTTGAGTCTGGCCGCAACCGATAGACTAACGATCGTTCGTGAATTTGCAAGGTGGAGAGAATGCTAAAGATGCAGCAACATTCCGATATGGCGAAGAATTGTAATCAGGCCGGCTGAAGGCGATAACCGCGCACAATCACGGACTGGCTTGCCGAAGCCATCAGGGTCCCGTCTTGCGCGTAAAGCAGCATCTGACCATGCGCAAAGCCGCTTGATGCCCCTTGCAGATGGATGTCGCACAGCACGTAGTCGGTTTCCGCAAGCGTGAGATAACGCACGCAATTGTCGAGACTGTTGACCGCCAGATCACCGCCCCCGTCACCCAGCGCATTACCAATCGATGCGGGAACGAAATCCCCCATCAGCGCCAGCATGGGCCGGTCGATCGGATCACCTGCGGTAGGCCGCATCCACACGACCATATGCCCTGCATCGGGTGCGTCGGGGCGCGTATCCCACCCCTTGGCGATGCGCACCTCCATCCGCGAAAACAGCCCCCCTTCAGGCGATGCCCACCGCATCGGAAGCAACGCACAATCTTCCGGCGGCGGCACCGCACTTGGCCGAACCCACTGGCTGCGCGGCGCATTCGGCCGCGCGCCCAGTGACAGGCCGGCAACGATTATATCACGCTGGTCCTGACGCAGCGTGACGCGGGCCTGGGTTGTGAAACGCCCGCTAATCAACGGCGCCACATCAATTGCAACCCGGCTGCCACGCGGGGCGAATGCCAGATACTGGGCAGTGGCCCAAACAGTCGCACGGCCCGTGTTATGTTCCGCCGCCGCCACTGCCGCACCCAGGCCTATCCCGCCAAACATGAAAGGATTGGCTTCCGGCCCCACCGACCGCAACGGCGCAACATCAAATGCGTAGCCTTCCCCGCCGGGGGCAAGGTCCATGTCAAAAAATCCAGCCATGACCTCGCGTATGCGTTTAACAGCCGCAGGTCGTTAGACAAATTGCGACAGCCCCGGATTAAGCCTTTAACCACACCACAAAATGAACCATGTTCATTTGCACTGCCAAATCGCATAGCTGTGCGACCGAATTGACAAGGAGAGAGGATGATGCGCGATTTCCGGCTCGACCCGATCGACGAATATACTCACGAACCGGGCCCCGAACCGAATTTCAGCGAAAGCGTGTATGTCAATGCCTTCGACGACCGTACCGGCGTTGGTGGATGGATGCGTCTGGGCAATCGCGTGAATGAAGGCCGGGCCGAGCTTTCGGTCTGCCTTTACCTGCCGGATGGCCGCATAGCTGCCTCCTTCCGGCGACCACGCATTTCTTCCAACAGTGTGCTCGATGCCGGGGGACTCGGCTTTGATGTGGTCGAGCCGATGAAACGGATCACCGCCCGGTACGAAGGCGAGCTGATGATTCTGGATGACCCCTCCGTGCTCCGCAATCCCGGTCCGGAGCTGCAGGCTGCGCCGCGTTTGCCCGGATCGCTCGAATGGACGCTCGATACCATCTCGCCCCAGCACGGTGGCGAGCCGACATCACCTGATCAGCCCACCATGTATGGCCGGGATTTCTCCCTCGGCCATTTCAATCAGCACATCCGGGCGACCGGGCATATTCGCATTGGTGACGAAACCTGGACTCTCGATCCCGGCCACGGCTGGCGTGATCACAGCTGGGGACCGCGCTGGTGGACCAACATCGTATGGTATCGCCTGCTGCTCGCCGCCTTTCCGGACGGGCGTGGCTTCATGATTCACAAATTGGCTGACGAAACCAATCGTGCGCGCCGTTCAGGGGTGCTGATGCTCGACAATGCGTATCACGAGATTGCCGATTTCGATCTCGTCACGGACTGGTCGCCGACGCGCGATCCCAGGAATGTCCTGGTCAATGTAATTACCGAGGACGGCAAACGCGCCACCATCAAAGGAGAAATCCTCTCACTGGCCCCGCTACGCAACCGGCGTGAGGAAAACGGGCGCGAACTTCTCAGCCGCATTGCCGAAGGGCATACTCGCTGGGAGTGGGACGGCGTGATCGGATATGGCATGACCGAATATATCGAGCGTGTGGCGGAGGACGGAACACTTGCCGGCTATCCCCTCTGATCCACTTGCTGCGCTGACCGATGCCGTACGCCGTCGTTTCGGCGCACAAGCCCGCGTGGACAATCTCACTCAGGCGACGCTGGGCGGGTCGAACCGCACTCTGCTGTTCGATCTCGTCGAGCCTGCCGGGACCCGCCGTCTCGTGTCACGCGAGGAAACCTTCTCCGACAAGGCCAACCCCTTCCTCCCGCCGGACATGCAGTTCCGGATCATGACGACAGTCCATCGCTCGGGCATCCCCGTGCCCGAGCCGGTCTTTGCCTATGACGAACAGGATGCGCTTGGTCCCGGCTTCGTTACGGCATTCGTTTCCGGCGAAACACTGCCCCGGCGCCTGCTTGCGGACACCACCAACCACTCTCGCATTCTGGCCCAGCTCGCAGACGCCCTTGTGCGCCTGCACGCATTGGATCTCGACGATTTCGCCTTTCTGCGCGAGATACCGGAGAGTGGAGATCCCGTTGCAGCACTGGCAATGCGTCTCGATTCGATCGCAGAACCCCACCCCGCACTGGAACTTGGCCTCCGCTGGCTGGAAACGCATCGTCCGGATGCAGTCGCTCCTGCGATGGTCCATGGCGACTTCCGCAACGGGAACTTCATGATCGGCCCCGAAGGCCTGGCCGCGCTGCTGGATTGGGAATGCAGTTTCATCGGCGATGGGGCCGCCGATCTCGGCTGGCTCTGCACGCGCTCATGGCGCTTCGGGGCAATCGACAGGCATGCCGGCGGCTTCGGAACACGCGATGACCTGATTGCAGCCTATCGCGCAGCTGGCGGACGCGCCATAACCCCTGAGGAAATACGCTGGTGGGAAGTACACGGCCTCATCCGCTGGGGTTTCTATAACGGCCTGCAGGGCCTTGGCCACGTCAACGGTCGGCGTTCGCCGGCCTATGCCGCTTGCGGCCGCAACGCTGCCTTGATGGAATACGATCTCCTGATGACACTTTCCGGGACATACGACTGATGCGCGACTATCGTCCGACCAGTGCCGATCTACTCGCCACGGTGGCTGATTTCCTTGGCCGGATCGGGCCGAAACTTGATTCCGGCGACCGGTACGAGGCGCTGGTCTGCAATCACCTGCTTGGCATGGTCCGCCGCGAGCTCGAAATGGGCCCGCTCGACGATGTCGACGAGCAGGCGCTAGCCCGGGCGATCCGGTCCGGCCAATGCGACGATGACTGGGACGCGACTTTCGCTACCGTCCTGGCCCGCACAATCGAACGCGTTCGGCGCGTCAAGCCCGATCATCTGCTGCCGGAGCATGCCCGATGAGCCTCCGCATTACCCTGTCGATCGCAGATGGCGTCGCCACGCTGACCCTTGCCAATCCGGAACGCCGCAACGCGGTCGATCTCCAGTTTACCAAGGATTTCGCGCTGGCAGCGCTCGATTGCGCCACTGATCCACGGGTTCGCGTCATTCTGCTACGCGCGGATGGACCGATGTTTTCAGTCGGAGGCGACCTTGCGGAGATGATCGCCGAGAAAGATCGTGCGGAACGCCACGTGCTCGAAATGGCCAGCCATTTCCATCTCGGAATTGAACGATTGCGCAACGCCCCGGCCCCGCTCGTTGTTGCCCTCAACGGGACAGCCGCCGGCGGGGGCTTCAGTCTGGTTCTCGGCGGCGATGTAGTAATCGCGGGCCAGTCGGCCAAGCTTGTTTCCGCCTACTCCAAGTCCGGCCTCACGCCAGACGGCGGCGCGACCTGGCTGCTCCCGCGCCTGGTCGGTCGCAGTCGCGCCTTCACGATCCTGGCCCTTAACCCCGTGCTGACAGCGGAAGCAGCCGAACGGATCGGCCTCGTCTCCCAGATCGTGAAAGACGATGAGCTTGACCGCGAAGCCATGGCAGTCGCACGCAAACTCGCGGCACTGCCATCCGGCGCACTGGCAGTGCTCAAACGTCAACTCGATGAGAGTGCAGGCAACGGCTTTGCCGATCAACTGGCGCTGGAAGCAGAGTGGATCGCAAAGCGGGCCGCCGATCCTGAAACGCAAGCCGCGCTCGACGCATTCTTCAAGCGATGATCCTGACCGAAGAGGATTTTGCGACTCTTGCCGAGATACGCGAGCCGCTTGACCGTTTCGGCCCTGAGACAGAGCGACCTTTCCTCGCAATCCGCGTAACCGATGGTGCTATCGCGCATGCCGAGTTTATCCGCATGCTGCCTTGCCCGGTTCTGGCCATCGGGCCCTCCGAAGCACCGCTGGTACAAGCCTGTGATGTCCAGCTGGACGATGAGAGCGCCCTGCCCGTAATCGCCCGAACGATCAGCCATGCCCCCATTGCCTCGACCATTCTCGTGCAGCACCTCCGCGCGAGCGAGCGACTACCCGTTCTTGAAGCACTGACTGCGGAAAGCCTCGCCTATGCTACGGTGCAACGCGGCCAGGACTTCCTGCGCTGGCGGGCGGAGGCACCGTGTAGTGTCCCCCCGGGGGGCATCGATCCGCTCGCGATCCTCCGCGATGGAGACATTCTCGACCTGCGCCTCGACAATCCGGCCGCGCGCAACGCCATCGATGCAACGATGCGTGACGCCTTGTGCGAAGCATTGGATCTGGCGCTCAGCGACGACACGATCGCACGGGTTCGATTGACCGCAACAGGTCAGTGCTTCTCGACCGGCGGTGAGGTATCCGAGTTCGGCCTGGTCGCCGATCCGGCCACCGCCCACTGGATCCGTAGCCTGCGGCTGCCTGCGACACGCGCCGCGCAACTGCGTGATCGTCTGGAAGCCCACATCGATGGTGCGGCGATCGGTGCCGGCATAGAGATTGCCGCCTTCGCCAGCCGCCTCACCGCCACCCGGCGCAGCTGGTTCCAGCTGCCCGAACTTGATTACGGACTCATACCCGGTGCTGGTGGAACCGTCAGCATGTCCCGCCGCATGGGGCGGCAACGCACCGCCTGGCTTGCGCTGACGAAAAAGCGCCTTTCTGCCGCGAAAGCGCTGGAATGGGGCCTGATCGACGCAATCCTGTAAGATAGCGCCGATCAGCAAACCCGGCCGAGAGGTACCTTACACGGTCTCGGCAAAATCCTGTCGCACCATGCGCCGCAGCAGCTTCCCCGTCTCGTTATAGGGCAAGCTCTCGACGAAGCGGATGGCCTGCGGCACGCGACTGGACCGGAGAGCGCCGCGCACCATGGCCCGCAGATCATCCGCTTCCACATTGGCGCCAGGCTCGGTCACCACAGCCGCCGCAACAGCCTCTCCCCATTCGGCATCAGGGATCGCCACCACGGCCACTTCGGCCACGGCGGGGTGACCCAGGAGCACTTCCTCGATCTCACCGGGAGAAATATTCTCACCTCCGCGCACGATCACGTCATCCGCACGGCCATCGAGAAAGAGGTAACCCTCTTCATCCAGCCAGCCGCGATCACGTGTGGGAAACCAGCCCTCGGCATCTATCTGGCTCCCGGCGCCATGGTATTCGCCCGCAACCTGTTCACCGCGGACAAACACCATCCCGGCTTCTCCCGGCCCCAGATCTCGTCCATCCTCGTCACGAACCACCAGTTCGACGGTCGGCAAGGCCTTGCCGACCGAAGCCAACCGACGCCTCACCCCCGGATCATCGGAAGCCGCCGCAGCACGATGCGTCTCTGGATCGAGCAGGCAAATCGTGCTGCTCGTTTCCGTCAGGCCATACGCATTCGTGAAATCGATGCCAGGGAACAATTCCATTGCCCGTTCAATGACTTTCAGCGGCATTTTACCGCCACCATAGGCAATGGCGCGCAGCGCCGGCAGCGTGGGCGCCATCCCTTCCGTATCAATATGCTGCACCAACCGTTGCAGCATGGTCGGCACGAGAAAAGCGTTGGAAACGCCATGCGCGTGCGCCAGTCGCAGCCATTCGCCCGGTTCGAACGATGGCAATTGCACCATCCTGCGGCCCGCATAGACAGAGCTGAGCACCGCAGAAATCCCCGCGATGTGATAGGGTGGAACGGTGACGATCGTCGCATCGTCTTCGCTCGCGCCCATGAACTCCACGGTGCCGAGAATATACGCCATCAGATTATCGTGACGCAGAATGGCCGCCTTGGGCGCGCCAGTGGTGCCACTGGTGAACAATTCCACTGCGATGCCCCGTTCCACGTCCGGCGCATCCCCCGGTTCCGGACTTGCCGCCAGTGCGGCGGCAAGAAACGCATCGGGCGAAAGGGTCGTTACGCCATAGGCATTGATCTCACGGCCGGTAATCAGCATGGCCGGAGTGACACGCTCCAGCAGAGCGGCAATTTCAGGTTCGGTCAGCCGATAGTTGATCGGAACGAACGGTTTGCCTGCAAGGGCAGCCCCGAACAAGGCCACCGCACCTGCCGGATGCGTCACATCGAGATATGCGATGCGCTCTGCGTCCGAGGCACCGATTAATGTCGCGGCGCCCCGCACGGCCGCCATGAATTCATCATAGCGCAGCACCGTGTCGCCGTTCACCAGCGCCACGCGCTCCGGCATCGCGTCCGCCGCCATCTCCAGAAGTGTGAAAATATTCATGAGTAGAAAGCTGGTCCCTTAGGTGGAGTCATGCCGTCGCCGGCACCGGACGTGATCCGCCGGGTCCGGTCCGCACCAGACTGACAAGAATGAAGGATATGATCGCACCTACCAGGAACACCCCGAAGGCACTTTCATAGCCGCCGGTCCGATCGTAAACTTCGCCGATAAAGCGCAGGCCTGCGATTGAGAAAATCGAGATGCCCAGCATCATCGTACCCTGAATCTGCCCGAAGTTGCGCGACCCGAAAGCGGCCGCCATGAGCACCATCCAGACCGGATACACGCCGCCGATAGCAACGCCGATCAACGCAACCGCCAACAGCATCGCCCAGTAGCCCGGCCAGAAGATGAACAGCAGCAGCATCGCGACGTGGGCCCCCGCAACCAGCCCGAACAGCCGTCGCATGTCGAACCGTTCCGCCAGAAAGCCGACCAGCAATTTGCCTGCCACTGCCGAAGCGGACTGGACCGCGAGCAGGATCGAAGCGGCCTCCATCCCCACACCTTTCCCAAGGTAGTAGGGTATCTGCGAGGCGATGACGGCCTGATCGCTCGTCAGCAACAGTGCGGTGCCCAGCATGATGAACCAGAAATTGGGCGTGCTGAGGAATTGCTTCAACGTCCAGACCGGCTCCTCCGCATCCAGCGAAGCATGCACAGTCGCGCCGCTATCCAGTTCCCCGGCAGCCCTCAGTGCTTGTTCTGTCGGCCGGTCACGCACGAAGAGCAGTGCTGACGTGACCATGATCACTGCAATACTGATGCCCAGAATGGTCAGGGCGTCCCGCCACCCGAACTGGCTGATCAAAACAGCCATGACCGGCGGCATGAGAAAACCGCCGCCGGATGTCGCCACCGCGATGATACCCATCGCGCGCCCGCGCCGCCTGCGAAACCAGCGCGAGGTAACCGTGTTGGCCGCCAGACTGCCACCCACCGTCGCCCCCAGCGCCACGAGCAGCACAGTGGCGGCCAGCATCACACCGACCGACTGGCTGCGCGAAATCACGACCAGCCCTGTGCCCAGCAGCAGCCCGCCTGCCGCCATCACCGCACGCGCCGGCAACCGGTCCAGCAGCCGCCCGAACAGCGCACCCCACAGGGCAAAGCCGATCAGCAACACGATCAAACCGGTATTCACATCCGCCCGCGAGAGGTTGAAATCGCTGGACAGCGGCAAGACCAGCAATCCGAAGATGTAAACCGTGCTGCCAATCGCGAGCAATGCGCAGGTGAAAGCCCCGCCCAGCACCTTCCACCCCTGGTAGGAGGAATTTCTTCCGCTTGAGTGATGAACCACGCTCATGTCACCTCGCCCATTGCCGCTTCGGCTGCTTGTTTCGTTTTCATGAAATCGAGGATCCTGGCCACGACCGCTTCGGCGCGATTGAGGTGGACCCAGTGCCCGGCATTCTCGATCACATTGACCGCGACATTGGAGAATGCCGCAAGGTCGTCTGCCACGGGCGGGTATGCCCAGCTCTGCGCTCCATAGATATGCAATACGGGGCAGGTGATGCGCCTGTAATATTCGCGCAATGTCTTGGACGGCTGGATGAATATCTGTTGGCGGACGAGCGGATCGAATTTCCATTCAAGGCCACCATCGGGCCTCACCCTGGTCCCTGTCTGCGCAAGATACATGGCCTGCTCTCGCGTCAGGCGCTTGTCACCATCGCGAAGCAAGCGTTCGACCACCTGATCCACACTCGGGTACACACGGGGACGGACGTCGAACAGCGCATCACGTTCATCCAGCCAGGCTGCGATACGTTCGACTTCGCTGGTGTTGCGACCCAGTTCGCGCCGGGCAAGCCAGGCTTCCATCCGCGCGTCCGCCGCCGGACCGACCAACGCCGCAAGCCGCCCGCCTTCCATCCCTTCCATAGCCACAAGCCGGGAAACGCAATGCGGCCGCGCCCCTGCCAGTAGGAGCGATATTCTTGCCCCCATGGAATGGCTGACGATATCGACCCGTCCCCCACATACGCGATCGATGAATACCGCCAGATCGGCAATGTAGGCCGACAGGGAATAGTCCCCGCCCGGGACATGCGCGCTGTCCCCGTGCCCCCGCAGATCGACGGCGATTACGCGCCGTTCAATCGCAAGCGCTTCTGCAATAGGTGCCCATGCGGCTGCATGATCGAGCCCGCCATGCACCAGAAGGAGAGGAGGTGAATCCTGCTCGCCCCAGGTCAGATAGGAATATTCCAGACCCGCGATCTCGCAACGATGGGAAGTTGGCGTCATCGACGCGCGCTCTCAAGCGTCCGGGGCAATCGAGCGAGCGACCACCACCTTCATGATTTCGCTCGTACCGCCATAGATCCGCTGCACCCGCGCATCGCGCCACAGGCGCGCAATCGGATATTCGTTCATGTATCCGGCGCCTCCATGAAGCTGGAGGCAGGCATCGACCATCTTCCACTGCATCTCGGTATGCCACAGCTTCACGGCGGCACCCTGATATTGATCGAGCTTGCCTTCGATATGACGTTGCAGCGCCCAGTCGATATGCGCCCAGCCCACTTGCAGCTCGGTCGCCAGTTCCGCGAGGACGAATTTGGTATTCTGGAAATCCGCCACAGTTCTGCCGAACGCCTTGCGCTCGAACACGAAGCTCACCGCCTCGTCAAACGCACGTTGCGCCCCCGCCTGGGCACCGATCGCAACGCACAGCCGCTCTTGCGGCAGTTGGCTCATCAGATAACCGAACCCCTCTCCTTCGTTACCGATGAGATTGCCGACCGGTACACGGACACCTTCGAAAAACAGTTCCGACGTATCGGCCGAATGCTGCCCAATCTTGTCGAGATTCCGCCCCCTGGCGAATCCCGGCCGGTCTGCTTCAACCAGGATCAGGCTGATGCCCTTGGCTCCGGCTGTCGCATCGGTCTTGGCAACAACGATAACGATGTCGGCATTCTGCCCGTTGGTAATATAGGTCTTGGAACCATTGAGAACATATTCGTCCCCGTCGCGGCGGGCAGTCGTCTTGATTCCCTGCAAATCGGAGCCCGCACCCGGCTCTGTCATCGCAATCGCGATGATAGCCTCACCCGTCACCATTTTCGGCAGCCATTTGTGCTTCATCTCTTCCGAGCCGTAAGCGATCAGATAGTCGACCGCCACATCGGTATGCAGCGGCAGCCCGGCCGTCGACCCGGCATACCAGAGCTCTTCATTGACAATGGCAGCATAGCTGTAATCGAGCCCAAGCCCGCCATATTGCTCCGGAACCTGTGGGCAGAGCAGCCCTTCCGCCCCGCAGGCAAGCCAGAAACTGCGATCGACCACTCCCGCATGTTCCCAGAGATCCAGATTGGGCAGAAGCTCCCGCGCGAACAGCTTGCGAACTGTCTCGCGAAACAGCTGGTGCTCCTCCCCATACGGAAGCCGGTCGTCAATCGGCAGCATTTCTCTTCCCCATCATCGTTTGGGGCGAGTTCAAGCCCGCCCGAAAGCACAATGCTTCGGGGATCAGGCGAAGAGCGGCAAGGCTACGAAATCTTCCAGAAAATGGGACAGAAACGATGATCGGCCCGTTTTCATGTCATCCACCCAACAAGGCCGACATATCCGGTGAATGCCAGCCAGGGCCAATTGCCTCCTCCCACGGGAGCATACCTTCCGCAGGCAAGGCCATCCCCCAAGTGCGGGATGGCTGGCCCCTCCCCCATGCGGCATTGGAACAGCGCGAGAGGGACGGCTTTGCCCGATCCTTCAATTGTCGGGGTTAAAAATGCGGTCAAACGGCATATTGGGTGCGGCACTGCTCGCATGCATGGCAGGCGTGCCTGCTCATGCACAGGATGCGCAGCGATCCGTATCCTCAACCAATGCCGCGTTTGAGCAAGGGCAAGCCAGCGGCCTGTCTCCGCAGACGGCTTCGGAATATCTCCTGTGTCATGCCCTGTGGCAACGATGGGAGCTTGTCCTTGCAGGCATGGCCTCGCCGGGGTTTTCCAATGGCCTGCACTCCGCTCTGAATGATCCCCGAAAGGCGGCAAAAGCTGCGCGGTACTGGCTGAAACGCGCACGAACTTATGCAAGCGGCGAGGATATGGCCGCAGCGCAGGAAAAGGCCGATCGCGATTACGCCGCCTACATCCAGAACGATCCCGGCCGGGAAACAGCGCTGCCATGGAACTTGGGAACGTGCATTCCCGGGCAGGGGCGCAAATGATCCGCAGTGCCCTCACCCGCGTGGCAGTGGCGGCCATTGTCGCCGTGATACCACTGCAGGCGAGTGGCGAAATCCTGGCGGCAGAAGCGCATGCGAATTCAACGCGGCTCAAGGTCGCCAATGTGTGCCCCGATGGCCGGTACGAGGGCAATTGCAGTTCCACAGAGATATTGCAGGCCATTGCTTTCGCGCCTGATAAACTGCCAGCGCCAGAGCCGCGCTGCTTCTATCGCACGCAGGCTCGGTGCCATGTCATCGCAACCGGGCGCATCCAAGCCACCGCCATGACAGTCGTCTGGCAACACATGACGCTGTCGCCTCCCGACGGCCCGATCATGGAAATGATGGTTCTGGGCGAACAAACGGAAACGCACGATGTGAAGCTGATCGGCGCCAGCCAGGTCGATGGATATTTCTCGCCGCCCGATCTCGTTGCCGATGACGAAAACCTGCTCCTGATTCATGTGCCCGGCGTGCGTGCGGGAAGCGGCGCAGGTAACGCCGATCTCGTCCTCAAGTACACCGATGACGGATGGCAGGGCGTGGACCTGTCCTACTGGGCGGAGCAGGTGAACACGTTGCTGCCGCAAGGCTTGTCCATCCATAACAGCGCGCGTCTCGATCTGCGTGAAATGCATGCCAGTTCGCCGGTCTGGCGGGACAGTGACGGCAATTGCTGTGCCACAGGCGGAACCGTGCAGATCGACTTTACGCTGGATGGCAATGTGCTGATCGCCAGCCGGATCGCCCTGTCCGAAACCACGCCGACTGGCCCCACTCGCTATATCGAAGCAAAACCCGGAGCCGACAGCCAATGATCCGCGCTCTTCCCATGATCCTGGCGGCCCTGATCGGCCTGATTCCACTGCCCGCCATGGCACAGGAGGTTCCTGCCGATCCCTTCACCCTGCATGAAGCCAGTGTCGCGGCGCAGGATGCAGGCGATCTGGCTACCGCCCTGTCCGGTTTCTCCGATGCCTGTGAACTCGGACTGGCCCCATCCTGCACCATGGCCGGCCTGATAGAGATGGATCGGGCCGACAATGCACTGGCTTATGTCGATGCCGCCGGGCTTCTTGCCATCGGCTGCCTCGCAGGCAGTGACTTTTCCTGCGAACGTACCAGCTACGCCCTGGGGCGCTATTCCTCGTTCGCCAACGACGCAACCAGCGGCTACGTCGCCATCGCTCTCATGCAGATGGGCGAAGAATGCCGCAAGAAACCGGACGGACAGGCATGTTACGATGCTTCGGCCCTGCTGCAGGCGGAACGGATGGGCGGGGCCGATATGGCTGTGATCGGCACTTATGCCGGACGCGCCTGCGCAAACGAGCGTCGACCCGGGTGTATGCTGGCAGCCGCGATGCCTGCCGCACCGGATGACGCGGACCCCATGGCTCTCGCCGGGACACGCTGCGACCAGGGACGTGCCGATGGCTGTATTGCCCTGCTGTCGGTGTTGATTCCCGCTCAGGAAGGCGCCGACACTGCAGGCGCGATTGGGGCGTTGGAAAGGGCCTGTAACGCCAACGTCGGTATCGCCTGCGCCAATCTGGGGCTTTACCGTTCTTATGGACCGGAAGCCGCGCGCGATCTGATCGCCGGACGCCATTTCATGCGCGCGGGCTGCGACGGCGCAGTTGCGCAGGCCTGCTTCGCGCTGGCGGTGATGCACAAAAAAGGCATCGGCGGGCCGGTTGACCAGCGTCGATCGGAAGCACTGGTGCGCCATGCGTGCGATCTGGGTTGGGCGAAATCCTGCACAACCCTTGCTCGTATCACAGAGCTTGAGGAAGCCCTCTCAGACAGGCCCGATCCTGCCGTAATGCGCCAGCGTGCCTGCCGTTTCGGCGATCAGGAAGCATGTGCCCCGGCCACGCAATCGCCGCCCAATTCATCCAATACCCAGTGAGAATGCCATGACTCGTTTGCAGAAAATCCTGTTGGCCGCATCGGCCGTTCCATTCGTGAGCGCCAGCCCCGCGATGGCGGAGAGCGAAGAGGAAAAGATAATCCGCTTCGCTGCGGAATGTACCTATGTCACCAAGACCGTTGAGAAGGAGGGCATCGGCCTCAAGCACAGCGGCGACGAATGGCTCGGGATGCTCAGCCAGGTCGAGCAAAAGGCGGGGATCGACGCACTGCCTTACCTGAATCAAGCCAAGGCGAAATACAATCGCCACGCCAAGAAGATGGGTGCCGACTGGGCCTTCAAGCGCATGATCAGCCGCGCACGCGAATGCGACAAGCAACTCTAGTTCCGCAACAATCCGGAGAATGCCCATGATTACCGGGTCGCGCATCTTGGCGTGCATCGCCTTGCTCGCCACGCCGCACATCGCGCTTGCTGATACGTGGAAAGACGACAATCCCCAGGAAACGGCGGATTACATCTACGAATGCGGCCTTGCGCTCGACTGGGGCGAACAGCATGCCCAGCAGAGCTATCGGGTCGACAGCGTATTTACGCAGAAGCATCTCGACAGCGTGATAAGCCGGAACAAGGGTGTCAGCGAAGACACCTCCGCCGCCAATATCAAGAAGTTGTGGAGCGACACGGCGAAAAGCGACGGCCAGGCGGGACTGCGCACTTACATCCTCGATACCGCCCGCGACTGTGAGCAGATCTATCTTGAACTGCTCGCTCAGGAACGAGGCGGCTCTGCACAGCCCGCACCGCAGCCGCCCGCAAATGAATCAACCCAGATTTCGCAGAATTTCACAGCCGCGGATCTGCGGAACTATGTCCGGCGCACAGGCAATCACGCCGCAGTGGCCGACTATATCGTGTACAAATATCCCAACGGCAAAGATCCGTTCGGCGACAGCCCCGAAGGCGAATTGCTGGGCGAACTGATCGTCGAGATTGGGGCGAAGGGAGTCATCCGGTTCAGCGATGCGGCCATTCTGGCTATCATCGGCAATCATTACTGGCAGTACAACCCACCAGCCTCCCGCATCGCAGAAGCGGAATACCAGCGCCGCTTGCGGGTGAGGAAGTATAACGCGGCCCAAAGCAGGAGCTGGGCCGAACGGGCCGCGGCCGACCGTGCACGGCAGGCGCGCGAAGCCAATGCCAAGCCAGTCGGCTCGCTCGGCCGCCATTGTGAAAAATACTACGATCCGGGTGGGCCCGGAGTGGGAGGAGCGTGGATCACGAAGTGCCGATAAGCGCACGGATCACGACGTCTTCGACATAATCAGGCCGCCAGGCGACCTTGCCTTGCGCGACACAAGTGTTGCCTGGCGCCGGAAGCTCCGGCGCCAGGGCACTATCCTCAGTACTCGAAAGAAATCTCCAGACCATATGTCCGGCCGCGTTCAATGCCGCGGATCATCTGTGCGACATTGGCGCCGTAGGCGGTGTAGTCCTTGTTGAAGATGTTCGCGCCATAGACCGAAACACTGATCTCGCCCCCTCCGGCACGAATACCGGCCAGACCGACACGCCCATCCACAGTTACGTAGCCCTTGGCCGAGTTGTATTTGTTGACCGGCGCAATATCGCCATTCTGATCCAGCACTGCCAGCGGGCCGAGCTGTACCTTGCTGCGATAGTTCGCATCGATGCGGGCGATCGGATAGGCGCCGCTTGTAAAATCGGCACCGCTATAGGCCACTGACACGCGACCGGTCCATTTCGACAGGAACGGCGGCCTGGCGATATCGGCCACATCCACGCCGCCAAGAATATATTGGCGGTACTGGAAATCGGTGTAGCTCATGTTGCCGCTGATGCTCAGGCCATCGACCGGGATCAGCTCAAGCTCGGTTTCGACACCCCGAATGCGGGCCTTGCCGGCATTCGCAATCGTGCTGACGCCATTGGCGAAGACCTGGGTCTGCAGATCCTTGTAGTCGTTCCAGTAGAGCGCAACATTCGCCCGCAGCCGGTTGTTCAGCAGCGTGCTTTTCACGCCGATTTCATACGCGGTCAGATCTTCCGGATCGAAGCGTGTACCGGCGTAGATTCCGCCCGAAACATAGGCGGTCCCCACTTTTGCATAAGTCGTGATCTTGGCGGTCGGTCGCCATGTGGCAATCAGCTGATAGTTGACCCGGCTGAACGACGCCCGGAAATCGCCGACACCGATCGAGCCGACCTGCGCGCCGGAAAGGGCGAAGATGTTGGTCCGCCGCTTGTCCTTCGAATAGCGTACGCCACCGGTCAGATCGAATTCCGGCGTCACATGATAAGTGCCCTGCGCATAGGCCGCGTAGGAATTGTTGTCAGTCGTCAACCGCGTCACTGGCGAACCGGGCAGCGCGGGCGTGAAAACGCCATCCGTGAACGTCGCCAGCGAAGCGATCATGTTCGTGGTCGGATTTTCCTCGTGGAAATAGAACGCGCCGGTGATCAGGTCGAATGCGTCTGTCTTGACGCTTGCCTGAACTTCCTGGCTCCACTGTTTCTGGTGATTTTCATACACGTTGAAGATCGAGAAAAAGTGGTCGCGCGGTCCAGGCTGATTGGCAGGATCGCTGATCGCGTCCGGGTCTTTGGTCAGCAAACCGAGCAACTGGGCCTTGGTGAACAGCAATCCACCCGATCCCGCAAGGTCATAGGCCGATGGGGACTGATCCATCTTGCGGAAGGACGAGATGCTCTTCAGCGTCAACGCATTGCTGACATCATAGGTAAGCGTCAGGCTGTGGCCCTGAGTCTTGATGCGGTCCTCACTGGTTGCATTGGCCACGGCGTCCAGCGGTGTCGTGGAGATATTCGTGATGCCGCCATATTGCGGCTGCAAGGCGATAATGGGCGAAATGATCTGACCCAGAGTGTCTGCGGGAAGTACGCCATAGCTCTGCATGACGCGCCCGACGGAACGGGAATCCGTATAGTCGAAGCGGTAGTCAGCCCTCAGTGCGCCAAAGTCGCCACGCAGACTGACCAGCACGCCATCCACATTGCGGCCTCCGAGCTTGTTCGCCATGCGGATCGTGCCGAACTCGGGCACCGCACTCGATATGTCGAAAGTCTCTCCACCGATGAGATTGCGGACATCGCCGTTTATCTCATCGTGCAGATACGAGATGCGGGCTGAAATCGGCCCCATTGCAGGCAGGTCGACCGCGATCTTGGCGCGTTTCGCGCCATAGTTGCCGACCGACATGGTACCATGCACGCCGAACTCGCCCTTTGGCGCTGCGGTAACGATGCTGATGGCGCCACCTGTGGCATTACGCCCGAAGAGGGTTCCTTGCGGGCCGCGCAGGACCTCAACCCGTTCGATATCGGCAACGTCGAAAACCGAACCCACGACACGCCCGATATAGATGCCATCGACATACATGCCGATCTTCGGATCGACCGCCACGATCGTGCTGCCCGACGATATACCACGGATGTTGACCGTAGGCACGGTCTGCCGTCCCTGTGTATTGATCTGCAGGCCCGGCGCCACGGCCGAAAGATTGCTGATGTTGGTGATCCGCAGGTCTTCGAGCTGCTCAGACGTAACAGCCGTGACCGCGACCGGCACCCGCTGCAGGCTCTCTTCCCGTCGCTGCGCTGTCACGACAATGTCCTGAATGCCGGAACTGTGCGACTGGCCCTCTTGCTCAACAGCGGCACTATCCGCCGGAGCAGAGTTACGCGCGGTCTGCGCCGCGGCGGTCCCGCAATGAATCACTGAGCCGCTGACAAGCAATGTCGCGACAAACGCCTTCATCTTCACAATAAACTCTCCCTACCACAATTTTCAACGTTGTCTATTATTTTTAAAAATAATGGATTTTCATATCTATGTACAAAAATATGAATGATATTCTTTTATGATATATAAAAATATGTATTTTAGTTTATAATATATACGTACAATATACGTAAATTATTTATATTTTTGATATTTCATTTATACTCCACTGATAATGGAATATAATCTGCATAATTCTTGGATTTTGCTATGTACGATGTGTCACTACGGCAAGATTCGTAGTATATTTTCCGGGCATACGGATTGCGCATGATGCCGTTACAAATTTTCATCCGCTTTGCGCACATTTGCGCCGGTGGATTCGATCCCAATCCCGGCGTTTTCCAGCCGAAACGTTAGAGCCGGATGCAATGGGTCATTCTGGCCGGAAAGCGGCTGAAGGCATCGAATTCAATTCGATGAGAATTCATCATTCCTCATGGAACAGGAATGAAATTGATAATATGAATATCGTTCAAGAGAGGTGGATATGAGCTACAATATACTTATCAAGGGCGGCCACGTTATTGATGGACAGAACAAAGCACCATTTAAAGCTGATGTGCGAGTTTCTGGCGGAAAGATCGTAAAAGTTGCCGAAAACCTCGAACGAGAGGGTGTCGAACGCGTCGTGGATGCGACGGACTGTTATGTAACGCCTGGATTTATTGAGACGCATAACCACTACGATGCGCCAATGTGGTGGATGCCCAACATGTTCCCTCTGCCGGGTTACGGGATCACGACGACAATCAACGGCAATTGCGGCTTCGGCGCTGCCCCCGTTCATGAAACCACGGAGGCGAAAAACGAAGCCATCAAGATCTTCTCCTTCTTCGAAGACATCCCGCTGGAACCTTTTCACACACAATTGCCCTGGGATTGGAAGACATGGGGTGACTATCGCGAATCCATGCAGCGCCATCTGAAAGTTCCGATCAACTTCGAATTCTTCTGCGGTCATCAAGCGCTCCGCCTTGCCGCGATGGGTATGGACGCAACCAAGCGCCCCGCCACGGACGAAGAGATCGCAACGATGAGCGATATGCTGCGCGAAGCGCTCCAGTCAGGGGCGATCGGCTTTTCCAGCAACACGCTGGACTATGACGCGGAAGGCAATCCGGTCCCTTCACTGTTGGCTGACGATCGTGAGTTTTCCGCGCTCTTCGACGTGCTGGACGAGTTTCCGGACAAGACCTTCGAGATCATCATCTCCACTTTCCAGCGCTTTACCGGTGTCGAAGATATGGAGCGGATGGTTCCCATGCTGAAAGACCGGAAGTTCAAGACGCAGTGGGCCGGCGTGCCGTTCCTCAAATACCAGATGTCGCGTGGAATACGCCCGCTGATCGACGAGCATGAGCGCTACAAGCGAGAGGGCTGGCCGCTTTACACCGGCTTCACGCATGTTCCGCCAGCGACGATGATCAACTTCAACAGCCCGCTGGTGTTCGCCCAGAACAATCTGCTCGCCTGGGCCGAAATCGCCAAGGAAACGAACGTCACGAAGAAGCTCGAACTGCTCCAGAGCGAGGAATGGCGCGCCAGGGCCCGCGAGACGTGGGACGACATGTATCCGCAGGCATCGTTCCGGCGGCCGGAATCCATCATCATGCGCGACAGCCAGTATCGCGTTGGGCCCTATGGTTCCGATGTCACGTTCCAGGATGTGATCGACGCGCGCAGCGACAACGCGCATCCGTCGGATGCACTGGCCGACTGGGTCCTCGAAAACGGGGTCGGCTCGACCCTAGGGTTCAACATGGAAATTGAATCGCTCCAACAGATCATCGACCTGTTCAAGGATGAACATGCATTGGGCAATATCTCCGACTCGGGTGCGCATGCACAGATGCTGTGCGGCATCGGTGACCATATCGACATGATCAACACATTCGCCCGCGATAACGATTATCTCACTATCGAAGAGGCGATCTACAATCTGACCGGCAAGCTCGCGAACTTCTTCGGCCTTACCGACCGCGGACACATCGCCGAGGGCAAGACCGCCGACATTGCGATCTGGAACATCGACGAGATCGAACGGCGCCCGATGATCAAGGAATTCGACGTTCCTGATGGTTCAGGCGGTCGCGGCTATCGCTATACCCGCGACGCAGCACCGATGCGGATGACTCTGGTTCACGGCGAACCCGTTTTCGACGGCGGCACTTTCACCGGCTCCTATCCCGGACGCATCGCTGGCTTTGAAACCCACGAAGCATTTGCTCAGGCAGCTGAGTAATTGCAGGCCATGGCGGGGTTCACGCAATGTATGCGCAGCCCCGCCATTACTGTCGAATAGCCCCAGCACTTTGTCCGCCCCTTGTGCCAAAGGGTAAGCGGTTCAATCCGCACCTGCTTGCGTCAGATCCACGCAGAAGGTGCGGATTCCTGAGTTAGGCTGACGGTGCATTCCTGAAATATATCCAGGGTCGTGCATCATGGTCAGTTGCCCTGAAATCCTGAATGCGCGAACGATATCTCAAGGTCAGGTCAATCGGATCGAGGCCCAGCATCAATGCCTCGCGCACTTCCGGTTCGATGTCGAATGACCATTGCTGCCCATCAGGCAACACGACCAGCTGTTGTTCGAGATCGACCGTCAATTCCGGCTGCCCGGCCGCTTCGAGTGCGGACGCGAGAGTGCTCACGGTTTCCATCGGCAACGAAACCGGCACGACACCGTTCGCAATGCAATTCCCGCGAAAAATCGGATTGAACGAGGGCGCGATCACAGCGCGAATGCCATATTGGGCCAGCGCCCAGACCGCGTGTTCCCGGCTCGAACCACAGCCAACATTGGCCCCTGTCAGCAATATTCTCGCACCGGCATAGACTGGCTGGTTGAGCACGAAATCAGGATTTGGATCCCGGCTGCCGATCGCCTTGTAACGCCAACCGGCAAACAGCCCTTCGGCCAATCCCTGGCCGGATGGGCTGCGCATCTCGCGTGAGGGAATGATCGCATCAGTGTCGATATCGTCGCGTAATAGCGGCGCGGCGGTAGCGGTGAGTGTGGTGAAAGGTTCCATCAGGATGCGATCCTCCGAGGATCGGCAATCCGTCCGGCAATGGCGGATGCGGCCACAGTTTCCGGAGATGCCAGGTGTGTGCGTGTACCCGGCCCCTGCCTGCTTTCGAAATTGCGATTGGTGGACGACACTACCCGATCCTGTGGCCCGAAGCTCTCACCTCCGGCGAAGAAACACATCGAACAACCGGATTCCCGCCATTCGAAACCCGCCGCCTGAAATACTTCGTGCAGCCCTTCCGCCTCGGCCTGACGTTTGACGCTTGTCGAACCGGGGACGCAAATTGCCTTGATTCCCGGCGCGACCTTGCGCCCTTGCAGCAGGCTGGCGGCACGGCGCAGATCCGAGATCCGGCTATTGGTGCAAGACCCGATGAAAGCGGCATCTATCGGCAGGCCAGCCAGCGGGGTCCCACTGTCCAGACCCATATATTCACGCGCCCGCGCCTGTGCCGATTCAGTGCCCTGCCCCGGCGCCTCGCCAACGGCAGGAACCGCAGCGTCGATCGGCACGACCTGTTGCGGGCTGGTACCCCACGTAATCATGGGGGCGACATCACCCGCATCGAAGGAAAGCTCAACGTCGTATTCCGCGCCCTCATCGCTCGCCAGGGCAAGCCACTGTTCGGCGGCCTTTTCCCATTCCGCACCCGTTGGGGCGAAGCGGCGGCCTTTCACATACTCGAGCGTCTTCCCATCAGGCGCGATGATAGCCGTGAACGCGGCGAATTCGGTGCCCATATTGCAGAGCGTCAAACGGCCTTCCATCTCCAGCGCCCGCACCGCTTCCCCGGCGTATTCGACAACATAACCGGAACCACCGCCCACACCGAAACGACCCAGCAAGGCAAGAGCCAGATCCTTTGCCGTAACGCCTGGTGCCAGCGTGCCATCGACGGTCACTCTCATCGTTTTCGGGCGGCGAAGGCGCAGCGCCGAAGTCGCCAGGGCATGTTCGGCCTCGCTTGTCCCGATGCCCCACGCCAGCGCCCCGAGGGCCCCTTGGGAACACGTGTGGCTGTCAGGACAAATGAGCGTTGCGCCAGGCAACACGATCCCAAGCTCCGGCGACATCACATGGACGATACCCTGAGCCGGATCGTCAAGGTCGAACAGACGGATTCCCGCCTCGCGCGCGGCATCGCGCGTCATCCTGATAAATTCCGTGCCGGTAGGCATGAGCGTCTTGTCGCTACGCCCGGGAAAGGTATCGACAATATGGTCCATGACCGCAAACGCCTGATCAGGCGCGAAGACGGGTTGGCCACGATCGAGCAGCCGCCGAAGCGCGATGCCTCCGGTCCGTTCATGAAGCAGAATACGGTCGATCAGGACGAGATCGACACCGCCGGGCAAAGCCTCGATCCGGTGCTGTTCCCATATCTTCTCGAATATCGTGCGTTTCAAGAATCGGCCGCCTTGCTGTTACCGCCACCGAAAATTTCTTTTCCGTGTTCGCCGGGTTCCGGGAGATTATGCCGCACACCTGCGCGTTCCCCATCGATCTCGATCGGCAACGCGGGAAGACGCATTTGGGTACCGTCCGGGAGTGAGAGATCGACGAGGCCGCCACCCGCATTGAGATGGGGATCGTCGAAAAGTTCTTCCGGGCGCGTGATCGGAGCGGCAGGCAAGCCGATCGCTTCCAGTTTCCCGAGAAGCTCGGCCTTCTTCATGGAAGAGAACATCTCCCGAATAACCGGAAGGATCCGATCCCGGGCCAGAACGCGTTCGTTGTTCAGCTTGAGACTTTCATCAGCCGCAAAGTCGTCGAGACCGAATGCCGCACAGAACAGCTCCCACTGGCTATCGCTGACAACACCGACAAAGACCTGTTCGCCATCGGCCACGTCGAACACATCGTAAATGGCCCAAGCGGAAATGCGCGCGGGCATCGGCGCGGCGGCCTTACCCGTGACTGCCTGCTGCGCCATATGCTGCCCGACAAGGAATGCCGTGGTTTCGAACAAGGAGCATTTCACTTCCGCACCCTCACCCGTCCGGTGGCGCCGTTCCAGCGCTGCCAGAATGCCAATAACGCCGAACATGCCGCCAGTGACGTCGATAACCGATGCCCCGGCGCGCAAGGGCCGTCCCGGAGGGCCCGTCATATAGGCGAGGCCGCCCATCATCTGGGCGACTTCGTCCAGCGCCGTACGCTGCTCATAAGGTCCGGCCAGGAAGCCCTTGGCCGAGCAAAAGATAAGCCGCGGATTACGTTTACGCAGATTCGCGGCACCCAGGCCCAGTTTCTCCAATGCTCCGGGACGGAAGTTCTCGATTACGATATCGGCGGAATCCGCCAGTTCAAGCGCCTGATCCATGCCCTCTGGCGTCTTGAGATTGATGCAGACACTTCGCTTGTTACGATTGTACATCGGGAAATAGCCCGCGCCCGACCCAAGCAGCCGGCGGGTGTGATCGCCCCCTTCGGGTTCGATCTTGATAACATCGGCCCCGAGATCCCCCAGAATCAGGCCGATGGACGGCCCCATCACCATGTGGGAAAATTCGACGACCCTTAAACCCTCAAGCGGAAGTGAACTCATATCCGCAACACTCTCCATCAACCGTAACGATGCTTCTCGACAAGCGACGATCATTTGATATAGATATAAGACAATAAAGCAAGAAGAGGTTTGATGCATACCGAGATTCTCGTCAGCGAAGTCGGCCCCCGCGATGGCCTCCAGAGCATTGGCCAGATCATGCCTACCGAACAGAAGAAGGCATGGATCGCGGCAGAGGCGGCTGCAGGCGTTCGAGAAATCGAGGTCGGCAGTTTCGTGCCTCCCAAGCTCTTGCCGCAAATGGCGGATACTAGCGAGATCGTTAGCTTCGCCCGCACCATTCCCGGCCTGACGGTGGCGGTTCTGGTTCCGAATCTGCGCGGCGCACAGGCCGCGATCGAGGCGGGCGCGCACAAGATCACTCTACCCCTCTCCGTTTCGGAGTCGCACAGCCTCGCCAACCTGCGGCGCACACATGACCAGATCATCGAGGAATCGCGCGCGATAGCCGCATTGATCGCAGAGCAGCCGGAGGATCAGCGCCCCCATTTCGAAGGCAGTCTTTCGACCGTGTTCGGTTGCACGTTGGAAGGCGCGATTCCCTTGCCCCAGATCCTGCGCTTGGCGGAACGGCTGATGGATGCGGGTTGTGACGAAGTCGGCCTGTCGGATACGACCGGCTATGCCGATCCACGCGCGGTAAGGGAAATGATCAAGGCGGTGCGAGGTGTCGTCGGAGAAGACGCGCTGACAGGCATCCACCTGCACAATACGCGGGGGCTCGGCCTCGCCAATGTGCTTGCCGCGCTCGAAGAAGGGCTGAACACGGTCGATTCGTCACTCGGCGGAATCGGTGGGTGCCCATTCGCACCTGGCGCCAGCGGCAATATCGTGACGGAAGATCTTGTCTTCATGCTTCAGGCCATGGGGCTGAAAACCGGAATCGATCTGCCCCGGCTGCTCGAGGTGCGCAAGATCATCGAACAGGCCCTGTCGGAAGAACCGCTCTACGGCTTCACACCCGATGCCGGGCTTCCGCTGGGCTTCACGCCCGAAACAGTGACATCAGCTAAGGAGGCTGCGGAATGACGATTGGCACGCACATGGTGAAGGAGGACAAGACCGCCCGCCAGCTATTCGAGGAAGTGATGGCCAATCCCGCCCGCGCCAAATTCGGCTTTGGTGAGAAGCTTGCTATCGTCAACGTCGATTTCCAGAACGCCTATACCCGGATCGACGAATTCAAGACTGCCTACGAAACCGACCCACGCCAGATTGAATATGCCAACACGATTTCCCGTCTGGCACGTGAGAAGGGCATGCCGGTCATCTGGACGCATGTTGCCTACATGAAAGACGCCAGCGATGCGGGCGTATGGGGCACCCGCACCGACACACCCGACTCGCTTCAGAACATCAAATACGGCAGCCGCCGCCATGAGTTCGACGAGCGGTGCGAGATCGATTACGACAAGGACGCCGTTTACACCAAACGGATGCCTTCGGCCTTTTTCGAAACGCCGCTGCAAAGCCTGCTGGTGTGGCACAAGGTGGATACGCTGGTAATTACCGGCGGATCGACCTCCGGCTGCATACGCGCCACGGCAGTGGACAGCCTGAGCCGCGGCTATCGCACCATTGTCCCCATCGAAACCTGCGCGGACAAACATGAAAGCTATCACTTCGCGAACCTGACCGATCTCCAGCTGAAATATGCCGATGTGGAACCGGTGCAGACCGTGATCGACTGGCTGGAGGCGCGGTAATGGACGAAGGCGCAAAGGACCCTGGGCTATACGATTTTCGCCCATATCGCGATCGGCCACGGTTGGAATGGCCCGATGGCAAGAGTGTCGCCGTATGGGTTTCCCCCAATCTGGAATTCTACGAAATCGATCCGCCGGCCAACCCGTTCCGCAAGAGCTGGACCAAGCCGCACCCCGACATCGTACCTTATGGCCACCGGGACTACGCCAATCGCATTGGCCATTGGCGCATGGCCGAAGTCATGGAAAAGCACGGCTTCAAAGGCTCCGTCTCCCTGTCCGTTGCCCTGTGCCAGCATCACCCTGATGTCGTTGCCAATGCGAATGAACTGGGCTGGGAATTCTTCAGCCACGGCATCTACAACACCCGCTACAGCTACGGCATGGACGAGGCGCAGGAACGCGCGATTATCGAGGATTCGATCAACACCGTCCGCGACGCCACCGGCCAGACGATCAAGGGCTGGCTCGCCCCTGCCCTGACGCACACACCACGCACGCTGGACCTGATCGCAGAATATGGGATGACCTACACCTGCGATCTCTATCACGACGATCAACCGGCGCCGGTGCATGTGAAGACCGGCAAGCTGATATCGATGCCCTACAGCATCGAGGTGAACGACCACTACGGCTTCTTCGTCTACAACATGTCACCGCGCGAATACGCTGACACCCTGATCCGGCAATACGAACGGCTCGCTGCCGAAGGGGAGCGGTCAGGCGGCACAGTAATGTGCATTCCGCTCCACAGCTACCTGATCGGGCAGCCCCACCGGATCGGCCCATTCGAGGAAGTCCTGCGCCACATAGCTGCCGATGATCGCGCGTGGATTACCCGCAGCGGAGACATTGCCGATCATTTCCTATCGAGCGGCCAATACGAAACCACCGCAGCCGATTGCGCTCGTTACAAGCAGGGAGACGCCGCATGAGCCTGGATCCAGCCTATCTGACCTATCCCAAACGCCGGAAGGGAATGGACCAGAATCTCTACACACCTTCCCCCATGCCATCGCGCAAGCCGGTGACGTGGCCGGGCGGCAAACCGGTCGCCGTCACTTTGCTCGTCAATCTGGAATGGTTTCCGATCACGCCGGAAGACAAGCCGTTCCGCGCACCGGGTCATATGGTAACTCCCTATCCCGATTATCGTCATTATACGGCGCGCGAATACGGAACGCGGGTCGGCTTTTATCGCTTGCTCGATGCGTTCGAAAAGGCAGGCGTCAAGGCAACTGTGGCTGCGAATTCCGCCATTGCCGAACGCTATCCGTCGATCATCCAGGACATTCTTGCCGCAGGGCACGAGATTATCGCCCATTCCACGGACATGAACGGCACGATCGCGAGTTCTCTCACCGAAGAGGAGGAACGTGCGCTCATCACCACGGCCCGCGACACGTTGTCGGCGGCAATGGGCAAGGCCCCGCGCGGCTGGCAGTCCATCGCGCGATCACAGAGCTGGAATACGCCGAAGCTGCTCGTTGAAGAGGGTTTCGACTACATGTGCGACTGGGTAAACGACGACCTGCCCTACATCGCTGCCACCGAAGCCGGCACTATTGTTTCCGTGCCTTTCAACCACGAGCTGTCGGATCGGCAGATGATTGCCGTTCAGCAACAAAGCATGGATAGCGTCGCACAGCAGATGGAAGACGCACTTGCCTGGCTGAAGGCCGAGGCAGCACAATATGGCGCGGGACGTGTTCTGCCGTTCACCCTGACGCCCTACATTACGGGCCTGCCCTATCGCATGGATGCGTTCGAGGCTCTGCTGGCCCGTCTGGCTGGAGACGACGCCACCTGGTTCGCCACGACCGGCGAACTCGTGGACAGTTGGAAAAGCCAGATCTGCTAATGGAAATGGGCGACCGGTGGAGTGGAGGGCGCTCCACCGGTCATAAGATAGTCAACCGATAGAGCAATCAGTCTGCGGCTTTCTCCGTAACAGCCTCTTCACGTGGATCGAGCATGATGCGCATTGCACGCATCAGCAAACCGTCCGTCGCCTGCTGCCGTTCCTCCGCGACATCCCCTTCATAGGTTATATCGCGCAACGCGGAGACATCTTCCCCGCGCAGTTGCGCCACCAGCCGTTCAAGCCGGTCGATGCGATCATTGGCGACCGCAAGTTCGATCAATGTCGCCAACGCGATGTTGAGAACCTCTTCCGTCTCCCGGTTGGCAAGGCTGGGCTTGCGCGCACCTCGCGCGGAAGAAATGAGTTCGATCAGGGCTTCGGCTTCACTTTTCATCCGTTGTTGTCCTGGCCCGGCTTGCGGCCGCTGATGGCATACCACCGGTTGTTCATCATGCCCGACAGGGCAGCAAGATCGTGTTCGATCACAGTGTCAGCGGGGAATCCTGCGGCGATCATGTCGGCCTTGAGGTCCGCTGTCGCATAAGTGGCCCAGTGGACTTCCCCATTCCAGTGCGTGTCCCAGTCCCGTTCCACCTGATGCACCAGCGTCGGCGGGTTGCGGATGGCGACATCCTGATGAATCACCACCCCTCCGGGGCGCACCACGCGGAAGGATTCGCGGATCATCGCCTGCCGCTTTTCCTCGCCGATTTCGTGCATCAGGTTATGCGACACGACCAGATCGAAGCTGTCATCCTCGAATGTCAGGGAAGAGGCGTCCATCTGATGAAAATGAACCGCGACACCAAGCGATTCCGCCCGCGCGTGAGCATAGCGAAGCATCCCGGCGCCCAGATCCAGCGCATGGACCTCCACATCTGGCCAGTGCGCGGCATAGGCAGCCGAAGCCGCCCCGGCCGAACAACCGATGTCGAGCATCCTTGCGGGCTTGAAGCCGGTAAATGCCTCTTCCAGCAGGCGAAGGATGACCCCGGCCTTGCTGTCGCCACGACCTATGCCCTGACCGAAGGAGAAGACATTGCCGCCCAATTCGTACAGCGCACCGGCAACGACATCGTTCTCGCCCCGGTCCATGCCGTAACCGCCAGGCTGGAGATGGATGTCCACGTCAGCGACTTCCGGTGAGGGATCATAGGACGGATCAAGCGTGAGACTGCCACGGCGGGCTGGCGAATGCATCAGTTCTTCAGTGACCGCTTCCATACGGTCCAGATCGCGATAGATCGGCTGGCCTACCGAAACCCAGATCATTTCCTGAGCAGAACGATTGGCCGCGCTCCACAGCCGATAGCTGGGCGCCATCAGAAACGCCTCCCGGATCTCCTCCTCCGACTGGGGCCGGCGGCCATGGCGTTCGGCAAAGGCGGGGGCTGCTTCGCTGTCATAGATCTCGACATTGCGCGGCCGGACCTTTGCATTGAGCAGGCGGCGAAGCGCAACAACCGCGCCCTGTCTGGAACGTTCCTCCACAGTGGTCTGCGGCAGGACCGCGTGCTGGACGTCACGAACCTTCATCACCTGCTCCTTCATTCGATCGTGCCCGTATGAAAGCACCCGGCGGGCATTGCTGCAACTCTTTTGTTCTATATATAGTACAAATTAATTGACTTCTATCAATTCCACCAATTCTCCAGCCGGGCCGATCAGGGTACAGCTGCGCCGCCCCCGGTAGATTGCTTCCTCACGCACCTGTGGCGCTGCAATCGCCTGGGAGATGAAGGGTTCGATGTCTTCCACTTCGAAACTGGCCAGCGCATTGCCCGGCGGCAGGTGCCCCGGCGCCCGGGGCCGCGGTCCGGCAATATAGCCTTCACCGTTGGGGTACCCGTCCAGTTCCAGCAGATTGCCACGCTGCCGCATCCCGATTGCGCTGAGGTCGATGGTATGTTCCATATCCAGACCCTGCGCATCCTGGATGACCCGCACCTTGCTTTGGCGCACAGGCCGCTCTCGCAAGGCAAAGTTGTCGACGTACCAGCGCAGCAGTGTCACGAACTCCGGACCGGCGGCCACCACAATGAATGGTCGGCCGATAAAGCCTGATGGAGGCGGCAGGATCGAGGTTTCCCGATCACCGCTCTCCATTGTGAAATAGAGGCATTCGCCCGCCGGGCCAGCGACTTGCATGGCAATGATCGACGGCATGAATTGCAGCGGGCGCGGCTCTCCGATCACTGTGAAGGGCGAACCGGGAAAACGCCGGGCAAGCGTATGGACATCATCGACAATGATTTCCCACGCATTCCAGCCATAAGTGGTCAGTGGACGATAGCCCGGTGGCATAGGTGCCTCCACAAACCGGAAGAGAACCTCATCCTCGCCATCGGACGCCATCGTAAGCATTGCCGAGTCGGCTGCCGCAGGCGTGCCCCAGGCCGCTGCCAGCGTTTCACCCACTTGGCCGCGTTCGATGGTACGCAAGCCAAGATAGTCGGCATAGATCCGCTCTATCGCCGCAATATCGGGCGTCGCAGTGGTGACGGCGGCAATGCGCAGCAATGCCGGGTCCGTATCTGTCGTCCAATCGCTCATGCCCAAGTACTCCCAGCCCGGCCTCTTTCAGGAACAGGGGACAAGTAGCCTTGCTTTTGTTATATATCTATATCAAATTGACCTGGGCCGCCAATATTTGGTTCACAGCAGTTGCATGTCGACGCCAGGAGAATTGAGATCGAGCCGGATCTGGTATTTGTCAGGGCGGAACTGGGCCAGGATGTGCTGCACCGGCCTGCCCTGCTTGTCTTCCACCGTCCGGCTGACGCGCAGGATCGGCGACCCGATATCCACCTGCAGCATGGACGAAAGCATTGCGTCGGCCAACGTGGCGGAAATCGTCTGATGCGCCGCGCCGATCTGCACGCCCGCTTCTTCGATCAGGGCAAGCATCGGCGTGGTTTTCAGCTTCGCACGGGTCATGTGACTGGCAATGTCCGCCGGAATGAAACTGACGAAGTGCCCCACCGGGGAATCGTCGAACCACCGCACGCGTACGACCCGCAGCACATCCGTGTCGGGTTCGATGTTCAGCGCTTCATCAATCGGCGCACGGGCAGGCACATGTTCCACCTCCAGCAGCTTCACTTTGGTCGACCGGCCAAAGTTGAGCAGGGATTCGATTGCCTGATCGATATTGCCCTGAAACGGCTTGGCCGGCGAACGGAAGATGACTGTGGTGCCAACGCGGCGCTTGCGTTCGACGAAATGGTTTTCCGCCAGTTCGTCCAACGCGCGCCGCGCCGTTATGCGGGAAACGCCGAACTGGGCCGAAAGCCCTTCCTCGGTTGGCAAGCGGGAGCCGAAGGCCCGTTCACCGCTCGTAATTTCTTCCCGCAGTTGCAGGAAAATCTGATGATAAAGCGGTATCGCCTGCATGCGATCGACACCGGCGGTCTCTTCGCTTTTTACCGACAAACAACTGCCCCCCGATACTCAATGCCGAAAGGGCAATATCGCAATAAACCGCCCGGCGCATCCCCATCATGCGCTCTCACCATATCGTAAACTTTGATCAGGATCACTGCCATGCAAACGAAACCTATCCTCTCGTCCGAAATTGCAAGGCGGCTGCTCGATGCCGCATTGGATGCGGCTCAGGCTGCCGGCTATACGATGAGCGTAGCCGTAGTGGACGACGGCGGCTACCCGCTCGCCCTGCAACGAATGGAGCGGGCCGGCAAGCTGACAGCGAAAGTCGCCATGGAGAAAGCACGCACCGCCGCGCTGATGCGCGGACCGAGTGGGGCTTTGCAATCCAGAGTCAAGGACGACCCAGCTCTCCTGCGCCTTACGGATTATCTGCCCATGGCAGGCGGGTTCCCTGTAATGCATGAGGGCGAATGCGCGGGTGCCCTGGGCATATCGGGCGGGACGGCCGAACAGGACACCGAAATCGCAACTGCTGCATTGGCGATATTGGAGGGCTGAGGAAGCCCCCCTCCAATGCGTTTCAGACCGGCGAGGGAATCAATGCATTTCCTCGCCGCCAGAGACGTTCATCGCCTCGCCGGTGATGTAACGCGCCTGACCGGAACAGAGGAACGCACAGGCATTGGCGGTATCGTCCGGCGTACCCACCCGGCCCAACGGAATGCGGCCGCGCATGGCGGCAAGATATTCATCCACCGTTTGCCCGCGCGCCTTGGCCATGAATTCGTTCTGCCAGCTGCCGAGCCCGGTCGTCACATGATTGGGGCAGACCGCGTTGACGGTGATCTGTTCCGGCCCCAGTTCGATTGCCGCCGAACGCGTCAGCCCCACCAGACCATGCTTGGAGGCGATATAGGATGAGGTGAGCGCCGACCCGGACTTCGACCCGCGGCTGCCAATCGAAACCACGCGTCCCCGCCCCCAGTTCTCCTGTACCGGCTGCGAAAGCATCTGGCGCACGGCGTGCTTCATGGCGAAAAACGAACCACGCAGGTTCACGTTCAACACCGTGTCCCACATTTCCTGAGTGGCATCCACCAGCGGCCCGAACAGGTAACCGACACCGGCATTGTTCACGAGAATGTCCAGCCTGGCATACTTTTCAACCGCATGGGCAATCAGCGCCTGCACTTGCGCCTCTTCCCGCATGTCTGCCTGAAACGTACTGACATCCGGGTTAATCGCCCGAATATCGGCAGCCACTTCGGCCATTTCTTCCGAAGCGCCAACGCCATGCGCTGGCGCCATATCGCCCTGCGTTGACCCCAGATCATGAAGCACCAACTTCGCACCATCTTCTGCCAGCTTGCGCGCAATTGCTTCGCCGAGCCCCTTGCGCCGGCCCGCACCCGTGACGATCGCCACCTTGCCTTCAAGATCGGGATACATTGTGGTTTTCTCCTAGATTTCCATGCCCGCGCGATAGCCTTCGGATGTGGCCGAAAGGGCGATGCGCGGCGCTCTGCAATCGCCTACCAGGCGAATATCCATGCCACGGCCGCGCAAGGCGGCTGCCAGCGCATCGTCGGGAATCCGCGGCGTGGCATAAGTCAGAAAGGCGACATCGCGGAGCACACCTTCGGCCCCGCTAAAGATGTTGGCATAGGCGAGCTCGCCCTCCTCCAGCTTCGGCTCGGGCAATGGGCGAACCGAAGTGACGATCTCCACGCCTTGCTCGTAGAGCCGCCGGTAAACACCCTGCCGCACGATCAGGGATTCATCGCTTGCGATGCGCTCACGCGGGGTGAGAATGGTCAGCTTTTCGAACCGGGTGAGCAGGAACTCAGCCGCGTCATACGTGAATGCCGAGTGATCTTCATCCCAGATCACCGCCCTGCCTTCGGTAACGCTGGCATATGGCTGCAACAGGGCCACAGCCTGGCGAATATCGGGCACCAGACCATCCTCGCGCCATTCCTCAGGCAGGAAATCCGGCCAGGTGCCATATGCCCCGGTGGCAAGCACAACCACATCGGGGGCGAGGGCGAGAATCTCATCCACACCGGCCTGCATGCCCATATGCATGGTCACGCCGTATCGCCGGGCAGCGAGCTGCTGATAATCGTAGATGCTGCTCAGCCCTTCGCCTCCGGGCAAGTCAGCATGCAGGCGGGTTTTCCCGCCCGGCTCATCCGATCTGCCCAACACATGGACTTCGTGGCCGCGAGCGGCGGCGACCCAGGCCGCTTCCATTCCGGCTATTCCGCTACCGACTATAACCACGCGCCTGGGCTCCGCAGCCGGTTCTGGCCGCCAATCCGCTTCGTCAAGCGCACCGACGCGGGGGTTATTGTCGCACCGGAGCCCACGCCCGGAGGTAATCATGTGCCAGCAGGTGTTGCACGACACGCAATATCGAATTTCCGCCTCGCGGCCGTCCCGCGCCTTCACCGGCCATGCCGGGTCCGTCACCAGCGGGCGAGCGAGCATCACAAGATCCGCCATTCCGTCGCGAACCAGCCGCTCCCCTTCGTTGGGATCGGTAATCAGGCCCAGGGCACCGAGAGGGACATCGGGCGCAGCACCGCGCCCCAGCCGATGGATCGTGTCGACATACGGCATACGCGGCCCGTGGTTGTCGGGCAGATGGGTATAAAGGGTATCGGAGTGGCTACCCCAGCAATACGTCAGATAATCCATCATACCGGTGGCATGGAGGATCGTGGTGATCGCTTCCGCTTCGGCAAAGTCAATTCCATCCGGCATCCCGTCCCAGGCCGGGAGCTTGAGGCCGATCAGGAAGCCCGCCCCGCACTCCGACCGGATGCCGGACATCAGTTCTCGCAACAGCAAGGTCCGTCCGCCAAGATCGCCACCGAATTCATCCTCGCGGCGGTTGGAACGCCGCGCGAGAAACTGGTGAAACAGATGCCCATGTCCGGCCGAAATCTCCACACCGGCAAAACCCGCATCAGACAGCATGCGGCAGGATGTAACGAATTCATCGATCATCCGGCGAACCGCATTGGTTTCCATCGCATGAGGCACGGTCCAGCTCAGGTCATCCGGCAGTGCCGAAGCCCCCTGCGCCTCCAGGTTGCGATGTCCTGCCCTGAAACCCCGGCCATTGTCCTGAACTTGCCCCAGCATCAGCCCGCCTGCGCGCTGCACAGCCTCTGCCCAATGCGCCAGCGCATCGGCATTGATTCCGGACAGGACATGAGGACGAGTGGGAAGGACCTGGCTGCGGAGCATGGCCATCGGTTCACTGACCAGGAGCGACGCCCCGCCCTTAGCCCGATTGACGTAATAGCTGATAAGGCGTTCAGTCACTCGCCCGCGATCGGCAAAATGCGTCGAAGTCGATGCATGGACGATCCGGTTCTGCAACTGATGCGGCCCGACTTGGACCGGCGAAAACAGATTGGGATAGGAAGTCACACGTCCCGCGTTTCGTGCAGCCGCATGACGCGGCGAATAAAGCTGGCGTTCCAGGCCGATCGTTCGGCCTCGACTTCGGGCGTGGGCTGGAAATTTTCGATGTCGTCGCGGCTCACGCTGCCCTTTTGATCCAGCACGCGCTCGATCGTGTCCATACGTTCACGCAACGCGGCCGTTTCCGCCATCACTTCAAGCAGGCACGTCATCAACTGGTCGACAGCAGGATCCTGATAGAATTGCGATCGCTTGCCCTTGCTGATCCGGGGCAGCTTCACACCGTCATTTTCACCTGCCGCCATGCTTCACCTCAATTCAAATAATAGGCGGGCCAATAATAAGCGGGGGGCCGAAGCCCCCCGCTCGCCATGCTACGGCCCAATCAGAAATCGTAGCGTGCGCGTACCATCCACGTACCGGGAGCATTGAGGTACGGGTAGATCAGATACGACGTCCGATAGGTCTTGTCGAAGCAGTTGCTGCATTCGGCCCCGATGGACCACCCGCTATCCGACTTCAGAGTGATACCGCCGTTAAACAGGCTGTAGCCCTTCTGATAGCCACGCACGTCATTGGACGTCGAAACCCACGTCTCACTGGTATAGCGCCAGTTGACCGACGGGGTCAGCGTGAAGCCGCCGCCCAGTTCCGCTTCGTAGCTTGCGCCAAGAGTGGACGTGAAATCGGGCGCACGGGTCGGTGTGGCGATCTGGCCGTCCGGTGTCACGATACCGGCATTGCAGTTGTTCACCGTCACACCGTTCAGGCAGTTGTCGATCTGATCGAGGGTCGCCTGGTTGGGGTTCTTGTACTGGGCATGCTGCAGGCCGAAGCTCCAGTAGATGTTCAAACCCCGGGTCGGACGAACCGTGATTTCGGCTTCAAGACCATAGTTCTCGAGATCGGCCACATTGCGGGTGAGATAAGTGATCGTGTTCGTCAAAGGATTCAGACCACCGCCCGGAAGCTGCTGATCGTAATCCATGAAATAAAACCCGGTCAGGTTTACCCGGAGCTTGCGATCGAACCATTCGGAACGGATACCGCCTTCGTAGGACCAGATCGTTTCCGGATAGAACGCCACTGCGCCCTCGGCATAGTAAGCACGCGCATTCCAGCCGCCCGACTTGAAGCCGCGCGTCGCCGACGCGAAGATGTTCAGGTCCGGCGTGAATTCATACTGCAACGCGAAACGCGGCGTCCATTTCTTGGCATTCAGTTCCACCGGGATGCCGGCGTCGATCAGGTCCTGCGTATCAAACGGCTGGTTGATTGCCGAAGAACGCGGGAGCGGGTTGTCGTTCGGCTTGAAGCCGATCGTCTTGTGTTCGTCGGTATAGCGAATACCCGCCGTAAACGTCAGCTTGTCGGTGATGTGGAAATCGCCCTGCACATAACCTGCATAGGCTTCGGTATCGTTCGACATCACGCGATCGCCGCTGACGCTGGCCGGACCGCTTACCGGCAGCGAGATATTCGCGAAGTTCGATTTATTGGTCTCATTGATGTAGTAGAAACCACCGACATAATCGAGAAAACCATTGAACGCGGAACCGGTGATCTTGATTTCCTGGCTGAACTGCTTGTGCCAGCTATCGTTGACCAGCGGAGTGGAAGTGCCGCGCGACGACGAAACATATTCAAGCCCGTCGAGCACCAGCGAAGAACTGCTCACACCGGCGAAGCTGTCCGTCATGTATTCCTGATAGAGGTGACGATAGCCGGTGATGAAATTGATCGTCGCATTGTCGAGACGCACCTCGAAATTGGAACTGATCGAATAGCTGTCAGCCGTATTGCCCAGTTCGTTATCGGCAAGCTGTTCGGACACCAGGTCGCTGCCGATCGGTGTATCGGTACGCAGCGGGGTGAAGCTGATGCGCTTGTCCCCATCCTTGAAGTTGGGGAAGTTCGCGACCGAGGAACTCACGTAGTCGGCCGAAACATCCCAGGTCACATCCGGGCTGATCAGCGCACGAACCGCACCGCGCAGCCCCCAGCTTTTCTCGCCATTGAGCTTCTGGCCGGTCGTCAGGTTGTCAACATAACCGTCCGCATTGACATAGTAGCCGGAAATCTTGGTCAGAATTGACGAATTGATGGGAAGGTCGACCGACCCGCGCAGTTGCACGCGATTGTACCGGCCATAACCGGCGTCGAGATAGCCGGTGACTTCATCCGACGGCTTTTTCAGAATGACGTTGACTGCGCCACCGGTCGTGTTCCGACCGAACAGAGTGCCCTGCGGCCCGCGCAATACTTCGACGCGTTCGACATCGAAGAACGAGAAGTTGTTCGCACCCTGACGCGAAATGTAGATGTCATCGACGTAAGTCCCGACAGGCGGGTCGAAGGTCGAGATGGATTCCGTGTTCGCCAGACCACGCAGAGCGTAGGCGTTGGCCGTACCGACGGATGTATTGTTATGCCCGATCAGGTTCGGAACATAGTTCACCAGATCCAGCATGCTGTTGACCTGGCGGGTGGCCAGATCGTCCGCGCTCATCGCGCTGACCGCGATGGGAACATCCTGAAGACGTTCAGCACGACGCTGCGCAGTCACAATGATTTCACCCACCTGACCGGCATTCGTGGAAGCGCCATTCTGCGCCTGGGCAGATGCAGCAGTCTGCGCATGTGCCGCTGTCGACGACAGCAGGACCGCCCCGACAAAATAGGAAAACTTACGTGTGTAGCTCATCATAATGCGCCCCTTTTCCCTCACCTGGAAGACCTCGGAAATGTTCGTGTGATCGCGACGGATCGCGGCCACCTCCTGCACCGTTCGGTATGTCTCGCCCGACTCTTAATTGTCATATAGTTATATCATAATGAGCCGCTGTCCATAGATTTCTGCAACTTTTGCATTGCTGCTCGAAATCTTTTTTCTTTTATTTATCAATTATATATGGGTTGATAGCGTGATTTTTCGCATAGTGTGTGATTTAGGTTACGCTGACCAATGGACCTCGTACCGCCGCCCACCATTCGTCGATTCGATCCAGCACCATGCCCGGCCCGCCGGGCAACTCCGCGTAGGCCCAATCCTGACGGTGCTCGGCCAGCTTCCTGACAAACGGGAATACGGGATCCGTCCTGCTGGCAATGACCATGCCGGGGCATGAAATCCGGGGTACGTCACGTTCGAAATCGTAAAGCGGGATCACGCCGTGGCCGTGTTCCTTCCACGGTCCGTGCAGGAAATATGTGATCACCGAGATATGGACCGTCTCGTCACTCCAGTCCGGATCGCCTTTTTCACGGACCCATGCCCAGCGATCGGTGATATGGCTGCCATCGGGCGCAATATCCTGACGATCGGGAAACTTGCCGATCCGCGCCTGCCTGTCTGCCACCGTATAGAGCGGGGCATTGTCCAGGATAAGGAACTTCACCAGTTCAGGCTCCTCCGCCGCCAGTCTTCCGGCAACCAGACCGCCACCGCGATGGCCGATCACGATAGCCGGCGTGGCATTCAGTTCGCGCAGCAGGGCGGCCAGACAATCAGCATAACATTCAATGCTGGGCTGCCGTGGCGGATCGGACATACCGTGCCCCGGCAGGTCGACCGCAATCGCCCTGAAGCCGGCGTCGGCAATGCGGGGCAATGCGTGACGAAACTGAAGCGATGACCAGGGGGCCTGATGGATCAGCAGGACCGGTACACCCTCCCCAAAACTGCGGTAATGCAGCTGGCCTTCCGGTCCGTCGACATAGCCGCGCCTTTCACCCGGCAGCGCCGTCATGATCGGTAAAATCATGCAGGTTCTCCGACTGGAACAAGCGACTGGCCGAGCAACCGGCCAAATGTCATGGCAGGCGTCACCATCATCCCTCCGCATGCAGCCTTGCCCATCGTCTGACTCGATCCGAGCACTTCGCCCGCTGCATAGAGGTTGGTGATGGGCGATCCGTCTTCGCGGACAACTCTCAGCCGATCATCGACCGCCAGCCCGATGGAGCTGGAAATCGCGCTGGCCTGCATGCGGATCGCGTAGAATGGTCCTTGGGCAATCGCCCGCGGCAGGTGCTGCCGACCGAAAAAATCGTTCCCGGTCTGAACCCCGTAGTTGTATCCGGATACCGCCGAAATGAGCCCGTTTTCGTCGATTCCCGCCTTTTGGGCGAGACCCTCCAGAGTATCGGCAGTAAGGAAGGCCGGGCCCGCGCGTTCGAACGCCTCGATCATCTGTTCGCGCGTCCAGCCGACCACGATTGGCGGTGCATTTTGCAGGATCGCTTCGTCGAAGACGATCCAGTAGCGGTAGTCCGGCTGGTGCAGCAGGGCCATTTCCCGCGCATCGACGCTTTCTATATCCTCGCGGACGAAGCGCTTGCCGTGCACATTGACGTAGATTTCCCAAGGTTTGCGCCGTTCGGGAAAATGTTCGATCCGGCCCGTGATCATTGCCGGAAAAGTGTCGGTATCGAACAGCGAACCGAAATTGACGAAGACATTTTCCTGCCCCCGCGCATACCCTCCTACCGACAGGCCGAGCTTCAGCCCGTCACCGCGTGACCAGGGATAGGGGGCAGCATTGTATTGCGGGTAACCGTTGAGGCGTTCGAACATCTCGGGATTGCCGGCATAGCCACCGCAAGCCAGGATTACCGCGCCAGCATGATAGGTATGCTCGATCCCGTCAGGCCCGTTTGCGGCCAGCCCGATGATCCCACCTTCATCGTCGGTCAGCAGCCGGGTTACATCGTGCCCGAGAGCAATCGTGATCAGGCCTTCGTCAGCCAGCTTCTCGACAATCGGGACCAGCACGTTCTTGACAGAAAGGCCCCCTTCAGCCCCCCAGTAGTAACGCTTTTCCCGATAGGGTTCATGGCCAAACCCCTTTACCGGGTGATCCGGCAACGGTTCAAAACCTGCGTCCATCAGCCAGTCGAAGGTGTCGGCAGCATTGTCCACCGCCAGACGCACCAGACCGGGATTGGCCGTTCCCCGGCTGATCCGCATCACGTCCTTGAAATGCAGATCGGGCGTATCGACGACGCCATGCTCGCGCTGCAAACGGGTGCCCGCGGCGCTCATCTGTCCTGTTGCGACCCACAACGACCCGCCAAGCTGTTGCGCATGGTCAAGAAGCAGTACCCTGGCCCCACGTCGGGCTGCGAAAATGGCCGCAGGCAGGCCTGCCGACCCCGCCCCCACCACAGCGATATCCCAGACCGTGGCCGTGCCCGATGCGGCCTGCGGCCGGTCGGTCCCATCCTGTGCTGCAGTCTTGTCCAGCATCGCACCGCCACTCGCAACGTCCATTCAACCTCTGCTTCTCTATATGTACTATATTTATATCAAATCAGCAGTACTCGTGGAAATCAAGAGGCATTCGCGATTGCCTGGCCAAAACAGCAGAAACTGCGACACATTGCCCGCAAAGGCAGGCGCCGGATTATCCGCCAGGCCGCTTTTCCTGCGCGGCAGCTCTTCCCCATGCACAGTGTGGGGGCGGAGAGACTCGCCAAGCTCTCCGCCCCCACGTGCGACCCTTCAGGGCTGATTGGACGAGGAATGAATCAGGCCGTTGCCGGGGTGGTCTGCATGGCCACATCACCCTGTTCGGCACGGGCCCGCGTGATTGCCGCCATGTCTTCCACCAGCGCGCGATAGTGGCGGAAGCCCAGCGCCATGAAGATCGCGGTCGGCAGACCGATCAGCAGAACGAAACCGCACAGGACGTATCCGATCGACGCCGGGTTACCCGACCAGTCGGTCGCCGCACCGATCAGCGGCGGCCCAAGCAAAGGCCCCACCAGAGTTATCACAGTGTTGAATATGGCCACCGACCGGCTCCGCATTTCGCCCGGAGTGATCATCTGCAGCGCAGCCGGACCACCGGCAGTCGCCGCCGACTTGCCGATGAAGGCAATGAACATCGCCACGATGGCAATTTCTGCCGTGGGCATCACAGGATACAACGCACTGGCCGGCACGGTAATGCAAAGGCCGAGGATCAGCGTGTACATGCCACCCAGTTCATTGCCGTGTCCGAACCGCTTGCTGGCCCAGAAAGCCAGGGCAGTGCCGAGCGGCCCCGCCGTGAAATAGAAAATGCCGGTGACCGCGCCGATGGTCAGTACGTCCCAGCCCCACACTCTCTGGAAGAGAGGCACATTCCAGAACGTCAAAGTGCTCATCGCGAAATTGCAGGTCGAACCGAGGAAGAGAACACCGAAGCCTTTCCAACGCTTCAGCATGTAGGCAACCGCGCTCATTTTCGCTTCATCGGCCGCATTGGCGCTGATCTTGTCAGTCTGCGGGGGTTCTTTGACTGTCAGCATCAGCAATGCGAGCAATGCGCCCGGCAAACCCACCAGCAGGAACGTCGTCTGCCACGGCGCGAAGGAGCGGCCGAGAATGTCGACATGGCCGACATCGTGCAGTGCCGAAACAAGCAGACCGCCGCCTAGGAACGCCAGCCCGGCGCCGAGATAGGGGCCCGCCATGTAGATGCTGATCGCCCGAGCCCGCCCCTCGCGCTTGAAATAGTCGCTGATGATCGAAACCGAACAGGGGCTCACCACCGCTTCACCGAGGCCGAGACCCAGCCTGAAAATCAGGAGAGGCAGGAACGACATGGCGAAGCCGCTCATCACGGTCATCGTGCACCAGATGAAAATACCCGCGATCAGCAGCCATTTTCGGTTGGTCTTGTCGGCCAATAATCCCAGCGGGATACTGACGGCCACATGGAACAGCGAGAACGCCGGGCCAAGCAACAATCCGATCTGGAAATCGCTGAGGCCCATCGACTGCTTTATCGGATCGACGATCAGCGACAGGATATATCTGTCGAAGTATGACAGGATGAAAACCAGCAGCAGCAGGACGACGACATACCAACGATAGGCCGCACTGTCGGTGTCAATCTTCACATATTTTCCCCGTCAAGCCGGCCACGGCCGGAAATGTCCAATTCTGCACACTGGCTTCACTCTGCCAGACTGCTCCCGAATACGTACCAGCCACCCTTGCCGTGGCGCGGGCGCCCCGGCTCATCCCATGCGAAGGCGTCCCTGCGATCGGGATATGCGCCAAGATCCGGCAGGATATGGGCAAAGCTGCGATCCGCGGTGAAACCGGCTTCCGCCATCAATTCAATCGGATCCTGTGCCCGAAACGCCGTATAAAACGGTTCGTTGTTGTGCTCCGTATCCCAGTTCCAGAAGAAATCTTCCCAGGCATCGACCAAATGGGTTGCCGGCAATTCCAGATGCACCATCAAGCCGCCAGGACGCAGCAACCGGCGGCATTCGCGCAAGGCGTTGCGCGTCGCCTTCACGGGAATTTCATGGAAGAAGAAACTGGAAACGATCATATCGAAATGCCCATCGGGGAAATCCATCGCCTCGGCATTCTGCTGACTGAAGTGAATCGGGGCCCCCTGATGTTCGGCAAGGGCATGACCATAGCGTAACAGCGGCGCGCCAATGTCGACCCCATGCGCTTCCACATCCGGAAACACCTCCAGATAGGGAAGCAGATTCTTGCCGGAGGACGTGCCGAGATCCAGCATCCGCTGCGGCTGAAAATCTGGATAGGCATGCCTGATCCAGCGGCTCATCACGCGTGCCGCGCCACCCCAGCTGCGGTGGCTCATGCTGGCGGTGAAGACTCTTGCCCCAAGACTGACAACTGCGCCTTGCGCCACGTCGTCAGCCACCCATTCGTTATGGAAACAGCCGGGGGTGAGATGCACGTCCAGCGCATCGAGGTAACGGGGGATCTCCAGCTCCGGGTCGAGCCGTAGCGAACCGCCCGCCGGATTCCGTTCGGCCGCATCACGCGCGACATCGATCATGTCAGGCAAGACCCGCTCAACCTCGTCCTGCACGGACAGGAAGCACATTTCCTGCGCGTTGTAGCGTAGACTGCTGTAGAGCTGGTAGATCGGCTCATCTTCCAAGGCGTGTTCGATTGCCCGCGCCGTGTCGAATTGCGTGCCGCGTGCCTCGCCGGCAGGTTTGACCCGTTGCTCGAAATCGCGGCGAACGGCTTCCGGCATATCCTGGATCGCAAAACGCCTGAGCGCACTGCAGAAGCGTTGCCGCCCCCGCTCGTCCAGCGTCGGGTGAGCGAGCGCTTCGATATCGGGGATCGCCGAATTCTTCCTGTCGTCGGTCGCATTCGCAGCCATGGATAACCTCCTTGGGCAAATTGCCCCAGCAGCCGTTCCGGCAAAATTTTTCCCTTGACCTGATGGGCCGTGAAAGGATTTACGCCAGACGAATAGTCTTATATCTAATACAAATCGCAACACAAGGGGTCACGTGTGCCAAATAGCCTGAAACCAGTCGTTATCGCAGGCGCAGGGCCGGTTGGCCTGACTGCCGCCCGCCTGCTGCAAGAGCGTGGGATCCCGTTTCTCGTCCTCGAATCGGAAGCCGAACTGCCGGACGACCTGCGCGCTTCCACTTTCCATCCGCCGACGCTGGACATGCTGGAAACACTCGGGGCAGCGGCTCCGCTCATTGCCAAAGGGCTAATCAGCCCCACCTGGCAGATTCGCATGCATCCCTCGGGGGACCGCGCGGTATTCGACCTTGCGGCGATCGCGAACGACACGGCCCACCCCTACCGACTCCAATGCACGCAATCGACATTGTGCCGCATTCTGCTGGCCCAGGTCGTCGAGCGCGGCGGCACAGTGCACATGGGCACCAAAGTCGAAGCGGTCGAACAGAGCGATGACGGAGTCCGGGTCACTGCCACAACCGCGGATGGCGAAACCGAAGTGTTCGAGGGCAGCTTTCTGATCGGGGCGGACGGATCGCGCAGCGTGATCCGCGATACCGTGGCATCCTCTTTCGACGGCAAGACATACCCCGAAACGACGATTCTGGCGACGACCCGCTTCCCGTTCGAGGAACACCTGCCTGGCCTGTCCAATGTGAATTATGTCTGGAAGGAAGGCGGCACGTTCAGCCTGCTGCGTCTGCCGGACCTGTGGCGGTGCAGTCTCTACCCCGACGGCGACGAAACCATCGAAGACGCCACGCAGCCCGCCAGCATTGCCCGCAAGCTGCAGGAAATCGCCCCCAGCAACGAACCGCATGTGGTCGAGGAAATCCGCCCCTACCGCATTCACATGCGGATCGTGGATAATTACCGCAAAGGCCGCATCGTGCTGGCAGGCGATGCCGCGCATCTCAATTCGCCGTCCGGCGGCATGGGTATGAACGGCGGCATCCACGATGCCTTCGAACTCGTTGCCACTCTGGCGGAAATCCTCGACGGTGCGCCTATAGAACTTCTGGACCGATATACCCGCCGCCGCCGCCGTATCGCGGAACAGGAAATTCTGACGCAGGCGGATCGCAATCGCGCACGGATGCAGGAACGCGCCCCGGAACGCCGCCGCGAAATGCTCACGGAATTGCAGAGGATCGCAGACGACCCCGCAAAAATGCGTGAACACCTGCTGCGCACGTCGATGATCACGGGTCTGCGCCAGGCAGGAGAAATCGCATGAACACGTCAGGTTACGATTATGGACGCAGAGGCATCCTGGGCATTGGCACTCCGCAGGCCAATCCCACAGTGGAAGCCGAAATGCACATCCTCTTTCCACCGACAGTCGCACTCGCCGCTGTCCGGCACACCAGCGTCGCGAAGGAACCACTCGACCGCCTGCGCGATTACCTGTGGGGTCTCCCTCAGGCCCTCACACAGTTCGACAGCCTGCAACCTGCCGTTTTCGGGTTCGCATGCACTGGCCCGTCCTATCTCGTCTCGACCGAGACGCAGGCCACGCTTGTCGCCAGCCTTGAGCAACGCTTCGGCTATCCCATCGTAACGGCAACTGACGCGATCACATGGCAGCTGAACCGGATCGGCGCCAAACGCATTGCGCTTGCCTCGCCCTATCCCGCGGCGCTGTCCGAGGCCGCGCATGCCTTCTGGCAGGCTGCCGGATTCGAAGTCGCGGAAGTCCGGCGCATCGACACCGGGATAGCCGACACGCGCGGGATTTATACGCTGGGCAGCGCCGATGCCCGCGCCACGGCCGAGGAAATGCGGGCCCTGCCTGTCGATGCCGTACTGCTCAGCGGTACGGGCATGCCCTCATTGACACTGATTGCCGAAGCGGACCGCACAGCCGGGCCGCCGCTCATCTCCTCCAATCTCTGCATCGCAATGCGCATGTGCGACGTGGCGGGCATTGCCATGCCCCCCGTGTCAGAATGGAGCGAACGCCTTGCCCAAGCCACCGCCAAGCCAACCGGGAACATCTCATGACCACGACACCCACCGCAATTATCGACTCCGAATCCCTCACCGGAACGGGCCGCCCCGTTCCCGTCGTCGATCCGGCGAATGAGGAACTTGTCACTGAGATACCCGAGGCAGACGACGCCCTGGTCGATCAGGCCGTCGCATCCGCCCGTGCCACTTTCGAGCGCGGCGACTGGCGCCTGATGAGTGTTGCTGACCGGCAAAAGGTGCTGCGCGCCTGTGCCGACGCGATCGACGCTGCGGCTGACGAAATCGCGGATATCGAATGCTCGAACACCGGCATCCCCTATGCCCAGATCCGCAATGGCCAGGCGCTTCGGTCTGCCGACAACTTCCGGTTCTTCGCCGATTATATCGGCCAGATGACCTCCGAACTCTACGAGCAGGAAAAAGACTATCTCACTTTCGTGCGGCGGGAACCGGTTGGCGTCGCAGGACTGATTTCTCCCTGGAATTCTCCACTGGCGCTCGGGTCGATGAAAGTCGCCTCCGCCATCGCGTTCGGCAACAGCTGCGTCCTGAAGCCCGCCGAGCAGGCCCCGCTGGGCCTTACGCGCCTGGTAGAGGTCATTCAGGGTGCCGGGTTGCCCCCCGGCGTCGTAAACCTCGTCAACGGCTTCGGCGCCAGCACCGGCGATCGCCTGGTGCGCCATCCCGACATTGCGTGCGTGTCCTTCACCGGCGGCACGCGCACCGGCAGGATCATCATGACCGCTGCGGGCGAAAACCTGAAACCTTCGATCATGGAACTGGGCGGCAAGTCCGCGAACATCATCTTCGACGATGCCGATTTCGAACAGGCTCTGGACGGAGCCCTGATCGGGATCTTCAGCAACAATGGCCAACAGTGCCTCGCCGGATCGCGCATTCTGGTCCAACGGGGTATTGCCAAGGATTTTATCGAGGCTTTGGTCGAGCGCACGCGCAAGGTTCGCGTCGGCGATCCGCGCGATCCGGCAACCGAAATCGGCCCACTCGCCAACCGCAACCACTACGATCACGTCATGAGCTTCGTTCCCGGTGCGAACGACAGCGGCGCCCGTATCCTCGCCGGTGGGGGTCGCGCCGACGGTTTCGACAAGGGTTTCTACTTCAAGCCAACGGTCGCGGCAGTCGATTCCAACAGCCACCGGCTATGCCAGGACGAGATTTTCGGTCCATTCGCCTCCCTGATGGTCTTCGATACCGATGAGGAGGCCTATCGCATCGCCAACGAATCGCGTTTCGGCCTGGTGGGTTATGCCTGGTCCCAGAGCATCGACCGCATCATGACCGCGCAGGATCGCATTTCTGCCGGCACGATCTGGTGCAACACGCCCATGATGCGCGACCTGCATGCTCCCTTCGGAGGCTTCCGCGAATCCGGTGTCGGGGCCGAGGGCGGACGTGCGGCGGAAATGTTCTTCACCCATCAGAAGACGGTGAGCATTCCGCGCAACCGCCTGAACCTCCGCAAACTGGGAGCCTGACCGATGACAAGCCAACTCCATCAGGAATTGTCGGAATTTCTCGATGCCTATTTCGCGGCATGGAACCGCTATGACGTAGCTGCCATGCGCGCCTTGTGGGACGAGGATGAAGAGCAGGCGATCTACCTCGCCGAAGAATGCGAACCGCATCATGGCTGGGAACAGATCCTCGGCTACTGGAACGTGGACCGTTCGAAATCGGAACGCCTGCTGACCTGGCGCGATCTTACTGCCGTACAGGCGGGACCAGACGTCGCCATCGCTTTCTACCACGCGAACTGGAGCACATATATTCCCGGGAACCGCCTGTATCCCAAGCCGTTCGGCGGGCCGGTGCGTATTTCCATGGTGCTGCGCCGCAAGCCGGACGGCTGGCGGGCAATCCACTACATCGAAGCTCCCCTCGCCTCCATCGTCCAGCTGCGTGAAGCGCACGAAGCGGCCGTCGAGCCGGCACTACATGAACGCCTCGCCGCCAAGGGCATCACTTACTAGGCCATCAACGCATCGCTCGCATGCAAATCAAGGAAAGCAACATTGGTACCGATATCCAGTCCATTCCGCTCACCACCATCGACGGCAAGGAGGCCAGCCTGAGCGACTACGCAGGCAAGGTCGTACTTGTCGTCAATGTCGCCTCCAAATGCGGCCTGACACCGCAATACGAAGGGCTCGAAAAGCTCTATCGCGAAAAGAAGGACGAGGGCTTTGTCATTCTCGGCTTCCCGGCGAACAATTTCCTCGCCCAGGAGCCGGGCACTGACGAGGAGATCGCCAGCTTCTGTTCGTTGACCTACGACGTGACCTTCCCGATGTTTTCCAAGATCAGCGTCGCGGGCGAAGATCGCCACCCTCTCTACGCCGCACTCACCGCCGCGCAGCCGGAAGCGGCGAGCCCCAATGGAGAGGCGATGCGCGAACGGTTGGCGAGCAAGGATATTCCGATCTGGCCGAAACCCGAAGTGCTGTGGAATTTCGAAAAGTTCCTGATCGGCAAGGATGGCACCGTAGTCACCCGCTTCGCACCCGACACGCCGCCTGATGATGCCGCGCTGAATACCGCCATCGACGAAGCGCTGGCCTGACGACAAACCCTGAACCGCTGAAAACCGCCGCCGGCCTTGGACAAGGCAATGCCGACGGCGGTTTCATCACAAGTGCCCTGTGCTTGCCCCGATATTCCGCCGATAGTAAACCGGCGATATAAACAGGCCTTCGAAGGCCGTGGGAGAGAGCCGATGCACACCGACATGATCGAGGCGATACTCGATGCGCCCCTGGCGGATCGCCCATGGTCCCCCCTGTTCCCCGCACTGAACCGCCTGGCCGGCGGCATGCGTTGCATGATCCGGTTCGCACCATCGCGCATGCCCCAGCACGATTTGATCCTGACCAACGAAGACGATTCCCCCAGCGGCCTGGTGCAGATGTACCGCGAGGAATACTGCCACAAGGATCCCGTTTCGTACGAGGGACTGGTTCCGGGGAACCTTTATGGCTTCGATGACCTGATCGACCGGAGCACGCTGTCGCGCTCGGAATTCTATCAGGATTTCTGCAAGCCATTCGGAATGCACCATGCGTTCTTTTCCTATCTCGGCCGCTTCGATGGTGTCGATGCCTGGCTCAACGGAGTGCGGGACCGACCATTTCAGCCCCGCGAATGGGGCGATCTGAAAGCAGCCCAGCCTTTCGTATCCACCGCCGCACGCTATTTTGTGCGCATGCAGGGTCTTGGCCGCGTGGCGAATGCGCTCGGGCAGGCGTGCGACCATCTTGGCGCCGGTGTCGTCCTTGTCGACTCGCGCGGCAGGATCGTCGATTGCAATGTCGAAGCCCGCGACATTCTGATCGACGCCGGGATTGGCGTGGCGCATGGTGGGCCGCTCAGGCTCCCATCGGAAGGGGCAGGTTTCCTGAGCGACGTGCTCGATAACGGAAATGCTCATGCCGCGAAGCGGATCACCGCCTTCGAGTGTCTCGGCCATCCTGTCCATGTCGTGGCGCGCCGGGTTGAACAATCCGCGTTGCGACTGGCGACGGAACCAGCCGCAGTGATCCACTTGCGCCGCGAACAACACGATATTCCCGCTGACGCCATTGAACGGATTGCCGCCCATTTCAGCCTCAGTCAGTCGGAGGCGCGCCTCTGTCTGCTATTGGCCAATGGCCTGTCGCTCGTCGAAAGCGCTGACCAGATGGGTCTGACGGTCGAAACGGCACGAACATACTGCAAACGCGCATTTGCCAAGACCGATACGACACGGCAGTCGGAACTCATCCGGCTGATCCTGAACAATATGCCGCTGCTCACGAAAACCCAGCACTGACGGGCGGACGGCTACCGCGCGAACCAATGCGCGGCGATCAGGCCCCGGCCACCGGCTTTCGCGCGTTCACCACATCCGCGAACGCCTGGTCGAGATCCCCCCGCCGATAACCCAGCAGAGCCGCTTCCCCAGCATCCGGCATATAGAAAGCCGCATTTCCACGCCCTGCGTAAAGCGACCAGTCCGGCAACAGGGGATGCTCCTCGTCCCGTAAAGGAATGTCCTGCGGCAGCCCGGCTGCCTTGCGATATCTGTTCAGATATTCCTGAAACGTCAGGTTCTCGTCGCCAACGAGGTAGGCCTTGCCATTCTCACCATGGCGAAGGGCCCCGGCGATCGCATCAATCAACGCCTCGACCGACATGAAGTTCACGCCGCCCGGCGGCGCGGAAAGCGGCACCTCGGGCATCCCACCAGTCGCATATCGGGCGTGAGCGCCCAGCCATCCGGTATCGAGATGCTCGATATCGCCGATGATATAAGGCGGGTTCACACTGCATATTGAGAAATCGTCTGCTGCAAGCGCGCGGGCACCCTGGTCAGCCAGCAGGCGCGAGCGGACATAGGGGCTGCGTTCGATCGCATCTGGGACGACCTGGGGATAGAAGCTGCCGACATAGACGGCCCGCTTCACCCCGGCATCGCGCGCGGCGCGGAAGAAGCGCGGAACGCCTTCGATATTGGCACGCAGCAGGTGTTCCGCCTCGCTTTCATCCGGTTTGCGCTGGCGCGCATCGTTAGCCGCCGCGTGTATCACCGCGTCGAAACCGGCCAATTCCTCCACACCGAAATCACCAGCAACGTAATCACCTCGTATGAAGGGAAGCCCGGACAACGCCGTATGCCGGGCCGGGGGCCGGCGGGACGCAATCGTCACATCTTCCCCCTCCTGCCTCAGGCGCAGCGCCGTACCGCCGCCGATGAAACCCGAACCACCGATAATCAGTACCTTCATGCCGCGGCTCCCGCGTTGAATAGCGCAATGTCGAACACGGATTATTTCCCGCGTAGCGGTCTCAGGAAATCGCGGAGATCGCCAACCACGTCCGCAGGTCGTTCAACCGGTGCGAAATGGCCGCCGCCGTCGTGAATGCGCCATTGCCGCAAATCGGCCTGCCGCTCAATCAGCGCGCGCGGCACCAGATTGATTTCCTTCGGGAATATCCCGAAGGCTGTTGGCGCGGCGATAATCGGCTGCTTGTCATGCGCGAGCGGAATCGACAGCGCCGATACGAACTGTTCCGCGTAAATCCGAAACGATGTTCCGATGGTGCCGGTCAACCAGTACACTGATGCCAGCGTGCATAGTGCGTCGCGATCAAAGACGGACAGGACATCCCCGCCACAATCGCTCCACGCCCGGCGCCGTTCCCATAGCCATGCAGCCGTTCCGACCGGGGAATCGGCCATTGCATAGGCGAGAGTTTGCGGGTCGCGTTTCTGGACAGTGATATGGCTGTCGACAAGCGGCCAGGACTCGATGTTGCGTTCGAGCATCCATGCCTCGTCTGCGGCGTAGTCGCCGGGCCTGATCTCGGCCGGCCCCAGACCGGGCAGCATCGGCAACGTGCAATAGATGCCTGTCAGCGCCTCGGGATAGGCATGGCCCAGATATGCCGTAACCGCAGCGCCCCAGTCACCACCGGCAGCGGCAAACCGGTCATGCCCAAGCACATCCTGCATGAGCTTGCACCACAGGTCCGCAACCTCCGGCACAGCAATGCCGGTTCGCGCCAGCGGGGAAAACCCGAACCCTGGCAGCGAGGGAATTACCAGCTCGAACGCATCCGCCGGATCGCCACCATAGGCGGCAGGATCGGTCAACCGGCCGATGACATCGCGATAGTCCCAGAATGTCCACGGCCAGCCATGTGTCAGAATCAGCGGCATGCCCTTCCCGGTCTTTGCCGGAATATGCAGGAAGTGAATCGGATTACCGTCAATTTCCACCCGATAGTGCGGGTACCGGTTCATCTCGGCTTCCTGCGCACGCCAATCGAACCCGTCCCGCCAATATTCGACCATGCCTTTCATCCAGTCGCCATCGACACCGAATCGCCAGTTCTCGTTGCCGGGATCGGCCGGCCAACGCACGTTCTCCAGCCGTCGTTGCAGATCATCGAGATCGGACTGCGGAATTGCGATTTGAAAGGCTTCAGGCTTCACTTCATTTCTCTCCATAGGGCCACACCCAGAGGTCGCGCGGTCCCCGCAACACTCCGCTGACGAATTCGACCGGGCGCCCCGGCACCAGCGCCATTTGCGGAAACCGTTCGAGCACCACCTGCAAAGCGATTTCCAGTTCCCGCTTGGCAAGATGCAGGCCAAGGCAGAAATGCGGCCCCCGGCCAAAGGTAATCGTATCGCGATTGTTCCGCGACGGATCGAACCGCCGGGGATCTGGGAATTTCTTCGGATCGGAATTGGCGGCGGTTATGCCGAACAGCATCCAGTCGCCGCGACGGATCGGCTTGCCCGCAAAATCGACGTCGGCAGACGCCATACGCGGCAACAAGGCTGTGGGCGGCTGCCAGCGCAGCGCCTCCGCCACCACGGCCTCCCGCCCTGCCTTGCCGGACAGCGCAACGTCCCGCACCGCGGGGTCCGAAAGAACGGCGGCGAACATGCTGCCTGCGACTTTGAATGTCGTATCCGAGCCAGCGGGAAACAGCAGCCGCAGGAATGTGAGCACCTGTTCATTGTCCAGCCGTCTGCCTTCCGATTCAGCCTGCGTCAGCGCCGAAAGCATATCCTCGCCCGGTGCGGCGCGGCGTTCTTCGATGATCGGCACCATATAGCTGTCGAACTGGGCCTTGGCGCGCATGGCCCCTTGCGGATCCCAGGGAAAATCGAACAGCTTGACCGCCCATTCGAGGAACCGTTCTTCATCGCGAACGGGAATGCCCAGCATTCGGGTAATGATCGAAAACGGGTAGGGCCGCGTGAATGCAGCGACGAGATCGACTTCGCGTTCAGCGGCAATCCTGTCGGAAATTTCCATGGCCACCGGCTCGATCAGCGGTTCGATGTGCGACCGGATCACGCCGGGCTGAAATGGTGCCGTGACAATGTTGCGATGGAGGCGATGTTCGGCACCGGACATTGTCATGATATTGCGGCCCAGCGGCTCCTCGACCATCTGGCGATAGCCTTCGCCCATGTCGAAATGGTCCTGATCGAGAAACGCCTGCTGCAATTCCTCATAGCCCAGAATCAGCCAGACCGGGGCACCGTGGTAGTTGACCGAAACCACCGGCCCTTCACGGCGCAGATCCTCCAGCACGTCATGAAGATCAGGCAAGTCGTCACGAGCGAAATCGATCTCTGGAAGCAATGGGTTGGTTGCAGACATGATCCTCACCAGGGACTGTTGACGCGGCAAATCTAACGCGCTGCCTGCGCACGCCTATTCCCATATGGAGACTGACTTGTCGTAAAACCCACCGTATTCTCGACTCCCATAATTCGCCGGACGATCCGGTGCCGTGTCAGGCGCCGGATCGAACAAGGACGGAAAGAGAGGATGCCGATGCCCGATGCAGACCTGCTGATGCCTGATGTGGATTTCGCCTACGACGACGTTCCCGACCTTCACGAGCGCATTGTCCAGCTGCGGCAGAACGGCCCGGTGGTTCCCGTCCGCTATCATGGCGACAGGACCTGGCTTATCCTCGATCACGAGCTGGTGAAGCAGGCATTCGAGGATTACGATCATTTCGACCCTGCCCCCGGCTATCAGCAGATCGCCGCCCCCTCGATGGGCCAGACCATCCAGACGATGAGCGGAGACGAACATCGCATCAGCAGGGGATTGGTGACCGCCCCCTTTCTGCCGTCGAAAATTCGCAGTCTGGTCGAAGACCTGATCGAGCCGATCGCCAACGAATTGCTGGATCGCGTCGCAGGCAAAGAGGTCGTTGATCTGGTCAGCACTTTCACCAGACCGTATCCCTTCATGGTCATAACACGCCTGCTGGGCATTCCGGTCGAGGATGAGGAGCGGATGCTGGAATGGGCGATCAAGATGATCGACTTCCCATGGGACCCGGACGGCGCAGTCCGGGCGAAAGAGCAGTTCCAGGCCTATATGCAGACGATCATCGACGACCGCCGGGCCAATCCCACCGGGGACTTCATGTCGATGCTGGTGCAGGCGGAATACGAAGGGGAGCGCCTGAGCGACGAGCGTATTCTCGGGTTCGTCGGGCTGCTGTTTCCCGCCGGTTCCGACACGACCTACAAAAATGCAGGCAGCCTGTTCGCCTGCGTTCTGGCCGACCCTGCCCTGCGCGAACGGGCGCTGCGATCGCCCCGGGATCGCGAACTGATCGTGACGGAATCTCTGCGCTGGCAGCCGCCAACCGCATTCCTGCCCCGCATGGCGAGCAACGATGTTGAACTCGGCAACGTGCAGATTCGCAAGGGCGAATGGACGCTGTTCGGCATTACCGCCGCCAATGCGGATCCCAAGGTTTATCCTGATCCGCACAGGTTCGATCCGGACCGGGACAATCGAGACATCCTGACATTCGGCCGGAGCAAGCATTTCTGTCTGGGGATGCATCTCGCCCGGCGCGAACTGGAAACGGCCCTTCGCCTGGTATTCGAGCGTTTCCCCCATATGGTGTTGGAAAAGGGCGAACCGGTCGAATTTGTCGGTGCGGTATTGCGGGGACCGCGCGCCCTCCACGTCCGTCCCTATGGGCAAAGAGAGGATCAGAACTGATGCGCGTGACGTTTTTCGACATCAACGGCGCCGCACAGCATGTCGAAGGCAGGGCCGGCGAGAATGCGATGGAATGCGCCAAGCGCAATGCCATCGATGGAATCATAGGCGAATGCGGCGGCGCCATGGCTTGCGCGACTTGCCACGCCTATGTCGACCCCAGGTGGATCGCTCGGCTCGACCCCCCGGAGCATCAGGAACGGGACATGATCGACGGCTGTATCGACGTGCGACCGGAAAGCAGACTGACCTGTCAGGTGATACTGGAGGATGCTCTCGACGGAATCGTTTTCACCGTGCCGGATTCCCAAGTCTGAATAGCATGGCAAGCTCGCCTTGCGGCAATTGCCGTGCTGCCAGACCCGTTCAGCGCGCCCGTCTGCGTTGGCTGGCACTCTGCACAAGGCCAACGGCATGCAATGCACTTGCTTTGCCCCCGATATGCGGCATGAACGGCGCCATGCGGACGCTTGGGATATTGCTCGTTGCCTGCACCTGCCTTGTGACGGGATGTGCGGCACATCCGACCGTGCATGCTTTCGCAGTCCCTCCGGGCATCGCTGAAGGAGCGGCGAAAACATTCGCGACAATTCCACCGGAAGATGAGGGAAGCCAGGCAGCTATGCCCTTCGTTGAGCAGCGCCTGCTCGAACTGGGGTATAGCCGGGACACTTCACCGGAATTCCTGGTCCAGGTGACCGCGACCCGGCGACCGCAGCGGACCGGTGCTTTCATTCCAGGGCCGGACGCCCCTGTAACCTGGGCAGAGAAACCCAGGAAAACATGGCTCGCCCCGGGACGAAATGTGATGGCCCTGCGGATCCATCTTCTTGACGCCCACACCGGCGCGCCGGTTTATGTTACGACTGCAGAGCTATCCTCTGCCAAAGCGTCTTTCGCGGAAGTGGCCAGTCCGTTGGCCAGGGCAGCTTTGGATGAGGAACCTCAGGCGGCCAGTTTCGCAGTGCAAACCACCCCCTGAACCTTCGGCCGCTTTCCCTATCTCGGCAGAACGATTTCGAAACAGGTCCCCTCACCCACCGTGCTCTTGCAGGTAATCGTGCCGTAGTGCCGCCTGAGCACGGAACGAACAAAGGCAAGGCCCAGCCCCGCCCCTTGCACCGCATTCTCCTCCACCCGCCGAAAGGGATCGAACAGATTGGCAATCTGATCTTCCGCAATACCCGGTCCCGTGTCGCAGATGGAGAGCACAACCTTCGACGGACTGGCGACGAGCTCGCACGCGATGGTGGATTCCGGCGGACTGTACTTTATCGCATTATCGATCAGGTTGATAACCGCGCGCGTAATCAGTTGCCGGTCGCAGCGCACGACCTGTTCCTGCTCGCAGCCGCGCACATCTACATCGATGTGCTTTGCGGTCGCCTGTGGCCACAAGTTATCGACCGCATCCAGCACGATATCCGGGAAGTTGACCTCCTCCAGATTCAACGCGCTCGCTTCGGCACGGGCAAGCTGGACAAACCCATCGGCCAGCGAGAGGGTCCTGTGGGCGTAGCCCCTTATCCTGCGCGCGGCCTCTTCGCCCACCTCCCCGGCAGACTGTTCCAGCGTCGTCAGAATGGATATCTGCGGTGCACGCATGTCATGGGTGAGCAACTGCAGAGCTTCTTCACGCTGGCGCGTGGTGAGCCGGATCTCCGTCACGTCCGCCAACCGCAATACCCATGCCACGAGTTGCCCTGCTCCATCGTGGATCCGGGACCAGCGGACATCGAACACCCTGCCGTCAGTTCCGGTGATGTCGGCGGGTAAGGCCTGCTCCCCCGGTATTGCGGTTTCGTCGGCGACCGCCTGCCCACCCGTCAACAGCAGCAGAATGACAGAGAAATGCCTGCGCTCCACGTCACCCAGCAGTGCCCGCGCCTGGGTATTCAGCATCCGGATAAAACCGTCCGGTTCAATGACCAGAGATGAATCGGGCAATCCATTCAGCGTATCGTTGAGAAAGCCGCTAAAATTGCGCGACTGCGCAATCGCCCAGCGCAATTGATCCATATCGCTGTCCGCGAAATCCAGACCGACGAACCCTGCGTGCTCGCGCGTCGCCGCATCCCGGCGAAAACGCTCGAGTTCCTCCCGCATGAACGATGTCGCCACCTGGAAGCGGCGGCCGACCCACAAGGGGTAGGTAATACCGATCCCCGCCAGCGCGGCGACCGGTGAAAGCCAGATGCCACTTCCCCACAGCAAGACACTCGTCCCACCAATCACACAGCACAGAACAACTGCTGAACAGAGTATCAGGAAGGGGCGGGCGATCAGGAAACTGCCGAGCAGGAGCCAGACAGGTATGAGCGCAAATGCATATTGCAGCCAATTCGGGGCGGGGACGATCCTGTTTCCCGAGAGCAAGGCCTGGATGGCATTGGCGTTGATTTCCACCCCCGGCGTCAGTTGATGTACCGATGCAAGCGGCGTGGCAAAGGTATCGCCCGAACTCGGGGATGTCATGCCAACCAGAACAATCCGGTCGCGAAAGAAAGAAGCCGGGACGCTGCCTTCCAGAACGGCTGAAAACGGTACTCTCCTGAAACGAGCCTTCCCATCCGTAAACGGGATCAGGAAGGGCGCTGCTCTTGTCAGCCCGTCCCGTTGGGTACGTCTCGCCTGAATGCAGGCCACGCCTTGCGCACGGCAAGCCACGAGAGCCGCGACATGGGGCCAGAGCAAGCCGTCCGCGCCTTCCAGTAGATGGATGCTGCGAACGATCCCGTCCTTGTCCGTATACAAGTTGGCCTGGCCGACCTCCACCCCCTGTGGCCTGAAGATGGACAAGGGTTCGATTACCGAAACTTCCTTGCCGTTTCGGCCAGGCACTTCGATATAGAGTGGGATGATGGGATGCGTCGCGCTCATGGCCTTGGCCAGCGCCGCATCGTCCTGTCCAGCATCGACGAACAGGAAGTCGTAGAGGATGACTTTCGCCCCCGCCTTGTGCAGTTCATCCAGTAACTGCGCATGCACGCGACGAGGCCAGGGGAAGGTTCCCAGCTGTGAAAAGCTTTCATCATCGACGGCAACAATTACGATATCGTCGCTGGGAGCCTCCGGTCGCCAAGTGATCAATTCGTCATAGAGATCATTGTCCAGCCTCCACAGGCCACCGGACATCACCAAAATCACGACAAGCGCAGTCGCCAGAAGCGAGGCAAAGCACCAATCTCGCAAAAGCAGGCGCCTGCTAGCGGACACTGGAGCCTGTTTTCATCGTGCGGGCGTCACATGCAATTTCTGGTATTCGGTCCAACGCGCAAAGGTATCTTTCCCCTCTCCGCCAATGCTCTGCACGCGCCAGTAATATACTCCGGCGGGCAGATCGGTAATCACGATCTCCTCGACGGACATGTTCATTTCGTCAATGACGGGAACCCCACCCGGAGCCGAAGTGATCTGGAAACGGAAATGGCGATCACCCTGCCCTTCCGGCCGCCAACGGAAACGCAGACAACGCCGTCCGGGGCAATCGTCAAGGTTATCGACTGTCGCCGTCACGTCATTGCGGCGGCGTTCGACGGCATAGGTTGAGGGCAGCCCCTCAAGCCCACCGGCAGACAGCGCAGTGAAGCGCACGAAGAAATTGCCGTCGGGAATATCCGGAAGGCTGAAAGCAGGTTCATCCGATGTGCTTTCGGTGAAAATGTCGATAAAACCGGCATCTGTAGCAAGTTGGGTGCGGTAGCCCCCTGCGCCTTCGATTGGTTCGAGGCGGAACTCGACCATTTCTCCGTCCTGAAAGATCTCGGGATTGAGCAAGGATGGCGCGGCAAGCAAACGTACCGGCTGCTTCATCCCGCTCTTGGCCACGACAACCCCTTCTCCGGCGTCGAGCAGACGGCTGCTCTGCTTTCCTTCCACCGCGACACGGCCTTCCAGAACGCCCGTGCCTGCGGAACCGGAAGCCTCGGAAAACGCAACTCTGAAACTGGTTCCACGAACGCCTGCCACCGAAATCGGCGTTTTTACTTCGAAGCGATCGCCCGCATCGTGCAGCGATTTCACATTCGCTTCGACGCGCCCGTCATCAAGCTCAAACCGCTTGATCACCGAATTCGTGAGCAGAATCTTATGCAGATCGACTATCTTGAGCCGGGAATCCGACGGGATGGTCAATCGCGAACTGTCGGGAAGTTCCAGCGTCAGGAACGCACCGCTACGCGTACGGACCTCTCCGCCCGCACCAATTTCCATTCCCTGGCTGGCGCCATCGCCATTCACTGTCACCGTACCACGGAAAGCCACGACCCGTGCAGCAAGAGGCTGCAAGCGCAGTAGCCGCCGCGGGACTCGCAAGACGGAACCCGCCAGCAGCTTGCGTGGGTCCTCTATCCGATTGCGCGCCTGAACGATCCGGTAATCCTGCAGGTTGGTGAGCCCTTTGCCAGCCAGGTCGAACAACGTATCGCCACGTTTGACCTGATACCTCAGATCCCCGCCCTCACCCGCATGGGCAGTGAATATTTCACCAGACGCCAGAACAAGAAATATCGCGACAACGTAACGGATCATTTCGCTTCCTTCGAATTCGCGAAGGGCACCATTTCGAGGCGATAGCCGAAACTGTGTACCGGCAGCAGGCGATAGCCGAGGTAAGGTCTCAAGCCCAGGCGAGCGCGAATTTTCGAAACATGCACATCGAGCGTACGCGTGGGAAGATCGGGATTTCTTCCCCAAACCGTCTCAAGCAGATGAACCCGGCTCAGAGGGCGACCCATATTGCGGAACAAGGTCAATGCGAGGCCGAATTCCTTGGCGGTAAGCGCAACCTCCCGGCCTCTGATGTCCACCACATTCCTGCCGTGATCGAATGTCATCCCCCACAGGTCTTCCCGGGCATCGACGATCGTCGGGGCTGGATACGTGCGCCGGAGCACTGCCCCGATGCGTGCGACCAGCACGTCGCGTTCCAACGGCTTGACCATATAGTCATCTGCCCCGGCCTCCAGAGCCTTCACGATGTCTTCGGAGTCCATGCGGCTGGTAATCATGATCGCCGGCGGACACGGGTCGAGCATCTCCTGCGCCCAATGCAGAATATCAAGCCCCGAAGCATCGGGGACATTCCAATCAAGCAGTAGCAAATCGAAGGATTCTTGCCGCAATGCCACTTTGAAGGCCTTCGCCGTCGCATATCCATGACAAGTATGCCCGGCCTCGCTCGTCACAGCTTCAATTTCCTGCCGCGTGGCCAGATCATCCTCAAGCAATCCCAGACGCAAAGGTCATTTCCCTTTCTGTTTCCATTGTTGCGCGAGTGAATCTGCTTTCATCTCCTCAACCTGCCTGGCCATCTCTTTCCCGGTCTCGCGCCCGCCATTTCCTCCTGAAATCAGCGATAGGGCGGCATGGCTGAGTATGCAGATTACGTTCTCCAATCTTGTGCCTCAACGAAAATTCCCCCCTCGCCATAATGGGTGAAAGAAAATTTCAGTGCTGTGCACTTTTTGGAGAGCCACTGTTTTAAGAAGGCAACCCTCGCCGTTTACGGACGAGAGCTGCCTTCCCATCTGGGAGCAGAAGAAAGTTCGGGGCCACAAACTCTGCTCCCTTCCTCGCACAGGCTGTAAGCCAACCTTATATTTCCGATCCTGATCCATATGTGATTTTGCCATGGCGGCTTTGCGCTTCACGAACGCCGCCCTTGCCATGAACGTGATTGGCACTCCGGCTGGCGATCCAGTCAGCGGGGAGGCCAGGCCCCGTTTGACAGGGCCGCTTCGTGCCGCGGCAACCTGCCCCGATTCCCTCCAGCCGAGGATCCGCCATTGCTGCACACGCTCTACCCGCGCTGGCCGAAGCCACATCAAAAGGCACGGCCAGCGTTGCGCATTTCCGTCGAAATCTCGAACGATCGCAGGCTAGGACGCGCGCTTGGCGAAAGGAATTACAAGGCAATTGAGCAACAACGTACATCATTTCGTCCTCCGGCCCACAACAACAGAAGAGCCGCAAGCGAAGGCGGAACAGTGCCGGGGAACCACGCCCCGCTCGGTTGAAACGCGAACACCCAGCCGCAACCATGCTCATTGCGAACAACAGCCGGCAGCTCACCGTTTCAGCGCAAGCCTATACGTCATTTGCTTTTATATAATAACATAATAATATTGAATTTACACTTCTTTACAAGTGATTATGTTTAGTTAAGATTGCAAAATATTTGGTGCAATTTCAATATCAACTTTGTATATTTTTTATTAATATTTATTGAGTGTCGTATTTTTAATTTACTTATTAGTCTATCGGCAATAATTATCTCAACGCTGTCAAGCCGTATTCCGTGCACCAAACCGGCAGGCCACCCATCGCCTATCACAGGCGACACTGTGCAACCCCTGTTACGAATGCCTGATTGTCCCATCAAGGCATGCCGCTGACAGGAAAATTCTATTTCTGAGCCGGCTTTCGGTAGCTTCTGCTCAATTGAGCCCGGCAAGATCGGGAGAATTGAGGTCCAGTTGAATCTGGTATTTATCCGGTCGGACCTGAACGAGAATGTGCTGTGGCAGGGCGTGCACGGTGATGGACATTGCCGCCGACGCGGGAGTCTGGGGCACGCGTTCGGATACCCCGGACAGCCAGCAGAACATCAAGATACCCAGCCGCCGGTCCAAAAGGTCATCGATTACGTCAACAGCGGCAACTGACGATCAAGGACGCCGTCGTCATATTTTCCGCGCAGGAAACGGAAGCCACGCATACATCTCGCCATGCCAGAGATTGCCTATGACGCATGCAGCATGGCGAGCCCGTCGCACTGCGGCCAGCGACCAGCATACCCGTTCGCGGTTACCGCGCTTCCGCAATCCATTGCGCTGCCCTTTCGGCCACCATCATGACAGGAACATTCGTATTCCCGCTTGGCACGGTCGGCATGATCGAGGCGTCGATCACTCTTAGCCCTTCCACGCCATGCACGGCCAAGCGTTCGTCGACCACCGCGAGGCGGTCCTGGCCCATCCTGCAACTTCCAACCCCATGGAAATCGGGCTCCGCTGTCCACCGGAGGAAGCGGTCGAGTGCGGAATTGCTGGTTGCTTCGCCTCCCGGGGCCAGTTCTTCGCCGCGCACGTCATCAAACGCCCTTTGGGCAATGATCTCCCTGGCGATCCGAATACCCGCTCGTGTGCGTAAAACGTCAACCTCCTCTGCCAGGTAACGCGCGTCGATCGAAGGGTGGTCGTCAGGCCGGGAAGAACGCAGGCGGATGGATCCGCGACTGACCGGCCTGGTCATGCAAATCCGAGTCATGAAACCATGCCCCCGCACGACCCCTTCCGCGGGCCGAACCATGATTGGAATGAACGAGAATTTGAGATCGGGCCCAATCCCGGGCGCTTCTCCGGATTCGAATACGCCCACAGCCTCCACCGGAGGTTGCGCGAGCATGCCCCGCCGCCCGAACACATATTGCAATCCGGTACGGAAAGCGTTGAACGGAGAGAAATGGCGATAGGCTGAGTCCCGTCCCCGGACAGTCGTCAAGACCGACACCCCGACATGGTCGTGATAATTCTGCCCCACGCCCGGCAAATCGACCAGAGGGTCGATGCCCAGAGAGCGCAAATGATCCGCCGGCCCAATTCCCGACAGCATGAGGAGCTGAGGCGACTGTATGGCGCCTGCTGAAAGCAGGACCTCGCCATCGCACAACGCATGATGCATTTGCCCGCGCCAGCGATAACGCACCCCGCGCGCCTGGCCACGGTGCATGGTTATGTCCGTCGCCATGGCGCCTGTCCTGATAGTCAGGTTCGGTCGGCGGCGCGCTGCGGCAAGGAAAGCAACAGCCGCACTCATTCGCCTGCCGTGGGCGCAAGTCCAGTCTGTCGGCCCCACTCCCAGCCGTTGCGCCCCGCTGATATCGGGATTGAAGGGAAAGCCGGCCTGCTGTGCAGCGTCCAGCCAACGCCTGGCCAGTGGATTGCGCACCTCTGCCCGGCTTACTTGCAAGGGCCCGTTCCGGCCATGGAACGGGCCTTCATCGGAAAGGTGCGCTTCCGATAATAGGAAGTACGGCAGGACTTCGGCATAGGACCATCCCGGCGCACCGCCCGCAGCCCACCCGTCATAATCCGCCGCCTCTCCCCGACAATAGAGCATGCCGTTGATGGCACTGGTCCCGCCCAACGTGCGTCCGCGGACCTCGGTGAGCACCCGTCCATCCAAACCGTCCTGGGCTTCGGTCTGATAGGTCCAATTCGCCCGCGCCCCACCGAACAGGAGATAGGCCGCCGCCGGGATATGAATCAACGGGCTGCGATCCGGTCCGCCAGCCTCCAGCAGGAGCACGCGGGTATCCTGCCGCTCGCTCAGCCTTGCGGCCAGCACACAGCCCGCCGACCCGCCACCGACGATCACGTAGTCGTAATCGTCCCGTTGATCGTCCATCTGCCCACCCCGTGCCGCAGGTCAATCAGCATCGTCCATGCCCATGGCCTGTCGCCACTGCTTGCGAATTTCCAGATAGGCGGCGGGGCTGTAGATATCCTCTTCAAAGCAGAATTTGCCGTTCCCCGCGTAAATGCACATCGTGATGCAGGGAAACTGGAAGCGATAGTCCGCGATCGGGCCGGGATTGCGCCATTCGTCATAGGGAACCGCACTGCCTTCGGGGTTGGGCCAGCGATTCCAGTTATAGTTGATGACCATGTTCCCGTGGATCACATGCCAGCCTGGAATGAAGCGCATTTCCGGCTGCGTCTGCATCAGGGGGACCATCCATTCGGAAAGTTCTTTCGGGCTGCGAACCGTTCCGAAATGGTGGTCTATGTAAATGCAGGGGTCGGTAAACAGATCGGAATAATATTCCCAATCGTCGATGTTGGCCCGGTGGACGTAATCTTCGAACGCCGCCTCGACTTCCTCACGCGGGAAGATCGGGCTGGACCGCAGGTTCTCCTCCCAGGCTTTCGCCGCGGCAGTCGCTCCGGCATAGGCAATCTTGCCCAGAATGTTGTCTTCGCTCACGAGATGCTCCTTTCCCGGCAGTCGGTATCCGATCCGCCCGACTGCGATTGAGCAACTCTATTGCGCGCCCCGTTTTCGATGGAGGGCGGGAATGGAGAAAGATCACGTCAAATCCGGAGCAGCGAAAGCGCCTCCACATTGCCTGCCGCCAGCTCGCGCCGAAACGCGCTGGGGGATCGCCCCGCCCATTGCTGAAAGGCACGGCGAAACGCATTGGCATCACTGAAATTCGAAATCTCGGCAATGCGATCGATGGTCAGTTCAGGGCGCCGCAACAGATCGGTGGCGAGGTTGAACTGGCAGCGTCTGCGAATCTCCGAAAAACCGGTTCCTTCCTCTGCCAGCCGGCGGCGGAGGGTCCAGCCCGACACGCCGAAAATCCGCGCCACTTCCTCCGCCGAGGGCAGCTGGCGTTCACACGCGTGAACATTGACCATGATCGCATAGATCTGCTCCGCCAGGGCTTTCTCGCGATTGCGACCCAGCATGAGATCATAAGGAAATGTTTCAAGCAGGCCGCGCATGTCCAGTGCCGAACGCACCACCGGAGCCTCCAGATAGGCAGCATCGAAGGCCATGATATTGTAGGGGCGATCGAAGAGGACAGGGCAACTGAACAACCCCACACCGAAACCCGTTCGCACATTTGCGGGATAGGCGAATTCCACCCGCTCAAGCACCAGCGATCGCCCGATCAGCCACCCGAACAGAAGCTGCAGAACCGCAGTGCCAAACGCATCGATCATGAACGACGCATCGGTTGGCCCATCACGCCTCGGCTCGATGAACAGCGTTACTCCCTCCGGTCCGAACATCGGGCGGAATGTCCCCAGCGCCCCACCGAACATGTCGAAGAAACTGGAAGTCGTAACGATGACTTCGCGCAAGTCCGCACAACCGATAAGGCAACGGCACAGCAGCACAAACTGCTCCTCCGTCATCTGCGGCCCCTGCGAGTGGAGGAGGAATTCCCGCAACCGCGCATTGCATGCGCGATTGGCCGCAATGAAGGAATCCAACCCGATATCCTGCACCCGCCCTTCCTTGAGCGCAGTGAAGCTGTAGCCGACACCCGCATCGCGGAGGAGCTTGTCCGGTTCACCGGAGATCTCTGACACGCAATCCAGCATGGCCACGATCATGCTTGTCGGGCCGTTCCCGCTGCAAACATTGACGACGTGCTTGTGTCGCGACATCCCCTTCTCCCGGACGGAATGCTCCGTTCTTCCTCACCGATCATAAGTCGGTATCGGGTGGCGAAGCAATATTATGCATTCGTCCCACCCGATCCCGCTCAGAAGCGAATACCCATCGTCGCGCCGAACGTGCGCGGATCGGGGAAGAAGGCCAGAGTCATTCCCCCGAAGCTGGGCCCAAAGTCGATGAAGTTGGACGGATCATCCTGTTTGAAGAGATTGCGGACCCACAGCGAGAGTTCGCCCTTCACCCCGCCCAGAGGAAGCTCGGATACGACACCGCGCAGGTTCACAACCGTCCGAGAAGGCGCGCGGGTATTGCCAGCGATCTGCGCCGTGGAAGGCGCCGCCGACAAGGCGTAGGGATAGGTATAGTACCGATCCACATAGCTGACATCGCCGATCACATTGAACTTGCCCCAATCACCTGCGGCCACACACCAGTCAACCGACGCAGACGCCGAATAGCGGGGAGCATGCGGGAACGCCCGATTGCCGGAGACATCCACTCCTGCGTCGAGGAAGCGCTTGTATTTGGCGTCGAGCCACGCGGCCGATCCGCTGATCGTGAGAGTAGAGATCGGTTGCGCGACGAATTCCACTTCCACGCCACGTATTCTTGACGATGCGGCGTTCAGTACGGAGAGCGAGAGCGCGCCGCTGCCGCGAAACACGGATAGCTGGATATCCTTGTGCTCGTCCCAGAATGCAGCGACATTGAGTTGCAGACGTCTGTCCAGCAGTGTGCTCTTGAAACCGACTTCGTAGCTGTCGACCTTTTCCGGACGATAGGGCTGGCACAGTTCGATAGCTCCCGACGGGCAGGCAGCCGTCGGAGCGACCAGTTCGGTGGTCTCCCCATTGAAGCCACCGGATTTGAAACCTCTGGCATAACGTGCGTAGACGTTGACTGAGCGGGTCAGATCGTAACGGATGGCAAAGGACGGGCTCAGGCTGTTGTAAACGGCGTCCGGCACATCGCCATAGCCGATATCCATCAATGTAAGCGCCCCTGGGGTGGCCGGGCCGGAAACGAGCAGGCGACTGACATCCTTGCGTTCGTGGTTGTAACGGAGGCCGCCGCTAAACAGCAGGCCTTCGCTCACTGCGAAATCGAGCTGGGCGTAGAGCGCCTCCGCCCGGGTATGCTGCCCATAGTCCGCCTGAAAACTGGTCGCGCCGGCGAAGAACGACTGCGGCCCCAGCGTTTCGCCCTTGTCGCGGAAGTAGAAGCCGCCCACGACATATTTCAGGCGATCGCCGAACAGGGCTCCCGTCAGCTGGAGTTCCTGACTGAAAGAGCGGTAGTGGGTATCGCGCTGTGTCGCCCCGACCGGGAGCGGCGAGCCGTCGAGATCCAGCGCATCCTCGAAACGCATCTTGCGAAATGCCGTGATCGACTTCAGCGTAGCTCCGCCCAGATCGAGTTCTGCCGTCAGGGAATGGCCGCGCGTGCGCAGTTTCTCATACAACAGATCGGCATCGAGGCTGGCCGTGCTCTGGCGCATGGTCCGGGCATAGAGATCGAGCGGGAAGAACGCACCGGCCGTGGGATAGCTCGGTGAATTGGGATCAAAGATATCCTGCGGCAACCCGTTGCGATTGAAACCATAGAGCTGGGCGAAGTCGGGCCGTTGTTTGTAACGGCTATAATCGAAGGCATAGTCGATCGTCAGCGTGTCGCTGGGACGGATGCGAACCTGCGCCAGCAAGCTGTGGGAATTCAGGTCACTCGTATCGTCGACTGATGACGGGCGCGCCAGAAATGCCTGAGGATACGGATTGTCGACTATGTCGATGAAGCCGTCGCGCTTCTGCACCTGCCCTGAAATCTTGACGGACACGATGCCGAACGCCGGCAGGTCTATAGTGCCCTTGATCCGCCGGAAATCGTAATTGCCGTAGGTCGCTTCGACAGAGCCGCCCAGTTCGCCGGATGGCTTCTTCGTCACGAGATTGATCGCGCCCGCCAGCGTATTGCGCCCGTACAATGTGCCCTGCGGACCACGCAGAACTTCCACACGTTCGAGATCGGCAATATCGAAGATCGAACCCTGCGCCTTGGCAATATAGACGCCATCGACATAGAGGCCCACCGCCGGTTCGAACAGAACCGAAGGGTTGACCGTAACGGAACCGCGCATGGCTATCTGGGATACGGTCTTGTTGGTAGGCGCCCGCTCAATCTTCACATTGGGCGCGATAGTACCCAGCGCATCGATAGAACTGATATCGCGCGCCTTGAGATAATCCGATCCGATAGCGGAAATTGCAATCGGCACATCCTGCAAACGTTCTTCGCGTTTCTGGGCCGTGACAACGATTTCGGAGAGGCCTGGCTCCGTCGCACTCTTGCCGTTCTCCTCCTGGGCGGCAGCCAGCGACGGAGCCCCCCAAACCATACTCAGTGCAGCGCCTGCCACGTAAACAAGATGCTTTCGTTTCGCCATGTGCCCTCTCCAGCGAAGCCATCCGGCCGAACTGACGCCGACGATACAGATGCCTCAAATTTGAAGGCTGAACTTATCGGTACATCCAAAGATGGGGCACGACGCGAATGGTCCAAAAACCGGGCGAAAATTGGCACTCACAATTGCGATGCCGGATTTGCGCTGAAGCCGGGTGGCGCGGCTTGCCGGCAGAAGTCGATCACGTGGTCTTGTCCTGCTTTCCGGAAATATGGAACGCCATCGTCAGACGTCCTCTCCACTGCACGGACCCCCTAAGGTCAAATGGAGACGATCCGCCAACGCATGACAGAGGATAGAACGGAGTGGGCACGGTCAAAATCTCCCGGCACGAAATCGTGGCCAACATGCTTGCAAGTGCCCAGCGCGATGAAACCGGGCACGAGGCCGGGAACGTCCTGTGGCATAGTTGGGGTGAAGGCCCTCCTCTTGTCCTGCTCCACGGGTCGCATGGCGGGTGGATGCACTGGATCCGCAACATTGGCGAACTGTCACAAACCCGCCGCGTGATCGTTCCCGATCTGCCCGGTTTTGGCGAATCCGATCCGCCTGCCGATCTCGACAGCCCGATCGACCATGCCGCTCCTATCGCCGATGGCCTTATCCAGTTGCAATATGGAAACGAGCCAATCGACTTCGCCTGCTTCTCGCTAGGGGCCCTCCTGGGGTGCTTCGTTTCGATACTGCAGCCCGAACTGGTCCGAAGACTGATACTGGTCGATGCGGGCGGCCTCGGAACTCCAGTGCAATCAGCAGACTTTCGCCCTATGCGGGGAACGTCACCCGACGAGCGGCGGGAAGTAAACCGCCATAACCTGGGTGCCATGATGCTGCACGATCCGGCAAGGATCGACGACCTGGCCCTCGACATTTCCATGCTTTACGGACCGCGAGTTCGCACGAAAGTGCAGTATCACGTGATCCCCGATAATCTCCTGTCCGCAGTCCGTCGCGTAACCGCTCCGATCGACCTCATCTGGGGGGAGCACGATTTTCCGCATCCCGGCCCGGAAATGAACGCCGATGCCTTGCGCGCGATCCAGCCCGGATGCCAGCTACACATAGTGGAAGATGCCGGGCACTGGTCAATGTACGAGCAACCGGAACGGTTCAACGCCGCGCTGCTCGACCTGTTGCGCCAGCCGCCCCGGCAGGGCTGAACCCACCTCGCAGTCGCGCGCCGTCTGCGCAGCCGGGTTACGCATTTCCGGAAAACTCCGATCATCAGACGTGCGGGATAACGCACCCGTGCAACACTTTGCCTGGGTGAGAAGGAAGCTGCGGGAGGCATTGCCATGAGCAAGGCACTAAGCTGGACTATCGGAAACGTCGAAGTAATCCGGATCGCGGAAAGCTGCGATCCGTTCCCTCCCGAAATGCTGCTCCATCAGGCGTCGGCCGAAGCGCTCGCGCCGCATCTTCCCTGGTTGCAGCCACACTTCGTGGACAGCGCCGGAAAGATGCTGATTTCAGTTCATGGTCTGGTTGTGAAGAGCCGGAACAGGACGATCATGGTAGACACCTGCATAGGACCCCACGTGGTCGAGGAAAGCGGGCAACTGCCCACCAACGCCTTTTTCGAAAATCTTCTGGCCGCAGGCCTGACTCCCGAAGGAATCGACACCGTACTGTGCACGCACATGCATTTCGATCACGTCGGCTGGAACACCATGATGAAAGATGGGGCGTGGGTCCCGTCCTTCCCCAACGCCCGGTATCTCTTTTCCCGCAAGGAGTGGGAGCATTGGCATGCCGCAAAGGAGAAGGGGTATGCCATGACTCTGAACGAATGCGTCCAGCCGATCGTCGACGGAGGTCTCGCCGACCTGGTGGACATGGACCACATCATCACGGACGAGGTCCGGCTGGTGCCCACCCCCGGCCATACGCCCGGCCATGTCTCTGTAGCCATCGAATCGTGTGGTGAAAGGGCATTCATAACCGGTGACCTCTTCTTCCATCCGATCCAGTGGGCGGAAATCGAATGGGGCTCCGATGCCGATGACGATGCCGAGGCAGCAGAGGCCATGCGGCGCCATGTCAGGGATGTCTATGGAACGCAGGACAATCTCATCATCGGCACCCACTTCGCACCACCAACCGCAGGGCACGTCATGCGCGACGCGGACAACTGGTGGTTCCGCGCGCTTGCCGACGAAGGCTCCAAAGCAAATTGAACCAAGTCACAACGGGTAGAACGACGTGTACGATCTCGTAATTCTGAATGGCTTCGTCATCGACGGAACGGGCGTTTCGCGCAGGCAAGCCGATGTCGCGATCAGGGATGGACGCATTGTCGGCATTGGCCGTTTCGCCCGATCCGAAGCACGGCGGTCCATCGATGCCGAAGGACACGTAGTGGCGCCCGGCATCATTGATGCGCACACGCATTATGATCCGCAACTCACATTCGAGCCCTACGGCACTTCGTCATGCTTTCATGGCGTAACCAGCGTCGTCACCGGCAATTGCGGTTTTGCCATGTCCCCGACCCGGGCCGCCGACCGCAAGTACATGAGTTCCATCTTCACCAGAGTGGAGGAGATTGGCGCGAATGCCATGGCGGCCATTGCCTGGGATTTTGAGACCTTTCCGGAATACCTTGCCGCTCGCACGGGAAAGATCGGCATCAATGCCGCATTCTATATCGGGCATTCGAATATCAGACGCTGGGTGCTGGGCGATGAGAGCAATCAGCGCGCCGCGACCGATGATGAAGTGGCGGAAATGCGCATGATCGTGCGCGATGCGATGGCAGCCGGGGCCGCAGGCCTTTCTTCCTCGCACTCGCCCACCGACCTCGACATGGAGGATCGCCCCGTACCAAGCCGCCTTTCATCACGTCAGGAATTACTGGCTCTTGCAGACGAAGTGGGGCGGGCGAACAAAGGGACGATAGGCTACCTTCCCTTGAGCGCCATGGGCGGTCTTTCGGCCGAGGACGGGGAACTGCTGGTGGAAATGGCACTCGCCAGCCGACGGCCGATTATCATCCAGGGACTGGGTGCGCGCAGCAAGGTCGAAGCTCCAACCGCAACCTGGCCTGAATCGGAAAAATACCTAGAGAGTTGCCGCCAGCGGGGGGCTGCGGTCTATTCGCTGCTGATCTCTCGCCCGTTCAATCGCCCCGTCTGCCTGGCCAGAAATACCAGCATGTACGAAGGTGTCCCCGCATTTCACCGCCTGTTCAAGACAGACAGTCTTGCAGAACGGATGGCAATGCTGCGCGATCCTGCCTACCGCGATGAAATCCGGTACGCCGTCGAAAACCCGAATTCCGATCCGGCCAAGGGTTCCAACACTCCGCCCCCGGCATTCAACCTCATGCTGGTGGGCAAGACCAGGCGTCCGGACAACGCCGTACTTGAGGGTCGGCGCTTGACGGAAATTGCGGAAGAACGCGGTTGCGCTCCGATGGACGTCATGGCGGACCTTGCCCTGTCCGAAGATCTCGAGACAGAATTCATCTGGAACACCGAAACCGACGAGTGGCGGGAGGGCACTTTCCTCGCGTCCCGCCATCCGCAAATGATTATCGGAACATCGGACGGCGGCGCGCACCTTGGCCGCGACGACAATGCCGAATTCACATCCTATTTCTTCAAGTACTGGGTGCGCGAATGGGGCAAATGGAGCTTGGAAGAGGCCATTCGCGAGTTCACGATGTTGCCCGCCAAGATACTCGGTTTCAATGATCGCGGGATCATTGCCGAAGGCTATGCCGCCGATATCATGATTTTCGATCCCGAGACCATCGGCCCCGACATCAAGGTTATCGCCCATGATCTGCCGGGCGGCGATTCACGATGGACGAGCCGCCCCAAAGGCGTGAAGGCAACGATCGTCAACGGTGTACCCATCGTGCTGGACGGCCGGTTGCTGGACGATTGCGGATTACCGGGACACGTGCTGCGGCCCGGGGTGTCGCTATAATCGGCGGAGGCGCCAACGCGCCCAGGCAGGGCGAATGCGGGCTGACAGCAAAATCAGCAGGCCTCGCCGCACTCTCTCAACAAACGCACCGCCTCCTCCTCCACTGCAAGCGCGGCAGGCGAAGGCCTGCGATTGCGGCGGCGGACGATACCGACTTCGATATCGCGGACAGGAAAATCCGCAATTGCGAGTTCCGCCAACCGTCCTTCCCGCAGTTCCTGCGCGACAAAAGCCCTCGACGTGCAGGTATAGGAGTCACTCGACAGAACGACATCTCGCAGCACATGGTGATTTTCACAGGCGAAAACGCCCGAATCCCCTCCCAGGCCTGGCAAGTGAATCACTTGCGCCGCAGCCGGCCAGGGCGCCAGGTCGGCAATGGTGAGGCCATCTCGACCGGCCAGGGGATGACCGCCCCGAACGACTACCGACATCGGTAAGTTGGCTATGCCGCGGACATCGAAATCGATGAGAATGTCCGGCTCTCCCGAGTTTGCCAGCAAGAGTTCGAGTTTGTCTTCGGCCAGGTCCGTCAGCAGCGCGCTGCGCGTCTTGATCGTGGTGCGCAATTTCAATGTCGGGCGCGTGGCGAGCATTCGCTGCCCCAGCAGCGGCAGGATGAGACTGGCCAGGAGCGGTCCCACCCCGATCACGACTTCACCTGCGTCGCCGACCGCGTGGGAAACGAGACTTTCTTCAAGCTCGCGGGTCGAAGCGATAATGGCCTGCGCCCGTTCGACCACCATCCGGCCCGCCGGCGTCGGCACAACGCCGCGCCGGCGTCTTTCGAACAGCCGCACGCCATGCCGGGCTTCGAATGCCGCAATGCTGCGGCTGAGCGCAGGTTGCGTCAGGAAAACCTCTTCAGCAGCACGGGAAAAGCTGCCTGTGCGTGCGACTGCGACGATGTGGTGGAGGCGTGAAAACTCCATAGACATTACCTGCTGTAATAGTTTCGAACAACAATATGCATTAGACGTCAGCAATGCACCAGGTAATGTTCGTTGTCACTAGGTGAGTGAATACAGGGGCCGGAAAAGATTCGGGTGCGAATTTCTCGTGTCTGAAAAAATTCTATCTGAATAAATTTACTCAATAGAATCAATTCACAAGATTAAATTATAACAATCGAATAAGTTTGGGAGAAATTTTCATGAGAACGAGAGTTTATCCGCTCTTCGGCATTGCCATGCTTACTTTGGCCAGCGGCGCTCATGCTCAAACGGATAATGGGCCGGAACAGAATTCCGCCACATCCACCAAGGGGCTTGAGGACATCATCGTCACTGCCCGCCGTACATCTGAATCCATGCAGAACGTGCCTGTCGCCGTTACCGCTCTCTCCGGCGACTTCCTTGATCGCCAGAACATTGTCGACAGCACGTCCCTCACCCAACTTGCCCCCTCGCTGACCGTTCTGCCGACGCCGAACAGTCAGTCCGCCGGGACAGTCTATATCCGCGGGATGGGCAACCACGAGCCTTCGTCGGTATCGGAACAGGGCGTGGGGATCTATCTCGACGGGGTTTATCTTGCCCGCTCGTCTGGTGCGCTATTCGACCTCGTCAGCCTCGAACGCGTCGAGGTGCTGCGCGGACCGCAGGGCACTCTGTTTGGCCGCAACACCATTGGCGGCGCGCTTGTCCTGACATCGAAGAAGCCGGCAGACGAAATGGGCGGCGAAGTCAAACTCGGCTATGGCCGTTACAACGACTGGTTCGTGCGCGGCAAAATCGACACCGGATACATCGGCAATTCCAATATCAAGGCTTCGATCAGCGCCCAGCACAGGCAGAACGACGGGTGGGTCAACAATACCCTGACTGGCGGATCCAAGGATTTCGGCTCGCTCAAGGCCAATTCCGTCTTCGCCTCGGTGGAAGGAGACTTCGGTCCGCTGACGGCGACTTACAATTTCGACTTCGATTACCGCAGCGGCACACCGACTTATTTCCAGATCACGACCGCGACCGATGACGTCATCAATTACTATAGCCAATCGCCCGACTTTGGCGGCGCACCATTCCTGTATGGTCCCGATCGGCTTCAGGATGTCCAGGGCACCGGGTTCGTCGATCAGAACGGCAAGACACGCTTCAATTCCTACTCGCGAATTTCAGGCCACTCGCTGACGCTCAATTATGAAGCAAGCGATGCGCTGACGATCAAGTCGATCACCAGCTACCGCCGTTTCCTCCAGAATACGATTGCCGACCTCAGCGGCAATGGCGAACTGCTGGGCGTAACGCTCGACCCTGTCACATACGATGTGGACGGCATCAATGTCGTAGTGCCGTACAAAGGGAACCTCGCCCCGCAACGCCAGCATCAGTTCAGTCAGGAACTGCAGTTCCTCGGATCGTCCGGCGATCTCAAATACCTGGGCGGCCTCTATTATTTCCACGAGAAGTCGTTTGAATCCAACCGCCAGGCGCTCACTTTCGTACTCGAAGGCGGCGATGCGGGGCTGAACCTCTATCCTCTCCAGGCGTTTGGCGGCACATCGGAATCGAAGGCAGTCTTCGGCCAGGTCAGCTGGACTCCATCCTCTCTCGATCAGAAGCTCGAACTCACATTGGGCGGACGCTACACGGAGGACAAGAAGACCATCCGGCTGACTGGCGATGTCAGTCCCGAACTGCGCGGCAAAGTGAAATTCGACAACTTCTCCTGGCTCGCATCGCTTTCATACAAATTCACGCCGGGGGTCATGGCCTACATGCGGTTCTCTACCGGCTACCGTTCCGGCGGGTTCAATCCTCGCACATCCACGCTCAACCCGTTCGAACCGGAAAAGGCCAAGGTCTATGAAGCAGGCCTCAAGTCCGAATTCCTCGACCGGCGCCTGCGCTTCAACCTGGCCGCCTATATTACCGACTATGACAATCTGCAGGTTCAGCAATTCGCTGCAGGCTCGGGCGGCGCGACATCCCTGACTGTCAATGCAGGCAAAGTGCAGCTGAAGGGGTTCGAAGCGGAAATGACCGTGACTCCGATCCCCGGCCTGATATTCGACGGGTCGGTCGGTTACACCGATACGAAGTACAAACAGTTCCTGTTCCGCGATCCCGCGACGGATACCGTAAGCGATGTCGCAGATCAGGCAAAGCCGGTCTATACTCCCAAATGGACCCTGCATCTGGGCGGCGAATATTCCCAGCCCATCGGCGATGCGACCATGCGAATGCGGGTCGATTATTCACACCGGACGCAAGTCTATTTCAACGCTCTCAATATCACCGCGCCGTTCAATGAAGAGATCAGGTCGCCGGCCGATGATAACGTGAAAGCACGCCTGTCAGTCGAAGGAATCGACCTGGGCGGGTCGAAGCTCGATGTCGGCATCTGGGGAGACAACCTGACCAATCAGAAGAACATCCTTTACGGTATCGACTTCGGATCGCTCGGCTTTGCCGGGGCAACTTTCAAGAAGCCCCGTACCTACGGTATCGACGCCAAGGTGAGCTTCTGACGGCGCATCGCAGGGGTCTTTCCACGTCCTGAGGGGAACCCCTGCCACAAGGGCCGGATCGGGAATTGTCCGGCCCGTTCTAGATGACCGGAAGCCTGACCGATGTCGTTGCAACACGACAGGCGGCCAAACACGTTGGACATTGCTGCCCGACCGCAGCCAAATGAATACCGATTGGGAGATGTCATGCATCCGCGCATTTCGATCAACACGATCAGCACGCTGACGTGGCCGTTGGCCGACGATCTCGCGATGCTGCGCCGCCTTGGAGCAAAGCGGATCGGCTTCCCGCTGATGAAGATCGAAAACGATATTGCCGGCGGCATTGCCGCGATCCGGCAGGCAGGCCTCGAAGTCACTTGCGTGGCCGCCTTGGATGCAACGGCGAGCCTGCTCGGTGAAGGGGAAGCCATGACGGTACTCGCCCCCTCGATCGACGCTACCGCACAGGCGGGCTGTTCGCTGTGTTATTTCACATCGGGGCGGACTCCGCCGCGCATGTCGACCGACGCCGCATGCACAGCACTCACCTCCGTACTTCCGGAAGTCGCGGCCTACGCTGAACGGCAAGGGGTGCGTCTGGCCGTCGAAAACAATTCGATCACCAACCGCAATATCGGCTTCGTTCATACGCTGCCCGATGCGTTCAGGCTATGCGGGGAGGCCGGCATCAGCCTCTGCCTCGAGTTGCAGAACTGCTGGTACGAGCGCGATCTGCCGCGGCTGTTTCGCGAAAACATGCATCACATCGCGCAAGTTCAGGTGAGTGATTTCATGGTCGGTGAGGAACTGAGGCTCAATCGCCGCGCACTGGGCGACGGTACGATGCCGTTGGCCTGGCTGATCACGGAACTGCTCGAGGCGGGATATGCGGGTGTGTTCGATATCGAGATCATCGGGCCCAGCGTCGACGCGGAAGGTCCGGAAATAGCACTTCAGCGCAGCATCGACTGGCTGAACAACCTGCTGATGGAGCGAGGCGCATGACTGTCGAATATCCTTCCGCCAAAGAACTCATGGACCGGGCCAGCGAACAGACCGGTCTGGATGATTTCGGTGAACCGACTTTCCTCGAAGGGCTGGACGTCATGCGCGAAAGCCTTGCGGCCGACGTGCCATATGGCCCTGCCGACCGGGAAAAGGCGATCAACCTGATTGTCCGCCGCCTTGCCAATCGCTTGCAGATCGAAGCCTGGTTTGCCGCACATCCCGGGGCGGAAAACGCGCCGATCGAAAATCCGATTTCCATCGTCGGATTGCCACGCACCGGTACGACGGCACTGGGCAACATGCTTTCGCTCGAACCCCAATTCCGATCCTTGCGCGCGTGGGAGCAGGAACAGCCTTGTCCGCCGCCACGACTGGAGGATGAAGAGCGTGATCCGCGGCGGGTAGCCTATGTGACAATGGTGGAGAACCTCCTGCGCGACGATCCGGAACAGGCGGCAATGCATTTGTGGGACGCAGATGCTTCGGTCGAGGATACCGAAGTGCTCGGCCTCGAATTCCGGTCACAGCAGATGACAATGCCGATCTGGCGCTATCACGACTGGTGGCGGAAAGGGGACATGCGGCCCACCTTCGCCTACCATGCGCGCGTTGCCCGGCTGCTGCAATCCAGCCGCCCGCCCAATCGCTGGCTGTTCAAGGCACCGCACCACAAGTTCCATCTGGACCATATGGTCGACGCCTATCCCGATATCCGGTTCGTCTTCACCCACCGCGACCCGGTGAAGTCGGTGCCGTCCTACGCCAGCTTCGTGGCGTCGCTCTATCCCCCTGAAGTGGTGGCCAAGATAGGCAAGGAGAAAATCGGCCGGGAGATTCATAGCCATCTCCTTACGGGAATGCACCAGGCCATGGCCGCCCGTGAAAAGCTCGGGCCCGATCGCTTCCTCGACGTGCATCATGCCGACTTCGTTGCCCGCCCGATGGAAGAGCTGGAGCGTATCTACGACTGGCTCGGCATGGAGCTGACCAATGCCATGCGGCAGCGGTTTGAAACCTGGCGCGAGGAAAACCACTCGGGCGCACACGGCGCCCATCGTTACACCGCCGAGGAATACGGCATGTCGCCCGAGCAACTGCGCGAAGATTTCGATTTCTATATCCGCGCCCTCGACATTCCTTCCCGCCGATTAGGAGCACATGCATGATTGAAGGACGCAAGATCCTGATTACCGGGCCTGCCGGGCAGATTGCCTTCCCAATGGCTCGCGAACTGGCAAAGCACAACGAGGTATGGGGTATTGCCCGCTTCAGCGATCCCGCCAGCCGGCAGGAAGTGGAAGCCGCGGGAATCCGGACACTGGCGATCGACATCGCTGATCCCGATTTCTCCGAATTGCCCAAGGATTTCACGCATCTCCTGCATCTTGCCGCCGTCGTCCAGGGCGACGATTATGAAGCAGCGATGCGGATCAACGCGGAAGGCACGGGGCTGCTGCTGTCGCACTGCCGCAATGTCGAGGCAGCGCTCGTGATGTCGACGGTTTCGGTTTATAAACCGCACCCCGATCCCTGGCATCTGTTTCACGAAGACGATCCACTGGGCGATATCATGCTGCCCATGGCGCCAGCCTATTCGATCGGGAAAATCGGCGAAGAAGCCGTAGCCCGCTTCTGCGCCCGTGAGTTCAATATTCCCATCACCATTGCGCGCATGGGGGCATCCTATGGCCCCCGTGGCGGCCTTCCGGTGTTCGTTATGCAGGCCTTGGCCACAGGGAAGCCCGTGACGACACGCTGGGATCCGTGCCCCTACAGCCCGATCCACGACGATGACATGCTGGCGCACGTCGGCCCTCTGCTGGAAGCAGCAAGCGTTCCGGCCACGATCGTCAACTGGGCGGGCGACGAAGCCGTCAGCATACAGCAGATCGTGGAATACGGCGCAGAACTGCTAGGGCTCGAACCTCGTATAGAAGTGGTCGAAGTACCCGGTGCTTCGATCGGTTCTGCCGTTGACGCGACCAGACGATTGGCGATCACCGGCCCATGCAAGGTCCAGTGGAAAGAGGGAATATATCGCACCCTCAAGGAGCTCTACCCCGATCGCATAAAGCCTGAACATGGCAGGCAGGAAGAGGAAACCCAACATGACTGACAGCAAACTGCGCATGCCCGAATGGGATGCGATGCTAAAGAATATCGCGCCTGTCGGCGACCAGCTTGTGAACCGCTGGGGCCGCGAGAATCCTGACGCCGACGACCGGCGGGAATTGTTCCTTCTCGCCCTTTCGGCGGTTGCCAACGGCTATCTCGATCACGTTTCGTTCGATCCGCGCAAGCCGACCTGGACGCCATGCTGGAATATCGCGATGAACATGGGCGGGCCGTGCCCCGACTACACTTACAACTCGACCGAAGTCGACCCGAAGGGCACATATCGCCTTTCCGGATTCCGCGGGACCAATCGCTTCGTCGAAGTCGGACAGCAAAGCTATGAACTGCTCGGTCACGAAGGCCCGACTTCGCATCCCCCCGTTCAGAATGCGCTCGACGAACTGACACTGGGAAAAGACGGCTGGTTCAGCGTGATCTTGAGTGCGGAGCGCCCTGCCGGTTACGATGGCGACTGGTGGAAGCTGGAGCCATGGACTGCCCGCCTTTTGATGCGCCAATGTTCAGTCGACTGGATCAACGAAGTCGATGCCCGGATGGCGATCGAACGGCTTGACGACGGCCCCGAAACATCGGCTGCCGAAAAGGACCGCCGGATCGGCAATCTCGGCCCATGGGCCGAGGGGATGGTACGCTTCGACATCGACCTCGCCCGCTGGTATCGGGAAAACCACGGCGTCAACGTGCTTACACGTTCGAAAAAGATCGAAAGCATCGGGGGCATGCCCAACCAGGTCTATTATGACGGGGCCTACGAAATCGAAGATGACGAAGCTCTGGTGATCGAAACGGCCCTGCCGCAGTCGTGCCTTTATTGGTCCCTGCTGGTGGCCGACGACCGGTTCAGCACGATCGACTGGGCCAATCGGCAAACCAGCCTTAACGAATCCCAGGCCCGCATCGATTCCGACGGCAAGCTACGCGTCGTGATCTCGAAGCAGGATCCGGGCGTGCAAAACTGGATGGACAAGGCGGACAATCCCTGGGGCATCATACAGATGCGGTGGAAAGTCCCCAGCGATGCACCCGACGCGACGGTGACACGGTGCAAGGTCGCCGACGTGCGGCAGCATCTGCCCGCGGACACGCCCATCTACACCGCTGAAGAACGGGCCGAAGCGATCCACAAACGCCGTGTCGGTTATCAATTGCGCAAACACTGGTAAGCCACCGTCAGTGGCGGATAGCGCACTGGCTGGCACATGATGGCAGGGCCACTCTCCAGAGAGTGGCCCTGTGTCTTTCAGTAGACAAATACCCCGCGAGCGAGCTTTCCTGACTGCAGATCGTCGAAGGCTTGCGCGAAATCGTCGAGCGCATAACGCTGACTGACCAGCTCATCGAGCTTGAGAATGCCGTTCTCGTACATCGAGAGGTACGTGTTGATATCACGGTTCGGCTGCGAAGTGCCGTAACGGACCCCCATGATTCCGCGATCAATGATCAACAGGGGCTGGATCGGTATTTGCAGCTCCGCGCCCGGCTTCGCATTGCCGATGACGACGCAGGTCCCGCCCCAGGCCAGTGCCTCGACCGCACCGCGCAGGGATTGACTGTTCCCCGTGCATTCGAACACCCAGTCGACACCACTGGCGGCGGCGTTCTTCGGGTCGGCGAACATTTCCTTCAACCGGCTGGTGGTATCCTCTCTGGAAGCATCGATAAAATCCGTTGCGCCGAAATCGCGCGCCATTTCCTCCCGGCTTGCCAGGAGATCGACAGCCACGATGCGGGATGCACCGGCTACGCGAAGCCCCTGGACCACATTCAGACCGATCCCGCCAACGCCGATTACCGCTGCCGCCTCACCCGGCTCCACCTGAGCGCGGTGGAGAACGGCCCCCATACCGGTCATGACACCACAACCGATGACACAGGCAAGATCGAGAGGAATCGATGGATCAATCTTCACTACCTGCTGGCGTTTGACCACAGTCAGTTCGGCGAATGTCGAAGTGGCCGCGAAGTTCGAAACCGCCATGTCACCGAGACGGAACGGTTCGCTGCGATTGCCCAGTGTCGAGCGGCAACGGGTCGGCTTGCCGGCAACGCATTGCGAACAGTAGCCGCAATGGGTCAGAGTGTGCAGCGCGACATGGTCGCCCGGCTTGACGTGCGTAACCTCGGACCCGACACATTCGACGATGCCGGCGCCTTCGTGGCCGAGCACTGCCGGTGCCGGCCATTCGATCGTACCATCCAGCACTGCAATATCGCTGCGACAGATTCCACTGGCGGCGATACGCACCAGCACTTCGTCGGGCGCAGGGTCACGCACTGTCAGTTCTTCGGTATAGCTGACCTTATTCGGCCCTTCGTAAATCAATGCTCGCACCGTATTTTCTCCCAGGTCGCAGAGCATCCTCCCGCCCCGTCAGGACGAGGGAAGCTCTGTCGTTGATAATGCTGGCTCGCGCACCGTTCAGGTCAGCTGGAGGTCATCCCATTCGACTTCCGTGCACATGCGATGGAAATCGTGGCTCAACCACGGAGCGTTGACCTGGATGCGTCCATGTTCGGCATTGACGAAGTAATTCTTGTCCATGCCGCCTTCCTTGGTCATCTGGACCAGCTTGGCGCTCTCCGCATCCAGCCTGGCGTTATATCGTTCGAAGGCCTCGGGCTTCACATCGACGCGCGATTTGCCCTGCCGCAACATCTCCATCACGCATCGCGCGGCATAAGACGCCCAAACGACATACCACGAGGGCATCGGAGTTCCCCCGGTCACAAGCTGTGCATTGGGTCCATGGAGCATGAACATGTTGGGAAAACCCGGCATCATCATGCCCAGATACGCCCGGGGCCCATCGCGCGATTCCCAAGTCTCGTGCAGGTCCTGACCTTCATGGCCGACATATTTCGTGGGCCACAGGTATTTGACGACTTCGAAACCAGTGGCTGCAACGATAACGTCGACCTCAAGCTCCTCGCCATTTTCCGCGACGAACCCGTTCTCGGTTAACCGGGTGATACCACAGGCGACCAGTTCGACATTGTCGCGGGTCAGAGCCTGGTACCAGCCGTTGTCGACCACCGGCCTGCGCGAGAACGGCGCGTAATCGGGCGTAACCTTTTCGATCAGATCCTTGCGCCCACCGGTCTGTTCATGAATGTAGCCGGTCAGAAACTTGCGCAGTTCGTCATTGCGGGGATTCACGTGCCCGCCCTGAGCCTGCCATTCCGGATCTGTAATCTGGAGTTCGTGAATGTCGAACAGCGCCGCTGTCGCCATGTATCGCCACCAGTTTCGATAACCGGGAAAATGCGCAATCACCCATGCTAGTTCGGGAGTGATCGGCTGGCCGTATCCTTCCCTCGGGCTGATCCATTGCGGAGTGCGCTGGACCACGTAAACCTGTTCGGCCACCTCGGCGATATTCTTCAGGATTTGCACCCCGGTCGAACCGTTTCCAACGATCGCAACGCGTTTACCGCGCAGCTCGACATCCTCGTCCGGCCATCGCGCAGTGTGCACGATACGCCCCCTGAACGCCTCCATCCCTTCGAATGAAGGCAGCTTGGCGTTTGCGAACAACCCGACCGCAGTGATCACCACATTGGCTTCCACTATTCCTGGGCCGTCCGAAGTATCCATTTCCAGTACCCAGACATCGCGTGCCTCGTCGAAAGTGGCGTTATTCACTTCACAGCCGAAGCGGGTGTTGCTCTCGATGCCGTACCGTTCCGTAATATGCTGCAAGTAAGAACGAACGCTGGCCCCCTTGCAGAAATGTTCGTCCCAATCGTAGCTGTCTTCGAAACTGTATTCGTAACTGATCGAAGGTGTATCGACCCGCACACCTGGATAGCGGTTGATCTGCCATGTGCCGCCGGGACGCTGCTGCCGTTCAAGGACGACATAGGGAATGCCCAGCAGACGGCACTGCATCGCTGCGGCAATCCCTGCGACCCCACTGCCGATGATGGCGACGGAAAACCCCTCGGGAATTGTCACCTTTTCCCCTTCCCAATCGACGGCGAACGGGAACGGGCGAAAACCGGGAACGTCCCGGCGCGCAGTAAATTCGAGATCGCTCATGGGCTGCCCGGTAGCCATTTCCATCAGGCGGCGGAGTTCCGGCAACTCGGGTTCGGGCATAGCCGTGCGTGTCCCGTTCTCCTGCAGCCAGGCCACGACCCTGGCGATCAGGAGGTCGCGTTGCTGCGGCGCAAGCTGCGCAGCGACCGGCAGCGCCGCAATCTCATTGTCGTGGGTCTGTTGGTAGAGCGCCACCCGCACAGCATCCAGGTTCGCTTGCTCCAGCCCACGGCGGATAAATCCGGCATCCACTTGTGCGTCGAGTTCGGCCACGCTCATCCAATCCCACTCCTCAATTCTGTTGTTCCAGAGCCGGGGTCGCCGGCTTCTCATCAATCCCGGAAATGTGGCGCACAGCCTCGGTCCGAACACCGCGTTGAGCGTCGGCCATGGCAATCGACGCCACTTTTCACCGTTGTCCGTTCCCGATTATCGCAACCCTGCGACAGCTCGTATCGACGAAGCCCGCAATGAGGCGGCCTCCCGTCGCCCTCCGGGAACCAAGCCAATATGATCCGGCGTTGACCTGCCGTCCAATGCATATTGTGACTGAACAAGATGCAGGTGAGTAATAATAAAACGCATCCATCGCCACATATGGCAAGCGGCAGGAATCAACGGCTACTCCGACCGGAAAGCGCGAAAGCAACTATGTAATCGCCCGGTGGTGTATCCAGCATGGGATGCCCCCCAGCCGCCACAACGACGATCTGTCGCCCACTTTTGGGGGCGCTGTAAGTCATAGGTGTCGCATTGGCGGAAGCCGGCAGACGAGCGGACCAGAGCATCTTGCCTGTCGCCCCGTCGAACGCGCGAAAGCGATTGTCGCCCGATGCTCCCATGAAAACCAGGCCACTGCCGGTTGCAAGGCTGCCACCCAGCACCGGCACACCCATCTCGAGCGGGAACGGAACCCGCACACCGGCCACGCGACTCTCCGATGCCAGCCCGACACGGCGGGTCCAGAGAAGTTTGCGATTGGTGAGATCAATCGCTGAGAGCCGCCCATATGGCGGTGCATTACAGGGAATGCCCAATATCGGCGAAACGAAGGGGGCAACCGTGGATGCAAATGGCGTTCCTGACTGCGCAACCACGCCACCGATAAAGCCCCCGGGCTTTATCGGTGCGATCCCATCCGCATCGGCTTCGCTACGCGGCACCAGCCGATTGCGGAGAAGCAATCGATTCCAGGGAACATAAGCAATGCCGCGCTGCGGATCGATAGTTGCCCCGCCCCAATTCACACCGCCCAGCGCGCTGGGCATCTGTAGATAGAAGCGGTCGGATGGCGGGGTCATCGGCCCATCCCAAATCGCCTGACGAAAGCGTATCCGACACCACAACGCGTCGTAAGGTGTCAGGCCCCACATATCGCTTTCCGATACCGGAAGGCCATCGAGAGCGGGCATACCGACCGAAAAGGGTTGCGTGGGTGACAAGCGTTCACCCGGCACGCCGCCCTGCGGCACGGGTTTTTCAACCACTTTCGCCAGCGGCTTGCCCGTCTGCCGATCGAGGAGGAACATCTGTCCCCGCTTGGTCGGCTGGAAAAGTGCCCGCACACGCTTTCCATCCACTTTCAGATCCACCAGCCCCGGCTGGGACGCCACATCGAAATCCCACAAGTCGTGATGCACCGTCTGAAACACCCAGCGGACCTTGCCGGTGGCAGCGTCGAGCGCGACAACGGCACTTCCGTATCGATCGTCGAGAGCGGTGCGATGTCCTCCCCAGTAATCCGGTGTCGCGACCCCGGTCGGCACAAAGACAAGCCCGAGTTCTTCATCCGCACTCATCGGTGCCCAGCTGTTCGGAGTTCCGCGCACGAAGTGCCTGCCATTGGCGGGAAAGCTGTGGTCGTCCGGATTGCCGGGATCGAATGCCCAGGATGCGGCACCGCTGACGGCATCGTAGGCCCTGATGGCGCCCCCAGGCTCACCGACGAATTGTCCGTCCGCGACCCGGCTGTTGACCACCACTTTGCCGCCAATCACGACGGGAGGGGAACTGGTCGATACGTAGGACGGGATAACATCGCCCAGACCTTTGGTCAGATCGACCTCTCCTCCGTCCCCGAATGCAGGACATAAGGTCCCGGTCCGGGCATCCACTGCCACGAGACGCGAGTCGACCGTTGCCTCGAAAATACGTTCAGCGCATTGCGCCCCCGGCTTTGCATCGGGTTGCCTGAAATAGGTAACCCCACGGCATGCGGAAGAAGGCTCGACCACGGCAAGATCCACCTTGGGATCGAACACCCAGCGTTCAGCCCCGCTTTCCGCATCGAGCGCGATAATCTTGCTGCGACCGGAACAAAGGTACAGACTGTCACCGATCTTTATCGGCGTCACTTCCAGCCTGCGCAACGGACCTTGCCCGGGCGGATAATCACCGGTGCGATAGGTCCAGGCAACTTTCAGCCCCGATACGTTGTCACGATCGATCCGCGACAGCGGCGAATAACGCGTGCCCCCCGGATCATTGCCATAATTTATCCAGTCGCCCCCGTTGTCGTATCCGCTGTTCACCAGTATCGGGCTCGCCCGGGTGCCAGCCGCCGTGGCAAAGGGATCCCCGGCAAACCATCCGGCCACTGCAGTCGCACCGATCAGCACGAGCGTGCAGGCCATGGCCCAACGCACACCTTGCGGAGCTTGCGGGCCGTGGACCAACCCCTTGCGAACGGGCTTCAGAAGATACCCTGCCCCAAGCAAAAGCGGAAAACCCAACCGCGACAGCAAGATCCAGAAATCGAAAGCCCCGTCGGCCAGCGCCCAGACCCACGTGCAGAACAGCAAGGTCGCGTAACCGACCGCGCTCCACCCCGATCCCCGCCATGCCAGTATTCCCGAGACCAAGACGGCAAGGCCGCACAGGAAGTAATATGCGCTACCGCCTAGCGAGAGCAGCCAGAGGCCCCCTGCCATGATCGGCAGCCCTGCCAGAAGCAGGATCGCGGCGTAAATCCTGTGCCACCGGCCTAGGCGAACCACGCCCTCCTGGTCCCTTGCCATCACAGGCTTGCCTCAGTCGCGCATGCACATGAGCTCGATACGGGCGCCATCGGGATCGAGGCAGTGGAGGAAAGTGCCCTGTTCGCTTTCCAGCAGCGTTTCCCTGATGAGTTGTCCGCCATATGCTTCTATCTTCTTCGCCACCGGTTCGATCGCATCGACCAGCAAACCGATATTGACGATCCCGACACGATAGACCGGCCGCTGCCCCGCAGGAACTTCGGGTTCGGGATACTGCAGCAAGGCAATGTGAAGATCGTCCAGTGTCACAAACTGGCAGACGAGAGGCAGGGGTGGAAAATCGTCATTGTCCGCCTTGAAATCCGCCCCCAGCTCGTGGCGCGCACCCACCTGGAAATCCAGCGCACTGGTATAGAACTCAAGCGAACGATCCGCGTCGGTAACGCTCAAACCCACATGCGAAAAACCGGTGACACCCATTTCGAAACTCCCACTTCGTCAGTTGTTGTTTTTCAGCCGGACTGGCCCACTCCGCCTAGACCGTCGCAATGGGCGTGAGCGGCGATCCGACACTGCCCGGCAGGCGCAGAGGGGGGGCCGTCAAAAGAAACACGTGCCGCCGCCTTTCGAGCAGCCATGCAGCCAATTGCTCCAGATACCAGAGCTCCCCCAGGAAAATGCCCTGGCGAAACAGGCACAGATCGTGGATCGGCAGCCGGATCGGCGGGGGCTCCGGCGACAGGATCAGATCAAGCGCTTCGATGGCCACATTGTCCGAACAGATCGCGACAATCCCACTATCGATAATCCACTGATGCAGGGCTTCATCCTTGCCATCGAGCGCACAGCACATGGTGTGGATTGGCGCGCTGTCTCCTCGCGCCTCTCTTTCCAGCAGCAGCTTGTCGAAACCGGTGTATAGAACCAGAAAGTCGCCGGGCAGCACTTCCACGCCCTGTTCATCCATCACTCGCAGCAAATCGTCCCGCGTGACCGCCCGGCCTTCGTTGCCGAAAGCCGCCTCGAGATTCACCATGACCCCGCGGCCCTGCACCCCGGCCATGGCAAGCGTTTCGATACCGAGGGCATGTGCATGCGTTTCATGCGTAGCGCCTAGCGGGCCCGCCACATCCTCGTTCGCGCGAAAACCGTTATAATAAACCAGTTCTGCAACACCGTCGCCGTCTGCATCGAACGCCCGGCCACGGTGAGCGAGCGAATCCCACTGGGTCGAATGCTGCGTATGCAACGTCACCCGATCATCGCAGGTCAGTTCCTCGCCTCCCTCATCGACGCGGTTGAAAACGCTGCCCTGTTCGTCTTGCGCGGCATAGAGCGAAGGCGGTTGCCGGGATGGCGAGAGGGGAATAGTCGGCAAATTGAGCGGCAGGCTCAGCGTAAAGGTGATGCCCTCTCGCGCTTCAGCCAGCGCAACGCGCCGCCTTTCAGGCGTCAACAGATTCATTCGGCCGAGCTGGTCGTCCTCACCGAAATCACCCCAGTTCGATCCTTCGGGTCTGTTCACCCAGCGTGGCATGATGACTTTCCTACTCTTTCCGGTGCTGAACGGTTGTCGGCATGTGTTTGTCGTAACGCCTTCGCGGCGGCTGGATCGGGCATGCGTTGTGCGACCGTTAGGCCAGCCTGGCATTCAGGGTGCGCCGCCTGCCCATCCCGATCGCCAGCAAAAACAGCGCGCCCACTGCCGCATAGATCAGGCCGAAAACTGTTGTCGCAAAGGCTACCCCATCAGCAGCCACCAGCGGATAAACGACGATTGGATTCAGGAACTGCCCCAGGAACAGGGTGGAAATCGCAGTGCCCGCCGCACGATCGTGCAGACGCTCGGGAATCTCATGCAAGGCGCGCGAGATGATCGTCGGCTCAAGCGAACCGGCGCCGAAGCCGAGAACCACGGTTCCAATAAAAAAGGGCAGAAGACCGTTGGATTTCGCACAAATGAGCAGGCCTGCCGCGAATGCCATGGATATGAGAACGAACATTCCCTTCACATCCAGAAATCTCCGTATGGTTCCGTAAAGCAGCGCAACGCACATGGCCGAAACGGATGTCGTGGCAACGAGCAGGCCAATCATCGACGCGTTGGATATGCCCTTGGCTGCCGCAATGAAGGGAACCTGGATGACTGACATATAGACGCCGATCGCAAAGCCGATCTGGAGCAGCCACAGAGGCCAGAGACGGAGAATTGGCATCCACCCGAGAGGGGCATCGTCCGTCTTGGGAACAGTGCCCTTGTACATGGAGAAAAATGCAAAGGGGATGATCACAATGCCGAGCAGATAGAGGGCGAAGACGCTTCGCCATCCCAGCGCATCGACCATTACCCCTGAAATATTGAGCAGAACGAGCGCTGCGAACGCCCCGGCCCCGCCGCAAAAGCCGAGAATCCTGTTGCGTGCGTCCCCGATGAAATGCTCACCGACGACGGCATAGCTGGTGGCCAGCATTGCCCCCGATGCGACCCCGGTCAAAGCTCGGCTTGCAATCAGCAGATTCAGATCTGTCAGGACCAGTCCGGCACAACCGGCGACCAGAAAAATGACTGCTCCGGCCAGTATGACCAGACGACGGCCAAGCCACTCGCTCACATATCCGGCAAATGCAGCACCCACGATCATGCCAATCGCGGAAATCGTCTGGATCATTTGCGCGACAAAGGATCCATCGGCCCCTCCGCCCAACTCATTCGCAATTGCGGGCAAAGCCGGTGATAACGGAGCAGTTGCGGTTGCATTCAATACGCCTGCCCAAAGGCATACGAATGCGATACCGGGGCGACCTGCAATAGTCGTATTCGGCATGGTCCGTTGCGCAGACTGGGGACCGCTTCCAATATTCACGCAACACTCTCCCCGGTTCAGGATCTATAGTCCTGGCAGCGGGAGATATAGTAACGGGCACACACCCGTCGTCTAATGCATATCTATGCCTGTAAATATGACGTGTAGTAATGGAGAGGCGATACGACTCTAAAGCGGATATGCCGCGATAGCGGCAAGCTGCTGACGACCAGCGCGTAGAGGAAGCCAGGAAAACCCCACCCCAATCTGAATATTTGAACAAGGGCCAGGTTCTGGCGGTGCTGTCAGTCGGATGACAACTTGTCTCCGTTTGACAAATGTTGGTCTTTGAGAGCGCGTACTCAAGCCATCAGCTTTTGCCACTCAGCGAAGGCAGCTGAGCGGCGGGCATTGTATGTCTGTCGACGAGATGACCTTCTACAACCACCAGCGCCCTCACTCGGCCCTCGGGGCAAGCCACCGGCGCTGGTCTACTGGCAGAGAAATGATATCAACCAACCCGATCAGCAGGTGCAACGAGTAGCTTAAATTACGCCAGATCCTGCCCAAAAGACGGGGAGTAGCTCAATGGCCACACCCTAACGAGGTCACATCTCCCATCAGGCTCTTTTGCTCTGACAATGCCTCATCAGGTAATCGACCAGCACCGATGATATCGACAAAGTGATGTGCCCCCGTGGTCATGCTCATTGGGAGCCACATCTTTTCCTGAAATCGAAAGGGATTTTCCACCCATACGATCGGGTTTGAATACCGTGTGCATGGCAATTCAAGAGGATCGATGGGGAGCAAAAAAATGAGAGTGAGCCGAAGCAAGGTTTCCGTCCGCTGCCTTTGCGGCACTGCAGCATTGGCTGTTACGTCTCCAGTGTTCGCTCAGGAAGGCCGGAGCGAACCAAGTATTTCAGCGGGCGAAATCATCGTCAACGCGCAACGCCGTGAAGAACGGGCACAGGATGTGCCAGTGGTGATCACCGCGATTTCCAGCCAAAAACTGGAGCAGCTCGATATCAATGAGCCCCAGGACCTCTATGGCATGGCCCCATCGCTGGTTGTGGGTAATCAGGGGCAGGCCACGCGTGATGTGCAATCGTTCTCGATCCGCGGTCAGTCCACCGGCTTCCTGTCTTCGCCCGCCGTGGCGCAATATCTATCCGAGGTGCCGCTGGTCGCATCGGTCTCGCTCAATCTGCAGGGCGCGCCGGGACTATTCTCTGATGTTGAGAACGTCCAGATCCTGGCCGGCGCGCAAGGCACTCTGTTCGGGCGGAACACCACTGGCGGGGCAGTCCTGTTCATGCCCCGCAAGCCGGTCAACCAGGTTGAAGGCTATATTCAGGGCTCTGTCGGTAATCTCAACCTGCGCGGCGTGGAAGGCGCGATCAATATTCCGATCATCGACGACAAATTGATGATCCGGGCCGCAGGCGCCTTCATGGATCGTGACGGCTTCACCCGCGACCTCAGCTTCAACAAGAATCGCGACGACGTTCATTGGTATTCCGGCAAGTTGGGCATTCTTGTTCGGCCGACTGAGAGTATCGAGAACTATACGCTCATCTTCGGCTCCAAATCATCAAACAACGGTTCGGGCTTCATCCACAAGGGCTTCAACATGGCCGCCCTGCGCGCTTATGGCTTCTGTTCCGACACTCCGAATTTCCAAGACCCGGCCAACCTTGCGACGTACTGTTCCGCCTACACCGATATCAGTGCGCGTGCCGCAGCCGAGGGACCCCGCAAAACACGCTTGAGTGTCGACGCTTACAGCAAAATCGAACTGTGGGGCGTCATCAACTCCACCGATATCGAGCTGGGCGATAACCTGAAACTGCGCAATATCATCAGCTATCAGCGATTGAAGGACGATTATGCCGCCGATCAGGATGGCACGCCACTGCAACAGTACGAACTGAACCAGAACGCCGGATTTCCCACTGTAACCGACCCGCTTCTCGCCGGATATGGAATTCCCCTGGCCGGATACAATCCCATCGCACCGACATGGAATTACCCGCGTGATGAGATCGGCCAGTTTACCGAAGAGTTCCAGATTCAGGGCAACGCGCTGGACAGCAAGCTGCAATTCACTGCCGGCTATTTTCACTTCAACGCGAAGCCGGAAAGCGAATGGGGCACTGTGCAGCTCACATATTGCCCCGCACTCTACACCGGGCTTTGCTCCGCTACCCTTTCGAACGAAGGGGTGAGCAACAAGTCCGACGCCTTTTATGGGCAGACGACCCTTGATCTCGGCGCATTCTCTCCAGCACTCGACAGTCTGCGCCTGACTGCAGGCTACCGCTATACCTGGGATACCATCAAGGGCTTCGTGTCCCGCTGGACCCCAGATCCGCTAACGGAAACCTCATCCTGCCTGATTGGAGGCAATACACTGGGAGACGTCCCAACCGCCAACGCGCGTGAACTCTGTGAATTCAGCGATACCCTGAAGAGCAAGGCACCGACATGGACTTTCGGGGTCGACTACAAGCCCATCAAGGACATCCTGATTTATGCCAAAGTCAGCCGCGGTTACAAAGCGGGAGGCTTCAACACCTACGCTGTCCGCGAAGAAACCCGCACTTTCGCACCTGAAAAGCTGACGACATACGAAGCTGGTTTCAAGTCGGACTTCCAACTTGGTCGCATGCCGGTGCGGCTCAACGTCACGTATTACCATTCGAATTACCTCAACATTCAACGCCCGCAAGGCGATTATAATCCCGAAACCGGGGCGAGCGGCGCGCAAGTCCTTGCCGCGACAGCACGTATCCGAGGCGTGGAAATCGAAGGGTCGATCCGTCCTCTGCCGGGCCTCGAACTGGGTGGCACCTTCAGTCGCACCAACGCCGATTACCGGGACTTCAAGGCTGTGGTGTTCAGCCCCACGCAGGCCTGCAATGGGTTGAAGCAATACGGTGAGGTCGCGGACTTCAGCTGCTATCCATTCCAGTTCGTGACGCCAACGATGTACAGCGTCTACGGTTCTTACGACATGACACTGGGACAAGACCTGGGCGATCTGTCACTCTATGTCAGCTATTTCCACGTCGCGTCGCAAAACGTGATGCCATCCGGGGACAGTTCGACGGAGCCAGGCGCCGAGCTTGAGCCATATGGCCTGCTCAATGCCTCGGCATCGCTGCGCAATATCGGTGGCACTGGGCTGGATCTGACGGTGTTTGCCAACAACCTGACCAACAAGCTGTACCGGACAATGAATTCCAACAGCTTCAACAACCTGCTCGCAAGCACAACCCTTTTTGGGGAGCCGAGAACGTATGGCTTGAAGGTCAAGTACAGCTTCTGACTCACGCACTCGACCAATGGAAAGCATACTCTGGTTAAGGGGCGTCCTTTCCATCTTGGCTGCGCCTCCCGCTGGCTAAAGCGAATGCCGCAATTCCCTGCGGTATTCGCGGGGCGACATGCCAGCGCGCAGGCGGAAGGCAGTTGAAAACACAGACTGGTTCGCAAACCCCAGATCGTAAGCAATTGCCTTGAGCGGCATGTCGGTTTCAGCAAGGAGCTTGCGCGCCAGATCCATGCGCCGACTGCCCATCCAGTCTTTCACTGTCTGGCCCGTGGCCGCCTTGAACAAGGTTGTGAAGCGCCTGGGACCAATTCCACATTCGCGCGCCAGATCGGTGATCGTGGGCGCTCGGCCCCTTACTCCCTCCACAAAGTGTTCGAGCCGCCGCAATTGTGCGGGACTGAGTTGCCCACGTACGGGGCCTGCATCACGTTCATCACCATTCAAGTGCCGCGAAAGGTGCGCCAGTGCCGACAATCCCAGACCTTCGATCAGCGTTTCGGAGGCAAACCCCGGCGCTTCCACTTCACGGACCATTTGCCTCAGAAGGAAATCGATCCGTGCCCCCTCGTGACCGGCGATATCAAACGTCTTCATCAGCAGGCCTTCCGACCACACATCGGGCGTTCGGGTAACTTTTTTGAAGATCGCCGGATCGAAATAGCAGCGAAATGCAAAGCTGCGGCTATTGCTTCCAGAGAACCGGCAGTCGGCACCGGGCGGGGTAAGGACGATGTTGCCGATATCGAAAAAAGCAGCCCCAAGTTCGGTATAGCAGGCTTTCCTTCGGTGGGGGTATGGCGGCAGCGAGAGGCCCAGGATTGCCCGTCTTCCATTCGTATAATCGGTCACTGATTGTGTTGGTGTAAAGCTGCACAACTCGACCTCGACGACACCGGCAGTCCAGTTGCGGATTGTCGTGCTCTCCAGTTGGGCCATGCTTTGGCTCCTCTCAAAACCGGACGTTCCGACCGCAGTTTCCTGTGGTGGTCTGATCGTCTCTCCCGCGGCAACAACAATCAAATTATACGGTCCAGCCCGTCCCGGCAACGCATACCCGGACCGGATCAGCAATGCGGGCAAAGCAATTGCCGGAATGGGAAAGTCATAACCCTTCCGAAGAAGTCTTCATCACCCATAGAACCCTTCTGAACCACACAGATTATCAAAATTCCATTCGGAGTTGCGGAGACAATGGCTGGCCTTGCTGACCCACTGCGTTCCATCACACAGGACGAAATCGATATGTTCTGGCGCGATGGCTTTGTCTGCCTGCGCGGAATCATTCCGCGGGATTGGATCGAGCGAATGCAGCTCGCCGTCGATCGCTGGCTACAATCGCCAGAGTGTTTCGATTACACCGAATACGGAACCGATGTCGCCCAGGCAGCCGGGGCCGAAGTTCTGCTGGATTCCGGTGAACAGCGCGGTCGGTTTTACAGCAGCCAGGATCACTGGCAGCACCTGCCCGATTTTCGGGAGTTTGCGTTGCATTCTCCCCTTGCCAAGATCTGTGCCGCTCTTCTCAAGGCCACGCGGCTTAACTTGTACGAAGACAGCGTTCTCGTGAAGGAACCCGGTGCCCTGGAGAAAACCGCCTTTCATCAGGACATTTCCTATTTCCACGTCGAAGGACATCAGATCTGCACGACGTGGGTGCCGCTCGATCCGGTCCGGGCTGACACCGGATCACTGAAATTCGTGCCTGGCAGTCACTTGTGGAAGAAAAAATATCGGCCCAACTTCTTTATTACCGACTTGTTGATGCCAGGGACCGAGGGCGAAGCGGTTCCGAACTTCCACAAGGATAACCGTAGCAAAGAAATCATCAGCTTCGACATGGAACCGGGCGATATGACCGTTCATCATGCACGGACCATCCACGGTGCGGACGGTAACACATCGAAGGATACCCGTCGGCGAGCGATTTCGGTGCGTTACTGCGGTGATGATGCCCGATACCACTTCCGCAAGGGCGTTCCGCTCAAGTCCCATCACCAGTCAGTCAAAGAAGAAGATATCCTCGATCATCCTGATTGCCCTGTAGTATGGCCCACACAGGCTACTGGCGCCCGGAATGAGTGAGAAGAACGCAGGCCGCCAGGAGGAGCTGTTAATCGGTATTTCTGACTTTGGGATCATGCATACGGTTCCGGGTGAATTTCCGATCGACCAGCGTTTTCGTATGGTTCAAGATGCCAACGTATTCGATTATATCGACAAAACTCCTGAACCGCATGAGATTACGGACTATCGCGATGCCGTGCAACGGCATGGCATTCCTCTGACGGCAGGCGGGTACTATTACGTCCTTGGAAAGGACGAGCAGCTTCTCAGACAGCATTTGGAGCTTGGGCGGGAGTTTGGCGCGCGTGTTCATAATGTTCAGGTACTTTCCCGGGACAGCCAAGGGGAACTCGTCACGGACGAACAGATCGCCGAAATCTATCTGGATGCGATGGAATGGGGTAGTACATCAGCAACCATCCCTTGCTTCGAAGTCCACGTTGGCATGTGGTCCGAGCAATTTTCCCGTGTTCAACGCGTGGCAGAATTGGTTGAGCGGCGAGGTCTGAAATTCAACATTACTCTCGACCACAGCCATATCGTTTTTGCGATCCGCAACAGGGACGCGCAGGAGACCATGGGAATCCGCTCTGAGGTGGAGGCCGGCGCGATCACGCTCGACCCGTTTTCGAACGGTAACATATGCCGGAACTGGATCGAAGCTGGCCTTGTCCGCCACGCACATGCTCGCTCCGCGGTCCCGAACGGTCCGCGCAATCAGTGGATGGCCGGTCTGGATGGAAGGCCCGGCCTCGCCCTCCAGTATCCCTTCATCCGGCCGAATGCGGGGCAATGGCATTCGGAATGGGACGAGAGCTTGCTGGAAACGTGGAAATTCGCGATCAGCAAATTATTGCAGCATCACGCAAACACGCCGGGAAGCAGGCTTGGAACCATCTCTACCGAGTTCATTCCCTTCGCGGACTACGGAGGTGGAGCGAAGTATTCTCTTTTCGAAAACAACATCGCATGCGCGACATGGATCAGGGCAGAATGGGAACGCCTGAGCCGCAATGAACTAACACCCCCAGCGACAAACGGGAGCAGTTCGCAAAAAACTTCGATGCCAAAAAAGGTGCGGGCGGCAGATAGCCTGCCTTAGCGATCAAAGCCAGACAAATGGCCCAGATTAGCCATTTATATCGTTCATGGTGAGTCGAATGAATAGGCTAAAGATCAGATATCTGGCGATGGATGGAAGTAGCGGTAAGGATTTTTGGCTGCGCTCATCCACCTCGACTAGCAACCTCGCCGCAGGTCGCGCCATCCCTCTGACAAGGCAGTCCAGCATCATGCAAATTTGCTGCGTCCGCCTGCTATGCAAATGGATTTCGTAAAACACAATAAGGCACCCACTCCTGGCGGAAGATGAAAGCCTGCCATGATCTATCCACGGCCATGGAAACGTCATCGTCCCGCCCCATCCGTGAATGCCGTTCCACGGCGTGCGAAAATGGTGGCGGATTTCCCCGGCAGTCTACGTTGATCCCTGCATGCGGTGTTTTGCGCCGGTCATCACAAGGGAGACGCCAGCATGGCTTTTCGGTTATTCGTCCGTCACAAACATATTATCGCAGCAGGTGCGGTACTGGCCGCCATTGGCATCGTGCCCAGCCAGGCGTCGGCGCAGGGGCTGTTCGGCCAGATCACGAAGACAGTGAAGCGGGCCGCCGAATCGGAAGTTGCCAGGAAGGCGGAAAAAGAAACGCGCAAAGCCACTCGCTGCGTTTTGGGGGAGGCCGAGTGTGCCGCCCAACAGGGCGATAATGGATCAGCGAGTGGCGGCAAGGCTTCGGCAGACCTCACCTCAGGCCCAAGCGCCCTCATTTCACCCTATCCCGGCTCCGTAGAGCAGAGCCGCAACTATCAGGACTATACAGACTATCCGCGCGTGATTGGCATGGACAGGACGCGTCACGCCGAAATCCAGATGCTCGAAGGGGCGTTGACCCGGCTGGTTTACAATAATCCCCGGGGGCGCTCGACGCTGGAATTGATCCGCAATTATCGCAATGCGCTTGATGCGCGAGGGTTTAAGGTCGATTACGAAGTGCCCAATGCCAAGAGCTGGATCCTAAACATCCGCGACGCGAATGGTATGATCGCCTATGGTACGGACGTGCGCTATTTTACCGGCAAGCTGCGTTATAATGACGGCACCGCCTATGTCTCGATCCTGGTTTACCGCGAAGGCAGTGGCTTTGGCCGGACAAATATCCACATCCTGCAGACCAACGAAATGGATGCCGACATGGTGAGCGTCGATCCCTCGGCCATGGCCGCCGAACTGGAACGCAGCGGGGAGGTCAATCTCAAGGGCGTGTTCTTCGACACCGGACGTTACACGCTGCGCCCTGAATCGGGCCCGCAACTGGACGTCGTGGCATCGCTGATGGCCTCGGAGCCCCAACTGACGATGGATATCGTAGGCCATACCGACAGCACGGGCAGCGTGGCGAACAACCAGGCTCTCTCCCTTCGGCGCGCCGGAGCGGTGCGTGATGCACTCATTGCGCGTGGCGTGAATGGACAGCGACTGCGCGCCATCGGCAAGGGCAGCAGTGATCCGATCGCCAGTAATTCGACCGATGAAGGAAGAGCGAAAAACCGCCGGGTCATGCTCGTCCGACGGTGACGATTATCAGGATCTCGTCCAGCAGTCGGGAATCATCGCACTTAGCTAATAAATTTCAATTCCATTAATTACAGAATATCTTCTAATTATTTTATAGAAAGCGCGGTAGTATTTTAATTATTTGATTAACATAGTATATTGCCTAATTAATATAAAATTGCCTTGTTTATTATTGTAAATATGCTGGATGTGAGGGATTTTTGGGCTATCGTGCTTGGGCAAAAAAGTTAGCGCTGACATATATTTCTTGAAACAAAAGCAAATCAAGCAATAGAGAATAGGGCGATGACCAGCCGCCCAAACTCTTTTCAGGAAACGGATAGCGAGCTCAGCCTCTCGGAGGAACTGCTCGCCGAGACCTATGATGCGTTGCGGAGGATCGCATCGCGCCAGTTGTCTCGGCAATCCTCGACACCCTCGCTCAACACGACTTTGATCGTTCACGAAGCATGGCTGAAACTGGCGGGGGATAAAGAGCGGCGGTTCAACGACCGCAATCATTACCTTGCCACGGCCGCTCGGGCGATGCGGCAGATCCTGGTGGATCACGCACGGCGCAAGGCAGCTGACAAGCGCGGGGCCGGAGCGGTGCACCTCAATATTGACGAGTGCCTGGTGTCCGAGACGACATCGATGAATGCGCTGCTCACCATGGATGAGGCTCTGGAGGTGCTGTCAGTGCATGCACCCGAACTGGAGCCGGTAGTCGAATGCCGCTTTTTCGGGGGATTGACCACTCAGGAAACCGCCGACGCGCTTGGGCGCTCGGTGCGCACGGTCGAGCGACAATGGGCGCGCGCGCGCGCCTATCTCAGCGAAGAATTCCAGCCTTAAGGAATAGCGATTTCCGAAATATCGTCCGACATCAGAAATCGACGGTGGCACTCAGTTTGAAAGAGCGGCCAATAATCCCGTCGAAATAGGTTACCACTCCACCGGCGGCCGGTACCGGATATGGGGCCTTAGCGTTGAATAGATTGTTGACGACCAAGCGCAGGCTCAGGTTGTCGGCGATCCGCGCGCCAAGCGATGTCCTGAAGATTACCGTGTCATCGATTCTGAAATGGTCATAGGTCGCCTCATCCGCGTCGGGATCGACCACCGCTGCGCCGATATATCGACCTTGCAGATATAAGTCGATCGGGCCGTTCTGATACAGAATCGAAGCAAGCGCCTGATTCTTGGAATAACCGATTCCACCTCGCAGCGTGGTGAGATCACCTTTGCCAATGCGCTGTTCAAGCTGATCGATATACTGGTAGCTGGCTTGCAGCGTTATTCGGCTATCTTGACCAAGAAATGGCGTGTTGATCCGATAAAACAAATCCGCAATCAGCCCCCGATAATCATAAGAGGCGGCGTTTAGATACCCCGTCCTGATGAACTCGATCTGTCCGGAAGCATCGCGATCGATCTTATCGCAAGCCATATTGCGGAAAGTGGACGCATCATAGCATGCTTCAAGCGTCTGTTCCGGGTCGACCGAGAGAATCGCGCCTTTGAGCGAGATATCGACCCAATCGACCGACAGACTGAAACCCGACGCGAAGCGCGGCCGGAGAACCACACCGATCGTCCAGCTATCGGCTTTTTCGTTGGCAAGGTCAGTGTTGCCGGAAAGCGATCCCCTGGTCGCCACATCTACGATGTTTGAAGTAAAGTTGGCAGGCAGGCCGTCAGCCGTGCAGTTCTTCTTGCGGACCGCAGGAGCGGGGCCGCCATTGATGAAGCGGGCATCGCACGGATCGGGCGCGCGCGCGAAAATCGAACTGGTCGGATTGAACAATTCGGTGATCGCGGGCGACCGAATAGAGCGAGTGAAATTGCCGCGGATCGACACGTCTTCGATCGGTTGCCAATGTCCACCGGCGGTCCAACTCAGGTCGTCGCCTGTCAGCGAATGATCGATATAGCGAACCGCGCCGCTGAATCCGAGCGCGTGAACCAGTGGAATGTCCATCCCCGGTGAGACGAGCGGGATCAGGGCCTCACCCGAAAATTCGTAAGTGTTGAATTTTCCTGAAACCGGATCAATCGGGACCGATCTGCCATATCGCAGTCTGCTCCCGGTTGGGTCGGCGGGGTCGACCGAACCATAGAAAAAGGTGGCTGGGTCAAAGCTGGCCGATTCAGCGCGATGCTCATAACCGACGGATATCTGGACATCACCGCTCCATATGGCGAATGGACTACCCGTGACATTGGCGCTGATCACCAGTTGATCGTTGACCTCCTTGGGACGGGCAATCGTCGTGACGTAATCTTTCACGGCCTGACCGTTCTGGTTGCCGAACGGATTAAATGGCACGCAAACGCTGCTGATCGTGGCGATAGGCGAATTCGCGGCGTTCTCCGGGCATCCTGCCAACGCGTTCAGAAAATTCTGCTGCACGAGTTCACGGCTCGCCCCGACAGTTTTTGAACGACCGTAATTGGCGGAAACATTCCAGTGGAACGCCCGATCCTTGGTTCCCAACTCACCCTCGAAACCGCCCACAACCCGATAAAGCTCGACCGTCGCCGTACCGCGGCCTGAAAGCAGATCGGGACTGGCGCGCGCCATATAAAAGAAATCCTGATCAACCACCCCGTCCTCATCGAAATCCAGATTTTCGGAGATCGTCGCGCGCGCAGTGTCGGTGAGGAAACGGTTGCTCAGCGGAATGATCAGATTACCGTCCAGATCGCCCGCTGAACCGAACAGCCAGCTGTTATAGGCGGGCTGTTCACGAAGCTGCGTACCCTTCGAGCGGGCATAATTGAAATCGATGAACGCGGTGAGCTCATTGCTGAGCTCGTAATTGGCACGAACCGTCCCAACATAGCGTTCAACCGAACTCAACAGGTTGGTGACGGGCACCAGGCTGAAACCATTGCCGCCTGATGAGTTGACGAGGCCGTGTCTGTCCCCGAAATCGATTGGTACAAGCTCGCCCTCGGCGTTGAATGCGAGAGCGTTACCAGCCGCATCCTTGATACTCCGATTGGTGCCCGGACGGCCGATCAGTCCAAGATCGCCGGGGACAATATCGTTAGTAAGTGGCATTCCGAACGGGCTGATCAGTGAAATCCGGCGATCTTCAATCAGCTGATTATCGTAGGGATAATCAGGATCGTTCGGCGAAACGAAATACAGACCGCGCGCCGTGCGCTTGCGATCCGCATCAGTGAGGCCATTGGAATGGTTATATTCGAATGAAGCCAGAATGTTTCCGCGATCATTGCTAAAGGTCGTGCCGACGAGGCCCGCGAGCCGATATTCCGCTGCGTCGCCCTTTTCGGTGATGCCATATCGTGTATCGAGCTTGATGCCCTCGAAGTGATCCTTGAGAATAATGTTCACGGTGCCGGCGATCGCGTCTGAACCGTAAACAGGAGCGCCGCCTACGGCGATTGTCTCGATTCGATCGATCATCAGCATAGGAATCGTATTGAGATCGACCTGCGAGCCTGCTTCGGCGGGTCCGAAAATGGTGGCCGTGTTCGAGCTCACGAAACGATGTCCATCGACAAGGGTAAGCGTGCGCTGAGAACCAAGCCCAAGGAAGTCGACAAAGCTGTGACCGGAACCGAAGCTGCCCTTCTGTTCGCCGGCCGCGCTGCTCGACGGGGGGCCGAACCCAGGGATCATGTTGAGTGCATCGCCGACATTGGTGATGCCAAGTGCATCCACGTCTTCCGAACGGACCACGATCGCAGGAACAGGTGTATCGATACCGTCCCGGCGAATGCGGGAACCGGTGACGATAATGGTTGGGTCCAACAAATCCGCCGAATGATTGGGCATGATCTTCGTTTCATCGTCGCCGACCTGAGCGCAAGCGGGAAATGCGAACAAGACAGCAGACAGAAATACTGGCCCGGCAGCACCAAACATATGTATTTTAGTGCAGATTTTCAGCCTCCTGGCTAATGGAGCAACTGCTATGCCCTTGAACTCACCCAAGCAGGCAAAATATCGCTCGTAACGATATTCTTGCCTTCAACTAAAGGCCTAGGATCGTCAATATGGCCAAGGGCGTGTTCTGTATTTTAAGTCGGAGATGGGCGAACGAGCCTGAGACCCGGGCATCGCCGCCACCCGCTAATCATGACAATTGAAATCAAAGGTCGTGGCTTCGGACCACATGGAAAGCACACAGATACGCTCTCCAACAAACCGCAGCCTGTCTTCGGATCGCCTCTTGCGAGGGACCGAGCACGTAAAGGTCCATATGTTTGCCCTGCGGCAGGAGGGGGTTTGGAGCCCTACTTGTGACGCGGTGCCCTTCGCCTCCTGGTTCCAGCGAATAATTCTGCATGGCCCGATTGGCGGGAACCGCCACGGAGCTGCGTTCTCCTTTGCATGACACCACTCCTCAGGGGCCGGCCAGCGGCGCATGTCGGCGCTGTCGGCCGTCAAGTTCCATCACCCCATCAGCAATAGAAGGACTTCAATAATGGCGAAATGCGACCTTTTTCTTCGCTCGCAGGCCATGCTTGCGATAACCCTCTCAGGCAGCGTGCTCTCATTGCTTCTCGCCAGCCCGGCCCATGCCGATAACACTCCCGAATGCAATGTCGGTGCCGGAGTGAACTCAACCGAATGCGGCGCCGACAGCGTTGCCAGCGGTGGCGGTTCAACCGCCATCGGCGGATTCGCCAGGGCCGAAGCCGACAAGTCAACTGCGGTCGGCGTGGCAGCTGTCGCCGGCTTCGGCGGCTCGACCGCCGTCGGGCAGACCGCCACGGCCGGTGCCATCGAGACCACCGCAGTCGGCAGATCAGCGACGGTCACGTCCAGCCACGGCAGCGCTCTTGGTGCCGCTTCTGCTGTTCTGGCCACCAATTCGGTGGCGCTCGGCTATGGTTCGCAGGCGCTCGAGAGCAATACTGTTTCTATCGGCACCGTTGGCGGAGAACGCCGGCTGGTCAATGTCGCCGACGGTATCAATGGCACCGATGGCGTCAATGTAAGCCAGCTCGCTAGCGAGGCGGACCAGCGCGCAGCAACAGATGTCCTGTTGCAGAGCAATATCAGCAGCAACAGGTCCGGTATTGCCGCTAATACAGCGGCGATCGCAAGAAACTCGGCGGATATTATCGCCGATACGATGGCCACCGCCGTCAACACGGCAGGTATTGCCGCCAATACGGCGGCGATCGCAAACAACACAGCGGGGATCGCGGCCAATACGGCAGGAATCAACGATCTCTATGCTGTCACGGACCGCGACCGGCGTCAGGCCCAACGCGGGACCGCCGTCGCGGTGGCGCTGACGGCAGCACCGATGCCCTCCCAGGCTGGCAGGACAAGCTATACCTTCAATCTGGCGACCTATCGTGGGGCCCAGGCCGGTGGATTGTCCCTTGCTCACCGTCTGGCCAGCGAGACCCCGTTCGCGATAACCGTCGGGGCATCGGTTGCCGGGAAGAGTGATATCGCAGGGCGGATAGGTGTCGCCGGGGAATTCTGAACTATCGCCGGAGGGACCTTCGGCTTGCCAAGCGCGTCGCCCTGTTGCCCCTGCCCGGTCTCCGGGGAAAGGTGAACAGACACGACGAGGGGCAATGGACAACATCGCACGGTTGTCCAAGCGAGGACATGCTTTCGCGCAGGAGTGCGGAGCGCTCACGCTTGCCACGCGTTCGACCGCAAGCACGACGAGGAAGGTGCGGTCCTGAGCCGCCGACCGGCGAGCCAGCGCTGAGCAGTCGGCGAACAACCGCGGTCTGATCCTGCGGCGGATATTGGCCCTGGCCGAGGAATAAATTACCCGCGGAAAAGTCACGCCGTGAAGCTCTGTCAAACCGCCCCTGCTGCGAAAGGGCCGGGACACGCGCCAGTCCGCCATGCGATGATCTACGATGCTTGGGGCATGGGCGAAGCTAACGCGACATCTCGGCGGAGCGAAGAACACCCTCTCATTTGCTATGCCGCCAAATGTGGCGGGAACACGCGCGGTCCGACGTTGAAAAGGGAGGACTCGCTTGGCCGACGTCCGAATTTCGGCCACGATTGCGTGCCGGGGCGCGTGCCTCGTCGAAAGCGGGAGAATGACTTCGGTAATGCCGGACAATTTGGGGCCTCAGTCGGGTGTGGAAGCCCGTCAACGCGTCGATAGCGCGTTCGAGGTCGTGCTCGAAATGCCCGATGGCGCACGCGCCGAATGGATCGACCGGCATTTCGCCGATGCACCCCAACTGGCTCTCCGCACCCACAGACTGATCGCGGCCGAAAGGCGCAGTCGCAAGCTGTTCGACGCGTTGCAAAGCCAACGGGACCGCGTGCTTGGAGCCGCGGTCCCCGAAATTTCGCGCGCGCGCGATGAGGATCCGCGGATCGGTCGCCATTATGGCCCCTGGCGCGTGATGCGGCATCTGGGCTCGGGCGGCCTTTCCGAAGTCTATGCTGTGGTGCGCGACGATGGCCGGTACGAGCAGGATGCCGCGCTGAAGATCTTGCGCAGCGGACATCTCGGGGCCGAGGCCAAGGCGCTGTTCCTGCGCGAGCGTCGCATGCTCGCGAGCCTCAGCCATCCGGCGCTGGTACGGATCATCGATGGCGGGGAAACCGCCACCGGCTCCCCCTGGCTGGTGATGGAACAGATCGAAGGCGGGCCGATCACAACCTATGCCACGGATCATTCACTCTCGCAGGAGTCCCGGCTCGACCTTGTGGCGCAATGCGCCGATGCACTGCAGGCGGCCCATGAACGCGGTATCCTGCACGGCGACATCAAGCCCGATCACCTGCTCGTGCAGGCCGATGGCAAGGTGCGCCTGCTCGACTTCGGCATTGCGCAATTGCTGGACGAGGACGGCGCCGCCGGGGAAGCTGCCGCGCTAACCCCGGCCAGTGCCTCGCCTGAGCAATATGACGGGCAGCGGCTCACCACCGCGAGCGATATCTTTCAGCTCGGCAAGGTGCTTGAGGAATTGACCGCACAGGAAGCGCCCGGGCCCGATCTGGCCGCGATCATCGCGCACTCGACCGCGCCCGATCCCGCCGCGCGCTATCGCTCCGCCGCGGCGCTGGCGACCGATTTGCGCCGCCTGCGGCAAGGTCTGGCCACCGAGGCCCGGCCCGACAGCGCGCCGCGCGCCGTGCTGCGGCTCATGCGGCAAAACCGGCTTGCCGCCGCGCTTGCGGTGTTGGTGCTGGTCTCGCTCGCCGGATGGGGCGTAACGGCGACCATCGGCGCATGGCGCATCGATCGTGCACGGCAGGCAGCCCTGCTCGCCGCCGACCGGGCCGAGCGCGGGCGGCAGGCGCTGCTCGACCTGTTCCGCCGGGCCGATCCACTGGAGCTGGACGCCACTGGTCCGGTCTCCCCGCAAAGCCTTGCCATCATTGATGAAGCGCTTGCCGACGCGAAGCAGCGTCTGGCCGACGATCCGGCGCTGTTGAGCGAACTCAGCGGCTGGGCGGCCCGGCTGCACCGACGCGCGGAACAGAGCGACCGGGCAGCACAACTAGCCGACGACGCCGAAGCATATGCCAAAGCGGCCTATGGCGCGGACAGCAGCGACTATGCCGCCGCGCTCGCCTTTCGGGCTCGTCTGGCGATGGAAAGAGGCGATGCCGACCGGGGAAGCGCGGACATGGCGCGAGCCCTGGCCATCATCGATAACGCGGGTGCGGAGGACAAGCCGGCGCTGGAAACGCTATTGCTCGCCGCCTGGTCGCAGGAGGGGGACTGGCAGGCCCAGCTTGCGCTGTTCCGCCGCATCGCCGAACTAGCGGAAGCGCTGGATATCGACAATGCGCGGATCGAGGCCGGATCGGGCATCGGCCGGGCGCTGGACGGGCTTGGCCGGCGGGGCGAGGCCGAAAAGCAGGTGAAATCGGTGCTGGCACTGGCGGAGAAGCGCTATGGTCCCGATCATCCGCGCCTCACTTTGCCGCTATCCGATCTGGGGCGCATCGCCGAACATGCCGGGAAAGCGGGCGAAGCGGCACGCTGGCATCGCCGCGCGCGCGACATCGCGATCGCCGCGTATGGGCCAAATTCCCCCGAAGTGCTTTCGCACCGCAACAACCTGGCATTGGCGCTGCAATCGGCGGGGGATCTTCCCGGCGCGGCGCGCGAAATGCGGGCCGTCTATCATATAGTCGCAAGCGGTGATGGTCCCGACGCTATCACCACCGGCGAGGTCGCGCAGAATCTGGGTGCCATATTGGTTCGCATGGGACAGTTCAACGAAGCAGAAGAGATGCTCGACATTGCCGAGCACAGCTTCGCCCGCAATCTTCCAACTGGCCATCCGCGGCGGGCGTTCCCTGCTTTGACGCATTCGCAAATGCGTCTGGCCCAGCAGCGCTGGCCGGAAGCAGAGGCCGAAGCGGGCAAGGCGCTAGAGATCCTGCATACCGCGCTGCCCGCGGGCCATTATGCGATTGCCACCGCGCAATGCCGCATCGCTATGGCGCGGCTGGAACAGGGGGACCGGGCAGCGGGGGCGCTACTGCGGGAAGCAGTGGCAGCGATGGATACCGCCGGATCGTCGGTGCCGGAGATCTACGCCGCGCCCTGCCGCGCCGCTCTCCTCCGCCTTTCCCGCTAGCATTTGTGCATATCGGGGCGGTGGGCTGGCGGACTTTGCCGACCCTTCTCGTGTTGGATGATATGGGGCGCAAGGGAGGGCATGATTGCCATCCATCGGCCCCGCCATATGCCATCGGGCAAGCCCGTTGGCGTCAGACAGTTGCGAGGGGCCTGCCAAAATGACCAATGGGATTTCGATACGGCAACGATCAGCCATGCGCCGCACCCTCAGCGCTGCCGCGCTGCTGCCGCTGTTCGCGTCCGCCTGCAGCACCGTGCCCGCTGCCCCCTCGCCAGACCTGTCATCCGGCACGCCCTATTGCGCCAACATGGCCGTGTGGGAACTGCCCGGCTATCCGGCTTCTTTGCCGGCTCCGTCGGGTACGATTGAGATGGAACGCGGTTTGGGTGCGGAAGGCTCCATCGACGTGACACTCAAGACGCTGGGCGCCCCGCAAGAAATTGCCGCCTTCTACGCCTGCGCCCTGCCCTACGTTGGCTATGACGAAGTGGCTGCCTTACCGGGCGATGCGCTCGGCTTCAGCTATTCCGGCCCTGAGGGGGTAAGAGGCAAGGTCGTGCTGACTGTGTACGACCTGCCCTTTCCCGACGATGGCTGGGACACGATCATCAGGATCGTCCAGACACCCTAAAGCACGATCACAGCTGTCCGGCGTAGGCGATCACGATCTGCGTATAGCCATCCTTGGCGAGCACTTGCAGCGTGGCCGGGGAACCGTCCGCACCATCGAAGCCGACCACCAAGTCATACCTGCTGTCTCGCTCGGGCTTGAGACCTTTTGCCTCGGCCCAATCGTAGAAGGCGCGGGCATAGGACACCGGTTCAACGAACGAATTTGCTTGCAGCATGAACATGTCCGGCTCGTCGTCGCGGCGGATGTGCGTCGCCAGATAGATATGCGCGTCGTTGGGAAACGGCATGCCTGCGGGAAACCAGTCTGGCCGGGGAAGGTTGACGCGTCCCAGAAGCCCCTCATCGCCGCGACTACCGTCAATCTGGTTGCCAGCGGGAGCCTCGCCGGACGCTTGCGAATCGCTTGCTCCGTCGCCGCATCCGGCGATTGACAGTGCGAGGATGAACGCCAGGGCGCCTCTCACCGTAGCGTAGACCGACATCATTGCCTCTCTTTCGTATAGGTGAGCATGAAATGTCGCTCCCCGCCATCGTCGCGGACCCGAATATTGCCGCCTTCAACACTTTTGCCTTCAAAGTAGAGTTCAAGCGGATCGATGGTCTGGCTGCGGTCCGCCAGCACATAGCCGGCGTCGGCCAGGCGGCTTGCAAAGCCTTCGATGATAGTCTCAGCGCTTTGCTCACTGCGCCCTTCGATAAAGACATCCCCCGGAACGGGTGTGCTTGCGAGAACCAGCCGGGCATCTTCCGGCAACACGATATCGGCGGGAAAATCAGCCGGCAACGCGATGGTCCTCTCCTGCCCTTGCGTCTCCGAGTTGGCTGGCGAGCTGTCCGAGGGCGAGCCGCAGGCTGACAACGTGCAGACGCCCACGAGGCCGACAAGAATCGTATATCTTCGCATTTGCAATCCCCGGTGCTGATCGTCTCAAAATGGAAAACGGGAAATGCGCGGGGTTTCCGCCAGTCCGGCGTATTGGCCTGAGCAGGAGCAGTGTGCATCTGCACGCGATGATATTTTGAGTCTCGGCTACGCTCAGGGCCATGTCCCCGAGCCCCGCTTAGCAACCTCGCCGCAGGTCGCGCCATCCCTTTGACAATGCCGACTGGCCAAGCCGCTTGACGTGTTTGATTGTGGGCATTGGCATGGACCGAGGCAAAAAAGTCTGTAGCGACTTCATCTGTCGAAATCGCAGCATCGCGCGTTCTCGTCGCCGGAACGGCAAATGTTTGTTCGCAATCCTGTTATTGGCATACAGGCCGACCTCCTGCTTCTATTCGCAGCCAAGGTCCTTCATCGCAGCTTTGTACTGGGTCTTCGTGACGCAATTCTCCAGGATCTCACCTGCTCAAGCCGATACGCGGTCGCTTCACCAGTCGTGATTTGCTCGGAACCCGGATTGTCGAAGTTCTGGTCACTGCGAGACCAATAGAAAGTTCGCAAGAGATTGGTAATCGACGCCATGCTGCGCAACGGATCAACGCGTGGTGATCATTCTCACAAGCCATGGTTCGCATCGCGCGCAAAGCTTACTCAGAATAGCTTGAGCACATTGAATTCCATACCATCTCCTTCCAAGGTATATGGGGCGGCATTCGTGACAGGAGCCAAAGAGTTGCTCACTTTACCCGCGCTTCCGCAATTGCTTGCTCAGTCTATATGGTCGGCGGAGCCAAGCGAGGCTATGATCGCCGCTTCATTACTGCTCGTTTGATTATTCTATCGCAGCTCTTTCCAGGTGGGAAAATATTATGAATTCACCGGATGACAGTTTGGATGTTGCTGCTTTCTGCGATGTGATGGAAGAGGCCATTGATTTTAATGGCCGTTGGGATGGTTTGACTAAGTACCTTGGTCGTTATGGCGCGGATCAGGTCAACTATGGGGTTCTTGATAATATTTCATTCAATATGAATGAGGCCCCCGTTACTTTTATCTCAACGATGAACCCGGAATGGATCACATACTATGGCGAACAGCGGCTTGATCTTCATGATCCGCATGTAGGCTTCGTGCGTGAAGGACGGCTTGCACCATATAGATGGAGCGAAGAGGTCTTGCCCCATGTCGATGGATTTCTTGAGCGAGATGTTGTTGCGCAAACCGTTGACGCAGGCCTGCGTGCGCAGATCAACGTCATCGCCCCAGATCCATTGGGAATCACAGGCCCTATTGCGGGAGTGACAATCGGATCTTCATTGCAGTCACGCGAATTCTTCGGATGTGTAGGCAAAAAGGATCTGATCCTCGCGACAGCAGCCACGATATTCCATCATCACGTTATTGGCGAGGTGCGACGAAGCCAGGTTGGAGCAAAACCACTGACGGGCCGTGAACGCGATTGTATGGCCTATATCGCGACAGGGCTACGAACCACCAGAATTGCTGAAAAGTTAAGGCTGAGCGAAGTCACTGTAGAAATGCACTTGCGGAATGCACGGATGAAACTGCGAGCCAGCACGACACCGCAAGCCGTCGCGCGTGCCATGATTTTCGGCGATATTGCTCTCTGATAAAACCGCGCCAACCCAACTCTACTTATATGGATTAATCGCTCTAAGTTGCAGAGCGATTGCCACCGCTTCCGGAAGCGTCGAAGCGCCCAATTTGATGCGGGCGTTTTTCAGATGCAGTTCCACAGTGACTGGCGCAAGCGCGAGCGCTTCAGAAATAGCTTGAACCCGCTTTCCGCGCGCAATTTCTTCAAGGCATTGCTGCTCTCTGGAGGAAAGACTTGGTTTGTCCAACATGTTGGCTTCGCGCGAGTTCCAAGAAATAGGGAGTGTTATATTTGCAGCAGAGAAGTTTGCCAAAATAGCCTATGCAGTGATTGATCAGTCTCTGCTACCTATGGATTTCCATAGATTGCTCTCTGCACTCCGCCTCCACTAGTTCCGCTAAGTTCAAATTATCAGTGCATGCGCTGAAAAACGCGATTTAGGGGGAATCATGAAGCGGATTCGTAATAAAGCACGCCAGGCGATTTTGGCCGGGATTAGTATTTATGCCATATCTGTTTCCCAATTCGCGCTGGCCCAGTCAGCTTGTGGAGATGGAAGTTCAGGGCCCATCTGCACTATCGATAATACCGGAAATACCGGGGCGATCGTTGGAACGTCCGGAAATGTAACTATCGTTACAAATAGCGGCACAATCACCGGAGCTCCAGCTATCAGCCAGGGCGGCTCTTTGGCGCTTTATGTCACCAATCAAGCTGGCGGCACGGTTGAAAGTAACATCGAAGGAAACTCCACGCTTTTGTTCGGTGTGCGCAACGCTGGCGAAATCGACGGCTACGTATTCGTAAACGATACAGTGCCTCGGCTGTTCACAGGGTCCAGCATCTATTATGTCGATGAAGGTGGCACGGCAGGCAGCGTGCAACTCGGTACCACTGGCTATTCAACTGCGAACTATATCTTGCGCGCGTCTGAACCTGGTACGGATACCATCACCGCAGGTAATGGGCTCGACATTTACACGAAGAGCTATGGCGCCACGCAGTCAGTTGCCCTTGGTCAATATGACCTACCCGAAACGTTCGAACTCGAAGGTTACGAAGTTATCGGCGAAAATACGACACTCACACTTACTGGCACGGGCGAAACCATCATTCTCATGGGTGACGGGAATGTCGTGAATGAGGCGGAGATCAATCTGATCGACACGACTACTGCCTATCCGGTGGAAGTGATCCCGACAGCGGTCTCGACCTACAACATGCAGTTTGCCACCTATCAGCGGCAGAACCCACAACTCGGTCAGCCATCAATTTATACTATACCAATTGGCAACGAATTGGCGAGTTTCGTCAATAACGGCGCAATCAATGGTGATGTTCGCATTGCGACGGCAACATTCGTAAATAATGGCGAGATAAACATTGCCAGTCACGCCTCTGGAACCGTCATTCGCGGCGCAGCGGACAAAGACTTCCTGTTCCGCAACACCGGCACCATTGTGATGACAGCAAACGGGCCTCGTCCTGCGAGCTTCGAACCGGAGTTTGAGGATGGAACCACTGCTGCGGTTCGCCTTACAACCGCAGTGGATGCGACCGGCTTGAACGCGGTCACAATTGAAAATGGCGAAGATGGTCTGATATCGGGGGGGCTATCCCTGACCGGCGTGGCTTCCAATTTCACGTTCACAAATGATGGTGAAATCGAGCGCGGCGATAATCCGTTCGATATTGATCGTGCGGTCGAGATCAATCTTGGCAATTTCGAAATCGCGCAGACCGCTGCTCTACGCGAGGATGCGGTTAGCGACAATGTGACGATCATCAACAACGGTACATTGGATGGTGGGATCGAAGCGGAAGTTACTAGCCGTATCTTGAGCTTCACCAACAGCAGTTCGGGATACATCAACGCCGATACGAGCGACGACTACGCCGCGGCAGTCGAACTTTCAAATGACGATTGGGCCGACACGCCAGAAGGCGAAGATATCAACGACGGGGAAACTTTCACCTTTCTCAATCAAGGAACCATTGTCGGAACAGTGGACCTCGATGCCAATTCCAGCCTGACCTCGTTTACGAACAGCGGTTCGATAACCCAGGCTCTGCGCGGTGATCATGGCGCAGTCGTAAATCCGGAGGCAAGCGAGACGGTTCGCATCCGCCAGGAAACAACGTTGGATGCCGCTCTTGTATTCAATAACACTGGCACGATCAGCAATGCGGACTATGCCAGCGGCGCGGTCTTCATCGAACTCGAAGCAGGAGAACTGAGCTCGGGCCTGCCGGCTGCAGCGGACGCAGAAGCCTTGGTTACAATCGGGAACAGCGGTTCCATCGTCGCATCGGGCGGCAACTACCTCTCGTTCCCTCCGACAGCAGGCTTGTCCCAGGGTCAGATTGGCCTGGACTATTCCGTGGCGCTGGCCGTCATCGCCGATGGGGAAGGCAACGGCAGTGTTTCGATCACCAATGAGGCGGGCGGATTGATCGACGCACGCGGCACGGCACATATGTGGACTGGCAGCATTGAGGTTGTACCGAACCAGCCCAGCGATACCGGAGGCATGGCTATCGCTGTTTCGGCCGACAGTGCCGTCACGATCTTGAACCATGGCACAATTCGTGGCGGTCCTGGTGGATCGTTGACGACGCCAAATGGGGTTCTCGTGCCCATAAATTCCGGCAATGTTGATTTTGAGGGCATCTGGGGCGGGGCAATTGATACGTTCGGCGATAGCGCTGATTCTGTCATCAATAGCTCAACCGGATTGATCGAAGGGGGCATCGCTCTTCGTGGCGGCAATGATCGGTTTGAGAATTACGGCATAGTCGATGGCGACCTCTATCTGGGCGATGGAGACGATACCTTCATCCAGGCGTGGGACGCAACATTCACCGGAATTGCCGATGGCGGAGCGGGGACAGACACGTTCGTGCTTGATCTCAACGGCAGCACGGCAAACGATACGGTGGATCTCGCCATCTACGACCAGCTTCTCAATTTCGAGGTATTGGAAACCCAGGGCACCGGCGGTGGAGTTTCAGGTGGCTCGGGTAACGACAACGTCAATAACACCGGCACACTTAATGGCCCTGTCGACCTGGGAGAGGGAGACAACACATTCACCAACTCCTCCGGTGGCACGATCAACAATGATGTGACGGCCGGCTCCGGCAGTGATGTCGTCCAGAACCAGGGGGCAATCAACGGATCCGTAAATCTGGGAGGTGGAGACAATACATTCACCAACGCGCCTGGGGGAACGGTCGCCGGGAACGTGCAGACAGGGGTTGGAAATGACAACATTCAGAACCAGGGCACTATAGACGGGGATGTCGTGCTCGATGGTGAAACTGCTCCGTCACTTGCTCCAGCCTTTGTACAGACCGCAGTATCGCCAATGGCCACCATCGTACCCACTGGTGGCGACGATGTGCTTTCGAATGATGGGACGGTTACCGGCAGCATCTTTGCGGGTGCTGGTAATGATAAACTCACTAACAGTGGTATCATTGGGGGCGATATCGACCTTGGCGACGGTAACGATGAACTGGTACTGGAAAGTGGCTGGAGCATTGGCGGAGCGGTCGATGGCGGCGTTGGCACTGACGGTCTGCAGGTCACTTTCGGTTCGACCTCAGACGAAAATCCGCAAATTCTCGACTTCAGCCGGTTCACCAATTTCGAGAAGCTGGCTGTCAATGGTGGGGTCGGAAAGGTTGAGGGCAGCGCAAATTTCGATCAGATCGACATCGACAATGGCCGCCTAATTGGCGCGATGGGTTCCACGATTACTGGAGACGTCAATGTCGGAAGCGCTGGCACCTTCGGCAGTGCCGGGACAGTAATAGGCAATGTTGCCGTCGCGTCGGGCGGCACCTTGTCGCCGGGCGCTTCCCCCGCCGTGATGACGGTGATCGGCGACGTCTCGCTGGCCGGCGGTTCCATAACGACATTCGAATTCGTGCCCGCTCCCGGTCAGAGCGACCAATTGCTGATCGACGGTAATCTCTCGATTGCCCCGGGCGCCGTGTTGAACCTGACCGGAGACCGCCCACTGACCCCCGGCACGCCATACGACATGATCGTTGCGGACAGCATCGACGGAGAATTCACGGTTGGGGACTGGAACAAGTCAGCCGTTCAGGGCTTCCTGCGGTATGTCGATGGTACGACCAGCGACCAGCTACAGTTGGTCGGCACCTTCGTTGCTCCTTCGGGAACAGGACCGCAAGCGATCGCAGCGGTAAACTATGTCAATGGACTGCTCATCTCCGGCGATGTCAGCTCCGCTTTGCTCGATGCCATTCCGGTTCTGCTGGATGCTGATGGCTATGCCAGCAGCTCAGCATTCGGCCTGTTGAGCCCCGAACCCTATGCAACTGCCTCCCAGCTTGGAGTCGAACATGGGCTAAGCCTATCAAAAGCAATGCGGTCTGGCGTCGCTTTGCCGTCCCATGACGAAGCCCGGCTCTTCGCCTTCGTCAGCGGCTTCGGAAACTGGCGTTCGCTCAAATCCAATACGACGCTCGGCACCTCCCGTGCGAAAAGCGACGGATACGGCCTGTTGGGCGGACTCGGTTTCGGTAACCGGAACGGCTCGGTGGCGGCATTTGTTGGCTACGTCGATAGCCAGCAACGCATCAAGGCATTGGACTCGAGAACCGACGCCGACGGGATGGTTGCAGGCCTGTACGGGCAATTGACAGCGGGTGGCTTCAACATGGCTGCGACCATTGCCTATGACTGGAGCGATGCACAGACTGATCGCTCCGTTCCCGGTGGCGGCATGGTTTCTTCGTCCGACTATGAACTGAACAGCCTCGTTCTGGACGCGACGATTAGCTATTCCCTGCCCGTTGGCGCCAATTGGATATTGCAGCCGCAGGCAGGGCTGACCCACGTTTCAACGAAGCGCGGCGCGACGAGTGAGATCGGTAGTGCGGCATTCGCTCTCGATGTCGAAAGGAAGCGGACAAATGCTACCTTCGCAGATGCCACTGTCGTTCTGCGTGGCGGCCAGAATGCGGAGGCGACATTCGAGCCGTGGATTCAGGCAGGTGTGCGTCAGCAATTGGATGGAAAGCATGTTACGGCAACGGCAGGTTTTACCGGCATGACCGAGACTTTCACTGTCTTTGGTGCCCCACGCAAGGCCACCGTGATGACTGCAGGCGCCGGTTTCAGCGCCAGACTTGCCGATGGCATCAAGATCTTCGCTTCTTATCAGGGCGAGTTCGGGAGTGGTACCGGCACACAATTTGATGGCGGAATACAGATCAAGTTCTGAAGATATCGAGGAGGTGCTGTTAATATTAACGATGCCTCCTCGCCCCCCACGCTGTCACACATTTAGCACGAACGGGAGGGCTGTCGTCGGCTATCACGATTTTCGCGCTGGTTTTTGCACGTCTCCTAAGAGAGCGGACATCGGGTGAACGTTCGACAGCTTTCGAGGCTCATGGTGGCAACCCGATGGCCGTATTCTTTCGGGAATGTTGTCGTGGTAATAGTTGGCGGCAGCCTACCTCAGTGACCTCGATGCAGTGGCAAGGCCAGATGCCATCGAATGGCAATTCCGCGCAGTGCAAACCCAAAGACAAAGCCGATCGCGGAAGGCCATGGTGCGCCAAGCCCCGCGGTCGTCAAAGTCACAAAGATGATTGCTGCCAGCAGTGATGCCGTCACGTAGATCTCGTTACGCATCAGTGTCGATAGAACACCGCTGATGATATCACGAATGACGCCGCCGATGCACGCCGTAGTCACGCCTGCGGCAATTGCGGGGATCGGACCAATGCCATAGTCAGGCGGCCGGTTCGTCTGCCTGGCTCAGGCTGGCGATATCTGGGCCTACGCCACTCCCATCTTGCACGCCTCTGAAGCTGCTGGTGTCTCTGGACACCGTCGCGTTTTGCGGGTGGACTACTCCGCAGATCTGCTCTCCGGCGGCTTGGAGTGGCTCGGCGTCTGACGCCGCCGACAAAGTGGCCGTTGGGGGCCTCGAATACGGTTCCTGAAACCGGACATTCGAGATTTCAATCTGATGCAAGCCTTGCTTTGAGCCGAGGGGTCGCAAAGTCGGCGAAAGCCCTGAGCTTCAGTGGCATGATCGCCTGCCCGGTATGGACGAGATGCACCGGCAGCGGTTCGGGTTCAAAATCCCGCAGCAGCACGATCAGGCGTTTGTCGGCAATGGCGTCGTCGGCCTGATAGGAGAGGATGCGTGCGATACCCGCACCCGCAAGTGCGGCATCGATCGCACCGTTGGCGGTGTTGACGGCGAAGCGTGGACGAAAGGGAACGGCGACGGTTTCGCTGCCTTTGCGAAAAGTCCAGACATCGGTGGTGTACAGCCGCTCGAACGCGATGCAGTCATGCGCGGCGAGATCATCTAGCGTTCGGGGCACACCACGTTCTGCAAGATAGGCTGGGTTGGCACAGGTTATCCAGCGGACTGCACCCAGCCTTGTTGCCACTAGGCTGCTGTCGAGCAATGGCCCGATCCGTAGTGCCAGATCGACATGGTTTTCGATCATGTCGACGACATGATCGGCGAGGACCAACCGTATATTGATGTCCGGATAGGCGTTGAGGAAGTCGAGCACGACGGGTTCGACGTGCATCCGTCCAAACATGATGGGGGCTGTGATTAGCATATCTCCACGCGGGGTTAGATATTCCCCTGTGGCAGCCCGCTCTGCTTCGTCCAGTTCATCGAGGATGCGCCGACAGGTGGCAACATAGGCTCGCCCGGCATCGGTCAGTTGCAGCTTGCGGCTGGTGCGGATCACCAATTGCGCGCGCAGATGTGCTTCAAGGTCCGAAACACGGCGGCTGACGGTAGGCAGTGGGACGCCGAGAGTGCGCGACGCGGCGGACAGGCTGCCGCCGTCGATGGCGGCAACCAGTGTGCGCATGGCTTCAAATCGATCCATCACATGTTCCGTAAAGTGGAAGGAAGAGTTTCCATATTGATGGATACTGCAACATTTCACAACCTTGTAGGAACTGGCGACCGGCCAATCCCGGCCGTCACAAACGAAGGATTTGCACCATGTCCCGCATCCCACAACCCGCCGCCATCGCCGACGCGCCGGAAAAATCCTGGCCGCTGCTCGAAGCCGTCGCAAAGCAGCTTGGCTCCGTGCCCAACCTGTTCCGCCTGGTCGCCACCAGCCCGCAGGCGCTGGAGGGCTATCTCGGCCTGTCCGGCGCGCTCGGTAAAGGCGCCTTGCCCGCCGCCACGCGCGAGCGGATCGCCCTTGCGGTGGCCGAAGTGAATGGTTGCGATTATTGCCTTTCCGCGCACAGCTATCTCGGCAAGAACCTCGCCAAGCTTGATGATGCAGAGATCACTGCCAATCGTAGCGGCGCATCGAACGACCCGAAAGCGGATGCCGCCGTACGCTTCGCTGCCAAGGTGGCGCAGACCCGCGGCCATATTGCCGACGGCGATTTCGCAGCGGTCAGGCTTGCGGGCTATAGCGATGCGCAGATCATCGAGATCGTGCAGCATGTCGCGCTCAATGTCTGGACCAATTACTTCAACACCGTGTTCCAGACCGAAATTGACTTCCCGGTCGTCACCGCTCGCAAAGCTGCGTGACCTGAGGACGGGGGCGGGCGTTGTCATCCCCCAACAGCGCCCGCCTATCCTGATAACATCAAGAGGAGAGACCATGGCACCCTCCAGCGACATTGCCTTCACGCCCACGGTCAAGACGTTGCAGACGCAACGCGGTTCGCGTGCAAACTACGCGCGGATGGAGGAGCGCGGCGGCTTCCGCACCCGGATTACCAAGGATCTGATCGCCTTCCTCGCCACGGTCGACACCGCCTATCTCGCTACCGCCAATACCGATGGGCAGCCCTATGCCCAGCATCGCGGCGGGCCGAAAGGCTTCATCCGTGTCATTGGCGAGACCACACTCGCCTTCGCCGATTATACCGGTAACAGGCAGTATATCTCGACCGGGAATCTGACAGAGAACAGCAAGGCCTTCCTGTTCCTGATGGATTACGGCCATCGTCGCCGGATCAAGATCTGGGGCCGTGCACATGTGGTCACCAATGATCCAGCACTGATCAGCGAGTTGATGCCGGAAACCTATCGTGCCAGCCCCGAACAGGCGATCCTGTTCGAGGTGGAGGCGTGGGACATCAACTGCCCGCAGCATATTCCGCAGAAGATCGACGCGGCCGATGTGAAGGCGGCGATGAACCAACTGGAAACGCGCATTGCAACGCTTGAAGCAGACAATGCCGCGCTCAAGGAAGAACTCGAAAGGAAACACCCATGAGCCGTCCTCCACTCCCACCATTCACCGATGACACCGCAGCGCAAAAGGCCCGTTTGGCCGAGGACGCATGGAACAGTCGCGATCCCGCGCATGTCGCGCTCGCCTATACCCCGGACAGCCGGTGGCGGAACCGCGCCGAGTTCATAACCGGGCGCGATGCAATCGAAGCCTTCCTCGCCCGCAAATGGGCGCGAGAGTTGGATTACCGCCTGATCAAGGAAGTCTGGACCCATGCCGGAAACCGCATAGCGGTGCGCTTCGCTTATGAATATCGTGACGACAGCGGCAACTGGTTCCGCGCCTATGGAAATGAGAACTGGCAATTCGATGCTGACGGCCTGATGGAGCGCCGCATCGCCAGCATCAACGAGCATCCCATTACCGAAACGGAACGTAAGTTCCGCTGGCCGCTTGGTCGCCGACCGGAAGATCATCCGGGACTGTCCGAACTCGACCTCTGATCTCGAAACTAATCTTAAGCCTGACCAACCCCGCCGCCATAACGGACGCTCGCGCCCTCGTCAGTACACTTCAAAACCGACGTTCATTCAGGCCGGGTTCGCTGTGTGAGGGGCAGCTGCTGGGCGCTGCCCGGACGGTCTGGTTGAGTTTCTTCATCACTGCAGGCCAGATTAGCGATTACACGGGCGCTGCTGCTCTGCTCGATGATCTGCCAAAGGCGCAGCGAATGCAGGCCGATCGGGGCTACGATGCGAAATAGTTCCGGGACGCGCTTGAGAAAAAGTGCATCAAACCTTGCATTCCGGGCCGAAACTCCCGCTCTTTGCCGGTCAAATACGATAAGCGCCGATACAAACGCCGCAACCGCATCGAGATCATGTTCGGCCGGCTGAAGGATTGGCGGCGCTTCGCAACCCTCTACGACCGCTGCCCAACCGTCTCCTTCTCTGCCCTCGCTCTCGCAGCCTTCTGGATCAGCATCGGCATCGTCGCGGCCTTCATCGTCTGCTTCAGCGGCACCGCCCCCTGCGCAGTCATATCTGGTCGACTTGAGCAGTTCGGTCCACGACGCCCCCCACTGCTTCATTCATGCTCATGCTCATGCTCGCCTCGATCGCCCGCGCCCACATGCCCAGCTTGCCCGACTTCACGATCCGATCCATCAGATTGGAACGCACCATCCGCTGCGGGATCCCATCTGTCCGCACCTGTCTTCTCGACACCGCAGCAGCCTTGTTCGCTGCCACCATCTGTGCCCGAACGGGCATGTTCCGAGGCCTAGGCGGCCCGCCTGTCGCCCCGCGGATCGCCCTTGAACACCGTTGCACGCATGTCATTCGGGTCGAGCCGGGCGATCAACTCAAGCTGTTGCGCGGTCGGTGCAGGTGTCTGCGGAATCGCATTGGCTATCCTGGCCAACGGAAATCCGGTGTTGTCCTGCACCTCTTCGAAGGTCACGCCTGGGTGCAGCGACACCACGCGGATCCGGCGATCCGGGCCGCCGAAATCCATCACGCACAGATTCGTGACAATGATCCGCAGGTCGAGCCCTTCAGGCGGCTTGCCGTTGACGTAGCGATCCGGGTTGTAACCCGCCATGCAGACAAAATCGACCTCGCCATCCACAAACGCCCGGGTGTTGTGGTTCGCAAAGAAGAAGCTGTTGGGATGGCTGACCGAATTTCCCGGGAAGCCGCGCGCGCCCAGCATCGCCACCTTGGGGCGATCATGATCGCCGATCACGCTGATGTTGGCCTGTCCGAAGCGATCCATTTGCACCGGTCCGACCAGCGCGTGCCGCTTGCCGCTCCACAGCGCAGAAAAGACACGGTCGTAGTTGGCAAGCCCTTCCAGTTCCGGCTCGGTGGCGCGCTTGCCGGGGGGAACCGGCTCCGAAGTGTACCAGCATTCCCCGTCAGTCGTCTGGAGCACCGGGTTGAATGTCATCTTGGCGAGCCCAGCCCCCAGGCGGGGGAGCGGGCCGATGCCCGTGGCCAGGACTTCTCCGTCATTGCGCCATGCCTCGGCACAGGCGACGATCACGAGTTCGGCAAGCGAATAGATTTGATCGGTCATATTCGCTCTCCTCAATAGACCGGTTTCGGCAGTGCAGCGATCGTGACAGCGCCACCCACCGACGCCAGGTAGGCTTCCTCATCCCCATCGAGATAGCCGGTGCGATAGGCGTTCCACGCATCGTCGGAAGCAGCACTGTCGACGTATGCCTTGACGTGCTTCAGATCGATTTCGTAGTCCGGCGCCGCGCTGGTCGGGTGAGCCCCGTAAGGAGCTTCGACCACCCCGGTGATCAACGGACGCTCGACAAGATTGAAGCGCGCGTTCCTGGCCATGTCGAGTTGGGCGGTCGGAACGATCTTCTCCACCGATACGAAGGTTTTCTCGGCGGCGCGCACGTAGAGTTCGTCGAACAGGGGATCGTTGCTGAGCGTCAGAATATTGCCGCGTTCGTCCGAACGATGCGCATGGATCAACGCCACATCCAACCGGATGGCTGGCATGGCGACCAGTTCCTCGCCATCCTCGAAAGGGCTCCTGACCATCTTGAAACCCGGTTGCGTGATGATGTCGGTACCGATCCCTGCCCGTGTCGGCAGGAACGGAAGCTTCATGGCCGCGGCGCGCAGCCCCCAATGGAACATGCCCTCGTCCAGTTCCCACACTTCGATGCTACCGGCCTGGCGAGCATTACGGAAATGCGGCTCCAACGGAAAATGATCGAGCGTCGCGAAGGCGAAGATAAGCTTCTTCACCTTGCCCGCGGCGCACAGCATGCCGATTTCCGGACCGCCGTAACCCGCTACGAGCGTAAGGTCCTTGAGGTCTGAACGGACGATCTCGCGCACAAGGGCCATAGGCTTGCGCCGCGTAGCCCAGCCGCCGATCCCGATGCGCATGCCATCCTGCAATTGCGCGACGACGTCCGCCGCGCTCATCCGCTTGTCCAACATTTCGTCTCCAGCTTGAAACAGGTCTTGTCTCTTCCGAACCGTGCCGGGAGGTGCCTATCGCGGCCGAGGCTAGACGCAAGATGTGTGACTATCTATTTCGAAATATGAACGTTACATTTCAGAAAAACTGACACTATGCCCAGTGGGGTCTTTTCCCGGAACGTGAACGATGCGCATTACCCTGAGACAACTGGCCGCCCTCGAAGCTGTCACCCGCGAAGGCGGAATCGTCAAAGCGGCGGCCAATCTGGGCCTCAGCCACTCCGCAATCAGCATGTCGCTGAAGGACCTCGAAGGGCATCTGGGCGTCGATCTCTTCCTGAAATCGGGAAGAAATCTGAAGCTCACCGACATGGGGAAACGCGTGCTGGAGAAAGCGCGTACCATCCTGGCGCAAGCCGCCGACCTGGAGACTCTCACCATCCCGGAGCAGATCCATGGACGGCTGAGGATCGGAGCCGCCGCGCCGATCGGAAACTATCTCCTGCCGTCGATCTGCGCCGCGTTCATCGAGCGTTACCCCGATGTGAGAATAGAGCTTCGGGTCATGCCGTCGCAGTTCGCGATCGAAGGTATCTACAAATCTGCGCTGGACATCGCATTTGTCGGAGCGCCGGTTAACAGCAAGCACATCGAGGCGACGCCGTGGCTGCGGGACCCCCTCGTGGTCTGTTCCGGCCCGCCCCACCCTCTGTCGCAGAAGCGCGCGTCCGATTTCTCGCTTGAGGATCTCGCGCACGAGAAATGGATCATGGAGAAAACGCATTCGAGCGAGCGGACTTCGTTCACTCTCGAGGCATTGAAGTACGTGAATTCGCTCAACATCATCCTGGAGTCGGACAGCGTCGAAGCCATAAAACGGGCGGTGCAGAGTGGAACGGGCCTTGCCTGCCTGTCCCGATTGATCGTCAATCAAGAGATCGAGCGGGGGGAACTCGTTCCCCTAAAGGTGAAGGAACTGAACTTCACCCGCATATTCAGCCTGATCGTCCGCCGAAAGAATTACGAGACGCAAGCCCTGCACGCCTTTCGCCGCTTTGCATTGGATGCCCGCCCTCGATAGGACAGGATCAAGGGTTTCTCTTGGCAATCGAGCCGTTTTCTCGGATCGAGACGATCATTTTCCAATGACCTGAAGCTTGCTCACAATTCCTGAGAAGGCTCCATCACCCTTGTATTCATCCGTTACCGTCGTGCTGGAATCGAACCCAACATCGAACGTGTCGGTCAGTTCCGTCGTCATGACGATAGGTTGCTCAATCCGGCCTTCCCCGATCTGGCGCCCATTTACGCTGATGTGCATTGCGCCGCCGGTTCCCGGCTTCGGTCCATCCGCGCGGAAATCGAAAACGATCTGGGCCTTGCCGGGCGGCACGCGTTCCACAGCGGCTACGCGGAAGGTGCGCCTGGCCTGCGTCGACCCGGCCATCGTCACTATCGGATAGCCATCCTTCAAATAGAAGCTCCAGCCGCCGAAATGCCCGCCGAGAGCAGCCAGCACCCCATCTGCCGTCCCGGGCGCAGTCTGGATGTCGGCGGTCAGGCTGAAGCTGCCTGTCAGCCGGGGGCCATGGCCAGCAGGCACGCTGACGCCTGCACCCCAGTAGGTATAGCTGTCCCGGGGCTTGGCCGCCTGCATCACCGCCGCCGAACGCTTGTCCACCTGATCGTCGATCGGGAACACCTGATTGCGCGCAGCTTCCTGGGCGAACAGCGCCTTCATCTCCGCCAGCTTTTCGGGATACTTGGCCGCCAGATTGGTTGCCTGCGAGAAGTCCTTCTCGAGATCGTAGAGTTCCCAAGGCCATTGCATAAGGTCGGTGCCCTTGCGCTCGTAGCCGATGTTCTGCGGGGTGGTGCCGGCCCACCATCCGTCATGGTAGATGCCGCGGTTGCCGATCAGCTCGAAATACTGGGTATGCCGTCGTCCCACCGCCTTGGGATCAACGAAACTGTAAGTCATGCTCACGCCATCTATCCGCTGCTGACGTGCGCCATTGACCACTGCCGGTTGCGGCAACCCTGCCGCCTCCAGAATGGTCGGCGCTATGTCAATCACGTGATGGAACTGGGTACGCAGGCCGCTGGTCCTGATCCGCTCCGGCCATGAGATCACGAGGCCGTTACGGACACCGCCGAGATGCGAGGCATAGGTCTTGGTCCACTGAAACGGCGCGCCAATGGCCCAGGCCCAACCCGCAGGATAGTTCTGGTTCGAACGCGGGCCGCCCAACTCGTCCAGGCGCGCCATGAGTTCGTCCGCCGTCTCGTTCGCGCCGTTGAAGAACGAGCCCAGCGTGTTCACGTTGCCATCGACGCCGGATTCCGCCGAACCGCCGTTGTCCCCTTCGATGAAGATAACGAGCGTATTCTCCAGCTTCCCCATGCGCTGCAATTCGTCGACCAGGCGTCCGAATTGTGCATCCTGATAGGCGAGCATCCCCGCATAGACTTCCATCATCCGTGCACTGATCTGCTTGCGTTCGGGCGTGAGCGAGGACCACGCGGGGATATAGTTCGGACGTGGCGTCAGTGCCGTGGCGGCTGGAACCACACCCAGATTCTTCTCCCGCGCCAGGCTTTCCTCACGCACCTTGTCCCAGCCCTGGTCGAACTTGCCCCGGAACCGGGCGATCCATTCGGCAGGTGCCTGTTGCGGCGCATGTGCCGTTCCCGGCGCGAAATAAACGAAGAACGGCTTGTCTGGATCGGCCGCCTGCTGATTGTGGAGCCACAAGATCGCATCGTCGGCCAATGCCTGATCCAGCATCTTGCCATCCGGCCCAGCCACCGGAGTCACCCCCCGGTAGAGGGCAGGTGTGTACTGGTTGGTCTCCGCCCCGACGAAGCCGTAGAAATATTCGAAGCCAAGCCCAGTGGGCCACTGATCGAACGGCCCGGCGGCAGAGGTCGCACCCGGCTGCACGTTGTGATGCTTGCCGAACATCGCAGTGTTGTAGCCGTTCAGCCGCAGAACTTCCGCCACGGTTGCCGCGCTTTTCGGGATGATCCCGTCGTAGCCTGGGAAACCCATGGCGAAATCGGTAATCGCGCCGTTACCCATCATGTGATGATTGCGGCCGGTCAACAGCGCCGCACGCGTAGGCGAGCACATGGCAGTGGTGTGGAAGCGGTTATATTTCAGCCCATGCGCCGCCAGCCGGTCGAGATTGGGCGTGGGGATCGCCCCACCGAAAGTCGACGCCGCAGCGAAGCCGACATCGTCGGTCATCACCAACAGCACGTTGGGCGCACCCGCCGGTGCGCGGACGGGTTGCGGAAAATCTGGCACGGACTGGGCATAAGTCGAGCCGACCTTGCCCGTGAAAACCGGTGCCTTCGGCAGGATGACTTCACCGCTCGGTGACGCCTCCTCCGCCTGGGCATCGGCAGGCATCGCCATGGCCACCGCGGCGACACCGAATGCGCTGGCCAGCAGGCGCAGTGCACCACCCTGCCTCTTCAATCGGTTCGCTTTCATTTACCCGCTCCCTTGAGGCTGTAGGCGATCACGTAATCACCCATGGTCGTATTCATGAACCCGTGCCCGCCTGAGGCGATGACGACGTATTGCTTGCCGGTGCGGGGGGAAACGTAAGTCATCGGCAGGGCCTGGCCGCCAGCTGGAAGACGGCCCTTCCACACTTCCTTCCCGGTCCTGAGATCGAAAGCGCGGAGATAGTCGTCGAGCGTCGCCCCGATGAAGACAAGGCCGCCTTGCGTCGCAATTGCCCCGCCTTGGTTGAACACGCCCGGGACCGGGATACCCAGCGGCGCATGGTCCGCCGTCGTCCCCAGCGGCCGCTGCCAGAGGATCTGGCGGGTAGCCAGGTCGATGGCGGTCAGTTGGCCCCACGGCGGGGCGTTGCAGGGCACCCCCAGCGGCGAGACGAACGGGCGTTCGGTCCGCACGGCATAAGGTGTGCCTTTCATCGGCGAAATCGCTGCCCGCCCGTCCAGCACAATCCGGTCCGTCGCCGGCGCCTGTTCCCTGGGGATGAGCTGCAAAGTCAGCGGCATGTAGGATGTCGGCACGATCAGGATGCCGCGTGCCTGGTCCACCGCCACACTGCCCCAGTTCATGATGCCGTTGTTGCCGGGGAAGATCAGGCTGTTGTCCAGCGACGGCGGTGTGAAGCGGCCGAGATAGCGCAGCTTGCGGAACGCGATGCGGCACCAGAGCTGATCCAGCGGCGTTGCCCCCCACATATCCGCCTCCCTCAACACCGGAGGCACCAAGCTTGGCAACGCGTGGGAAACCGGCTGCGTGGGCGCATAGCGCTCACCCGGAATGCTGCCGCGCGGAACGGAGCGTTCCTCCACCGGCCCCAGCGGACGGCCATCCCTCCGGTCGAGCAGGAATATCTCCCCTTGCTTGGTCGCCTGGATCAGCGCTGGGACGAGCTTTCCATCCATCGGCAGGTCCGCCAGCACCGGCTGCGATGCGACGTCGTAGTCCCACAAGTCGTGATGCACCGTCTGGAACGACCAGCGGACCTTGCCCGTCGCAACGTCGAGCGCCACCACCGAACTGCCGTAGCGGTCCATGTCCGGGCTGCGCTTTCCGCCGAAATGATCCGGTGAGGGATTGCCCGTGGGGATATAGACCAACCCGAGCTTTTCGTCGGCGCTGAACAGGCTCCAGGCGTTGGGCGATCCGCGTGTGTAGGTCTCGCCCGGCTGCAAGGCCGCGCCGGTATCGTGCCGCCCGGCATCCCAGCTCCAGAGCTGCCTGCCGCTCACCACATCGAACGCGCGGACCACACCGGACGGCTCGTCGGTGGCCATGTTGTCGAGCACGAAGCTCCCCACCACGGCAGTGTTCCCCGCAACGATCGCGGGCGAGGTCACGAACTGGAAACCGCCTTCGACCGGGCCCAGCCCGGTGCGCAGCGAAATCTCTCCCTTGTTGCCGAAGCCCTGGCACGGCCGGCCATCGGCCGCGTCCAGCGCGATCATCCGGCCATCGATAGTCGAGATCAGGATGCGTTCCGCGCAACTGCCTACCGCCGACGGATCGCTCGATCGGTGATACGAGACACCCCGGCAAGCGATGGTGAAGACGCCTGTCGCGTCCACCTTCGGATCGTAGCGCCACCGTTCCTTGCCGCTATCGGCATCGAGCGCGATCACGATGTCGTGCGGGGTGCAGAGGTAGAGCGCGTCACCGATTTGCAGCGGCGTCGCCTCGAACATCTGCGGCGCAGCGCCCGGAAGGTCGCCCGTCCGATATATCCAGGCGACTTGCAGCCCGGCTACGTTCGCCGGGGTGATCTGCGATGCGGAGGAAAACCGCGTGCCGGCCTTGTTTCCTGCGTAGTCGGACCAGTTGGTCGCGGCCTGCATTTGCCCCGAAGCGACCGACTGCGCAGGTTCTTCTCCCTTCCACAGCCAAAAACCCAGCACCACGGCCAGGGCAGCCACTGCCGCGATCAGGACAGGCCGCCGTCCAAGACGCAGCTTCGGTGCCTCGCCGGTGTCATCAGGCACACTGCGCAGCAGGCCCAGATGCTGGCGTACCCATGGCGTAAACATATAGAGCAGCACGACCAATGGCCCACCGACACGCGGGAGCAGGAGCCAGAAATGCGGGCCGACCTCGATCAGGGCCCAGACCAGCGTCACCGCGAAAACCACGCAATAGAGCCAGACGCCGAGCGCCTTGCCCCGACAGATGAGGATACCCGCGACCAGGCAGGCAAGACCAGTGGGAAGGTAATAGAGCGATCCGCCCAAGCTTGCCAACCAAGCGCCGCCTATGGCCAGCAAGGCACCAACGATGGCCAGAAAGCCGCCTAGCGACCACAATACGGCTCTCTTGAACATCATTATCGATCCTTCCCCCAACGATCCCGCCATCCCAATCGAGCAAGGACTGCGCGGCTTCATCCGTTCTTCATTCAATCGCCGCTTCCGGGCGTATCTCATTCATTCTATCGTCGCGTCGATGCATGCAACCCGCGATGATAGGCCGCCGTCCACCGGCAGTACGGTCCCGTTGACATAGGCGCTGTCGTCCGAAGCCAGGAACAGCACCGCCGCCGCGATCTCTTCGGGAGAACCGCAGCGCGAATAGGCCTCGATAGCGGCGCGTGTCTTGCGCCCGCTTTCCGTGGCGTCGAACCATGCTGTAAGCGATTTGGTCGCAGCATTGGGCAGCACGCAGTTGACCCGCACGCCGCTCTTGAAGTTCTCTACGGCCGCCGTCTGGGTGAGGCTAACGACCCCGGCCTTCGCCGCACCGTAAGCGCCGAGGCCGGGCGCCCCGCCGATGCCCGCGGCCGAGCTGATATTGATGATCGAACCGCTTTTCTGCTCCCGCATCGGCTTGAGCGCAGCGCGAATTCCGTAGAATGTCGAGGACAAGCACCCGTTCAAAACATGGTGCCAAGCCTCATCCCCCAGGTCCCGAAGGAACCCCGGCACCGTGAAACCGACGTTGTTCACAAGGATGTCTAGACGGCCGAACATGGGGACGACACCCGCCACCATGGCTTCTACCTGATCCGAACGGCTGACATCGCACGCCCAGGGAGTGGCATTCGGACCAAGGGCACCGGCGACGGCCTGGGCCTTCTCCTCGTCGATATCGCAGACGACGACCTTGGCCCCTTCCGACACGAAGCGGCGGGCAATGGCCTCCCCGATACCGCCTGCACCACCGGACCCGGTGACGATTGCAATCTGGTTTTCCAAACGCACAGTATTCCCCTCTCCCTCAGGGCATGTAGACGCCGCCGCTGACCGAAATGAGCTGGCCGGTGATGTAGCTGGACGCATCCGAGGCCAGGAACATGGCAAGGTCGGCCATGTCTTCCGGACGCCCCAGCCGCTTGAGCGGAAGATTGCTCATGTTGAAGAGCGAACCGTCGTCCATCGCCTGCTGCATGCCTTCGGGTGTGCCCATGTCCAGCCGGTTCCAGAAACTGCCAGCGGCGACATCCTCGTTCCGGTGCGGCACGATCCACCCCGGCGCGATCGTGTTGACCCGCACTCCCTTTGGCCCCCATTCGTAGGCGAGCAGCTTGGTGAAGCTGTTCACGAAGCCTTTGACAGCACCATAGTGCACGATGTTCTGCGCCGCCTCGCCGAGCAGCGAAGAATTGGACGATATGTTGATGACGCTACCGGTCCCGCGCGACAGCATGTCCTGCGCGACGGCCTGCGTGCAGTTGACTACCCCATCGATGTTGAGCGCGATTTCCCAACGCCGGGTTTCATGATCGAGGTCCTCGAACGCACAAGTCCGGCCGACCCCGCCCGCATTGTTGATGAGCACGTCGACCGGCCCGAACCTTTCGTGCGCCGCCGCAACCATGGCCACCACGCTATCCGGATCGGTGACATCCGTGCCGACAGGATGAATCGTCCCCAGGCAGCCTTGCTTCCTTGCTCGAGCGGCCAGCTTCTCCCCGGTCGCGACATCGCGCGACGCGGAGATGACGTTGGCCCCTTCGCGGGCGAATTCGACGACCAGCCCGTGGCCGATACCGCCGCTGCCGCCCGTGACGATGACGGTCTTGCCTGTCAGTCCCAGATCCATCCTGTCCGCCTTTCTTCAGAATTCCATGCTCAGATCGACGCCCCAGCTACGCGGTTCGCCAAGCTGGGCGACGGGAACGTCCCCGACCGCGAAGTGGGTCAGATAGTACTTCGCATTGGTGATGTTGCGCCCCCACAGGGCAACGCGCAGTCCTTCCACACCAGCCAGATCGGACAGACCAAACCGCCCATTCAGCAAGCCGTTTGCGCGGGTTACTACTTCAGGGTTATTCGCCAGTGCGAAATATTTATCCTGCCAAGCGTAATTTACATTCATCTCCACAACACCAAGAGGAGTTACAGGAGACTTGTAGTCCGCCGACAGGGTAAAGCTGTTTTTTGGAGCAAAAGTGAACTTGAATAGATCGGTCACGTCGTTTCCGCCGAGATCGACGACCTTCTTGAACTTCGGATCGACGTAGCCGTAGCTGCCGCTGATCGTCATCCCGTCGAACAGCAGCGCGGTCAGGTCGGCCTCGAACCCCTGGGTGACCGCCTTGCCCGCATTGATGACATCGAACAGGCGCGGATTGAACGGATCAAAGACATTGGTCTGGATGTCCTTGTATTTGCTGTAATAGGCAGACACATTGAAGCGGATACGCCGGTCGAACAGTTCCGACTTCAGGCCGGCTTCATAGGACACGAGCGTTTCCGGCCCGAATCCGGCCACGAAACGGGCCGGCGTGGTCGCTGTGGGATTGAACCCGCCGGTCTTGTAGCCTTTGGAAATCTTCGCATAGATGTTGACGTCGTCGCTGATATCGAACTGGATCGTCCCGGTGGGACTAAAATCGCTGAAGCTCCGGCTGCCTTCGGCATCGAGCAGGACGACCGTGGCCCCGCCCGGCGGCGTGCGGGTGGAAAAGACGTCCGCCTTGCGCTTATCCTTCGACCAGCGCGCGCCCACGGTGATGTGGAGCCGTTCGTCGAGGAACTGCGGGGTCCAAGTCGCCTGCCCGAACACGGCATAGGCCTTGTTGTTCCACTCGGTCTCCCGCGGACTGAGCCCGGAAGGCATGTTCGACAGATCGAGCCCATCCCCGGACTCGCTGAAGTAGTAAAGGCCGCCGATGTATTTCAGCCCGCCATCCAGAGCATCGCCGATAAGCTGGAATTCCTGGCTGAACTGCTTCTGGTTGGTGGTGTTCACATTGTTGAACGGCAGGAAAGCCCGCACCGGGCCGGGATTGTAGACCTGGTTGGTTTCGTCGCGCAGCTTCCGGTATCCGGTGATCGACTTCAGCGTCAGATTGTCGTTCAGGTCATAGGTCAACGTCAGGTTGTGCCCCTGGACCCGGGAATCGCCCGGCCGCAACACCGCGCTGCCCGAACTGCCCGAGCGCGCCCTGACTTCGTCGGGATAAAGTGGCACGGCCTGATTGAACGGCGAAGTGTCCTCGATCCATGAGGAATCGTACGTGTAGCGAGCTTCGAAATTATCACTCGGCCGCCACAGCAAGGCGCCTCTCACCGCCTGACGATCCGTATCGCCGAAGCGCTTGGAACCCGCCCCCAGATTGCGGACAAAACCATGCTTCTTCACCCGAACATAGGTCAGTTCGGCCGCGAGCGTCTCGCCGATCGGAACGTTCACGGACGTGCGCGAGCGGAATTCGCTGCGGCTGCCAAAAGTGAGGCTCTGCTTCCCCTTCCATTCGCCCAGTTCCGGCGGGCGGGTGATGAAGTTGATCGCCCCGGCGGTGGCGTTGCGACCGTAAAGCGTACCTTGCGGGCCGCGCAGCACTTCCACCCGCTCCAGCTCCGCCAGTTCGTTGGCCAGGCCCTGACCCTTGGCGACGTAGACGCCATCAACATAGACCGCCACCGGCGCATCGCGCGTCTGGGTCGCGGACGGTTCGCCGATGCCCCGGATCGTGACGCGCAGGGTTGTACCAGTATTCGGGTGGGGTGAAACCTGCATGTTCGGCACGGCAGATGACAGATCGGCCAGCGAAACGACGCGCTTGGCTTCAAGCGCGTCGGAATCGAGCGCCGAGATGGAGATCGGCGTATCCTGCAGCGATTCCGACCGCTTCTGCGCAGTCACGACGATTTCCGACAAGCCACCGCCTGTCGATTCCGTGTCCTGCGCAAACGCGGGGGCTGCCAGCCCGAGCAGTCCCAAAGCGATGGCATAGCGCGATATGAGATTATCCATTTTCGTCCTCCCCTTCCTCTGTACGATATTGTATCGTACTATTTTGATGTCATGCCTGTATGCGTGCTGTTGAGTATGGAGTTGGGTGTGGGATTCCGGTGCCGCTTGCCCACCTGCACCAGGTGTTCAGGCGCTCATGCACGCCGGGTCCGCGCACGTCATCGCGGCAGGGTTCACCCCCGAGACCACAACGCGAACCGCAGGCCCGGCGGTCAGCCTGACCTACGCGAATGCTCTAGGGGTTTTCGCCAGCCGGAAACCGATATGTTCATCATATCCCTCGCCCACTCTTTTGTGTGCGCCTCGTGCCGTTGGGTGAAACGACTGAGGCGTGCCTGTGTTCGGCATGAGAGCAGGCTAGGATTGGGGGGCGTGTCCTAGCATCCCTCATTCGGAGTATGCGTGCGAGCGCCGGATAGATTAGAAATGCACAAGAAAATCGGCCAATTCCCTTAGCTTGACGAATACTCGCAAAATTTGAAGCGCCACCCTTGCGCAGCGAGTTATAAATATCAGGCAGGGAGAAAAAACAGAGGCCGGACACAAAGAGGAAGCGTGATGGAGCGAATCATCAGCATCGGCGAAAGCGACCGCAGCCTGCTCAAGGAACTGGCCCTCTCGGCCCGCACGCATAGCTATGCGCAACGGTGCAACATCATTCTCGCCTCGGCGGTTCCGGGCACATCCGCTGCGGATATTTCACGGCAACTCGGTATTTCGCAGGCAACCGTCCGCCGTTGGCAAAAGCAGTTCGCCGAACATGGCGTCGCCGGCCTCGCCGATGCGCAGCGCACCGGGGCACCGCGCCAAATCGGTGAGCAGACGTACGCCGCCATCTTCGATCTCCATGCACAAGGCCTGGACACCCGGCGTATCGCGACCCGGACGGGGGTCAGCCAGAGTTCGGTATCGAGGATTATCCGCAAAGCTCAACCCATCCAACCGCCCGATACGGCTTCATGCCCACAAGTGGACAAGGTCGTCGAACAACTGACGGTAGAATTGTTCGAAAGCCTTGCAGACGATATACCGCTGAGCCGCTTCCTCACAAAAGTGCAGGAAGCAACCGGATCCGATTATGGGATCGTCCTGGCATTGTCTCAGGGCAAGAAGAAGCCCACCCTCGTACTGTCGGACGGGCGTTCGCTCGAAGGAACACTTCCATACCTGGAAAAACACTATCACAGGGAACTGCTTGCAGACCTTTCCGAAGGGGTCGTCACCCTCGTCAGCGATCTTTTTTCACCAGAAGAGCTGAGACAAACGGATTACTACAAGGAATATCTGTCGCATTACGGGATCGGCCACATCCTCGGTGTGGATATTGGCACCGTGCGCGGCATTTCCGGCAAGTTCCGACTGGCGCGCCTGGAAACGAGGATGGACTTCGGAGCACGGGAACGGGCGATCTGCCGGGGTCTAGTCCCCTATCTTCGCGCAGCGCTCAATCTTTTTGTACAGAGGATCGATACCGAAGCAGAAAAGGATGCCCTGTCCCTCACCGTGTCCGGCATGTCCGTTGGCAGCATCATGGTCGATCCCGACGCCCACGTCCTCGAAGCCAATCCCCCCGCGCTGGCGATATTAGGCGAGGCCGATGGCATCATCACGACAGCGGGCAGGATCGCATTGCAGAACCCCAGCCAGTCCCGGCAGTTGCACGAACTGATCCGCCGAAACGCCGAAGCATCGATCGATCAATCGGTATCGGGGCTGACCCGCGCCATGCTGGTGGACCGGCCGTCGGGGAAGGAAAGCATCAGCCTGCTTGTCCGCCCGGCGACCCGCTATAACCGCCGCCAACTGACCATACGGCCCACGGCGCTGATCCACGTTGTCGATCCTGCCCAGCCGCGCGTGACCGTAATCAACGCCTTGACCGAACTGTTCGGCCTGACCCAGGCGGAAGCGAAAGTCGCCCTGTCACTATCCAACGGGTTTACGATCAACGACACCGCCCGCCTGGGCGCCACCACCAAGAACACCGTGCGTTCGCAAGTCCGCTCGATCTTCTCCAAGATGGGCATAAACCGCCAGTCCCAACTTATCCGAACCACATTGATCAGCGTCGCATTATTTTCCCTCAAGCATGAGTAATGCGTTCGCCCGCCCCAAGCCGGTGCGGATCACTTTCCGTTTGCCGCGCGGACAGGCAAGATGGCGGCGGCCGCGAACGCCAAGACCAACAGGAACTGTTCGAAGGCGGGCGTATAGCTTCCGGTGGCATCAAAAGCGGAACCGACGATGTGCAGCCCCAGCAAGTTGAGCGGAAGCATTACGGCGGACATGAGCCCCATCGCCCCACCCAGCGCCAGCACCCCGAACCGCCTGCCGACGATCATCGCCCAAAGCGGCATGACACCGCCGACCGCAGGGCCCGAGAAGATCACGGCCGCCAGCAAGAACGGATAGGCAGGCATGGCGATCAGCGCCGCGAACAAGCAAATATTGAGCGCGACCACCGCCAGAAACAACCATCGCGGATCGATCCGGTCGGCCAGAGCGCCCAGTCCGAGTTTGCCCGCCACAGCCGTCCCGGAGATGGCCGACACCAAAGCCGTGCCTTGCGCCAGGCTGAAACCGCGATCCGTTGCATAGGCAATCAGGCAGGACAGCAAGGCACCGTTCGTCGCCATGACTGCGCCGATCGCGAAAGCGATCAGCCAGAAATCCTTTTGCACCAGCACACTGCTGAACCGTCTGGAGGCAGGCACCGCATCTGCTTCACTCGTCGGCGTGCGGACATCGGCGGGCAACAAGATCCAAACGAGGCCGAAGATCACAGCGGAGGTCGTTACGGCAAAACTCGTCATCGCATACCGCCAGCCCGCTGCGTCGATCAGGATCGCCAGGATAGGCACCACGACCACCCCTCCGGTCGACATTGCGACGGATGCGATGCCGATCGCCAGCCCGCGCTTGCGGGTGAACCAGCGGGACACGAGTGTCGAAGCCGTAATCGGGCCAAGCGCGGCCGCACCAGGGGCGAGGAGAAAGAACGCGGCGAGCAGCGCCGTCATCACCTGATTGCTGGCGGCAATCGTCACCCAGCCTGCAGCGAACAGCAGCGCGCCACAGCTCACCACGAGCCGGCCTGACACGCGGTCGAGAGTCCGTCCGACAAGCGGCCCGAAGACCGCCATACCGATCAGCAAGGTCATGAGGCCGAGATTGACCGTCGCACGTGGCAGGCCGAAATCGAGTGACAGCGGCTTCAGAAGCACCGCAAAACCATAGGAAATACTGCCGATCGCAACCATCTGCGCGAAGAAGAGCAATCCCAACGCCTGCCAGCGTTGCGCCTCGCGAACCGACTCGGTAACGGCCATCGGCTCCACGCTGCTTTCCGCGGGGAGCATCTTCACATGCCGCCAGTCGGGCCGACCGGGCAGTCGCCGACAACCGTGACCCGTTCGAGATGGCGAGAACCGACGTAGTCGGCAACACCGTAGTGCTGGGTGGAGCGGTTATCCCAGAAAGCGATGGAGCCGACCTCCCAGCGGAAACGCACTTGATATTCCGGCCGCTTCACCTCGTCGAACAAGCGCGTCAGCAGCGCGTCGCTTTCCTCCTCGGAGACATCCAGAATTCGGGTGGTGAAGCCACTGTTGACGTAGAGCAACCGCTCGCCCGTTTCGGGATGGATGCGCACGACGGGATGGCTCTGCGGGGGATGACGTTCCAAAAACGCAGCGCGCTTTTCCTCGGTATCGAGGTGATGGCCAAAGGCGGCAAGGCCGGTATGAACGGCGTTGAGCGTCTCGATGCGCGCCTTCAGTTCATCGTCGAGACCGGCATAAACCGCCGCCGCGTTGCACCAAAGGGTATCGCCCCCCAAGGGCGGGATCTTGTAGGCCAGCAGGACGGAGGAAGCCGAAGGCGTATCCCGAAAGGTCGTATCGCTATGCCAGAAATCGGCAGCGGGCGCGTGCCGCCCTTCCTTCAATCCCCCTATGGAATCGAGCACGAGCATTTCCGGATGATCGGCATGTGCCGAGAGCGGATGCACCTCGAGTTCGCCGAAGCGCCGACCGAAGGCGACATGTTGCGTTCGAGTCAGGGATTGGTTGCGGAAGAAAACGACCTTGTAGCGCAGCAGCGCCTTGTGGATCAGGTCGATCTCGGCATCGCCCGCATCCGCGATATCGATGCCCCCGATCTCTGCACCGATCAAGGGCTGAACCTGTCTCACCGTTACGCCGGGTATTTTCGGCACGATCCCACCATCCAGCATATGGTCAACTCCCATTCTCATTCTCAAGAATTCTATCGTATCGTTCAGGATACGGTGTACCTGCGAAATCTCCTGAAGCCACCATCATAGCTGGAGAGGGATCATTCCGGTTATGTCGATTTCAATCAGGTTCGGACCCGCCGCCGCCATAGCCTCGGCGAAAGCTTCCTCGAACGCTGCCACCGTGGACACCCGTCGGGACGGCAGCCCCATGGCTTTCCCGAGCATTTCAAAATCGGGCGTGTGCAAGTCGACAGCGACATGAGGAGTGCCTGCCAGCGATTGCAGGTATTTCAGGCTGCCATAGCCCTTGTTGTTGAAGACCAGCACCGTCACATTCGTGCCGGCCTCCACGGCGGTTGCCAGTTCGCCGAGGTTGAGCATGACCCCTCCATCCCCGTGGAGCACAATCGTACGTCGACCCGAACCGATCGCCGCCCCGATCCCGATGGGCAGCGCAGGCCCGATGGCTAGGCTGGCGATATATGTGAATTGACGCGGCTGACGCACGGGCAGCCGCAGGCTTCCCCATGTGGTGCCTGTCATGGTGGCATCGCAGACCACATTCCTGTCGACCGGGGCCAGCCGGTCGATCACATCGCAGATACGTGCATGATGCGAGCCGATGCGTTTTTCCGTTTCCAGCGCCAAAGATTTCCTGACGCGTGCCGCCAGAGCAAGGTAGCCGTCATCGATTGCGATAGCCCCGAGGCGACTGGCGAGCGCTCCGGCGCAAAGCCCAGAATCTCCCACGATCCCGATCTCCGGGTGGTAATTGCGCCCCAGAACCGTCGCATCGATATCGATATGGATCAGACGAGGCGGCAGCCGCAAAGACCAGAACCAGGTCGCCACCGTCTGAAAGCGCGTACCGATAGCCAGCACGGTATCAGCCTGCTCAAGCAATTCGCGAAAGGCCGGATAATGGGTCTGGCTGCCCACGAACAGCGGATCGTGTGTCGGGATAACCCCCCGGCCATTCAAGGAACTGACGATCGGTGCACCCAGCCGCACGGCGAGGTCACGTAGGTCCTGCGTCGCGCGCGCGCTGACGCACCCCCCGCCGAGCCATAGCAGCGGACGCTTTGCCTCACCCAGCAGGTCCGCCGCTTTGTCCAGCAAGGCTTCGTCGGGTACCGGGGCGGGCGGTTGTATGAAGCACGCATCCGCTTCACCGACATGAGCAGACAGCAGGTCGGTCGGTATTTCCACCGCGCCGGGCTGGGGTCGGCCCGAACAGATATCCGCCACGACCGAAAGGATGGTGTCGGTAATCCGCTCCGCATACATTACGCATTCGCTTCGCCGCGTAACGCTGCGCAGCATCGGAAGCTGCCCTTCCGCGTCATGGATGAAGCCTTTGCCCCTGCCCAGATGTACGCGATCGACCTGAGTGGTGATGAGCAGCACGGGGGATGATGCGAAACCTGCCTCGTACAGGCCGTTCACCGCGTTGGCGGTTCCCGGACCGGTGCTGACGATCGCCACCCCAAGTTCGCCCGTGGCCCGCGCATATCCATCGGCCGCGTGCACTGCCCCCGCTTCGTGGCGTGCCCCGATCAGGCGAATATGCTCTCTTCGCGCCAAGGCATCGTAGAGTGCAAGGTTATGTTGGCCCGGAACGCCGAATACCGTGCGAACCCCCAAGGCCTCCAGCGCATCGCAAACCGCATCACCCCCTGTCCGGGCGGCGGCGACAGAAGTGACGGAGTTCATGCCTTTCCTCCCGCAATCGCGGGGCTCGCACCGCGAACGGGCCGTCGGGGGGACTGACCGGTGGGCGTGCCTTCCCGCTGGATCGAAACGCCGCTCACGATTGTCGCGGCATAGCCGTCCGCGCCTTGCGTCAGGCGTCGCCCGCCAGCGGGCAGATCGTGCCGCACACCGTGCTTGTGGAGCTTGAGCCGATCCAGATCGATCACGTTGAGATCGGCCTTGAGGCCTTCGGCCAATACCCTCCGATCATGAAAGCCCGCCGCACGTACGGGCTTCCGACTCAGCGCATTGATGACCCATTGCAGCGGAAGTCGGCCGTTCGCCCCGTCGCGCACCCAATGGGCGAGCATGAATGTCGGGAAGCTGGCATCGCAGACCAACCCTCCCCGAATAACGAGATCCAAGTCAGACATTACCTCTCCTCACTTTATGGGCTGAATTTGAGGCAATGTGGGAAAATCATCATCCCACTATTGGATGAGAGACAGAAAAGCGAATTCGGCCCTGTTTTCCGAAATTTCCTTGCCGTTCCATGACTGATAGAAGACCCTGAACCATTAATTTATTCCATGGAAGCTCACCTAGGCGGCGAAAAGGATCGGACGGGTGAATGCGAACTGCTCTTCCCGTCTTGGAGCGTCCCTGGTCAGACCATAAGATCTGCCGCCCGGCTATTTTCCCGGATCGTTCCCTTGGACCCGCGGCGCGCAACCTGGGCCGACGCTTTGAAATCGGCGTGTATCTTGCTGCTGATGGCTTGAAATAGCGCTTTAGTGTCTATTGTGGTTTCCGCAAAGATAGAGCCAGCATTGCTCGCCAGCCTATCTTATTCGGGCTCAAACGGGAACGTCACGTTTGCGAACTAGGGTTGCTTCTCGTCCCGTTGCGGCGGCTCGCAGCCGCTGCCACGGGCGAGCGCGGTCTTGCTCCTTCCTTCACAGCAGGGAGTCCGGCACCGGAAGCGGTACGGACCCTGCCATATCCGCATCCTCGCCGGGGTCGGCATCCTCCTCTTCCGATCCATCGCGGCCATCTACCAGAGCCAAGGGGTCTGCATCGTCGTCCTGATCGGCCGCGATAGCATTAATCGCCGCAACGATCTCTTCCCCTCCGGCGTGCTGCCGTGCCTGTGCCTGCTCGATCGCATCGCGCTTGGCCTGCCGCCGCCTCCGATCCATCTGGTTGATGATCCTCCCTCATCTCGTCGGCCAGCATCTGTTCGAGCAAGCGCAGGTGTCCTACATCCTGGCGGTTCATCCCACTCAGCATTCCGGCAAACACCCCATGGTCGAGAAAGCTCTTCTGCCACGGAGCGATAAAGCCATCGTCCGCAAATACCTTGCCCCAACTGCGGGCTGTCTCCTTATCCTCCTCCTGGTCCAGCTCGTCATCCAGGACCCAGGCATCGGGCTCCACCAGATCTCCATAGGCCTTTTTAATCACGAGCATCCTGAACCCCGCGATCCGGGCCCGGATCACTTCAATGGCCACCATGCAATAGGCGATATCGGCGATCCAGATCATCTCAACCGGGCCATCAGGGATGAAGTAGTCGCTGAGCTCTGCGCGCAGGTTGGCTTCGCGACTGTGGCTCTGTCCCGGCAGCGGCGGCCGGGGCCCGGCCAGCAGGTTTGCTTTTCTGGTCTGTATCCCTTTGAGGTTCATGAGTGATCTTGTCCGGATCCAAATTTGCAGGTCACGTATCAGGCTGGTGTCACGACCTTGGGAACGCAAAATTCGGAAGGGATGAAATCCATTATATTACACAATATCAATTGCTTAATATTATAGCTGTCCTCCTTCGTGCCACGTGTCACGACCTCTCCCTGTCAAGTCCGGCGGATCGCAAGAAGAGAACATATCCACCACAACAGGCATAGTGGAGGGACGGGCGCGGCCTTCAGGCGCACGGCAAAAAGTGCAAGACGAACCTGGGGTGATCGGGCAGAGCGAGCGATCTCCGTTCCTCGTTCGACGGCGGCAGGGTTGTGACGGCACATTGAGGCAGGTGATTCGCAGGCATGGTAGTGCCTGCGCATTGGGAGGCTCACGAGGATGAGAACCGCTCGAGCAGCGCTTTCCCCCGCAACAGCGCATGCTGCGCTGCAACCAATCGGAGCACAGGACGGGCCTCGGTTATCACCTTTTTTGGGCGTGATGGGGCTAGGTGATCGGGGGCGGACAACCCGCCCCGAAACCGACCATTAGGGGGGACCGGATTCTCCGTTTTTGATCGACCCTCCCGCGCAAGGCATTCTTGCGCGACTCCGTACTACGGATTGAACCACAAAAACCCCAGAATACTGGGGTTTTTGGGACACATCGAAACGAAGTTTTTGCTGTCTGACTGGCGGAGCGGGAGGGATTCGAACCCTCGATACGGGGTTACCGTATACACACTTTCCAGGCGTGCGCCTTCGACCACTCGGCCACCGCTCCGCTTGCCTGACAATTCACGCGCCCTAGCCGCGACTTGCGGCTTTCGCAAGGCACCCAATGCTGGCAAATTTCATTCCATGGATTCATTCTCATCCCGCGCGCCCGTCAGCAATGCCGAACGTGTCGCGTGCCGGACCCGCTTGTGGCGCTGGACGGCTGGCAATTCCGGCGCCTGGTTCTTCCTCACCATTTCAGGAGAAGCCGCAGAGCAGATTGCCGGCCATGCGCTGATGCGCCGTCTCGAATTGGGTAAAACACGCGGTTTCGGCGCAGTGAAAGTCAGCGTGCGGATAGGTTCGAGTTGCTGGGATACATCGGTTTTTCCCAGTGCGGACAACACCTGGATCTTGCCGGTGAAAGCTGCAATCCGCCGCGCGGAAAATCTGACGGAAGGCAGCTACGCCGATGTCGAGCTTGTATTGCTCTAGATCCGCTCTGCCTCGGCCACGGCATCGCTCGCACGCAAGGCACTGACGATTCGCGTCAGATGCGCGAGATCCTGCACCTCAAGATCGACCTCATAGGTTCCAAAGGGACCATCGCGCTGAATCATCTGCAAATTGGTGACATTGGCGTGATTCTTGGCGAAAATAGCGGTCACTTCGGCGAGCGTGCCCGTGCGGTTATACAGCACTGTGCGAAGACGCCCCACGGCACCCCGCGAACGCTCGCCCCAGGACAAATCAATCCAGTCGGCATCGATGCCATTCGCCAGTTCGAGGCAATCGATAGCATGCACTTCGACACCCTGGCCCGGCTTCTTCAACCCGACGATGCGATCGCCCGGAACCGGGTGGCAGCATTCTGCCAGACTGAAGCCCGCCCCCGGTGTCAGCCCCTTGATGGAAACCGCACGTTCCTGTTTGGGCCAGGCATTCAATTCCGAGAGTTCCCGCGCACTGCCCGGAACCAACGCCTCCATGACTTCGCGGTCGTCGAGCTTCGCCGTGCCGATCGCGACCATCATGTCGTCCTCACGCTCGAACCCCAGGCGTTTCACCGCTTCGCGGATAGCCTTCTTGCCGATCTTGGTCGGGAGTCGGTCGCAGATTTCCTCGAACAGCTTCGTGCCGATGGCAGCGATCTCCGCCCGTTCCTTCTGCCGTACCGCACGACGAATGGCCGCGCGGGCCTTGCCTGTCACGACAAAGCTGAGCCAGGACAATTCCGGGCCCGAATTCTCACTCTTGATGATTTCGACAACGTCGCCGTTATTAAGCTGCGTTCGCAACGGCACATGCCGGCCATTGATCTTGGCCCCTACGGCCTGGGCCCCGAGATCGGTGTGCACGGCAAAGGCGAAATCGACAGGCGTGGCCCCCTTGGGCAACTGGAACAGGGTTCCCTTCGGAGTAAAGGCGAAGATCCGGTCATGGTAGATCGCCAGCCTCGTATGTTCGAGCAGTTCCTCGGCATCGTGGCTGGCATCGACGATTTCGATCAAATCGCGCAGCCACCCGACCTGCCCGTCCGGCCGATCCCCCTGCTTGTACGCCCAGTGCGCCGCCAGACCGAATTCGTTGGTGCGATGCATGTCCCGCGTGCGAACCTGCACCTCCATGCGCATCGAATTTTCATAGATCAGCGAGGTATGGAGCGAACGGTAGCCATTCGACTTCGGCGTGGAAATGAAATCCTTGAACCGGCCGGGAATCATTTGCCACGTTGTGTGCAGCACGCCCAATGCGCGGTAGCAATCCTCCACAGTGTCGGCGATAACCCGGAAGGCCATGATGTCGGTAATCTGTTCGAAGCTGACATGACGTTCGGCCATCTTCTTCCAGATCGAATAGGGATGCTTTTCGCGCCCTGAAACTTCCACGCGCACACCGGCCTCGGCCAGCGCCTGCTTGATCGCCAGAGCAATGGCATCGACATGCCCGCCTTCCTGACTGCGAATCTGGTCGAGGCGCCCGGTAATAGTGGCATAGGCTTCCGGTTCCAGTTGCTCGAAAGACAGCAACTGCATCTCGCGCATGTACTCGTACATGCCCACGCGCTCTGCCAGGGGGGCATAGATATCCATCGTCTCTTTCGCGATGCGGCGGCGCTTCTCCTCGCTGCGAATGAAGTGCAGCGTTCGCATGTTGTGGAGACGATCGGCCAGCTTGACGAGCAGAACCCGCAGGTCCTCGCTCATGGCGAGGAAGAACTTGCGCAGATTCTCCGCCGCCCGTTCATTCTCCGTCATTGCCTCGATCTTGGAGAGCTTCGTCACCCCGTCGACCAAGCGGGCAACGTCCTTGCCGAAAAGCCTTTCGATCTCGTCAGGCGTGGCGAGAGTGTCTTCGACCGTATCGTGCAACAGCGCAGTAACGATAGTTTCCTGATCGAGCTTCAACTCGGTCATCAGGCCGGCGACTTCTATCGGATGGCTGAAATAGGGATCGCCGCTGGCACGTTTTTGCGCCCCATGTTTCTGCACCGTGTAGACATAGGCGCGATTGAGCAACGCCTCATCCGCTTCGGGGGCGTATTCCTTTACACGTTCGACAAGTTCGTACTGGCGCAGCATTGCAGTCATGATGTGAGGATTTCCTGTTGCAATGCAATGGCAAAGCGCATGCAGTGAAGCATTGCGGTATCAAAGAAAAACCGCCCTTCGCACCACTGCATCGTCAATGAAATTCTTTGTATTCCAGACAACTGGGGCAGACGCGCCCGCAGATCAGGCCAAGGTGCACCGGACATTCACACTCGAAATCCGCGTTCTGTCAGCGAATGTCAGGTCCATACGGCTTCCGGCGGCAGACTCATCAGGATTGCGTCGATGTTCCCACCGGTCTTCAAACCGAACAGCGTCCCCCGGTCATAGACGAGGTTGAATTCCGCATACCGGCCCCGCCATTCCAGTTGCCGGAGTTTGTCTTCGCTGCTGAATCCCATATTCATCCGGCGGCGCACCAATGCCGGAAAAACGGACAGAAAGGCGGAACCGACATCGCGAGTGAAGGCAAAGTTGCGTTCCCATTCCGCTTCGTCCGCGCATTCCACATGATCGTAGAAAATGCCTCCGACGCCGCGATGGACCCGGCGATGGGGAATGAAGAAATAATCGTCCGCCCATTGCTTGAAGCGCGGATAGTGCTCCGGATCGTGTGCGTCACACGCTTGCCGCATGGCGGCATGGAATTCCCGCGTATCGTCTTCGTACGGGATCGGCGGATTGAGATCAGCGCCACCACCGAACCAAGCCTTGCTGGTGGTAAGGAAACGCGTGTTCATGTGCACAGCGGGAACATGCGGGTTTGCCATGTGGGCGACCAGACTGATCCCGGTAGCAGTAAAACCCGGATTGTCCGCACCGGCCCCGTGCATGGTCTTGGCAAATTCCGGCGCAAACTCGCCTTCCACGGTCGAAACATTGACTCCGACCTTTTCAAACACCTTGCCTTTCATCACACCGCGCACACCCCCGCCGCCATCGGAGCTGTCGGGAGTTTCGCGATCCCAGCGAACATACTCGAATTGCGCATCGCTGCCCATCTCGCGCTCGATCGCCTCGAATGCGGCGCAGATATTGTCGCGCAGGCTTTCGAACCAGTCCTTCGCGCGGGCGGTGTAAGGTGTCCAGTCAGTCATGGAGAGGCCTTGCCAAGTTGCGCCGCATACGGCAAGCACCAGTGATGGTTCCCCTTTCGTTCGCAGGCGAGGATTGGTTGCTGATGCGGTCCGGCGCCCTGTTCCGGCCGCGTCAGAAATGTCTGCTTGTCTCTGACCTTCATCTCGAAAAGGCAAGCTATTTCGCCAGTCACGGACAAATGCTGCCGCCCTATGACAGCCGGGAGACCCTGGCGCGTGTCGCCGATGCCATTCGCGAAACTGGCGCAAGACGCGTCTATTGCCTGGGGGACAGTTTCCACGACGACCAGGCGCTGTCGCGGATGGAGCCCTATGCGGCCGGGATGCTGGCAAGCCTGACCCGCTCGACCGACTGGGTGTGGATCGCCGGCAATCATGACGCGGATTGCAACTCTTCGGATCTCGGCACAGTCGTAGAAGAGGTTGAAGATGCCGGTGTCGTCCTGCGCCATCGCGCCCTGCCCGGAGAAACGCGGCCCGAGCTATCCGGGCACTTCCACCCCCGTCTGCGCGTAACCGTCCGCGATCGCCGCATCAGGCGTGCCTGCGCGGTCATTGCTGCGGGAGGCAATGGCCCGATGCGCATGATTCTGCCCTCTTTCGGTGCGCTGACCGGGGGCATGGATGCGGGCGATCCGGCGATTGTCGAGGCCATGCAGCCGGCCCGGACGATAGATGCCGCCCTGGCGGCCGGCGGGCGGCTGGCAACCTTCCCACTCTGGCGTGCGACAGCCTGAACGAGGAAAAGCTTGATCCGCTTACTTGCCGACCCCCTTTTACAAGTGCGCGAATCGCTTTAAGAGGCGCAATCTAAGTAAATCCAAGGAGAACCTGCTATACCTCGTCCACCCCGGCGCATGATGGCGCCGCCCGTCAAAAGCGGGCCCCGCTACGACAATTTCATTCTCGTCGATAAAGTTCGCGTCATTGACGAAAACGGCGAGAATATCGGCGTGATGTACACGCGCGAAGCGATTGAGCAGGCCGCAGAAGTGGGCCTCAATCTCGTAGAAGTTTCGCCCAATGCGGACCCGCCGGTCTGCAAGTTCCTCGATGTCGGCAAGTATCGCTACGAAGCGCAGAAGAAAGCCAATGCTGCGCGCAAGACGCAAAAGACCCAGGATATCAAGGAGGTCAAAATGCGTCCCAATATCGATACACACGATTACGACGTGAAGATGCGGAACGTCCATCGCTTCATCGAGGATGGTGACAAGGTCAAGGTTACTCTCCGCTTCCGCGGACGGGAAATGAGCCACCAGCAACTCGGCATGGACCTGCTGCGTCGCGTTCAGGATGACGTGGCCGAAATCGCCAAAGTCGAAGCCTATCCGCGACTCGAAGGCCGTCAGATGTTGATGGTGCTGGCTCCGAAATAGGCGGCACCTGACGGGCCGACTCCGGAATAGCCGGAGGGGCCCTCCAAAGGGAGGGGAAACCGCGCATGACCGCACGCCGTATCGGCTTCTGGCTCGGTTTGACCGGTTTTTTCACCACAATCCTGTTCCCCGCACCCGGTGCCATGCCCGATCAGGCATGGCCTGTGGCGGGGCTGGTGATCTGGATGGCAGCGTGGTGGATGACGGAGGCGATACCGCTGACGGCAACCGCGCTCCTCCCCTTTCTGGTTCTGCCCATGGCCGGGATTTCCTCGGCCCGGGAAACGGCGTCGAGTTACTATTCCCCCATCCTGTTCCTGATTCTGGGCGGCGCGTTCATCGCGCTCGCCATCGAGCGGACGGGACTGCACCGGCGCCTGGCCCTCCTGTTGCTCAAACAGCTCGGCACAGGCGGTGGCGCGACACGGCTGTTGCTGGCCTTCATGCTGTCGGCCGCCATCCTGTCGATGATCATTTCCAACACTTCGACCGCCCTCATCATGATGCCGATGGCCCTGGCCGTGCTGGCGGGCGGCGGCGTGCGGGAAGGAGAACAGAGTGGGCTGGCCGGGGCCTTGCCGATGGGCATCGCCTTCGCCGCCTCCATCGGCGGGCTGGGAACAATCGTCGGTTCACCCACCAATGCGATTGCCGTGGGTCTGTTCGACAAGTTGCTGGGCCTCAAGATATCGTTCGCCGTATGGAGCCTGTATGGCCTGCCGATCGTCCTGGCTGGCGTGCCCCTGGCCGCGTGGATCATCGCGAAAGTCCAACGGGTCTCCAGCCACCCTTTCGACATTGCCGCAGCGCGCAGGGCAGTCGGCAGCCATGAACCCCTTGGCCTGCCGGAACGACGGCTGATCCCGCTGGTCGCTCTTGCCGTTACCCTCTGGATGGCCCGCCCGATCCTCGAACCGTTCTTTCCTCAAGGCGCGCTTACCGATGGGACGGTCGCAATCGCCGTTGGCTTGCTGCTGTTCATTCTGCCTGATGGAACGGGCCGTCCCCTGCTTGTCTGGGCGGAGGCAGATCGCGCGCCGTGGGGCGTCATCATGATGTTCGGTGGCGGATTGGCCCTGGCCAGCGGAATGACCGCGTCCGGGCTGGCCGACTGGCTGGGTCAGGCATTGCTGCCGCTGTCCGCCGTCCCGCTGCTGTTGGTCGCATTGGCAACAGTGGCACTGGTCATCGTGATCACCGAGTTCGCCAGCAACGTCGCCACGGCCAGCGGCATCGTGCCAGTGGTGGCGAGTCTGGCCGCCGCACTAGGGGTGGATCCCATGTTCCTCGCTATGCCCGCAGCCCTCGCCGCGAGTTGGGGTTTCATGCTTCCCGCCGGCACCGGGCCCAATGCCATCGCCTGGGCGACCGGGCATATTCGCCTGCCGCGCATGGTGGCGGCCGGACTGGTCCTCGATATTGCGGGGGCGTTTCTGATTGTCGGAATAGTCTGGGCCGTGGCCCGCATCACCGGGATTTAAGCCGCTCGGCGCTATTCTTCGGTGGGACCGTACCAGACGCGACGTTCTTCCGCCTGCCGCAGAATTTCGTAGGCAAGCTGGAGCTTGTGAAACTCCTTCGCCGCATCCTCGTCGCCAGGCTTGACGTCGGGGTGAACTTCCTTCGCCTTCGTCCGCCACGCCTTCTTTATGGCATCGAAATCGGCGTCAGCCTCCAGCCCAAGCACATCCAGCGCCCGCATTTCATCCGCGCTGCGGCTGCCATCGCCCGAACCTGTCCAGCCGTAATAGGCGGATTCCGCAAAACCTGAAGTGTCGCGCCGCTCCGCCTTGGCCCGTTCTGCGGCTTCGGCTTCGTCCAGGCCCGCAAAATAGTCCCACTTGGAATTGTATTCCGCAGCATGGCGTTGGCAGAAATACCATCGTTCCGGGCTGTTGGGTGCTTTCGGCGCAGGGCAGTCCCCCGGTTCCTCGCAGCCGTGGCGATCGCACAGGCGCACCTGTGCGGCCTCGCGCGCGGACCCGTAACCACGCCAACGGGGGAAGCCCCAATCGTCGCTGCGGCGGGGACGTGCCATCAGAATTGTCTCGAATGCATCCTGTTAGAATAAGGAAAGCCGGCCCGCGTTTCCAGCGGCAACCGGCCCCTTATCGAAAATTAGCGCAGATCAGTCGATCGTGATCGTCACCGCACGGCGATTCTTGGCCCAGGCGGCTTCGTTGGAGCCGAGCGCAACCGGCCGTTCCTTGCCATATGACACCGTCGAGAGGCGCACGGCATCGATTCCCAGGCTGACCAGATAGTTCTTGGCCGCGTTGGCGCGTCGTTCACCCAGGGCAAGATTGTAGTCGCGTGTGCCGCGTTCGTCACAATGGCCTTCGATCGTGGCCCGCTTGTTGGGATATTGCAGGAGCCATTGTGCCTGTGTCTGCAATGCCGCCGCATCGACGGAGTCGATATTGTAGCGGTCCGTGTCGAAATAGATAACCTGCCGTCCGCCCATCTGCGCCATGAAATCGGCCTGACTGCCCGGTACAGGGCCGGTCTCAGGCGGCGGCGTGGAGGAGGCAGGCTGTGGCGGCAAGGCGTCCGGAGCTTTGCTCTGACATGCGGCCAGTGTAATAGCACTCGCAAGGGCGACGGTGATGGCAAGCTGGCGTCTCATGCTTCTTCTCCTCTTCAATCGGCCGCATCATAGCGAAATTCGGCCGGCAAATCGCTTCTTACAACGCACTTACGGTAATACGGGTCCCCAGGCGGGGTCCGAAGCATCCACCGGCGTGCGCAAACGCCTCAAATTGCGTCCCGTCAGATCCACTTGCCAGAGCGAGGTCCGGCCGGAATTCTTCTCGGTCCGGAAGAACTGCACAATGCGTCCGTTCGGCGCCCAGGTCGGCGCTTCATCCTGCCAGCTGTTGGTCAGATGACGCAAGTTGCCGCCCGTGGGGCTCATCAACGCAATGCGGAAATTTCCGGCTATATGCGTGAAGGCGATCTGATCCCCGCGCGGGCTCCATTCGGGCGTTGCCGCGCGACCGCCGAAGAAGCTGATCCGGCGCTGATTGCTGCCATCGGCATCCATGACGTAAATCTGCTGACTGCCGGAACGATCGCTTTCGAACACGATCCTGCTGCCATCGGGCGAATAGCTGCCGCCGACATCGATTCCCGGCGCATCAGTCAATCGCGTGCTGGGGCCGCCGTTGACGGAGACACGGTAAATGTCGGTATTCCCGTTCACTGCCATGGAATAGAGAATGTAGCGGCCATCCGGCGACCAGCGCGGAGCGAACGTCGGGTTCGTACTTTGCGTAACCAGCCTCTGCGAACCGGCGGCGATGTCATAGATGTAGATCCGCGGATTGCCGTTCAGATAACTGAGATAGACGATCGACCGGTAATCCGGCGAATAGCGCGGCGTCAGAGCCGTTGCCTTGCCAGTCGTGATGAAGCGGTGGTTCGCCCCATCCGAATCCATGATGGCCAGTTGCTTGGTTCGGTTATCCTTCGGCCCCGTTTCCGCGATATAGGCGATCTTGCTATCGAAGAACGGGCTCTCGCCAGAGAGGCGTGAATAGACCAGATCGGCGCACTTATGAGCGCCCCGCCGCCAGTCGGCGGGGGCAAGTTGCCAGCCCTTGCGCACCAGTTCCTGTTGCAGGGCCACGTCATAGAGATAGCAACCGACAGTCAGGTTTCCGTCCGCCCCGGCCGAAACATAGCCCTGCACGAGCATATCGGCATTTCGCCCGGTCCACACACCCCATGACGGTGCAGGAATCTCGGGGTAGCCAGGCCGCGGCAGAACGTCCGGTCCGACCGGCAGGAACAGGCCGTTATTCCGAAGATCCGCGGTTATGACACGGGCGACCTCCACGCCGAGTGCAGCGGTCCCCTGCGCGTTGGCGGGTGTCGGTACATTGTTGTCAGTAGCGAATGCGGGAATGGCGATCCCCAGATCCTGCCAGGCCTTGTCGTCCGAGACACTGCCCGTCAGCCCGCCATCGTCCGCAGTGGCGACGGCCTCCTCCGCTCCCGGACCAGACGGTGCCGGAGCGTCCTGAGCCATGAGCGGCGTGGCGAAAAGCAGGCTGAAGAGAACAAGGGCTTTTTTCACTGCGACAACTTCCTGTCGAAACGGAACGCGGACACGCGTTTCCAAGCGTTGTAGTATTTAACCGGCAAATCGAACGGCGCGGCAAGCTGTACTGCACGGATTGCCAATTCTGCATGCCTCCCTGCCTGTGCCCGATTGGCATCTGTAATGCCATTCTGACTCACAACGCGCGGAACGCCCGAAAGGCTCCCGTCTCGATTGAGATCGAATGCCAGCACTGTAACCAGCAATTCTGCATCGGCCCCCTGGGGGCTCGACCAATGCGGCTTTAACTGCCGCGCGATAGCCTGCCCGAGCGAAGCCTTTACCTGAGATCCGATTTGCGATGCGGGAACCGCGGCATCCGCATCTGCTTCACCCACATCGGCACCTTTCAGGAAATCGCTGCCCAGCTTGCTGCCTCCACCCGTTTTCGGGGCTGGCTTGGACGGCGTCGGCTTGGACGGGGCCGCAGCCTTGGGCTGGGCGGTCGGCTTCGGTTTCGGACTGGGCGAAGGCGCGGCCTTGGGCGTTGCAGCCGGCTTTGGTTCGGGCTGCGGCGCGGGTTGTTCCTGCGGCTGATCGGGTGGGGCGATTTCATCCGCAATCGTGGGCGCGACCGCAGCCTGCATATCCTGCGACAATACCGGTCCGGTATCTTCCAGCCCGACATCATCGACCAGATTCACCGCCATCCGTTCGGGCATTTCGAAATTGCTGGCATGTCCCGGCTGCAGCAACAAGGCAGCCACAAGCGCCACGTGCAACAGCACCGCTACGGCAAGGCCGGTGCGTTCTTCAGGACGGAGCGCTGCGAAACTCATGAAGCGTGGCTATGGTGCGCTAACTGAACTGTTGGTGACCAGCGAGATGGCATTGAACCCCGCATGGTTCAGCTCGCCCATCACCGCCATGACCAGTCCGTAATCCAGGGCCTTGTCCGCACGCAGAGTGACGAGCGGGGGCTTGCCGGAGGCATCGATCGGCATGGCTGCCAGGCGATCGGCCAAAGTGCCCAACGCTACGGGATCGTTATCTATGTAGATACTTCCGTCCGCGCGGATCGACAGTGTTATCTGGTCCGGCTCCTGATCCATGGCGCTCGCCCGGCTGTCAGGCAGGTCGACCGGCACCGCGGAAGTCAGCAGCGGTGCTGTGACCATGAAAATGATCAACAGCACCAGCATAACGTCGACCAGCGGCGTGACATTGATTTCCGCCATCGGCGCACGGCGCGAACCGCGCCTGCCCCGCCTTCCACCAGTGCTGATTCCCATCGCCATCAGCGGGCATCCATTTCGCGGCCGAGCATCGCGTGAACCTTGTCGGCCAAGCGTTGCAAGCGGGCTTCCAGCGCATTCACCTGCTGGGAGAAGCGGTTATAGGCGATAACGGCTGGAATGGCTGCGAACAGCCCGATGGCCGTGGCGAACAACGCCTCTGAAATGCCCGGCGCGACAACTGCCAGCGAACTGTTCTGCTGGCTGCCGATCTGGAAAAAGCTGTTCATAATGCCCCACACGGTCCCGAACAGGCCGACAAAGGGCGCGACCGACCCGACAGTGGCAAGAAAATTGAGCCGCTCGGCAAGACTGTCGGCCTCGAATGCGACCTGGCTTTCCATAGCACCGGCGATGCGCTGCCGCGCCCCGGCCGGGTCGCGACCGCCTGCCTCACCCGACAGACGCCACTCTTCCAGCCCGGCGGCGACGACGCGCGCGGCGGCACTTTCGGACTTGGGCTTCAGTTCTCCGGCGGAGCGGTTGTCGACCTTTGCCCACAAGTCTTTCTCATAGGCGGCGCAACGGCGGCGAACACCGCCCATCCGCAATGAGAACGACACGATGATCATCCAGACCCAGATACTCGCCAGCAGCAGTCCGGCCATTACGAGCTGGACCACGATGTCCGCATCCATGAACAGTTTTGCCGGATTGAGCCGCGTGGGCGCTGCGCCGGCGACAGTGGCGGAAAGGGTGGCGAGGTCGGTCATGCTGCTCCTTTGGGGGCAAGAACTGTCTGCAATTTATCGTACCAGCCGGCAGGATGCCGGGCGGGGCGGCCATCCGGCGCGACGAAACCGATACGGATCGCCGCGTCCGCCAGCAGAATATCGCCCCGCAACGCTTTTTGTTCCACGCGCCAGCTCGCAGCGCGCAAATCCATTATTCGGCTTTCTATCGTCACGGCATCACCGAGCCGGGCCGGCCGCAGATAGCGGATCGCGATTTCCGTCACCGCATAGGCCCCCAGTCCCCCGGTGATCGCAGCGGGCTGATCAATGCCCACACTGCGAATCAGGTCGGAACGGCTGCGTTCGAACCAGCGAAGATAGTTGGCGTGATAAACCACACCGCCCGCGTCGGTATCGTCGAAATAGACGCGCAGCATGGCGCGATAGGTCGAGCCATCGAACAGGCCTGCTGACATGTTTGGCAATTCCGGCATCCAGAGCAGGCTTGTAGCCTTACTGCGACTCGCCCCGCAAGCGGGCGTGATCGGCATGACGCGAAAACCCCTCAGGCGGGCGCTATCGCGCGTATCCGTACCCTATTCGGGAATCATTCGGCCCAACGGTCGCCCACCGCAGATGTGGACATGCAAATGCGGGACGATCTGCCCTGAATCCGGGCCGATATTGGCAATCGCGCGATAACCGGGTTCGACCAGCCCCTTGTCCCGCGCAATAGTGCCGATCGCCCGGACGAAACCGGCGATTTCCTCCGCACTTGCCCGCATGCTGAAATCGTCCCAGCTCACATAGGCTCCCCTGGGCAGCACGAGAATATGTTCCGGCGCCTGCGGATTGATATCGAGAAAGGCAAAGGCCCAGTCATCTTCGTAAACCTTCGTACAGGGCAATTCCCCCCGCAGGATTTTCGCGAAGATGTTCTGATCGTCATAGGGTTGGGTCGGATCGACAGGAGTCATGCGTTCCTCGAAGCTTTTTCCACAATGCCCGACACGCCTTCGCGCCGGTCCAGTTCCACCAGCACGTCGGCCAGCGCAATGTCCTTCGCCCCAAGCAGAACCATGAGATGGAAAATCACGTCTGCCGCCTCTCCCACCAGTTCTTCCCGGCTGCCTGCAAGCGCCGCGATCGCCGCCTCGACCGCCTCTTCACCCAGCTTGCGCGCCATGACCGGGACCCCACGGGCGTTGAGCTGTGCGACGTAGCTTTCCTCGGGCGCGGCAGTCCGGCGGCTGGCAATGGTCTGTTCAAGACGTGCCAGGGTATCTGGTGAGCTGTTCATGCACATCCAATGGAATGCGCAGGCGCGACGGTCAAGGACACATGGCCGGCAAGACCGCTTCGCGCAGCCTTACTTGCCGTCGCCATCCTTGCGGCTACGGCGAAAACCATGCCGGCCAATGATCACGCCCAGAAGACCAAGCGAAAACAGCGCAAGATCGGATGGCTCGGGCACCTGGTTGTTCCACGAAGCGGCAGCTGGCGCCGCCTGCAGGAGCAAAAGCGGGACGAGCGCAAGAAGGAGAAAGCGGGCCATCGAAAATAGTTAAAGCAAAGCTTGTGCCATGGGTCACAATCCCCCGTATTCCGCGAGTAATTAGGTTAACGATGGGGTGAAGGCGTTTGTGTTTGTCAAGAAATCCGACAGTTTCAGCCCCTCGCGGGCAAACCTGCCGCGCGTAATGCCGCATGCGCTTCGGCGATAGTGTAAGTGCCGAAATGGAAAATCGAGGCGGCCAGAACCGCGCTCGCATGCCCTTTGGTCACACCGTCCACAAGATGTTCCAGAGTGCCCACACCGCCGCTGGCGATTACCGGTATGCCGACCATATCGGCAATCGTGCGGGTCAGATCCAGATCATAGCCTGCCTGCGTGCCGTCGCCATCCATTGACGTCACCAGCAGTTCGCCGGCCCCGAGTTCGGCCAGCCGTACCGCATGTTCGACCGCATCAATGCCGGTCGGCTTGCGCCCGCCATGAGTGAAGATTTCCCAGTGCCCGTCCTGCCGCCGCGCATCGACCGAAGCGACGATACACTGGCTGCCGAACTTGTCGGCTATCTCGGCCACGACTTCGGGTCGCGAAACAGCGGCTGAATTGACGGCAACCTTGTCCGCGCCGGCAAGCAGCAAGGCACGAGCATCGTCCGTGCTGCGAACACCCCCGCCGACCGTCAACGGCATGAAGCAGACTTCCGCCGTGCGACGGACAATATCGAGCAACGTGCCGCGGCCTTCGTGACTGGCGGAAATATCGAGGAAACACAGTTCATCCGCCCCGGCCTCATCATAGGCGCGGGCCTGTTCCACAGGATCGCCAGCGTCCTTGAGATCGACGAAATTGACCCCTTTGACCACCCGGCCATCTGCCACATCGAGACACGGAATGACACGAACGCGGACAGTCATGGGATCAAGCCTTCTCCGCCATGGCAATGGCTGCGGCGAGATCGAGACGGCCGTCATAAAGAGCACGACCGGTAATCACGCCTTCGATCCCTTCGCTGGCGTGGATCGACAGCATGCGAATATCGTCGAGGCCCTTGACCCCGCCGCTGGCGATGACGGGCAGGTCAGTGCGACGGGCAAGATCCACTGTCGCTTCCACATTGCACCCTTTGAGCAAGCCATCCCGGCCGATGTCCGTGAACAACAGACTGGCAACCCCGGCATCCTCGAACCGATAGGCCATGTCCGCTACCGGCACGTCGGACACTTCCGCCCATCCTTCGGTCGCGACCATGCCATCACGCGCATCGACGGCGACCACAATGCCGTTTTCCCATTCGCGCGCCATGTCCTTGACGAATTGCGGGTCCTTGAGCGCGGCGGAACCGATCACGATCCGGCTGACACCGAGATTGAACCAGCCTTCGACAGCCTGCGGGTTGCGAATCCCGCCGCCCAACTGGACATGGCCGGGAAACGCCTGGAGGATTGCTTCCACCGCCTCGCGATTCCGGCTTTCGCCGGCAAAGGCGCCGTCGAGATCCACCACATGGAGGAAACCGGCCCCTGCCTCGGAAAAGGCAAGCGCCTGAGCCGCCGGATCATCGCCATAGATGGTGGCACGGTCCATGTCGCCTTCGGCAAGACGCACAACCTGCCCCTGTTTGAGGTCGATGGCGGGAAATACGATCATATCAGGGTTTCCAGTCGAGGAAGCGTGCCAGCAGCTCCAGCCCATAGGCCTGGCTCTTTTCAGGATGAAACTGGACGCCCAGCAGATTGTCATGCGCAACGGCCGCCACCAGCCCGCCGCCATGGTCGGTCATGGCCGCGACATGGTGCCCGTCATCGGGCTGAAAGTGGTAGGAATGGAGGAAATAGGCTTCGCCCGGTGCGATCAGCTCCGCCCCGTCATGATGATGGGTCGGAATGACATCGTTCCAACCCATGTGCGGCACCTTGATCGCGGGATCCGTCCGCTCGATCAGGCGCACTTCACCAGGAACCCATCCGAGCCCCTGCGTCACGCCGTGTTCCAGCCCGCGATCCGCCAGCAGCTGCATGCCGACGCAAATGCCAAGAAATGGCGCGCCGCCGATCTGTACGCGCTCTTCCATCGCCTCAACCAGGCCGGAGATCGCCCGCAGTCCCGCTGCGCAGGCGCCGAATGCCCCCACTCCCGGCAGAACGATACGATCCGCCGCGCGAACCACATCCGGATCGGCAGTGACTGTCACACCTTGGGCACCGGCCGCCTTCAGCGCATTATGCACCGAATGGAGGTTGCCCGCGCCGTAGTCGACGAGAGCGACGACCTCAGCCACCCAATTGTCCTTTCGTCGAAGGCACTGCCCCGCCCTTGCGCGGATCCAGTTCGACTGCCTGGCGCATGGCCCGGGCAAAGCCCTTGTAAATGCCTTCAATGATGTGGTGGTTATTCTGCCCGTAAAGCAGTTCGATATGCAGCGTGATCCCCACGGCCTGCGCGATCGAATGGAACCAGTGTTCAAACAGCTCGGTATCCATTTCGCCCAGGCGAGGCTGGCTGAAGCCCGCCTTCCACACGAGATAGGGACGACCGGAAATGTCGAGCGCGATGCGCGCCAGCGCTTCGTCCATAGGGGAATAGGCTGCGCCGTAACGGCCGATACCCGCCTTGTCGCCCAGTGCCTGCGAAATCGCCTGGCCCAGCGCAATGGCCGAATCCTCGGTCGTGTGATGCTGATCCACGTGCAGGTCGCCCGACACCTTGAGCTTTACGTCAATCAGCGAATGGCGGGAAAACTGTTCCACCATATGATCGAGGAAACCGATTCCGGTCGAAACGTCATAAGCGCCCGTCCCGTCGAGGTTCACCTCGACGGCGATTTCGGTCTCGCTAGTCTTGCGGGTTATCGTGCCTGTGCGCATAGGCTCCGCCTATAGGCCGATGGCGGATAAGCGCAATATCCGCGTACGGGCGCGGACGCTTCGCATCCTATCTGGGCCCCCATATCTCGGTGCCGATGCGCTTTGCGCTTGACCGGCCCATCGGGCAAGGCCACTTTCAGGGGCATGACTGACGAAACGCCTGACAGCCTGATACCTTACGACGAAATCGTGCAAGAGGCGCTGCGCGCGGTTGTCGGCCGCGTTCTCGGACAGATCGAAGGATCGGGAGGCACGCTGCCCGGCAACCATCATTTCTATATCACGTTCAAGACCGGCGCACCCGGCGTTTCGATTCCCGCACACTTGCGCGAACGTTTCCCGGACGAGATGACTATCGTGCTGCAGAACAAGTTCTGGGACCTTTCGGTCGGGGAAGACGTGTTCTCGATAGGGCTCAGCTTCAACCAGGTTCCGGCCAAGCTGACGATTCCGTTCGCGGCAATCACCGCCTTCGTCGATCCGGCAGTCGATTTCGGCCTGCAGTTCCAGGCTTCCGTGCCGGACATGGCGCCTGAACCGCATGACGACGCCCAGAACGATTCGCCCAACGGCACTCCCACACCGGAAGCTGATGACGGCTCCAACGTGGTGACAGTGGATTTCGGACGCAAGAAGTAACGGCCCCACACGCCACGGATGGCCGGGCCAAAGGACGGCAATGGCAAGGATAACCAAACGCAAAGGCAAAGCGGCGATACCTCGCGTGCCCGATGCGACCAGAGGCCCCAGCCCCGATCCGACCACCAACCTGCTGATTGGCGACATTCTCATGCGCGGCGGAACCACGCTCGCGCGGCTGGCGATTGAAAAGGCGCTGGTCCGTTCCCGCTACAATCCGCAGGCAGCCAAGCAGATTTTGGCCAGTCAAACTCTGGGGAGGCGGATTTTCTCCGCCAACGCCAGCAGGCTGGCCACCCGCTCGCTGCCAGGTGCGCTTCTGATCGGGACCGGATTAATGGCCAAGGCCCTGCTCGACCGGGCAAGGGCCAGACGCCGCGCGAAGGAAGCGCCTGCAAGTCCGTCACCAGCGCAAGGCAAGAAGCCCGACGTATCCTGAACGAAACCCGCGCGATCATTGCCGAGCTGACAGATGGGCTTGATTCCCGCACGGCCTCGCGCCAATTGCGGGCATGGCCAATACGGAAAGCCTCAATCGCCGCGGACTGATGTTCGTCCTTTCCTCACCCTCCGGTGCGGGCAAGACCACCATTTCACGCATGCTCCTCGCCGCCGAGGAGAATCTTCATATGTCGGTTTCCGTCACGACCCGGCCGCAGCGCCCCGGCGAAACCGACGGTACGGATTACATCTTCGCCCGGCGCCCGGAATTCGACCGGATGGTTGCCGAAGACGCCTTCCTCGAATGGGCGGAGGTATTCGGCAATTGCTATGGCACGCCAAAGGCGGAAATCGACGCGGGCCTGCGCAATGGCAAGGACTACCTGTTCGATATCGACTGGCAGGGAACCCAGCAGCTTTACCAAAGGGCAGGACCGGACGTCGTGCGCGTCTTCCTGCTGCCGCCCAGCATTGCTGAACTGGAACATCGCCTGTCCTCCCGCGGGACCGACAGTGCCGCAGTCATCGCGGGGCGCATGGAACGCGCGCGATCGGAAATCAGCCACTGGGACGGCTACGACTATGTCGTGGTCAATGATGACGTCGACACCTGTTTCGCCAAAGTCCGGACCATTCTGGCGGCCGAGCGGTTGCGCCGCACGCGGCAAACCGGCCTGGTCGATTTCGTGCGCGAACTGATGCGCTGAATCTCACCCGGCTGTCAGAAATTCGTACTCCAGCGCAAGGCCACGCCCTTGTCATCGGGAAGCGCGGCGTAATGACCGGGGTCCTTGCGATAGAACAGGCTGGCCGCGAGGTGGCCTGACAGCAATGGCCCGCTCCAGCCGAGTTCCGCCATCAGCTCCCTGCCCTTCGGTGTCAGGTTGAGCTTGCGCAGGGCAAAGCCGGGCGTCTCCGTCGCATAATCGTAGCTGACGGGCAGATCGAGATTGAGGCCGCCCTTCTCAACCCGGAGCGGCTGCGCCAACCGGAAGGCGATCCGGTCAGACCTGCCGAAGATGGCGTCCCGGCTGACGTCCAGCGACCATGCCCGGCTGCGGAGCAGCGAGCCACCCGCGACAACACCTGCGTTGCGCGCCATTGTCCAGCCTTCGCGCCACGCGGCCCCGACATGCAAGGAGCGCCCGACACTCCAGCTTGCGCGCCCATCGAGAAACACGCTGTCAGCGCCTTTGGCGCCAAATCCATCATGCAGACGGGCGCCCAGTATCGTGCGATCCTCTGCCAGCCAGTTCACGCCAAACGCCACGGCAAGACCGCCCCAGTGCCGGTCAACCGCCACGCCGAAGCGTGTCATGCCATCGTCTGCACGCGACGGACGCAACGCATCATCGAACAGCACGGGCGCACCGGAAAGGATATGGGCGCTTTCTCCGCTGGCAGTCAGCCCCCATCGACCGAATTGCCGCCGCATGGCCAGCGACACCTTGTCCCCGGCCATGAACCCGTCCTCGCTGCCCGCATCGCGCGCAATGAAGAAAGCCGGTTGCCGCGCGCCCTGCAATTGCGCGACCAGTTCATCGGCACTATCCGCAAAGGCAAAGCCAAGCTGGGTATCCGGTGAAAGCCGCAAGGCAATTCTGGCCGCCAGAATCTTCGCTTCGTGCGCATCGGCCTGTGAAAGGCGCAAGGCGGCAGGCCAGGCTTCCATTGCCGAGCCTGCCCGGGCGTCGATCGTGAAAGCAAAACTCGCCTTTTCGTTCGCTCCCCCGAGGAAACGCTGTTCGCCGGCCAGCGCATTGGTCAACCGAGGCACGAGCGAGGCGCTGCGCATTGCAACGGCAAGATCACGCACATAGGCCCGGTCATAGCCATCGAGGACTACCGCCCCGAGCGAAGCGCCTGTCAACGCATCGCCCATTGCCGTCGATGTCGCCCCGGTGCTGTCTCCGAGAGAGAGCGGTGTTTGCGATCCGGCAAGACTGGTGGTCCCGATCGGCTGAAATGCAGCGGCGATATCCAGAATGCCCCGGCCATAGATCGAATCTACCCCGGCGCTGCCCGCATCGAAGGCTGAAGAAAGCAGGATGTCGACGATTTCCGAGCCGGTAAGCGAGGGAAATGCCTGGGCCAGCAAAGCGGCAGCCCCGGCGATCTGCGGGGCCGAGAAACTGGTCCCGGAAATGAGCACCGGACCGCCCGCCTCGATATAGATTCTCTCGCCCAGAGCCGCGAGATAATAATTCTGGCTGTTTCCCGTCCCGGCCCTGTTGCTGAAGCTGGAAAGATTGCCTGAGGAATCGATCGAGCCGGCAATGATGAGATGGCCATCGGCCGCACTCAACATACCGGTCGCGAATGAATCCGGCCGGGATGCCTGATCGTTTCCGGCGGAGACGATCACCACGACACCTGCCGCTGCGGCATTGGCAATCGCAGTGGTCACATCCCTGCTCGGCAACCCGCCTCCCAGCGACAGGTTGATGACCCTCGCGCCATTGTTCACCGCATGATCGATTGCGGCCGCGATTGCGGGATCTTCGAAGGAGCAATCGTCCGGGCATGAGCCGGGAGTGTCGGCCCGCAAGGCCATGATCGTTGCATTGTAAGCGATCCCCACAGTGCCGCTGTCATTGCGCGCGGCGGCCGCCACCAAGGCAACCCAGGTGCCATGCATCCCGACGGCTTCGATTGTTCCGTTGCCTGCAAAATCGGCCGATGCGGAAGAAATGCGCCCGGTGAATTCGCTGTTGGCCGTTTCAATCCCGCTATCGACGATGCCGATGGCCACACCTGCTCCCGTCGCGCCATCCTGCCACGCGGCAACGGCATTGTGCAGGCCGGGCCCATCGCTGCGGCGAAATTCCGCCGTATCGAATGCCGCCGGAACCGGTGTGAGAGTCGGCAGGGTCTGGGTGGGAGTGGGAGTGGGAGTGGGAGTGGGCGTCGGTGTGGGGGTCGGACTAGGTGTAGGTCTAGGTGTAGGTGTCGGAGCCGGCGCAGGACTTGGAGCAGGGGCTGGAGCTGGTGCGGGGGCTGGCGCAGGAGCCGGTGTGCTCGAGACTCCGCCACCGCCGCCACAGGCAGTCACCAGTACCAATCCGGACAATACCATTCCGTAACGCAGCATCTGCCTGCAAGCTTTCGCTGATCGCACCGGCCTCTCCTCCCCTGACTGAAAGGCCATTTTCGCAGACTTGGTTAAAAATTTTGCATACGATCGGCGCACACCATGCCGTCCCGGTCTTGAGCGCCCTTGCCCCCCATGCCGCAAAGCGTTAGGCGCCACGCCCGGTCCCGAATACCCTGTGGAGGAGAATGCCACCCATGTCCGCTCAACTCGCCGCCGCCATCGAAGCCGCCTGGGAGGCACGCGATACCGTCACGCCAGCAAGCGCGGACGTGCGCGAACATGTCGAAGCCGCACTGGCCCTGCTCGACAGTGGGGAAGGCCGCGTCGCCGAACCGGACGGTCAGGGTGGCTGGAAAGTCAACCAATGGCTGAAGAAGGCCGTGCTGTTGTCGTTCCGCCTCAATGACAATGTGCCGATCGAGGCCGGTTCGGGCGGAGCCCCCGCATTCGACAAGGTGCCCAGCAAATTCACCGGTTGGGACGATGCCCGTTTCCGCGCGGCAGGTTTCCGCGTGGTGCCCGGCGCGGTCGCACGCCAGGGCAGCCATATCGGCAAGGGCGTGGTGCTGATGCCCAGCTTCGTCAATATCGGCGCTTATGTCGGCGATGGCACCATGGTCGATACCTGGGCGACCGTCGGCAGCTGTGCGCAGATCGGCAAGAACGTCCACATTTCCGGCGGCGCCGGAATCGGCGGCGTGCTCGAACCATTGCAGGCCGGCCCCGTCATCATCGAAGACAACTGCTTCATCGGCGCCCGTTCGGAAGTGGCCGAAGGCGTCATCGTAGGCGAAGGCGCCGTCCTCTCGATGGGCGTTTTCCTCGGCGCTTCGACCAAGATCGTCGACCGCAGCACAGGCGAAGTGCACATCGGCAAAGTGCCGCCCTATTCGGTGGTTGTCCCCGGCTCGATGCCCGGCAAGCCCTTGCCTGACGGCACGCCCGGCCCCTCCCTCTATTGCGCCGTGATCGTGAAGACGGTGGATGCGCAGACCCGTTCCAAGACCGGGATCAACGAACTGCTGCGCGACTGATCCGGCTGCCGCCTGCCGGAACATCAGCCATTGCAAACCGTTGTTGTGTGGGGACCGCGATTGTCCCCGGCAACAACGGGAGTGCAAGCCATGGAAAGCCAAGGCGAAGAAGTCCACGTCGACACCGACAAGGCACGCGGAGGATCAACCCCGCATATCGTTCGCTGGGTACTGGCCATCAGCCTGTTCCTCGCGATCGCCCTGCTGTCCGCCACCTGGATCACGGGAGCTCTGGCATCCGGATAAGTCTGTTTGCCAAATGCCTGCCCGGTGAGCGATAACGATCTCGGTCGCTTTGTTTCCGCGCAGGACCGTCACGGCATTTACGCCCGTGCGCTGGAGGAATTGAAGGCAGGCCGCAAACAGAGCCACTGGATGTGGTTCGTGTTCCCTCAGATCGCCGGACTGGGCCAGAGCGAAACCGCGCGGTTTTACGCCATTGAAAATCTGGCCGAAGCCCCCGCTTTCCTCGCCCATCCGACGTTGGGCGGGCGATTACAGGAATGTACAGGCGTCGTGTCCGCCTGGGCGGGACAGCGCAGCGCGACAGACATTTTCGGCCCGCTCGATGCGCAAAAATTCCACAGTTGCATGACGTTATTCGATGTTGCGGGCAGCTTGCCCTGCTTCGCCGAGGCAATGGAGCTGTTTTATTGCGGCAAACGGGACGAACGGACACTGGCGCTGCTCGCCGGATAATTGCAAATAGGGGGCATGCAACCGCACCTCTTCACCCAGTTTGTGGTTTCTTCGATCATGCTGGTCATCTGCGTGGCGATCCACGGGCTCGGTCTGTTCAGCCTCAATCGCGCGCTGCATAGCGAAGCCTCGATAGAACGGCTCGAACATACCGACCCACTTTCACGGCGCGGAGCGATCTTCACCCTCTCCATAGTCGTCGCGTTGATCGCGCTGCACGGGATCGAGATCTGGCTGTTTGCCGTATTCTATCTGGTGGTGGGCGCGGTCGCCAATCTTGAACAGGCGCTCTATTTCTCGACGATCAGTTATTCGACTGTCGGATACAGCGACATGCATATCGCCATCGAATGGCGCCTGACCGGCGCATTCGAAAGCATCATGGGCGTCATCCTGCTGGGCTGGTCGACCGCGTTCTTCTTCCGGATGCTGTCACGGATCGATTCGCACTGATCCCTACCTCAGTCCGGTACCGGCGTCTCGATCGGAGGATCAGCGCGATGCGCCGCCGCATAGGCTTCCGCTGCTCGCATGACACGCAGGATATTGCGGCTGGCGATTTTCTCCAGGTCAGCTTGCGAATAGCCGCGCCGGGCCAGTTCCTCGAACAGTGCCGGATAGCCTGACACGTCCTCCATTCCGACCGGCCCCGTGGCCATGCCGTCATAGTCGCCACCGATGCCGATGTGGTCGATCCCGGCCACCTGCCTCAGATGATCGATATGGTCGGCCATGTCGGACACGGTCGTGGCCGGTTCAGGGTGCGCCTTGTCCCATGCCGCCAACCCGGCGATGACCTGATCCGGCTGTCCCTGCCAGAGCGACTGCAACCGGGCTTCCTCGCCCTTGCGGTCCGCCAGCCATTGCCGCGCGGCTTCGCTGACATATCCCGGCAAGGCCACTGCCATCACGATACCGCCGTTGTCCCGCACTTTCGCCAGGACATTGTCCGGCACATTGCGGGCATGACCATTGACCGCACGTGCGCCCGAATGGCTGAAGATCACTGGCGCCCGCGCCACTTCCAGCGCATCGAGCATGGTTTCCTCACTGACATGGCTGAGATCGACCAGCATGCCCAGCCGGTTCATCTCGCGCACAACCTCCCGGCCAAAATCGGTCAGCCCGTCATGTTCAGGCACATCCGTCGCGCTGTCCGCCCATGGGGTGTTCTTCGAATGAGTAAGCGTCATGTACCGCACGCCCAGTGCGTACATCTGGCGCAACACGCCCAGGCTGGAACCGATCGAATGCCCGCCTTCCATTCCGAGCAGGGACGCGACCCTGCCCCGCTTCATGTCCCGCTCGACATCAGCGGCGGTCAGGGCCAACTGCATTTCCGCAGGGTAGCGGGCAACCAGCCGCTTGGTCACGTCGATCTGTTCCAGAGTCGCCTGCACGGCTGCCGCTTCATCGAGTTCGGCCGATACGTAAACCGACCAGAATTGCGCCCCCACGTGTCCCTTGCGCAGACGCGCAAGGTCGGTGTGCATGGTCCGGCCTTTCCATGTGCCGACAGCATCGGGGCTTCCGGTGGTGGACGTATCGGCAAAGTCGAAATCGCCGATCACGTCATGGTAACGGCCGCGCAACTGGATCGGGGTATCGTTGTGCCCATCGAACACCGGCGCGACGCGAAGCGCGGCTTCCGCCACCTGCTCGGGCGTTCGGGCAGACAAGGGCCCTGCCCCCAGCAGCAGTATCCCCCCGGCCACGGCCCCCATCCAACGCATCGCACATCTCCTCCGGCAAATATCCGCAAACCAGCTAGCCAGCCCCGGCGCATCAGGGCAAGCTGCAATCATGGACGGCCTGAATGCAAGAGCGCTGATTGAGCGGCTGGAACTCGCGCCTCACCCCGAAGGGGGATGGTATCGGGAAACGTGGCGAGCGCCGTCTGTCGCGGGGGAACGGGTTGCCAGCACTGCCATCCTGTTCCTGCTCGAAGCGCACCAGCGGTCCCACTGGCACAGGGTCGACGCGGACGAGATCTGGTTATGGCATGCAGGCGATCCATTGCGCCTTGCCATCGCCCCGCATGAAACCGGCCCCATCGCTACCACGATCCTCGGCCCCGGCCTGCTGTCGGACCATCGGCTCCAGCAGGTCGTGCCTGCCGGCCATTGGCAGGCGGCGGACCCGGCCCCCGGCGGCGGGGCCGGCTATGTCCTCGTTTCCTGTGTGGTTGCGCCGGGTTTCGAATTTTCCGGCTTCACTCTGGCAGAACCCGGCTGGGTTCCGGGCAAGCAGGACGAGGCTTAAGCTTCGTCCTCGCCATCGTCCCAGCTTTCGTCATCCTCGTCCGTGCGGGCATACATCGCCGTCAGGATCGCTGCGCCGACGACGTGCCCTTCCATCGCAGCGAACAGTTCGTCGCGCGACGCGCCGGGCATCAGTGTCAACGGCAGGTCGAGCGCGAACAGCTGAAAGACATAAGCATGCGCATCATCGTCATGCGGCGGTTCGGGCAGCAACCATTCGCTGTTGCGATGGGCATTCTTGCCTACGCGCGGCGGCACTTCGCCTTCGAGCAATTGCCCCTTCTGCCCGGCGAGACCCCAGACCAGCCAATGGCAGGCAGGTTCGTCACCCGGCGCATCGGGGTCTTCCACCACCAGCGCCAGTTCCATCGCGCCTGGAGGCGGAGCGGTCCATTCCAGGGGCGGTGCGACGGCATCCTCTTCGTCGGCAGTGAAGCACGGATCCAATTCCTCCCCATCCTCGAACGCTGCCGAACGCAGGGAAAAACCCGCCTTTCCCAGCAATTCCGGGCTGGCGAGCCGGGCCACGGCCAGCTTTGCATGTCCTGCGCCCTTGGTCATCTGCATTCCTTTCAGATCTGGGAATTGGTTTGCGAGGGCCTCCTTAGGCGCGCCCTTACCGGCAGGACAAGGGGGGCATTCGCAAATTTGCCGTCGCCCCCATGCAATGTTCGATCCTGCCAGCCGCAACCCCGTGTTCGGGCGCCGGAACGCTTCAGGCGAACCGGTATCCAGACAAGGCACTGCCCAGCATGTTTTCGGAATAGTCCACTGTTCCCGGCGCGTCGGACGCACCGGCAGCCACCATCAACGGCAGCAGGTGTTCTTCCCGCGGATGGCTGTGGCGCGCATTGGGGGCCGCTGCCCATTGCGCCAGCAAGGCCCCGCGCTCGTCTGCGTCCATTTGCGCCGCATGGCCCAGCCAATGATCGAAATCGGTCGAATAGGCGGCCAGCCCCGGATTGCGCATCACCTGCATGTTGTGGAAGCTCATGCCCGATCCGATCACCAGCACGCCTTCATCCCGCAAGGGTGCCAGCGCCCGACCGGCGGCAAGGTGCAACGCGGGGTCAAGGCTCGCGTCGAGCGACATTTCCACCACCGGAATATCGGCATCGGGAAAGGCGACTTTCAACGGAATGAACATGCCGTGGTCGAAACCGTGATCCGGATCGACCGCAGCTTCCAGCCCGTTGCCGCGCAGCAGGCCCGCCGCCCGTTCCGCCAGCCACGGAGCGCCGGGCGCGGGATAGGTCAGTTCGTACGTGTGCGGCGGAAAACCATAGTAATCGTAGATCAATCCCGGATGCTCCGCCCCGGTAAAGGCAAAGCCGCGCGTCTCCCAATGAGCGGACACCAGCAGGATGGCCCGCGGGCGTTCCGGCAGGCTGGCGGGAATGGAACGCAAATAGCCTTCCATCCTGCTCCACATCCCGGTGGGGTCGGGCATGAAGAAGCACGGCCCCCCGCCGTGGGGGATGAACAGGGCCGGCTGGCGGGCATGAGGCGTCGCTTGTGTCATGCCGTTCATATGGGGATGCCCTCAGGGATTTTCAGGTCCCGTGAACGGCCGCGATGCCGTCCATGCGCAGCCGGTGCGCAATTCGCCCGTCCCCTGCGGACCGATCCGCAAAGTCACGGTGAACGGATAAGTCCGGTCGGACATGCCGTCGCTGCATTCTCCCGGTGTCACGGCCATGCCGAACGGCTTGTCGCCCAGCTTGCCGGTGAACGAGATGCCATTGCGCCCGGCGAAGCGCGCGATGCGGATAACCTCCCCATCCGGGTTTTCAGGCGTAGTGTAGGTCAGCATACCCCCCTCGGCCTGGCCGCCCCAGAAGGGTTCCGTCCCGGTAAAGTGAACCGCCTCGCCCGGGGCGATCCCTTCGTAGGGATGGCGGTCTTCGGGATCGCCGGGTGCATTGGTTTCGCCCGGACTGCTGGGATTGCAGGCGGCAAGGGCAGGAGCGATAAGGATGAGAGAAGCTGTGCGGTACATCGTGCCGCCGACATTGCAGCGGATCGGCGGCGCCCGCAAGATCCCCGTGCACCCTTGCGATGCGGCGCGCTTGTGGCAGGGCCTCCGGCCTGACATAGGGCCCCATCCACCAACAGGGACAACCATGATGAGCGGCGACGACGAAGAGTACGTATACGACGAGGAAAGCGGCGAATGGATGCCTGCATCCGAATTGGCCGCCAAGCAGGCAGCCGCCGACACGGTGGAAGTCCGCGACGCGGTGGGCAACCTGCTGGCCGATGGCGACCAGGTCACACTGATCAAGGATCTGGAAGTCAAGGGCGCGGGCCAGACGTTGAAGCAGGGCACGCTGATCAAGTCGATCCGGCTGACCGGCGACGCACAGGAAATCGACTGCAAGTATCCCGGCATCAAGGGCCTCGTCCTGCGGGCGGAGTTCGTGAAGAAGCGCTGATCCGGATACCGGCCGGTGCGTGCGTGACACGAAACGCGCTGAATGTGCGCCCGGTCCAGCGGGCCAGCAGCGTTCATCCGTAGCGCCCCCGCAATGCCCGGTCATATGTGGAAAGCAGGCGCAAAAGCGCGGAATTGCTGGGTTTCCGCAAGGTTCCGGTAAACCGGCCGCGCCGCATTCGCACAGTGAACGGCCCCTCCAGTGCGCAGGCCCACAGTTCGCCGGGTGTGACCTTCCGCCGGGGCACCCCGTTACCGGCACGCAGCGCCAGCACCGCGTCCCATGCCGCGACGAAACTTTCCGCGCCCGGCCTGCGCCGCAACCGATAGGCAGTCTCTCGCGAGCATCCCACCCGCGCTGCCGCTTTGGAAACGGAACCGGTCTGCGCGAGCCAGCCGATGAACCGGGCCTGCCGCAAGGGCGTCCAGCCGTCGCGCCGGGCGCGCAGCGGCACGGGAACGAAGGGCGGGACCCGCCGGTATGCGGGCCATGATCGGGAAGGCTTGCGGGTGGAGCGTCGTGTCATCCCGCAGCATAAGGCAGGTTTCGCGCGTGTAGGAAAGGCCGCACGGCCACCCGCCCGCCATCACAGCATCCGCAGCGAATCCAGCAAGGTTTCCAGATGCGCGCGGCCCAGCTTGCTCCACACGTTGTACAGGCATTGCTGCCCGCCGATCCGCAGATAGGCGAGCGACTGGCTGCCCACGCCGTCAGGCGCATCGGCGGGATAGGCACGCGCACCCTCCAGCCCGTATCCGGCAAAGGCCGGTTGCGGCAGGTCAGGCAAGCGGCGGAAATGCGGCCACTGCGCCTTCAGCCGCCGCTCCTGCGCTGCCGGATCGTCACGATCGTCAGGCAATAGCCCGGTGCCCGCGATGCCGAAGGCGCTGCGTGTTCCGGGCAAATCGAATGCAACCGCCCAGCCGCCGGAAAATTCCGCCCGCCGCGCATTGAACGCGATCCCGCCGGCATCCGTGAATGTCACCGGCGCACAGGCGGCGCGATTTTCCGCGTTGCTCCATTCCAGCCGGACCAGTTCCGCTGCCAGCGGATAGGCCTGCAACACGGGCTTGTCCGGGTCCGCATGGGGCGGCGGCACGGATGCATCCGGTTGCGGGGCGGAGTGTACGGGGCCATCGGGCTGGCACGCGCTCAGCGCCAGCGCCCCGACCATAAGCGAGCCGAGAGCGAGCGGGGCGAAGCGGTTCATTCGGCCTCTCCATCGGCCCGATCCAGCAGATCGTCCGTCACTTCCATCAACAACAGCGGCTCGTCCGCAGTATCCGCAATCGCATCGGTAAACGCGCGGCGCGTGCCGGGATCGTCATAGACCATCTTCGCATCGAATGCCGTCTGCCATGTCGCCCGGTCCGGCCATTCCGCCACCCCGACGAAGCGCCCGTCGCCCTGGCCCAGATCCTCGTAATGCAGACGCGAACCGAGCGAGCCGTATTTTTCCCGGATCAGCCGGGTTCCCCGCCGCCACGCGGCGCGAAACTGGTCTTCCTTGCCCGGATGCACTTTCCACCAATAGGCTGCGACGAACATGCACTGCTCCTTTCATCCGACCAACGCCGGAACACCGCGTTGGGTCCGGAATCCACGGCCGCACCGGTGCCGAATTACCGCGCCATGGCCCGAATAAGGGCGTAAGGCCATCCGGGGCATTCCGCCCCGATTGGAACCGGCATGGCCAAAGGCCAGAAGAAATCGAACAGGGAAATCCGCAAACCCAAGGCGGAAAAACCGAAGAAGCAGAATGCATCCAACCCCTCGCTCAAACCCGGCGCGATCCGAGGGCTGGAGAATATGAAGAACACATAATCCGGAACGGCGCGGCAGGCTGGCATGGGGCGGCCCATTGCCTCTCACGGCCGACCTGTCCGCGCGTGCCTGCCCTCTCAGCGAGAGGGCGCACGGGGGTGACGCAAAGGGGCGATCAGGCCCCCTTCTTCGCCTTGTGCGCAGCGATCAGCTCGTCCAGTTCGGCAATACGCCTGCGTTCGGTCGTGTCCCTCGGCAGCCCTTTCAGGCGGCAGGTGGCCCATAGGGCTTTGCGCTCCGATTCCAGCGCCTTGAGATAAAGATCGGCCATTGGGGGCTCCTGTAAGTGAGCCGGGCCTATAGGGGCGGATGGCGCGGGAAGACAGCAAATTGCCGTATCCCCGCGCCGCTCTTCATTCCGGGATCAGTCAGGCGCGCCTTCGCCGCCGATACCTTCCGGTGCCTCACCGGGGGTCAGCAGCACTTTCCAGATCAGCCCGCCGATCACCGCGCCAACCAGCGGAGCGAGCCAGAACAGCCAGAGCTGATCCAGCGCATGGGTTTCCGCGAACAGCGCCACGCCCGTGGAACGGGCCGGATTGACCGACGTGTTCGTGACCGGGATCGAGATCAGGTGGATCAACGTCAACGCCAGACCGATCGCCAGCGGCGCAAAGCCCGAAGGTGCGGCTTTCGAAGTGGAGCCGAGAATGACGATCAGGAAGCCGGCCGTCAGGATGATCTCGATCATCAGCGCGGCCTGCATCGAATAGCCGCCGGGCGACAGATCGCCATATCCGTTGGACGCAAACCCGCCCGGTGCGAAACCGGCCTTGCCCGATGCGATGGCATAAAGCGCCGCCGCGGCAACGATCGCCCCCAGGATCTGCGCAATCCAGTACGGCACCAGTTCCTTCCAGGAAAAGCGGTTGGCCACGGCGAGGCCCAGCGATACCGCAGGGTTGAAATGCCCGCCGGAAATCCCGCCCACGGCGTAGGCCATCGTGACCACGGTCAGGCCGAACGCCAGCGCGACACCGGCGAAACCGATCCCCAGTTCGGGAAAGGCCGCGGCGAGCACTGCCGACCCGCAACCGCCGAACACCAGCCAGAACGTACCGAAAAACTCCGCCATCAAATGCCGTATCATCTGTCCCTCCTCTCCGAATGGCTCGGAACGGCGGACGATACGCCAATCGCACCCCCCGGCAATGTAAAAGCTTGTAACCTGCCGCCGCCTCCCGAACCTTGCCCTGAGCCCCCGATCCGCTAGGCCTGCGCGGTATGACCAGCCCGCACATCATGATCGACGCCGATGCCTGCCCGGTGAAAGAGGAAATCTACAAGGTGGCCCTGCGCCACCGGGTGCCGGTCAGCGTGGTCAGCAACGCGATCTTCCGTATTCCGGACAGCGCATTGGTCAGCCGCGTGGTGGTGGACGACGGCTTCGATGCGGCGGATGACTGGATCGCCGAACGGGCGACGCCCGCCAGCGTGGTGATTACCGGCGATATCCTGCTGGCCGACCGCTGCCTGAAAGCCGGGGCGACCGTGCTGGCGCACAATGGCAAGCCGTTCACCACCAGCTCCATCGGCTCGGCCATCGCCACGCGCGCGATCATGGCCGACCTGCGCGCCGGGGCCGACGGTATAACCGGCGGCCCGCCCCCGTTCAGCAAGGCGGACCGCTCACGCTTTCTGCAAGCACTGGATCAGGTGCTGGTGAAACTGGCGCGGGGCTAGAGAGAGGCGGGCAAGCCCGCCCTCACCCTTCTCCGGTCTTCAAATAGACTTCCCCGCCTTCCTCGCGGAATTTCTCGGCCATCTCCTCCATGCCCTTTTCCGCCGCCTTTTCATCAGAAGCGGCGATAAAGCCGGTGCTGTCCTGGTTTTGCTTTGCCGCGAAGTCGCGCACTTCCTGCGTGATCTTCATCGAGCAGAATTTCGGGCCGCACATGGAGCAGAAGTGCGCGGTTTTCGCGCCTTCGGCCGGGAGAGTCTGGTCGTGGTATTGCTCTGCCGTATCGGGATCGAGGCTGAGATTGAACTGGTCGCGCCAACGAAATTCGAAGCGCGCCTTCGACAGCGCATCGTCACGAACCTGAGCCGCCGGGTGGCCCTTGGCGAGGTCCGCGGCATGGGCGGCGAGCTTGTACGTCACCACGCCGACTTTCACATCGTCGCGGTCAGGCAGACCAAGGTGTTCCTTGGGCGTGACGTAGCAAAGCATCGCCGTGCCGTACCAGCCGATCTGCGCCGCGCCGATGCCGCTGGTGATGTGATCGTATCCCGGCGCAATGTCGGTAACGAGCGGCCCGAGGGTATAGAACGGGGCTTCGCCGCACGCCTCCAGCTGCTTGGTCATGTTTTCCTTGATCTTGTGCATGGGCACATGGCCCGGCCCTTCGATCATCACCTGCACGTCCTGTTCCCAGGCGCGCTTGGTCAGTTCGCCCAGCGTATAGAGTTCCGCGAACTGCGCCTCGTCATTGGCGTCCGCGATACTGCCGGGGCGCAGGCCATCGCCCAGCGAATAGGCGATGTCATAAGCCTTCATGATCTCCGTGATCTCGTCGAAGTGCTCGTACAGGAAACTCTCCTTGTGATGCGCGAGACACCACTTGGCCATGATCGAGCCCCCGCGGCTGACGATCCCGGTGACGCGCTTGGCCGTCAGCGGGATGTAGGGCAGGCGCACGCCGGCGTGGATCGTGAAGTAATCGACGCCCTGTTCGGCCTGTTCGATCAGAGTGTCACGGAAGATGTCCCAGGTCAGGTCTTCGGCAATGCCGCCGACCTTTTCCAGCGCCTGATAGATCGGCACCGTGCCGATCGGTACCGGGCTGTTGCGGACGATCCATTCGCGCGTGTCGTGAATGTTGCGGCCGGTGGACAGGTCCATCACCGTGTCCGCGCCCCAGCGGATCGACCAGACCATCTTGTCCACTTCGCTCGCCACGTCCGACGCGACGGCGGAATTGCCGATATTGGCATTGATCTTGACCAGGAAGTTGCGGCCGATCGCCATCGGTTCGCATTCGGGATGGTTGACGTTGCTGGGAATGATCGCCCGGCCGCGCGCCACTTCGTCGCGCACGAATTCGGGCGTCACGTAATCGGGAATTTCCGCGCCCCAGCTTTCGCCGTCGCGGAGCTGGTCCTTGAGCATCTCACGCCCGAGATTCTCGCGAATCGCCACATATTCCATTTCCGGCGTGACGATCCCCTGCCGGGCATAGTGCATTTGCGAGATGTTCCCGCCCGCCTTTGCCCGCAGCGGGCGGCGCAGCGCCGTCGGGAACGGGGGAACCCCGCCCGAACGGTCTGGCCCGAGCTGGCCATTGTCTTCCGGCCTCACTTCGCGCGGGGTGTATTCCTCCACATCGCCCCGGCCCAGTTGCCATTCGCGCCGCAGGGCGGGCAGGCCCGCCGCGATGTCGATAGTGGCATCGGGGTCGGTATAGGGGCCGGACGTGTCATAGACCCGCACCGGCGGCTCCCCGCTCGACGGTTCGAGCGCAATCTCGCGCATCGCCACGCGCACTGCCGGATTCCCCGGCGCGGGCACGTGGATCTTGCGGCTGCCCCGGATCGGCCCGGTGGTGACGCCTATTTCGATGTGCGAGTTGATATCGGCCATGAAGGAGGTCTTTCGTCTTGGATTGAATCAGGTGAAGCGGAACAGCCCGGCCACGGTCAGGCCGAATCCGCACAGGAACGTCACGATTGCCCAGCCGCGATGCATGAAGCTGAGATTGCGGAGCCAGAACTGGAAATAGATGTCGGAAAAGCCGAGCACAGCCAGCGCTTCCAGCATCATCAGCCCTGCCAGCGCCTTCATCACGCAGGCCAGCAGATCAGAAGGCACCCACGGATTGGCGAGATAGATCACCGCGCCGACCAGCATTTCCAGCCCGCCGCTGATCAGTTGCAGGGCCGGCGATTTCTCGATCTCGTCGACCAGCGTCTGCCATATGCCGGGCTTGCGCAAGGCGCCGACCGCCGCGAACAGCGTAAACAGACCGAGCAATGTGGCCGACCATGTGGTCGGGTCGAACGTCTCGTGCATTGAACATCCTCCTCCGTCGTATTGGTTGGAAAGAGGATGGCGCAGCAAACGGATTTGTCCAGTCTGCAAATACCCTCCCTCCGCCCGTGCTAACGGGTTCAGGTTCGACGGGTCGTGGGACGCGACTCCCACCTCTCAGCCACAGACCTTCGGCAGAAGGGCTTCGCATGGCTCCCCGGGGAAGGCCCATGATAGGGCCTATGTCCCGGCATGGGAAGGGTGCGGCGTGGAAAAACCGGCAAGGCCCGCCGCCGGGCCGTTGCCGCGCCATGCCGCGCCGTTATGGTAATGGCGAGAGGAACCAGCCGAAAGATTGCTATGTCCCGTCCGCTTGCCCTGATCCCCACCGCTGCCCTGGCCCTGATTGCACTGTCCGGCACGGCCATGGCCCGGCCGATGACGACGGAGGACGTCGCCCGGCTGGAGCGTGTGGGGCGGATCGCGGTGGCGCCCGACGGATCGCGCATCGCCTATACCCGCGCGCGGCTGCCCGATGTCACGCGCGGGGAAGCGAATGCGCGGACGCAGGACCAGCTCGAACTGGCATGGGGACCGGAACAAGAGCGCGAATATCTGCCCGCCGACATGGATGTGGCCGCGGTGCGGTTCTCTCCCGACGGGCGGACAATCGGCTTCATCTGGGCCGCGAAGGGAGAGAAAGACGCGGTCTGGGGCATTCCGGTCGACGGCGGCGGCCACCGCAAGCTGGCCGAAGTGGAAGGTGCCGCAGTGATCGACTACGCCTGGGCACCCGATGGCGAAACGATCTACCTGCTGGCCGCCCCCGCCAGGGACACCCGGCGCGATAGCGAGGACAAGGCCGGGTTCAACGCCACCGTCTACGAGGAAGAGTGGGGCTACAACCGCCTGTTCGCCGCGAAGGCAGGCAAGAGTGCGGACAAGGCCCCGCGCCAGATTCCCGTGTCGGGTCAGGTCACTGCCCTGCAAGTGACGCCGGATGGGCGGCAGGCCGTGGTGCTGACCGCCCCGACACCCAGCGTCGACGACAGCTATACCCGCCAGCGGGCGGCGCTGATCGACCTCGCGACCGGGCAGGCCGTTCGCACGATCGAGACGCCCGGCAAGATCGCCGATCCGGAGCTGTCGCCCGATGGAAAGCGTCTGGCCCTGCTCGCCGCCGTGGACGAACACGACCCGTCACCGACCACGCTGCATATCGTCGATCTGGCGACCGGGGCGCAGCGCGCGCTCAACGCGGGGGCATCCGAAGCCGCAATCGACGCGGAATGGCTGCCTGACGGGAGGCTGGCCGCCGTGATCCACATCGGCGCGCAAAGCCGCCTGCGGATCTATGCCGCCGATGGAGAGACTTTCACCGAAGTCGACCCCGGTTCGTTGATCCTGACCGGACTGGATGCGGCTGGCGGAATGGTCGCGGCCAGAGCCAACAGCCCCACCCATCCCGACGAACTCTTCGTGCTGGCCGACGGTACGTTCCGCCGCTGGACCTCCCACAATCCATGGCTGGGCGAAATCGACTTCGGTGCCCAGCGCACCGTGACCTTTACCGCGCGTGACGGGCAGGCCATCGAAGGCGTACTGATCGAACCGGCCAGCGGCGTCCCGTCAGGCGGCGCGCCCACCATTCTCGATGTCCATGGCGGCCCGGAATCGCACGAATCCAATGGCTGGGTCACCGGCTATGGCGCGCCGGGGCAAGTCGCCGCAGGCAGAGGCTATGCCGTGTTCCTGCCCAATTACCGGGGCTCCACCGCCTATGGCACAGCCTTTTCCAAGCAGCATCAGGGCGATTATGCAGGGAAGGAATTCGACGATCTCGTCGATGCCAAGCGCGCCCTGGTAACGCTGGGCGTGGCCGATACCGACCGGGTCGGCATGACGGGCGGCTCTTACGGCGGGTTCGCCACTGCCTGGGCTTCCACGGCACAGAGCGAGGAATTTGCCGCAGGCGTGATGTTCGTCGGCATTTCCGACCTCATCAGCAAGTTCGGCACTACCGACATCCCGCAGGAAATGCGGCTCGTCCACGAACTCAAGTATCCATGGGAGGAATGGCAGCACCTGCTGGAACGCAGCCCGATCTATCATGTCGACAAGGCCCGCACCCCGTTGCTGATCCTGCACGGCGGTTCCGACCCCCGCGTCAGCCCGACGCAGAGCATGGAACTGTACCGCAACATCAAGGTGCGCCAGCCGGACACTCCTGTGCGGCTGGTGTTCTATCCCGGCGAAGGACATGGCAACCGCATGGCCGCGGCGCGCTATGACTATAACCTGCGGATGATCGAGTGGTTCGACACCTATCTCAAGCCCGGCAAACGCACCGCCCCCAAACCGCCCCAGCGCCCCACACTGCCGAAGGAAGCGCTGGCCAAGTGAGGCCGGCACGGTGGATGGATGTCGAGAGTGCGGTGGGGGGTGCTACGACATTACCGCCACCGGGCTGTCAAATCGTGAATCCCGAAAGCTGTCGAACGTTCACCTGACGTCCGCTTTCTGACATTGTCGCTGAATCAGTGCCTTTCCCGACACGACAACGATCTGGTCTGCAACTATGCGCCACACCGCACTGCGCCGGACATGCAGGCGCAGTGCGGAAGGGGCGCTTATACCGTGGGCTTTTGTCAGTCTGGCATCGAAACGGTGTCGGTAACGTGGATTACACCATTCGACTGAATGAGATCGGCTTGGGTGACAGTTGCCATTCCGCCCTTGCTATCCACCAGCACGACGTTGCCTCCGTCGAGCCGAGCGGTCAGGTCGCTGCCTTCCACTGTCGTGAGCGTGGCGGCTCCACCGTTGTCGTTGATCAAGCCAATGAGCTCGCTTGCCGTAACCATACCAGGAACGACATGATAGGTGAGTATTTTTGTAAGCGTGTCGCGGTTTTCCGCTTTGAGGAGTGTTTCCACGGTCCCCTCAGGTAGCTTGGCGAAAGCGCTGTTTGTCGGCGCAAAGACGGTGAAGGGTCCTTGCCCCGCGAGCGTATCCGCAAGCCCGGCTGCCTTGACCGCAGCAACGAGTGTCGAGTGGTCTGCCGAGGCAGCAGCAGCGTCAAGGATTGTGCCGGAATGATGATGTGTGTCGGCATGACTCTGCATATGGCCGCCAGCCACAGCGGGAACGGCAGTGAACATCGTCGTGGAAAAGGCTCCCGCGGCGACAATTGCGACAAGCTTGGACAGTCTATGCATCGGGTCATTCTCCTTGGTGCAATTATTCTTGGTTGCACTGGTAGGTACGTGTCCGATGCAAGATTGGATCATCCTGCCTGCAGCATTTTTTCCGAATCACTTTAATTGCTTTGGCGACACGAGAGCCGCAGGCAGGCAGAATGAACCAATGGCGGCCCACTTTGGGCCCCACGAAGATATTCCAACCACTCAGGAGACTCTGGCGGAATCTCGATAGCGGTCAGCGGCCCGGGTCGGGTTCTCCTCGCGGCCTAGAACGTGTAGCCTAGGCCGATCGCGCCAAACAGCTGGTCGGCATCGCCCCGCACCGATGTGAAAGGCGTATCCTTCGCATCGCCCAGCATTCGGGAATATCCGGCCCCGAACACCAGCGCCAGGCCACCGTCCAGCAGATTGCCGTTCAGGTCGATCCCGCCGATCAATGTCACGCCTGCCTTCGTGAATCCCTTCCCGGCATCGAAGGCCGGCAATCCGCTGGCCACGCTCTGCGCCGGTGTGACGGAATAATAATAGTCCGCGAATTTCCCGTCGGCATATTCGGTGTTGAAACTGAGCGCGACCGCCACACCGCGATTGAGCGGCGTGAAATAGGTCAGCGACGGCGCGATCACCATGCCCTTGTGCGCCCCGGCCACGTCCCAGCGCACGTCCGCGCCGAACGACAGGCTGTCGTATTCGTGGAAGACCTTTGAAACGCTGATCCCGACATGCGGCCCCACTTCGACCGCATGGTCGAGCTTGCCCAGCGAACGGACCACAGGGTCCTCGATCTGGCGGGCGCGGTTGGAACGCATGCGGACGGAAGGGCCCAGATCGAAACCGATCCCCGAGTCCGGATCGGGCAGGAAATCGAGCGAGAAACCGCCGGGCTGCGGGGCAATCCCGATCCCGCCCAGATTCCCCTGCACCACCGGCATCACATAGGCGACGTAATCGTCCGACCCGTCATAGGACGGGCCGTAGCCGACCCCGGCGCCAATGCTCAGCCAGTCACCATCATAGACTGAAGATTCACTGTCAGCCTCCTGACCCATGGCAGGTGCGGCAAGAGCCACGAATGCGGTCGCGGCAGCGGCAGTGAATCCTTTCCTCATATCCCGTTGCCGCCTCAATGTGCCAGCAACAGCGGAAGCGGCGTGCCGATCAGCATGTCGCGTGACACACCGCCCAGCAGGCTTTCCTGCCAGCGCGACTGGCCATAGGCACCCATGGCGAGAAACGCCGCCTTGCGGTCGGTCGCCGCCGTGCGCAGCACTTCCGCCACGGAACGGCCATCGGCAGGGACTTCCACGATCTCGCTCGACACGCCGTGGCGAGAAAGGAACGTCGATGCCTGCAGCGGGGGCAGGTCATAACGGTCCGCCTCCTGCACAGCGACCAGCGTGACCGATTTCGCGCGCTGGAGCAGCGGCAGTGCGGCACGCACCGCCTGGCACGCTTCGGGCGAACCGTTCCACGCGATGATCGCCGGGCCTTCGCAATCGAAACCGCTCGCACCTTCCGGCACCACCAGCACCGGCGCCCGCGCATGGACCGCGACTTGCGCGGCAACCGGCGGCGTGCCCAGCCGGGCGGCCCAGTCGGCGGGCGGCGCGCTGACGACGACAAGATCGGCCAGCCAGCTATGGCTCGTCAGCAGGCGGGCGGTCGATCCGGCATGGGAATGCCAGTCCCAGCTCAGCCCTTCGACTTTCAACCGTTCTTCCATCCGGGTGCGGTCATCCTGTTCCGCCTTGCGCATCCGTTCGAAGGAATCGCCGATAAAGGCCCCGCCGCCGAATGGATCGACCGGCAGGTAGGCATCGACCGGAGTCGACGTCTGCACGCAGGTGAGATGGCCTTCGAAAGCGCGAACGACATCGACCGCGACCTGATAACGAGCTTCCTGTTCACCATCGAGACCGATATGTACGACAACAGATTTCATGCTCTATCCTCCATCTCCGGGATCATCCCATAGCCTGCCACTGTCTGACCGATTCCAGCGGCCATAGTAACATCAACACGTTAAGTGTTAAGTTGTCCCTGATCAGAATCAAAGTCAGCCCTTCCAGAACCAGTGCCAGCAGCACGCTGGCCCGGACGGGCAAACGGCCCGCCAGCAGGAAGCCCACGATCATCCAGCCGATGTCCGACATCGAATTGACAATGCTGTCCCCGGCATAGCCCCAGCTTACCGTGACTTCGCGATAGCGGTCGATGATGAATGGCGTGTTTTCAAAGATTTCCCACGCCCCTTCGACAGCCACCGCCACCGGCAAGGCATAACGGGCAAGCGGACGCCGCAGCAATTTCAGGCGAATCCACAGGAACCAGGCCACAAAATAGAACAGCAACCCGTGGATCAGGTGGCTCGGGCTGTACCAGTCGGTGATGTGCTGGCTGTTTTCCGCCGACTGCACCACGCCATGCCACAATTTGACCGTGCCGCAGGCGCAGATCGGCGGCCTCCCCATGGCGAACAGGATCGCCAGCACCAGCAGAAGCAGGGCGATTGTCGCCACCAGGGCACGGGCATGAGGGCGCAAGGGAGCACGCAAGGTTCGCATATCGGACCTTGTTGCCGTTCCGTTAAGGACAGGCAAGCGTTGCGCATGCGGGTGCATCCGCTAAACCCTTGGCCCGATGACGGGTCGCAACTTCGATATCGCCATTGCTGGTGGCGGGCTTTCCGGCGGGCTGATCGCAGCCGCGCTGGCCCGGTATCGGCCCGAATTGCGCATCGTGCTGGTCGAGGCGGGTGAAACGCTGGGCGGCAACGGCTGCTGGACGTGGTTCGCCAGCGACCTTTCCCCTGTGGGAGCAGACCTGCTCCATCCTTTCCGCAAGACGGAATGGGCCAGCGGCTACGACGTCCGCTTCCCCGGATTCACCCGCACGCTGACCACGCCTTGCAGTTCGCTGTCGTCCGATGAATTCGACGCGGCCCTGCGTCGTCAGTTGCCCGACGAATCGATCCGTACACAGCGCACTGTCGCCGCACTGGATGCCTCGGGCCTGACACTGGCCGACGGGGAACGGATCGGGGCCCGGGCCGTGATCGATTGCCGGGGCTTTACCCCCTCACCCCATCTGAAAGGCGGCTGGAAAGTCTCCCTGGGCCGCCACTTGCGGACGAAGCAGCCGCACGGCATCGCCCGGCCGATCGTCATGGATGCGACTGTCGAACAGCACGGCGGATGCCGCTTCGCCCATGTCCAGCCGCTCGGCGCGCATGACCTGCTGGTGACCGATACTTGTTATGGCGACAGTCCCGAGCTTGACCGCAGCGCACTGTCACGCCGGATCGACGCCTATTGCACGGCACATGGCTGGCATGGCGAGATTCTCGGCAGGCAGACGGACGTCACGCCGATCATCACGGGCGGGAATTTCACCGCCCATCAATCTGCCCAGAGGATAGAGGATGTCGCCATTGCCGGTGTCCGCGGCGGGTTCGCCCATCCGTTGACCGGCAACAGCCTGCCGCAAGCGGTCGAAACCGCATTGCTGATCGCATCGGACGCGGACCTGCCCGGATCGCAGCTTGCCGCACTGCTGGAGGCACGGGCCCGGCTGCATTGGGGCAGGACCCGCTTTTACCGCAGGCTCGGCCGCCTGCTGTTCGGGCATACCCCGCCTGACCAGAGATGGCGCGTATTCGCTCGGTTCTACAACCTTCCGCAAGGGCTGGTGGAACGTTTCCATGCCGCCCGCTCGACACGTATGGACCGTATCCGTATCCTGTGCGGCAAGCCGCCGGCGCAAACGATGCGGGCCATGGCGGCATTGACCGGCGGCGGCGGGCCGCTGGCAGAAAGGGTAGCGGCATGAACCCCGGTCAGGGGAAGTATCACGGCAAGCACGCCTGCGTGATCGGTGCCGGCTTTGGCGGCCTTGCACTGGCCATCCGATTGCAGGCGGCAGGCGTTGCCACCACGATTGTCGAAGCGCGCGACAAGCCGGGGGGCTGTGCCTATTTCTGGCAGAAAGACGGGTTTACGTTCGATGCCGGTCCAACCGTCCTGACGGCACCCGCATGCCTGGAAGAATTGTGGGAACTGACCGATCACGACATGGCCGACGATGTCGAGCTGATGCGTGTGTCCCCTTTCTACCGGCTCAACTGGCCGGACGGCACCAATTTCGACTATTCCGACGATCAGGCCGCCTTGCATCGGCAAATCGCGCGACTCGCCCCGGCGGACCTCCCCGGCTTCGAGGAATTCCAGCACTATTCGACGCAGCTCTATCGCGAAGGATACCAGCGGCTGGGCAGTGCCGCATTCCCGAGTTTCGCCAGCATGGTGAAGGCCGCCCCCGGCCTTGCGCGTTATCAGGTCTGGCGCTCCGTCTATTCCATGGCCGGCAAGTTCGTGCAGTCGGAGAAGCTGCGCGAGGCGTTGAGCTTCCAGAGCCTGCTCACGGGCGGCAACCCGATGACGGCCAGCGCGGTTTACGCTCTGGTTCACAAGCTGGAACAGGAAACCGGGATCTGGTGGCCGCGCGGGGGCACCAACCGGCTGGTGGCCGCGATGGCCCGCCAGTTCGAACGCCTCGGCGGCACGATCCGCCTGCACGACCCGGTGGTAAAGGTCGAAACACTCGGCAACCGCGCCACTGGCGTCAGAACGCAGAGCGGCTGGCACGAACGGTTCGATGCCGTCGCCAGCAACGCCGACATCATCCATTCCTATCGCGACCTGCTGGGCGACGCACCACGCGGCAAGGCCCATGCCCGGTCGCTGGCCCGCAAACGCTTTTCACCCGGTCTGTTCGCCGTTCATTTCGGAATCGAGGGGACCTGGCCCGGCATTCCCCACCATACGGTCCTGTTCGGGCCACGGTACAAGGGGCTGCTGGACGACATCTACGATTATGGCGTGCTGCCCCGCGATTTCGCGATCTATCTGCATCATCCGACCGTCACCGATCCGTCCGTCGCGCCACCGGGCAAGAGCACGTTCTGCGCACTGGTGCCCGTTGCCCATATGGGCAAACTGACAGTCGATTGGGAACAGATTGCTCCGGTGCTGGAAAAACGCGTGCTCGACGAAGTCGGCCGTCGGCTGATTCCCGATATCCATGACCGGGTCGTGACCAGTTTCCATTACAGTCCGCGTGACTTCGCACTCGACCTTAACGCCCATCTGGGCAGCGCATTCAGTCTCGAACCCATTCTGACGCAAAGCGCCTGGTTCCGCGCTCACAATCGCGACGACACGATCGGCAACTTCTATCTGGTGGGCGCGGGCACGCATCCCGGCGCGGGGATTCCTGCCGTCGCCGGCAGTGCGAAAGCGACCGCTGCGTTGATGCTGGAGGATTTCACCCAATGATCTGCCCGATCGGGAAGCTTGCGGTCTTCTGCGGTTCTGCAACGCCGGAAGACCCACGGTACATGACACTCGCCCGCGATGTCGGGGGCGAACTGGCCCGGCGCGGAATCGGTGTCGTCTATGGCGGTGGCAAGCTGGGCCTGATGGGGGCCCTGGCGGAAGGGGCACTGGCAGAAGGCGGCGAAGTGATCGGCGTCATTCCCGAAGCGATGGTCAATCGCGAAGTGGCCAATCAGAACTGCACGGAGCTGCGCGTGGTTTCCACCATGCATCAGCGCAAGGCGCAGTTCACCGAACTGGCCGACGGGTTCCTCACTCTGCCCGGTGGGGTCGGTACGATGGACGAACTGTGGGAAGCGATCAGCTGGGCGCAGCTCGGCTATCATTCCAAGCCGGTCGGATTGCTCAACGCCTTCGATTTCTACAACGGACTGCTCGCTTTCACCCGCCATATGGTCGACACCGGTTTCATCCGCCCCGTGCATGAGCGGATACTGATCGCCGAACATGAACTCGACCTGCTGCTGGAACGGATGGAAGCCTACGAGCCGCACCAGCCGATTTTCCGGATGAAGCCCGGAGAACTCTAGGCGCGGCTCATGCCCGCATGAAGGCCGCAAGCGCCGCCTGTTCAGCAGCGGTCATATGCAGGCCCAGCTTGCTGCGCCGCCAGAGCACATCGTCCGCCGTCCGCGCCCATTCCTGCTGTCGCAGATAATCGACTTCCGCCTCGCTCAGCCCTGCGCCGAAATTCCGCCCGAGGTCGTCATACCCGCGCGCCTGGCCAAGCCAGCACGCGGCCCGCGTGCCATATGCCCGCGCGATACGCGTAGCCTGTGCATCGTCGAGGAAGGCATAGTCGGCCTGAAGCGTCTCGATCAGGTCATCCTGGGCATCGGCGGGAAAATCGCCGCCCGGCAGTGATGCATGGGCTGTCCACGGCTTCCCGGACAATTGCGGCAACCTGCCTGCCAGCCGGTCCACCGCCGCTTCCGACAAGTGGCGATAGGACGTTATCTTGCCGCCATAGACGCCCAGCAATGGCGCACCTTCCTCCGGATCGGACAGCGGAACACGGTAACCGCGCGTGGCCGCTTCCGGGCGACCCGAACCATCATCGACCAGCGCCCGTACCCCGGCATAAGTCCACACCACATCGGCATCGGTAACGGGCCTGCGGAAATAACGGCTCACCGCCGCGCACAGATAAGCGACTTCATCCTGCGCCGCGGCCACATCCACCAGCGAGCCGGTGTGATCCCGGTCTGTCGTCCCGATCAGAGTGAAATCCCGTTCATAGGGAATGGCGAAACAGATCCGCGTATCGGGCAACTGGAAGATATAGGCGAAAGGGTGATCGAACAGCTTGCGGGTCACGATGTGCGATCCGCGTACCCGGCGAATGCCGTAGCGCGGCGGCCGCCCCGTCAGCCGTGCGACATCGTCCGCCCCCGGCCCACCGGCATTGACCAGCGCCCGGCCACGGAAAGTGCCAGCCGCCGTCTCCACTGCCCATATGTCGCCTTCCCGCCGTGCGGCAGTGACAGGTGTCCGCGTACGAACATCGGCCCCGCGTTCGGCTGCGTCCATCGCATTCAGAACCACCAGCCGCGCATCGTCCACCCAGCCGTCCGAATATTCGAACCCACGGCTCAGTGCGGGATCGAGCGCGGCACCCGCCGGATGCCGGGCCAGACGGATCGCCCTGGCCCCTTCCCATTGCCGCCGCCCGCCGAGATGATCGTAAAGCCAAAGCCCCGCGCGCAGCATCCAGCGCGGGCGGAGCCCCGGCGTATGGGGCAGGACGAAACGCATCGGCCGCACCAGATGCGGTGCGATCCGCCACAAGGTTTCCCGTTCCTGCAACGCTTCGCGCACCAGCGCGAATTCCCGGTATTCAAGATAACGCAAGCCGCCATGGACCAGCTTGGTCGAAGCACTGGACGTACCGCTGGCAAGATCGCGCGCTTCCAGCAGCAGGACCTTGCCGCCACGTCCGGCAGCATCACGAGCGATCCCCGCGCCGTTGACCCCGCCGCCAATTACGATGAGGTCATACAACGTATCCATCAGCAGACCCGCTGCGTCCCCGGCGGAATAAGGCGGCGGAACAGCTTGCCCCGTTCGCTGTAAAGGACCAGCAGCAGAGCCGAAACGCTGCATGCCAGCAGAGCGAAGGCGAACGGTTTGGCCGTCCCGTCATAGGATTGCCCGATCGCCATGCCGACCAGCGAAGCCCCGAACATGCGAACGAAGGCATGCATCGAAGCCGCAGCCCCGGCGATTTCCCCGAACGGCTGCAACGCGATCGAACTGAAGTTCGCACCCAGAAAACCGAGCAGGCCCAGATTGAGCGCAAGCAGGGGCATGAACCACGCCAGGCTGTCGCTGCGGTAAAACGCCGCCCAGACCTGCGCCAGGCTGACCACGATGAATACCAGGGCACCGCTGTGCGATACCCGCCGCGCGCCGAACCGTTCGACGATGCGCGAATTGACGATATTGGTCACGGCCATGGTCGACGCCACCGCCCCGAAAATCACCGGGAACATCGCCCCGACGGCGAAGTGTTCGCCCAGCAATTGTTGCGCGGAATTGATGTAGCCGAACACCGCCCCCATCAGCAGCGGCGCGCCGAGCACATAACCGATCGATTCCCGTCGCGAGAGAGACTTCAGCATGTTGCGCACGATGACCGGAACATTGACCTTCTGCCTGTGCGCCGGATCGAGGGATTCGGGCAGACGGGTCCAGACCCAGACCATCACCAACGCGGCGAGCACTGCCGACAGATCGAAGATTGTCCGCCATCCCGCGAACAGCAGAACGACCTGCCCGATGCTGGGCGCAATCACCGGCACGATGATGAACACTGCGGCAATCATGGAAAGCAACCGCGCCATCCTGTCGCCGTCATAGCGGTCACGCACGATCGCGCTGGGCACGACGGTCAGGCCGGCACAGGCCAGCCCCTGCAATCCGCGCAACACGACCATCACGGCGAAATTGTCGATCAGGGCCAGAATCAGTGACAGCACCGTGTAAGCAGCCAGCGCGAAAATCAGCATTGGCCGCCTGCCGAAACGATCGGCGAAAGCACCCGGAACAAGACATCCGATTCCGCTGCCGATCAGGTAGAGGCTGACTATAAGTTGTCGCTCATTCCCCTCAGCCGCGCCGAGATCGCGCGCCATATCGTCCAGCGCGGGCAGCATGGCATCGATCGCGAACGCGTGGAGCGACATGGCCAGCGCCACCATCGGCACCAGTTCCCGTTCGCTGATCGTCGTCCTTTTTGTGGGGCCGAAATGGAATCTCATCGGCTTGCCATGCCCGTTCGCGCCAGCGAGGGGAAGCGAAAATACCGGACCGTTTCCGACACTTCCCCCGGCGCGCGACTACGCCTAGGTTGCGTGTCATGGCGACTTCCGCATCCTTGCCGCAGGACGTCGAGCCCGCAAGCCAGGGGCTGCGCAAGATCATCCATATCGACATGGACGCCTTCTACGCCAGCGTGGAACAGCGTGACGATCCCGCACTGAGAGGCCGCCCGGTGGCCGTCGGCGGCATGGGCCCACGCGGTGTCGTGGCCACCGCCAGTTACGAGGCGCGAAAGTTCGGCGTGCGTTCCGCGATGCCCTCCGCCCGAGCCAGACGGCAGTGCCCGGACCTGGTCTTTGTCAGGCCCCGCTTCGACATCTACCGGGCAGTATCGCAGCGCATACGCGCGATCTTCCTCGACTATAGCCCGCTGGTGGAACCGCTCAGCCTCGACGAGGCCTATCTCGACGTCACGTCGGATCTCAGAGGCATCGGTTCAGCCACCCGTATCGCACAACTGATCCGCCGCCGCATACGCGAAGAGCTCCACCTCACGGCCAGCGCCGGTGTGTCCTACAACAAGTTTCTCGCCAAGATTGCCAGCGACCAGAACAAGCCGGACGGGCTCTGCGTGATCCGCCCGGGTGAAGGGATGGCGTTTGTAGCGGATCTGCCCGTGCGCCGATTCCACGGCGTCGGCCCTCGCGGGGCGGAAAAGATGGCGAAGCTGGGCATCGAAACCGGGGCCGATCTGGCGGCGAAGGACATTGCCTTCCTGAAACAGCATTTCGGCAGCTTTGCAGATTACCTCTATCGCGCGGCGCGCGGGATCGACCTGCGCCCGGTACAACCCGATCGACCGCGCAAATCCGTGGGCGGAGAACGCACTTTCGCTCACGACATTTCCACCGGGTCCGCATTGCGTGAAACGCTGGACACCATTGCCGACATCGTATGGGAACGGATCGAACGGACCGAAGCCCGTGGACGAACAGTGACTCTGAAACTGCGTTACACCGATTTTTCCCTCGTCACCCGTGCCCGCTCGGTCACCCATGCCGTCGCGGACAAGGAGGAATTCCGTGCGCTTGGCCAGGCCCTGCTGGAAGAAATGCTGCCATTGCCGCAGCCGATCCGATTGATGGGGCTGACGCTTTCATCGCTGGAAGGGGGGCAGCAGGAACGGGAAAAGGATACCGTGCAGCTTTCGCTGCTCTAGGCCGCAAACTCGTCAGCGGCCTGGAAAATCAGGTCCAGCCTCTCATCCACAATGCGGCTGCGCCTGACCGGCAAGGCATCGCGCGCGAAAAAGCCGATCTCGGCAATTTCCCGCCCATCGGCCACCGGATCGCCCACGACCACTCCGGTATAGAGATGGACCGTGTTGCGGGCGCCGTGCAGGTCATGATCCACCACGGCCACGGCGCGCAGGCTGGCCAGCAAGCAGCCGATCTCTTCCGTCCATTCCCGCTGCGCCGCCAGTGCGGGGTCCTCGCCTCGATGCAGCGCCCCGCCAGGAAGCGACCATATCCCCGAGCCATAACTGTGTCTGACCAGCAGCACGCGCCCCGCCTCGTCCGTGCCGACGACACAGCATCCCGTAAGATCGGGCCGGGCCAGACGCCACCAGCGCTTGCGCAATTCGTGCGCCAGCCGGAGCGCTGCCCGGTGAAGCGGGGCCGGGATCAGGTGAAGCATGTAACCGGTTGCCTTGCGGCATGCAGCAACCGCGCCACCGGCAGATCGTTTTCCCCGGCCGCGGCGGCATCGAAGATGGCGCGCTTGTCCTCACCACGGATCACGAACAATATTTCGTCACTGTCCAGCAAGGCCGGAATGGTCAGGCTGATCCGGTCGAACGGCGCTTCGGGTGGCAAGGGGTCTGGCGTCAGCCGCCGGACAGGCAAGGGATCGTCCACCTTCGGAGCGGTGTTGGGGAAAAGCGAGGCGATATGCCCGTCTGCCCCCATCCCCAACCAGGCCAGCGCGAAGTGAGGCGGACGGGATTCGGCACTCAAGGGCATGACATGCGCGCCCGCAGGTTCCAGCAGATCACGAATCTTGCCCGTGTTGCTCGCCGGATGGGCTTCCGGCACGATGCGATCGTCGCCCGGCCAGACTGACAAGCGCTGCCAATCGAGCGGCATTTCCACCAGTCGTCGCAGGATCGGGAAAGGAGTCGATCCGCCCGGAACGCTGATCGCCACGCAACCGCTCGCCCGATCCAGCGCCACGGTCAGCCGGTCATGCAACCAGGCCGCAATCGCTTCGTCGTCAGCGCCTTCGACAAATGCCGGATTGCTCATCCATGCCCCTCTGGCAGACCGGCCGCCGCGGCAAAGTGCCACAGCGGCCGGCTGTTATTGAAATTCGCGAGGAATTTACTTCAGCGTCTGGCTAAGAAACCACACCCGCTGTTCGGCCTGATCGGTCCAGTCATCAACGGAACCTTCCGTCACCGTGTCACCCGCATCGCCGGCAAGGGTCTTGAGGTTCTTGAGCCGCGCGACCAGCGCCACGTTATCGTCGCGCAATTCGGCAACCATCGCATCGGCCGAAAGGGTCGTATCGTTCTGATCCTTTACCGCGGTGCGCGCCGCGATCGAACCGATCGAGGTCAACGTGTCCGCATCGTTCTTGCGCACACGCTCCGCAATGAGATCAACGACACTGAAGAGTTCGGTCGCATGCTCGTCAAACAGCAAGTGTAGGTCGTGAAACCGTGGACCAGCCACGTGCCAGTGAAAATTCTTGGTCTTCAGATAGAGGGCGAGATAATCGGCCAGAGTACCGTTCATCTCATCTACCAGAGCCTTTTTTGCATTGTCGCCCGCCTGGGCCATAATCAATCTCCTTTCACGATTTGATTATACACCTGAATCTCACAGAGTTTTAGCGGAATACCTCGCTATCGTGATCGAATGAATCGATCAACCGATGATGCCTCGCGCTGACAAGCCGATCACGACACCTGCCACGAGGAGTAACCCGGCAACCGCATAACGCAATGGCCTGAGCGGCAAGGCCCTGTCCAGTTCCGGCCCCATCGCCCAGCCCATCGTAAGCATCGCGCCGCTGCCAATCGCTCCGCCCACTCCCGCAAAAATAGGGTCGCCGGTCACGACGGCAATGGCAAGGATAAGCAAGCGTGCCCCGTCTCCAATCTGCAGGGAACAGAGGACGATCAGAATCGCCGGAGCCGAACGCGTCGGCTCTTCCGCCTTGCGCAGGCGCCAGGGCCACGCGAGTTCGATCCCACCGAGCAACAGGGCAAACGCCACCAGCATATGCTTGGCCGCAGGCGGGAGGATCAGCGCAACACCGGCACCCGCCGCCGCGGCAAGCCCCCCCGTCACGATGGCTGACAGCCACGCAACCGTCAGCAACGAACGCCCGGCCGACAACCGACCGGACAGATGGGACACAAGCCTCTGGTCCCGCCCCCCGAAGGACGCGAGCGCTGCAGTCAGCAAGGCAAGGAAAAAGGCAGGCACGGCCGATCAGTCCCCATTCCGGCGACATGGCCAGATACGGGGCGATCATAGGCCCTGCGGAGAGGGCGTCCAGTGGGTGAAGGGATATGGAGCGGGTGAAGGGCGAGCGGGCGGCGATGCGCTCGAAGCAGTCCGCCGTATTCGAGAAGAGCGCCCGATGGAGCTGACCGAGAATACGGTCCTGGGCCACTAGAACCGCTTCATTGCCCGAAGCATCGCCAGCTTGCAGTCGCAACGACAGTTCTTTCTCTCCATTATGTCGTTTCCTCCAGATATGCCGATCAAGCGCTGGCGTTCACCAGCCAGGCCTTGGCACCCATGCGAACACCGTTGTCGTCACGGTTGCGCTCGAACAGCTCGACAAGATCCCGCTGAATGGCATTGCGCACCTCGGCGCCGCTCGGCCGAACGAGATCGCCAATGTGCATCCCGTCGAGCACGAAGCGCGCGGCGCTCTCGGGATCGTTGCCGGGTCCGCCGATGCGCTGGTCGCCGGTCCAGGCATCGAACTTGATGTCGGAAAAACCTGCGCTTTGGAGAAGGTCGACCATATAGTCCTGTTCGCCCCCAGCGCGAATGGCCCCGACGCGCGCGGTTGCGACGTCAGCAGGTTAATATGCTCGTCGATAATGTCCATGATGCTGCGCTGCCAAGGATTGGCGGCGATTGGTGCCTATACCGCGATGCCGAGCCGCCCACCTTCGCGCAGCATCCGGCGCAGATTGGGGAAGGCAGGATAGGGCTGGGGAGAAAAAACAAGCCGAAGCGAGAGAACAGCCGATCGAACGGCGCTTTCTCCGGCATGACCGCCGCGGTGTCGCCTTGTACCAAGCGGATATTGGCGAAGCCCGTGCGCATCGCCCGGTCGCTCGCCGCCGCCACGAGGTCGGCTGATATATCGAGGCCAAGCCCGAATCTTGTTGCCCCGACCGCCGTAGCGATCTGCCGAGTCATCCAGCCTCCGCCGCAGCCGACATCGACCAACGTCTCGCTGGCGTTGTAGGCGGCCTAGGCGAGCAGCGCCTTGCCGATCGGCTCGATCATATTCTCGAAACGGTAGAGATGGGCAAGCCAGCGCATACCTGTCTGACATGCCCAATCGTTCATCGCAAATTCTTCCAGATACTCGCCGACGTCGTCCATTCATGGCCCTCCCCTTGTATTTGGTCACCGACAGCCGGAAGATAAAGCCTGCCGCTTTCAAGCCGGTGGTGTTTACGGAAAGAACCGTTCCCGGCTTTCCAATGTCGCCGGTGCGACAAACCTTTTACGAGGTCGAAATTCCCCGTGTGCCGAGGTGACCGTAGCGCTCAGGCGGAGGTTCCAGCGATTAGGTTTTTCGCGCGCATTAAACATCTGCCCACGAATCTAGAGAAGTTCATCCGCATCCATACCGTCCCGCTCGATCAGAGTGGAACGAGCGGTCCATGTCCTGCCAATTCGGCCCCATCGATAAGAATATCCGTGCCGGAGATAAAAGGAGATTCATCGCTGGCAAGAAACACAACGAGCTTCGCGACTTCTCGAGGATCGGCTTTGCGGTTCATGGGATTAAAGCCGCTCACATCGAGGCCTTCGTTCATTGGCGTGGCGATCGTACCAGGACATATGGTATTTGCCCGCACGCCTCGGCCGGCAAGCTCGATCGCGATGCAACGGGTGAGACCGCGCACGGCAAATTTCGATGCGGTATAGCCATGAAGCCCGGCGATGCCTTCGATACCTTGGGTCGAGGACACGTTGATGATCGACGCGGGGGCCGACTGCACCAACGCGGGTGTGGCCGCCCGAATTCCGAGAAACTGGCCAGTCAAATTGATGTTGATGATACGGTTCCAGTCATCGAGCGTAAAATTCTCGATGGACCCCATCGTGCATATCCCGGCGTTATTCACGAGCACATTGAGGCAACCGAACTCAGCGACGGCGAGAGCGACCGCGTCCGCCCAGTCGCGCTCGCTTGTAACGTCGAGATGGATGAACCGCGCCCGATCCCCAATCTCTTGCGCCAGTGCCTTGCCTTCATCGTCCAGCACGTCGCCGATGACAACGCTACCGCCTTCGTTGACGATCTCCCTGGCGTGAGCGGCACCCATGCCGCGGGCGCCTCCGCTGATGAGAGCAACCTTTCCTGCAAGTCTTCCCATATCATCCTCCATAAAAACAATGTTGATCAAGGAACGCGATCGACCGCGATCATGTTGGGCAGCTCCCGATCATGACGGCCCATCACTGCCGGATCGATAACTGCTCGAGTGGTGGAGCAGGCGAAAGCGCTGCGGCGCTCCTGAGCTGCCGGGCTATGGACAGCGGCAGGGCCGGAAGAGCGTGCTCACCCTCGCCAACCTGGCGGTCCAGCAGGCCTCGCGCTTTCACCTGCGGATCAATCAGGACTTCATCCAACCGTGCGACGATCGAGCAACACACGTCCTGGTCGCGCATCTTATGTTTTATTTCTGCTGCCGAAATTTCTCGACGCATTTCGCGACCTCAACCTTCACCACCTCGCTCTGGACATTTTCAGCTCGAAAACCTACGTCGAGACCAATCATGGCGCAAAAGTTTCGCCAGAATTTCTCTTCGACGGCAGCCACCGTCAAATGGCGACTATCGGCGGTTCTGTACAATTGATATCGTGGGGCCTCGCCAGTGACCAGATTCTGTCCCTGTTCAGGCAAGATGCCCGTTTTCAATGCGGGAATAAGCGTATTGTAGTGAAATGGCATCATCCCGTCGAAGATTGCCATGTCCGGATAGCAGCCTTCGTCGGTGATGCTCCTTCGAATATAGGCTAGGAGGATGTTGATCACCGCTGGGTAAACACCTCCGGCAACATCAGCGGCGGGCAAAGCCGGCTTGCCTTTACCGTCGACAATTTTGTCGAGGTGCCCACTTTCGGCCATAAAGTTGAGATCGTTGGCGGAACGCTGCGCCTTCGGGCCGTTATGTCCCCAGCCGCTGATCGAGCAGTAGATTATGCTCGGATTGATCGACCTGACACGAGCGTAATCCAACCCGTGACGTTTCATCACACCTGGCCTGAATTGCTCGATCAGGGTATTTGCCCGCATGAGAAGTGGCTCGAGGATCTCGGTGCTTGCTTCATCCGTCAGGTCGATGAAGATGCTTTTCTTGCCGCGGTTCAGCGTATGATACTGAACGCTCGTTCCATGAATTTGAGGCTCGTAGCCTCTCATCAACTTGTCATCCGTTCCCGGCCAGGGCGAGGTGGCGACCATTACCAGAACTGCTCAGTCTTCGGGGGCGATCTCAACCACCATCCCGTCATGGGCATCGGCCAAGGTTATCTGGCACGAAAGCCGAGAAGTATTCGACCGGTACTCCGAGGAAACGAGCAAATCGTTTTCGTCACCTTCTGATGCGGGTGTCAGATTTTCCGGGCCTTGCCTGATGAAGACGTGACAGGTCGCGCAAGAGCAGCAACCGCCACAGAGCGCCAGCAATTGATCGAAACCATTGTCGCGAATGGCTTCCATAAGAGAAAGCCCGGTGGGCGTGGAAACTGCCTTCTCGTTGCCATCCCGATCAACGACATTAATCACGATCATTTGAGCACCCTTATAATCATGTTCTGCCAGCGCTCGCGGCGGCTGGATAAATCCATCCGATGTCTTGAATTCCATGGCTCTTGACCGCGAACATGGAACAACGGGTGGGCGGGATACTCCGCCCACCATCCATCGAACTTAGAACCTGAAGGTGACTTCCGCGCCGAACGTCTGCGGTTCGCCCCAGATCGCGGTGTTGAAGCCGCCGCTCGCGCCTTCGACATAACCCGAATTGTAGTAGAGCTTGTCGAACAGGTTCTTGGCATAGACGGCAGCCGAGAAGCCACTGCCGCTGATGTTGTCCCAGCTCAGCCGCATGTCGACCGTCACATAGCCCGGCAATTGGGTACGAGGCGTGATCGAGCCCTCGTTGTTGGAGAAATAGGTCTTGGTCTGTCCGAAGACGTCGGTGCGCAGCTTGACCTCACCCAGACTCTCGGGGATCGGCAATCCGATTACCGTATAGACCGAACCGGCCCATTTCGGGGCGTCGGTGTAGGTATCGAACGGGATCGTAAAACCCGGAACGCCCGTAGCCGCCGAGAGATCCACCACATTCTTGGTGAACTTGGCGTCGGTATACGCACCCGAGAACCCGAATTCGAACCATGTGGCAGGTTTGAAGTTGCCGTCAAACTCGACACCCTGGATCCGCTTCTCCGGCACGTTGACGGTGAAGGCGGCAGGATTGCCGGCCACCAGCGCGTAGATCGAATGCTGGGCGTTCTTCACGATCTGACGATAAGCGGCAATATTAAACCGCGTCGGCACGTCTCCGAGACGGCCGGCGAACTTGTAGCCCAACTCGAAGTCGTAGGTCGTCTCGTTGTCGAAGAAGTTGGTATTGTTGAACGGCACGACCGCGCCGTTGAAACCGCCCGCACGGAAGCTGCCCCGCTGCGAGAAATAGACCATGTTCGACGAATCGATCTGATACTGAAGATTGAAGGTCCAGCTCGGATCGTGGAGCTTGGCCTTCTGCTTCAGCGGCGTCGCGCCGTCGAGGTTGAACAGGCTTCCAGCGATCTGATCGAGGCCCGCGGTCTCCCAGGTATAGCGACCGCCGGCGGTGGCCTTGAGCTTGTCGGTCAACTCGTAGCTGAGCTGCGCGAACACGGCCTTCGATTCCGACCGTTGGTGATAATAATAGGCGATGTCGGCCAGAGGTGTCGGCAGTTCGTCACCGACGATGACGGGGATGTACTCCTTCTTCTTGGTGTTCGAATAGAAGGCGCCGACAATATATTCGAGCGCGCCCGACTTGCCCTGCAACTGCAGTTCGTTCGAGACCGCCCTGGTCGAGAACTCCTCGCCGCCGGGGCGACCGTTACCCAGGCCGGCGCGGTTGTACAGGTTGAGTGACCCAAAAGGCGAACCCGATAGGATGCCCGGCGTACGGGCGAAGGCATCGGCCCAATTGAAGATGTTCTTCAGCGTGAGGTCGTCGCCAAGCTCAATCTCGGTGGTGTTAGTGACGAAGGCGGCATGCGCCTTGTGCGGCAAGTCGTAGCTCAGCCAGACCTCGTAGGGGTGCTGCTTTTGCCAGGCGAGATAGCCGGGGACGGCGCCGGGCCAGGTGCCTTCGCCCATCGGACCGTCACCGAGCGTCGGCGCGAAGGGGCTGTTCATCCCGTATACGCAGTCGAGCGTCGCGGTCAGCGTGTAGCCGTTATTGGTCTCGCCGCAGGTGTGATATGAATAAAGGCCGCCCGCTCCTTCGGTACCGCCGAAATCGCTATACTGCGCGACGATCGTGTTCTTAAACGAAGAAGATGGCTCGAACACAACGGTGATGCGCCCCGACAGGGCGTCGGTGTCGCCCAGCGTACTGCCGGTATTGGCGTTGCGGATATAGCCGTCCTGCTTGCTATAGTCGCCCGCGAGGCGGATCTTCAGCGAATCCGAAACGGGAATGTCGATTGCGCCTTGGGCCTGGATATAATTGCGTTCACCTCCCTTGATCGTCAGATATCCGCCATAGACATCGCCGGGCTTGGTGGTTTCGTAGAGGATCGCACCGCCGGTCGCATTGCGTCCGAACAGGGTGCCTTGGGGGCCCTTCAGAACCTGGACGGAGCTGAAATCGAAGAAGGCCGTCGATGTGTTGCCCGCGCTCTGGGGTGCTTCGTTGATATAGGTCAGCACGGCGGGGCTGGAGCCGGAGAAGGGATCGAGCGTCTGGCCGCGAAGTGTGAAGCTAATCTGGTTCGAGTTCTGCCCGCTCTTCACGATCAGGCCGGGCACCAGGGCCGCCAGATCCTGTTCGCTGGACACGTTGCGATCCTGCAACATCTCGGCGTTGAATGCGGAAACCGAGATCGGGACTTTCGACAACGCTTCCGAGCGGCGCTGGGCCGTGACGATGATCTCGCCTGCATCGGGCGTATTGGCCGATGCGTTGTCATTCCCTTGTTCGGCGGCGCTTTGCGCAAACGCCGGCATACCGGCCACGAGCCCACTCAGCGCGATCCCGCAAGCCAGATACTTTTTGATTCTGAGCGCCATTTTCACTCCTCCCCTTCAGCTTCAGCCCCTTGCTGGAGCCATATCGTAGAGCGATAGACTAATATTAATTAGGTGAATGTCAATGCCATTTAGACAAGCGCGACGAGGAAAGGTTTGTTGGCGATCTCAACGCGGTTCGCAGGGACAGATTCTTATTTATTCGTTATATTTCAATAGATAAATGGCTGATGATACGCAGATGGGCAGGGCCATCCCAAGCTGGTGAGTCCATGGTGGCGTTAGGCGCGCTCCCTCTATTCCTGCCTCATTAGACAAATATAAATTAGGGCTTTTTGCACGAGGCTTGGGACATCGTCGACATATCTGCGCCTGACGGCCGTCAGGCCGCCCATCGCCTGCGCTGTGCGACGCCCGCCCGGCTCATTCGGGATTGAGGTGGAGGGGGGACACGGGATTTTCCTCGCGTAGCTCGAGGCGACCTGTCACCGTCAGGCCGAAGCCCTCCAGTGCCGCCAGTTTGGCCTTGCTGGACGTCAGCAGAGTCATCTGTCCGACACCGAGATCGAGAAGGATTTGAGCGCCGATCCCATAATCACGGCTTGCATTTGTTTCATGATAAAGGCGTCGACCACCCCCGATCCGTCGCGATATAGAGGTTGGGCTTGGATCGCGCACAAACACCGCGGCTGCCGACCCCTGGTGCTGCGAGATCTCCTTGAGCGCACGTGGCACGTAATTGTGATGCGCGGCCGTCCAGCCCAGAAGATCGGCGGTCAAATCGACCTGGTGAACGCGAACCAGCGTGTCCGAGTGGGGCTGGATATGGCCTTTGACGATAGCCACATGCTCGCCGCCATCGACCAGATCCCGATAGACGTGGATGGTGAGTGGAGCTGCGGAATAATGGCTCTCGAAGGGTGCGCTTACCACGCATTCGATAAGGCGCTCGGACCGGCGCCTGTAGGCGATGAGGTCGGCAATCGTCCCGACTTTCAGACCGTGAATATCGGCAAAGCGCAGCAGATCGGGCAAGCGGGCCATCGTCCCGTCTTCATTCATGACTTCGCAGATCACGCCGGCGGGCGCGAGCCCTGCGAGGCGCGAGATGTCAACTGCGGCTTCGGTGTGACCGGCCCGAACGAGAACGCCGCCGTCACGGGCGGTCAAAGGAAAAACATGCCCAGGCGTCGCCAGATCCTCGGGGCCTTTCGAAGGATCAATGGCGACGGCAATGGTATGAGCCCGGTCGGAGGCCGATATACCCGTCGTCACGCCCTCGCGCGCCTCGATCGATACGGTGAAAGCAGTGCCATGGCCGGATTCATTATGGTCGGTCATCGGCCGCAACTTCAGCTCGTCCGCGCGGGAGCGCGTTATGGCCAGGCAGATCAGCCCGCGGGCGTAACGGGCCATGAAATTGATCTGGGCCGGCGTCGCGAACTGCGCGGGAATGATGACATCGCCCTCATTTTCCCGATCGTCTGCATCCACGAGAATATACGGCCGCCCCTCGATCGCGTCCTGAATGATGTCTTCGATGGGCGATACGCGATTTTCCGGCATGAGCGGGCTCTTTTCAGGAGTCTGTTGAAACGGATTTGCCGGCTTCCACCAGGGCCAGCGCTTGCTCGCGCAGGCGAGCCTTCTGGACCTTGCCGGTGCCCGTCTTGGGAAGCGCGTCATCGGTAGTGAACCAGATATCGCGCGGCATTTTGTAGGCGGCGACGCGGCTGCGAAGATACGTCTTGATCTCGCTTTCTGTCATGACGCTGCCTTCCGCGCGAACGACCCATGCGCATCCGCACTCGCCATAGCGATCGTCCGGCATGCCGATGAAGAATGCCTGGGCTATGCCTTCATGCGCGGTCAGGATCTGTTCGAGTTCCTTGGGCGACACCAGTTCGCCCCGGCTCTTGTACAGTTCCTTGGAACGGCCGGTGAGGAACAGGTTGCTGTCCTCGCGGAACTGTCCCAGATCTCCCATCCTGATCCAGCCGCCGGGCAGGAAAAGCTCCGCGGTTGCCTGGGGATTGCGGAAATAGCCCTTGCTGTTCATTGGGCTGCGGCAGCACAGTTCGCCTGGATTACCCCATGGCAGGTCCGCGCCGGTTTCGGGATCGATCGTCTTGAATTGGGCGATCCTGCCATCCTGATCGGGAAGGCCGGCGATACCCGCTTCAACGATGCGTCCCTGGGTTTGCGAAACGACCTCGATTGAGTCGCCCGGGACCGTGCAGATGACGGTGGCGGTGACTTCCGTCTGTCCATAGCTGGTGATGATATCTTCGCAGCCGAACGTCTTCTGGACATCCGCCCAGACCCAGCTCGGCGTCGGCGCCGCTGCACTGTGGATCGCAGTCAGCGAGGAAAGGTCGTACTGACCGCCCTTGGCCTGTTCCAGCAGCGCGATGGTCATGGTCGGGACGCCCATGAGATAGTTCGCCCGATGACGGCCGATCGCGGTCAGGATCGCGTCCGGATCAAAGCGAAGGAGTGGTATGATCGCGCCGCCGACTATCATGCCGGAAAGCAGTCCCACGACCAGACCGAAGCCATGATAGAGCGGCAGCGAAAAGACCGCGCGCCGGCCATCTTCGAAAGCCTGATGGTATGCGCCCGCGTAAGAGGCGCGCAGAAGATTGTCGTGCGTGATATCCACGCCCTTGGGCGAGCCCGTGGTGCCGGACGTGAACATGATGACAGCGGAATCTCCGCCATGCACAACGCCTTCGGCCAGGACGGGTCCCGACCTCGCTAGATCATCCACAAATTGCTGAGGATCTGTGCGATCGAAAATCAAACCGCCGCGCAGTTCGGGCAGGCCCGGACACTGGCCGTCCCGCCAGCCCGGCAACGCCTCATCAAGCTCGACGGATATATCCCGCGAGCCGAAGCTGCTCATCGCGATCAGCAGTGCGCATCCGGCTTCGCGAACGGCGAACTCGATTTCATCAGGGCGATAGAGTGTGTTGAGGGGCACCGCGATGGCGCCGGCGCGCCAGATCGCGAAAAGCAAGGGCACGATTGCGGGATCATTGGCCATGACGAGGCCCACGCGGTCACCTTTGACTACCCCTCGTTCCGCCAGACCAGCCGCCAAACGACGCGAGACGGCCGCGACCTCCTTATATGTGAGCACCACGTCATCGGTGATCACAAGGGGGCGATCGCCAAAATCATTGAGACTCCAGTCGAGATATTCGTGAAGACTGGACCATTGCCACCGCGGATGCCGCCCTGCGATGACGTTTCTGCGATGCGTTATGGCCTTTTCCTTCATGTCCTCTCCTCTCGACCAATTGTGTGTCGATTGCCTGTGTCAGCGCCCCTTGCGGGCTGTTTTAGGACAGATGCCGGCGTTGTAGGCATCAAACCAGGTTCTGCCACTAGATCACGGCCGGCCTGCGCAATGCGCGGCAAAATTGTCGATTGGCTGACATCCTGGACAAGTGCACAAAGCGCTCCGGTGCCCTGTCATGGCGCACCGGAGCAAAGGCAGGGTCCCGCTAAAGCTGATCAGGCGACTTCCGTTGTCGTGCCGGCGGGAAGCTTGACGCGAGGGGCCACTTCCTTGGCAATGAGTTCAAGCGAATGGAACCAGGGCGCCGGATCATCATAATAGTCGTGTGCCTCAACCTGCAGCGTACCCCAGCCACCCGTCTTTTCGAACAGGGCGTTGAGCTTCTCAACCACGGTGTCGGGCGAGCCCACGACGAACACCTTGTCGACCAGGAATTCGAGATCGGCCTTGTCGGGATCGATGCCGGCATCCTTGGCGAAACCATCCATCATGCCGAAGCGGCGCCAGATCGGGATCAGGTAACGGTTGAAGCAGTAGCCGATCGGCCCTTCCATAACCTCGCGCTTAGCTTCGGCATCGGTATCCCCGACGAAGACGGTCTGCGAAACGGCATGGCGCTGACGATCCGGCGTAAATCCTGCCTTGATGTTCGCCTCGGAATAGGTCTCCCAGTGCTTCTTGAGGGCATCGATCCCCGAGAAGATCGATACCGGCTTGAAATTGCGTTCGCCCGCCAGTTTCATCGAGGGCGAGTTGTAGCTGAAGCCAGTGACTGCAAATTCAGGGAAATCTCCACCGAAGGGGGAATAGTTGGCGAGCTTGTGCTGCTCATCCTCTTCCGTGACAGCCACTTCCTCTTCGGGAAAACCGGCCGACCAGAATTTCCCTTCATAGAAGAAGGGCTCACGCCTCCAGATCTTTTCCATAATGAAAAGCGACTCACGCACCATCTCATTGAGAAAAGCGGTGTCCTGACCGTTCTTGATGCCATGCATGTAGGAGGCGAGCGGGTAGGCGCCCGCGCCGATACCCATGAAGTAGCGCCCTTCCAGAATCTGCGAGAGCCAGCCGACGGTCATCGCCAGCTTGGCTGGATGCTGATGCGGCAGAATATGGGCCATCGGTGCGAAGCTGATGTTCTTGGTCTGCAGGGCCGCGGCTGCCATGATCAGTTCGGGGTTGGGAATATTCTCCCAGATCTGCGAGGCATGCTCGGAGATCATCATCGTCGTGAAGCCGATCTTGTCGCAGTGCACCGCGCTCTGCACGCCCCATTCGAATGTTTGTCGCGCGGTCCGCCCGGGGCGCATGTACGGGTGGAAAATCAGGCCGGTCTGCATAGACATCATCGCTCTCCATAGCTGTGTTGCGGGAAATGGATTCGGCTCCACTCTCCCTAACGAATCTTAGGCTGGGGCAATTTAAGCCACTTGTAAATAGAAATTTGACCAAGAGACCCTCCTGGAACGGGCCAGAACTCGGTGCGGGTGAGACATGGTTGCATCTTGGACGGACTGCACGGGCGATCCAGCCAAGTTGCAACAGTGCCATAAATCAATGTTATTTAATAATATTTTATCCTACTGGCTCTTGAATGGAGTTAGAATGATGGACAAGTCGGCCAACCAAGCCTACACCTTGATCGAACGAGGCGTGAAACAATTGACTTAGAACGATCGGCTTTGCGATGAACCGGATCAAAAGGGCGAACGGGAATGCGGGGGGCGGCGGCCTTGGCAGGCGAGTGCGACAATCTTGATGCAAAGACCAAGTTGATCCTGACTGCGGAACGTCTTTTCGCGCAGTCCGGCATCAACGGCGTGTCACTGCGCAACATCGCGCAGAAGGCCAAGCTGGGCAATCATTTCGCCGTGCAATATCATTTCGGCTCGCGCGAAGGGCTGGTGCAGGCAATATTCGACCATCGCATGGCGCAGATGGAAGAGGCGCGCGGCGCCATGCTGGAGGATCTGCACCGGCGCGGACTTACCAAGGATGCACGCTCGATCCTCGAGGTGGTGTTTCTTCCGCAGCTTCAGCTCAACGGAGACGAACACGCTTCATACGGCAATTTTCTGGCGCAATATCTGCTCAGGAACGACTGGAGAGACTTCGGCGTCTTTGGCCATGAAGCGCCACCCAATCTGCAGAAGACTTTCGATCTCCTGCGGGAGAGGGTTGATTATCTCCCCTCCGCAGTGGCTCAGCGCCGCTTAGTGAATGTCAGCCTCATGTTCCTTTACCTCCTTGTGCGGCACAGCGGACAGGGGGCTGGACAGCAGGAAGCTTTCGACAGCGCACTTGCAGATACGATGGAGCAGATTGTTACGGCGATGTGTCTTCCGTTCCGGGTTTGACGCGCCCGGCGCGGCCGGCAGGAGAGTAGAAAGGCGAGGATAATGATTCAGGCAATAGACGGAATCCGGCTTGAGCCGGGCGAGGCGATCGACTGGATCGTGCTGGACCGTCCGGAGGCGGCAAACGCTTTCTCCGGCAAGATGCTCGAGCGTTTTTCCACGGTGCTCGCGGAGCGGAGCGGCGCCGGTGCGCCGGTGCTGGGTATTCGCGGCGCTGGCAAGGGCTTTGGCGCCGGGATGGATCTTGGCGAATATAATGCGAACGGGTCCGCCATGGACGATGTGATGCGGCTTTCCTCCTGCGTCGAGCGATGGACGGCAATATGGCGGCATCCCAAGCCGGTTGTCATCGCAGTGCATGGATATTGCATAGGCGTTGCCGCTCAACTCGCCACTTTTGCCGACATCCTGATCGTTTCAGAAACCGCGACGATCAGCGAGCCGACCATCCCCTTAGGAGGCGGCTTCATCGCACCGATATGGGCGGCGCAGGTGGGAGGGCGCAGGGCCAAGGAGTTCGCCTTCCTGCCCGGCAACCGGATCGATGGCAGGACCGCGGTGGAATGGGGCTGGGCCAATGCGGCCGTGCCCGAGGACCAGCTGGTGGCCTGCGCCGAAGCTCTCGCCCGCCGCATGGCCCAAGTTCCCGCATCGGTGCTTACGATGAAGAAGCGCTCGGTCAACCGGGCGATGGAAGCGGCCGGTTTTGCCACCAGCCTGGGTGCGGTCGCCGAGAGCGACGCGATACTGCATCTGGAGCCGGAAGTACGGGCGATCAGGGACCGGTTGCGCACAGACGGCCTCAAGCCGGTGGTCGAGTCCTTCTCGGGGCCTAGCTCGCAAGACATATTCCGGCACTATGGCAGCGCGGCGGCGATCGCGCCGTGAGAGCCCGCGCCCGCGATCCATTTTCGGCCAATCCCTAAGAAATATTTGTTCGTATGGTGCCGAATTATACCGGCGGAAACAGGGCTCCGGCGTAAAACCGCCAAGCCAGCCGGTGGTGTCCCGATAACGCCAACATCTCCATGAAGTCCAGTATATCAGTATGTTGAGCGACTATCGCGCGCGTAGGCAGAGGTGAGGAGCCTTTCCGTCAGGCTGGGAAGCCGCGAATTCGATTGCAAAGATTACCTAATTACGATTAGTCTGCTGGGAGAGAATCTCAGGAGACACGCAATGGAAGTAGGCTTGGGTCTGACGTTTCAGAACCTGAACGAGAAGGTCACCGACAAGGAAGTCTTCGGGCACGAACTCTCGCTTGCGGCACGGGCAGAGGATCAGGGATTCGATTCGCTCTGGACGCCGGAGCATCATTTCACCGGCTACATGATGACGCCGAATGTGCCGCAGTTCCTGTCCTGGGTCGCGGGGCAGACCAAGCGCATCAAGCTGGGCACGACCGTAACGGTCCTCCCGTGGCAGAATCCGGTACGCATCGCCGAAAGCTTCATCCTTCTCGATCATTACTCGGAAGGGCGCGCGATCCTCGGTATCGGCCGGGGTCTGGGCAAAGAGGAGTTTGACGGTTTCGGCGTGCCGATGGGCGAAGCGCGCAAGCGCTTTCGCGAATATGCCGAGGCCTTGCTGGCGGCGCTGGAAACGGGCGTCATGGAATATGACGGAACCTACCTCAAGCAGCCGCGCGTGGAACTGCGCCCGCGTCCCTATGCCAGCTATCGCGGCCGCGTGTTCGCCTCGGCCGTTTCGCCGGAATCGGTCAAGCTGATGGCCAATCTCGATGTGGGGCTGATGATCATCGCTCAGAAACCGTGGGATCGGGTCGAGGAAGATATCACAAGCTACCGCGAACGCTTCTTCGCGATGCAGGGGCGGCCCGCGCCCAAGCCGGTCGTGGTGGCCTTTGTGGCTGTCAACGAAGATGCCGCGAAAGCGCAGGAGATGCGCGATAAATATCTGGTGGAATATGCCAGGTCCACATCGTCCTTCTACCAGTTCTCCAACAAGGACTTCGCTTCCATCGAGGGCTACGAATATTATGGCGCCCTTGCCAAAAGTGTCGAGAAACACGGAATCGAGAAGTTCAATAATTTCCTCGCGGATCTCCAGATATGGGGACGTCCGGAGGAGGTCGTCGAAAAATTAAAGTCGATGGTGGACCGCTTCGACGTGGGCAGCTTCATCATCTACACACAGTTTGGCGACATGCCGTTCGAGGTCGGGCGGGATAATTTTGAAGTTTTCGCACGCAAGGTTCTGCCGCACCTCAAGGATATCGATATTTCAGCTCCCGCTATCGCGCCTGCGGTGGCTTCTTTGGCATAAGTCAGGCACCCGCTTTCCGAATGGCGGATCAGTTGCGGGCCTAAGGCCGAAACGGCAAATTCAAGGATAGGGTGAGGATGATGGAAGGTGAGGGTTGGCGGTGCCTCTGGGATGCCAGGGCCATTCTGGGCGAAAGCACGATCTGGGACGATCGCGACGGCCGCATCTACTGGGTCGATATCGAAGCGCCGAGCATCAATTGGTATCGCCTTTGCGATGGTGAGCGCGGGACGTGGTCTACGCCTGCCTGGGTGAGCGCGCTCGCCCCACGCGCCAGCGGCGGCTTCATCGGGTCGGCGGCAGACGGCTTCGTTCATCTCGATCCCACGCACCAGATTTATCAGCCTATCGTCCATCCCATTCCCAATCCGGGGGTTGCGCGACTGAATGACGGGGTGACCGATCGCAAGGGCCGCTATTGGTCCGGCTCGTGCGATTCCAGCCAATGGGATGAAAGCACCACGGCCGAAGACAAGGAAAGCACCCTCGGCAATCTCGATGTGCGCAACACCGGCGAACTCTACCGACTCGATGGCGACGGCACCGTCTCCACTCAGGAGCGCAACATCGTCACGGCGAACGGCCCGGCTTTCAGCCCGGATGGCAAATTGGCCTATGTGAACGATTCGATGCCTCTGGTGAGCTGGGTCTATGATGTCGCGGACGACGGCACGCTCGGCAACCGGCGGGATTTCCTACGGTTCAAGCCCGAGGATGGCTACCCCGACGGCATGGCTGTCGATACAGAGGGCTGCATCTGGATGGCCTTCTATGAGAGCTGGTATCTGCGGCGTTTCGCTCCAGACGGCCGCCTGCTGGAAGAGCGGCGTCTGCCGGTGATGCGCGGCTTGCGGCCCGCTTTTGGCGGCGCGGATTATTCCCGTCTTTTCCTGATCACCGGATCGCAGGGGTATACGGCCGAGAGATTCGCAAGCGAGCCGTTGGCGGGCAGTCTGTTCGAGATACTCGATCCGCCCGCGCCCGGCGTGCCGAACACGCCTTTTGCCGGGTGAGGAGGCCGGCCAAGGGGAAAGCTGACATCTCAAACATTTCCGGTTAAAGGGCGGACATGGTACAAATAGAAAACGGTCGAACACGCATTCTGGATTCGGCCGCCGCGGTCCTTTGCAAAAGAGGGTTGGCTGGCGCGAAGCTCAGCGACATTGCCCGCATGGCCGGGATGCTCGCGCCCAGCATATATCATCACTTTCCATCAAAGGATCATTTGGTGGAGGAAGTGATGATGGAGGGAATCTATCGCAATAGCCGCCATATCGTTACAAAGGTCGAGGTATTAGGCGCAGAGGCGCCACCTCTGGTCCGGCTTCGCGCCGCCATCCAAGCGCATATCAACTTCCTGTTGACGGGGGACAACTACTCCTCTGCGGTGGCGCGCGTATTCGACGATCTCCCGTCGGAAATGAAGGGGCGGGTTCTGGCGGCTTACTCTAGCTTCGACAATTACTGGCGGGACCTTATCGTCGCTGCCCAGGCTGCTGGGGGGGTTAACCGATCGCTCGATGCGACGGTGGTCCGTAAATTCCTGATCGCGATGCTGGACTCGTCGCCCTCCTGGTATCGGCCCGGCAAACTGGGGCCAGCGCAGATCGCCGAGCAGGCGGCGGATTTCGTCCTGTACGGCTTCGTGGGAAGGGAAGCCTGAGCGAATAGGAGCCCGTAGGGCGAGATAGCTCCCGCCCTCGGTTCATGGCCGGGACAATGGCGTGACGGTTCCATAGGCCCCTTTGTGAAACAGCAAAGGGGTTCCCGGATGATGGATGTCGAGCCCGTGAACCTCTCCCAGAGCGATATAGTGATCGCCTGCTTCATGGATCGCATGGAATGAGCAATCGATCCATGCAAGGGCGCCTTCGATCACCGGGGCTCCGCGCGGGGACAGGCCGTGCGGCACGCCATCGAACTTGTCGGGGTTCTTTGACGCAAGCACGCGGCAAAGCTCCTCCTGATCATCGGCGAGCACATTGACGCAGAACCCGTCGCAAGCCCGGATCTTTGGCCAACTTGATGAGGCCTTGTCCGGAAAGAAAGCCACGAGTGGCGGGGCCAGCGAAACTGACGTGAACGAGCCGACGATCATCGCAACCGGCTTCCCGTCTGAGTGCATGCCGGTAATGGCGCAAACACCCGTCGGATAATGACCCATAATCCGACGGAAGGCGACGGCGTCTGTTACGAAAGTCATGCCGGTTTTTTGCTTTCCCACACCAGAGGGACATTTTCGACGGCCGCGACGATGCCGGAATGGTAGATTTGTTTCGACCCTTCCTTCAAGGAAAAGTGCGGAATCCGTGCCAGCCATTCCTGCAGCATGACGATCACTTCCATGCGCGCCAGGTGCATTCCCGCGCAGCGATGCGGTCCCTGTGCGAACGTCGAATGCGCGAGGTTGCGGCGCGAGAAGTCGACCTTCATCGGGCACTCGTGGATCGTGTCGTCGAGACCATGCAATGCCGTCGGCAGGAAGATCAGGTCTCCCTCCTTGAGCTGCGTTCCGAAGAACTCCATGTCGTGCGTCACATAGCGGGCATCGGACACGACCGCGAAACGGCGGAACAGTTCCTCGGCGCCGCGCTGGAGCTTTATCGGATCGGACCGCAGTTCGTCCACGGTTTCGGGATGCCGCGCCAGGTAGATCATCATGAAACTGAGAAAATTGACTACGGTGTCCAGCCCGCCGAGCAACAGCAGCGATACCAAGCCAAGCTCCCTGTCATGGGGCATGGGCTCACCGTTGATCTCGCTGTTGATCATCCGGGTGATGAGGTCTGTGCCCGATCCGCCACGGCGCTGCTCGATGATGGGGGCGACATAGGCGAAGAAACCCTTGTTGGCGGCGTCAAGCGAGCGGCCTTGTTCTTGCGGGGTGTTGCCGGATGGCCGCGTCATTTCATTCGCCAGCGGGGCCAGTTTCACTGCGTCCTCGATCGGCAGGTCCGCCAGCGCGAGGAAAACCTTGACCGGGAAGATTCCGGCGAAGTCCTTCGCGAAATCGCACTGCCCGCGAGGCGCGAGATCCTCGATCAACTCGATCGCGATGGCACGGATATCGTTCTCGATCTTTCTGATCTCGCCGAGGTTGAGCGCCTTGTCGAGCGCCTTGCGGTACGGCGTATGCTCCGGCGGATCAAGTTTGGTGGGGACCATATCGTAGGCTTCGCCCGCCTCGCGCGGCACCCAGATGACCCGGCTGGAGAAACGGTCCGGGTTGCGATAGACCTCATCGATCACGGCGCCGCGGGTCGCAATCCAGTGCCCACCCGTGAAAGGAGTCCAGATCAGCGGAGGCGTATCGGGTTGCTGCACGCGCTTCCAAGCCTCCTGCACCCCTTCTTCGATACCATCGAGAGCATAGGCATCGACCTCGCGCACCAGCGCTGCCGGGACATAATCCGGGACCGGCACACGGGGCTTGCTGACGGGGGGCGGCAAGGTGTCACTGTTCATTTCGGCATCCTCTCTTAGTTCATGGATGGAACGATGGCCGCCTTTGTGGCCATATCGGTTTGAGAAATTGGAATGGCCTCGGTATTATTCGGTGATACCGCGCCGATGGCTTGCGAGCTTTTCGGCTGAATATCGCCACTGACCCATACAGCGGACGGGTCGGCGGCATATCCGCCAACCGGATTTCCGGACCATTCACCTCAACGAGCATCGCCGGCTCGCCGTAGCCCTCCTCATGCGCGATTCAGACTAATATAAATTAGCCTGACGATCGAGAAATGACAAGGTCGAATTGGGCATCACCTTCCAGTTGGCCGCGAACGCCTTACGGGTAATGTCGCATCATTTCAAACTACTGAATCTCTTATAGATATTTCAATGACGATCGTTCTAGCGCTGCAGTTTTGCATCGCCTTGATAAATGACTGGCATCTCGATAAAGTCCACCCAGCATAATCATAATTAGGCAATATCCGATGAGTCTGAAGAGAGGAAGCTGACATGGGCCGTCTCAATGGAAAAGTAGCCATCATCACCGGGGCCGCGCGCGGCATGGGAGCCTCGCACGCCCGCGTTTTCGCGCGAGAAGGCGCAAGGCTGGTCCTGACCGACGTCAACGAGGAAGCGGGTTCGGCCTTGGCGCGGGAACTGGGGGATTGCGCGATCTTCCTGCCCCATGATGTCACGAAGCCGGAGGCATGGAACGCGATCGTCGCCAAGGCGGTGGAGCACTTCGGCACGATCGACATTCTCGTCAACAATGCCGGCATTCTAGGGCCGATGGCTACCACCGCGGACCTGACCGATGAAGGCTATGATCTCGTCTGCGCGATCAACCAGGATTCCGTGTTCTATGGCATGCGCGCCGTGCTACCGGTGATGGTTCAGGCCGGGCGTGGGTCGATCGTGAATATTTCGTCGATCGCGGGCATGGCCGCGAATTATGGCTTCCCGAGCCTTGCCTATGTAGCCAGCAAATTCGCCGTGCGAGGCATGACGAAGGCGGCTGCGATGGAATATGGCAAGCACAATATCAGGGTCAATTCGGTCCATCCAGGCTTCATCCAGACGCCGATGATGGTGGAAGCTACCGATGAGGTTGGCGGGGAAGCGCTGGCCCAAATTCCCCTGGGCAGGATTGCCGATCCCTCGGAAGTCTCGAACCTCGTCCTTTTCCTGGCGTCGGACGAATCCTCCTACATTACCGGCTCCGAGCATCTCGTCGATGCGGGCATGCTGGCGCACTGATCTGCGTTCGGCGGGGCTATCCCATGGCATCCATCAAACTGAGCGTGCGGGGGCATGTCGCGGAAGTCCTGCTCAACCGCCCCGGTGCGCTCAACGCCATCGACGACGAGATGGACCGGGCGCTGGCCGCCGCGTGGGAGCGGATCGACGGCGATCCGGACATCTGGGTCGCCGTCCTCCGCGGGGCGGGCGAGCGGGCTTTCTGCGCTGGCGGAGACATTGCCGTTCCGCCCACAGGGCACGATGGCCTTTCCTTTGGCGGAGGGCTGACCGGCATTGGCGGGCGCCTGCGACGCCTCCGAAAGCCGCTGGTTTGCGCGGTTCACGGCCATGTGCTGGGACTCGGCTTCGAACTGGCCATGTGCGCCGACATCATCGTAGCGGCCGACAATACGCGTTTCGGCCTTCCGGAAGCGCGGGCGGGAATCATCGACCACTGCGGAGTTGTCCATCGCGCCGTCCGGCAATTGCCGCATCATGTCGCGATGGCGATGATTGTGGCCAGCGAAACGCTCGATGCGACGCGAGCTGGCCAATATGGGCTGGTCAACGAGGTCGTGCCGTTCGAAAGCCTGGATACCGCCGTTCAGGCTTGGATCGACAAGATCCTCCGCTGCGCGCCATTGGTGTCCCAGGCCGCGAAACAGGCGACGCTTGACGGGCTGAACACCAGTTTGGAGGGTGCTTTGGCTGCGCGATACCAGCTTATCGATCTCTATTCCCGAACCCAAGATTGTCAGGAAGCGATGCGCGCCTGGAAAGAGCGCCGGACTCCGGAATGGAAGGGACGATAGACGTCATTATTCCTAATTTAACTTAGGTTAAATCAAGGTTCCCGATCCTCTGTCGGGGCACGGAATCGTCAAGAAGGCTCCGGTAAACTGCGCGGCGCCACGCACGCATTCACGAAAAATTGTCGGAATAACAAGCATTTTTCCGCTGGTTCGCGGACGCCAGCGCAGAAGACTTGTCCAACCACGCCGCACTATCCATCGCGCGCAATCGCTATTGCATATTGGCCTAATTATAATTAGGTTTATGCTCAAAGCAGACATAGACTCGCTACTCGCTGTGGGGGGCTGCAAATCGTTCAGACACGCCACGGGTCTGGTCGGGATTGGGATGGAGACGGATTTATGACCCTGAGCCAGAAGAAAATCATCGTGACCGGTTGCGCGCAGGGCATCGGCGCGGCCGCGCTACGCGCCTTCGTTGCGGAAGGCGCCGAAGTTTTCGCTATGGACATTGATCCCCGAGGTGGCGATGCCGCGGTGGACAGGGCCAATGCCGCTGGCCCCGGCAAGGCCCATTTCATCGCCTGCGACGTTGGCGATCGCACCGCCGTCGATGCCGCCTTCGATGCGGCCGTGGCGCAAATGGGCCGGCTCGATGTCCTCGCGCATATCGCGGGCGTTCACCGTCACGCACCCACCCATGACGTGCCCGACGACACGCTGGAATGGATTTTCAATATCAATGTCAATGGCACCATCTACACAAATGGCGCAGCCTACCGGCATATGCCCAATGGCGGGGCGATCATAAATTTCGGCTCCGAATCCGGCCTCACCGCCGAAATCAACAACGCCGTCTATGGTGCGTCCAAAGCCGCAGTCCATACGTGGACGCGCAGCATTGCCCGTGAGTGGGGAAAGCGCGGTATCCGCGTCAATGCGGTGCTGCCTTATATCGTGACGCCCATGTACGAGCGGTTTCGCGAAGCCCTGTCGCCCGCGGATCTGGCCGTTCATGACAAGGCGACCGGCGAACAGATCCCGCTCGGCGGCAAATTTGGCAATGCCGACACCGATCTGGCGCCGGTTTTAGTGTTTCTCGCGGGCGAAGGATCACGCTTCATCACCGGCCAGCTCATTCCCGTCGATGGCGGGCTGATATCGGTGCGGTGAGCGGGCTCGGCGCAACGCGCCCGACGATTACGGGGATCGTCCCGTTCTCAACCTGTCCATCCGCACCAGACCGTCGGCACGCAACATGCCGGGATCAACATTAAATTCGCTTGGGGGCCATTTCCCCCACGTATTTCGAGAGGCTGACCGAAATGAACCAAAAACAAACGCCTGATTGTGACGCAGTAGTGATCGGTGGCGGGGTAACCGGCATATATCAGGCCTATCTCCTCGATCAGGCCGGCATGCGTGTCCTTGGCATCGAGACAGCCCCCGATGTCGGGGGCACTTGGTACTGGAACCGCTATCCGGGATGCCGGCTGGATACGGAAAGCTATGCCTATGGCTATTTCGCATTGAGGGGTATTCTCCCTGACTGGGAGTGGAGCGAGCGTTTCGCCTCTCAACCAGAGATGCTGCGTTACATGAACGCGGCTGCTGACAAAATGGACGTCAGAAGACTCTACAAATTCAACACGAACGTCGTTTCCGCACGATATGATGCAGGCAATAATATCTGGAGGCTGCGGCTCGATGATGGCGAGGACATTTCCTGCCGTTACCTGATTTCGGCAACAGGTCCGCTGTCGGCGACGAAGATGCCGGACTACAAGGGGATCGACAGTTTCCGCGGAGAGGCATTCCATTCTTCACGCTGGCCGACGGATGCCGAGGGCAAACCCGTGAATGTGGATTTCACCGGGAAAAAGGTCGGCGTGATCGGTACGGGCGCCACGGGTGTTCAGATCATCCCGATCGTGGCCGAGACAGCCAAGGACCTTTTCGTGTTCCAGCGTACGCCCAACTGGTGCACGCCGCTCGGTAATTCTCCGCTGAGCAAGGAGGATATGGATCTCATCCGCAAGCGGTATCCCACGATCCTGGAATATGTGAAGACTACCCCGACAGCCTTTCCCTATCATCGCGACACGCGCAAGGCATCAGAAGTCACGGCAGAGGAGCGGGCAGAATTCTTCGAAGAGCTTTACGATCAACCCGGTTATGGCATCTGGCTGAGCGGCTTTCGCGACCTGCTGCTGAGCAAGGAATCCAACAAGTTCCTCGCGGATTTCGTGGCCAGCAAGATCCGGCAGCGCGTGAGAAACCAGGACGTCGCTGAAAAGCTCATCCCAACGGATCATCCCTTCGGCGCGAAGCGTGTCCCGATGGAAACCAATTACTACGAAACCTACAACAAGGATCATGTCCATCTGGTCGACATAAAGACCGATCCGATATCGGAATTCGTTCCCGAAGGGATCAAGACCGTAGACAAGCTCTACGAACTGGACGTCGTGATCTTTGCGACCGGCTTCGACGGCGTGACGGGGTCGCTCGACCGCATCGACATCCGCGGGAAGGACGACCGGAAGCTGATCGACGCATGGGCGGACGGTCCTTCGACCTATCTCGGGCTTCAGGCGCGCGGCTTCCCGAATTTCTTCACCCTGGTTGGTCCGCACAACGGCTCGGCATTTTGCAACGTCGGTGTTTGCGGGGCTCTCCAGGCCGAGTGGGTGACACGAATGCTCACCTATATGGGAGATCGCGGCCTGACCTGTTCCGAGCCTGCGCAGACCGCCGAGGATCGGTGGACGCAAGCGGTTTACGCCGATTTTGCCCGGACGCTCATGGCGGACACCAACGCATGGTGGATCAAGGTCACCCACAAGCCTGACGGCAGCGTCGTTCGGCGCACCCTCGTCTATGTCGGCGGGGGACCGGACTATCGGCGGCGCTGCGAGGAAGTCGCCTATAATGACTATGAGGGCTTTGAACTCTCCTAGCGCGGACATGCACCTGTCTATTTACGTGCACAATTACGTGGCCGATTTTTGGGCCGCGTCCAGAGAGTAGGGACGGTGCAATACAAATGATCTTCTTATGCGGCGGCATTTGGATACGCCGTCGATCAACATCTGGAGAAAGTACGAGGCGGTATGCAACTCTCAAATATTCCCGCTGTAGTGACCGGTGGTGCATCTGGACTGGGGGAGGCGACCGCTCGCGCCCTCGCGGCGGCGGGAGCGAAGGTCGCGATCTTCGACCTCAATGCCGAGCACGGGGAAGCGGTGGCGGCGGAAATCGGCGGAACCTTGTGTGTGGTCGACGTCACCGACGAGGCGTCGCTCGACGCGGGCTTCGCAAAGGCGCGCGCGGCCCATGGGCAGGAGCGCGTGCTGGTCAACTGCGCGGGCATCGCGAGCGGCGAAAAGACCGCCAGCCGCGACAAGGCGACGGGCGCAACGGTCGCGCACCGCATCGCCGCCTTCGCACGCACGGTGAACATCAACCTCATCGGCACCTTCGCCTGCACCGCCAAATCGGCAGCAGGCATGCTGACGCTCGATCCGCTGGAAGATGGCGAGCGCGGCGTCATCATCAACACCGCGTCGGTCGCGGCGGAGGAAGGGCAGATCGGCCAGGTCGCCTACGCCGCCTCGAAGGCTGGGGTGAAGGGCATGACGCTGCCTATCGCCCGCGACCTGATGGGCGAAGGCGTGCGCTGCAACGTCATCCTGCCCGGCATATTGGGCACGCCAATGCTGATGGACCTGCCGCAGAACGTGCAGGAATCGCTTGGCGCGACGGTGCCCTTCCCCAAGCGCTTGGGCAAGCCGCAGGAATATGCCGACACGGCGCTCTTCCTGATTACCAACGGCTACATGAACGGCGCATCGGTGCGGCTTGACGGCGCGCTCCGCATGGCGCCGCGCTGAGGAGTTCGAGATGAATCCGATCTACATTATATCAGGCGTTCGCACCGCGATTGGAGACTTCGGTGGGAGCCTCAAGGACATTCCGCCCGCGAAGCTCGGGACGCTTGTGATTGCCGAGGCTGTCAAGCGCGCGGGGCTCGCGCCCGACGCGGTGCAGCATGTCGTCTTGGGCAATGTCATCCTGAGCGAGCCAATGGACGCCTATCTCGCGCGTGTGGCGGCGATCGAGGCAGGGGTTCCGATCGAAGCGCCGGCACTCACCCTCAACCGCCTGTGCGGCTCGGCGGTGCAGGCGATCGTTTCCGCCGCGCAGATGATCGCGCTGGGAGAATGTGGCATCGCGGTCGCGGGGGGCGCGGAGTCGATGACGCGTGCGCCCCATCATGTGACGGCGGCGCGGTTGGGCCAGAAGATGGGCGACGTCCAGATGATCGACGCGCTGCTCGCCGTACTGTCCGATCCCTTCGAGGGTATGCACATGGGCGTGACGGCCGAGAATGTGGCTGCCGACCATGGGATCACGCGGGCAATGCAGGACGAACTGGCGGTAGAGAGCCATCGCCGCGCCGCCCGCGCGCAGGCGGAGGGGCGTTTCCGCGAGCAGATCCTGCCGATCGAGGTGAAAGACCGCAAGGGCACGCGCCTATTCGACACGGACGAGCATGTCCGCGCTGACGCCAGCCTCGAGGATATGGCGAAGCTGAAGGCGGTGTTCAAAAAGGACGGCACGGTGACGGCGGGCAATGCGTCGGGCATCAATGACGGCGCGGCGGCTGTGGTGCTGGCCTCGGCCGAGGCGGTCGAACAGCGGGGCCTAAAGCCGATGGCTCGCATCCTGGGCTGGGGGCACGCCGGCGTTCAACCCGACCGGATGGGCATCGGTCCCATCAAGGCGGTGCCGATCGCGCTGGAGCGATCGAGCCTCATGCTGGAACACATCGATGTGATCGAAGCGAACGAGGCATTTGCCGCCCAGGCTTGTGCGGTCGCTCAGACGCTGGGTTTCGATCCTGACAAGGTCAATCCGAATGGTTCAGGCATCTCGCTGGGACATCCCGTGGGTGCGACCGGCGCCATCCTGACCGTCAAGGCGCTCTACGAACTCGAGCGGATCGGTGGTCGCTATGGCCTCATCACCATGTGCATCGGTGGCGGGCAGGGCATCGCCATGGTCATCGAGCGACTGGGAGTGTCGGCGTGAACAAGCTATTTCCCGCTGCGTCAGTAGCGCTTGAGGGTTTGCTGTTTGATGGGATGACGATAGCCGCGGGGGGCTTCGGGCTGTGCGGCATTCCCGAACGGCTTATCGATGCGATTCTGGCGTCGGGCGCAAAGGGTCTGACGGTGGCGTCGAACAATGCCGGGATCGACGGCGAGGGACTCGGCAAGCTGCTCCGCTCGCGCCAGATCGCGAAGATGATCAGCTCCTATGTCGGGGAGAACAAGGAGTTCGAGCGGCAGTATCTGGCGGGCGAGCTTGAGGTGGAGTTCTGCCCGCAGGGCACGCTGGCCGAGCGGATGCGCGCGGGAGGCGCGGGCATTCCCGGCTTCTATACGAAGACCGGGGTTGGCACGCTGGTCGCCGAGGGCAAGGAGGTTAAGGTCTTCGACGGCGAGACCTACGTCCTTGAACGCGGCATCCGCGCCGACCTGTCGATCGTCAAGGGCTGGAAGGCGGACGAGGCGGGAAATCTGATGTTCCGCAAGACCGCGCGCAACTTCAATCAGCCGGCCGCCACCTGCGGCAAGCTGTGCGTCGCCGAGGTGGAGGAGGTCGTGCCCGTGGGCAGCCTTGATCCCGATGCCATCCATCTTCCAGGCATCTATGTCCAGCGCCTGATCCTGGGCGCGCCCTATGACAAGAAGATCGAGTTCCGCACCGTGCGGCAGAGAGAGGATGCCTGATGCCCTGGAGCAGAGACGAGATGGCCGCGCGCGCGGCGAAGGAGCTGCAGGACGGCTTCTATGTGAACTTGGGCATCGGTATTCCGACGCTCGTCGCCAACCATATCCCTCCGGGCGTGGAGGTGACGCTTCAGTCCGAAAACGGCATGCTCGGCATCGGTCCCTTTCCCTATGAGGGGGACGAGGACGCGGACCTGATCAACGCCGGCAAGCAGACGATCAGCGAACTGCCGAGCTCCAGCTACTTCTCCAGCGCCGACAGCTTCGCGATGATCCGGGGCGGACATATCGACCTCACCGTGCTCGGCGCGATGGAGGTGGCGGAGAATGGCGACATCGCCAACTGGATGATCCCGGGCAAAATGATCAAGGGCATGGGCGGCGCGATGGATCTGGTCGCCGGCGTCAAGAAGATCATCGTGGTGATGGAGCATAATTCGAAGGCCGGCGACCCTAAGTTCATCCCAGCATGCACTCTGCCGCTGACTGGGCAGAACGTGGTGGACATGATCATCACTGACCTCGCCGTCTTCCAGCGCCCGGACCATGGAAGCCCGTTCCGCCTGATCGAACTCGCCCCGGGCGTCACGACCCAGGATGTCGCAGCCAAAACCGCCGCACATTACGTGGACTGAAATCGAATCTCCGTTGCGGTCTTCAGACAGCTCCCCCGGCTGTACTTTGATGATTTTGGGGAACGAGATCGTCGTTGACCTCGCGCACGAGATGGTGGGCTGAGAAGTCGATCGTCGGTTCGTGCTCGGCAAAGGCAAGCAGCACATTGGGCCGCAGGAAGACGGGATCGGGGAGCACCATCTGGCTTACAAGGAAGTCGATCATCCCGCGCGGGCTTTGAGCGCGGCGGAGGGACTGAAGATCTTCTTCTGCTCGAGACCGGCGTGACCGTGAGCAAGGCCCTCCTCGACCACTCCGGCACTGACCCGGTGATAATCGAGCTGGCGAAGGGCGAGCGGGCGGCCGGGATGGCGGCGATGCGCTCGAAGCAGTCCACCGTATTCGAGAAGAGCGCACAATGGACCTGACCGAGGAGACGGTCCTGGACCACTATATGACCCGCTTCGACGAGCGGACCCGGAGGGCGCACACCGTAGCGTTCTCCGCCGCCATCGCCACGGTGAAGGACCGCTGGCCCACCCTCGAGCTCGTCCGGGGCGTCTCGAACATCTACGGCGTGGCAGTCGAGGAGCTCTCTGCGTTCTTTGGGCTTATCCGCTAGCGGAGAGAGTGGGAGGTCTGGGTGGACGTGTTCCGCTCGCCCGATAACCAGCATCTCGTCCGCGACACGATGAACGCGGGCCAGCGCCGGGCCTACGGGACGATGCTGGCGATGCTCGAGGTCTCGTGAGCAACGCGGGCCTGACCCATCTGGGGCGCAAGCGCCGGGACGTGCATGGCGAGCCCTTGCCGATCGAAACCCGGCCTTGCCTCCGATGCCGCAAGCCCTTCGAGAGCGAGGGTGCCCACCATCGGCTGCGCCTACCCTGCGCCAACAAGGCGGGGGAGACGAGCCCCTTTGCGGTGTGAAATGGATGCTCTTACTCTGGGTACTCTAGCGAGCCAGCCATAGAGGCTTGTTCAAATATTTTCGCCAGCACTGAGGGAGTGACGCGCTTTCGCGCCTTCTTGCTTGGGTCGTAGAACTCGACATTGGCGTTCCAGAGATCGGCGAAAAAGTCGTGCTGTGTGATGAAGTCGGCGCTCTGCGCCTTTGGCCACCAACCTTTCCGGGTCGCTTCATAGGCGATCAGCCACATTTCTGACTTCAACCCCGCTTCTGACGCGAAGCCCTGCCAGAAGGAGAAATCCAGAGCGCCATTGATTAGGCTCTTGTGCCAAAGGTCGAGCGTTATCAAACCAACGGTTGAGCTCCGCAATTTCATCACGTTATCCATCGCCGAAGCGGGAATGATGAGGCCTATCTCCCTTGCCCAAAATAGCAGCCAAGCGAGTTCATTCGTGTGCCCCGAAGCGGCTTTGATAGGTATCTGTTGTAGAATGTATGCGTGTATCTCGTCGTCGGGGAGAGGTGTCGATCCGTTGATCGCTGCAAGATGTTCGGCCACGAAGGCGAGGCAGGTTGCGGAACGACGCGCGCAATAGAGGAGCCATCGGACAAGATGCTCGACATTGTTGCCTTTGATGTTGAAACTAGCAGCTCGCTTGACCGCAAAGAGCAGCGCATTGTCTCTCTTGTTCTGGTCTGCCAGATAAATCGCGTGTTCAAAGAATGAGTCGAGATCATCACGCTGTTGCCCGGCCTTAGTCGTGAGAACGAAGGTTCGGACAAAATGAATCCATTCAGGGGTGTGCTCGCAGCCCAACCCGAAGGTTCCCGTCTTTTCGGCATTCAACTCAAGTTGGTACTCGTAGAGCGCAAGCGATAGCCCTGACAGGACTGCCGAGGAAGTTTCGCTTTCGGGAAGGCCGATAAGCATGTCATCCACATAACGCACACCACGCGCCTCAAAATCGGGGATATGCGTCTTGGCAATTTCCTCAACCTCTACGGCAATCAGTTCAGCCAAAATTCGGGAGGTGTCAGGACCTATCGGGATGCCAATTGTCTGGCCTTCTTGCCCGGAGCCGACAGCCTTATCCAAGTAATTGGCGAAGTGCCTCTTGAACGCAAGAGTATGGTGATTCGCCTTTACATGGGCCTTGCCGAGGATCGCCCATGCAATGGAGTGGGTGTATATTGATGGGTAGAAGCGGGTGATGTCGGTTTTTACATACCGACCATAGGCGGAAAGCAAGCGGGCGCGGCGTCTCGCAACACCGTCAAAATCCACGCCGGTAATCGCACGGCCGTTAAGGCTGCTCGAAAACTCAGGCTTAAATTCGGTGATCTTCGACCTAGACAACCGGGCTTTGATATCAGCCCAGTTCGCAGCAATCAGATGGGCTATGTGCAGCTGGTTGATTGGATTGACGAGCGCGAGCTTGCGGCGGGCATCCCCGTATCGAGGGATGCTATATGATTCCGGCGTCGTCCAAAATTTGCGTATCTTCCCCGCGTCCCATTTTGCCGCGAATGCCACAGCAGAAGCCGCAAATGTTTCAGACGTAAACGGGGGCGGCAATTCGGCAGGCAGATAGCCCCGACGCAGCAGTTTCCTTAGCCACATCTCAGCGGCACGCTTCTGAATAGCAGCCTGATTCATCCCGGCTTTGTATCGGCGTTGTGAGTTCGGCGCCATCGCAAGTAGCGACATCGCACGCCTATCGCGCTCGGTAACCTAAAGGGTCGCTGACTGCGACCCTAAACCACGAGAATGTTGGAAAAACTGGAGCGGGCGAAGGGATTCGAACCCTCGACCCCAACCTTGGCAAAGTTGGATAAGCACTATTCCAAGATACGCTACGCCTCGCCATTCCACGATTAAAGGCATGATTTTACGTTTCTTTTTTATCTATCTACGCTATACACAACCGAGAGGAAGCCCACGATTTCCTTCTGGCGTTGTAGCCCAGTTGTAGCCTGAGAAATGGCGAAAGCCCACAGAAAGACCAAGAAAAATGGCAAAGCAGTCTGAAATCAAGATCACAAAAAAGGTGGTGGACGCCGCTGAGCCAGGCGCAAAGCGTTATGTGCTGTGGGATAGCGATACCAAGGGCTTTGGCGTTCGCATCGGAGTGAGCGGGGTCAAAACCTTCGTGGTCAAGTATCTCGCCGAAGGCGGCGGTCGGAGTGCGCCGCAACGCTTCTTCACGATCGGACAATTCGGCCCGCTCACAGTCGAGCTGGCGCGTAAGCGCGCGAGGGAGATCGTGGCTTCCGTACTGATGGGCAAAGATCCCCATTCGGAGCGTAATGCCAAGCGCAAGGAAATACGGGTGAGCGCGCTGATTGACCTGTATGAAGCCGAGGGTTGCTTCATCCAGCGGGGCAAGCGCCAGGGCCAGCCGATGAAGCCGTTGACCAAGAAATACACCATCGCCCGGCTGCGCCATCATGTCGTTCCGCTGCTTGGCCGGAAGCGCGTGACGGAGATTGGCGCCGCCGACATCGAGCGATTCTTCCGCGATGTTGAATCTGGTAAGACGGCGAAAAATGAGAAGACGAAACCGCGCACGCGGATCATCGTCAAGGGTGGCGCTGGTGCGGCGCGCAAAGTGTTCCGCGATTTGTCGGCCGTGTTCAGCTTCGCCAAGCGGCATGAGATCGTCGCAGCCAATCCCTGCGAAAAGGCCGTGGTGAACAAGTCCGACAATAGTCGCACACGCTTCTTGACGCTTGAGGAGGTTGCGCGCCTCGGTGCGGCCTGTGACGCATTGGAAGCCGAGGGCGTCAACAGCAAGGCGCTCAACATCACCCGGCTATGGGTGCTTACCGGCTGCCGCCGCAATGAAATCGCGGAGGTGAAATGGGATGAGGTCGATCTGGAAAACGGCCTGCTTGTTCTCGACGACAGCAAGACCGGCAAGTCGATCCGTCCGCTCTGCCTTGCGGCGGCGACCCTGCTCAAAGGCGTCGAGAAGGTGGACGGCACGGACTATGTGTTCCCCGCCGACGAAGGTGACAGCTATTTCCAAGGCACCAAGAACATCTGGCCGAAGATCGTGAAGAAGGCCGATCTGCCCGGCGTCACCCCGCATACGCTGCGTCATACGGTCGGTGCTACAGCCACCTCGCACGGGGAGGCGCTGGCGTTGACCGGCGCGATTCTCGGCCATGCCAATCTGCGCTCGACGATGATCTATGCCCATGTGCAGCATGATCCATCGGTGAAGGCTGCCAATCGCGTAGGACGCCGGATCGCCTCGGCGCTGGCTGGCGAAGTCAAGCCTGCTCCCCGCAAGCGCCGCAAGGCGGCCGAACCCATACCAATCAAGGAAGTGGCCCCCACCCGCAACGGCTTGCTGCCTAGCGCCGAATGGGAAACATTGACCGAACTTGCTGCGTTGCCCGCCGGAGACAAGGGCTTTCTGGCTTCGGCCAGCGATCCGGCACTCGTCATGCTTGCCAAGCGGGGCTTCGCGGTTACTGAGGCCGGTCCGAGCGATTTGCTCGCATGGTGGCAAATCAGCGCGGTCGGCAAGGCATTGATCGATGGACAGGTCGAACTGCCCACAGCCGCATAAAGGCTTCTTGACCACCAGGCGCGCACATTAACGGACAGCGACTGGAATGAATTGCTACCAAGTTGCGCACCCGTCGCCCCGCCCAATCGCATCAATCGCACGCTAGAGCATTTTGCAGCGGGCGGCGACGCCGAGCCAGTCCTGCTCGGCGGCTCGCAGGGCTTTTATGGAATGGCCCGCCCCACCTCTCCGAAATCTGATACGATGGAGGCGCTAGACAGAGAGGGACGAGCCATGACCATTGTGATGATCGGCATCGACTTAGGCAAGAACAGGTGCAGCGTGGCGGCGCTCGGTGAGCGCAGCGCGGTTGTGCTGCGTCGGCGGACGCGGGCGGGAAGCATCGTTGAGTTTGCAGCGCAGCATGCGCCTTGCATGGTTGCGATGGAGGCGTGCTGCGGGGCCCACCACCTCGGGCGTCGGCTGATCGAGCAGGGGCACACGGTCAAGCTGATGCCGCCAGAATATGTCCGTCTGTCCTTACGTCAAGGCGTAGAAGAATGACGACCGGGATGCCGAAGCGATCGCCGAGGCGGCGATGCCATCCCAATACGGTGGTCGTGGCGCTTGCCAACAAGCTGGCGAGAATCGCCTGGGCTCTGATGCTGCGCGAGACCCTGTTCTCAACCAAGCGAGCAGTAAGCGCTTGAGCTCGCGACGTGCGGTTCAGGTTGGCGATTTGGCGACTGAGCAACTCTATCATGGCATCAAGTGAAACGGCCCCAGATCATGTTGGCCAGACCCATCTGGATTTGCTTGGCCCGGCTGATGAAACCCATAAGGATGATGCATAGTGCCGCTGGCGCTTGCGCAAATGGCGCACACGTCTATGCGAGTAACATCACTCGAACGCAGCGTTGGCCAGTGAAGGTCGCGCGTCCGTGTCCAGTGAGAATGTTGTCGAGCAACTGAACATCTCCGCGCTGCCATTTGGGTGCGGTCGTGACGCTGTCGACGATCGGATACAGAGCCTCGATTTCCTCACGTAAAAATTCGGTGCCATCGCCGAACGTCACTGCCTGCGGCCAAGGGTGGGCCGCACCATAATATTGCTCATGCAGGTCTTGGAACCGCTTTCCCTGGCTGACGGCGTTAAGGTCGAACGCCGGGATGACATTGAACCAAATTTCTTCGCCAGTAACTGGATGCGTGACATAGCCTGGCGTGGTGAAGCTTGCCTCCATTCCATGTTCGGTCCAGGTGCAGTCCGATCCGGTGGCGCGGCACGCCGCCTCAGCATCTTCGCGGCTCTCGCTGCCGAATGCATCCACCCAGCTGCGATGCAGTACGTCAAGGTCGAGATGGCCGGGTTTCCAGTCGGGATTGCGGAAGCGCCGGACATATCGAACGCCGAGCTTCTTGACCTTGTCGAAAAATGCCTTCGGAACCTCAGCGGTGAATTTTCGCATGTCGCCAATCAGTGTTTCACCACCGCTTCGCGGAGGAATTTCGCAGAAGAAGGCCAAGCGTCCGGGAAAATCACGGGTATAAGCCATCTCCTGATGCAGGAGGATCTCACGATCGGGCGGAGCTTGGGTGGACTGCATGACCCGCCCGGCCACTTTGCTGCGCGGTGACGTGCCCCCGGCATAGCCCGCGCGATGCCCATCGAAGCAAGACAGGAAGTTGTCGAACTGGGAGGCATTCGACAGGGCGAAATCCCGGAACGTGACGACGCCGCTTTTGACCAGCAGGTGCTCAATCTCCGGCTTGGCCTGCGCCAACCATTTTGCGGTCTCCAAAGGATCGGATTTGAGCGAAACGGCCTTCGCTAGGACGACCGGAGGATAGCTGCCTAGATCAATGTCCACGCCGGGAATCCCAAGCATTCTTCTCTCCTAACCATACTATATCGACAAATATGGATTATATCGATATTTGGTTTGCGAGACAAGTCAGGAGAGACCAGAATGCCTTCCCCGATTGCGCTAGGTGATGAAATGCAAACCCGTGCCGAACTCGCTGCGGCTTATAGGCTGGCGGCCATTTATGGCTGGGATGATGGCATAGGCACCCATTTTTCGGCGCGGGTTCCAGGTCCCGACAATCATTTCTTCATTCTGCCGCTCGGCGCGATGTATGAGGAAGTCACAGCCAGTTCACTGCTCAAGGTCGATCTGGACGGGAATATCATCGACGGTCCAAATGGTGCGCGGATCAATCAGGCCGGTTTCACGATCCACGGCCATATTCATCGCAATGTGCCGGACGCCCATTGCGTGTTTCATTGCCACACAGTCGCAGGGATTGCCGTGGGAACCCAGAAGCAGGGGCTTTTGCCGCTGAGCTTCCACGCCATGTTCCTGCACGATCGGCTTGGTTATCATAATCTGGAAGGTGTGACGGTTGACGAAGATGAAATGCCGCGCATGATTGCCGCTCTCCGCGGGGCTAAAGGCCTAATCCTGCGTAATCACGGAACAATGACTGTCGGCCGAACCATCGCGGAGGCCTTTTTTTATCTCTTCCATTTGGAGAAGGCGTGCCAAATCCAAGTTGCCGCGCTGGCTGGAGACACGGATATCAACATTCCCAGTGATGCAATGGCGTGTCATTTCCGCAGCCAGGTAAACGCCGGCTTTTCCGATATTGCTGATCTCATGTGGGTGGCCATGATGCGCAAGGCCGATCGTGCCGATTTAGGCTACCGGGATTGATTGAGGCAACCAATCACGTGACGTCCAGATTGCTGGATTTGGCGCAACATTCGCAACGGAACTTGCTGTGACTTCCTCATACATCGTGCCGGGCGGGGAGACGATTTCCCGGGCCCGACAGGGCGACGCCCAACTACTCAACATTTTCATCCATCACGGTCGAGCGACCTGCGAAGTATCACGTGTTATCCGGATCACGCCGCTGTTATGAGCAAGCAGTCATCCGGACGTAGCCAGCCTCGCTACATTCTTGGTCTCCTCGTGCTCGCTTACATGTCGAGCTACATCGACCGCGTTGCCCTCGGCATCTTTGGCGAGGCGATAAAGCGCGATCTTGATATTACTGATACCGAGCTCGGCATCCTGACCGGCTTCGTCTTCGTCATTTTCTACAGCATTCTCGGTGTGCCGATAGGGCGTCTTGCCGACAAGCTGCCAAGAGGCAAGCTGCTCGCCGCATGCCTGATGGTCTGGTCGGGCATGACCGCGCTGGCGGGATTGGCTAACGGTTTCACCACACTGCTTCTGACGCGCATCGGCGTAGGCGTAGGCGAGGCCGGCCTGACACCAGCGGCGCATTCGCTGCTTTCCGACCTCTATCCACGCAACAAGCGATCCTTCGCGTTCGCCGTGTTCGGCGCCGGTCCTCCGCTCGGCATCATCATCGGATCGCTTGGTGGCGGCTGGATCGCCCAGCAGTTGGGCTGGCGTATAGGCATGCTGGCGCTCGGTGTTCCCGGCATCATTCTCGGTCTGTTATTTCTCTTCACCGTACGCGAGCCGAAGCGAGGAGTATTTGATGGCAACGTGGATGCTGCAGCCGTTCCTGAATTTCGGGAAGCCCTTCGCACGTGCCTGCGCGATCCGTTGTACATACTCGTGACTGCGGGCATGTCATGCGCCGCCATCGCGCTCTACAGCCTGTCGACGTTCACCGTTCCCTATCTCATCCGCCGCTTCGAGATAGACTTGTTCACGGCCGCAAGCCTCTTCGGGCTATCCTACGGCATAGCCGGGGCAATCGGCGCAGCGGTTGGCGGCGTCCTCACCGATTGCGCGGGCGCTCGTGACCACCGGTGGTATGCGGGCGTTCCCGCGATCAACTACTTCATCGGGGGGCTCTGCCTGATGGCCGCCCTGTTTCAGCACGACCACCGTCTCTTCACGGCCTGCTTCGTCGTGGGGGCCGTCTGCGTGAACTTGGCTCTTGCCCCGGCGCAGGCGGTTGTTCTCAATCGGTTCGGACCGCGCATGCGTGCTTCGGCATCAGCGATGCAACTGCTCGCAACAGGAGTAATCGGCCTTGGCATCGGCCCTACGATGACCGGCTTCATCAGTGATAAAATAGCTGCGGCGAGGTTCGGCGTTGACTACCGTTCGGTCTGCGCACACCCAGCCGCCGGCGTGGAAGATGTCTGCGCCCGTGCCGCAGCCGATGGGCTCCAGCAGGCGCTGACATTGGCGGTCGGGGTCTATTTGCTTGCCTCGTTGATCTACCTCATTGCGGTGCGCTTCACCACGCCTCGCTCATCGGCAGGCTGAGCGGCAAACAGGAAGCACAACGATGACGGCCTATCAAAGCTGTTGGCGATCTACGAGATCAAGAAGCTGAAATCCAACAATCCCGCCTCGCCGATACCAAGGAAGCAGCAACCGTTCCGATTTGTGACGGTAGAACGCCGCGCTTCAGACCCTGCACACGGCAAGGCCATGAAGGTCTACTGGCTTTGCGCCGCGCCTACGAACGTGTGGACGGCGACTGCGAGGTTCAGCACGCTGTGATCGACCCGCCAGCGTTTGACTTCCACCAAGTAGTAGTGGTGGTGAACTTAGCCGCCTATTCGATGCCGTAAGGCCTGTAGGGTCCGTTAAAATAGTGCTCGACGTGAGCCGCACCGGTGCTGACCGAACCGTCAGGCGCGGTCGTATGGACCGAGCATAGATAGACGTTGCCTTGCACCGGCTTGCCTTTGATCTCGCCGCGGCCGAAACCGTCGAAGTGTCCCTCGTCGGTCTTGTAGCCATTGTGAATCAGCGGCTGGTTCGAGAAATCAAACTCGTCCCATTCGATGACCAGTTCCTCCGACCCGTGATAGGTGTGGACGTTGCCTCCGTCCGACCAGCCGCCTGGATAATAGCCGGATGTCTGGCCCATCCACGGCGGTCCGGCCGTCTCGAACTCCTGTGTCCATATTCCCCCTGCCGCGTCGGTGAGCCTCATGGTGACGCGCTTCAGCACCTTCGTGCCCGGGTGATATTCGGCCTTGTGCGTGGCATCGACGATCTCATGACTTTCACCTGCCCATCCGCGGGTGATCGCACCGCCCAGCGGCGTGCCGAAAACGTCGTCGAACTGACGCCTCGCGCCGTCCGAATCCTCGTGCAAATGATAGAAGCCGCTAAAGGGCTCCGACCGGAAGATGATCCAGAACCGCAAAGCCCGCTGCGGCCCCTTCGGTGATTTGGGGGGCAGCCATTTCGGATCGGGCGACAGCGGCCGGCGCTCGGCGTAGAGGCCCCACGAATGGTCGCGTGCGGCATGCCAGGCTCCAGGTTCGACCGCCCAGCGCCGTTCCCCCAGCTCTATGAAGCCCGAAGGTGCGCCCGGCTGGCAGTAGCGCGACTGGTCGGTCGTCTTACGCATGCGGTTCTGCGCGTCGTGGTGATCCTCGAGAACGGCCGGAGAGACGCCCACCCAGTCGATGTCGAAGGCGATGCCGCTGGCATTGTCGGCAAGCGCCAGACGCAGACGGCGCAGCGGTTCGACGAGTTCGACCTGGAAGGGCCCGATCCGCGTAGTCATGTCGCGTCGCCAACAGCGGCTGAACCGGACCGTCCGCTGGGTACCGCCGACGTTCAGGATCGCGAAGCCGCCGATCATGTCGGTATTGGCATTGACCCGATAGCCGCAGGCGAGGAACAGTTTCTCCTGCGGATTGAACACGCCGAAATAGCAGCCGTCGTCCCATGAAAAGTCCGTCGATGGCAGCTGCGCGAAGGTTCGGGACGTCTGGTGAATTGGAAGTTCGTCGTAGGGACTCAGCATCGGCAGACTCTCAGGCAGGATGAAGGGCACCGCCGGGCAGGAGCGCCATCAGCTTCTCCTGCACCCGGCGGAATTCGATGAAGCTGACCGTGCCCAGGAACAGGTCGTCGTGAATGCCGACGTGATATCCGCTGAAGGCGACGATGTTGCAGACCGCGTGGAAGGTCCACCGCCAGACGTGGAAGTAGTGAACCAACTCCATCGCGATATCCGCTCCCCCAGCGGCACGGTAGGCGGTGAGGAACTCGGCATAGTCCAGGGCTTCCAGCACGTCGGGCGCGACGTAGCCCAGATCCTCCGCGGGATGCCCGATATGGGCCAGCTCGAAATCGAGGACTGCGGTCAGCCTGCCCTTGTCGAAAAGGACGTTGCGCATGTCGTAATCGCCATGGACCAGCGTCCTGCGATCGTCGATCAGCGACGCATGGTTGTACAGCCATACGAAAGCGGCCTCCACCAGCGGATGGGGTTCGCGCTGACAGCGTTGGAGACGATCATGATAGTCGTCGAGGACGGCGAGGAAAGCCTCGCGGTTGCTCTCGGGATTCTTCGCGAGCGGTAGCCGGTGGACATCAACGGCGTGCAGCCCCGCCAGCGCCGGGGCCAGCTGCAGCACCATGTCCGCCCAGGCGCGCTTGTCGTCCGGCGTGGCTCGCGCCATCCCGGGAGGGCTGCCCGCGACCCGCTTCATGATAAGGCAAGGCCCGTCGAGCGGGGGCTCGCTGCCGGTCTGCGCGGCGATGCACCGGGCGACCGGCTGCCCCTGCGCGCGCAGCGCGTTGAGCAATTCGAACTCACCCGAGGCGCTGGTGGGAATGATCTCGAAACCGCGGTCGCGGCGCAGGATCGCGGGGATCGGATCGGCGTCGAGGCCGACGAGATCGAAGCTGTAGTTCTCTTTCGAATAGACCCCGGCCGGCCGCACGAAATTTGTAGCGGCAATATCGGGATTGGCGGGAAAGCGCGCCTTCAGGAACGCCGTCACCGCCTCGGCCGTCAGCGGCGGTGTTTCCTGCCGCTGCGCGCCGAACAGTTCTTCGCGGCTGCGCGCCGCGCCGGACAGAGCTTCGGCCATGCGGGCAGCGCGGCGCTCGGCTTCGTCGCGCAGCGCCCTGACGAAATCATCGTGGTCGACGCTACGATCCCCCGCATTGCGCGCGCGGCGGGCCCTGGCGCGGGCCGCCCCGGCTAAGGCCGCAGCGCCATCGGGGTCTTCGGTCAGTACCGCGCCGCCATGCGCACGCAGCAGATCTCGCGCCGATCGCGAGGCTTCGTCATCGATCGCTCGCCCCTCTTCCGCACGCATGATCAGGAAATCGATCGCCGCGGCCAGGCGCTGCGCGCGGACGGAGCGAAATGCGTCGTCGGGCAAGCCCGGCTCCACCAGCTCGTGACGGATTGCACGGAGAAAGATCGCCATCTGGGCTTCGAAGGGTGCTGACATTAGTGGTTTTCCAACACAAGGTCGATCGACCTAGACAAGGGGTTGCAGCGCGCGGGGGGCATTGTCGCCCCACGTCTCCACGTACTGTGCGATCATCGTGCCCAGCCTTCTCAACGAAGGCGCGCGCAGTTCTATTTCGGCGTTGAGCAGGCGCAGCTGACTTGCTCCGCCGACGAATAGATGCGCGGGTCCCACATTAAGCGTCGTGGCGAGCCGCGCCAGCATCAGGATACGGAAGAACGTTAGCGTCTGTTCGGACGGCACGGTGCCGCCGGCCCGCGCATAGGCGTGCATGACGCGCCCCCAGTCGAGCGTCCCGTGCGCCGCGTTGAATACGTAGCCGAGGTCCATACCGGCATGGCCGATCTGGGCGTTCTCCCAATCCAGCAGGCACGCGAGCTCGCCGTCGTCCATCAACATGTTATGAAAGCCCACGTCGCCGTGGATGAGGCAGTTCGGGCCGAGGTCTTCGGGCAGATGTGCGGCCAGCCACTTCCATGCGCCCAGCGTCGCCGCCGAAGGCGCATGCGAATTGCGCGTCAGGAGGCCCATCATGTCGTCCACGTAGCGCCTGACCGCTTCGGCTCCCGACTGTTGCCAAAGATCGGTGCGGATCGATTCGGTGAGGTCGCCCAGTTCGACCATCGCCGGCAGCGAATGGAGACGCCCCAAGGTCTCGCCCAAGCGATCGTTCAGGCGCGGATCGAAGTGATCGGTGGCCCCTGCGAGGGTACCGATGGCCTTGCCTCGACTTCTTCGCATGACGATGAAATCGGGGCCCGGCAGCATCGCCGACCGGCTCTCCAGCCATAGCGCCTCGGGGGCTGGAAAGCCGTGGCGCTGCACGGCCCGGATCACGGCGTATTCATGGCGGACGCGATGGCAGGCCCCCGGCACCAGTTCCACCGAAGGATCGCGCCGGATGACAAATTCGCCCTCCAGCGCCCCGCCCTTGGCGCGAAAGAAATGGGTCTCCTTCCCGAAACCGCCCATCAGTGGATTGAAGGCTTCCAGCTCCAGCCGTGGATCCGCGAAACGCGTCCGCAGATATGCTTCGAAACCTTGCGCCGTTATCGCCTGCTCTTTCCCCCGAGCGGCGCCGATCTCCGCACCCAGCGCCCTATCCATCGCATCGGCCTCCATTCGGCAGAGCTGCGCGACCGCTGTGCCCCCCGGCGATCGCGAAGCCGAAACGTGTCGCTCCGCGGCACCAAGCAGCGACCTGGCGACGTCCCAGCCATTCGCGGCCGGAACGCCAGCGGAGCGGCGGTCCGCGGTTTCGTCATGCCGTTGGGCAGTGCCAGCCTCCAGCCCCGCCAGCGCCTCGATGGCGCACGCGCTCCCATGGCGCTCCCGCTCGAGCAAGAGTCGCAGTGCCGTTCGAAAGGCGAGTTTGCTCGACGTCAGGCCCGCTTCACCTTCGTCTGGAAACGCCATGCGCTCGCACGCCTGCAGCATCGCTTTGAGCAAGTGGCCTGCGGCATCTGAACCGTGGCCGATCATTCGGGGAACGGACTCGGATTGAAGCTGCGTTCGCTCCAGCCGGGCCCTTCCGCGCCGTCGAGCCGCCAGATCACCGCTTCCTCGTTCGACGAGGCAGCATGGAAGCCGGGCATCACCCCCGGCGACTTGTCGTAAGGAGAGCAGAAGGCGGCGGGCATGCTTGCGACGAAGCGGACGATCTCGAAGGTCATCGCGCCCAGCTCGCTCTCCAAGGTGATGGCATAGGGCCTGGCGTGATCGCCCGGCCTATCCATGAAATCGATCGACTCCACCCGGGCCGGGTAGCGCTTTGCGCCATGCGTCAGGCTGGCCTTAGCCATCGGCTCGGCACCGCCGTGCACCGCCATGGAATAGACGTTGAAGGTCAGGTCCCTGTCAGGAAACCACCCTTGCGCCCAGCAGTGACGATGGAGCTGGGTGATCACGCGAATGCCGCGACTGTGGTCACGCTGTCCGAAAGCGGCGTTGATCGCATAAGTCTCGTTGCGATAGGCGATGGTTCCCGAAACTGATCCGACCTGCTCTACGTGCAGCTTGCCCGCGAGGTCTTCGGCGGCTCCCGCCTGGCCGCTCATATCCCACGGCGGCGCGACGCCGTCGAAGAGAAGCTCGATCCGCAGGGGCCAGAGCGGCCGCGCCGTCGCGCCCCGCGCAAGAAGATCGGCCCGCGAGTCCAGGCTCGCAGGTCCGTCGAAGGCCAGCCGATAACGCTGCCCTTCCTCAATCACCGCGATCTCGAATAGCGATGCACGCATCCGGCGATCGTCGTCGCTACGGCCGAACGCCTTGTGATAGATGATCCGATCGCCCGGCAGAGCAAGCATGAAGAACTCGCGCCAGACCGTCGGTTCGAGCGGCCATCGTCCCAGCTGGCTGGCCAGCGCAACGCCGCTGGCGGGGTCGCTGATCATGAACGCGTAGTTTTCGCTCCACATCGGGACTGCGGGAAACGATGCCAATGGATAGTCATCAAGCATCGCCGATTTGGTCACGCTTTTCATCATTCTTGCAACCTGCTCCCTCCAACTTCTTTACGAGCCCCGCTCGTCTCCCAGTGACTCGTTGCATGTGACGATAATCGGCACGCAACGGCGGTAAACACATTTTGAAATAAAATCGACATTTTTATCTTTAGTCGATAATTGTATTGACACAACGCCATGTCGCATCAATATGGCAAAGCTGAGGGTAGGGCTCCATCGCACGCACGAGGGCACCTTCAGGGTTTATCAGAATTGCGAGGGGGAGGTACTGAGAGATGAGGAGCTTGATCATAGCCGCCATGGTCGGGTCGGCGCTCACGCCGGTTGGTGCGATGGCCCAGGGCGTCGAGGCGGCGGAAGCCCCCGAAACCGCCGGGGACATCATCGTCACCGCGCAGCGGCGCGAACAGCGCCTGACCGACGTGCCGATCTCGATCAGCGCGATTTCGCAGGAAACGATGCAGAACCAGCAGATCAAGACGACGCTGGACCTGCCCAAGCTCGTTCCTGGCGTCGAGGTATCGCATAATGGCGTGTGGGTGACGCCGACGATCCGCGGCGTCGGCAGCCGCGTGGGCGAGAACAGCGTTGCGCAGTATATCGACGGCGTTTACATCCCGAACCCGGTGAGCGCGCTAAGCGAGTTCGCGGCGGTCGAGCGGGTCGAAGTGCTGAAGGGTCCGCAGGGCACCCTGTTCGGCCGCAATGCCACCGGCGGCGCGATAACCATCATCACGCCCGATCCCAAGATCGGCGAGGTCGAAGCGCAGGGCAGCGCCTTCCTCGAGGAGCGCAACGGGTGGGGCGGGACGGGCTACGTCAGCCTGCCGATCGGTGACAAGTTCGCTCTCAGCATCTCGGGCAACTATCGGGAATCCGATGGTTGGATCAAGATGGGCGTCAACAACATCGTCGGCGGGTCGCAGCCCGTGCCGGCCGGAACCCCGCTGAATGCCGTGAAGCATTCGGGCCAGCGCGTGAAGCTGCGTTTCAACCCCGATGCGGATTTCGATGCGATTCTGACCTTCTGGCACGGAAAGCTCAACGATTCCGGGGCAACAGTCTATCCGGCGATATCCAACCAGTTGCTGGGCGGCGATGTCGACCTGCCGCCCTACCGGGCCTTCGTCGGCTTCGTCCCGACCAATGACGTGGAGTTCACGCAATACTCGCTGAAATGGACCAAGCACTTCGGCGACACCAGCCTCCAGTCGACTACCGCCTATCGCAAGGACGACAACTTCATCAACGTCGATGTTTCGCAATCGACGATCGCACCGGTGCAGGCGACCTGGGCTTCTACGCAGAAGACCTTCTCGCAGGAATTCGTCCTCAACAGCAAGATCGGCCCACTGGACGCAGTCGCCGGCCTGTTTATCTACGACGACAGATTCGTGAAGGAATACATCGGCGCCTTCCATCACCAGGACACGTTCTCGGTAGCGCCATTCATCGATCTGACCTACAATATCACCGACAACCTCCGCGTCATCGGTGGCCTGCGCTATACCTACGAAAAGCGTTCGTTCACCTATGACGCCTTCGACGGCAGCGTGTTCTTCAAATCCGACAAGAGCTACAACAACATCTCACCACGTGCCGTCGTCCAGTACGATCTCGACGATCGATCCAACGTCTATGCGTCGTTCAGCCAGGGCTACAAAAGCGGGCTTTTCAATACCGATGCGACGGGTCTCGTTTCGCCTGACGACCTTGCTGCGCAGCCGCTCAATGCCGAGAAGCTGACCGCTTACGAGATCGGCTACAAGCGCGGCAGCCGCTTCCTGAACCTCAGCCTCGCCGGGTTTTTCTATAAGTGGGAGAACATCCAGACCAACCGCTACGTCAATGGCAACACGGTCGCACAGAATGCCGCCGAGGGCGAGATCTACGGCGGCGAGTTCCAGCTGACGGTCAATCCCACCAACTACCTCAGCATCTTCGTCAACGGGGCGGTGATGCACGGCCGCTTCACCAAATTCCCGGACGGGAACGCGAGCGTCCAAGGAACCGCGGGCGATCTCTATGACCTTAACAACCCGGTCGATCCGCTCGTCGTGAACGTGTCGCAAGACTGGAAGGGACTCCGCCTGCTCAATGCGCCCGATCTCAGCATCAATGGCGGCTTCAATCTCGATATTCCGGTCGGCAACGGCACGCTGACGTTGACGCCAAACGTCAAGTATTCGAGCCGCTTCGCCTCCAACGGCATCCTCCTCGACACCTCGGGTAAGAACCTCCTGGAACGCGGTTCCGAAGTGCTGGTGGACATGTCGGTCGGCTACAAGATCGGTCAGTTCAAGGTTTCGGCCTACGCCCGCAATCTGCTGGACAACAACTTCTATTCCGAACCCAACTACAATGCCCTCGGCTACTACGGCCTGTGGAACGAACCGCGCACGATCGGCGCACGGATCGAATTCAAATACTGAGCCGGGAACACGGGACCCGGACACGTTAAAGCCCCGCCGAACGGCGGGGCTTTTTGCATGACCTTATGTGCATGGCTGTTCCGGTTCGGGAGTCCGGCTCGCGCCCTCTTCCCTATTCGAACCCGTAGGGACGATAGCGACCGTTGATCCAGTGCTCGACATGTGCGGCGCCCCTGCCGACCGTGCCGTCCGGGCCTGTCACCCTGACCGCGCAGAGATAGACCATTCCTTGGACCTTCGAGCTGCCGGCTCCGAACATGTCGGTTGAATCTTCGGCTGCCTGGTAGGGTTTGTAGTCGATCGGCTGCACGGAGAAGTCGAAGCTGTCGCTCTCCAACGCCAGTTCCTCGGACCCGTGATAGGTGTGAACGTTTCCGCCGTCCTTCCAGCCACCGGGAAAGTAGCCACTGGTCTGGGCGATCCAAGGCGGCGACACGACGTCGAATTCAATGGTCCACGCTCCGCCTGCGGTGTCAGTGATCGCCATCGTGACCGAGTCCAGCAGCCGTGTGCCGTTCCGATAGGTTGCCGTGTGGGCGGCGGTCGCGATTTCGAACTGCCGGTCCCATCCGGCGAACAGCGAGCCGCCCAGCGCGGTTCCGAACACGTCCGAAAAATCGCGCTGAACACCGTCGGCATCCTCGTGCAGATGGAAGAAGCCGCTGAAGGGATCGGCCCGCAGGATGATCCAGAAGCGCAATGCCCGTTGCAGTCCCGGCGCCAGCTTGGGGGGCAGCCATTTGGGATCGGGCGATAGCGGCAGGCGCTCGGCGTAGAGGCCCCACGAATGGTCGCGCGCGCAGCTCCAGCCGGAGGGGTCGACCATCCACTCGCGTTCGCCTAGCTTGATCCGCCCCTCCGGTCTGCCGGCTTGGCAGTAGCGGCTTTGATCGGTGGTGCGGCGCATCCTGTTTTCCGCTAGGTGGTGCTCTTCCAGCACGGCCGGGGAAACGCCGGTCCAGACCAGATCGAAGCTCAGCCCCGTCTCGTTTTCAGCCAGCGACACCCGAAGTTTCTTCAAGGGCTCGACGACCTCGACCGCGAAGGGGCCAACGACGGTGCGCATGTCCTGACGCCAGCAACGGCTGAACCGCGTCGTATGCTGCTTGCCGGCGACATTGAGGATTGCAAATCCGCCGATGATGTCGGAATTGGGGTTTACCCGGTAGCCCACCGCGAGAAAGACTTTCTCCTCCGGACTGAAGAAGCCGAAATAGCAGCCGTCATCCCACGAAAAATCCGTCGAGGGGATGTTCGCGAAGGTGTGCGAGGTCTGATGGACCGGGAACTCGTCGTAAGGGCTCAACATCGCAGTTTTCCTGGTTCTGGCTAGTAGTAGGTCGCCACGGCTTCGGCCGTGTAGGCTCGCAGTTCGTCGATGCGGTTGTCGCGGATCTTGCGCGCCCACTCCCAGTCCTGAAGCAGCGCCCGGCCGACTGCGACGAGATCGAAGTCGCCGCGATCAAGCATTCGCAGAAGCTGGGTGAGCGGCGAAGGCGCCGCGGGCGTTCCGGCTTCGAGATAGTTCGTCGATATCGAATCGGTGCTGAGCCCCACCGAGCCGACGGTGATGGTCGGCTTGCCGCCGATCGCCTTGACCCAACCCGCCAGGTTCCGGTCGCTGTCGGCAAACTCCGGTTCCCAGAAACGCCGCTGCGAGCAATGGAATATCGAGACGCCGGCATCGACCAGCGGCTCCACCAGACCGGTGAGCTCGGCCGGGCTTTCCGCATGTTTGTAGTCGTAGGCTTCGTACTTGAACTGCGAGATGCGCAGAATCAGCGGAAAGTCCGGGCCGACGCGCCGCCGGCACTCGGCGATGATCTCGGCGGCAAAGCGCGTCCTCGCGCGCAGGTCGCCGCCATATGCGTCGCGGCGCAAGTTCGTGCGGGCCCACAGGAACTGATCGATAAGATAGCCGTGGGCGCCATGGAACTCGACCGCATCGAAGCCCGCCGCCTTCGCATTGACCACGCCCGAGGCATAGGCATCGATGACGGCATCGATCTCGGCCTGGGTCATCGGCTCTCCCACCGTCACCCCTTCCCGATAAAAGCCCGAAGGGCTGAGTATGCGTTCGGGACGGCTGTCGCTGGTCGAATCCGAGGCGAGCGAACCGACATGCCAGAGCTGCGCTGCGATCTTCGCGCCCGTCGCGTGGACTTGGTCGACCACGCGTGCCCAGGCCGCCAACGCCGCTTCACCATATATGTGCGGAACATCGCGCGCGTTCGACGCGGACGGATGATCGATCCAGATTCCTTCGGTCACGATCAAGCCGACGGCGGCAGAGGCGCGCCGCACGTAGTAGTCGGCCACGTTCTGGCCGACGATCCCGTCGGGCGCCATGCGACGGGTCATCGGCGCCATGACTATGCGATTCGGCAGCGCGATACCGGCGGCTTCGGTCGGCGTGAAGAGCGCGGCGACTTCCGTCACTCTCCGAACTCCTGCTGATAGGCCGATATCATTCCGCCAAGCGACTTGAGGATGTGCGGGCGGAAGTAGAAGTCGCCCGATAGCAGGCGCAGGTCCGAAACTTCTCCCGCGAAGAGTTTCGCGCTTGCCAAGTTGGTGCTGACGGCGTTGCGCGCCTGCATGAAGATGCGGAAGAACTCGAAGTGCCGCCGAGGGATCGCGGGTCCGCCCGCCGCCTCGTAAGCCCGGATGACGCGGGACCAGTCGAGGTCGTTACCGCCTGCGTTGAAGGCATATGCGAGGTCTTCGCCGGGATGGCCGATGTGGGCGAATTCCCAATCGAGCACGGCAACGAGCTCGCCTTCGTCGAGAAGCATGTTGTGGAACCCGATATCGCCGTGCACGAGCGTAGCAACGATATCGCTTTCGGGCACGTTCGCGAGCAGCCAGCGGAATATCGCAACCGTCGCCGGAGAATGCGTATGGGGCGCGTTGCGAAACATGGCGAGATAGTTTTCAAGATAGGCCCGGGTGGCGACATGCGCGGGGACACCCCACAGATCAGCCCTGATCGACTCGGTCAGATCACCCAGCGATGTCAGCGGCGGCAGGCCGTGCAGCGTAGCCATGACCCGGCCGAGCTGATCGTTCAGGGTCGAGTCCGGCGCTTTGTCCGCACCGAACAGGTTGCCCCCAGCTTGCCCCCGGCTGCGCCGCATGATGATAAAATCGCCACCGGCTATCTCCGGATGCTCGCAGTCCAACCACAAGACTTCGGGCGTCTCGAAACCCGCGTCACCCGCAGCCTTGATGACGGCAAACTCCGCAGCAACCTTATGGCAGGCATTGGGGATAAGTTGGACCACCATGTCGCGTCGCATGACGAAGTCGCCCGTGAGGGCGGTGCCGGCCACCGAAAAGAGATGCGTCTCCTTGCCGAACCCCCCGTTGAGCGGGCTGCAAACAACGACGCTGAGAGTGTCGTCGTTCAAATAGCGCCGCAAGTATGCCGTCAGCCGCTCGGCGTTCACCTCGTCGGCCATCGTACCGCCTTCACCGCATTCGGCCATGGCAGACAGGAGATCGTCCGCTTCCCAGGTGCACAGCGCCTGAAGCTGGTGAGGGTCCAGCGGCGCTTCGGATTTCGCAAGCTGCGCCTCCGAGCGCGCCAGGATGCCGGTCGCCGCGGCTTCCGCGGCATCCAGCGAGTTGCCGATCTGCGGCGCACCTGTCGCATCGGGCCCCTCCAGTCCGATGGCAGCAAGACCGGCCAGGCGCGCCCGCACCCCTTCCGCCCCGTTTCGTTCGCGCGCGGCCAGAGCGCGCAATGCTGCCGCGAAGAGCCCTCGGCTGGACAGCGGTCCTTCGCTAGCATCGCCATCGATGCGGACACGCGGAGTCGCTTCCACTAGCGCGGACAGCAATGCGGACGTACGGCTAGTCTCGGTCATGCCAAATCTCCTAGCGGCCAAAGGGACGATCGTTGAAGCTGCGCTCGCTCCATCCGTCGCCGCGAAGACCGTCCCATTCCCAGACGACAGCCTCTTCCAGGCCGGTGACATGGTGCTCATCGGGGAAAGTACCGGCGCAGATATCCCACGGCGAAATGAACGAAGTGGGAAAGCTTGCCACGAAGTCGATCACGCGGAACGTCATCTCGCCGAGCTCGGAGGCGAGCGTAACTGAATAAGGCTTCTTTACATCGTTGCGCGCCTCCATGTAAGCGAGGTCGCGGATCGTGGCGACGAAGCGCTTGCCGCCTTGGCTCACGCTCGCGTTCATCATCGGCTCACCCTCGTGGCCGAAGACGAACATTGAATAGAGGTTAAACGTGAGATCCCGCTCGCGAAAGCGTCCCTGCGCCCAACAATGCCGATAGAAGCCGCTGACGTCCCGCGCGCCGCGGCTGTGGTCGCGCTGCATGAAGGCGTCACGGACTTCCCAGCGATCTTTTCCAAAAGTCACCGTACCGGAAGCCGCGCCGACCTGCTCGACATGCATCTTGCCGGCGATATGCTCGGCACTGCTGGCATGTCCGCTCATGTCCCAGACGGGCGCGTCGCTCCCGATTTGCAGATCGAGCTGCAGTCGGTCGAGTGACTGGTTCCCCGTTCCGCGTTCGCGCAACCGCTCCGGCGAAGTCTGCGCGATCGGCCCGTCGAATGTGATGCGGAACCGGTTCGGCTCTGGAAAGATTTCGATCGTGGCCAGCGAAGCGCTGACGGTATTGATGGCGGTGGCCCGTCCCCAACTCTTGTGGTGAAGCATCCGCCCGTCGGGGAGCTGGAGCATGAGGAATTCGCGCCAGACCGTGGGATCGGGGATCCAGCGCCCCATCAACAGAAAGCAGGCGAAGCCCTGTTTCGAATCCGTGATCATGTATGCGTAGTTTTCGCTCCAAAGCGAAATGTCGGGAATTTCTGCCAGCGGATTGTCTTCCATATTCAGATCCTTCCGGTTTCGGTCCGGGAGCATTCACTCCTCTGGCAATCCCGATTGCACCCTTTGCCGTCACTCATCCGTTTTTCGATCACCAGTGCGGTCAAGCTCAGGTTCGCGTCAGCTTCAGCGACGCAAGATAGTCCTGCAGGAAATCGATGCGGTCGTTCCCCCAGAAAACCTCCGTTCCGATGACGAAGCTGGGCACACCGATCACGCCATCGGTTCGCGCCCGCTCCCAGTTATGCGCAAGTGTGTCGAGATAGGCGGTGTTGCACAGCGCGCCTTCCACGACGGCGACCGGCATGCCAATCTGCGCGGCAATATCGTGCAGCACTTCAGGCTGACCGATGTCGCGACCTTCGCCCCATTCAGCATGCATGGCCATGACGACGAATTCCCGCAAGAGGCCGAGTTCCAGTGCTGCCAGCGAAATGAGCGCAGGATTGGTGGGATCGGTATCCGCAGGTGGCGGGACGAACGGAATGGCCAAGCGTGCACACCAGCGCGACACGTCTTGACGGGCCAGGGGTACCTTCTCCGCCGCGCGCTCGGGCGGTGAGCGACCGTTCCAGCCGCTGAGCGGCATCCAGGCAAGGGTCACGTCGAAGGGTTCGAGCGCTTGGAACAGTGATTTCGACGCGAGGTAGCAGTAGGGACTGCGAAAGTTAAAGTAGACGCGCACTTCACGGTCGAAATTCCGTTCGCCAGTCATTTTTCACCTTTCGCAGCAGCAGCGACCGAGAAGCCGACCATGCCCAACTCCTGCATTTGGAGGCGGACATGGTCACCCGGCATTAGCGCCTGAGCCGCCGTTGCCCCGCCAGCCATCAATATCCAGCCGGCTTCCAGCTCCAAATTCTGTTCCGCCAGCAGCCGCGATGCCGCGGCCAGCGCGCGTGCCGGATGATTCAAGATGGCAGCACTCGACCCGACCTGGACGGGGCGTCCGTTTATTTCGAGTGACATGCCCAGGTTTGAAATGTCGGTGGCCGGACTGAACCAGCTTCCGGTGACATAGCTCGACGACGACGTATTGTCCGCGACGACGTCGGGCAGGTTGAACTTGAAACCCTCATAGCGGCTGTCGATGATCTCGATGGCAGGCGCGATCGCCTCCACGCAATTCATCGCCTCTACGAGCGTTACCTTCCCCGAGAGCGGCTTCTTCAGGAGAAAAGCGATTTCCGGCTCGGCACGCGGATGGACATAATCCGCCAGCTCGATTTCGCCGCCATCTTCGACCCTCATGGCATCGGTGAGACGGCCCCAAATCATGTCGGACAGGCCCATCTGGATTTGCTTGGCCCGGCTCGTGAAGCCCATCTTGACTCCGCTTGGCGTTTCACCCCGCTGATATCTGCGAGCGAGGGAGGCGGCCTGAACGCGATAGGCCTCGTCGAGGTCGAGATCATGCCCGCTCAGCGAAAGTTGCGGAATGGCTTTCGCGAAGCGTGCAGCGTCATCCACGATTGTCGCGATTGCTTGGAAATCACGCATCACGATACCTTCTCTCGTTCAGCGATCAGATCCAGAGCCACGTCGACGATCATGTCTTCCTGCCCGCCCACCATCTTGCGACGGCCGAGTTCGACGAGGATGGTGCGCGTGTCGAGGCCGTAGGTCTCGGCGGCCTTCTCGGCGTGGCGCAGGAAGCTCGAATAGACCCCCGCATAGCCGAGCGCGAGCGTCTCGCGGTCGACGCGCACTGGGCGGTCCTGCAGCGGGCGCACCAGGTCCTCGGCCGCGTCCATCAGCATCATCACGTCGCAGCCGTGGTTCCAGCCCTTGCGGTCGGCGGCAGCGATAAACACCTCCAGCGGAGCGTTGCCCGCGCCCGCGCCCATGCCCGCGAGGCTCGCGTCGATCCGCACTGCGCCTTCCTGCGCCGCGACGATCGAGTTGGCGACGCCAAGCGACAGATTGTGGTGCGCGTGGATGCCGCGCTGCGTCTCGGGCTTCAGCACCTTGTCATAGGCGCAGAGGCGCTGGCGCACCCCGTCCATGTCGAGCGCGCCGCCCGAGTCGGTGACATAGACGCACTCGGCGCCATAGCTTTCCATGAGCAGAGCCTGCTGCGCCAGTGCCTCGGCGTCGATCATATGGCTCATCATCAGGAAGCCCGACACGTCCATGCCGAGGTCGCGGGCGATGCCGATATGCTGTTTCGACACGTCCGCCTCGGTGCAGTGCGTCGCGACGCGCACCGACCGCACGCCAAGATCATAGGCGCGCTTCAGCTCCTCGACCGTGCCGACGCCCGGCAAGATCAGCGTCGTCAGCACCGACTTCGTCAGCACCGAGGCGACCGCCTCCAGCCATTCCCAGTCGGTGTGCGCACCGAACCCATAGTTGAAACTCGCGCCATTGAGCCCGTCGCCGTGCGCGACTTCGATCGCGTCGACGCCCGCTGCGTCGAGCGCGCTCGCGATCGCCCTAACATGGTCAATGCCGTACATGTGGCGGATCGCGTGCATCCCGTCGCGTAGCGTGACGTCCTGGATATAGAGCTTATCGCCCGCCTCGACGTCGAACGTCCTGGTCATGCCGTCACCTTCTTTCCGTTGCGGATGCGCTCGGCGAGCAGTTCGCCCGTCGCCTTCGCCGCCGCGGTCATGATGTCGAGATTGCCCGAATAGGAGGGCAGATAATCGCCCGCACCCTCGACCTCGAGCAGGATCATCGTCTTGATGCCGGTGAACTCGCCGCAGCCGGGGATCTTCAGCTTGTTGTTGTCGCCGAAACGCTCGAACTGCACCTCCTGCTTCAGGCGGTAGCCGGGGACATAGGCCTGCACCTTCTTCACCATCGCCTCGACCGACGCGCGGATCGTCTCTTCGTCAGCGCCTTCGGAGAGGGTGAACACCGTGTCGCGCATGATCATCGGCGGTTCGGCAGGATTGAGAATGATGATCGCCTTGCCCTGCGCCGCGCCGCCGACCTTCTCGATCGCGCCCGCGGTGGTTCGCGTGAACTCGTCGATGTTGGCGCGTGTGCCCGGCCCCGCCGAGCGCGACGCGACCGACGCGACGATCTCCGCATAATGGACTGTCGCCACCTGGCTAACGGCGGCGACCATTGGGATCGTCGCCTGCCCGCCGCACGTCACCATGTTGACGTTTCCGGCGTCGAGATGGTCCTCGCCGTTGACGGTCGGGATCGTATACGGGCCGATCGCCGCCGGGGTCAGATCGACCACCTGCTTGCCGTCGGCGCGCAGCGCGGCGTCGTGGACCTTGTGCGCATAGGCGCTGGTCGCGTCGAAGACGATGCCGATCTCGGGATAGACGTCCATCGCCTTCAGCCCGTCGATCCCCTCATGCGTCGTCGCGACGCCGCGTTCGCGCGCCATCGCAAGGCCTTCGGACGCCTCGTCAATGCCGACGACCGCCACCAGCTCCAAATTCTGCGGATATTTGATCATCTTTATCATCAGATCAGTGCCGATATTGCCCGACCCGATAATCGCTGCCTTGACCTTGTTCATTTCCTGGGACCTTCCTTAGGCGTCCATGATCGCACGGACGCTCCCGAGACCGTTGATGCGGGCTTCATAAATTTCGCCCGGGCGGGCGGGGACCATCGGCCCGAGGGCACCGGAAAGCACCGTGTCGCCTTCACGGAGCGGCCGTCCGACCTTGGCCATCTTGCGCGCCAGCCAAAGCGTGGCGTTGAGCGGATTGCCGAGGCAGGCAATGCCGGCGCCGGTCGACACAGGTTCGCCCCGGTTCTCGATGACCATGCCGCAAAGGGTCGGATCGAAATCGGATAGACGAGCGGGACGGGTGCCCAGCACATAGAGGCCCGACGATGCATTGTCGGCGATCGTGTCGAAAATGCCGATCTTCCAGTCCGCAATGCGGCTATCAACGATTTCAATCGCCGGCAGAGCATAGTCGATCGCACCGATCACGTCCGTCAGCGTCAGGCTTTCCCGATCCAGCGGCTTGCCGAGCACGAACGCGATCTCGCCTTCGATGCGCGGTTGCATGAGACGGTCAGCCGGTATGGCTTCGCCATCGCAAAAGGCCATGTCGGCGAAGAGCATTCCGAAGTCGGGTTGGTGAACGCCCATCTGATGCTGGACCGACCTGCTGGTCAGGCCGATCTTGCGTCCGGCGAGCCGGCGTCCGGAAGCCAGGCTCGCGAGAGTGTTGACCTCCTGCACGGCATAGGCGTCTTCCAGCGTGGCGCCGGGCAGATCGGGCTGGAACGGCGCACAGGCGACGCCGCTTCCCCCGGCGCGGCGCAGCGTCCCGGCGACCTGCTCGATCTGTTCCACAGACAGATTTGTCACCTTGGCTCTCCCTTACAATTGGACGCACACATTGCGTAGCTCGGTATAGAATTCGAGACTGTGGACACCGCCTTCGCGGCCGATGCCCGACATCTTCGAACCGCCGAACGGCGTCCGCAAGTCGCGCAGGAACCAGCAATTGACCCAGGTCAGGCCGCAGTCGATACGGGCGGCCACACGATGGCCACGCGAGAGATTTTCGGTCCATATCGAGCATGCCAGGCCGTATTCCGTATCATTCGCGAGCGCGATCACCTCTTCTTCGCTGTCGAAGGGCATGATCGCGCAGCACGGTCCAAACACTTCCTCGCGCATGATCCGATGAGAATGGTCGACGCCGGTCCAGATAGTAGGTTCGACCCAGGAGCCTTCCCGATAGGCTTCGCCGATCTGCGGAATGCCGCCGCCGCAAACCACGTTCGCGCCTTCCTGCACAGCGAGTTCATAGTAGCCGAGCACTTTGGCCTGATGCTCCTTGGAAATGAGCGGCCCCATGGCGGTGGCATCATCCGACGGGATGCCGATCCGCAGCGCCTTGGCACGCTCCGCGAGCCGCGCGACGAACTCCTCGAAGATCGGCCGCTCGACATAGACGCGTTCGGTTGCCAGGCATACCTGGCCGCAATTCGAGAAGACCGAGCGCACTGTCCCGTCGATCGCCTTGTCGATGTCGCAGTCGGCAAAGACGATGGCGGGGTTCTTCCCCCCCAACTCGAATGATACGTCGCGGATGCCGTCGGCACAGGCTTTCATGATGGCGGCGCCCGTGCGGGTTTCGCCGGTGAAAGTGATCGCGTCGACGCCGGGATGGGTCGTCAGGAACTCGCCCGCGCTATCGGGACCGAAGCCATGGACGACGTTGAAAACCCCTTTGGGCACACCGGCTTCGTTCATGACCTCGCCGAGCATTGTCGTGGTTGTCGGCGTCTCTTCCGAAGGCTTGACGATCACGGCATTGCCACAGGCAAGCGCAGGCCCAACCTTCCAGGTCATCAGCAGGAACGGCAAATTCCAGGGCGAGATCACCCCGACCACGCCTTTGGGCACTCTCACCGCATAGTTCAGGGCGCCATCGCGGCCGGGAGTCGAGGTCATGAACGACTCCGTCGGGACGTTGCCTACAAGATCGGCAAAAATCCGGAAGTTTGCCGCGCCACGCGGGATGTCGAGATGGCTGGCGAGCGAATGGGGCTTACCTGTGTCGCGGCATTCGGCCGCAACAAAATCCTCTGCTCGGCGGTCGATCCCATCTGCTACTCTATGGAGTACGGCGGCGCGTTGGGCGGGGGCCATCGCGGCCCACTCGGCTTGGCCACGCCTGGCCGCGGCGACCGCCGCGTCGATATCGTCGCGCGACGATTCGTGAACCTTGCAAACAAGGCTACCGTCGATCGGACTGAACTTATCGAAGAGATTCCCTCGCGATCCCTCGACATATTCGCCGGCGATAAAATTATTGATGATACTGAGCATGCCGTCCCCTTCGCTACGCCGCCGGTGCTACGATAAAATCGACAAAAGCTCAATACGCCGATTTTTCTAAAAATGGTGGCAGTTCTGAATCTGTCGCGTATGATCACAGAAAATAGATTAAAAGGTAGTGGTACCTCAGATGACCGAGAAAGTTTCCCCTACGCTCGTTGAGAGTGTGTATCTCCGGATAAGGGAGGACATTATTCGCGGTGCCTTGCCTGCGGATACCAAACTGCGGATCGGAGATTTGCGGCTCCGATATGGCGTGGGGAATAGCCCTTTGCGCGAGGCTTTAAACCGTCTCGTGTCAGAGGAATTGGTGGTATCCGTCGGGCAACGCGGCTTCCATGTCCCGTCGGTTTCGCTCGATGAGCTGCGCGATCTCACCGAAACGCGGGTTTTGATCGAGACGGAAGCATTGCGCCGGTCGATTTTGGCCGGTGACGATGCTTGGGAGGCCGGTGTCGTGGCTGCCTTCTACTCCCTCAGCAAGGTGGAAAAGAACCGGGATCTCGAAAGCGAAGAACGCGAGCGTCGCAATCGCCTCTTTCACGAATCCCTGATGGCCGCCTGCCCACTCAAGAAACTGCTGCAAGTTCACGGCATCCTCTACGATCTCCATGGGCGCTATCGCGCTATTGCCATCGGCCTCGACAAGAGGCGCCGGAATCTTCTTCAGGAGCATGAAGCCATCTACAAGGCCGCACTCGCGCGAGACGTGGAAACGGCTTGCGAGGCGGCCCGTCAGCATATCGTATTGACTGCGCAAGTGGTCGAGGAGCGATTGGAGAGCATGGCGCGCAAGGCACTCAGGCCAATGGCCGTGACCAAATAGAAGATGGCGAGGACGCGGTGATGAACATTCGTCAACTCGCCCAGATCATCACTGTCGCCGAGGCGGGTAATATCTGCAACGCTGCGGAAATCCTCAACATCTCGCAGCCGCCGCTCACGCGCATGATCCGCAAGGTCGAGGCGGAACTCGGCCACGACATCTTTCTGCGCACGTCCAAGGGGATCGAACTGACCGAGGCGGGACGGTCCTTCGTGCAGGATGCCGCTCACGTCATTGAGATGCACCATCGGATGATCGAAAACGCGCGTCGGATAGGCCAAGGCTTGGCCGGGGCGTTCAACATCGGCATCTATGGCTCGACCGCTTACCATTTCGTGCCAGGAGTGTTTCGACGCTTCATGTCCGCCTATCCGGGCGTCAAGATCAATCTGCTCGCCATGGACAGCTCGGAACTTCTTGTCGCGCTGCGTAACCACAAGGTCGCGATCGGTTTCAACCCCCTTTTGGAATCGGCCCCCGATGTCATCATACGCCGTCTTGCGGGCGAACGGCTTCTGATCGCTCTGCCCGAGCAGCACCCCCTCGCGGGAAGACATGCGATCGCTCCTGCCGAGATCGTCGACACACCTCTGATTCTCATGACAGGTCCCGAGCGGGTGAACTATCTCCACATCGCCACCGAGGCGTTTCGTTCCGCCGGCCGTTTTCCCCGCGTAAGCCATGAGGTGTCGGAGCCGGTAGCCTGTCTCTCGCTTGTTTCGAGCGGGTTCGGCTTTGCGCTGGTCGCGGAATCGAGCCGGGAGCTTCCCTTCAAGGGCGTTGTCTATCGCGATTTCGACACCATCGATCCGCCTCGGATCGATCTGGCTTGCACCTACCTCGAAGGCAACCGGGATCCAATGCTGAAAGCTTTTCTCCAAGCCGTCGAGCAGAGCGTTGCCGCTAGCGCGGCCGCACTCGCAGGAAATCGTTGAAATTACATTTTGTCGATATTATAGTCCCGCTACACAAGGCGATCTTGATGATGCGAGAACGATTCGGCGCGTAAGTGATTTCCAGAGCCGATCAGTCTTTCCGGATGCCCTGCGCAAGGAGACGAATTTGGCACGCGGCAACTTCGGCACCGCCGATGACACACTTCGACGCCGCGAATCTTGCAGTAAATTGCAGGGCGTCGCACGGCTCGTGCGCGGACGCCTCTCTGTACCGGACGACATCAGATTCAGCGCTGGAAAAGCAGGATGATGCAAGGGAGCCATAAGGGGGTAAGCCTTCAGGCTCGGTTGCTTGTTCGCGCCTTATCCGTCCTGCCGCTCAAACGCATGTTCAGGGATACCGACCGTCTCCGCGCGGCCATGGAGCGGCAAGGGCGTCGCCGAGCGCCGTTTCCGGCGTGTTCACTGAGGCGCGTGGCTGAAGTGTCCCTTCATGGCGATCCGGCTCATCCCTTGGTCCGGTTGGTTCCGCGTGCTTCCGGGCCTGCCCGAGAGTTGTTCTATCTCCATGGCGGCGCGCATGCGTTCGAGATCAACGGCCTGCATTGGCGCTTCATCACGAAGCTGATCCGGCATGGCGGTTTCACGGTATCCGTTCCGCTTTTCCCGCTCATACCACGGGCTTCAGGCGCGGAGATCAGTGCGCATGTGCGGGACAGCTACCTGCGCCTGCGCAAGTTGGCCCCCGGTATGCCAATCAGCATCGTTGGAGATTCGGCGGGTGCGGGGCTCGCCCTCGGTTTGGCGCTCGATCCGCGAAACTCCGAAGATGAAATGCCTTCCGCCTTGGTGTTGGTGTCGCCTTGGCTGGACCTCGAACTGGCGGATGCGGATCATGTCGCGATCGCTCCGAGCGACCCGCTCCTCGATTTGCCGGGTTTGCGGTGGACCGCCCAATATTTCGCGGGCGACCGCCCCCTCCATGACCCGGCGGTCAGTCCGATCAACGGTGAGCTGAGCCGGGTGCCCCCTGCATTGATCATCACCGGGAGCAGGGACCTGCTTTCGCCGGACGCCCGGCGCCTTGCGGCGCTGGCAGGAGAAAGCGGCCGGAAAGCAGAGCTGCTCGATCGCGCCGGGATGGTTCATAACTGGCCATTTCTGCCGATCCCCGAAGCGCAGGCTGCGGTCGAAGAGATCGTGCGGTTCCTGACTGAAAACAAGGGCGAAGGCGCAGTGCAATCGACACGACAAAAGCCGGCGTTCACCTGAAGGCGCGTTACTGGAGTGGAATTTGACCGAGAGCATCGTAACCACGGCGGCTTTGCAAGAGGCGCGCGAGATCATCCGGGAGAACCTGGTCATACAGGGTTCCGAGCTGTGTCTTTCGCCCATCGGTGGGGGCGACCGGTTCTTGCTCGATGGTTTCGAGCTGTCCGGAAAAGTCATTGACCAATGGGAGGAGGCGGGTCTCGACGTGGTCGGCGTGCCCGTCTTCTGCATAGGCGACGACCCTTTCGCCGGTGCTGTCGAGCATCTATCGCACTGGAACAGCGCGCTGCTCGACCATTCCGATCGCCTTCTGCGAGTTGGCTCGGTAGCCGATATAGCAAGGGCGCGACAAGAACGTCGGATAGGTGTCCTGCTCTGCATGCATTTCGGCGGCATGTTTCGCAGGCTTGACGACGTGGATTATTTTTATCGGCTCGGCCAGCGCAGTTGCGTGATCGTCACCCATGGACAGAACGCCATAGGGAGTCCGCCGGGAGAACGATACGATGCCGGCCTGACCCATTTTGGTGCCGGCATCGTCGAGCGGATGAACGACGTCGGGATGGCGGTTGATATTTCGCACGCCAATGAGCGCACCGCATTCGATGCCCTGGAAGTGTCCACACGCCCGATCTGGGCCAATCATACTGCGGCCAAAACGCTCGGCCCCGCCGCCAAGAACAAGTCTGACGCTCTGATGCGGGCGATAGGGGAAAAGGGCGGGATCATCGGGATTCAGCCCAGCGCCTATCTGATTTCTTCCAAGCCCCAGGTTGGAATCGCTGAACTTGTCGCTTTGGCGGAGCATGTCCGCAAGATAGCTGGCGAAGAGGCTGTAGCGCTTGGTTTCGAGGAGCCGTGGCAGGGATTCGCGCACCTGACAGGTGACCATGCGCCGGTCGGGCCGACAAAGTGGCGCCGCAAGTCCGATCCGCCCCCGGCGCCGGCGGGCGGCGCGGTTCCGGAATTGCACATCGCGGCCATGTTGCGGATCGATCGCTACGCGCTGCTCGTGGCTGCGTTGATCGAGAGCGGCTGGACCAGGGAGAGCCTGGTCCGCTTCCTCGGAACGAATATTCAGCGGTTCCTTACCGCGCAGGAAGCCGGGCGTGAGCACCGCCCTTATGAGTCGCCCGTGCGCTCCGCGGAGATCAACAACGGCACCGTCGTTTAGGCCATGGCCGGTTACAGGATCAGCATCGGTGATGAAGCCGAACCTGTAAGGTGCCGGGAGGGAGAAAGCCTCCTCGATGCGGTGCGGGCAAGTCAGTCGAACGCGGCCATAATCTCGGGCTGCCGGGGTGGAGGATGCGGGATCTGTCGGGTTCGTATCCTCCGTGGCAGCTATCGATGCGATTTGATGAGCCGTGCTCATCTCAGCGTCGAGGAAGAGGCCCAGGGGTTCGCTCTCGCCTGCCGCGTCAGACCATCGAGCGACCTCGTCGTTGACGTCATTGGCCGACTGACGCGCTGCGAGAGGAACATCGCTTACCGTTGATCGGTGTACCATAAGTAAGGGAGAGTATAGGAAATGGCAGTTTCTGGAGTTCTGCGTCCCGGTTTCGTGCAACTGCGGGTGCTCGACATGGAAAAGGCGCTTTGGCACTATCAGACCATCATCGGACTGAAGATCGTGTCCACCGGTGACGACGGCCGCGTGTATCTCCGTGCCTTCGACGAATTCGATCGTCACAGCGTGGTGCTTCGGCCGTCTGACAGCGCGGGGATCGATTGCACGGGCTTCAAATGCGATGGCGAGGCTTTCCTGCTTGGTGCCGAGAAGGCGCTGGAACAGCGCGGCGTAAAGACCGAGTGGGTCGCCGCAGGCGAGCAACCCGGCATGGGAACGCGGCTTCGGGTTCACATGCCGACCGGCCATCTGCTGGACTTCTACGCGGATGCCGAGCTTTCGGAATTCGCCCCGATGACGCGCAATCCGCATGTCTTTCGCGAACCACCCGCGGGCGCCGGGGCAATCCGTTTCGATCATTGCCTGCTTTATGGCACCAACGTCGCCGGTGCATTTGAAATCCTGCATGATGTCTTCGGATTTGAACTCTCCGAGCATCTGGAGGATCCGACGGGCCAGCCGCTTGCGATTTTCCTGACCGCTTCGAACAAGGCCCACGACATCGCGTTTGTCGAGCATCCCGAACCTGGGAAATTCCATCACGCATCCTTCCTCGTCGAGGATTGGGCGGCGATCGGCCACGCGGCGGACCTGATGGCGGTATATGACGTTCCCGTCGACATCGGTCCGACGCGACACGGCATAACCCGCGGCAAGACAATCTACTTCTGGGATCCTTCCGGCAACCGCAACGAGGTTTTCGCAGGCGGATACACATTCTATCCTGACCAGCCGAAGCGGTCCTGGGAGTTTGAACAGGCGGGACCGGCGGTGTTTTACTATGAGAAGAAGCTCAATGAGACGTTTCTTCCGGTCGTGACCTAAGCCATACCTAAACGGGTATTAAGAGGCGCCATCTAGTATTGGACCGGGTAAAGGTCGGGGCGTAGTCCAAATTGTAATTCGCAGGGATCGGCACTCTCGCGGGCGCCGAATCCCACGGATCGCGAAGAAAACAATTTGGAGAGCTATTCATGTATATGAGCAAAATCGGACCTGCGCAGGGCTTGTCCAAAGAAGGGCAGGAATTCATCGAACGGGTGCGCGCGATTGTCCCGAACCTGCGATCTCGTGCACATGGCGAAGAGAAAGCTAGAAAACTCTCGGCTGAAACAGTGAAGGAACTCCGCGATGCGGGTGTCATTCACATGCACCTGCCCAAGGAATTCGGTGGCGGTGAGCTGGGCTTCTGGGAACATTTCGAGATGTCCTATCTCGTCTCCCAAGGATCGGCCTCGGCCGGCTGGGTCGCCTCCTTCCTCGCGCAGTGTGCGATCTGGATACGTAAATACTCACCCAAGGTTCAAGCCGAAGTATTCGGCGATCCCGACTATAATGGTTGCTGCGGCACCAATCAGGCCCGCGAGGGCTCGAACATCCGCAAGGTGGATGGCGGTTGGATCCTCAATGGCCGTTGGGGCTTCAGCTCGGGCTGCATGCATTCGACTTGGGCTGTCGTTAGCGTTGGTCACGAATTCGAGGGCCGCAAGACCCGCATGTTCTGCCTCGTGCCGATGCGTGAGGTGGAAATCGACGATATGTGGTATACCAGCGGCCTATGCGCGACTGGCTCGAATGACATCCTCGCCAAGGACCTCTTCGTCCCCGACGAACGCGTCCAGGACATGGAAACCTACATTTCCGAAGAGGCGCCGGGCGTAAAAGCGGACCCGGATAATGAACTGTCGCGCTGCCCGATCTTCCGCATTGCTGCGCTTGGGCATCCAGCCTATCCGCTTGGTGCGGCGCATCGTGCGCTCGAGATTTTCCGCGAAGACATCCTCCCCCGCCGCGCGCGCTATTGGGGTGGCGGCCCGCTGCTTCAGTCGTCCACCATTCACCGGATTTTCGGCGCTGGCTATGCGAAGCTGCGGGCGGCCGAGATGATGCAGCGCGAAGTTGTGGAGGGCACCATCCAGGGTATTCGCAACGGTTTTTCGCTCGAAGATCGCGCCGACCTCACTCTCCTGTCAGCCACGGCGGTTGATTGGGCGGCGGAAGTGGTTGGAGATATCACGCGTCAGGCTGGCGGCTCGATCCATTTCGACGGACAGGAACTGGATCGGATCAATCGCGACATGCTGATGTTGGGCAATCACAGTACCGGCGATGTCAACTATGCTGAAGAGACCTGCGGCCGCGTTCTGTTGGGGCTCGGGCTTGAAGGGCGCATTCCCGCATTCTTCTGAGGCTATTCGATCAGATCGTGCGGGAGCGGTGTCCGCACGATCTGATTGCCATCACGAATAGCCAAGCAAACGAACCGGTTAACGGTCATGATGAGGAGAGATAAATACGATGTCTGGCACCATGACAGGCGCTGTCCCGACGAATCTGGACGCAATGATAACCGGCGTTCGGGGGCAATCATTGTCAGGGCTGCTGCGGCGAACGGTATGCCGTCACAGGGATCGTGTTGCGTTGGTCTGCGGAGACACGACGTGGACCTACTCCGAATTTGAAGCACTCGTAGACAATCTTGCCGTCGGGCTTGCAGGTGCTGGTATTGGCACAGGTGATCGCGTTGCTTTGCTGGCGCGTAATAGCCATGCCTTTGTCGCGCTGCGTTTTGCTGTCGCGCGTGCGAATGCGGTGCTGGTTCCCATCAACTTCATGCTCAACGCGACGGATGTGGCCTATATTCTCGGCCACTCCCAGTCCCGGCTACTTTTCGTTGATGCCTCGACGGTCGAGGTCGCGCTGAACGCGCGACAACCCTGTGTGGAGCAGATTATCGGGATTCCGGGTGAGTTGAGCTCTCCGCCCGTGGAGGTGCCGGGCTGGGACTCGTTTTTTGGCACGGACGGAGCCCCTGAGCCCACGCGGTTTGGTGATGATCTGCTGCAGATCATCTACACCAGCGGCACAGAGTCGCGTCCGAAGGGCGCGATGCTTTCACACAATGCGGTGCTCTGGGAATATCAGAGCTGCATCATCGACTGCGAATGGACCAGTGACACCATAGCCGTCCATGCCATGCCGCTTTTCCATTGCGCCCAGCTGGACTGCATGCTCGGTCCCGCGATCCAGGTCGGCGCCCGCAACATCGTGACCGGAAATCCATCGGCCGAAAACATCATCCGCTTGCTTGCTGAAAGCCGAGCGAATTCCTTCTTCGCGCCACCGACAGTCTGGATATCCATGCTCCGTTCGCCGGCGCTTGCCGAACATGACCTTAGCAGCCTTGAAAAGGGGTATTATGGCGCTTCGATCATGCCTGTCGAAGTGTTGCGTGAACTGCGTCAGCAATTTCCGGCGCTGAGGCTGTGGAACCTCTATGGGCAGACCGAAATCGCGCCTGTCGCCACGATCTTGCGGCCCGAGGAGCATGACGCGCGCCTCGGGTCCGCCGGACGGCCGACACAGCATGTCGAGACCCGTATCGTCGACGAAGAAATGCACGATGTCGCCCCCCGCGAAATCGGCGAGATCGTTCATCGTTCGCCGCAGCTTCTGAGCGGATACTGGAACGACCCGGAGCGTACCGCGGAGGCCTTCGCCGGTGGCTGGTTTCACAGCGGTGATCTCGGATGGATGGACGACCAGGGCTACATCACGGTGGTCGACCGGAAGAAGGACATGATCAAGTCCGGCGGAGAGAATGTGTCCTCGCGGGAAGTTGAAGAAGTGATCTATCTTCATCCGGCCGTTTCCGAGGTTGCGGTGGTGGGCCTGCCGGACGACCGATGGATCGAGGCTGTGACCGCGGTTGTCGTCCTGCGGCAGGGCCATGACTGCTCCGGAGCCGACCTGATGACATTTTGCGAGGAACGTCTTTCCGGATTCAAGCGACCCAAGGCAATCCATTTTGCGGATAGCTTGCCGCGTAATGCGAGCGGCAAGATTCTCAAGCGCGAACTCCGCCTTTCCGTCGCCAGTCAAGCCGAGGACATCGCAACGGAGCATGGCCCCGTGAAGACAGCCTGAATGGTGTCGTGGACGTGGCGTCACCCCCCTGCGGTCGCCTTTGAAACAATGTTTGAGGAATGCCCGAATGCCTGGTTCTTCTCCACTTATCGTAGGCTTGGGCGGGACCACCCGCAGCGGTTCGTCGTCAGAGAAGATGTTGCGCTACGCGCTACGCGCTGCGGAAGGACACGGTGCCCGGGTTCGTATCTTCGACGGTCCAAGTCTCAACCTTCCACTTTATGCGCCTGAAGATTCTTTTCGCTCCGATGGTGCAGTCAAGCTCGTGGAGGCGTTGCGCGAGTCGGATGGGGTCATCATCGCGTCACCAGGCTATCATGGGTCGGTCTCGGGGCTGATCAAGAATGCCCTCGATTATGTCGAGGACATGGCGAAGGACGAGAAAGTCTATCTGGACGGCAAGAGCGCCGGCCTTATCGCCTGTGCTTATGGCTACCAGGCCACCGGATCGACGCTGACGGCATTGCGGTCGATTGCGCATGCACTGCGTGCATGGCCGACCCCCCTGGGCGTCGCAGTGAACACCATTGGATGCTGCTTCGATGAGAATGGCAAGCCATTGGACGACGCTGTCCGTGAACAACTAGACCTTCTCTCCCAGCAGGTTGTCCAATTTGCCCGTTGGCGCGCGGCCGGACTGGAAGCATGCAAGGTCGCCTGATGCATCGCCGGGCAGCCGCTGTTGGCGACCCAGCAGCCATGAATGCCTTATGCTCGCTTCCGACGCAGACTTGACAGGCGCCAATCGGCGCCGCGCAAGGCTTCACCGCTCCACGTGGTAAAATATATGTCTTGGAAAAAATCGATATTATGGTTATTCGCCGATATTAAGAAAATGGGGAGGACTTTTGATGCGTAACATCTATCGCGGCTGTTTCACGGCCATCGCGCTCGTCGCGACACCGGCGTGGGCGCAGGAAAGCACTGGCGAGTCGTCGCCTTTCGGCGAAATCATCGTGACGGCCCAAAAGCGGGCGGAGAACGTGCAAGCCGTGCCAATCGCGGTCACGTCTATAGGATCTGGAGATCTCGAAACCGCTCGCGTGGCGAACACGCAGAACCTGCAATTAGCGGTTCCCTCGCTGAACTATGCAACCAATGCCGGTTTTGCGCAGCCATTTCTTCGCGGCGTCGGCAGCGACATTGGCTCCCCAGGTGCGGAAGCCAGCGTGGCGACCTTTGTGGACGGCGTGTATATCGTCAACAACCAGGGCGTGATCACAGGACTTCTCGGCGTCGATCGAGTGGAGGTTCTCGCTGGTCCTCAGGGGACGCTATACGGTCGAAATGCGTCGGGTGGCGCGATCAACGTGTATACTTTGACGCCTCGACATGAGGTGGAAGCCGCCGTTACCCTTACAGGCGGCAATTATGATCGGCTCGAGGGATCCGCCCGTGTTTCCGGAGGCATAACCGACACGCTTGCGGTGGGTGTCTATGTCGCAGGTACGCGTCGGGACACCTATCTCAGCTATGAGCCGACATTGCCGCCGGGTCAGCGGACCACGAATAAGTCCTGGGCTGCGCGCTTCAAGGCCGTTTGGCAACCGATCGACGCCATAAAGCTGACCGGCAGCATCGAGCATAGTTATGACTATAGCGTCGAGTCCGTGTATCGGGGCATTCAGCCGAACGCCATCGGCAACACTCTCGGCGGCGATCCGACCATCGAAGACTATGTGATCGTTTCCGATATCGCCCAGTATAGAAAGGCGACGGCCACGACTGCTATCTTGCGTGAGGAAATCGACCTCGGCTTCGCGGATCTCGTGGGTATTACCGGCTATCGGAAAAGCAAGAGCACTGTCCAGGCCAATCTCGATGGCACGAATAGTCCGGTTGCATATGTTTACTCTCCGATCGAGAGTCGGCAGTTCTCACAGGAAGTGCAGCTCCTGTCGAAGCCCGACAGTCCGGTGAAGTGGATTGTAGGTGCCTACTATCTTCATGAGAAGAGCGGTTATACACCCTTGGCAGTCAGGTCCGATCTTCTGCTGCCTCCGCCGTTGATCGGATATGACTTCTTCTCGCCCATTCGCACGCGTTCCTTCGCGGTGTTCGCGCAGGGCACCGTCCCGCTGACCGATCGCCTTGGCCTGACCGTTGGCGGTCGCTATACTTGGGACCGCAAGGCGAAAGATGCCGGGCGGCAAGATCTGCTCGCGCCGGACGGTTCGGTCGCAATGTCGATCCCATATCCTGCGGTCTCGAAGAATTGGCGGAAATTCACCCCGAAGATCGGACTTGAATACCAGCTCGACGACGCGCTCATCTACGCGACATATTCGCAGGGCTATAAATCCGGTCTGTTCACGACCTCATCGGCCGACAACACGCCTGTCAATCCTGAAACACTGGATTCCTGGGAAGTGGGTTTGAAGTCGGACCTCTTCGACCGCCGCTTGCGGCTTAATGTCTCGGCTTACTACTACAAGTTCAAGGACCTCCAGGTTGCCATCTTTGAAGGCGGGGCAGCCCAGACCTATCGGAACGCGGCGCGGGCGCGCGCTTACGGCGTCGATGTCAGTATGATGGCGGCACTGACCGACACCACCACCTTGAAAGTCGGCGCGGCCCTTGAGCATTCAGAATACAAAGACTTTCCCACGGCTGGCTTCTTCATCCTGACGCCCACGGGTAATATCAATGGGAGCCGTCCGGCTGACGGAAACCCGCTGATGCGAGCGCCCAAATTCGTCGGAACGGTCGATTTGACCCAGAAGATCCCTCTCGCCAGCGGCGCCAGCATCGATTTGAATGCGAACCTCTACCATAATAGCGGATTTAACTGGGATCCCGCCGGGGCGCTCACCCAGCCTGCCTATGACAATGTCAATCTCACCGCGAGTTATATAACAGCGGATAAGCGCTGGAAAATTTCTGCGTGGGTGACGAATTTGTTCGACAAGCAGCGCTTCGTTACCAAATCCGTCACCAATTTCGGGACATTTGCGGCGGATGATGCACCTCGCATGTATGGCATCACTGCCTCCTGGCAAATGTAACCAACCGAGGAACCCAGCTTCCCAGCATCGCCTAAGTCAGGATAGTGGATGTCGAAGACTTCAGTTCTCGCAAGCGGCTTACATATCCCCGAGTCGCCGCGGTGGCACGATGATGCGTTTTACTTCGTCGATGGACCCGCGGTGCGTCGGATGTTTGTGGGCGGCCAGCTGGAAACGGTTGCCGAACCAGGATGCCCGGTTCTGCTGGGCATGGCTTTCGCAAGCGATGGATCGATCCTGACAAATGATGCGATCGGGAGGAGGGTCATGCGGATCGCGGCCGATGGCACGATCAGCGTCGTCGCTGACCTTTCCGGCTTGGCAACGACGATGCTCAACGAGATCACATTACTGCCCGATGGCACGATGTTCGTCGGAGAGATCGGCTTCGATGTCATCGGCGGAGCGGAACCGGCGACCGTTCAACTGATCCGCATTGCGCCGGACGGAATGGCGGCGCGGGTCGGGCCGGAAATCGCGTTCGCCAACGGGATGGCGGACGCGCCAGATGGTGATGGATTCTATGTCGCGGAATTTGTGAAGGGTGCGATCTGGCATGTGGCGACATCATCGTCCGAGCCTGTATTCCGTCGTGTCGCGGCGGGGCTTGGCATGGGCGTCGATGGCATAGCCATCAGCCCGACCGGGCGCTTGTGGTACGCCGACATGCTAAGCGGGCGTTTGATTGAGCTTGACGAAACCGGCGTCATGATCCGCGAAATCCCGACCGGTTATCCCCACGCGACGTCGTTGGCTTTCAAACCGGACAATCGTACGGTTTTTGCGACGGTCATCGAACAGATGCCGTCTTCCGAAACAATGGGTAATCGCGGCGGCGCGGTCGTCGCGATCGACCTTGATTGAGGAGAGTAGAGGACATGGCTAGGCTCGAGGGCAAGGTTGTATTGATCTCCGGCGCGGCTTCGGGAATGGGAGCGGCGCATGCCCGGGCCATGGTCCGGGAGGGTGCGAAGGTGGTCCTGGGCGATATCGCGGACGCGGCGGGGGAAGCGCTGGCGACCGAACTTGGCGACGCATCCTGCTTCGTTCACCTTGACGTGACCCGAGCGCAGCACTGGAAGGCGGCGGTGGAGACAGCCGTCTCGCGCTTCGGCCGGCTGAACGTCGTGGTCAACAATGCCGGCATGGTGAATGGTGGCCCGCTGGGCCAATTTTCCGAGGATGAATGGCAACAAGTGTTGGCCGTCAATCTTACGGGCCCGTTTCTAGGAATGAGCGCGGCGATCGACGAGTTGAAGAGATCAGCACCATCGTCGATCATCAATATCTCTTCCATTGCCGGTCTCCAGGGAATGGCGGGCCTGCATGGCTATACCTCGTCAAAATTCGGGCTGCGCGGCTTGACCAAGAGCGCTGCTCTGGAATTGGCGCGCACGGGCGTTCGTGTAAATTCCGTGCATCCTGGCGGCGTTCGCACTGCAATGACTGCCGCTTTTCCTGATGAAGCAGCAACCGCACCCATGGGGCGTTGGGGACAGGTAGATGAAGTGACGGGCATCGTCCTCCATTTGGCCAGCGACGAGTCAACCTTTACAACGGGCGCCGAATATTCCGTTGATGGCGGCGAGTGCGCGGGTGTCGTCCACGATCTAGGCGAACATCTGGACTGAGTGCGTTTCGCTGCGGTCAGTGCCCGGTCAATCACGCTCCAGGAATGCCAAGAGATTCTCTGCTAGAGCGGTGATCAACGACTGCTTGTCGCACAGCGGGACGGCGGTGATCGCCAAGCGAGGCAAGCTTTCCACCTGCGCTAGAAGCGAGACTGCCCGCCCCCTCATGCCGGCGTCCTCTCCGGAAGCCGCTATTGAGAACGGTTTATGCCGTTGCCCGAGCAGAGTGAGAATTCGCTGATAACGATCCGCCCGGTCCTGGGCGAGATCAACCTCGACGGGCACTGTTCCCAGCAGTAGCAGCACCGTCTTTTGATCCGCTTCGCAGAAGGCCAGAAATCGCGTGGTCCATTGAGACAGTAAGGCCAGATCCGGCCTTACAATCGCGGCCAGCTCTTCATAAAGTATCATCACCCCCTGCTCAAATGTTTCGATCAGTTGATCGAGAACCTCGATCTTTGACGAGAAATGCAGGTAAAAGGTCTGGCGACTGATGCCGGTAACATTTGCAATCTGATTGATGCCGGTGGTTGCGTAGCCTTGAGCAGCAAATAGTTTCTGAGCCGCCGTGAGGATCGCCTCGCGAGTCTGCCTAGCCGCTTCTTCGCGGTTTCGAGAATATGTTCCATAGGCCGCCCTCGCCGCTTTTCCGCTTTTACTCATGCATGTCTTTTTGCGCGTCACTTTCCGATTGTCCAGATTGACTTCTCGCGTGATTCGATTTACACTGTGTCGTCCGAATATGACAACTGAGAACGCTGCCGGCGGTAGAGGGTGAGATACCGACCCAGCTCATTTAACGCATGCATACCCGTTGATGCGCAGCTTCGCGGTTAGGTTTCTTGCAAATTGAACTAATACTCTAAAATCAAAGGAAAAAAGGATGTCTCTTCTCAAGTCCAAGATCGCGCTCGTGTCCGGTGGCGCAATGGGTATGGGCGCGTCTCATGCGAGAGCGATCGTTGCCGAAGGCGGCAAGGTCGTCATCGGCGATGTCTCGGATGAAGCTGGTCGGGCGCTGGCGGCTGAACTTGGTGACGACGCGGTCTATGTCCATCTCGATGTCACCAACCCTGCTGATTGGGCCGCCGCCGTCGAAACCGCCGTCACGACTTTCGGCGGGCTCAATGTCCTGGTGAACAACGCCGGCATAATCAATGTCGGTGCGCTCGGCAGCTATACCGTTGAAGATTGGAACAAGATTATCGCGGTCAATCTGACAGGCGTTTTCCTCGGGATGTCCGCAGCGGTGGACGCCCTTAAGAAGTCGGCGCCTTCCTCGATCGTGAACATCTCCTCCATCGCCGGCACACAGGCCGTGGCTGGTTTTCACGGCTATGTCGCATCGAAATTCGGTGTGCGCGGCATCACGAAGAGCGCCGCCCTGGAACTTGCGCCACATAATGTCCGCGTGAACTCCGTCCATCCGGGCGCGATTCGCACGCCAATGACGGCCGGCCTTCCGGATTCGGTTGCCCACAACGCCATGAACCGTTTCGGCAAGCCCGAGGAGATTTCCAACCTGGTGGTCTATCTGGCAAGCGACCTTTCGAGCCTCTCCACGGGCAGCGAATTCGCAGCAGATGGCGGCGAGGGTGCCGGCGCGGTGAGGCCATTGGCGGAACAACTCGAAGCGGTAACCTGATGGTCTTCATCGCTTGCCTGTAAGAGCAAGCGATGACCTATCGCTCGGACCGATCGCTGCCATTGAGGCAAATCGGCCTGCGCTCACGAAGTGCGACGCCGTTCCGGCTCGCCCACCTCGTGTTTCCATGATGTGAGTCGAACGAACTTGGCCTTGGGCCACAAGAGCAAGTGGAGAGTCGAGTGCTTGAACGAGAAGAATCTGAATTCTATGACGCGGTGATCGTCGGCGCCGGCCACTCGGGCCTCTACATGCTCCACAAGCTGAGAGGGCTGGGTTTTTCGGCGATCGTTCTAGAGGCTGAGGACGATATTGGCGGCACTTGGTATCGCAATCGGTATCCGGGGCTACGTTGCGATGTCGAGAGTGTGCTCTACAGCTACAGCTTTGACGAGGATCTCGATCAGGAGTGGGAATGGAGCGAGCGGTTCCCGGCGCAGCCCGAGATTCTCGACTATCTCAACCACGTTGCGGACCGCTTCGATCTGCGCCGGGACATTGTCCTGAATAGTGAGATCACCGGCGCGACTTGGGATGATGATGCCCGGGCCTGGACGCTCCGCGCGGTCAACGGCAAAAGCTACCGTGGTCGCTTTTGCTTGATGGCTACAGGTATCTTGTCTGTTCCGTCGATGCCGTCCGACGAACTGACCGGTGCCTTCGAAGGCGAGTGGTATCACACCGCAAACTGGCCAAAGGATCCGGTGGACTTTACGGGCAAGCGCGTGGGTGTGATCGGCACCGGATCATCGGCGGTCCAGGTCATACCGCGTCTGGCGGAGCAGGCGAGCCATCTCTACGTGTTCCAGCGCACACCGGCTTTCGCGATTCCGGCGAACAATTATCGCCTTGATGACGACTACCGTGCGTGGTGGCGCGAGAACTTCCGAGGCGTTCGCGAAAAGAACCGCTGGGGGACGATCGTCGGCTTTGGCGATACCCGCATGGACGACCGCTATCGCGTAGCTCCCGTGCCGAGCGCGCTCGACGCCACGCCTGAGGAACGGCGTGCGCGCTATCAGATGTTCTGGGACATGGGGGGTGGGCAGATCACCATCGGGTATCCCGATCTCATCGTAAACGAAGATGCCAATCGTACCCTGGCGGACTTTACGGAGCAGAAGATCGACGAAATTGTTAGTGATCCAGAAACCGCCGATGCGTTGAAGCCGCGTGGCTTTCCGGTGGGCACTAAACGGCCGTGCCTCGAGATCGGCTACTATGAAGCATTCAACCGTGATAATGTGACGCTGGTCGATCTCCGGCGCGATCCGCTAGCTCGGACCGCGGAGCACGGCATCGAAACTCGGTCCGGCGCATGCTACGCTCTTGACGCGCTGGTGTTTGCGACTGGCTATGACGCCGTTACGGGCGCGCTTGTGCGGATGAATATTCAAGGCCGCCGAGGCACTGAGCTGGCTGCCAAATGGGCTGCCGGCCCGGTCGCCTATCTGGGATTGATGACCGCCGATTTCCCGAACCTTTTCATGCTTCTTGGTCCAACCAGCCCATCAGCATTTACCAACTGTATAAGTTCAATTGAACAGCACGTCGATTGGATCGCGGATTTGCTCGTAACCATGCGCGGCGACAAGCAAGAGGTGGTCGAAGTCACTAGTGATGCGGAAGAAGCATGGTCGCGACACGCGGCCGAACTCGTAGGCCAAACACTCTTTCCCAAAGCAAATTCCTGGTACATGGGCGACAATATACCGGGGAAACCACGCCGCATGTTGATCTATGTCGGCGGGATGGCTTCGTATCGCGAGAAGTGCAACGCCGTCGCGGCTGCGGGATATGAGGGCTTCGTTTTCTCTGGCCCGACAGCCGTTGTTAGTTCCTAAAATCAAATCACTTTATAGATTGCATAGAATATCTGCGATCACATTTTTATATCTTTGATCCATATTCATTCAGTAATATTATTATATAAATAAATATTATTATCCCATTATTTAAGTATTTTAGAAAGGATATTTAGTTTAAGGGTAGCGATGATTGAATTGCGCCAACTCCGCTACCTGATCGCGGCGGCCGAGGCGGGCAGCTTCAGCCGGGCGGCGCGCAACCTCAACATCAAGCAGCCCACGCTGAGCCGCTACATCCTCGAAACCGAGAAGCGGCTGGGCATGGCGCTGTTCGACCGCAAGACGCGCGGCGCCACGCTGACGGTGGACGGTGCGACCTATCTGCGCGTCGCAAAGCGGATCATGAAGGAGTGGGACGAGCTTGACACATGGGTCAGCGCCACGACCAACGGCCATGCCGGCAAGCTGGCGGTGGGCTTCTACACCTCCTTCTCGGCCGGTAACCTGCGCGCGACGCTGAGCGAGTTTGGCGAGCGGCATCCCGAGGTGAAGCTGCGCGGGTTCGAGCGCGACCGTGACATGCTTCTGGCGGGGATCGAGAACGGACTACTCGACATCGCCATCATGATCGGCGAGGCGCCGCATCAAGGGCTGATGAGCCGCTCCTTCTGGAGCGAGCGCATCCTGGTGGCGATGCCGGAAGCGCACGCGCTCGCGACACGCGAACGCATCCACTGGACCGACCTGGCCGGGGAACGCTTCCTGCTGACCGAGCGCGATCCCGGCCCGGAGACACGCAACATGCTCCTGGGCAAGCTCGGGATGCCGGGCTACTCGCCCGAAATCGACATGGACGACATCAGGCGGGATACCGTGCTGAGCGTCATTGCGCTCGGCGGGCACATCTCGATCGTCGCGGAATCGGCGCTCGGTATCTACGTCCCCGGCGTGGTCTTCCGCGAGGTCCACGAGACCAATGGGCACACGCGGATCGGCTTCTCGGGCTATTGGCGCGAGGACAATGAAAATCCGGTGTTGCGCTGTTTTCTTGAGTTCGTCACCACCCGCTATTCGTTGCCGTCGGTGCCTGGGCCGCAGCCATCTTATCAGCAACCGGGAAAGGAGCCGTCATGACGCAAGGAAAGACACTCATCATCGTGCTGGTCACGCTCATCATCGGGTTCGGGGCGGGTTTCGTGCTCCGTCCGGTGATCGTGCCCGTCGATCGGACGGCGATCGTCGCCGGCCCGCCTGCCGCCGCCCCGGCGTCGGCCGGGTCGCGCGGGACGCAGTATTTCGCGGCGCATCTCGATGAAGCGCGGCAGGTCGTGGCGCAATGCGCCGAAGGAACAGCGCGCGGCGACGAGTGCGCCAATGCCGAGCAGGCCGTGATCGAGGCGGAAGGCCGAGAACGCTTCAAGAAGTTCATGGGCAACTGACGGCAGGCGGCGCGCGCTCAGTTCCGCTGCGCGCGGTGCCGGCGAAAGGCCCGGTCGGTTTCCATGAACCGGGTGAGCATCGGCGCGACCAGCTTGTCGGGCGGGACCGGCGATCCCCCGGTCTCGGCCGCGAGCGCAGCGGCATAGGCTTGCAAGTCGCGATGCACGGCGGCGGGCAGCTCCACGGAGAGCTTGACCGGCCGATCGTCGGCCAGCGGCCCCAGCTTCAATTTGCTCATCGTGCGCCTCCAACGGGCTCCAATACGAGGTCGCGGGTCAGGACCACGCGCAACGGATGCCCCGGCCGGATGGTGAACGTCGGCTGCACGTTCAATTGCCGCCGCACGATCTGCTGGCCGGTCTGGTTGATGGTGTCCTGCGAACCGCGGCGCAGCGCGCGGGTCAGGTCGTCCTCGCTGTCCGCGCCGAGCTCGGCGCCGACGCCGAGCAGCGTCGAGACAGCCGCCGCCTTGAGCAGGTTGCCCCAATGCTGGTTCACGCGGTCCTGCAAGCCGGTATATCCGGCCGCGTCGGCGCCGGGCTGGCGTTCGAGGATGATAGAGCGGCCGTCCGGCATGATGAGCCGATCCCAGGCAAGCAGCACGCGGGTCTGTCCCGCGGCGATCTCGCTGTCATACTCGCCGACCAGCCGCGCTCCTTGCGGGATGAGCAGGATGCGCCCCGTAGGGCTGTCGTAGACATTGGCCGTCACCTGGGCGGTGATCTGCCCCGGAAGGTCGGAGCGGATACCAGTGATGAGCGCTGCGGGAATGATGCTGCCGGCCTGCACGATGTTGGGCGAGGCCGGCGCGGTCAGGCGCTCGACGCTTACCGTGCGCCGGCTGGACGCCTGGGCCATGAAGGCGCGTTTGGCGGCCTGGTCGCTCTGTGCGACATCGGCCGTCTGCGGAGCGGCAGCGTCGGGCGTTGCGACTGCGAGGTTCGGCAGCGGAGGCATCGCAGCGGCCCCGACGCTGCTGCCGCCGAGGAATACGCCGCTCATGCGCGCCGCGTCACGCTCCTGCTGAGCACGCTGGCGGGCGGCTTCCTCGACCTGGGCGCGCGGATCGGGCTGTCCGCCCACCGGCGGGACCGGGACATTCTCGCCGCGCTGCTGGGCCGAGACGATCGGGCCGCCGAGGTCGCCGGGAAGTGGCGGGCCGAGTTTCGGCGCCTGGCTGTAGTCGCGCGGTCCCGATGTGATGGTCTCGGACGTGGTGCGGCTCTCGGTGCTGTAGAGTTCCTTCGCCTCCTTCTCGCCTGCCGGCTTGAGCGCGTAGATCAGCGAGCCGCCGATTCCGAGGCCGCCGACGACGCCCATGAGGGCGAGCGCCTTGCGTGAGAGACGCATGACGCGCGGTGGATCGCCGCGAAGCTGGAAAGCCCCCGAATCGGGGCGCGGCGCTTGCGGTGCGGCCGCCTCGGGCGGGGAATTGTCGGCCGGATCGGTCACGGCCGCCCCCTGCGCCCGTCGTCACGCACGATGCGGACGCGCTGCTCGCTGCGCCGGTCGCCCAGGCGCAGCTCGGCGGCGGCGAACAGCCGGTCCACCACCATGTAGCGGCCCTGCACGCGGTAATTGACCAGCTCGGCGTCGCCGGCCGCGCCGGTCACGAACAGCGGCGGCATCTCGCCCTGCGAGATCCCGGCCGGAAACTCGATGAACACCTGGGCGGAATCGTCGAAGGCGCGAACCGGCTTCCACGGCACGCGGTCGCCCTCGATCCGGTAGCGGAAATTGAGCGCCGCGAGGTCGATGCCGGTAGCGACGGGGGCCGAGGCGGCAGCGGCGGCGTTGGCGCTGCGCAGGGCGATGAGCTGGTCGTGCGGGTAGGTCCAGGAGACCGACGCCATATAGGTCGAAGCCGTCGCGCGCAGCTCGATGTGATAGGTGCGCCGGTCGGTGTTGATGACCAGATTCGTGCCGATGTCGGGCCGGGTCGGCTTCACGAGGATATGCACGCGCGCGGCGGGGCCGCTGCCGCTCACAGTGTCGCCGATGATCCAGCGCACGGTATCGCCCGCCGCCACCGGCCCTGGCCCCACAAGCTGCTCGCCTTCCTGCAAGGCGATGTCCGTCACCTGACCGGGCGCGGTATAGACCTGATAGAGCGCGCCATCGGTCCAGGGATATTGCTGGATGGCGTTCAGGAACCCATCGCGCACCGGCTGCACGCGAGCGGCGGCATTGGCGGCGACGACCCGGCGACGCGGATCAGCAGGCTCGGGCGAGGATGCCGTCTCCCCGATCGGCTTCAACTGGCCGGAGAGCGGCAACGGCTCGGGGATCGTCACTACCGCGACGGCACGCGGCGGTTCCGCAGCCGGCGTCGCCGCGATCTCGGCTGGCGGATCGTCGTATGTGATGTCAGGCGGCTTCGCCGATGTGGTGGCGCAGCCGGCGAGCGCGGTTGCCGAAACAAGCAGGACCGCCGAAGCGGAGCGACGGAAAGAGGTCATTGCGACAGCTCCTTTGACCAGTTGAGGGCGTTGACGAATACGCCGAGCGGGTTCTTGCGCAGCGCGTCTGGCGTGCGCGGCGGCTGCACGACGATGGTGAGGATTGCCGACCAGCGTTCGGTGGCGGCCAGATTACCGTCCTGATAGCGCCGCTCGGTCCAGGCGACGCGGAAGCTGTCGGGAGAGGCGCGGATCACGCTCGACACGTCCACGGCAACCTGCACCCGGCCGACATTGGCGAACGGGTCATTGGCGCGCGCATAGTCGTTGAGTGCCATCGCCCCCCGATCGGTCGTGAAATCATAGGCTCTGAGCCAGTTCTGCCGGACAATGACGGGATCGGCCGGAACACTCCTGACCTGCTCGACGAAGCGGGCGAGATGGAACGCGATCTGCGGGTCGGTCGGGCGATAGCCGGTCTCGGCCGGCGCGACTGCCTGAGCCTCGCCGAGTCGATCGACCTGAACGACCCAGGGGACGATATGGCCGCGCGCGGATTGCCAGACCAGACCGGCGGCAAGCCCGCCCGACAGCGCCAGCGCGCCGAAGAAGGCGAGACGCCAGTTCTTCGCCTGCACACGGGCGGAGCCGATGCGGTCGTCCCAGACCTGCGCGGCGCGTTGATAGGGTGTCGTGGGCTCGGGAGTCTGGCCGTAGCGGATACTGGGGCGTCGGAACATGAAAGGTCAGTCCTTCTCTTTGATGTCGGGACCGGCACCGCCGCCGTGGCTGTCACCGGCCTTCATGGTGTGGGCGAGGACGGTCGCGCCGTGGCTGACGGATTGGCGGCGTTTCATCGCGTCCGCCCATGCGGGCTGGGCGGACGTGCCGGCTGGCGCGGAACCGCCAGCGGTTGCGGCCGCCGGGGCGGCGGATGCGGGTCCGCCGGTGATCGTGCCGCCGGTGGCGGTGAACCCGGCGCGAGCGCCGGAGCGGAAATTGGCCTTTATTGCCGCGCCACCCTTGGTGGCCTCCTTGCGCAAAGGTGAGAGGACGGCGCTCGCCGCGCTTCCCGCCGCTGCCTGAGCTACAGCGGCCATGCCACCCGCGACAGCCCCGGCGCCGCTCTTGCCCAGCGAGCCGAGACTGTAGGCGCTGGCCGCGCCGCCCGCCATTTGAGCACCGCCACGCGCGGCGGCGCCGGTCATCCGGCCGGCCGCGCCGAGGGCGGAACCGGCGGCGCCGACGCC
>NZ_JRQQ01000007.1 GCF_001625325.1 Croceicoccus estronivorus
GATTTGGTTTGTAAACACTCCCTCAGAGTGCGCCAAATTCTTCAGGCGGTGTTTGACAACAGGGGCCGCTGAGCGCTTTGGCGCGTTCACTTTCCCAGCCAGAAGGCTTCATACCGTGCGAGGGGGAAATTGCAGCTTCACCCTGCGACTTCTGACAAGTGCCCCCAACAGACAGGGTAGCCGCAGTCTTCGCGTATTCGCACGATTTTCTTCCCATCCCGTTCATCGATCCAGGGGGTGACCGGAAGTATTGGATGGCGTTCGGCATCGGCACGCGCCGCAGCGAAATCGTTGAACTGGGCCAATCGTTCAAGATTGCGTCTGGTCGGAAAGATCGCCTTGATTTTCCCGCTGTCGGCCATGGCCAATGCGTCGCGCGCGCTGGCCCAAAACATTCTCGTATTTTCGGTGCCGTCGACAGCGATGTCCACCGCACCAGTGCCCAGATCGGTAAGGTAAAACCGTGTATCGAAAATTCGGGTATGCTTGAAACGCGGGAGCCATTGCGCAAACGGGGTCAAGGCATCGAATGCGAGATTCCAGTCGAACTGCCCGAGTACTTCAGCCAGGGAGGCGCCTTCGTGCAGCATGGCGCGGGCTGCCGTCGCATCGGAAGCATTGACCGGTTGGGTCAGGCCAATGGCCAGTCCGGTTTCCTCCAGGGTTTCGCGAATAGCGGCAATGCGGTGAGCGATTTCGTCTGCTTCCTGCTCCGGCGCGAGGCTGGCGGCGAGTTCGAAGTCGGCAGGATCGACTCTGCCGCCGGGGAAGACAGCGGCACCACCGACAAAGGACAGGGTCTTTGAACGGACCAGCATCAGCAATTCCGGCGCGTCACTTTCCTGACCACGGCGGAATATGACTACGGTAGCGGCAGGCTGCGCCGGAGGGAGAGATTGCGGGTCGACTTCAATTTCCATGGCGATGTCAATGGGGGCAGCGGCGGCGCTTGCCAAGGGGCTTGATAGCCTCATTGTCGGCAGATCTTACACTTCGCGGGGAGTTAGGGAATCATTGACCATTACGATGCGCAGTTATGTGCGGTTTGTGAAAACTGGCACAGGTCATGCAATGTATGCTGTACCCAAATCTTCGAATGAGGCGGGGCCACCCCCCTGGTCTCCTAGGTCCCGCCTCCCCGAAGTCCCCCTTCTTACGATATGAAAAAAGCCCGCAGCCGGCATGGGCGCGGGCTCTTTGCCAATGTCAGGTCAGAGGTTGACGCAGGTCAGTTGGAAATCTGCTTTTCTTCCAGCAACTGCTGAAGCTCTCCGGCTTCGAACATTTCCATCATGATGTCGCTTCCGCCGACAAATTCACCCTTCACGTACAGTTGCGGAATGGTGGGCCATTCGGAATAGGTCTTGATACCTTGCCGAATATCCATGTCCTGCAAAACGTCGACGCTCGCGAATTCTACCCCGCAATGTTCGAGAATTGCCACTGCGCGGCTTGAAAAGCCGCACTGGGGGAACAGGGGAGTGCCTTTCATGAAAAGCACAACGTCGTTTGCGTTGACGATATCGGCAATGCGGGAATTGGTGTCGGACATAGTCGGTGCCTTAATAAAATCTGGCCGCAATGGGCGTTACCAGCCTCAGTTGGGGATGGCGGTGGTGAGTTGCAAGGCGTGGAGAGTCCCGCCCATGTTTCCACCCAGAGCCTCATAGACCATCTTATGCTGCTGCACGCGATTCTTGCCGGCGAAAGCAGCGGAAGTCACTCGGGCGGCATAGTGGTCCCCGTCACCGGCGAGGTCGGTCATTTCGACCTCGGCATCCGGCAGGGCCGCCTTGATCATCGCCGCGATATCTTCTGCTGCCATCGGCATGGATCAGACACCCCCCATGAGCTGGCGGCGTGCCTCGATCGACTTTTCTTCCAGGGCGGCACGCACGGTCGCCTCATCGACATCGATCCCGGCGCCGGTCAGATCGCCCAGAACCTTGCGGATTACGTCTTCGTCGCCTGCTTCCTCAAAGTCAGCCTGTACGACTGACTTGGCGTAAGAGTCTGTTTCTTCCGTAGTCAGGCCCATCTTTTCGGCGGCCCACTGACCCAGCAGACGATTGCGGCGTGCGGCGACGCGAAAAGCAGTGTCCTCGTCCATCGCGAACTTGGCTTCCTCGGCGCGTTCGCGGTCATTGAAATCGGTCATGTCAGCCCCTTGAAGAGTGAGTCGCTTGAAGATTAATCATCGTATTTTAACGGGCGCAAGTCAGGCCGCGAGGCCGGTGCCCTTGGCGAACCAGGGCATCTGCGCCGCTTGCATGGTTTCATAACCAGCGATTGCTTCGTCGCGCGAAAGAGTCAGGCCCACCTCGTCCAGCCCATTGAGCAGGCAGTGCTTGCGAAACGGATCGATCTCGAACGCGAAACGATCCTGAAACGGGGTAGTGACGGTTTGTGTGGTCAGGTCGATGTTTATCGGGTCGGTCCGGGCGACTTCCAACAGGCGATCAACCTGTTCCTGTGGCAACACCACAGTGAGAATACCGTTCTTGAAGGCGTTTCCGGAAAAAATATCCGAAAAACTTGGCGCAATGACTGCCTTTATGCCCATGTCGAGCAAGGCCCATGCAGCATGTTCGCGGCTCGATCCGCAGCCGAAATTGTCGCCGGCGATCAGGATCGGTGCACCCTTGAACTCTTCCTGGTCGAAAATGTTCGCCGGATCTTCCCGCAGTGCCTGAAATGCACCGCGGCCAAGCCCTTCTCGGCTGATGGTCTTCAGCCAGTGCGCCGGGATGATAATGTCGGTGTCGATATTTTTGCGGCCAAAGGGAATAGCGCGGCCGGATACTTCGCTGACGGGTTCCATCAATCGGTCTCCGGTGCTTCTTCAGGGTGCGGCGGTTCAATACGCTGCGCGGCGGTCTTTTCCTTGCGTCGTGACGCAAAAAGAACCGCTGCTGCAAGCGCGGCGGAGCCGATCGCAGCCCCGGCAAGAGCGGCCTTTCCGGCCCAGTTCTTATCGGTCTTGTCCGTCTTTTCGGTCATGGTGCTATTCCATTAACTCGCGAACGTCTGTGAGGTGCCCGGTGACTGCCGCGGCGGCAGCCATGGCAGGGCTGACGAGATGGGTCCGGCTGCCAGGCCCCTGACGGCCCACGAAGTTGCGATTGCTGGTCGATACGCAGCGTTCGCCCGCAGGAACCTTGTCCGGGTTCATACCCAGACAAGCGGAGCAGCCGGGTTCGCGCCACTCGAGACCGGCCTCGATGAAGATCTTGTCCAGCCCTTCCTCTTCCGCCTGGCGTTTCACCAGTCCGGACCCGGGGACAACGATCGCCCATTTGACGTTGTTAGCTTTCTTGCGCCCTTTGAGAACGGCGGCGGCCGCTCTCAGGTCTTCGATGCGACTGTTCGTGCAGCTGCCGATGAATATGTTCTGGACTTCCACTTCAGCGAGCTTCTGTCCGGGCTCCAGACCCATATAATCCAGGCTCGCCCGGGCGGCGTCCTGCTTGGACGGATCCGAGAAGCTCTCCGGTGCAGGAACGACTCCGCCGATCGGCACGACATCCTCGGGGCTGGTACCCCATGTTACCGTAGGCTGGATGTCAGCCGCGTTGATCCGTACGCTCTTGTCGAAAGTCGCGCCTTTGTCGGAGTGGAGGGTTTTCCACCAGGCCAGTGCCTCGTCCCAATCGGAACCCTTGGGGGCGTAAGGGCGCCCCTTCAGATACGCAAAAGTCTTTTCGTCCGGTGCGATAAGACCAGCGCGCGCACCGCCTTCGATCGACATGTTGCAGACCGTTAGGCGGCCTTCGATGCTCATCTCTTCGAACACCTTGCCGCGATATTCGATCACATGGCCAGTACCGCCCGCCGTTCCGATCACGCCGATGATGTGCAGGATCAGGTCCTTGGGCGTGACTCCGGGAGTGAGATCGCCATCCACGACGATTTCCATCGTCTTGGATTGTTTCAGCAGCAGAGTCTGTGTCGCCAGGACATGCTCGACCTCGGACGTACCGATGCCGAACGCCAGTGCTCCGATGCCGCCATGGCAGGCGGTGTGGCTGTCACCACAGACGATGGTCGCGCCTGGCAGGGAAAAGGCCTGCTCCGGGCCTACGACGTGGACAATGCCCTGCTGGGCATCTGTCGCACTGATGTAGCGAATGCCGAATTCAGGTGCGTTGCGTTCCAGCGCTGCGAGTTGCTGCGCACTTTCCGGATCGGCAATCGGCAGGCGGTGGCCAGCCGAATCGAGCCGTGGAGTGGTCGGCAGGTTGTGATCGGGCACCGCAAGCGTCAGTTCGGGGCGGCGGACTTTCCGGCCGCTGAGGCGCAATGCCTCGAACGCCTGCGGGCTGGTCACTTCGTGGACGAGGTGACGGTCGATATAGAGGATCGAGGTGCCGTCGTCGCGGTCTTCCACGACATGGGCATCCCAGATCTTTTCATAGAGTGTGCGGGGTCGGCTAGCCATGGCGTGGCAGCTAGGCGCGCCGACCCCGCAAGACAAGGGGGATTCGCTCTGCGTGGGCGTCGCCGAACACTCAGCGGCGATGATTATTGCGATCGGAACGTTCGAGGTGAAGTTGCCGCTTCACGGTATCCACCCGGCTGTTCAGAATGCGCAGCTCGCCGTTGGTGAAGCCTCCCCGGGCATAACGTGCGTGGAGAGTCTCGATCCGGTCGACCTGCTTGTGAAGCCGTGTCGCCTCCCGCCAGGAAATGAGATCGCGTTGCTCTGCCCGGTCGATCTGGCGATCGAGCTGGGCGATGTCTCTTCCGATGTCTGCCCTGCCGTGCATTCCCGTTGCTGCGGTAGCCGGAGTGGCAAGAATGGCTGCTGCTGCGAGGGCCAGCGGGGTAGCAATCAAGAACTTGTGCATCAGGTTCACTCCTTTGCAAATGGTCGACTTGGGTCGTCGATGGAGCTGGAATAGCTCCCCAAGATGCAATTGAGCGTCGCGTTTTGTACTAAAGTGTCGCAATCAGGCCGGGGTATAATCTGGGGGAGAGCGCTTGTTCGAACTTGCGCTCTCCAGCATCTGCCAGGTGCCCGGATTTCAGGTGCCGCTTCCGATCCGGACTGCCGTATCGCGGATCAGGGCAATCATGTTCGGCACACCCTGAGTGCGATTGGAGGAGAGCTGATTCTTCAGATCGAACGGCTGGAGCGCGGCAGTGACGTCCATGGCCGCCACTTCCTTCGCTGGCCGGTCCTGTACCACGGACAGGACCAGGGCGACGATTCCCTTGGTGATTGCTGCGTTCGAATCGGCAAGGAAGTGGAGATTGCCTTCATTCTGGGTCGGATAAATCCACACTTTGGCTGAACAGCCTCGTACGAGCGTGGCATCTGTCTTCAGTGCATCGGGCATCGGCTCAAGCTCCCTGCCCAGCTCAATCAACAGGCGATAGCGCTCATCACCTTCAAGGAATTCATATTCTTCGCGGATATCGTCGAGGCTTCTCATAAGTTGGCCTCTACTGCCTATTTCCTTCAGGCGAAAGCGCTTGCAAAATTGCCTCAATACGCCTATCTGCGCGCCATCCCGACATTGTCGAGACAAGGTTGGACGCTGGCCCCGCCGGGGCCGGGCGCGAAACTGCGTTGCTGTCGAAGCAATGGATTGCCGGGTGTGGTTTTGGAGTGTCGATGGCGGATATCGCGCGCATTGTGGAAGTAGTCGAGCCGGAGGTGAAAGCTCTCGGGTTTGAACTCGTGCGCGTAAAGATGCTGGGTTCCGAAGCGGGAGATGAACCAGCTCTCCAGATCATGGCTGAAGATCCGGCCACCGGGCAACTGGTGATCGAACAGTGTGCGGAATTGTCCCGCCGGATTTCCGATGCGATCGACGCGTTGGAGGAGCAGGGCGAAGTACTGATCGACGGGGCGTACCGTCTCGAAGTCAGTTCGCCCGGGATCGACCGGCCGCTTACCCGCCTGAAGGATTTTGTGGATTGGGTCGGGCACGAGGCCAAGATCAGTCTGGTCGAAAAAATGGACGGACGACGCGATTTTCGTGGTGATCTGGTCGGCGTCGAAGGCGATGCGATCACGATCGAGGATCGCAAGCAGGGGCGGGTATCTATCCCGTTCGAACGGATTCACTCGGCGAAGCTGCTCCTGACGGATCGGCTCATCGCCGCGACCCGCCCGCTCGATACGAGCGGCGCGGACGAAATTCTCGAAGAAGAGGAAGGCTGAAGACCAATGGCCAGTGCGATTTCCGCCAACAAGGCTGAGCTGCTCGCGATTGCGAATTCCGTTGCCAGCGAAAAGATGATCGACAAGGCGATCGTCATCGAAGCGATGGAAGAGGCGATCCAGAAGTCTGCTCGCAACCGCTACGGCGCGGAGAATGACATTCGGGCGAAGCTCGATCCGCAGACCGGCGACTTGCGCCTGTGGCGGGTTGTCGAAGTGGTCGAGGAAGTGGAGGACTACTTCAAGCAGGTCGATCTCAAGCAGGCTGAAAAGCTCCAGTCCGGCGCCAAGGTAGGCGATTTCATCGTCGATCCATTGCCGCCGGTGGATCTTGGCCGCATCGATGCCCAGTCCGCGAAGCAGGTGATCTTCCAGAAGGTCCGTGATGCGGAGCGTGAACGCCAGTATGACGAGTTCAAGGATCGCGCGGGCGAAGTCGTTACCGGCGTGATCAAGTCGGTGGAATTCGGCCACGTGATCGTCAACCTCGGGCGGGCCGAAGGCGTGATTCGCCGGGACCAGCAAATTCCGCGTGAAGCGGCTCGCGTGGGCGAGCGTGTGCGTGCGCTCATCCTGAAAGTGGAGCGCAATAATCGGGGGCCGCAGATATTCCTGTCGCGTGCGCATCCTGAATTCATGAAGAAGCTGTTCGCGCAGGAAGTTCCTGAAATCTACGATGGGATCATCGAGATCAAGGCTGCCGCTCGCGATCCGGGGTCGCGTGCGAAGATCGGCGTGATCAGCCACGATGGCTCGATTGATCCGGTGGGTGCCTGTGTCGGTATGAAGGGTAGCCGCGTTCAGGCCGTGGTGCAGGAACTGCAGGGCGAGAAGATCGACATCATTCCGTGGAGCGAGGATACGGCGACTTTCGTTGTCAATGCGCTCCAGCCGGCAACTGTCAGCCGCGTGGTGATTGACGAGGAGGAAGGCCGGATCGAAGTTGTCGTGCCTGATGACCAGCTGTCGCTTGCCATCGGCCGTCGCGGGCAAAACGTACGTCTGGCTTCTTCGCTGACCAATGCCGCGATCGACATCATGACCGAGGCTGAAGCGAGCGAGAAGCGGCAGAAGGAATTCTCCGAACGTTCCAAGATGTTCGAGGAAGAACTGGACGTCGACGAAACGCTGTCGCAATTGCTCGTTGCCGAAGGCTTCGCGGAACTGGAAGAAGTGGCTTATGTTCCGATGGAGGAATTGGCCAGCATCGAAGGTTTCGACGAGGATCTGGCCGAAGAATTGCAGAGCCGCGCCATCGAAGCGCTGGAACGGCGTGAAGAAGCGGCGCGTGCAGAGCGCCGCGGCCTCGGTGTCGAGGATGCGTTGAGCGAAATGCCGCACCTGACCGAAGCCATGCTGGTTACGCTGGGCAAGGCCGGGATCAAGACGCTGGACGATCTCGCCGATCTCGCGACTGACGAATTGATTGCCAAGAAGCGTGAAGCGCCTCGTCGTCGGGATAACGGCCCGGCCCGTCGCCAGCGTTCGGAAGACAAAGGCGGTGTTCTTGGCAGCTATGGCCTGACGGAAGAACAGGGCAACGAAATCATCATGGCCGCTCGTGCTCACTGGTTCGAAGATGAAGAACCGGTTGATAGCGGGCCACAAACCGGTTCTGAAAACGGACCGGAGAACGGGGAGGCCGCCGATGCGGAATCCTCCCAATGAGCCTCTAGGTTACGGCAATGCCGATGCGCGCAAGGCTCGTGAAAGCGGGCCCGAGCGGCGCTGCGTCCTGACAGGGGACAACGCCCCGCGCGATGTTCTGGTTCGGCTGGCGATCTCTCCCGATGGAGATGTGCTGCCCGATGCATTGGCGCGGGCTCCGGGCCGGGGTGCCTGGATCGGCGTGACGCGTGCCCAACTTGAAGACGCGATTGCTGGCGGCAAGCTCAAGGGCGCGCTGGCTCGTGCATTCAAGGGCGCGCGGCTGACCATACCGGACAATCTGCCTGAAATGGTGGAACAGGCCCTCACCAGGGCGGTTCTTGACCGCCTGGGACTCGAAATGCGCGCAGGAAAGCTTATCTTGGGCAATGACAGGATAGCTGAGCAGGCGCGCATGGGGGGCGTAGCATGGCTGGGCCATGCCGCTGACGCGGCTGTGGACGGTACCCGCAAGCTCGATCAGGCTTGGCGTGTGGGCATGGATGCCGAAGGGTCGGGTCGAGGCGGAATGCGCTTGCCACTGGACCGGGCGGCTTTGTCTGTGGCATTGGGCCGCGACAATGTCGTTCACCTGGCGCTGGCTGACAATGCATCGGCTGAGCGGGTAGCCTTGCCTTTGCGGCGCTTGCTGCATTTTACCGGCGCGATTCAGGCGGTCGCAGACGATATCGGCCAATGGACGAATGCCGCCGCGTAACAGCAGGCGGCGCATATTTGAGAATACGAAGGGTTAGACGAGCTTTATGAGCGATACCGACAACAAACCGACGCTGGGCCGCAAGCCTCTTGGGCTGAAGCGCTCGGTCGAAGCGGGCGAGGTCAAACAGACTTTCAGTCATGGCCGCACGAACAAGGTGGTCGTGGAAGTGAAGCGTCGCAAGATCGTCAAGCCTGGTGCCGCGCCCGCGCCCGAAGCGAAGGAGACCGCGCAACCGGCACCCGCCCAGGCGGCGTCTGCGCCGACGCCTGCTCCCAAGCCGGCGCCTGTGGCCAAGAAGCCTGTGGCTCCTGCCAAGACCCGCGAAGGGCGCCAGGAAATGCAGGCCCGCCTGCTGCGCGAGGCCGAAGAAGCCCGTCTAGCGGCTCTGGAAGAGGCGAATCGTCGCGAAGAGGAAGAGCGGCTGAAGGCGATCGAGGACGAAAAGCGCCGCATTGAGGAGAATCGCAAGGCTGAGGAAGAGGCTGCCGCCGCTGCGCTTGAAGCTGCCGAACAGTCCGCGGAAGAGCAGGATACGAATACTGCCGAACGTGTCCAGGCGGAGCCCCAGGCCGAAGCTGAAGTGCCCGCACCGGTTGCCGAAGAACAGCCTGCGGCGGAAAGCGAGCCGGCCAAGGACAGTGGCACGCCTGCACCTGCGCCGCGCAAGTTCACACCGGTTGCCCGTCCTGAAGTGAAACGGCCGGAACGGCCCGAACGCAAGAAGGATGATCGCAAGGCCAATAACCGCGAAAAGACCGATGACCGGCGTCGCGGCGGCAAATTGACGGTCAATCGTGCGCTTAACGAGGATGAGGGCGCACGCGCTCGCTCGCTTGCGGCGCTCAAGCGTGCACGGGAAAAGGAACGGCGTGCGCAATTCTCCGGTCAGCGGCAGGAGCGTGAAAAGCAGGTGCGTGATGTGATCGTGCCTGAAGCGATCACTGTGCAGGAACTGGCCAACCGCATGGCTGAAAAGGGTGCCGACCTGGTGAAGGCGCTGTTCAACATGGGCATGATGGTCACTGTCAATCAGACGATCGACCAGGATACGGCTGAATTGCTGGTCGAAGATTTCGGCCATCGGATCGAACGTGTGAGCGACAGCGATGTCGATATCGACAGCTCTGGCGATGTCGATGCGGACGATACCCTGAAGCCGCGCCCTCCCGTTGTCACGATCATGGGGCATGTCGACCACGGCAAGACGAGCCTGCTCGATGCCTTGCGGGGTACCGACGTGGTGCGCGGCGAAGCAGGCGGCATCACGCAGCATATCGGCGCCTATCAGATCAAGACGAAGGGTGGCGATCTGATCACGGTGCTCGATACGCCGGGCCACGAGGCTTTCACCGAAATGCGTGCCCGTGGCGCCAACGTCACGGATATCGTTGTGCTGGTCGTGGCAGCGGACGACGGAATCATGCCGCAGACGATCGAGGCAATCAATCACACCAAGGCCGCGGGCGTTCCGATGATCGTGGCGATAAACAAGTGCGACAAGCCGGAAGCGAATCCCAAGAAAATTCGGGAGCGCTTGCTCGAGCATGAAGTCATCGTCGAGGAAATGTCCGGCGATGTTCAGGACGTGGAAGTCTCTGCCAAGGTCGGGACGGGCCTGGAAGAGCTGATGGACAAGATCCTGCTCCAGGCCGAATTGCTCGACCTGAAGGCCAATCCCGATCGCGACGCGGAAGCGACAGTGGTCGAGGCCAAGCTGGACAAGGGCAAGGGACCTTTGGCTACGGTTCTCGTCACGCGTGGTACGCTGAAGCGCGGGGACGTGTTCGTCGTGGGCACGGAAAGCGGGCGAGTGCGCGCGATGATCGACGACAAGGGGCGGCAGGTGAAGGAAGCCGGACCGTCCATGCCGGTCGAAGTTCTGGGTCTGGGCGGCGTGCCCATGGCTGGCGATACGCTGGCAGTGGTCGAGAACGAGCAGCGTGCCCGGGAAGTGTCAGAATACCGTAAGGAAAAGGCGACCGAAAAACGCACGGCCATGGCGCCTGCGAGCCTGGATACGATGTTCTCCGCACTGGCAGACAAGCAGAATGTCATCGAGTTTCCGCTGGTTATCAAGGCCGACGTGCAGGGCTCTGTGGAAGCGATCAATACCGCGCTTCACAATCTCTCGAATGACGAGATCAAGGTCCGCATTCTGCATTCCGGCGTCGGCGCTATCACCGAAAGCGATGTCACTCTGGCTTCGGCATCGGGAGCGCCGATCATCGGCTTTAACGTCCGGCCCAATGCCAAGGCGCGCGAGTTGATCGAACGGAACAAGACGCGGATGATGTACTATGACGTCATCTACCATCTGACCGAGGAAATCGCTAAGGAAATGGCGGGCGAGCTTGGGCCGCTGCGTGTCGAAAATGTTGTCGGCCGTGCCGAGGTAAAGCAGGTCTTCCCTGCCGGGAAGAAGGACAAGGCTGCGGGGCTGCTCGTTCTGGAAGGTTCCATTCGCAAGGGGCTGCACGCTCGCCTTACCCGCAACGACGTCATCGTTTCGGCAACAACCATTGCATCATTGCGCCGTTTCAAGGACGACATCGACGAAGTTCGTGCCGGTCTGGAATGCGGTGTGGTGCTGGCCGATACGAACGATATCAAGGCAGGCGATAACCTCGAAGTGTTTGAGGTGACGGAGGAAGAACGGACGCTGTGATCGACCTCACTGCTCCGCGTGGTGCTCACGCTGCGATGTTGGGGGTGCAGTTTATCTCGTTCGATGAAGAGAACGAGACGGCAAGGCTGCACTTCTCGGCACCGGACTGTTTCATAACCCCTCGGGGTGGCGTTCAGGGCGGGCTGGTTGCGGGCTTCCTCGATGAAGCAATGGGCTTTGCGCATGTCATGGCAACGAAAGGGGCCGAGGCACCATTGAACCTCGAAATCAGCACGACGCTGTTGAAGATGGTTCCAGCCGGACCTTTGATCGGGCTGGGCCGCGTTGTTCGTCGCGGCCGTCGCGTGATCTTCCTGGAAGGGGAATTGTTCGATGAAGCAGGGGCATTGCTTGCTCGTGCGACATCGACCGCAATCCCAACTCCCTTGCCGGAAGAGGGATGATGGGGCGTCAGAATGCCACTTCGGAGACACGTTCGGTCCGCTTGCTCAAAGTGGGGGAGCAAGTGCGCCACATCCTGTCAGGCTTGTTGACCCGCCAACAGGTCCATGACGATGTGCTTTCCGCCCATTCGGTATCCGTTACCGAAGTGCGCATGTCACCTGATCTGCGGCAGGCGAAAGTGTATGTGAAGCCTCTGTTGGGCGCGGACGAGGCCGAAGTTCTGAAAGCCTTGCGAACCAATACGGCTTTTTTCCAACGTGAAGTCGCCCAGCGGTTGAAGCTCAAATATGCGGCTAAAATCCAGTTCTGGCCGGATGAAAGTTTCGATGAAGCCGGGCGGATCGAGCGGTTGCTGTCAGACCCGCGCGTAGTGCGTGATCTCGGCGAGAGCGACGGGGATCGCGAAGGGGAATGAACGGGTCTGGTCTTTCCGGCTTTCGACCCTATCTTGTCTCTCGATGAACGAAACGCTTTTTACCGCGCTGGCGCTGATCCCGGCGTTGGTTTTCGCCATCGTGTTTCACGAGGTGTCTCACGGTTATGTCGCCAGGCTGCTGGGGGATCCCACGGCGAGCGAGCAGAGGCGGCTTTCGCTTAATCCCATCCGTCATGTCGATCCGATCGGGACGGTGGTTGTACCGGGCCTGCTCGCCTTGAGCGGGGCTCCGGTCTTCGGGTGGGCCAAACCTGTGCCGGTCAACAAGTGGCGGCTCAGAAATCCCAGATATGGCATGATGGCAGTGGCGGCGGCCGGGCCAGGCAGCAATCTCGTGCTTGCCGCGGTTGCTGCCGTGCTCCTGGGTCTGGTGGCGCGGTTCACGGTCGATCCGACAGGGGCCACTGTCGCGTTTGCGGCGGCCAGTCTCCATTTCTTCATTCTCATCAATATTTTCCTGGCGCTGTTCAATCTCCTGCCGATACCCCCGTTCGATGGATCGCATATCGTCGAAGGCATATTGCCGCGTGACGCCGCACGTGTTTACGAACGTCTGCGACCATTCGGTTTCCCGCTGCTTTTCCTGATCTTGCTGGTCTTGCCCGCGTTGTTTCCCGCATTCAATGTGGTTGAACGCTTTGTGGTTCCTCCCGTCGAGTGGATGACGAACCATTACATGGCGCTTGCCGGGAAAGTCGCGGGGATCTGACTGCGAATACCAATCTGGTGGCATGGATGGTTGATTCCAGAGGCAGTCATACCCAGATGGCGTTCGGGAAGGGGGGCTGATTTGGAAAGGCCCGACAATGAAGCGCTCTGATTTCATACTTCCTTTCGCCGCACTGGCGATGATCGCTACACCTTTTTCCGCGATGGCACAGGATACGTCTCAGGCAGATACTGCGGTTTCGAAGCCAGTGGCTTCGGATGAAGCGTCGATCCCGTTCGCCAATCATGGCGGGGTCTGGGATTGGCGAGCCAAAGGCACGCGAGAAGTCTATTTTCAGGACAGCCGCAAGCAATGGTATCGTGCGACCTTGATGTCCTCCGCCTTCGACCTGCCGTATGTCGAATTCATCGGCATCGATGCCAGTCCGGGTGGTTCGCTCGATAAATGGAGCGCCATCTACGTAAAGGGACAGCGCTATACCTTCGCAAGCTTCGAGAAGGTCGATGGCCCTCCGACGAAGAAGGCAAAGCAGAAGGCCGAAGAGAAAGCGGCTGAGTAGTCTGCTCCTGACAGTGCGTGAAAGGAGGGCTATGGCGGCGCGATGACGCAATACCCCTCCAATCCGCACGGCTGGATCATTCTTGATAAACCGGTGGGACTGGGATCGACCCAGGCCGTTGCTGCCGTGAAACGCAACCTGCGTCAGGCGGGCTACGGCAAGAAAGTAAAAGTCGGGCACGGCGGCACGCTGGATCCCCTCGCCGAGGGTGTGCTGCCGATTGCCATCGGCGAAGCGACCAAGTTGTGCGGGCGCATGCTCGATGCTTCAAAAATCTATGCCTTCACTATCCAGTTCGGTGTGGAGACTGATACCCTGGACGCTGAGGGCGAACCCATAGCCCGGAGCGATCACTTCCCGCCGTTTGCGGCAATCGCAGGCGTACTGCCGCATTTTACCGGAGGCATCGAACAGGTGCCGCCGGCGTTCTCCGCACTCAAGATTGACGGGCGACGCGCATACGATCTGGCGCGGGCGGGAGAGGAAGTGGAACTCAAAACGCGCAAGGTTACAATCCATTCGCTGGATTTCGCCTTTTCGCACGAAGGGGAAGAGAGACTGCAATCCTCTTTTGCCGAAAGCACGGGGCGGCCTGACCCGCTCGACCCTTCCGCGCCTCTGGAACTCGCCGATTCCGTGACCCTTGTCGCGCATGTTTCCAAGGGAACCTATATTCGTAGCCTTGCCCGCGATATCGCGCACGCTCTGGGCACGGTCGGTCATGTAACCATGCTGCGGCGCTTGAAGGCTGGGCCGTTCAGTCTGGACCAGGCGATTTCACTGGACAAACTGAACGAAGTGGGTAAGGGCGCGGCGCTTGAAGACGTAATTCTGCCGCTGGAGGCAGGGCTGGACGACATCCCGGCCCTTACTCTCGATCCGGACGCGGCAAAGGCGGTCCGACAGGGCCGGGTCATTTCCGGATTGCCCCAGGACGATGGGCTTTATTGGGCGAAATCCGGTTCGGTACCGGTGGCGTTGATGGAGCTTTCGGGCGGTGAAGCCCGGGTCGTCAGGGGGTTTAACCTTTCCGATGTCGCGGAGTGAATAGAATGTCGGTTACTGCCGAAAAGAAACAGGAAATCATCCAGGACAACGCTCGCCAGTCGGGCGATACCGGTTCTCCTGAAGTTCAGGTTGCCATCCTCACGCAGCGGATCCGCAATCTGACCGAACACTTCAAGGACCACCACAAGGATAACCATTCACGCCGTGGCCTGCTGATGATGGTCAACAAGCGTCGTAGCCTGCTCGCCTATCTCAAGAAGAAGGATGTGGAGCGTTACAACGCCTTGATCCAGAAGCTGGGTCTTCGTAAATAAGAGTTGCGGAGCGGCCCCTTGCGGGCCGCTCTTTTTATATAGGGCAAGCCTGCAATCCGGCGGGTGCTCTCGAGGCAATGAAAGGCCTCACACCGGACCGGGACGGTACACCCGGCAGCAAACCCCGCGAGGCAATAGGGCCCGTGGGTCAAAGGAAAATCTATGTTCGACGTGAAAACCGTATCGCTGGAGTGGGGCGGAAAGACCCTCACTCTGGAAACAGGCCGTATTGCCCGTCAGGCTGACGGTGCCGTGCTGGCCACCTATGGCGAAACCGTGGTGCTGTGCGCCGTGACCGCCGCCAAGAGTGTCAAGGACGGGCAGGACTTCTTCCCGCTCACCGTGCACTATCAGGAAAAATTCTCTTCCGCCGGCCGGATCCCGGGTGGCTTCTTCAAGCGTGAGCGTGGTGCGACCGAAAAGGAAACGCTGACCAGCCGCCTGATCGACCGCCCAGTGCGTCCGCTATTCCCCGAAGGTTTCTACAACGAAATCAACGTGATCTGTCAGGTCATGTCATATGATGGCGAAACCGAGGCCGATATCGTCGCGATGATCGCCGCTTCCGCCGCGCTGACCATTTCGGGCGTGCCTTTCATGGGCCCGATCGGCGCTTGCCGTGTCGGCTTCGTCGATGGCGAATATGTGCTGAACCCGGCGCAATCTGTCGCTCTGGAAGAAGGCCGTCTCGATCTCGTCGTTGCCGCTACCCAGGAAGCGGTGATGATGGTCGAATCCGAAGCCAAGGAACTGACTGAAGAAGAAATGCTGGGTGCCGTCATGTTTGCGCATGACGAAAGCCGCAAGGTCATCGGTGCCATCATCGATCTGGCTGAAAAGGCTGCGAAGGAGCCTTGGGAACTCAACCTGTCGGACAACACCGCCGACATGAAAGCAGAGATCAAGGGCCTGATCGGTGACGATGTCGCCGCCGCCTACAAGCTGACCGACAAGTCAGCCCGTTCGAACGCGCTCAATGAAGCCCGTGCGAAGGTCAAGGCGCATTACGCCGATGCCGATGGCCAGACGCAGATGACTGCCGGCAAGATCGGCAAGAAGCTGGAAGCCGAAATCGTCCGTACTGCCATCCTCAAGGACGGCCAGCGCATCGACGGCCGTACGCTGGATCAGGTTCGCCCGATCGAAAGCATGGTCGGCTTCCTGCCCCGCACCCATGGTTCGGCGCTGTTCACCCGTGGTGAAACGCAGGCGATCTGCACTACGACGCTGGGTACCAAGGACAGCGAGCAGATGATCGACGGCCTCGATGGTCTGACCTATTCCAGCTTCATGCTGCACTACAACTTCCCGCCCTATTCGGTCGGTGAAGTGGGCCGCTTCGGTGCCCCTGGTCGCCGTGAAATCGGCCATGGCAAGCTGGCTTGGCGCGCGCTGCACCCAGTGCTGCCGAGCAAGGAAGACTTCCCCTATACGATCCGCGTCCTCAGTGACATCACAGAGTCCAACGGGTCTTCCTCCATGGCGACCGTTTGCGGCGGCTGCTTGTCGATGATGGATGCCGGCGTTCCGATCGAACGCCCGGTTTCCGGCATTGCCATGGGCCTGATCCTGGAAGGTGACGAGTTTGCCGTGCTGTCCGACATCCTGGGTGACGAAGATCACCTGGGCGACATGGACTTCAAGGTAGCCGGTACGGAAGCAGGCATCACCTCGCTGCAGATGGACATCAAGATCGCCGGCATCACCAAGGAAATCATGGCCAAGGCTCTGGAGCAGGCCAAGGGCGGCCGTGCCCATATCCTGGGTGAAATGACCAAGGCGCTGGGTTCGGCCCGCACCGAGCTGTCGGCTCACGCTCCGCGTATCGAAACGATGCAGATCGACAAGTCGAAGATCCGCGATGTCATTGGTACGGGTGGTAAGGTGATCCGCGAGATCGTAGCTGAAACCGGTGCCAAGGTGGACATCGACGATGAAGGTGTGATCAAGATTTCGTCTTCCGACCTCAGCCAGATCGAAGCCGCGAAGAAGTGGATCGAAGGCATCGTCGAGGAAGCGGAAGTCGGCAAGATCTACACTGGCAAGGTTGTCAACATTGTCGACTTCGGGGCGTTCGTGAACTTCATGGGCGGCAAGGACGGCCTCGTCCATGTTTCCGAAATGAAGAACGAGCGTGTCGAAAAGCCGACCGATGTCGTCTCTGAAGGCCAGGAGGTGAAGGTCAAGGTCCTCGAGATCGACAATCGCGGCAAGGTCCGCCTGTCGATGCGCGTGGTTGACCAGGAAACCGGTGAGGAACTGGAAGATACCCGCCCGCCGCGCGAACCGCGCGGTGATCGCGGTGACCGAGGTGATCGACGCCCGCGTCGTGATGGCGACCGTGGTGGCCGGGGCCGTGGTCCGCGCCGCGATCGCGACGGTGGCGAAGGCAAGGAAGGGGGCAACCCCGACCATATGCCCGCCTTCCTCAAGGACGACTAAGCGCCTGCTTTTCCGGTAACGGACAGATAGAAGGGGCCGCAGGGGAGACCTTGCGGCCCCTTTTTCTATCGTCGATCCGGTGGGCGCGAAGTAAGATGCCGGTCCTGCCGACAGGAGGATGAAATGGCACTTCTCCCCGTGGCCGATACGCATGTTCTGGCCCGCAAGGCCGGGTGGGCGGTTCTGATCGTTCAGGCGCTGTACGTATTGGTGCTGTTGATGGGGCTGTCGCAGTTGCCGGACCTTGATTCCCCGATCGCAGACCCCTGGTTTGCGGGGATGGAGGTACTGATCGTACTGCTGGCTCCGGCGGTGATACTATTTTTTGCGGCGGTGCCGGGTCTGGTGCTGCGTCAGAATCGCGCCTGGGCATGGTTGGCCTGTGCCGCCGCATCACTGTGCCTGATGCTGTCCGCAGGTCTGCATCTGGTGTTGTTGACGCTAGGCAGGACGGAAGGTGCCGGTGTATGGAGCGCACAGGGAGCCTTCGTATGGCCATCCTTGCCCTATCTTGTAGATATTATTGCGTGGGATAGCGTTTTCCCGCTGGCACCCGCCGCGCTTGCCCTTGCTCTGCGAGGAATGCGATTACCGCCGGTTGTCGCGCTGCTGCTCTGGTTGAGCGCGGGTTTGAGCCTTGCCGGGTTGCTGGGGCCGATCACAGGCCAGATGCCGCTGCGCAACCTGGGCATTGTGGGTTACGCGCTGTGTTTCCCCATGGCCGTCTATGCACTTTTGCGCAGCACCACACTGCGCGCGTAATCGCGATAGAGCGTCTGCCGATCCAACTCCAACTCGTGCCGTATTGCTAGTTGCTCCGCCACATCGAACAAGGCGGCACGCGGCTCCACATGGAAGCGGGCGAGCCAGGCGCGCAACATCCGGGCGAACCAGTGAGGGAGAGCGTCCTGCTCTCCGAAATCCACCACATGCACTTTTCCGCCGGGCGCGAGATGCAGGCAGGCCTGTTCCAGCGCTTGTTCCCAGCCGGGGATCATGGACAAAGTGTAGGAGCAGAACACACGGTCAAAAGTTTCGCGGCCAAACAGGGCAGGGGCATCAAAGTTGGTCGCGTCCGCACAGGCCAGCGATATCCGGGTGGCAAAGCCCTGATCCAGAGCTTTCTTCGCGGCGGACTTCAACATTTCGGCAGATATGTCGAGGCCGTAGAAATGGGCAGTCGGGTATCGTTTGGATGCCAGTACGATGTTGCGGGCCGTGCCACAGCCGAGTTCCAGCACATGGCCGCCTGCGGGAACATCCAACTCCGAAATCAGTCGGTCGCGGCCCAGCAGGTAATATTTGCGCGTCAGATCATAGATATGGCGTTGTACAGCGTAAATGGCGTCCATCTGCGCGGCGTGGCCGATGCTTTTGCCAGCCATGCCGTCCGCCGCCCTAGCCGCGCCGGACATAGAGGTGGACCCCGCCATAGATAGAGGACCGATCAAGCACGGTCAGTTCCTGCGATTGCGCAGCGCGGTAATCCCACATTTCGAGAAGGTTTGCCGCAAGCCGCCCTGGAAGCAGGGAGGGTTCGTCCGCTGTACGGAAGAGAACCCGGGCACCGGCGCGCGCGGTTCGGCAAATCTGGCTCCAGAGCGCGTTGAGCTGATCGTCCGTCATCCAGTCCTGAGCATCGAGCAGCACGAACTTGTCCACGCTCTGCGCCTCTTGTCCGGCGAGCCAGTCGGTCATGTTCGCCTGCTGAATGTCCAGCCGATCGAGCCGGCTGCGCACGAGCTTGAAATGCGCTTCCTGAAGATAGGGGGGAAGGCTCCCCTCCGGTGCCTTGTCATAGCCCCGGGAGAATGCCTGCCAGGCGAAGTAGTTATCGCGGAAGTCAAAGTCGCAGGTGAGTTTTTCCAATCGCTGGCGCAGGACATCGGCCATACTGCGCCCAGCTGCCAGCTTGTCGTATTGTGCAGGGGGAATCCCGAGCCCGAAAAGGGAGGCGGGCTGGCTTGTCATCCAACGGATCAGCGGTTTGTCGAAAAACGGCACGAAGCGTTGTTCAAAGTGCGCACGTTGTTCGTCCTTCCCATGGGCTTGCAATACGTCTCGGGGATTTTCCCCGTTCAGTCGGGCAAGCAAATGGGCAAAGCCGATAAATGTGCCAAGCAAGCCATGACGATAAGCGCCTCTGGTAAACATGCCGATCCGTTTCCGGCCGAGGATGTCTCGGGTTTCCCAATATCGGCGCGAAGACGCGTCCAGATGTTGTGCGACATGCGTAAAATAGGCCGCTTTGTTTTCCGCCAGATCGGCTTCCACGAAGAAGCGCCTGAAGTGCATGTGATCGGGCAAGTGCCGCATGGCGGTACGCTTCAGGCGTCCCAATGCGACATGGGCGTGGTTCAGATCAAGTGCCGTTATCCGGGCCGGACCGGCGGTAAGGTAGCTCAGGGCGTTGCAGCCTCCACTGGCGATAGTGACCAGATGATCCGTCTCCCGGATATCCAGTCCGGCCATATCCGCTTCGGGGTCTTCCCATATCTGCGGATAGACCAGCCCGCGGAAGGCTAATGCAAACGCGCGTTCGAGCAGGGCTGTGCCAGTGAAACCTTTTGTGCGAACGGCTGCCTTCTCGATCAGTTCTCCGCGGGCACTCGTTTCAATCGCAATGTCCTGCTTCATGCGTCATTCCGTATTCCGCAGACATCCGCACCATGCGGCACCGCATTGTAAAATACGGCCCTATTCGTGTGGAGTGACGCTTCGGAGACGGATTGGTGACAGTTTGCAGACACTGCCCGCCAGATTGCAAGATATATTGAAGGGCGGTTATGCCTCGATCGGCAATGCGCCCAAGAAATCCACTTTGCCTAGAGGCACGCCACGTGCGCGAAGAATGTCGTATGCGGTCGCCGCGTGGAAATGGAAATTGGGCTGGGTAAAGCCGAGCAGGAAGTTTTCGGCAGTGAAGTTCAACAGATATTTGTCGCCGATGGTGAACTTCATCGGTTTGCCCATGAAGCCTTCAACTTCGTCCTCGCTTAGGTCGGCCAGGAATGCCAGGGCTTCGTCAATCCGCTCCCCCAATGCAGCGAAGCTGGCTGGCGGCTCGCTCATATCAGGGGAAAAGGTACCGCGCCTAACGCCCTCGATCGCGCCCATGCTATGCACTGCGCAACTTTTCACTTGGTATTTGAACGGCAGCATGTCGTCAATCAACCGGGCATCGATCAATTCTGCGTCGTCAAGGCCTTCCGCCTGGCAATGAGCCTCCGCCTTGTCGAGCCATGTGCGGCATGCCCCCAATATCTGCGTCCAGGTCGGTACAAGGGCAGCATGAAGAGATAGCGGCATGGGTGGCTCCTATGGCGTTTGTGCCGGTAAGGCACTGGGGAATGCAGGCAAAGTAAAGCGGCGCGGAAGCATCCTTCCGCGCCGCTGACATATCTCATCGTTCATCCATCATGCGGAATAGACAGACCTAGCGCACCCGAGGGCCGCCGAAAGGCAGCGGAGGCGGTGGGCGCCGTGCGCCGCGAGGCAGTTGTGCCTGATAGGCGCGCCCGCAATGTTCGACGCAATATGGGTAGCCGGGATTCACCTTTTCACCGCAGAAATGGAAATCCGCCTCACCTGGATGGCCCATTGGCCACCGGCAAACCTTGTCGCTCAAATCCAGCAGGCTGGTCTTGTCGGCAATTTCCGGGCTCGGCTTGGCCGGTACGAGGCGCCGTGGTGGAGCCGGCGGAATAGGTGCCTGTTGATCGCCAGGCCCCTGGCGAAGGAAGCCGCCAGGCCCGACCGAAACGATCTTGGGCAGTCCCGTCCCGGAATTTGGCAGGGGTTGAGAAGGGATGGGAGCCGCAGACGCAGCTGGCGCCGGAGTGGGAGCTGCCGCTGGCGCAACCGGCTTTTCAATCGGTGCAGCGCGTGGTGGAGCCTTGGCTTTCGTTTCACTGCCGGATGACGCGGGCGGTTTCTTGGATGGGGCCGCTGCCTTGGCTTTCTTGGGTGCATCGTTGGTCTTCACGGGGGAAGGGCGAGCCTTGAGCCCAAGGCGATGGGCCTTGCCGATGACCGCGTTGCGGCTCACCCCGCCGAGCTCTTCGGCGATCTGGCTCGCAGTCGCTCCGCCTTCCCACATTTTGGTCAGCGTTGCGATCCGTTCCTCGGTCCAGCTCATAATCGCTCCAATTCCTCAATTCCGGCCAAAATCCCACAACACGGGAAAAGATGTTTCTTGCCAGCCGGACCGGCTGCCGATAGTCGCCCGGGCATGGCCAATCAAGCCCGAGAAACAAGTATCGCCGCAGAAGACACTGCCCATGTTCAACGCCGGTTTCCCCCGCAGGGCGAACCGCTGATTCAAGGCATCAACCGAGGCGGGCTGTGGACCTTATATATTAAGGAGGTTCGCCGATTTCTCAAGGTCCAGACCCAGACAATTTGGGCTCCGGCCGTCACGACCCTGCTGTTTTTGGTGATTTTTACCGTTGCCCTGGGTCGGCAGGGGCGAATCGTTTTGGGTGTACCGTTTGCAACCTTCATCGCTCCTGGGCTTATCGCCATGGGAATGATGCAGAACGCGTTTGCCAATTCGAGTTTTTCACTGCTCGTCGGCAAGATACAGGGCACGATTATCGACTATCTGATGCCTCCTCTGAGCGAAGGTGAACTGATGGCGGGAATCGTTGCGGCTGCCACGACTCGCGCGATAGCGGTTGGTGGCGCTGTGGCGGCGGCGATCTGGCTCTGGCCCGGCGTACATATCAGCGTCGCTCATGCATGGGCGGTCGTCTGGTTTGGGCTGATGGGGGCGGTGATGTTATCGTTCCTCGGCTTGCTGACTTCGCTGTGGGCGGAAAAGTTCGACCACGCTGCTGCTGTGACCAATTTCGTGGTTGCACCGCTCTCGTTGTTGTCTGGTACTTTTTATACCATTCACAATCTCGCGCCCGGCTTCCGCTTCGTCAGTTTTGCAAACCCGTTTTTCTATGTGATTTCAGGTTTTCGCTATGGCTTCCTGGGAGACAGCGATATCGGGGAAGGCGCGTCGGCAGTGATATGGGCCGCTTTTGGGCTCGGTCTGTTCAACCTTGCATTGGGCGTGCTTAGCTACTGGCTGTTGAGGACGGGCTGGAAGCTCAAGAGTTGAAGGCGCGCGCGCAGTGAATGCGCTGCACCTGCCAAAGCCCAGGCATCATTTCAGTGGCTCAAACTGCGCCGCAGACGATAACGTCCTTCTGCAAAATCCTCAAAAATCTGGGGGACGGATGGGTGATCCACCGGACCGCCTTCGCTGTCCCCTAGCAGGTTCTGCTGGCTGACATAGGCGACGTAAGACGAATCCTCATTTTCTGCCAGTAGGTGGTAAAACGGTTGATCCCGCCGTGGGCGAATTTCGTGGGGGATGGCTTCGTACCATTCTTCGCTGTTGGCGAAGACAGGGTCGATGTCGAATATTACGCCACGAAATCCGAACTGGCGATGGCGAACAACGTCGCCGATGGCAAAGCGCGCGCGGGTCTGCAAAGGGGCGTCTACCACCCGCCCTGCCTGATGAGAAAAGAATGTCGAACGATCCATTACATGTAACAATATAATTTGTTGCGTTTGCGAAACAAGGATGCAGGACGATCCATCCCCATTTTGCTTGCGAGAAGGGCTTGGCAAGCTGCCAGTCATCGGCTAACGGCGCGCCTTCCAGCAGACCTGCGGCCCATGGGCCCGATGCACCTGACTTTGCGGAGAGGTGGCAGAGAGGTCGAATGCGCCGCACTCGAAATGCGGTTTACGGGCAACCGTAACGTGGGTTCGAATCCCACCCTCTCCGCCATAAACCCTTGCCAGAGCGTGCCAAAACACCGAAGATTTGAGCCATTCTGTCCTAATGGGGTGGGCGTGGAGTGCCATCTTGTGCCATCCAAACCCCCGCCTTTGGGGGTGGTCCTGGGGGTGCAGGTTAAGGGTTTGGGGGTATTGATGGCCCTGAGTGATACCAAGGCACGCAAAGCACAGCCCGCCGAACGGGATTATAAGCTCGGTGACTCTGGTGGTCTGTTCCTGCTGGTCCGCCCTGGGGGCAGTAAGCTCTGGCGCATGAAGTATCGTTTCGTGGGTAAGGAAAAGCTGCTCTCTTTCGGGCCGTACCCTGAAAGGTGCGCCACTTCCCATCACCACCACGGGCTATCATTTCCATTTTTATCAGCTCGGCACGGTTGAAGTGCATGGCGGCGATATCGTCGCGCAAGTGACTTCATGGCTGGATGAGGAAGCCAAGGGCGGCGAATGGCAGGCCCAGCAGCGCGCCGTCTCGTGAGTGACGTCGATCCCTCGCTCGGCGAGGAGATCTTCGACGTCCCGCAAGCTCAGCGTGAAGCGAAAATAGAGCTAGATGCCGAGCCGGATCACGCCTGGCGGGAACCGGTGGCGCCTGAACGCAATGGGTTTCATGCTTGTCTCGCTAAGTGGCGGAATGCCGCAAGTGGAGACAAGTTGTCGTTAGGCTGACAGATTCCCAACAGAATATTTTTAATTTTCTATCTTCTCACCTTCTATGTTAATAAATGAGATATACTTTTCCATAAGATCTGCGAAATGTATTAATTCATCTTCTGTGAAGTGAATTAATACATTTTTCATTAAAACGTTTCTAGATTCATTTATTTTCTTTGCCTGCTTTAGTCCAGACGGGGTTGGGGACATAGTTACGACGCGACGATCTTTCTTTTCATTTCTACGTTCGATGAGGCCGAGTTCGACCAAAGGTAAAGTGGTGCGACTTGCGGTTGAAGCATTTACGCCCAGCACTTGTGCCAGCTCGGTCATTTTCTGACCCGGATTAGCAATGACGGCTTCCAGAATATCGACCTGGACTGGCGTCAGTTCATATTCACCGACCAGATAAACGTATCGCTGCAACGCGCGATTTCGGGGATTCCTTCGGAGATCGATAACAGCTCTCGCAAAACGCGCGGAAGCATCATCGGCCTTTTCTGCCGCAAGAGATTTTTCTCCACCCTTTTCCGTCACCTCAGAATCCTTGCATAATACATATATTTCTCTGTACACGTTTATCGTTCGGGTAATATAATTGCCGGACATGAAATTGGAACAGGATGGCTGAAGTGAAATACGATCGGGTAATCGCCGGTGGCCTCGTTGTGGACGGAAGCGGAAGCGCCCCGATTTATGCCGATGTTGGGATTGTCGGCGACAAAATCGCAGAGATTGGCCAAGGTTTGAAAGGCCATGATACTTTGCATGCTGAAGGGCTGATTGTCGCTCCGGGCTTCATTGATGTTCACACGCACTATGATCCTCAGGTCCTGTGGGATCGTGAGCTAACGCCATCATCCTGGCACGGTGTGACATCCGTAATCGCGGGCAATTGCGGCTTTAGCATTGCGCCAGTGAAAGAGGGAGGACGTGATCTCTTAATCGGCACATTCGAAAAGGTCGAGGACATAGACTCTCAGGCTATGGAGCAGGGAATCACCTGGGATTTCGAAACTTACGGGGAATACTTGGCGGCGCTGGAGCAGGCAGGTCTTGCTATCAATTTTGGCGGTTATGTGGGCCATACCGCGGTTCGAGCCTACGTCATGGGTGACGCCAGTTATGAGCGGGAGGCAACTCCCCGAGAACTGGATGCCATGAAAGCAGTGGTGGAGCGCTCGCTAAGAGAGGGAGCATTAGGATTTTCCACAGATAGGGCGGGATTTATCCTTGGTCATCGAGGAAAGCCTGTGCCCTCTGTAGTGGCATCACAAGAAGAGACTGAGGCGCTGTTAGCCATACCGGTAGAGGTTGGCCGTGGTATTTCCCATATTGCGCCGGGCGAAGATTATGCATGGCTATTGGATTTTGTTCGTCGGACCGGCGCTACGGTGAATTGGTCGGCGATTCTTGCCTATCCGGCCGGATCCGGTCGCGCTGATTACCGTGATAAACTTCAGGTGCTGCGGCAGGCATACGAAGAAGGCTTGCCACTAATCGGACAAGTTACTTGTCGGCCAATTATTCAGCTCATTTCTCTCGCGACCCCGTACTCATTTTCCCAAATAGAAGCATTCAGTACTATCCTCGCCGCTCCTCCCGAAGATAGGGCGGCAATCTATGCCGATCCACAATGGCGAGCTGATCTACATCGCTGCCTGGAGAAGATCGATTTACCTCCGCGCTGGGAGCTCATGCATGTTGCGGAAACACCGAGGCAGCCGAACCTAATTGGAAGCAGCATTGCGGATCTTTCGTCCGAACGTGGGGCGGATCCCTTCGATGTCATGATCGATATCGCTTTGGCTGATAACCTCCAAACTCGCTTCAGCGTAACTTTTGCAAACGATTGCGATCACGATGTTACGGAACTGCTACGCGGAGTGAACTGCATCATTGGCTTATCAGATGCAGGCGCGCACGCCGCCCAAATTTGCGACAGTGTGTTGACGACAGATTTTCTTTCGCGCTGGATCCGAGATCGCGCCATTATGCCGCTGGAGCATGCAATCCGAAAAATCACGGGCGAACTCGCCGACGTTATGAGGCTCGATCGTGGTTATCTCCGTCCGGGAAGTCCGGCGGACATCACGGTATTCGATCTCGATCGCCTGGACGTTGGCCCGATTTCTAGAGTTCACGATCTTCCGGCTGGTGCTGAGCGGCTGATTGCAGACCGACCGACTGGGATTGAGCACGTCCTGGTAAACGGTGTCCCGATACGACGAGACGGCGTGATTCAAAGAGATGCAGTCCAAGCCGGGCCCGGGCAGCTACTCAAGAGCACCAGTGGTGAATAATACTAATTCTCAGGAGGATAAAATGGCGAAATTGTCCAACAATTTGCAGGGTTCAGGCGGCATTTCGCCAATTTTGTCTCGTACCAGGCTGATCTCGTCGGATTCTCATATCGTGGAGCCTCCCAACCTATGGGACTCACTGGAAAGCGAACTTGGCGACCGCCGACCTCACGTGATAACGGAAGAAGATGGCGATTGGTGGTACATTGACGGGAAAAAGACTATGTCTTTTCTCGGAATTAATGTTGGGAAGCGCTTTGAAGTCGACTCTCATGAGTTGCGAACCTCCGGAACATTTGACCAAGTTGCGGCCGGCGCGAGTGATCCAGATCTCTACATAAAAGAAAACGAGCAAGACGGCATATGGGCGTCGGTAATATATCCCAGTCAGGGCCTCATACTTTATGCTGTCCCAAACAGCGAAGTGGCTACTCTCGCGATGAGGCGATACAATGATTGGATAGCCGATTTCTGCGCTACTCATCCGGATCGCCTCAAAGGAATCGGCATGCTTAATGTCGATGATATCGATGAAGCTGTAAACGAGCTGAAGCGATGTCGAAAACTGGGGCTTGTCGGAGCTATGATCAGTGTCGCTCCTCCCGCATGGGGAAGCTATCGGTTGCCAGAGTATGATCAATTGTGGGCCGTCGCGCAGGATCTTGATTTCCCTCTATCACTTCATATCGGCACGGACCGAGCCGACCCGCGAATTGGGGATGCGGCATTTCGCCTTGATGTAAAGCACGTACCACCATCAAGTTTTGTAAATTCAGATTATAGAGTAAGAATAACTCTTGCTGATTTTATATATTCCGGAGTTTTTGAGAGATTCCAAAATTTAAAAGTGGGAGCTATTGAGTTCGAGCTTTCCTGGATTCCAGTATATCTCCATAGATTGGATTATGCCTATACGGATAGGCCCCCCAGGGGGCCGGAGTGGCGTAAATTTGAGGATCCAAATAAATTACCAAGCGATTTCTTTAAATCCAATATTTTCATATCCTTTCAGGAAGATCCGTATGGATTGCGTCTACGCGACGTATATGGAATCGACGGATTGCTGTGGGGAAGCGACTACCCTCACACTGAATCAACTTTTCCTCGTTCTTTGGAAATATTGGATAATATAACACGCGGAATGTCCGAAATAGAGATCGAAAAGATAGTAAATAAAAATGTAAGAAGAATTTATAATTTTTAAATTTATATAGAAATTTGAGGAGGGCAAAATATTATTTTTGCTCTCCTTTTTGTTAATATATTATTTCAGTGATTCCGGTATATATTTTTTGAATGAGTGGCCATCTGTTCTGCGTATTCGACATGGTGAATGCTGGAATAGGAGAAGGTGAGCAGGAGAGCTTCCGCTTCACTTAAAGCATCGGTGCCTTGGCTGAGCCCCAAGGATGTATTCGAGATGCCAACCTATGGCCGCAATATGTTGCCGCGCGCTAAATGATGGTGCGCACAGTTCCTAAACCTCTCCTTGATGGAGCAGGTCTTCGTAACTGCGAGGGCTCGGCCTTTGGTGTTATCGGACCAAGGGCGTCGCAGCGGCAGGCCTATCAATCTGCATTTGAAGCCTCGATGTTGCCTAAAGCGGCAACTCCCAACGCGCGCGATCCAAACAGCTAATGCGGCCAAGCTGCTAAGTCAGCGCATTGATGTCCTATCCGACGAGTTTCTCTTCCGGATTGGCGCCTCGAATCCCATCAATTGCGGATATCCGGAAAAAATCATAGCATACTACATATATTGTATAAACAAACTATTGTGCCTCTGAATGACCGTCTTTCATCACATAGGGCGGCGTGTTGGAGGAGAGACAATGCGTACAGCTGTCACTTGCGTAGCATTTGCTGGCACAATCATCACTGGCGCGCCGGTGCGTGCTCAAGGCGTTGATCAACTGCCAAATGTGGCATCGGAAACTCGTATAGAAGATATTGTCGTAACTGCACGGCGACGGGAGGAACGTGTCCAGACTGTCCCTGTGGCGCTCACAGCAATTAACGGCGAAACGTTAGAGAGGCTGGGGATCCAACAGCCCGACAAGCTACAGAATATCGTCCCAAATCTTGCCAGCACGCCTATGCCATCTGTAGCAGGCGGTTCGGTTACTTTCATCCGAGGTGTGGGTACGACGGAACTTTTGCTGAGCGTTGATTCGCCGGTAGGTACTTACGTCGATGGAGTCTATCTTGGCCGGAACGTCATCGCCAATCTGGGGGTCATCGCACCCGCTCGCGTCGAAGTGTTACGCGGACCTCAGGGCACGCTGTTTGGTCGCAATACCACTGGCGGGGCAATTTCCATAACCACACCAAAGCCGGATGCTGATTTTGCACTCCAATTGAAAGGTGGGTTAGCCTCTTTCCATGAGCGATACGGTCAGTTCCGCCTGGATACGGGCGAAATAGGCACCACAGGACTTAGCGCACTCGTCGCCTACCAACATAAAGAAAGCCATGGCATTATTAATAACCCTTTGGCTCCTGGGAAGGAAGATCCCGGTGCAAGTAACAGTGACGCAATCTTTGCGAAAGTGCACGGGGAGTGGGGCTCACTTAAAATCGACTACAGCTTCGATTATGCCAACTTGCACGCAGCAACCGGCGCGTTTCAGATTGGCTATGCTACCGCTGCTTTCCGTGATTACTACGCGCAGTCGTCAGGGTTCAATGGGGCAGAGCTGATCATCGACCCGGAAAGGCGCGACACATTGCCGTTTCGTCGGATGGGAAGACAGGCTGTAACAAGCTATGGGCATGCCTTGATTGCTGCGGCTGACATAAGCGACACGCTGACGCTAAAATCAATTACGGCCTATCGTCACTATAAGGCGGACCAGCCAAACCCTTACGCGCCCTCCGGCATATTAGGGCCTACGACTACTGGCATTGCTGAAATTTATCCCTTTCAGTCCGACATTGGCACTGTGCGTACGCAACACCAGTTCTCTGAGGAGATTCAGCTTCTTGGAACTTTTGATCAATTCGAATTCGTATTAGGTGGATTCTACTTTAACGAAAAAGCAGAAGAAATTGCTCCCACATCATATACTTATTTGTTGCCACCCGATAAGAATACAGGATTAAATCTGACAGGTGCAACTAACTATGCAGTCAGTGCTGATTCCTACGCGGTTTTCGGCCAGGGGACTTATCGTCCAGCGTTTGCTGGTGATAAACTGGAACTGACTTTAGGAGCACGGTACACAAAGGATGAAAAATCCATTGACCAAACGCGTGCAACTGTGCGCTCGGCACGGCGCAAATATAATAATTTCTCATACAACCTCTCGCTAGCCTACAAACTGCTGCCTGAAACGCTTCTGTTCGGGCGGATCGGCACTGGCTATCGCTCCGGTGGCTTCAATGCGCGTGCTGGAGCTGGCGTTGACTTCGTATTCAAACCCGAAAAAGTTACGAGCTACGAGTTTGGTTTGAAGAGCGACTGGCTTGACGGAATGCTGCGCACAAACTTTGCAGCCTTTTATACCGATTATTCCAACCTCCAAGTCACGCAATATACTGGTTCCGCTGGTGGCGGTGGCACCGGTTTCACTCGCAACGCAAATGCGACGCTGAAAGGCTTCGAACTGGAAACTGTTCTGGTACCCGTAAAAGGCCTGCGTATCGAAGGTAGTACAGGGTATGTCCAAGCGCGCTTCGATGAAATTTATTTTCCCGATCCGATTAGCGGTGATCTCACCAATTTTGCCGACATCAGCCATCTACCCTATGTTCCGGCATGGACCGCCCACGCCGCAGCGCAGTACGCATTCCAACCCTTCGCGAACGATATCCGAACATCCGTCCGCGTGGATTATTCTTGGCGAAGCCGCCGCTGGTTTCACACCAACAACCTTTCCAACCTTAACCCCTTCAATGACGAGATTGCTGACGGCGCATACGGACTGCTGGGGGCGAGTATAGTGATGGGTAACATTCCTTTCGGAAGCCTGAGAGGAGAAGTCTCTCTGTGGGGCGAAAATCTCACCAACACAGAATACCGAATCCAGGGCGTGGATTTCGGCGCGCTCGGATTTGCTGGCAATGTTTATGGCAATCCGCGGCGATTTGGCGTTGATTTCAAGGTGGATTTCTAGGGGCACGGTATGGGCAAGAAAAGTAAGGCGGGAAGGCTTGAGGGCCGAATAGCGATCGTGACAGGCGGTGCCTCCGGATTAGGTCGCGCCACGGCGTCTCTCCTCGCCGATGAGGGCGCTAAAGTTACCATCGCCGATCTGGATGAAGAAGGTGGTAGAGGCGTGGCCGACATGGTCGGCGGTACATTTCGGCGGACTAACGTCGCCTATTCCGCTGATGTAGACGCATTGGTTGCGGAAACAAGTGCCACGCATGGCATGCTGCATATTATGATCAACAATGCCGGCATCTGCCCTCAGAGCCCGCTGGTTGAGATCGATGACCCGACATTCCGCCAAGTCATGGGCGTCAACTTCGATGGTGTGTTCTTCGGAACCCGTGCCGCGGCACGGGTAATGCGCAATCAAGGTTGCGGTACCATCGTCAACACAGCGTCAGCAGGCGCATTTATGCCGACGGAAAACATGAGTGTCTATGCCGCTGCGAAGTCTGCAGTCGTAACGCTAACGCGGGTCGCGGCAATTGAATTGGCCCCGCTCGGTATTCGAGTAAATGCCGTATGCCCCGGACCTATGCGTACTGGCATGGCTGCAGGACTCACTGGAGCGGCGCGCGCAGCATTTGAAAATCTCTCACCCCTCGGTCGTGCTGCAGATCCGATCGAGATGGCGCAGGGTATCCTGTTCCTGATCAGTGATGAGGCAAGCTACATCAACGGTCATGCGCTGCAAGTCGATGGAGGTTCCATCGCGGGTAAGCGTGCGCCTGTCACATAAGGAAAAGTGGCCATGCATTTTGAGCAATCCCATGTAGGCATCTGCGTCTCAGATATGGAACGCGCTTTGCATTTTTATCGTGAGGGACTGGGTTTTGCAGACGGCCCCAGTTTCGCCATTGATTACGCCATCTCCGAAATGACGGGCGATGTGCATCTAACGTCGCATTTTCTGCACAGCGGCGAACTCAGAATCGAACTGCTGCATTTCACGCAGCCAGCAGCTTTTGGGAAACCATCGATAAGCCGCAACCAACTTGGCCTCACCCATCTTTCATTTTCAGTAGAAGATATAGATGCAGCGGCGCAACGTGCGGTGAGGCATGGCGGTACGATCATTGAAGGTACCCGTTCCACCCCTGAAAATGGAGTGCACATCATATTTCTCGCCGATCCGGACGGTACGCGAATTGAACTGATGAAGCATCCGGCAGATGTCAGTTGGCCTTGGTACTAGGCTGTAACCCCACGTTCGCTTTCTCATGCCAGAAAGCCTCACGCTAGGCTGGCCGCGCATTGGACTGGACAGCGCAATCCCGCGCAAACCGTCCGGGTGCGCAGCCCAATCGCTTACGGAATGCAGTGCTGAAGGCGCTCGCTGATTCATAACCGATCTGGTCGGCGATACGCTCCAGCGATTTAGCGCCGCTTACGAGCGCATCCTTGGCGAGCGCCATCCGCCAGCGCGCCAGATATTCGATCGGAGCGCAACCGAGCGTCTTTGCAAAGCGCGCGGCAAAAGCCGATCTCGACATGCCGGCGATCTTCGCGAGCTCTGCCACTGTCCAGCCCGCCCGAACATCAGCATGGATTGCGTGCAGGGCCCGGGCAAGCGAGGGATCGCGCAGGCCGTTCAGCAATCCTGCAGGCACGGCCTCGCCGCCATGCCATCGCAACGCCTCGACCAGCAATGCTTCCAGCAGGCGCTGGATGACCAGTTCCTTGCCGGGATAGTCGGACAGGCATTCCTCGGAGAGGAGCTTGACAAGACGGCCGAACCGGGTCGCGCGCCCTTGTGAAGCGGGGATATGAATCAGATCGGGTAGCAGCCCGAGCAGCAGCGGCGCATTGATCCGCTCGAAGTGGAAACTGCCACCGAGCGAGAGATAGTCCGGTTCGCCCTCCGGATCGCCATGTCGGATGGCCTCGTTGCCAGGCTCGACGGGGCGGCATTCTGCAGCCGGATCGCTGTAGAGCGCGAATGCAGGGGTCGCGGGCAGCAGAAGAAAGTCACCCTCCGTGAGACGGAGCGGTGCACGACCCTCGAACCTGATCCATGCCTCGCCTGCCAGCACGATCGCGAAACCGGGCGCATCATAGGCCCGATAGCACACGCACCAGCGCCCGCGGCCACTGATCGGCTTCGAGACGGCGGCGGTCGGTTTTAAAAGGCTGATGATGTCGCTCAAAGGATCCATCTGGACGATCCATAATAAATAGTGGACTATTGATTATGGATCATATCACGTCGCCTGTCTATTTGCTCTCGATCGCATGGATGTATGGAGACCGAAGATGACCAAGATGATCATGATTACCGGCACGTCGTCGGGCTATGGCAAGGCGACGGCAGACCTTTTCCTTTCGCGCGGCTGGTGCGTCATCGCGACGATGCGCCGACCCGATCCCTCCCTGTTCGAGGCATCCGACCGACTGCGCCTGCTACCGCTGGATGTAACGATCGAGAACAGCATCGCCGCGGCAATCGAAGCGGCCGGCCCGATTGATGTTCTGGTGAACAATGCCGGCGTGGGCGGGATCGGCGCCTTTGAGGCGATGCCGATGTCGTTGATCCGACAGCTTGTCGAAACCAACACGATCGGCGTCATGGCGATGACCAAGGCCGTTATCCCCCAGATGCGCAAGCGTCGCTCAGGCACCATCGTCAATGTGACGTCGAGCGTAACGCTTGGCGACTTCCCGCTCGCCGCACTCTATGCTGGTACCAAGCACGCCATTGAGGGCTTTTCGGCTTCGCTCGCGCATGAGCTCGCTTATTTCGACGTTCGCGTGAAGCTTGTCGAGCCGGGTTATGGGCCGACCACTCGGTTCGGCGCCAACGCCCTCGTACCGGTGGAGCAGCTGCTGCCGGGTGCCTATGCCGACTTCGCTCGCCCGATCCTGGAGAGCTTCGCCAAGCCTGTGCTGACCACCAGAGAAATCGACGTTGCCGAAGCCATCTGGGACGCCGTTTGTGGTGCCGACGACCAACTTCGTTTCCCCGCAGGACCGGATGCCGTCGCGCTCGCCCAGACGCACTGACGGGGCCCATGCCGACCTTCCCGTGGCTGGCATGGGCTCAACGCCGCTGGCTGACACGCTGCCATAGCGGTTACCCACTCGCTCAGATGGGGGCCAGCCCTCCATTCATGCCCCAACTAGGTTGGGAGCAGATTGTCCTATTCTCCGGCAGAAGATCGCAAATTGCCCTCAATGCAAGCCTGAAGAACACGTTTGCTGTCTCTGCTATGTTTCGTCTCGATATCATCATGCTTGTCCATGTGAAGGAGCCTGATCGCTCCGTTGCAGCACGAGCCGCGCGATCGCCGGCAGGACGAATAGTGTGAGCGCGGTCGAGCTGATCAAGCCGCCGATGACCACCGTTGCCAGCGGACGCTGGACCTCGGCGCCGGTGCCTGTCGCGATCGCCATAGGAACAAAGCCGAGCGAGGCTACCAAGGCCGTCATCAGAACCGGTCGCAGTCGGGCCAGCGCACCGTCGGAAATCGCCTCACAGAGGAGTGAGCCTTGGTCCAGACGCTGGCGTATCGCGGTCATCATCACCAGGCCGTTCAGAACCGCGACGCCAGACAACGCGATGAAGCCGACCGCCGCCGAAACAGAGAACGGCATGCCTCTCATGGCGAGAGCGAAGACGCCGCCTGCCAGCGCCATCGGGATTGCGCTGAATACCGCGAGAGCGGGAACCCAACCGCCGAGCGCCATGAACAGGAGCAGCAACACCAGAGCAAAACAGACCGGGACGACAAGGGCGAGCCTCGCCTGCGCGGCCTGGAGGTTCTCATATTGCCCGCCCCACTCGATGAAGGAGGTAGGGGGCAACTCGACGCTATCGGCAACGTCCGCGCGGGCTTCCTCAACGAAGGAACCGAGATCGCGCTCGCGCACGTTCGCCGACACGATCACCAGCCGCCGCCCCTGTTCGCGCCGAACCTCGGCTAGACCATCGACGACCTGGAAATCCGCCAACGTGCGGAGCGGAACCGTTACTCCGCCATCGAGAACGACCGGAAGGGCGCCGAGCTGATCGAAATCGTTACGGGTCACATCATCAAGCCGCACGACGACATCGAAACGGCGGTCACCTTCGAATACCAGGCCCGCAGGGCGACCACCCAGAGCAATAGCCACGGATTGCGCCACATCCTCCACGGTCAGGCCATAGCGAGCGATCGTCGGACGATCGAAGGCGATGTCGAGCGTGGGAAAACCCGTAACCTGCTGGACCTTGACGTCCGCAGCACCTTCTATCCCTCTCAACACTTGAGCAACTTCTCCGGCGGACCGGGTCAGGACCGAGAGGTCGTCACCGTAGAGCTTGACCGCTACGTCGCCGCGAACACCCGCGATAAGCTCGTTGAAACGCAGTTCGATGGGTTGGCTGAACTCGTATAGGTTCCCGACCAGACCGCTCAGCGAGTTCTCCATCTGCGCGACGAGTTCGTCCTTCGACAGATCGGGATCTGGCCATTCCTCGCGCGGTTTCAGGATCACATAGGCATCGGACGCGTTCGGCGGCATAGGATCGCTTGCCACCTCCGCAGTGCCGGTGCGTGAGAACACCAGTTCCACCTGTGGGAAAGTCTTGAGCCGGTCTTCCACCTGTCTTTGCATGGCAAGCGAGCGCTCGAGCGAGGTCGAGGGTATCCGCAGCGACTGAATCGCGATATCCCGTTCGTCCAGCTGCGGCGTGAACTCGCTTCCGAGGAAGCTGAAGACCAGGGCGGCAACGACGAAAATGCCGACACCCGCCCCGATTACCGGCCAGGGCCGCGCGATAGCGCGGCGCACGGCCGGGCCATAGCGTTCCTTCACGATCCGGACAGGCTTGACCTCTTTCTCGGTCAGCTTGCGATTGAGGAGCACCGCAATCATTGCCGGAACAAAGGTCAGCGACAGCACGAAGGCCGAGGCGAGCGCCAGCATGACCGTGATGGCCATCGGCGAGAACGTCTTGCCCTCGACACCGGTGAAGGTGAGAAGCGGAGCATAGACGAGCAGGATGATCGCCTGACCATAGACGGTCGGCTTGATCATTTCCTGTGCGGCCAGCCGCGTCTCGGTCAACCGCTCGCCGAGGCTCAGCAGTCTGCCCTCGCGGTGCTGTCTTGCAGCGAGCCGCGCGACGCTGTTCTCGACGATTATGACTGCGCCATCGACAATGAGGCCGAAGTCCAGTGCCCCCAAGCTCATCAGATTGCCCGAGACGCCCAGTCGGTTCATGCCCACGGCCGCGATCAGCATGGATACCGGGATGACCAGTGCGGCGATGAGTGCTGCGCGAATGTTCCCCAGCAGCAGGAACAGGACGACGATCACCAGCAGTGCACCCTCGACGAGGTTCTTCTCCACTGTGGCAATCGTCGCATCAACGAGGGACGACCGGTTGTAGACGATTTCGGCGACCACGCCGGCCGGGAGCGACGCACGCACTTCGTTCAACCGCTCCGCCGACGCTGCGGCCACCGTGCGGCTGTTCTCGCCGCTGCGCATCAGGACGGTGCCGACGACTGCCTCTTCGCCATTGAGAGACGCCGCGCCGGTCCGCAGATCGCCGCCGATGCGCACCGTGGCGACGTCGCTAATACGGATCGGAACACCCTTGCGGGTCGCAACGACCGCCTGCTCAATGTCCTGCGTGCCGCCAAGGCGTGCATCCACACGGACGAGGAGTGCCTCGCCAGCGCGATCGACGAAGTTGGCGCCCGCAGCGAGGTTTGCCGCTTCCAGCGCCTTGAGCAGGGAATCGAACGAAAGCCCGTAGCCTGTCAACCGGCTCGGGTCGGGCTGCACAAGAAACTGCTTCTCGTAGCCACCGATAGAATCGACGCCTGCCACGCCGTCGATCGAGCGCATCAGCGGGGCCACGGCCCAGTCCTGGATCGTGCGCAAGTAAGCCGCCTTTGCGACCGCGCTATCGAGGCGATCCCCGCGCTCTGTGATGAAGCTCCCGTCCGACTGCCAGCCGGTCCGACCACCGGTCGGTGCGCCGCGACCTCCCGGATACTCGTATTCGATCGTATACATCAGCACTTCGCCGAGACCGGTCGAGATCGGCCCCATAGTGGGCTCTGCTCCTTCCGGCAGCGATGCGCCGATCGGTGCAAGCCGCTCGTTCACCTGCTGGCGCGCGAAGTATATGTCGGTGCCTTCCTCGAAGATAGCGGTGACCTGGCTGAAGCCGTTGCGCGAGATCGAACGGGTCATCTCCAGTCCCTCGATCCCGGCCAGACCGGTCTCGATGGGAAAGGTAACCTGCGTCTCGACCTGCGAGGGCGACAGCGCCGGAGCACTGGTGTTGATCTGCACCTGCGTGTTGGTGATGTCCGGCACTGCGTCGATCGGCAGGCGCAGGAGATTCATGGCGCCGTAGATCGCTGCGAAGGCCGTCAGGACGATGACCGCCCAGCGGAACCGCACTGCGATATCGAGGATCGCCCCGATCAGACCGTGGTGATGCCCCCCCGTATCGGGGTGGGTTTCCGTGTGGGGCGCGGGTCCAGCCTCAGTGCCCATGGGTCGCGCCCTCCTTCTCTAATTCGGCCTTGAGCAGGAAAGCGTTGCCCACGGCAATGCGCCACCTTTCCTCGAGGCCGGAGAGGATCGTCACCATGCCTGCGGACCGGTTGCCGACCTCGACTTCGCGAGCCTGGAAACCATCCCTGGTGCGGACGAACACGACGTCTCGCCCTTCAAGCACCTGAATGGCGTCTTCGGGCACCGCGATACGGCTGCGGTCCACCTCACCCGAAGGCCTGATCCGTGCTTGGAGGAAGGCACCCGGCTGGAGGCCCGGAACTCCACGGGAGAGCGACAGAACCGCCGTGGCGCTGCGGCTCTCCGGATCGAGTGAGGGAGTGACCGAACGCACCCGGGCCGCGATCTCGCGGCCATCGCCGATGACCAGCACAGCCTCGTCGCCCGGTTGGATGCGTGAGGCTTCGGCGGAAGGCAGCGCCACTTCGATCTGAAGCCCGTTCGGATCGACGACGCGGTAGAGTTCCTCGCCGGCATCCACGAAGGCCCCGAGCACGATCGGTGCAGCGGTGATCTTGCCCGCCAAGGGAGAGGTTACAGCCAGCGATCGACCGTCACCGCTTACGCCGGCTGCCGCGACTGCGGCCTGCGCCCGCTGCAATTCCGAGCGCGCTACGCTGAGATTCGCCTGAGCACTTTCCAGGTCCTGGCGGGCCGTGACATTCTCTTCGAACAAGCGCTGTTCGCGATCATAGGCGGCGGACAGCTCGGTCACACGGGCACGCGCCGCACCGACTTGCGATGCGAGAGCGGCGGCATCGGCACTCTCGATGCGGGCGAGGATCTCGCCGCGCGACACATGATCACCCAGCACTTTGCCCACGGAGCGGACGACACCTGAAGCGCGGGCGTCGATACGGGCAGAGGCGGTGGGGCTCGCCGCCACCGTTGCCGGGAAGATGAGCTCGACAGCGGCCCCAGCCCGCACAGTGGCCAGCTGTATCCCTGCCTCGCTGATCTGGTCTTCGCTCAATGTGACCTGCCCCTCGGGGGGCTTGGCCTCTTCCTGCTGCGCATGGTCGTCGACCTTGGAGGTCGGCCAGAAGATCATCGCCAGAGCGCTGATCGCAATCACGATACCGACGAAGGCCGCCAGCTTCCAACGTGTCATTTGTGTATCCTTCATTGTCCAGCCAGCCCGATGAGCTCGGCAGCTGCCCGGCCGCGTTCCTCGCGGGCGACGATGAGCGCCTCGCGGATTGCATCGCGTGCCTCTGCGGCGGCGAGAACCTCGATCAGGGGAAAGCGCCCGTTACGATATCCGATGCGAACGAGGCGCTGTGCTTCCTCCGCCTGTGGGAGCGATGTCTGCGACAGTGTCTCGACCCGGGCCTCGGCCCCGAGATATCTCGCGCGGGCTGTGGCAACGGATTGCTCGTAGTCCGCGAGCGCGACGGCTTCGCGCGCGTTCGCCGCACGCAATCGGGCTTTCGCAGCCGCGATGTTGCCCTGATTACGGTCGCGGAAGGGGAGGGGAATCGATACTCCGACGAGGAACGCGTTGTCGCCACTTTCCTCGAAGCGCCGCATCCCTGCGGAGATCGTCGGATCCGGTATACGGAGGCTTCGCTGCCGCTCGATCTCCGCTGCTGCCGCTGCGCTCTCGGCGCGTGCGACCCGATAGGCCAGGCTGTCCGTGGCCTGGGACATCAATGACGGGGGCGGGACGATGTTCGGGAACTCGGCGGGAACCAGCGGTGCTTCACCGGCGGCCCATAGCGAAGCGAGTGCAGTGCGAGCCGACAGGCTTTCGGCCTCGGCCTCAACCAGACGCGCGCGCGCCTCGGCCAGAGCCGCATCGGCACGTAGTGCGCGCAGAGGCGGCTCACGCCCCACCTCGACGAGGACACCGGCAATGCGCGCCAGTTCTTCTCCCCGTGCAACAACGTCCTGTGCAAGCTCCACTCGAGCGGCCGCAGCAGCAGCCGTCAAGTATCGCTTGCGCACCAATTGGCCCAGCTCCACCGTTGTCAGGTTCGCCCTGAGAGAGGCCAGTTGGGCCTGAGCCTCAGCCGCACCGACCCGCGCGGAACGTTTGCCGCCGAGTTCAAGGCGCTGACCTAGAGAGAGCGTATATTCGGTCGACTGGAGACCGGAAAACGCCCCGCTACCGGCTATGTTCTCGACTTCGAAGGACACCTCGGGATTGAGTCTGAGGCGAGCCTGATCGACAAGGGCGGCCGCGGCATCGGTTTCTGCGCGGGGGCCCACAAGGCGGGGGTTGGTGACGGGGGTATCGGCCTGTTCGGCGACCCCGCTAAGTTCAAGGGCGTCGTCGAGCGTGACGACACGCGGGTCCTGCGCACTGGCAGGTCCCGTGGACAGGGCGAGTATCAGTCCCCAGAAGGGGGCCGCTCGCCACGATATGGCGAACATGGATGGGTATTCCTCTGCTGACGTTCAGTTCGGCGTCGAAAAGCGATCCGACGCGGGGCGAACGTCAGGCGCGAGGAGGGGGCGTTGCTAGCTGAGTTGCAGAGCCGTCGAGCGGCGGTTCCACGATACTGGTGAGCAGCGTCGCAGCGGTCATATGTCGAACAGAGTCTGCGGAAGCCTTAATCGCCTGCGAAGCATGATGGCAGTGACCGTGAACGCAGGTTCCGGGCTTCTCCGGGGCGTTATCGTCTTCTTCCGGTTGCCCATGTTGCTCGATGAGTGAAGCGGCTTCAGGTTCGTCAGAGCATTCGGCCGCTTCGGCAATCGGCGTCCAGAGGACACCGAGAGCGGTGCACAGCGTAAGAAGCTGCAAAAAGACGGTGCGGGCATGAAGCCGGAACATGCGGCGTGCGCTAGCAGCGGAATGACGGCAATGACAATAAAAAGTGAGATCGGAATATTGTCGTATCAGAATTCTTTCTGAATAATATGTAATATCGTATCATTCCAGTTCTCTTCCACTACATGATGTTACCAATCTTGATCTTGGCGAAATCACAGCCATGCAACTTGCTGTCGATTGCCAGATCGAAAAGAGCTGCGACCCCGCAGGCGCTTGTGTTCGTCGAGATAAAAGCGAATTGCGCCACTGTCTCGCGGCTTGAGAGGGCGTTTAAGACCCACATTTCCTCTTGCGTTCCGGGGGCGTTGCTAGACTTGAAAGGTACGCTTCAACTCCTCGAGCTGCCGATGTCATCCTCCCTCGTCTCGCGCAGCTGATCGCGTCATCTGCCACGCAGCGAGAAAGCCGATTAGCGCCGGAACGGCAGAGGCCGCGAACACCCAAAAGCCAGCTGTGCGGGCAATCGGATCGGAGATGCCCTCATTGAAGCCGGAGAGGTTAGCCGCAGTCGCGGCGATGGCGGCGCCGACAGCGCCGCCAGTCTGCCGAACCGCGATGAGGGCGGAACTGCCGATCGCGGTTTCCGCTTCCGGCAGCGCGCCCATGACGCGCCGGTTCATCAAGCTCGACGAAAGGCCGAAGCCGAGACCAAGAACCCCCGTCGCGAACACGATGCTGAGAAGTGTTCCGTTCGGCATAGTGAGTGCCAGACCGAGGGCCCCAAGGAGGATCAGCCCGGCTCCGGAGCGAATCCACAATGGCTCGGCCCGTTCCGTCACCCCCGCGACGTAGAAGGCCGAGAGCGTCCAGGTCACCGCCATCGTGGCGACGGCGTATCCAGCCGTAAGCGCGGAGAGCCCCTGCAATTGCTGGAGGATGGCCGGGCCGTAGGCATTCAACCCCGCAGAGGCAGCGGTCAGCGCGAAGAGCGCCGTATAGCCCGCGCCGGTCACAGTCCGTAGATCGCCACCCGATCGCGGCAGAAGCGTGGTGGTCTGTGTGCGATCGTAGCGGACGAGACCAGCAATGCCGGCGAGACCGATGAAAGTCAGGCTGATACTGATCGTGACCTCATCGAGCAGGCCGGCGACACCGATGAGACCGACAGCGATTGCGAGCAACACCATCTGACGCCAGGGAAATCCGCCCGACAGGTCGGCGTCTGGGTCTATCTTCGCCGGCAGACGAAGGGCGGCCAAGGCAAAGATTGCAGCCTGCGCGGTATAGAGCCAGAATACCATGCGCCACTCGCCCCAGTCGGCGAAGAGGCCGCCGATCAGTGGGCCAAGGATCGTCGCGATACCCCATACCGCCGCCGTCGCGGCGAAGACGCGGGCAATGTGCCGGCGGGGAAAGACAATGCCGATGACCACCATGGCAAGGCCGGATATCCAGCCGCCACCGATCCCCTGCACCAGTCGGCCGACTAGGAAGATCGAGATGTCCGGTGCGAGTGCCGCCATCGCGCAGCCGAACGCGAAGACCAGACCGGCCGCGACCATGGCGATGCGAAGTCCATAATGTTCGGAGATCCGGCCGGCGCTTGCGCTGGCGACGACGACGCCCAGCATGAAGCCCGCGATAGCCCAGCCGAAATAGGCATAGCCGCCAAGGTCTGCACCGACATCGGGCAGGATGGTCGCGGTGATGAGGCTGTCCGTAGCCGTCAGCCAGACGCCGAATAGAACCAGAATGAAATCGAAGAGGCGTCCTTCCGCTACGCAGTCCCGCCAGCCCATGGCGGACTCCGCATGGCCATCCCCGCATTCCTCGACGTCCGAACTGTTCCCTTGGCGTTGTAAGCTCATCTTGATACAGATGTATCAAAGTCGATCGAACTTCAAGGAGATGCGTTTGTGTCTGAAGAGCTTGACGACCGCCACTCGCAGATCGTCGATGCCTTCATTCGCGTGGCGCTTGGCGACGGACTGGCCTCGACCACCATGCGGAGAGTCGCAGGCGAAGCGGGCGTTTCGCTTCGGCTGGTGCAGTATTATTTCGGCAACCGGTCCGGCCTTGTCGCGTCCGCACTGGAACGGCTGGAACACCAGAGCCGGGAGCGCTGGGCTCACCGGATGGAGGCATCGGGATCGTGTGGCTCACTCGCCGAGACGCTTGCAACACTCTGCAACGAGGCATTGCCGGACAGCGAAGAAAGCCGCGCCTTTCACCGACTCTGGACAGCTTTCGCGCTCGAGGCGGAACGTGATCCGGCATCGTTTGCGGCTGCGGTCCGGGACGGGCCCTGCCGTCTCGAGGACGAGGTGACGGCGATGCTAGAGAAGCGCCTTATGGGCAAGTCGAGGCGGAAAGCATTCGACAGTCGATCGGCCGCCAGAGAATTGCTTGCGCTTGTCAACGGGCTGTCGAACGGCATCATGGTGAGACTATACGAGCCTGCTGCAGCCAGAGCGATCCTCCGAAACCATATAGCACGGCTTTTAAAGGAGCCGGGCTGCCCATAGGCATGGGCTCGAATTATGCACGAGATCGACAGGCGGCATGGCCAACTCGTACTTTGGTGGATGGCGACCCCAAGAGCAATCGCTATCGCCGCAGCGCGAAGGCCACGATAGCGTCGCCCGGCCGGGTCTGCAGCATGGGATGGCCACCAGCGGCGACCACCACGATCTGACGATGAGAGCGCGGCGCGAGATAGGTCATCGGCGTGGCGTTACCCGCAGCCGGGAGCGGCGCGGACCACAGCGTCCGCCCGCTGCGGGCGTCGATAGCGCGAAACCGGGTATCACCGGTTGCACCGACGAACAGCAGCCCGCCACGCGTCGCCAGCACCCCTCCTGACAGCGGTGTGCCCATCGACACTGGCAACGCCACCGGCACCCCGGCGATGCGGCTGCCGCTCGCCAGACCTAGCCGACGCGTCCACAGCATTTGCCCGCTGCCGATATCTATCGCAGACATCAGCCCGTAAGGCGGCGCCAGGCACGGCACACCCAGCGGGGAGGCGAACGGCGCTGCGACTGCAGCGTAAGGTGTCCCGGCCTGCGCTACCGCACCGCCCACGGATCCGCCTGGCCCCAGTGGCTTCAGGCCCATATGATCAGCCGCCTCACGCCGAACCAGGCGGTTCAGCATCGGCAATCTGACCCAGGGCACATAGGCCGTACCGCGCGCCGGATCGACAGTCGCACCACCCCAGTTCATTCCGCCAAGTCCACCCGGCATCTGGATATAGGTCTGTTCCGAGGGCAAGGTGAGCGTCCCTTCCCAGTGCGCCTGCCGGTAACGGATGCGACACCAGAGCGCATCGAATGGCGTCAGTCCCCACATGTCGCTTTCGCGCAGTGGCAGGCCATCGAGCGCAGGCAAGCCCACCGAGAATGGCTGGGTCGGCGCAGGCCGCTCGCCGGCCACGGATGTTTGCGGAACTGGCCGCTCGCGAACATCGGCAACCGGCTCGCCAGTGCGGCGGTCGAGCAGGAACAACTGCCCCCGCTTGGTCGGTTGCAACAGCGCGGGGATCGTCCGCCCGCCGCGTACCACGTCTAGCAGCGTCGGCTGCGACGCGACATCGGCATCCCATAGATCGTGATGCGTGGTCTGGAAGGTCCAGCGTTCTGCGCCGGTCTCCGCATCGAGCGCGATTATTGCGCTGGAATAGCGATCGTCGAGCGGGGTGCGATGTCCGCCCCAATAATCCGGTGTCGCATTGCCCGTGGGCACGAAGACCAGCCCAAGTTTTGGATCGACGCTCATCGGCGCCCAGGAATTGGGCGTTCCCCGCACGAAATATTTGCCAGGAGGCGGGAAGCCGTGGTCGGTCGGATTTCCCGGATCGAATGCCCACGCGAACGCGCCGGTTCGCGCATCATAAGCGCGGATTGGCCCACCCGGCTCGCCGACGAATTGCCCGTCGCTCACGCGGCCGCCTACGATCACCTTTCCGCTGACGACCACCGGGGGCGAACTGACCGCCCAGTATCCAGCGATCACCGGACCAAGCCCTTTGGTCAGATCGACGGCGCCGTCTGTGCCGAAATCGCGGCAGGGCTGCCCGGTGTGAGCATCGATCGCAATCAGCCGCGCGTCGACCGTCGCGGTGAAGATCCGCGTGGCGCAGGCTTGCTCAGCTGGCAGGCCCGCTTCCGCATGATAGGTGAGCCCACGGCAAGCGAGCGACATATCCACTGCCGACAAGTCGACCTGCGGATCATATTGCCAGCGCCTGCGCCCGGTCTCTGCATCGAGCGCGATCACTCTGCTCGCGCTGGTGCAGATATAGAGCAGGTCGCCGACCTTGAGCGGCGTAACCTCCAGTCGGCGCGGCCGCTGCCCCCCAGGCGGAGGATAATCGCCAGTGTGGTAGATCCAGGCGACCTCGAGCCCAGAGACATTGGTGGTATCGATCTGAGCGAGCCCGGAATAACGCGATCCGCCCTCGTCGCCGCCATAATGAGCCCAGTCCGCTTCGGCCACAGCGACCGGAACAGGCAAGCTTGCGGCGGGTGTCGGCGCGATGCCATCATCGGCTAGCATTCCGGCAAGAGCCGTCCCGCCCAAGAGCAGCACGGCGGCAACAGGAGCGATTGTTGCGCCGCTACGCAGCTTCGGCCCGGTGGTCAACCCGCGCCGCACCGCAGGCAGCAGGAACCCGCAGCCGAGCACGAGCAGCATTCCCAGCCGCGAGAGCAGGATCCAGAAATCAGCGCCTGCGTCTGCGAGCGCCCACAGCCAGGTCTCCAGCAATAGCCCGGCATAAATCACCGCGGCCCAACGGCTGCGGCGCCATAACAGTCCCGCCGTTATCGCGAGCAGGGTGCCCAGCAGGAGGTAATGTGGCTGGCCTCCGATCAGCACGAGCCAGGCACCGCCTGCCAGAATGGGCAGGGCGAGGAGAGCCAGTACGACCGCGAACAGGAGCGCCGCGCCGCGTCCCGAGACCGGTCCGGCGGGCTTTCCATCGCTAGGGGCAGGAGTCGTCATCTCGCTTCACCTTTGCCGCGCGTTGCTCATGGCGTCGTCATGACATCGCCCGCCTTGACCCGCGCGGCGGCAAGCGCGGACAGGTGGGTATTGCCCGTTTGATAGAGGATCTCGACATGCATGGCGGCGATCTTCCACCCGGCGGGCGTGCGCTCGAGTTCGTGCCGGTAGAGCGCCGCGACGTTCCAGTATGGTTCACCCTGATCATTCGGGAGATAATGAGTCATCCAGACCTGACTGTTCGCCATGGCATGGTCACCGATGACCTGCACTACCAAATTGCCGATCAAATGCTGGGTGTGGAGATAGCCTGGCAGGACTGCCCGGCTGGCCTCAACGAACTGGGCGGGCGTCAGCCGTTGGCGGATCGGTGCCGCCGGACTGTCGACCATGCGATAGCCGAGATCGACCTCCGGGGCGAGCAGCGCCTCGGCCGCCTCCCAGTCGCGTCGGTCGGTCGCGTTGGCGAGGCCGTTGATCGCGTCGGAGATCTGGATACGGTCCTCGCATGTGGTCGCGGGTGTCGGTGGAGCCGCTCCTGCGGGCTTTTCCACCGACACGAGCAGCAGGCCGAATGCCACTGCAATGATGGCCAGCCGTACCACGATCAATATTCGAAGGTGAGCTGGAGGCCGTATGTCCTCGGCTCGCCGAAGATTGCGCCGGGCAGAACTGCACGGAAATGATGCACGTAATAATCCTCGTCGAGAAGGTTCTTGCCGAACGCCGCTAGAGTCCAGCGACCGCCACCGAGCGGAATATCCGTGAGGCTGATCCGCGCATCGAGCAGGTCGAGGCTCTTGAAGACCAGAGCCGCATCTCCGGTATTGGCGAAGCGCTTACTCTGCCAGCTGTAGTTCACATAGATTTCGGGGCGACCGATCGGCGTCTCGGGAAAGCTCTGCGTCAAATTGGCGCTGAAGCTGTGCTTGGGTGCATTCTGGAACTGGTAGCGGTTGGTCACGTCGTTGCCGACGCCGTCCAGGATGCGCGTATATTTCGCATCGAGATAGGCATAGTTCAGCCCGAGTAGCATCGACCGGATCGGCCGTGCGGTGACATCCGCCTCGATTCCCTTGATCCGCGCGCCACCGGCGTTGAATGTATCGGTAATCGTCGGATTGGCCGGGTCGGTGATGACGTTGATCTGGATGTCCTTGTAGTCGTATCGAAACGCGGCGAGGTTGAAGCGCACGCGCCTGTCGAACAGAGCAGTCTTCAGCCCGATCTCATAGCTGTCGACGGCTTCGGGGCCGAAACCGTCGGCGAACCGCGTCGTGGTGCTCGCGCGGATGTTGAAGCCTCCCGACTTATAACCCTTGGCATATTTGGCATAGACGTTGAGATCGTCGTTCGGCGAATAGCCAAGGATGACCGTGGGACTCACATTGCTGAAGCTGACGTCCCCGGCAGCGAAGGTCGGTGGGGGCGGCGTGCCGCCGCCTGTCGCCGCAAGCGCGCGGGTGAGGCTTGCGCGGCGTTCGTCCTTCGACCAGCGCAGCCCGCCTGTCACATAGACGCCGGAGGCGAAACCGGGCCGATAAGTCGCCTGACCGTAGGCGGCATAGGCCGTGTTCCCGATAGTGACGGCGCGGTTCTCAGTCGCGGCGAAGATTGAACTGGTCTCCTCAGCGCTTCGCCCGTCCTCGTCGAAATAATAGCCGCCAAGGACGAACTCAAGGCTGCCATCGGCTGTGCTGCCGATGATTTGCAGCTCTTCCGAAAATTGGTGCTGGCGCTGGTTTGCAGCCTGAGTGAGCAGGGGCGATGGCGCAAGCGTTCCGGGAAAATAGAATTGACGGAACGCGCTGGACAGTTTCCGATAGGCGGTGATCGACTTGAGCTGCACCGTCGGCAAGATATCCCAGCTGGCCGTCAGGCTATGGCCCTGTGACGTCGTGCGATTGGGCGTGAGGCCGGTGACGCCCACAGCGGCCGTCCCCGGCCTGTCGGGCTTCGCCGGATATAGCGGGACCACGGCGAGATAGGGCGGCGTATCACGCGTGTGCGAGCGATCATAAGTGTAGACGATGTCGATATCCGCGGTAGGCTGCCACCGTACCGCGCCGCGATAGGCGTCGTGCCGCTGGTCGCCAAAGCGATCCGATCCGGTCCCGGGATTGCGGATGAAGCCGTCCTTGCGCGAATAGAGGATGCCTCCCTGCACCGCGAGTGTCTCCCCGAGCGGGACATTGACCGTCGTGCGCGAACGGAACTGATCATAATTGCCGACCAGCAGATCCTGGCGGGCATGGAAAGCGCCGAGTTCAGGAGCGCGGGTAATGTAATTGATCGCACCGCCAGTTGCGTTGCGACCGTAAAGGGTTCCCTGAGGCCCCCTGAGCACCTCGATCCGCTCGATCTCGGCTAACTCGTTCACCATGCCTTGCGTACGCGCGACATAGACACCGTCGACGTAGATCGCCACGCTGGGATCCTGCGTGAACTGGTCATCGCTGTTGCCGATGCCACGGATGAAGACGCGCGCCGTGTTGGCGCTGTTGGGGTGCGGACCGACCTGGAGATTGGGCACCGCGCGCGGGAGATCGGTGATGTCGAAGACGCTCTTGTTGGCCAGTTGCGCCTGCGAGAGCGCTACTACCGAGATCGGCGTCGCCAACTGACTTTCCTCGCGGCGCTGGGCGGTGACGACGATCTCGGATACGCCGACGTCCTCGACCGACCCGCCGCTCTCAGCCGTTTGCGCGAAAGCCGGCGACGCACAGGCGGCCATGAGTGCTGAGAGTGCGCAATATCGATTGCGACCCAGAAAATAATGCATTCCCCTCTCCTTAAATATTATTTGTGTGATAGGGAATTTAATTGCGGATTGATTCCCAACAATTAAATTATTAATTTCAATATTATTATTAAATTTCGTTCATTTCGTCCGGATCATGTCTCGTGCTACCAATGGGTGCGCATCTGGTATCCAATGCGGCGCTTGCGGATTGCCTCGGCACGTTCCTCGGCTGAATAGGCGGGGGTGCCGGAGGGGAGGTACTGGCGGACATCCGCGACCTTGCATCGCGTCACTACCGGATCGGGCGCGTCGCTAGGCACCTTCCACCGCATCTGTATGATGCCCCACGGGTTGTCGGCCTTGTCCATCCAGTTCTGGACGCCGGGATCCTGCTTCGAGATCACCACGCGGAGTTTGCCGTCGTTGTCGAGCCGCGCCTGCGCTTCGTTCAGGCTCGACTGGCGGTTGGCCCAGTCGATCGTGCTGAACCGGTCGTCCGCCACCAGCAGCGACCAATATAGGCAGGTGCGTGGCAGTGCCGTCTCGATCACCAGCGCCTCGTCGTCTTCAATCTCGTAGGCGCCATCATAATAGACTTGGTTGGGCATACCGCCGATGCTCTCGATCTTCTTCGAGCGGGTGAGCACGTTGATCCCGTGATGCTCGCGATACCAGCGCGCGAGATCGATATCGAAGCGCACCATCCCCTCGGCCCAGCGGCCGAGATTGCCGATGCGGCGGTCGATTTCAGCGGCGGTGGTCGGCGGCGCGTCGTCGAGCCGCTCGATTGCAATGCGGGCATCGACTTCGCCGATCCAGTCGACCGAGCATTGCCGCAGGAGCAGGCGGACGGTGGTCGGCGCAAGCCGCCACCAGTCGCCGGTGTAGCCGGCCGGCCGTTCGGGGCTAAGGATCACGCTATAGGCGCCGGCCTCGCCCAGCGTCAGATCATCGAGGCTGTGCTGCAGCGGAGCGACCGAGCTGGGCCCCTCGTGGCCGAGCAACTCGTAGCTGTGCTGGCCGACTTCGACAAAGCGGTTGGTGCCGCGGAAGCCCGAGATGCGGTAGCTGCCCTGTGGGTCTACATCCGTCGTGCGGTAGGTGTAGTCGGGGCACGGTCCGCCCATGTTCATCGCGATGTTCCAGCACGGCGTCCATGTCGGGTGGCGCGGATCTAGTGCGATGTGGGAGAGATAGCCGTTCGCGACACCGGACAGTGCGAGGCGGAACAGATCACGGCGATCGTCGACCGACGGCGCTGTGCGGCCCCAGCGGTTAATGAGCTGGTTGCCGACTGGACGGATGCTGTCCAGCATCGCGTCCCACTCAGGCAGCGTCAGCGGCGTGTCGGTCATGCGCCTATCCTTGCCTTGGGCGTCTCAATGTCGAAGGCGCGAATATAGTCAGCATAATCCGCGCGGATGGCGTCGGCGGAGAGGCCGTAATCCTCGGCTGCATAGCGGTGGGCCCCATGGGCACCGGACGCGTTCTCTGCGTGCCAGCGCTCGAACTTCGCGCTCGTGTCGTCGCTGAGGGGCAGGCCGAGCCATGCGTAGATCCGTTCGAGCACCCCCATCGGATCGGCCACGAACTCCGCGTGATGCACGTCGAAGAAGCGCTCGGGGCCAAGCTTTGCACGCGCCGCCATCGCGGCGTGCATGCCGGACAGCAGATGTTTGTGCACCTCGCGCCCTATCCTCGCTTTGCCGATGCTGGCGACCACGCCGGCCGGGTAGAGCGAGGAGACGAAGCTCGCATAGGAGGGCACAGATTTCCCCGGATCGCGATGGGTGAAGATGAAGCGAATATCGGGATAGGCATCCAGCATGTGATCGAGGTGGAACTTGTGGTGCGGCGCCTTGAACAGCCAGCGGTTGGGTGGGCGGCTCGACTGGAGCAGGCGGGCGACCCGGGCATGGTAGGTGAATGTCCTGCGCATGTCCTGGCCACGCCACCAGGCGTGATAGGAGAAGACCGGCATGGTCATCTGTTGCGCGCGGAACTGAAGGCCGAGCACCTCGGTATCCTCCATCGTCGCTTCAGGATCCCACAGGTGCATCGCCGCCTGCTCGGGCTCCTCGCGCAGCAGGCGGTCGACGAAGGCAGTGTAGGCGATGCGGCGGGGGTCGGTCGCTTCCTCCTCGATCCGCGGCGGCGGGCAGGGTTGCATCTGCTCCCAGGGCCTGAGGCAGCGGAACTGCGGATCGCGCGACATCACGTTGCCGAGTGCGGAGGTGCCGGTACGCGGCAGGCCGACGATCGAGACGGGCGCCTCGATCGGTGCGCTCTCCACCTCTGGATTGGCCTTGAACCAGGCTTCGATCCTCAGCCGGTTGTCTAACCGGCGGCGGATGAGCTCGATCGCCTTCGCTCGGTCTGCGGCCTCATAAGGCACGTCGCGCGCAAGGCTGTCCAGCAGTACCTCCAGACCCTCGACAAAATCATCGCCGCTGAAGTCCGAAAGTTTCGTCCGCCTGACCGCGCCGGCCAGCAACGCATCCACTGATGGATAGCCATCGTCCAAGTATCGCTCAGGCAAGTTCCCGCTCCCTACCCATTCTGTGATGTCCCCCAAATCGCGGGGGCGTCGACGACGACGTTCGGGTAGCCCCCCCCGTTCGTTCAGGTTCCCCTATCCATGGACGCCCCAGTATTCTCGCAGGGGAGAATGCTCTTGCCCACGAATATAGTCCAATGCATATTACGCTTGATATATATAGATTGGTTTTATGGATGGATCTGACCCGTTTCCGACACATCGTGACCGTGGCTCGCACCGCGAGCTTTTCGCGCGCCGCCAAGGAGTTACACATCACACAACCCGCGCTGAGCCGGAGCATTTCCAGCTTCGAGGAGCGCTACGGTGTGCGGCTGTTCGAACGGGGGCGCAGTGGCACCGTGCCCACGGCCGTGGGCCGAACGGTCGTGGCCCAGGCACACGAAATCCTGTCAGCCACACGAGAAATGGAAGCAGGCCTCGGCGCGCATTCTGCGGGCGATGCCGGGGAAGTGATACTCGGCCTGGGCGCGCTGGTTGCGAGCCTCATCCTGCCTCCTCTCGGAAGGCACATTCTCACGACACGACCAAGCCTTAAGCTGCGGACCGTAATCAAACCGAACGCGGCACTGCTGGCCGAAGACGAACTGGACCTGCTGCTCGCGAGCCCACATCGTCCCGATGTTCTGATTGATTTCGACGTTCGTGCTCTCGTTCGCCTGCAATTGGCCATCGTCGTACGCGCTGACCATCCGCTGGTGGGGCGCGAGACCATACTCGCTTCCGAACTCAAAGCCTGGCCCGCAGCCGGGCAGACATATGAACCGAGCGGAGCGAACGCCGGCCGTTTCGCATGCGAGAATTATCACATATTGCGGGACGTCATCACATCCAGCGACTGCTACTGGTGCACATCGCCATTGTTCATAGCGAAAGAGTTGGCCGATAATAGCCTCTGCATTCTGAACGTGATTGACTATCCCATCCGAGACTTGGAAATTGCCGTTATGCGTGTTCGCGGGCGGCAGTTGTCGCCCGCCGCACTCGCCGTCGAGGAGGAAGCCATCCGCCTTCTCAAAAGCTTTCGCTGCGACCACTGAAGCTCTGTAGCGAGACAACTCTTGGGCTGATGCGGTGGAACTCCCCTTTCCGTCGACATCATGGGACGCTGTCAAACGACATGATGGCACGCAATAGAGGCGCAAATGCCGGATGCGCGGATTCCCGAGATCGACTTAACGAAAGCATGATTGGTCGCACCTTGGACCGTTCGGGTCGATGCGAAGTGCGCTCCTGATCCGACACTCCCTTCAAAGCTCGGACGCCAGCCTGCGGACCGCCTGTTCGAGATAGTTCGCCGCAGGGGAGAGCGTCCGTCCGTAATGCCGCACCAGAACGATACGGATTTCCTGTTCGGGGGAATCGAAGCGATGGGGCAAGACTCGTATCAGACCTGCTGCGATTTCTGCCTGCGCAGCCGCGGTAGCGGTAAGCCACATGGCATCGCTGGTCATCACCAGCGATTTCAGCACGCTGTTGTTGTCACATCGCACGACCGGTTCATAGGGTGTGCTTGTGTGCGTGGATGAGCTTCCGACCAGAGGATAGTCGTCGGGTTGCCCCTTGCCCTCGAGCAGTGGATGATCTGCACGCACGAGCAGAGCCAGCGGCAGACGTGCGATCGGCAGGCTGTCCACGCGATCGTTTTCCGGTACCATGACGTCGGCCACGCAGCAGAATTCAATCTCGTCCGCGAGCGTCTGCCGAACCATTTCGGGGCTGGAATCCACCACCGGATGCACGCGGATGCCGGGGCGCTCCTTCAGCATGAGACTGAGGAGTTTGGGCAGGATCGAGAGTGCCGCCAGCGGCCCCATCCCGAACGAGGTGGACCCGACCTCGCCCTTGCCGATCCCGGCAGCCTGCCGGTCCAGTGCGATGGCATCCTGATGGAGACGCGCAGCATCCGGAATGAGGGCCTTGCCGGCTGCGGTCGGAATCACGGGGCCACGTCCGCGTTCGAAGATCCGGAAGCCGTATTCGCTTTCCAGCACCTGGATGCTGCGTGACAAGGCCGATTGAGTGAGGCCGAGCTTGCGGGCCGCGACCGCGAAGCTGCCCGCTTCGGCCAACGTCAGCATGTGGGCGATCTTGCGCAGATCTGCCATTCTTAAAACTCATCAAAATTGCACATTGAATGAATTTGACGAAGATTGGCCCGCTTGGCAAGTTTTGCCGCATCACGAGCCGTCCAGGCACCGTGCCGACCAAGGCGCAATCGCGCATTCACAGATCAGGCGATGGGCGCCAGCAGAGCGCCTGCCCCCGGGAGGATTCATGACCTATCATCGCAGGCTGCTGGCCCTTTTGCTCGTTTCGTGCGCAAGCCCCGCATGGGCACAGGCGGTGCCGCCAGAGGGTGGGGCCGCTGGCGGTGTGGGAGAAATCGTCGTCACCGCGCAACGCAAGACGGAGAACCTGCAAGACGTTCCCCTCGCCATCACGGCATTTGGCAGCGATGCGCTGGACAATGCGCGTATCACTGACGTGCGCAATCTTTCGGGGATGTCGCCCAATGTTCTGGTGACTGCGCAGGGCATCAGTTCGATCCCCACCATTTCCATTCGCGGCATCCAGTCGGGCGTTTCGAGCAGCGCCGTAGATCCGAAGATCGGCATCTATCTCGATGGCGTCTATATCGGCCGCTCGGTCGGGGCGATCTTCGACCTTGCGGATATCGAGCGCGTGGAAACGCTGCGTGGGCCGCAGGGTACGTTGTTCGGCAGGAACGCCACTGGCGGCGCGATCAGCATTGTGACACCGGCTCCTTCGGGGGAATTCGGTGTCAGGGCTCTCGGTTCAGTGGGCAACTATGACAGCTTCCGGGGGCGCCTTTCGGTCGACCTTCCGGCACTGGGGATTTTCAGTGCGCGGATTTCATATCTTCACGACGAGAGTGCGGGGGATACTCGCAACCTGATCGGCGGACGAACCATCGATCTCGATCTTCGCGAACCGGGTGCGGGCGTGCTACGCTATGCGGACCGTCTTGGCGCCAAGAACGTCGATGCGGTCCAGGTCGCGGTTCGCGCGGAACCGGCGGACAATGTGACGCTGGATTACCGCTTCGACTATACGGATTCCCGCACCGTGGGCCGTCCGGCGCAGACCGCCGGTTATTACTCGGACGCGGGCGGATCGATCGCCGCCGGCATCGCGTCGTTCCAGGGCCTGACCGGCGGGACGGACAATTATTCTCCCGGAAAGCGCCTGAAAGCGGTTGCCAACGCGACCAGTGTCCAACCGCTGACTGTGGAAGGGCACAGCTTCACCGTTGGCGTCGATCTGGGCGATCTGACGCTCAAGAGCATTTCGGCCTATCGCCGATTGAACCAGGGGTTGAGCATCTACGATCTTGCCGCCACCGGTGGCAACCGCTTCACTCTGGCGCAGTTGAATGCGCTGCTGGCAGGGAACGTCGCAGGGATCACCGATCCGGCCGCCCAGCCGGGCCCCGAAGATTCCCTGTTCGCCCTGCTGACGGCGCGTGAATCGAAGCAGTACCAGTTCAGCCAGGAATTCCAGGCGCTCATCAGCAAGGATGCCTTCGACCTGACCATGGGGCTGTTCTATTTCTACGAACACGGTGAGGAGACCAACATTCTCGGCATCTTCCAGCCGGTAGCCGACGGGGTTGTGACTCCCACGGTGTTGGACCCCCTGTTCGGCAGCGGTGTCAATGAAAACGAAGCCACGAACAAGGCTTACGCGGCCTATGGTCAGTTCACCTACCATGTGACGCCGAAGTTCGATCTGACGCTGGGGCTGCGCTATACGATCGACAAGCGCATGACCAATGTGGAACGGATCGGCGGGGCCGCGGCTGGTGGCGGGCTTGGCATCGGCCGTTACGGGAAGACCTTCCGCAGGCTCGACTATTCGGTGATCGCGGCCTACGAATTCAATCCCGATACGAAGGGCTATGCCAAGGTTTCCACCGGTTACGTTGCCGGCGGCATAGCGGGAGCCGAACCCTACGGCCCCGAAAAGCTGACGAGCTACGAACTGGGCGTGAAGACAGAGATGTTCGACAGGCGGGTACGCCTGAATGTGGCCGCGTTTTATTCGGATTATCGCGGGCTGCAGATCCAGCAGTTCCTGAACGGCCGCCAGATCTTCACCAATGCCGGAAAGGCGGCGATCTACGGCGGTGAACTGGAACTGGAAACCGCGCCGGTCGATGGCCTCAACCTCTCCGCCAGCCTTGGCTATCAGCATTTCGACTATCGGCAATACGTACTCAGCGGGGTCGACGTCGCGGGCAGTGCGCGGCCGCTCTATTCGCCGAAGTTCACCGCGCGGCTGGCTGGGCGCTACGAATTCGCCGATCTCGGCGATGCCGGCAGGCCGTTCGTTTCTGCCGATGCCCGCTACCGCTCGACGACCTACCTCACCCTGTTGCCGGCAAACGATCCGATAACCGAGGCCGGAACCAAGCAGCGCCCGTACTGGCTGGTGGATGCCCGTGCGGGGCTGGCCGACATCGCCGTTGGCGAAATGCGCCTGAATGCTTCGTTCTATGTCCAGAACCTGTTCGACAAGGATGCCTACACGTTCGCACCAACTGTTACCAAGCAGCCGGTCTTCTATGATCAGAGCCGGACTTATGGTTTCGAGCTGCGTGCCGAATTCTGATCCGGGCAAGGCTTGATGACAGTGACATCCTCACAGGCGGAAGAGACCGATGGCCGGCGCGCGCACCTCGTGGCCCGGATTGCGGAGCGCATGCAGGCTAGCCCGCTCAACTTGGCGGATTGGTTCGAAGCGCTCGCAGCACGGTATTGCGAAGCCACCGTCGCGCTCTGGAACGGAGGGACATGGACCTATGGCGATCTCGACCGGCTGGCCAACCGGATCGCACACGCTGGCCAGACCCGGGGACCGGATGGGGAAGGGCTGCATGCGGGCGACACAGTCACCGTCATGCTCGGCAATTCGGTCCATTCGCTGGCGATCATGATCGGACTGGCCAAGATCGGCGTCGCCTTTTCTCTGATCGACCCGGACTTGCGGGGGGCGGCGCTGGTCCATGCGCTCGCTGCTGTTCCGCCCAGGATGATCTTCGTGAACGAAGCGGGGCAAGAGCGGATGGCGGCGGAGGGTATCGATCTGCCTACCGTGGTCGTGGGCGCAAAGGGGGATACGGCCACATTCCGATCACTGTCCTTGTGGATCGAGGGATGCGTGGACACTCCCCCCGATCCTCGTGAACGGGCCACAATCGCGCCGGATTCTACTCTGTTCAGCGTGTTCACATCGGGCACGACCGGCTTGCCCAAGGCTGCGCGCCTCGGCCATGCACGTTATATCGCCTCGGCCGTCAGCGAGGCATCGATCCTGGGGCTTGGGGCGGAGGACCGGATCTACGTCGTGCTTCCGATGTTCCATATCGCCGCGCTCAGCGCGATGGGGGCGGCCATGTCCGTCGGCGCCAGCTTCCTCTTGCGGGACCGGTTCAGTGCCAGCCGGTTCTGGCAGGACATTCGCGAATACGATGTCACGGCCTTGCAGTACTTGGGGGAAATCGCCCGCTATGTCGCGGCACTCGGGCCTGCGCCCGATGACCGCGACCATGGCCTGAGGGCGATGATCGGGGCTGGGATGCAGGCCGATGTCTGGCGTGTGTTCAACGACCGGTTTGGCGTGACAGATATCTTCGAATGCTATGGTTCGTCCGAGGGCGTATGCAGCCTTATCAACCTCGACGGGATCGTGGGGTCGGTCGGGCGCCCGCTGCCCGGATCGAATGCGCACCGGATCGTGCGGCTGCGCGAAGGGACGGAAGACATCCTGGCCGGACCCGACGGCAACTTCTGTGATTGCGCGGCGGATGAAGTCGGCGAACTGATCGGGCAAGTGGACGCGAACCACGTTTTCGAAGGTTACTCCTCGGAACGTGCGACTGCCGGGCGGCTGGTGGCGGAGGGAAATGACGGGCGGACTTGGTACCGCACCGGCGATCTGTTCCGCCGCGACCGGGCCGGAAACCATTTCTTCGTGGATCGCATGGGCGAAAGCTACCGTTGGAACGGCGAGAACATTTCAACCCAGGAAGTGGCCGAGGCGATCCGTGCCTGTTCCGGTGTGTGCAATGCCGTGGTCTATGGTGTCGAGGTGCCGGGCGCGGAAGGACGCGCGGGCATGGCGCTGGTCGAGCCTGCCGATGGCGGCATGCCCGACATCGAACGGCTGGGCAGCGAAATGGCAGGACGGCTTCGCCCGGCGGCCATGCCTCTCTTCATCCGCATCGGGGCGATCGGGAAGCTCACCCAGACCTACAAGGTTCGTACCGTGGACCTCAAGAAGCAGGGCTACGATCCGACCGCCGCGGACGGGCCGCTCTATCTCTTCGACCGCAAGCAGAAAGTCTATGTTCCCATGAACGATCAGTCGCTGGCCGACGCCCGCATTCCTCCGTTCGAGCCGCGCCCGTGATCGATCCGCGAACGCCTGTCATTGTCGGGGCCGGCCAGGTCGGCCATGGGCTCTCCGGCGTGCATGAGCCGATGGACTTGCTCGATCTCGCGCTTGACCGTGCCGTAGCCGACTGCAGGGGCGCACCCCTGCTGGAACGGGCTGACCTCGTGGCGCTCGTCCGCACCGGCACCGTTGCCTACCGTAACGCCGCCGCCACTCTCGCCCGTCGGCGCGGGCTGGATCGCGCACGGACGATGATGGCGGATTTCGGCGGCCACATGGGTCAGGTGTTGGTCGCCGACGTGGCTGCGGCTATCACTCGGGGGGATTGCGAAGTTGCCATCGTCGGCGGTATGGAGATGGGCTCGGCCCTGAGGATGCCCGAACCGCCTTCGCCTGTTTGCGACGAGCCCGGGCCGCCATGGCGAATGATCGGGGACGACATCGGCGAATGGATCTCGAACGGACCGGAAACCACCCTCGGATTGACGATGCCGATACAGGTCTATCCGCTGCTGGAAGTGGCGCGCGCATGGGAAAAGGGGCAATCGCTGTCGGCGCATATGCGGGATGTCGCGCGGTTGTGGTCGCGGTTTTCCGAAGCTGCGGCTGCCAATCCCCATGCGGTAGATCGGCGAATTCGCGGCGCTGAGGAACTGTTTCCTGCGAGCGAGAGCAGCCGCTTCGTCGGCTACCCCTATACCAAGCTGATGAATTCCGATCAGTTCGTCGATCAGGCGGCTGCGTTGGTGATCTGTTCAAATGCGGCGGCGGACGCGGCCGGGATTCCTCGCGACCGTCGCGTCTATCCGCTTGTCACGGCGCAGGCGACCAACGGCTTCGTTTCGCATCGTTCTTCGCTCGCGGGGGCCCCGGCCTTGGCGCGGGCGGGCAGGGCGATCGAGGCACACCTGGGGTGCCCGCTGGCTGAAGCGCCGCTGGCGGATCTCTACGCATGCTTCCCCTCCGCCGTCGAAATCCAGGCGGAAGCACTGGGCTTGCCGTTCGATGCCGCGCTTACTCTCACCGGTGGGATGCGCTTCGCGGGCGGGCCGTGGAACAGCTATGCCTTGCACATGATTGCCAATGTGGTCGATCGCTTGCGCGAAACGGCGGGTGGCTGGGCAGTGACGAGCGCAAACGGGGGCCTGGCGAGCCGTTTTTGCGCCGCCGTCTATTCCGCAGCCCCGCCCGAGCAGGCCTATCGTCAGCTCGACCAGCCTTTTGCACGACAGGCGGAGGAAATCTGCCCGATCGATACCGCACCGGAAGGGAGTGCCTGCATCGAGGCATTTTCGGTCATGCATGACCGTGCGAATCGTCCTCAGGAGGCGTTCCTGGCTGCGCGCACGGCTGCCGGGGCCCGGGCCTGGGCGCGGTTCGACGACCGGGCCACGCTTGATGCGCTGCTTTCGCTCGAACAGCCGGGCGCATCGGTGCATTTCCACAACGGGCAGGCCGAGTTACGCCCGTGATGGTTGGCCGATCTTGCCAGGCCCCCGCTGCCGGCCGTCCCAGGCGCTCCGTGGATATCCTGATCGTGACTTCAGGCATGTTGACCGGCCTGTCGATGACGGGCCTTACTCCGGTCCTGCCGCATATCGAAGCAGAACTTGGCACACCAGGCGCGGAAACGGGCAGCTATCTGGTCAAGATGATCGTCGCGATCGTCGGTCTCTCGATCATGCTAGCGGCTCCGTTGTCGGAGGTGATAGGACGGCGCTTCCGCTGCGGCACTGTCCTGATTGTGTCGTTCACGGCCTTTGCCGGGGCATCGATAGTTTCCAGTCTTGCGCCGACGCTCGAATTGCTGGTTGCTGCACGCTTCGTGCAGGGCATCGGCGTCGCGATCGGCGTCACTACCCTGCTGGCGCTGGCGGCCACTCTCTATCCGGGTACGACGCGCGACCGCTTGCTGGGGCTGCATATGGGGGGCTCCGCCTTCGCTCTGCTGGTGCTGCTACCGGTGGCGGGAATACTGGGGGACATCGACTGGCGGCTGGCTCCCTTACTGGGCTTGCTCGCTCTTTTTCATCTCGCGCTGGCGATCTGCGCACGCCGTGAACTGTCATTCAATCTGGGGAAGACCTCCGGCCGATCCATTCCGCTGACCGGTGAAGAGTTGCGGCAAGCGGCGCTTGTTGGGGCCCTGTCCTTTCTCATCGGTGCTGTCATTTACAGCGGGCCTGCCTTCGTGCCGTTCAAGCTGGTGGCGGTCGGCATTGCGTCCGCCATGATGATCGGGCTGATCGGCACGCTGGCGGTGGCAACATCCGCGCTCAGTTCCTTTTCCTATGCCCTGGTTGCCTCGCGGTTGTCACGACCGGGCGTCTATCTCTTCGCATTGCCCTGTTGTGGGCTGGGTGCTCTATTGGTTGCGGTGGCGGATGTGGGCTGGATCGTAGCGATGGGACAACTGGTCAGCGGCGTAGGCGGTGGGCTGATAGTGGCCCACATCTATGCCGACAGTGCCGAACGGTTTCGGCCTGAATTGCGAGCGCGCACTACCGGGCTGATAAAGTCCAGTAGTTTCGCCGGGCTGTTTGTCGGGCCGTTGCTGCTGCAATTCGTGGTCGCCCACGCATCCATCAATGCGGCTTTCGTGGCGATTGCCCTGGGTTCTGGCCTGGCATTGGCCGCTGCCCTGTCCGGCCGTAGCCGACCTTCTGAACATGGACGAGGCAGACAATGAAGATCCGCGAGGCATTGAGCGAACTTCTCGGCGAACGATATGTCGCGGAGGCTTCCGGTGGTGTCGATCTGGGGCCGGTCGTTCATGGCGAAAGACTGCATGGTGGATCCGGGCCAGTCTCGCTGCTGGCCAAGCCCGCAAACACCGCCGAAGTGGTCGAAGTGCTAAAGCTGGCAGCGCGCTTCCGGTGGCCAGTGGTCCCGGTCGGCGGACGCACTGGCACGGTCGGCGGAACCGAAACGCCGACCCCATCCGTGCTGCTGTCGCTCGAACGAATGAACCGCATTGAAGAGATCGACTGCGCCGCGATGACGGTCACGGCGGAGGCCGGGGTGGGACTCCAGACCTTGCAGGAAGCAGTCGAAAGCCAAGGGCTGGTGCTCCCCGTGGACATCGGTGCGCGCGGCAGTGCGACTGTCGGTGGAGTGGTATCCACCAATGCCGGAGGATTGCGTGCGATCAGGTGGGGTGTGACTCGCGACAATGTTCTGGGAATCGAGGCGGTGTTGGCGGATGGCACCGTCATCGACGGCCTGCGCAAGCTCTTGAAGGATAACGCCGGCTACGACTGGAAACACCTGATGATCGGCAGCGAAGGCACCCTGGGTATTGTCACGCGAGCGATTTTCAAGTTGCAGCAACGTTCCGCGCCACCCGCGACCGCGCTGCTCGCGTGCTCCGACTTTACCTCGGCGCTTGCGCTCCTGCGCAGGCTTTCCGCGGAAACTGGCGGGAGGCTGACCAGCTTCGAATTGTCCTGGCGGGAGGTGTACGATCTGGTCGCTCATTCCCCTGACTGGAATCATCGCGCGCCGCTGGCAGCTGGCTATCCCTTCTATGCGCTGGTCGAGATAGACGGCGGGGATGCGATGCTGGGTGAGGTCGAAACGATTCTGGAGCGTCTGATGGCGGATGGCCTTGTCGTTGACGGTGTTCTGGCTCGGTCTAGTCGCGACTGCGATGATATCTGGGCCACTCGCGACGATATGTCGCCGCTGGGAAGGCTGGGGCCGATATTCGCCTACGATGTCAGCGTGCCGATCGACTTGATGGGCGAGCTTGCGGAACGCGTGGCCCGAGGGGTGGCGGAGGAATTGCCCCGGGCACGGTTGTTCACCTTCGGTCACGCGGGAGACGGCAATCTCCATTTCGTGATTGCGCCGGGACATGGCCGTGCAGGCGATGCGTCCGTTGCGGATCATGTGGTGTTTCGTGAGACGGGGGCATTGCGTGGCTCGATCTCGGCCGAACATGGTGTGGGCCTCCATCGCCTGGCCGCACTTCCTTATACTCGCACTCCGGAGGAACTGGCACTGATGCGCACCCTGAAATCGGCCCTCGACCCGGAGGGCCTGCTCAATCCCGGCAAGGTCGTCCCCCCGGTGGCATCGTGATCGAGACCTTGCCGCCGCTGCGGCGATCGCTCGTCTATGTTCCGGGGCAACACAGGACGATGGTGGAGCAGGGCAGACAATCCTTGGCTGATGTGGTGTGCCTGGACCTCGAGGATAATGTGCCGCCGGGGGAGAAGCCATCGGCGCGTGCGATTGTGAGCGAGGCAGCCAACCTGGGCGGATTCGCGGCGCTGGAATTGATCGTGCGGATCAATGCGAGCGACCCGGAAGAGCGGGCTCTCGATCTGGAGATGCTGGCATCTACTCTGATCCGCGACATTATGGTGCCTAAGGTTTCCACCGTGGAAGATCTCGCCCCAATACGTGCAAGGCTGGGGGGAGGCGCGCGGCCGCTTCGGCTTTGGGCGATGATCGAGACCGCTCGCGGCCTCTCGAATTGCGAGGAGATCGCGCTTGTGGAGGACGTCACCGCTCTGGTCATCGGGGCCGGAGACCTCGCGGCTGACTTGCGCTTGCCGTCGGCCGACGCCGTGTCGGGGCTGCATCTGGTGGGCACGCGCGTGGTGGTGGCGGCCCGGGCTGCGGGGCGCTGCGCGATCGAGGGGATCACACTGCCGGTCACGGCGCCTAATCCCTGCGGGTTCGATGGGCGCTCAACCTTCATCGGCCAGGACATCGCCGCGCTCAACGCGGTCTTTTCACCGACACCGGACGAGGTGGATCATGCTCGCGCCGCGCTCGACAGGCCTTATGCCTATGGGGACCATTTAAGATATGCGCGGCGTACCCTTAAGCTTGCCCGACGAGCGGCCGAACGGGATGCCTCGGTTGCGGAAATGGTCGGGCTGGGGGCGCTGGAGGTATGAACAACGCGGGTCGGAATTGACCGGTTCGCTTCAAGCGTCGACACGCCAAAATTGCTCGGCCTGATCGCGTTGCGGGGTAGTTTCAAAGCAACTGCCCCGCGATGTTTGCGGAGTAGGTGAGGCGCATGCCCAGACCACGCAAACCGGTCAATCCATTCAGGTACTTCCACTACGTCACCCGAGGCCGTTTCAGAAGCTCATTGCGAGCGAAAGCATCGCCGTGCGGGGGCTGCCTCGTGTGAGGAAGCCGCGCGATGCCGATTGCCAGTAGGAATTGTCCGTCACATTCGTGACGTTGGCACGCAGCGTATATTGGCTGCTGGCAACGTCGAACCGGTAACGCATGCCGAGGTCAAGTCGTCCCCAGCTGTCAATGGGCCGCAGGTTTTCCGCATCGTAGAACTGTTTGCCAGTGTGGATGTACGTGGCATTCACCGCGAAGCCGGGCAGTAGGGCCGGCTCATATTCTCCGAAGAGGTTGAACTGCCATTCGGGCATACCGATCGGGCGGTTGCCGTCGGTCAAACCATCTACGGTGCCCGTCTGCTTAGCTGCGGAATACAAGACCCCGCCGAGCAGAGTGAGTTCATCCACGGGCTTGCCTGACAGCGTAAACTCAATGCCCTTGTTGATGATATCGCCGTCGACGACATACATATTCGTTGATGGCTTCACATATCCGAATGGCTGATTGATCCGGAAGAAAGCCAGGCTGGCGTCCACCCATCCAAGTTCGACCTTTGAGCCGATCTCATATTGTGTGCTGACGAACGGCGCGAAAACGGTCCCGCTATTGTCTGCACCAGCCGGTGCGAAGAGACCGGGTGTCAGGCCCTGCGAGAAGCTGCCGTAAAGAGACCAGTTCGCCGTCGGTTTCACTACTAGTCCGGCGGCAAAAGTCGTCTTCGACTCGTCGTAATCGGTCAGTTGAGCGCCAGTGACGCGGTCGAAGTTCGCCATTTTTACATTCTGGCGGCGGACGCCGAGGGTCAGGCGGACGCGATCATCAAGCGCGGAAATTGTATCGGCAATAGCAAGGCCGCGCAGCTTGCGGTCAGTCGAATGGCGCATATCGTCGAACTGTGCAGCCACCGCGTCGGTGAACATGGCATCGGGTCTGTCGATATAGACCGGATCATAGATGTTGTTCGCTATCGATGCGAGTACCTGAAAAGGAAGATTACCGAACCCCTTGATATAAAGGCTGGTCGCTGCGGCGACGAAGTTGTGGGTGAGTGGGCCGGTATCGAACGAAGATCGCAGCGCGATCTCACCGGTCTGATTCCTGGACTCGCTTCCGAACAGGCTGAAGCGGGATGTGAAATCGCCATCCGATGAAGTGAGTGTTCCCAGCGTATAGCGATAGGTCTCGCGGAATGCGAGATAACCGTAGCGCGCAGACAGAGTGGTCTTGGGCAAAATTTCATAGCTGGCGCCCAGAACGGCGCTTGCCGTATGGTTCTTTGTCCGCGTCCACGGCTGGCCATAATTGAGGGTTGAATCCGGTGCATCGGGAATGTCGAAGCCCCCTGCGGCGGTCAGGTGATGATCCTGTCCTTTGATCGTCTCGGACGAATAGAGCAGGTCGGCGGTGAGCTGCAAAGCGCCGGTCCGGTAGTCGAGTGCCAGGCTCGCTACGTCCGCACGGCGATTGGTATAGTCGAGCGGCAAATCGCCTGCATAATGTGCTGCATTCAAACGGATGCCTATCTGTTGTTCGCTACCGAGCCGCGCCCCCAGATCGACATTACCACCCCATTGTCCGTCGGACATATAGACGGCCGTTGCGTCCAGCGTTCGCTGAGGCTGCGCGCGCTTGGGGACGAGGTTGATCATACCGCCGATATTGCCGTACGGCGCGACGCCGTTGATTAGTGCGTTCGGCCCGCGAAAGATCTCCACCTTGGCGTAGGGCTCAACCGGGATCCTTCGCAATGGCAGCATGCCATACAATCCGTCGAAAGCGACTTCCGAGGCAAACAGCGGAAATCCGCGCAGCACATATTGCTCGCTCTCGCTGCTGGCGGACAGGTTACTGCGGGCCGAAGGATCCACCGCAATCAGATCGGTCACGGTGCGTGCCTGCAGGGTGTCCATTGATTCCTCGGTGTAGGAGGTCATCGAAAATGGCGTGTCCTGCACCTTTTGCTCGCCGAAAAGCCCGCTTCGGGCATAGGGTGCTGTCAGACCGATCACCACGATCTCCTGCGGGATGCGCGCCGCAGCCTGCGGACGGTCGTTGAAAGCCAGTGTTCGGCCCGCCTGATCACGCCGGCGGGCGACTGGAGCCGCCTTACGAACCACAAATCCACCAGCCCCGTCCGGCCGGGCCTCAAGGCCGGTTCCGCTCAGAAGGCGATTGAGCGCCTCCTCGATCGTGTAGGTGCCGCTTAGCCGTGCGGTCTTTTTGCCCCGGACCAAAGCGCCGTCATAGGAAATTGCCACCCCTGCATTCCGTCCCAGCCGGTTGAGCGCTGACCCAAGGGAGCCGGCCGGAATGTCATAGGTCCGCTCGGCGGCCGACTGGGCCATCACTGGCGTTGCTATAACCGGTGACAGGCTGATCGCGAGCGCTGCTGCGGCGACTCCGGCCAATCTTGAACTTCGCACTGTCTAAACCCCTTTGTTGAGAACGTTTCATGAAGGGGACGGGTGAGATCGCCATCGGGACAGAGGCCCGCGAAAATAAATTCAGCGCCGCCGCATGACAGGAGCGGCAGGATCGCTTTCGTCCAGTACGATCGGCAAAAGGCCGGTCAGATTAGCAACGGCCCGGTCCGGATCCCGCAACGGGAACACGCCGGAAACCCGCAGGTCGGCCAGTGCACCCCGGTCAAAGGCGATGGGCGTACCGCGCCATTTATTGAGCTCATCAAGCACTTCTGTGAGTGGCCTGTCTTCTGCAGATAGCCAACCATCCGCCCAGGCACCGACTTCGCCTGGTTCCACATCCGCCAGTCGTTCGACCGTACGAGAAGTCATGCGCACGCTTTGCCCGGGCAAGAGAGTGAGGCAGGCAGCTCGATCTAGGCGCGGGCAGGTCCGAACCCGGGATACTGCAACGGTCACCACAGTGCCCCCCACATCCTTGCGCACAGTGTAGGCGGTCCCCAGAGCGGTTGCCGTGCCATCATCGGTTTGCACGACAAACGGATCATTGGGCCGCTTCGTCACACGCGCCAGAACCTCGCCGCGCAGCAGCGTCACGCTGCGCCGATTGTCGTCGACATCGATATTGACGGCTGTTTGGGTGGAAATATCCAACCGGCTACTATCAGCGAGGTCAATGACGCGTGTTTCTCCAACTGATGTCCTCTCGTCCGCGAGGGCCAGTTGTACCGCCGGAAGACGCCAGACCATCCAGCTTGCGCCGAATAGGAGCAGCAGGAGCACCAGAGGAATGCCAGCGGACCGGGGCGGCCTCAGCAGAAGCCGCCGCAATGCTTCGCGTTCAACGTCTGGCGCATTATCCAGCTTGTCCCGCGTCCCTGTCAGACGCTCGACCACCAGTGCATGCGCGGGATTGGCAGCGCACCATGTGGCGAAGTCAGCTCGATCCTGTTCGGTCGCGTCATCTGATTCCAGATGCGCCAGCCATCGCGCAGCTTCGCCGACAACGTCTGCGCCTGGCTCCATCCCCAGATTGTCAGAAGTCAGCGCCAGCCCCATAGGCGGCGGCATAGCAACAGGCATATCCCTTGGCGACGTATTGCTTGATACGACTTTTTGAAACGCCGAGCCGTTCCGCGATCTGGGCGTGTGGCATGCTATCGAGCCGGGCGAGAAGAAAGGCCCGGCGCGCTCGATCGGAAAGGCTGTCGAGTTCTTTTAGGACACGGCTTAAATCATCGACCGCTGCGGCGATCCGTTCAGGGCTGGGGGGCGCCACCCCTTCTATCAATGCGGCATGAGCTTCCAGAAATGTCCGCTCAACCTCCGCCCTCCGAACATCATCGATCAAAAGCCTGCGAGCCACGGTCGCAAGATACGGGCGCACATTACGCGGCATGGCGGTGTTGCGCCTTTCGAGAAGGCGGCAGAAAGTATCCTGCGTCAGGTCAGCCGCCTTCTCGGAACAGCGCGTATAGCGGCGCAGCCATCCCTGCAGCCAGTCACTGTGGCCGTGATAAAGGCGGCCCACATCATCGATGGTGATGCTTGAGGGCATCGAGACTCCGATTGGGGATCAAACTTAACGGAAGGGGCCTGTTAGGCGATTTTATACGCTATTGCAACGCAGTCGCAAAATTGTTCCGGACTTCCTCCGAGAGAGGTTCTCCAGCTCGTGGACATGGTGCAGCTGTGCCGAGAAGCTGCTCATAATATGGCGGGTATACCCCTACAGGGGTGCAAGGACACGAAGCACGCTAAACGGCCTCTTGCTCGGCGCCGATTCCCACTCGTTGCTCGATCTCGGTTTAATAGACATCCGGACAAATGGGGTCGTCGATGTATGCAAGTCGCTCAAAGCAACTGGATGCGCCAACCTAAAATCACCGATGCTACTGCAACACAAATCACATGCATTCTCAGCAAAAGCGTAAGAGTGGCATCTAACTCATGTCCCTTCACAACCGGCAAGAAATGCAACCTCGAAAAGGCTGCGCTTGCTATGAAGATGTCAACTCAGTTGAAGTCGTAGACACCCGAAGGAGGTAGGCCAACCTTCGGCAATTTGGCTGCCACCTTCGCTGTGCTCAATGGCGTCGATATCGCAACTGGATGGCTCTTATGGCAATTCTGATTGCCTGATATACTTACCTGTCTTACCACGTAATTTCCCGCCGATCAGAAGATCTGCGCCGACGGAAATGAAACTATGGCCTTCCTGTGAGAAACGACATGAAAATTCTTTCTGCGATAGCTGCTTTTTTCTTGGTTGGGTTTCCGCTTTCTGCGTGGGCAGACCAGGCGCCCGTCAACATTGGCGACTGGAAACCGGATGATAGGGCCGTCGATATGGCAAGCTCACTCCAGAAAGGGAATGCTCTTTACCTTGAAGCCCAGGCGAACCTCGGGGAGAAACCGGCTAATCATCTCATAAATGCAGTCTTCACATTCTCTCTTCCAGACAGTCATGGCGATTATTACACTACGAATTACAATTCGAGTAAACCAACAAGCAGGCGGTTGTACCCCAATGATTATTTCCTGAAAGACTGTGAAAATTTACTAAAATACGCAATCAACACGTACTTGAATGCCAATGTTCTGGCGAAAGCCAATGCTCGTCTGAAAAAGCAATCTTCGATAGATCATTTCAGGGCAATTGTTTTTGGTGAGGTATCTGATCCAGATGGAACGGATAATTATGATGATTACCTGGGTGGATATAGGCTCGGAGATATATATTATGAAAAATATTTAGTAACTTATGCTCTCGATCGAAGTGATGGGCGTTGTATTGGCCAGGGAGCTCACTCGGATTATATTCATGCGCCTGGCTTGGGATATACCCGTAACATTATTGTGCAGATTCCGGTTGAGGTCATAAACGATGGCTCGTTCGTTCTGCCCAAGCCGCCAGAGGCCCCGACGGCTCACAAGGAATTGAACAGACCGCGCCTGCTGGTTCAACCGGCGGGATCGGCAAAATCACCGGTCGGTGCGGATGCCCCTCCCAAAGAAACCTTCAAGCCTGCTGCCCGCCCGAAAGCTCCCTCCAACCCATTCGATGCCAAATGCACCAAGACAAACAAGAGCCAGTCATGTGCAGTATCAGATGGCCTGTCGACCGACCCTGCCAAGAAGCGGGAATATGAGGCTTACGAAAAGGCCACGCGCGAAGCGGAACGTCGCGATGCGGAGGAAAGGAAGCGCATTGAGGAGGCCAATCTCGCTGCTGAGAGAGAACGGGCCGCCGCTCGCGCTGCCGCTGCTGCGGAAGAGAAAAGAAAACAGGAAGCGGAAAGGGCAGCTTTCCAGGCAACACTTGCCCGTCAGAAGGCTGATGCAGAACGCGAATTGCGTGAATATCAGGCAAAGATGGACAAATGGCGTGCAGATGTGGCTGCTTGCCGCAGCGGTGATGTAACACGCTGTTCAAACGGCCAGTAGAGGGCAGAATACCGGGCTCGCGCAGGCAATCAGATTCTGCGCGAGCCCCCAGCCACACCACACCCAAGAATTAGATGGGGCCGCGGTTAGGCGGTGTGGGCAAGTTCGAGCCAGCATCTGGCAGTGCCGAGATGGACCATGCCGAGGGAGCTGCCCGCCAACTGGTCGTAGCGGGTAGAGATAGTACGGTTGATTTTGAAATGACCGAACATGCGTTCGAGACGCTTACGCTGCCTGTAATGCGTCCGGCGCGCGTTCGGAAATCGGCCTGGAGCCTGGCATTGTACCCTTGCCCCCAACTTGCTGTGCTGTGGGCTATGGCCCTTCAGGCACCACGCGTTTTTGCGGTGCATTAGCCTCCGGCTGAGGCGCGCCTGACGATCGAAACAGATCTCGTGACATTGGCTGCGCCACTGGCAATAAATAAGCCGGTTACAGCTGACACTAGAAAGAAATAGGGTGGGATGATGCACGAAGAGAAAAGTTTTCCAAACGCGAAGACCCGTCGGCATTCTGAGAAAAATGCGGCCAGGCAATCAAAAATTTCTCCGAAGTCTTCCGCCGCTCATAATCAGAGCAAGATGTTGAAGGACATTCTGAAGCAGCAAATTCGAGTGCGCGGGATGCGTTATCAGGATATTGCGGACTACATGGGGGTCAGCGTTATGACCATCAAGCGCTACCTTAATTCCGAACGCGTACCCATCGAAGCACTCGAAGACATCGCCTCGTGCATCGGGCTTAGTCTCATCGAACTGGCTGAGTTCGCGAAGGTGAGCGATGGCCGCCAGACGCTTGACCTCGAACTGCAGCAGGAGAGCGCGCTGGCTGCTAGCTATGAGCTCGCCCTGGTTCGCCTGTTGCTCTATAATGGATTGACAGCGGAAGAAATCATCGCCGAATATGGCGTTGACGAAGCCGCGCTCATCAATCTCCTTACACGGTTGGACCGCCTGAAACTCATCGAGCTGTTGCCGGGGAATCGAGTTCGTATTCGCGGTTCGCGTCATATCGAATGGCGCCCTGGCGGGCCTATGCGCCGGCAGATTGAGCAGGATATTCGCGAAAATTTCGTGAAGATGGATTTTGCCAACACGGAAAGTTTTTTTGGTTACGAAACCGCAAGGCTTTCCCGGTCATCTGTGTTGCAGATCGAAGAACACATGCGCCAGCTCGTTCGCACTATGCGCATATTGCAAAAGGTTGATCAGGGCGTACCGAACGAACAAAAGCAGTGGTACTCGCTCCTCGTCGCGCAACGGGAGACGAACTGGGGTTTCCCGTTGCAGAATGGCGAGTTCCGTGCGCCACGATCACTTGGCCCGAAGGGAGCTGTCTATCCAGCCAACCGAGGGCTTTGAGCGGTGCATTCAGATTAGGCGGTTGAAGTCCGCAAAGTCGGGACGCGGCAGACGTTCAAATATGGTGGAAGGATCACCATAGCCCAATGTGCTGATGAAATTGGATTTCACGTTCGGCGAATCCGCGAAAAAAAGCGCGTCTACAGCATCGTTGTCGAAACCGGACATCGGACCTGTATCGAGCCCGAGAGCTCGCGCGGCTATGATAAAATAGGCGCCTTGCAGCGACGAATTGCGAATGGCCGAGATCTCGCGCAGCGCATCGTTACCCTCAAACCAAGAGCGGGCATCCGTGTGCGGAAATAGCCAGGGAAGTTGCTCGTGAAACGCCATGTCCATTCCGATGATCAGCGTAACGGGAGCGTTCAGGATCTTAGCGCTATTTGTGTTGCTGGCACATCCTGCCAGTTTTTGCTTTGCCTTGTCGCTTGTACACCACACCATCCGAGCCGGCATCATGTTTGCGCTGGTGGGGCCATATTTCATAAGGTCCCAGATCGCATGAAGCTGCGTGTTGGTAACAGCTTTGTCGTAGTATCCGTTATAGCTACGCGCGCTCCGGAAAATCCTATCCAGCGTCCTGTCGGACAGGGGGTCTGCCATGGTGTTATCCAGGCCAATAAGAGGGAAGGGGTAATTTGCTTGCGCCGAGCAGGTGCCTCACTGGGCAATTTCCACGGGCATGCGTACACCCATCTGTTCGAGAATGGGCAGGACGCGCTCTGCGAAGAAGGGGAGCTCCTTGAGGTAGTCATGAAACCCAAGGAACAGCGCGTTGACGCCGGCTGCATGCAGATCGGCGATTTGGTTCGCGATCTGCTCAGGTGAACCGACCAGAGCGACGCTGCCTGCGGACATGGCAACGTCGCGTAAAAACTCTTCCTGTTTTTCTTTCGGCACTGCGTCGACATCTGTACCGGACTGTACCGCGAGGTTTCGCGCCGCGATGAGGTCAGCGTTGTCGCGCAAATGCTTGAAGAATGCCTGCGCCTCTGCCTCGGTCTCGCGGCAGACGATGATCGAGACGCATACGAGACCTACATCCGGATTGCCTGCATCCTTCGCAACTCTTCGCAAGTTGCGGCTGTGTTCGCGCAAGTGTTCGTGTCCGTGGAAACTGGCAAATGTGAGGTCGGCGTGTTGCGATGCAAAGCGTACGCCACTCTCCGACATTGCGGCACTTACGATAGGCGGGCGGGCCTGTATTGGCTTGGGGTCGCTGATACAGTCCTTGAGTTGGAAAAACCTGCCCTCGTGGTCGAATGGTTTGTTCTCCGTCCATAAGCGCTGAACGACTTCGAGCCATTCGGCACCATAGACATAGCGGTCTTCGGCTGCATGCGGAGCGAGGCCGAACATCCCCATTTCCGCCTTGTACCAACCCATGACCATATTGATGCCGCCGCGGCCGCGCGAAACGTGGTCAATGGTGGCAATAGCTTTTGCCGCAAGCACTGGGTGGACAACTGGCAAGTGCAGGGTGACGATGGTCATGACCCGGCGCGTTACCGCAGCGACGGCCGCCATGTACGTCAATGTTTCGTATGTCTCAGCGGCGTAGTTACTCACTCCACCAAATCCGCGCCAACGCGAGAGCGGCATGAACAATTCAAAGCCGATGCCATCGGCCAGTTCTGCGATTGCTAGACTGTGGTCCCACGACAATTCATAGGAGCTAGGCACGGTGTTGATGCCCACCGATGCAGACCCGTTGGTGGCGAAGATGCCCAGCATCATCGGTTGCTTGCGGTAGTGGGCAAACCTGTTTGTCCCGGGAGTTGGCTGTTGCATGCTCTGTAGTCCCTTGTCAGCGCGGTAACATGCTGTGGATCGGCTCTGGCTATTGTGAATCCGTCACATAACGAAGATCGGTGCCGTGAATATCCGAGAGGATTGGCTGGTCTCCCGCGGGTAATTCGATGCCCCGTGCTGCCAAAACTGCACGCATGGCATCGATGTCGGTTACCAGCAGATCCATGCGAAAAACGCCCTCTCCATGTTTGTCGAGGAAGCCGGTAATGCGGCCTGCAAGCCCCCCGCTCGCGACCCCATCGTCGACCGAGAAAAACCCGATTTCATGCAACCCTTTTCTGTTGCCCGGCGCATGGAAGTGATAGGAACGGACACCCAACTCCGCAGTGCGAGGGGTGGTGTTGATAGGCTCTGTACCCAACACGGCGCGAAACGTATCGAGCGCTGCGTCCATGTCGGATACAGCGAAATCCAGGCCGCTGATGCCCTTGAAAATCCCGCCTTGCGTCTCGTCCCCGAAATCAGACGAGCCATCCTTGGTGAACATCATTTCGCGAGCAATCTTGTCCCCACCGGGAATATGCCGGGCGATGAAGATCTCCACGCCATGCAGCACCCCCAGCGTATTGCTTTCGCCCACGGCATAGCGTTGGGGTTCGGGGTGTACAAAGCTCAGCCCACGCGCAGAAATCTCGGCCATTGTGCGGTCCATATCGTCGCACATGATCCCAATCAGGAACAGGCGATCATGCGCCACACGAATGGAATCGCCACCTTCTTGAAACAAGCCGAGCGCATGCATCATCTCCCCGTTTCCAGGTAGCTGGTAGTACATAGCAGTGATTGCCTGACCAGGAGTCATGTCTGGATGAATCCATAGTGGTTCACTACCAAAAATCTTGTCGAGTCGATCCTTGGAGTCTTCGAGAGACTTCAATACGTAATCAATCACGTAAATATTTGTGAGCATCCAGAGTTCTTTCCTGGCTATTCTAAAATTGATGAGATATTTTTGAGGGCTTAAATCTTCATCTTCCGAGCGATGAATGCAAGTCCGATGCTTCCATTAAAGAAGAGCAATTTCGGGCGTTTCGGGCGATGTGCCTTACAGTATCAAATTTTGATACCAATTTACCGACTGTGTCTTTCGATAGCCCTCACGAAGATTGAAAAAGCGCCTTTGTTCGTTGGGATACGTCAGGCGGAAAGGGGGATGGTCGCGCTTGCGCCCTTTCGCAGCGGGCGTGCGGCTCGATTACTGGCGCGCTCGGTAACAATATATGAAACTGCGAGAGGTCGAGGTTGCTAGTGAGAGGAGCAATAATTACGAAGTGGAAAAAGAAAATATGAAATGAAAAATGGGAGAAAGCGGACATGAATGGGGGAAAATTCCATCGTATCGATTTAATCCGGTGCGTTCAATTTTGCGGCACTTCGCTTATGCTTGGTTTTGCTTCCCCAACGTTCGCTCAGGGTACGACTTCGTCGGGCACCAGTTCGACCGATGGCACAGGGTTGCAGGACATAATCGTAACGGCACAAAGGCGAGAGCAGCGGCTTCAGGATGTGCCTGTGGCTGTGACGGCCCTTAACGCTCAGACTCTCGAAGATGCCCATATTACCAGCACGACGGGCCTTAGCGGAGTGGTGCCTAACTTGCAGGTTTTGACGCAACCAAGCAGCGCGGCTCTTCCGATATATGCGTTGCGGGGCGTAGTCGCCGGCGAAACGCAAAGCCAGGTCGACAATGGCATTGGTCTTTATCTGGACAACGTCTATCTCGGCCGTTCGGCGGCGTCGCTGTTTGACATTGCCGATATTGAACGCGTCGAAGTGCTGCGGGGGCCGCAAGGGACTTTGTTCGGTCGCAATACTACCGGAGGTGCGATCAACTTCATTACACGCACGCCGCCAGGTGAGTTCGGTATCCGGCAAGACATAAGCTACGGCCGGTTCAATGAACTACGCGCACGCACGCGGGTGGATTTGCCTGAATTTGGAGGCTTCAGTGCATCATTGACCTATATGCACAAGGAGTATGATGGTTGGGTGAAGAACCTCTCAGCCGGGGTGGTGCGGGACTACACGCAGGCGACCGAGGGGCGCTTCGGGCGATTGAAGGCCCCAAAAACTTTGGGGATGCAGAATACCGACGCGTTCTTCGCTGCCGTGCACTACGAGAATGGTCCGTTCACGGCAGACTACAAGTTCGATTATACTGACTTCGCGGGGACGCAGACGGCCATGCAGGTGTTCGGCTTTCGTGGAGCCGACGACATCCCTGGATCCAATCCGATTGGTGACTATGTTCAGTTTGTCTTTTCGCAGCAACCGGGCCTTGGCGGCACGAATGTGGTTAGTACGCGGCCGCTGCGAGCGATTCACGATGCAAACCGTGGCACTGACAAGCTGAAAGTTTATGGCCACAGTCTTACTCTGCAGTACCAATTGAATGACACGTTGAATATTAAAAACATATTAGCATACCGCCGCTCAAAGGTTTACAATAACGGCAATTCGTTTGACGGTAATTTTCTCTACGATCCCTATGGTGAACCGGGTTCGCGGTTCAGCATCCTAGACGCGCTCTCGCACCGGTTTCAGCGCCAGATTTCCAATGAAACGCAGGTGACCTATTCTGGTGACGCGATCGATTTCGTTGGCGGGTTCTTCTATTTTCAGGAACGTGCGCGGGATTACAATCCAGTACCGTTTTTCATGTCATTCCCGCCCGAAGGTCAGCCGATTGCATTCCGCCCCGGGGATATATTCTCGGATTACAAGGCGCGTAATACCGCTTATGCGGTCTATGGGCAGGGTACTTTGCATGTCACTGACGAACTTGGCCTGACTGGGGGGCTTCGGCAGACCTGGGACAAGCGGCGCGAACTTAATTTTCGACCAGATCTCTTGAACGTCGATTCCAAAGTGAGCTTCAGCAAGCTGACTTGGCAGGTGATTGCAGATTACAAGGTTATGCCTGAGGTGATGGTCTATGCCAAGGTTGGCACGGGCTATCTGGCGGGCGGCATTTACAATGCAGTGAAGTTCAATCCCGAGACGCTGACCTCTTATGAAGTCGGGTTCAAGGGAGATTTCTTTGATCGGACGCTTAGGCTCAACGCCGCAGTGTTCACGGCCGACTACAAGGACCTGCAACTCAGTTACTACCAGAATGGACGACTGGTCTATGAAAATGCCGGCAAGGCGAGGATCAAGGGGTTGGAGGCGGAAGCGACGTTGGCACCCGCACGAGGTCTCACTCTGAACGCAAGTCTTGGGCTTATCGATTTCAATTTCAAACGGTTCGTGACCATGCAAACCGGGGAGCCGATTGATCTTGCAGGAAAGGTCACCCGGCAGAACACGCCGAAAACGACTTTTTCGACATCTGTATCGTACGATACGGAGCCATCCTCTTCCGGGGCTTATTTCTCGTTCATGGTGCAGGGAGATTATCGTTCGCGACTGATCCCGGCGCTCAGCATCATCCTGCCCCTAGCTGACGAGGGTTTGCGTGAAGCGATTACATCACGTTCGCAATGGATGGTGCGGGCGCGTGCATCTTTAGTCGATGTTCCGCTCGGGGATGGTAAAGTGCGGTTCTCGATCTGGGGTGAAAATCTTCTGAACCAACGGCGCGTTGCACAGACGGCGGACATTTCCGGGGTGTTGACGGGTGCCTTCAACCGACCACGCACATACGGCGTGGAAACGTCGTTCACATTCTGATCTCATGTTATTCGATGCAGGGGTGCTGGGGCATGCCTGATGCAGCGCAGTTGTACGCAAATGCTTCCGACATCGGGGGTATCCATACGGCTCGAAGTATCTTGGGGCACAGTCTGGCCATTGTCGAATGGCGGACAAGAAGGGATTCCAATTGTCCATGCCGCTGTCGCCTTGGCGTGCCCGTTTATCGGTCCGGCCCAGTTGAATCGGAGTGATGCGAGAGAACTGCGACCGCATCGCTTTTGATGTTTCGCTCTGAACAATACGTGCGGGCAACAGGAGGGCTGGCGCTCATGAGGAGGGTGGGATGTTGCTGTCAGGCAAAGTGCTGATCATTGCCGGAGCGGGTCCCGGTCTTGGCCGACGTCTAGCAATGCTGGGGGCCAAAGAAGGCGCGCGGATTGTGGTGGCGACCCAATTTCGAGAAGGTCCCGAGCAGACTGCCGCTGAAGTACGGGCGTCTGGTGGGCAAGCCATCGCCCGTGTCGCTGATATCGGCAGCGCATCGGATTGCAGGGGGCTGGCCGAAGCAACACTGGAGGAATTTGGCCGGATTGATGGCCTGATCAACTGTGCCTTCTCAACCGAGGCAACCGGTCCTTTTGGAGAGACCGCGCTTGAACAGTGGATGGCCAATTTCAACATAACCTGCCTTGGCGCTCTGCGCATGGCTGAGGCAGTTGTTGCATCGATGAAAGCGCGGGGCGGGGGCGCGATCGTCAACGTTTCGTCGATGGCGGCGGTCCAGCATGTCCCGGAGCAGTCGGCCTATGCGATAGCCAAGGCTGCGATCGAAGGTGCAACCCGGCAATTGGCGGCAGAGCTCGGCCCGCACAATATTCGGGTGAACTGTGCACGTCCCGGATGGATGTGGGGTGCCACTACGCAAGCCTACCTGCAAATGCAGGCGGAGGCACGCCATTGCACTGTGGAGGACATGTTGACGCCTATCCGTGCGCGCATACCGCTTGGGAGAATTCCTACGGACGAAGAATGTGCGAAGGCGGTTCTGTTTCTTGCGTCCGATTATGCCAGTGCGCTGACTGGGGTGACGTTGGATGTGAATGGTGGTGAACGAATGTCGGCATAGAAATATGATAGAGTAATGAATATAAAAGGGTAATATATAGAAAATATATGGAGATGAATTGTGTTGTTTATTTTTATCAGATGAAAGATGTTTCTGACGCAGCACAAAATAGAGAGAAAAATCTCTAACCAGATCGAGTTTTGTTGACGGCTCTGAATACGGGCATGGTGGACAGTGCACGTATTACCATGACGCTATCGCTGATAGCCTTCGTATCTCATCTCATACTCCGATGACGACCGGAGGCCTTCCGTACCGATTGCAAGGATCTATGGTTCACAAATTTTAATGGGGTCGATGCGGATGCTCGGCATTGCGGTTCGCAGAATCTCTCCGCTGGACACGTTGTGCAAGATCAAGCGGTCGAGCATGTCCTGTGAGTTTATGCACGTGTCACGCAAACGCGACACCGGTGCGCGGAGCGGAACACGTGCTGCATATGGAACACTTTGCGCGTTACCCAACGAAACCGAGGGAGCAGATCGATGTCTATCTCGCTAGCATATAGAGGGTTGTATGTGTCAGATCTGGCTGCGTCGGTGCATTTTTATGAAGCACTGGGCTTTGCTGTGGCGAGTGGGAACCACGGGCATGTGGAGCCGCAAAGCGGTGTAAGAACGCTGCGGAACGAGCAGGGTATTGGGCTTCGTCTTATGCGTTTCCCGAATCCCGATGGCTGCACTAATCGCAAGCGTCGTCCGATGACCGCGCTGGGGCTCACGCACCTGAACTTTTATGTCGAGGATTATGATGAAACCCTCGCTGCGGTGAGCAAGCGCGGAGGTGATATAGCCGCTGAAACGCGCATTGCCTACATGCAGGATGATAGTAGCATGGACATGATCTATTGCACCGATCCTGATGGCATTCGTGTAGAAGTGTGGACGACTAAGCCTTATGGTCCCGGCGGATTTTCTTCCGCGGTTCCCGGTGTGCGCCGGAAATTTTCGCATTCGGGAATCTGTGTGCGCGATCTGGATCAGTCGATTGCGTTCTATCAGTCACTCGGTTTCGCCCTCGACGAAGTCTTCGACTATCGGGATCCCCCAGGCCAACTCGATCTGATGTTCGAAGAGGAAAGCAGCAGCGCGATCGCACAGATGATGCGCAATGGTGATGATGTCATCGAACTGCTCCAGTTCTTCAATCCGGCACCGCGTTACGTGGAAGAGTACGCAGTGCCGGTTAGAGCCGGATTTTACGATCTTGGCTTCTATGTACCTTCGATTCTGGAAGCCAGAAGTAAGCTGTATGGCGCCTCGCAAGGTTGGGCGGAAGATCAGCCAGTCCACAACGGTTCTTTGCGGCTGCTGGATCCCAACGGGGTGAGGATCGAACTTATCGAACAGAAAGAGGGTGTTCTCTAAATGGAACGGACCAGAATAGTCAGCTCGGAACCCGTGACGATTGCCGCTTCACGAGAGGCGGTATGGGCTATTTTGACCGATCTGCCCAACTATCACCTCTGGAATCCGTTGAGTGCACGAATTGAATCGTCGCTCGATCTGGGGAGTCGGGTCAAACTGTGGGTCAATAACGCTGGGATAACCGGCAAGGTGGAGGTTTTTGAACACCGGTTGGTCGAAAAACTGCCGCCTGAACATCTGGCATGGGCCTATGAAAAGGGCGATGTCCGGACGCGACGAGATCAGTATCTCGCTCCGGCGGATGGGGGGTGTATCTACACAACCACCGATACCTTTTATGGACCACAGGCAGATCCTATGATGGATCAAATGGGTGAGGCCATCTCTCAATCGTTCAATGCTCTTGCTGCAGCGTTGAAAGTATTTGCTGAAAGTGGCGATGGCCCTGCCACAGGGATCGCCCCGATTGTTTGAGTGAGGGGGTGTAGGGCGAGGCCTGAGCCTCGACCGCACAGGCTAGCGAGTGCGCTTTGCTATCGATGGACTATGTGGAGGGGACAGGCGCCTAACTGGCTTCCGGGGTGAAGAGCAAACGTTCGATCACTACGAGAAATTGACCGGAAGGGGTTTTGACCACAGACTGTATTTCTGCCGCATGGCCGTGACTTACATGGCGCTCGCAAACACAGGAGTTTACCAGAGGCTGGCGAGGGCAGGCAAAATGCCACAATCGCAGATCGCGCAGAATCCTCCTTTGGTCCATTTGCGGGATATGTTCGCATAAGTGGCGGTCGTGCCGCCGAAGGACTGCCTCAGTGGCAATCTGGAAATGCAAAATGGGGGCGGTATGCAATGCCCGGAGATTGCCGAAGGGCAGTCATATCAAATTACGCATCCCCAAGTGCAGGTTTGCAGGGGGATGGCTGGGTCAGGACATGACTTCTGCCACGAGACATTCGATTGTGGTGGAACCGTTTCGGCTCGCTGACCGCAGGCGAAATTCCCTGTAAGCGGTCCCCCAATGGGCGTGGCACTAGGCACTGGTGGCATCTGGATGAGATGAACGGCGAGATAGGCCAATTGTGGCGCGCCGTCGATCACAAGGGTGAGGTCCTCGAGAGCTACGTCATGATGAAACGATACAAATGTGTGGCTTTCCCGTTCATGAAAAGGGGCTGAAGCGTCATGGAAAGCCACCTCGTTGGTAGACAGACGTACGCTCGCCGCTCAGTCTCACTGATCGAGCCCCGTTGCCTGATGAGTGCGTTGAGAATGCAGTCGATGCCTCGAATGGAGACAGGCCGTCATCGTGGCATCGAAATCGACTTTTCAAAGTATGCTCGGACGAGCGCCAAGAACATGCGAAGCATCGGTGAAGGAGGCACATCCTCGTGCATGCAAAGCCAGAGCTTGCAGTGGAACTTCGGCCCAGCATCAACTGGTACCAAGTCTGCCACCCCACGGGCATTTTCCTGTAGATAGCCGATCCCGGTCCCCCGACGCACTGCTTCAAGAAGGTCATCCGCCCAGTTGACCCGGAGAGCTAAGCGGGAAGCATCGACGTGGCTAAGCATCCACTGCGCAGGTAGGCAGTGATCGAGATCGCGACCGTAACCAATCCAACAGTCACCGTCATCAGGGGCGGTGACATATTCAGCGCTTCGATACGGTGTGAAAATCAACGAGCCAATCGCTCGCCCATGCAAATGCGCGGGGAGCTCGTCGGAGACACATAGGCCCACAAGCGAACGGCGCTGCCGAAGATCCTCGTCCGGACGAGACGAGCGGACGAACTCTAGCTTTATCAGAGGTATTTGTTGGGAAATCGCGTTGCTGATGTCGACAATGTCAACGTCAATTTCTGCCGGAATGCTCAATCGGACATGACTGTTATTGCTCGTTTCGATAGCAAGCGCTTGCATCAGTTCTGCGACACGCGTCTCAACATCGCGCGCGCAAGCCAGGACAAGGCGACCTGCATCCGTGCTGCCTGGCCCCCAAGCGGTCCGCTCGTGCAGTGTCAAGTTGAGGCTGCGTTCAAGTGACTCTACACGGCGAGTGACGGTCATGCGGCTCACGCCGAGGATATCCGCCGCCGCCGTGATAGTCCCGGCTTGAGCTGCTACAAGATAATAGCGCAGGTCGTCCCAGTCGAACATGTTCGCTTACGCTTCGGCGGTTCGCACTGTTCAGTCAACCGCTTTGGCGACAGCCTTGATTTCCACGATCGAGTCCGGATAGCCGAGTGCAGCAACGCCGATGGCTGTCCATGCTGACTTCTCCCCATCCAGAAAAGCGGAGCGTGCTGACGCAAATTCTTCCATGTGTGAAGGGAAACCGACGTGGAAGGTTGTCAACTCTACTATATTTTCGGCCGTACATCCGAATTGTGCCAAAACCGCACCAACGCTCTCGAAAGCCAGGCGGAACTGCCGCTCGGGATCCAGGGGTACGGTTCCATCCTTTTCCAAGCCAATCTGGCCAGAACAGAACACGAGGTTGTCCACCCGGACAGCAGACGCGAACGCGGGATAAGGGGCAGTTTCTGACATCGTTTTGTTCTCCTGCAACCGCCGTCATGAACGCCAATTCAGTATTACAAGTCCACGACCGGCGGGAAAGCGGCTTCAATTGAGATCGCAGAGCTATGGGAGATTATCATGAATATAAAGAAATAATCATGAACACCGATGTTCACAAACAATCATTGACCAATTAATGCTGAATATGCATGTTATAAAATAGGTTTTATTATTTAACAATGTGTATAAAATATAATTATTATAAAGAAATTTAAGTAATTATATAGTATTGAGGAAAAGGTGGTTCTGTGACTGATCAACTCACCGTCGAGCAGATTTGGCGCTATCCGGTAAAATCGATGGGTGGTGAGCAACTGGCTCAGGCCAATGTGGGTGTTCGTGGAATCCAGTTCGATCGGGGATGGGCCGTGCGGGATGAGAAAGCGGGGGCCATTCGCAGCGCGCGCTACATCCCACGCCTTCTCCTGTGTTCCGCCCGGTATCTGCCGGGTACGGACGCCGGGCTTGTGCCGCATGTGGAGATCACGCTGCCAGATGGCAGCCGCGTTAACTCGGACGACACCCGCGTCAACCAGCGCCTGTCCGACGCGATTGGCAAGCATCTGACGCTGTGGCCGCGAATGCCTGACGATGAGGTGGAACACCTGCGTCAAGGACAGGAGGCTCTCGTCACCGGTAGCATGGACAGTGAGATCCGGATGCTCTTCGGCCTGCAAGAAGGGGAGCCCCTGCCGGACATGAGCCGCCTGCCTCCGCATCTGATGCGCGAACTGAGCGAGCTGGGCGCGCCCAGGGGGACCTACTTCGACGCATTTCCGATCGACATCCTCACCACATCGTCAATCCGCTTCCTCGAGCGGCAGATGGGCGGCATGCATCTCGATGTCCGGCGCTTCCGCCCCAACTTTTTGATCGACGATGGCGGTGCTTCCGACCATGTGCGCGAGCGTGAATGGGTCGGCAGGACTTTGCTCTTGGGCAAGGTGGCATTCAACGTTGTCATGGAATGTCCGCGATGTACTATCATTGCGGCCGAGCAGCCGGGTGGCATAGCCAAAAACACTGCGATTACCCGGACGATCGTGCGCGAAATGCGCCAGTTGATGAGTGTTTATTGTGATGTGGCCGTGCCAGGCACAGTTACGGTCGGCGATCCTGTCGTTTGACCACCAAGGCAGATTCTGGCCGTGCGGCAACCGGGTATGCTCATTTTTTGCGGCGCTCTTGATCGTCGGTGAATAACAGGCCGAATGTTTCGATCAGCGATGATGGCGCTGTAAGTGGTTTCTGCCATCTTGCCATCCGAAGACGGCGCCATCCAGGGATGTCCTGGCAGACTAAACACAGATGAGGCGCTCTACAGTTCCCGGAGCAACGAACTAAGGCCTATTGCCGAGGGCTGATGCCGGTTTGGCGATAGGTGTTGGGTGATTGCCCTGTCCAGTTGCGGAAGGCCCGGCGAAAGGCCGCCACGTCGCTGAATTGCACGCGATAGGCAATTTCCTTCACCGTCAGTTTGGATTCCACCAAAAGTCGCATTGCCAGTAGGCTCCGGCAATCGTGGCGTATTGTGGTCAATGAACTACCCTCTTCGGTGAGCCGGCGCCGGAAGGTTGCGGTGGTTAGGCCAAACATCGTGGCCAACTGCGCGAGGCTGGGTGGCTTTTCTGCTCGGGATAAGGCCGCCGACGTTGCGGCTGCCGCGCGCTCTTTCAGGCTTTGGCTGTCATATCCGGGCGGCAGAAGATCGAATGGGAAAAGTGTGAACAGAGTCGACAGCTCGTCATATGTGCGCACCACCGGTCGTTCGAGGTAATAAGCGGGGAACTGGAAGCCGTTGAATGCCCGGTCGAATTCCGGCTCCATCTGGAGCAGATCGTTGAATGCGAGACGCTCGTTCGCAGCCGGGAAGTTGAGCATTACGCTATCGAGGCGGATTTCCTCGTGCGTCAGCCAGCCAAACATGCGGTGGAACGATGCAAGTCCGAACATGATCACCAGCATGTCGCCGACGCCGCGCCCCTTGATGCGGGTATCGAGCACTAGAGTGGCGGTATTGCCGTCCACTTCGAGGTCAAGCCTGCCATGCCCGTCGAACGCCATGTGCTGGAATTGCCCTGCCACTTCTATCGCGGTCTTGAGATCGGGACAGGCAAGCAAAGCAATACACATCAGCCGGAAATTGCGCACCGGGTGGGGTTTCAACGCATCGCGGCGACACGCATGATAGTGGAAGGCAAGCACGCAATCCTGCGCGAGCCTCGCAAATGCGACACGCGTTACTTCTCCTTGTCCGCCCTCTTCAATTAGCTGGCGGCAGGTCGACAATCCGGCCGAAGCGAGTGCTTTGCCAACATCGCCATCGATAGCATCAAGCGCTTCGATCAGCGCGGAAACTGCGTCCAACGGAACTGTTTGACGCCGCGTTTCTCGAATTGAGCTTTTCACGTGCTGTTCGATTCGAGCATTTCTGCCCCCCTTTTGAGCAATTACACCCTCCCAGGAGAATGGGCGCAAGCCGATTATGCTGTCCATCACAATATTGCGTGACTGCGGACAATCGCGGCGCGCCGGGAGGAGAGGAAACCATCATGCGTTCAGCATTTCATCGCGTTTGCCTGGCGTCCGCGATTGCCCTTGCCACGGCACTGGCTTCGCGGGCCGCTGCACAGGAGGCACCGGCAAGCGAGGCTGGCGGCCTGTCGGAAATCGTCGTCACCGCTCAGAAACGCAGCGAAAATCTGCAGCAAACTCCGCTCGCGGTCAGCGCCATCACCAGCGAGATGATCGAACAGCGGGGCATTGCCGACGTTTCGAGCCTTACCTCGATTGCGCCCAATCTGGTCGTCGGAATGACCGGCGCGGCAACCGCGAACGTGGCCCTGTTCATTCGCGGTATCGGTGAATCCGATACGGTCCTGACCGCAGACAGCCCGGTGGGGATATATGTCGATGGCGTCGTTTTGGGCCGGACATCCGGTGCGGCGTTCGATCTCGTCGACCTCGAACGGATCGAAGTGCTGCGCGGGCCGCAAGGTACGCTCTATGGCCGCAACACGACCGGTGGTGCGGTCAATCTCATTTCCAAGAAGCCTGGCGACACATTCTCCGTCGAACAGTCACTGTCATATGGCCGCTTCGACTTCATCCAGTCCAAGACCACCATCGACACCGGCGAATGGGGCGATACCGGCCTCAGGGCGCGGGCGACATACCTTCACAAGCAGCGTGACGGCTATGTCGACAATGTTCTGCGATCCGATAGCGGCGACCCCGGTGCCTACAACACTGATGCGTTTCGCATCGCTGTCCGATACGATCATGGCGGTCCGCTGCGCCTCGATTACGCATTCGACTATAACGACCGCCGGGGCGTGAGCATCCCCGTGCAGTTGATCGCCGCGCGTCCGGACATCCTCGCCTATATCGAAGCGTCTTCCTCACTGGGCGGCGAGGCGCCGCAAATTTCGCGTAAGCGCATGTCGACCCAGCGCGCCGACACGGACGGCCCCGTCCGCGACAAGATCACCGGTCACAACTTCGTTGCCGAACTGGACCTTTCGGACAGCCTGACACTGCGTTCGCTTACCGGTTATCGGACATGGAAAAATACCGTCGTCAGCGACCAGGACGGCAACGGCGGCCTCGTCGGTCTGGTAGTCGATCCCGGCATTCTGGCGGGCGGACCGTTCGTACCGCTCGGTGTCCAGCCTATCAGCCTCTTTAACCTTTCGTTCGATCGCAGTCAGAAGCAGTTCACGCAGGAAGTGAACCTGTTGGGCAACATCGGATCCAGCGTCGATTTCGTGCTTGGTGCCTACTATTTCCGCGAAGTCGTGCACGATGCGAACCCGACGAACTTCACGCTTATCCTGCCCAGCGGCGCACCCATCGAAGCAGCCCCTGGCGTGTTCGTGAATTCGTTCGGGGTCAATCTCGCGACCGATACCGTCTATCGCCACAAGTCACGTTCCCGCGCACTGTTCGGCCAGGTTACCGGGCATCTAACCGACCGTCTGAGCCTGACAGCTGGACTGCGCTACACCAGGGACGACAAACACCTCGACCAGACGGTGCCGTTTGTGCGCCAGCTCGACCGCTCGTTCGACAAGGTGAACTGGGCTGTATCGGCAGATTACAAGGTCAATGACGACATTATGGCCTATGCCCGCGTGGCGACCGGGTACAAGGCTGGCGGTTTTAGCGCGCGTGCGGCCAACGACGGATTCGAACCAGAGAACCTCACGTCTTACGAAGTGGGCATCAAGTCCGAGCTGTTCGATCGCCGCCTGAGATTCAACACTGCGGTCTTCTATACCGATCTCAAGGATATCCAGCGTTCCCAGTTCCTCGCCGGTTCCGGTGGGACAATCTCAAATGTCGTGAACGCAGGCCATGCCCGCTATATCGGAGTTGAGGCGGAGGCTGCCGCGGCGGTGACGGATGAGCTGACCCTGACGGCGAACTTCGGCTATATCGACCGCAAGTTCCTCGAATTCGACTTGCTGGATCCGGCGACGGACGAGTTGGTGGACATTTCGGACAGCGCACGCTTCTTTGGCTCTGCCAGCACGACGCTGGCTGCCTCGGCAGAGTATCGAACGCCGCTGTCATTCGGCGAATTGACCGCGCGCCTCGATTATTCCTATCGAACACGCGTTTATTACACGACCACCGCACTGGTTAATCCTTACCACGAAGACATCTCCGATGGGCCGGTCGGGCTGCTCGACGCACGCTTGACTCTCTCGGACATAGAGATGGCCGGTGGCAAGCTGTCCATTGCAGGATGGGTGAAAAACGTGACGAACGAGGCGCACCAGCAGTGGGGCGTCGATTTCGGCTCGCTGGGCTTTGCCTATGCGAACTATGCGGAGCCTCGCACTTGGGGCATCGAACTGAAGGTGTCGTACTGATGCCCGGCGCACCTGCCTACGAGCCATCCGCGAGCGATCATATCGCTGTGCTGAATCTGCTCCACGCCTATAGCGATGCCATCGATCACGGCGACTTCGACCGGGTGGATGCCATGTTCCGACAGGCCGACGTTTACATGCCGGGATCGGATCGCCCGAGTGTGCAGGCCGGGCATGGCGGTTTCGGTGACCTGCTGCGTAGCGCGGTAAAGGTCTATCCACCCGGCGGCACCCCCCGAACCCGACATGTCTGCACGAATGCCCAGATCTGGTTCGACGGACCGGATGCAGCCCGCAGTCGCAGCTATTTCACCGTGTTCCAGGAGACTGAGCCCCGCAAGGTCGAGGCGATCTTCATTGGCACTTACGACGATCGCTTCGTCCGTGCCGACGGTGAATGGCGCTTTGCAGAACGACGTGAAGGCGTGACGGGCATCGGCAATGCTTCGGCCCACCTCTTCATTCCATTCGACGTTCCCCTCGACCACTGAGCCCAGCGAGGAACTTTCTTTATGCCCACATCTCACCCCCACTTGCTTGCACCTGGGCACATTGGTCCAATGGAGTTGCGCAACCGACTGCTCCTTACAGCAATGGGCACCGGTTATGCAGAGGAAGACGGCAGTTGCGGGGACCGCATCCTTGCGTTCAACCGGAGCATAGCAGAAGGTGGCACTGCCCTTGTTACCATGGGCGTGGTCGGGGTGGGTTGGCCGTTAGGCAACAACATGCCGCGCCAGCCGGCTATCTCGGAAGACCGCTTCATTCCCGGTATCCGCCGCGTGGCGGACGTAGTCCATGAAGCGGGGGCCAAGTTTGCCATCCAGCTTCATTTTGGCGGCATGGTCGCAAATGCCGCAGCCGGACAGCCGGCATGGTGCCCATCCGTTCCCTTGGAGGAGGAAGACAGCGGGCTTGGCGCAGCCTACCTTCCCGAAGAAGTCGAAGCAGGTGGGTTCGCCAACCTGCCGCCGCTGATCTACCATGAGATGACACAGGCGGATATCGATGCGGTCATCGCCATGTTCGCCCAGGGCGCGCGGCGGGCAAAGGAAGCTGGTGCCGACGGGCTCGAGATCCATGGCGGGCATGGTTATCTGTTCTCCTCGTTTCTCTCGCCCGTTACCAATCGCCGCATCGATGTCTATGGCGGTTCACTGGAGAACCGTGCCCGTCTGCTGGTGGACACCGTACGCGCGGTGCGGTCCGCCGTGGGGCCGGATACGGCACTATGGTGCAAGATCGACGCCGTCGAATACGGACGCAAAGGCGGAATTACGCTGGACGATGCCATCGCCACAGCCCGAATGGTGGAAGCTGCAGGGGCGGACGCCATCACCACCACCGCCTATCACGATCCGCGTGTGGGAGCGCTTCATTCCGGCTCGCACACGCCTCAAACGCCCGGATTGAATGCCGACAAGGCAGCCGCGATCAAGGCGGCCGTGAACATACCTGTCATCCTTTCGGGGCGGATCGAACCGGATCTGGGGGACAAGGTCATCGCCAGGAACGAGGCGGACTTCATTGCCATGGGGCGCAAGCTTCTGGCCGATCCGGCACTGCCAAACAAGCTTTTGGCCGGGCGCGAACAAGACATCCTGCCCTGCATTTATTGCTACACTTGCATCAGCGCGATCTACGAAAGGCAGACGGCACGGTGCGCCGTCAATCCCCAAACCGGGTTCGAAGAAGAAGGGTGGCTGACCCGAACTGAAACACCGAAGAGGGTTCTCGTTATCGGGGGTGGGCCTGCGGGCATGGAGGCGGCGCGCAGGCTGGACGCGCGGGGCCATGCAACAACCTTGCTCGAACAGGGCAATCGGCTTGGCGGGACACTGCAATTCGCTTCTATTGCCTATGCGCCCAACGAGCGGATTCTCGATTGGCTGCGGCGCGGGATCGACGACTCGAAGGTCGACGTCCGGCTCAAGACGGAGGCAACGGAAGATCTCGTACGTTCATTGATGCCCGATGCCGTGATTGTTGCCACGGGCGCGCGCAGGGATCTGCCTGATATTCCCGGTACGCATCTTCCCCATGTGCTGGGTGGTGACGATCTGCGCCGTCTCGTGATGGGTGAGGATATGGATGGTTTGCGCGACAAGATGGGCCTTGCAACCCGCCTTGCGGCGAAAGCCAGCGCTATGACCGGCCTCACACGTGATCCCGGCTTCATTCGTGAAGCCAGCAAGTCGTGGCTTCCCTTGGGCAAGCGCATCGTCATTGTTGGGGGTGATCTGGTCGGACTGGAGCTGGCCGAATTCCTTGCCGAACGCGGTCGCAAAATAGCCGTGATCGACGAAAACAGTCACTTCGGACGCGGGCTGACCATCGTACGCAGGTGGCGGGTGTTCGACGAATTGCAGAATCTGGGTGTCACCCTCCGTCCGGGTCATACGGAGATCGCTATCGAATCCGATCATGTCGCGGCTCGCGATCCCCAGGGTGTGACGGTTCAAATGCCGGCTGATCACGTGATCGTGGCCAAGGGCGCACGGGGCGAACTCGGGCTGGCCCACTCGCTGGAACGCGCGGGGTTTGCCATCCACGCCATCGGTGATTGCACCGGCATTGGCTATATCGAAGGCGCGATACGCTCCGCCGCGCAGGTCGCACGCGCGATCTGACGTGATTTACCGGCCAATTGCAGGAGAGCAGCCATGGGGCTGAGAGGCGTGAACCGCGTTCTGATTGTGGTGCATGACATCGAGCGGGCGAAGCGGCAGTATTGCGACCTGTTGGGGGCAACTTTCGTGGATGCTGACTGGACCGGCGAGCCGTTTGGTATCCGTGTCGCAATTGCATGGGATGCGGGAATAGAACTGCGCGCGCCGCTTCCGGGGCACGAAACGAACAGCGCAGTATCGCAATTCCTCGCTTCCAGAGGCGAAGGCGTAATGAATGTTTTCTTTGGCGTGGATGACGGAGATGTCGCGATGGAGAAAGCCGCCGCCGACGGTTATGGCTGCATCCATGGGCTTGATTATACACAAGCAGAAATCGACCGGCACCTTGGTGGCCGGTTCGAGCGATATCAGGAATTCATGCTCGACTCCTGGGAACGATGCGGATTTGCCGTCAGTCTTGCGCGGATCGACGAAAAAGAGCGCCGATGATTGATATGCTCGGAGATATAGCCAGAGCAAACTGGGGTGAGGGGCAATTTGCGACCATCTGAAACAAGTTGCGGGCAGACTGACTGTGCGCCAGTTCTCCGATCCTTAGCATATCCGCCCGAACCACCTTTTCTCTGGCTTTGATCACAGTGCATGGTCTCCGCTCCACTTTTCGGAATTGAGCGGGGTAGGAAACACAGTTCGATCGGGAAGAAGGGGAGATGGCGGGTCTCAAGCAGCAGGGGTGCTCTATCTACGGAGCCAGACTTCACGAGTTCGACGAAGTCGCGATCAAACCGTAAGGTGGCGCAACGTCGGAAAGCTGCGCCCGTGTAGGTTGTGCCCAATGGAGCGGAACGAGTTCGAACCCAATTTATAGTTGTAAAGCGTCCGCAATATTGTCGTATCCGAACTTACAACGTCAGGCGCTGAAAGCCGAGTAACTCTGGGTCTATTCACCGCCAGCGTAGCGCCGGATCAGTGCATAGATATAGTCACGCCCGCGATACACGCTGTCGACCCGGATATTCTCGTTAATTCCGTGGGCCCCATTTCCATCGCCATCCAGCAGGATGCCCGGCACACCATAGGTCGGCACGCCATTGGCGCTCAGATATTTTCCGTCAGTCCCGGCTGTCAGCAGGGATGGCACTACAGGAATGCCGGGATAGAACTGCCGCGCAATTGCCTCGGCTGGGCCCAGAATGTCGGGATCGAGGTCGGGAGCCACAGCAACGATGTCCGTTTCCTGTCCGGGCGCCAAGGAAAGTGTCACGTTGGTCCCCACGATGGCTTGCGCCAGATGGTTCTGGACATCGCCGATGCGATCACCCGGCAAGAGCCGGCACTGGATCGTCGCCTTGGCGCTTTGCGGCAGGGCATTGGTCGCGCCGCCGCCATTGATGACCGTCACAACGCATGTGGTTCGCAGCATGGCATTGTAGGTGACATTGGCGGCCAGTACCGCAGCTGCTCCGGCATTGTCGGGATTTCGCGCGAAGGCGGCCATGCTCGCACCCATTTCGCCGCCCACAATCGGTGCCATTCGCTCGAAATAGGCCCTGGTTGTCGAGCTGGCCTGGACAGGGAAAGGTGCCGCGTTGATATTCAACAGGGCCTGGGCCAGATCATTGATCGCGTTATCGGGCCTCGGGCGTGAACTGTGCCCGCCTGGATTGCGGCTTTCGACAGTGAAATCCACTGCCTGCTTTTCCCCCACTGCCAGGTACAGTGCGACAGGTTTGCCCTCTGCATCGGCCTGTCCATAGCCACCTTCGTTCAAGGCAAAGTCGGCAGCGACCGCGTCCGGCCGATTGTGGATCAACCATTCGACCCCGTTTTGCCAGGGACTGCTTTCCTCACCGCAGGTCAGCGCAATCTTGACTGTCCGGCGCGGTTGAAATCCCTCTTTCTTCATCCGGATCAGGCTGTCGAGCCAAATCGCGGACAGGGCCTTGTCATCGATGACGCCTCTGGCAATGAACTTGCCATCCTGTTCGACAAGGCGAAACGGATCTCGGCCCCAATCATCGGCCTTGGCTTCAACTACGTCGATATGATCGACCAGCAGCATCGCGCCCGCTGACGGGTCGCTGCCCGGCAGGCGAGCGATCAGACCGCCTTCCTTCGGGTGCCCTTCTGGCATGAACACTTCGGCATCCTCAGGCCCGAAATTCGCCGCGCGTAACCGCGCCAGCATCCGTTCGGCCGCCAATGTGCAATCCCCGTCGGGATAGGACGTGTCAGTTTCTACCAGTGTCTGATAAATGGCGCGAAATTCTGCCTGATCCGGTCGCAGTTCGGGCACCTCTGCCCTGACCACTTCAGGAATTATCAAAGCGGTACACGCCAACAGGGCAAAAAGCGGCTTGATCACTATCACCTCTCCAATTTTGCACCATGTGGCATAAATGGATTGGGAATAACAAGCCTTGGCCTTCTTTAGTTACACGGGCAGCGTGTGTTCTTGGCCTCTGATCTTCGCGGCATCGGATCAGTCCTCCGGGGTGGCCTATGGAAGCGCAAGGTCAATGAAGCGGTGTTGCTGCTCGGTTTTTTGTACGAGGTAAGGTGCTGTCTTGCAGGGGGAAGGGGGCTGGCAAATCCGTTCGCGAGGCTGAGAAAAAGACTGGGCCGATTAGTGCCAACAGCCGGATCAACTCTGTTTTCGTGCGGACACCGAGCTTTTCGTAGATGGAGCCGAGGTGAAACCGTAAGGTCGAGTAGCCGATATTGAGCTGTTCCCGTACGGTGTCGAATTCCGCGCCGTTTAAGACCAGGCAAACGATTTCCGTCTCTTTTGCGGTCAGACCGAACCCCTGCCTGATGCTTCGCTGAGGGCAGTCATAATGGTGTTGGGATTCGAGAAGGTAGACCACAGCGCAACGTGAAAGTGGTTTCACTGGCTGATCGCGCAATGACACGGCTTTGACGATGATTCGCCAGTTGTCTGTTTCCGTGGCGGAATCGATCCGCATGGCACCGGTCATTGCGCTGCCTCGTGGATCGGAGGGCAATGTCAGGGCTTGTGTGATCAGGCTTTGCAGTTCCCGGTCCCACATGGGATCGCCGATTGTCAGCCGGTCATTCCTGATCGAAATGGTGTCATTGCCGGCAAGAATTTCGGTCGCGTTACCATTTATCGGGTACGCATATCCATTCGGATCGATCAACACGATTCCTATCCCGGTCCCGTGTGAGATGTCGGCATTCAGACGCCCGATATTGTCGAGTTGTTCCATTCGCGCGCTGATTTTGAAGGCACTCCGCAAGTGCTTTGAAATCCGGGTGAGCAGAGCTTCGTCGGTAGTCGCGAAAGGCGGGTCTTTCGAATGCCGGGTGGCATGAAGATAGAAACTGGTGCCATTCTGCATACCGATACAGGCGGACATGCTGCGCGCGACGCGGTAGCGGCCCAATAGGGAAACGAAGTCAGGGGGGCAACTGCGCTGGGAAAAGTCGTTGATGCGCAAGATCTGCCCTGGACGGAGGGCGAGATCAATTCGCTGGTTGATACCCCGTGTTTGCCACGCGGTGATATCGCGCGGTTGCGTGCGAACGCCGGCGCCAATGAAGTGTTCGGTCTCACCCCGTTCGACAGGTTGATATTCCAGGATGACGGCTTTGGCATGCAAAGGAACCAGCAAGTGCGCGAGAGCATCTTCCCACGGCTGTCCGCCTGCCGCAGCGTCGTAGATTGCCATCACGGCGTCATGGAACCGGTCCACGTCGTCCAACTTCTCTCTCCCTCGCGATGCCCTTGTCCCTCACCGGAGGCATGGTGCATTCACGATGGAACACGTTTTAATGCAATTGTTCAGTGCCGGGCAAGGGCGGGGCAGCATTCACAAGTACCATTCCTGAATATCCTGTTTTAGCGTTAGTGCGCCGAGACTGCGGGCAGTCAGTTTTTCCTGGGCAGCCGCATGTTGCCGGGCGGCTGTCAGATCCGCCAGAATCCGGCCGAAGGGTTGTTGGTCGAACAGTCCCGTTCCACCCGTCGCCTGGAACAGCAACCGTGCTGCCTCAAGACAGCGGTCCGTTACCGAAGCGGCCTGGTACTTGAACGCCAGTCGCTGTGGGAAAGGCGGAACGGCCCCGTCCTTCGCGTAGTTTTCCAAAATCTGAAAATTGCGATCGCGGACTGCCTCAAGCTCGTCGACAAGTGCGACTGCACGACCCAGTGCGAGCAGTGCGTCAGGATCCTTGACGGTGGCCCCTGAAACGACCCCGACGCGGGCCGCTGCGTAATCTTCAAAGGCATCCATCATGCCGTATAGCGCCCCGATTGCGCTGTTGGTGATGGCGCGGATGAAGACCTGGTGAAACGGCAACCTGTACAATGGGCCGGTATTGACCTTGTTGCCGGGGCTGTCGCAACGAAAACCGTCCGAACTGCGATGTACCCGATGTTCGGGGATGACGACCCCGGCCACTCGAATATCCTTGCTGCCAGTGCCTTTCAGGCCGGCGACATGCCAAGTGTCGACGATCTCATATTGCTCTTTGGGTAACAAGCAGGTGAGAAATTCTCCGCCCAGTTGCCCGCCGAGGAAAACCCAGTCGGCGTGATCGCAACCGCTTGCGAATTTCCACTGACCGGAAAAGGCATAACCGCCGTCCACCGGCGTCGCGATTCCGCCCGGTTGGAATGTCGATGCAATCCGCACACTGTCATCGATACCCCAGACATCCTGCGCGGCCCTGTCGTCGAATAGCCCCATCTGGAAATTGTGGACCCCGAGGACGCCATAGACCCAACCAACCGACATGTCCGCTCTGGCCAGTGCGGTCTGAACCTTCCCGAAAACGCGGGGCGACATTTCGTAGCCACCCCAGCGGGAGGGCTGGAGGATGCGGAACAGGCCGGCTTCGGCGATCATCTCGATCACTTCGGGGGGGACGCTGCGTTCCTGTTCGATGCGATCGGCGTATGGCTTGATGCGTGGAATAAGGTTCTGCGTACGCTCGACAAGTTGGTCCGCAGACGGCGTTTGTCCCAAAAACTTTTTCAGCATCATGCGTTTTGCTCCCCTGTCGCCGACGGAGAAGTTGTCTCGTCCCTCAGCATACGTGCGATCATGGAACGGGCACGGTAGGCCCCCTTGTCCGCGTGAATTCCGAATTCCACGGCCTCTTCACGCGGGATACTGTCGTGAAGCGCCTGGATTTTTTCCATCGCTGCAACGTCTTCATTCAGAAGATCCCGCAATTCCTCCCGCCACCTGGGATTCACGAATGGAAAGGTCTGCGCAACGGCAGTGAATTGCAGGGTATTTGTGCGATCCTGCGGGGTTATGGCGACGACGAGCTGGTTTATCTGCCGCTCTACGGCCGACTTTTCGACCGGCTCCAGTTCCACCTTGATCCCACACAGGTTCGGCGGCACGGCCTCTGCCGTGATGGTGCGATGAGCCCTGTCGCCGTTAAAGGCGAAGGTGCGCATGGTCAGCGGACTTTGCAGCTCGTTTTCGATCCGGCGGATGACGAGGATTCGTTCCTTCTCCACCACCATTTCCAACGGCTTGCCCGCAACCTCGCCGGTGTCGATCTGGCCATTATGCAGAAAGGTGATGTGAGTGGCATCCAGCAGGTTTTCGAACGGAAGCAGGTAGTTGGCCCTGAGCTCGAAGGTTGCTGCAGTTTCTACAAACCAGCCTTCCCTACCGAACCCGTATATGCCGAGGTCCGGGATTTTCTCTCGATCGGCTTTGTGCGGATCGCCCATCCAGATCCAGACCCAGCCCCATGCATCGGCGACAGGATACGAGCGGACCTTCATGCCGGCCGGCGTTTGTCCGCCGGAGGGGATAAGTTCGCACCCGCCGCCAGGACTGAATTCCAACCCGTGATAACCGCACTGGATATTATCGCCCACCAATATGCCGGCCGACAGGGGGTAACCCCGGTGCGGGCAGCGGTCGAATAGGGCCACAGGTAGGTTATCGCGCGTGCGATAAAGGACGACGGGCTTGTCGAGAAGGCGGCGATGCAATGGCGTGTTGCCGACTTCTACGGAAGTGGCCGCCACGTACCACGCGTCTAGCGGATATTGTGCTGAGCCGGGCGTCAGATCGAAGGTGATGTGACTGAGTGTATTCATGCGGCGATCTCTCCACTGTCCCGCGAGATATGAAGAACTCCGGGCGGCGTTCGGTTCGCCCGAATTGAGAATTCGGATGAATGATAGCCATCGTCGTCTGTCAGCCTCCCCCTCAAGGTTGAGGGGGTACCTGACATTCGAATCACCTATTTCCAAACCAGAACATGTTTCATTCTAACTATCAGTTCGATTGAAGTGGCCCAATCCGGGGTGATTCTCTCTCGGCAATAAACAACTGATAATACTGTATATATATACCATGTTTGGAGGAATTGCCTGGCTCGTATGTGTGGCTGGGGTGCCTTCAGAAAGGGACTTTTGGAACATGTTTCAATTTGATAGATATTGAAACATGTTCCAACTGAGAGTTGGAATGACAAGGATGGGGAGGCGAGCGATGGTGAAAGGCATTCTTTTGTCCGGTGCGGGCATTGCGGTCTTGGCGGTTGTTTCGGGGCTTAGCGCAACTTCTGCGATAGCTTCGGAAGCAGCGACTTCGCCGTTCGACAGCCAAAGCGACGGTGCGGAACCGGAAGAGGGTGTTGCGCGGGGCGTCGAGAGTGAGGACATCCCCGGGCTGATTGTCGTCACGGCCCGCAAGCGGGCAGAGAGCCTTCAGGATGCTCCGATAGCCATTGCAGCGCTCGACGCGTCGGCTCTGGAAAACAATAACCTTAGTTCGCTTACTGATGCGGCCAGCCTTGCGGGTGGCGGTGTCGTGATAGCGAATACCGGCATTACGACAACGCTCTCCATTCGCGGCGTCAGCTCGGACTCGACCAATACCGGGTTCGATCAAACCGTTGGTATCGTCATTGATGGCGTGTTCTATGACAGAAGTCGGTGGGCCAACCTTGGCTTCATGGACATGGCCCAGATTGAAATTCTCAAGGGCCCGCAAGCGCTGTACTTTGGCCGCAGTGCGGTGGCAGGAGCCATAAACATCACTACGGCCGGTCCATCCGACAAGTTCGAGGCCGGTGCCACGGTGGGATATGAATTCGCCGGCAAGGAGTTTTACGGGGAAGGGTTCCTTTCCGGTCCTTTGACAGAAACGCTGGGTGCCCGGCTTGCTTTCCGGCTGTCCGATTCAAAAGGAGCATACAAGAACACGTCCTTCAGCAATCCCAGCAAGCATTTTGGTGGCGCGGAAGAACAGGCTGCCCGGCTTACACTCGATTGGGATGTAACATCCCGGTTCAACGCAACAGTGAAATTGCAATACGCCCGCCGGCGAGACGACGGGATCGGGGTCTACAGCCAACTCTTCAACTGTAAGGGGCCGGGTGTGGCCAATCCCTACGTTGTCACGGGTATGCCTGGTATGATCGGGCTGGAACCATATCCCGTTCAGGATGACTGCAAGCTCAATCGCACGGTCAATGTCGATCTGGCCGCGCCGGGAACAGACATTGGTGGACCATATTCGGAGCTGGAAGCTGTCAGTGCTTCGCTTAAGCTGGCATACGAAGGCGACGGCGTCACAGTCACATCGATCAGCGCATATAGCGATTACGATTACGGGTATGCGACGGGGCTGATTGCGTCCGGTGGGCTGATCACTGCTGCCGACGATGAAAGCAACAAGGCACTCTACCAGGAATTGCGGGTGGCGAGCGATTTCGACGGCCCATTCAATTTCCTGGTCGGGGCAAATTACCAGCACAGCAGATTTCGTTATGCGAACCTGAATCAGTTGCTCCTGCCGCCACCCGACCCGGCTGATGGCCGCAACATCAGTCAGGATCACTTTTCCAAACAGAAAGGGGACGGTTGGTCCGCCTTCGGCGAAGTGACTTTCAATATGGCGCAGGGTCTCGAACTGGCTGCTGGCGCGCGTTATTCGAAGGAGCGGAAGGATTCACGCTATACACTGACTTACGTGAATCCGGGGCAGACATTCTTCTTCCTGCCCGAAGGTACGGTTCTTGAGGACAAGTTCCGCGATGATCGATGGTCGCCGCAGGTGACACTGTCTTATAAACCCAACAACAATCTAATGATCTATGGTGCATACCGTACCGGCTTTCTGCCCGGCGGGTTTTCGCATGGGGGTACGCCTAGCGCAGGACTGTCACCAGCCGACTTCACGTTCGACAGCGAAACGGCCAAGGGGTTTGAGGCTGGCATTCGCAGCACGCTTGCCGGGGGGAAAGTCCAGGCCAACTTGACGGCCTATTCCTATCGCTACTCCAATTTGCAGGTCAGCATTTATCAACCTGCGACTGCCTCATTCATCACCGGTAACGTGGGCAATTCCATCACGAAGGGGATCGAGGCGGAGCTGGACTGGTATCCGACAACAGGTCTCTCGTTCAGGGGCTTTGCCAACTACAATATCGGGGAAACGCGTAAGACACGCGGGCAATGCTATAACGCGCAAACCGCCGCTGACGGTTGTCAGTTGAGCGATTTCACGCAGGATCTTTCGGGCCGTCCGCTGCCCAGAGCGCCACGTTGGACATTCTCTCTTGGCACGAACTACGAACAGCCGATCGGCAACGACGTGACGTTTCAGGTTGGCGCGACGCTCAACTATTCGGGCCGCTACTATGTTGAACCGACCCTCAACCCGGAACTGGTGCAGGATGATTTCTTCCGGCTCGACGCCAATGTGGGAGTCGAAACCGGCCCCTGGAAGGTCGCGCTGATCGGGCGCAACCTGACCAATCAAGCCATCGCCTCGTTTGGTGCCATTCGTGGCTTCACAAATGATGCCCTGTTCACGCTGCAGCCCTTCCGTGAAGTGCAATTGCAGTTGTCCTACCGCTACTGAGGGGGCGCTCCATGGAACGTGCACCGGAGCATGAGGCCGACGTCGTTGTCATCGGTGCAGGGGCCGCTGGACTAGCCGCCGCGATTGCGGCGCATGACAGCGGCGCCAAAGTTGCCCTGCTGGAAGCGAGCGATTGTTTTGGCGGAACCGCGGCGTGGTCTGGCGGTGCGGCTTGGGTGCCGCTCAATGGGTTCGCCCGCGATGCCGGGATCGACGACGACCGGGATTCTGTGCTCGGCTATATGCGCCATTGTGCGGAGGGCAGGGGGGACGAGACGCTCTTCGCTGCGTATCTCGACGCGGGGCCGGAAGCGCTCGATTATCTCAGCAAGGCGACACCGATCGACTTCACGGTCGGGACGATGCCGGACTATCACGGTGGCGTGCCTGGCGGCATGCTGGATCTGGGCAAGAGCCGGTCCGTTGCGCCCGATGTGTTTGATCTGAACCGTCTCGGAGAAGCCCGTCCTCTCGCCCGCCGTTCCCCTCATGGCACGATGCCATTCAGCTTTCTTGAAACCGAAGAGATGAAAGCCACGATCCATCCAGAGCGGATCGATCCGTCCGAGTACAGTGCAAGGCTCGAAAAAGGTCTGGTCGGCTGGGGTGAAGCATTGGCTGCGGGTTTGTTCGCTGGAGTAGTAGAACGCGGGATCGCGTTACACCCGCAGACGCGTGCTCGGCGTCTTCTCGCCAACGGTCGCGTTCACGGTGTCGAAGCTGAAACCGATCATGGTAGGCTCTCTTTTTTGGCCCGGCGCGGGGTCGTGCTTGCTACCGGCGGGTTCGAATGGAACGCCGCCGATATGGAAGAGAACTTCCCGGTCGGGATTGAGCCGGCAACCGTTCCAACCAATCGAGGAGATGGCTTGGCCATGGCCCGGCAAGTCGATGCCGCGCTTGGCAATATGCAAGGGCTTTGGGGCTGGCCAGCCTACTGCATTCCGGGTGAAGTGCAGCCCGATGGGCATCCGCTGGTGCGTACCTCACTGATCGAAAGGCTTATGCCTCATTTGATCTGCGTGAACGGTCAGGGCCAGCGCTTCGTTGACGAAACGCAATCATACCACATCATTCTCAAGCATATGACGCGCCGTGATGCGGCAGGTGACTATCCCAATCTTCCAGCCTTTCATGTGTTCGATGGGCAGTTCCGCGAGAAATATCCATTCGGGCCGGTCATGCCGGGGCAAAAAGATCCGTCCTGGCTTACAGGCCATCCCGATCTCGCATCGTTGGCCGAGGCAAAGGGGATATCGGCTGCAGACCTTGAGCAGACCGTGGCTGAATACAATGCGGCTGTCATGCGTGGGCATGACGATGCGTTCGGCAGGGGGGGAGGCGGGTACGCCGCTTTCTTCGGGGACAGGGATAATCCCGGCCACCCAAATCTTGGGACTATCGAGAAGCCGCCGTTCTACGCGGTTGAAATGATCCCTGCGACCATCGGCACATGCGGCGGGCCGCTGTTCGATCCCGCTGCGCGGGTGCTTGGAAGGGATGGTCACCCGATTGCGGGACTCTACGCGGCAGGCAACGTGACTGCGGCGTTCAGTGGGCCGAGCTACTTTGGGCCCGGATGCACCTTGGGGGCTGCGTTGATCTTTGGCGTGACTGCTGGCCGAAGTGCCGCGCGAGACGAGGTCTCCGATGTCTGAGCAAATGTACGATGTGATGGTTATCGGCGGCGGCGGTGCAGGCATGGCTGCCGCAATTACCGCAGCGGATACTGGTGCCAGCGTGTGTCTGATCGAAGCCAGTGATCGGCTGGGCGGCTCGACCGCTCTTGCAGGTGGGTTGCTGTTTGCGGGAGGTTCGCGTCAGCAGCGTGCTTTGGGTATCGATGATGGGCCTGAGGCTATGTTTCGCGATGTCATGGCGATCAATCCGGATGCACCGGAGCCGGTGATCCGGCGCCTTTGCGCCGAAGCGGCGAACTCGCTGGCGTGGTTGGAGGCCCTGGGGGTTGAATACCCCGAGGAAAGACTGTCCTCGCCCAGCGGTCGCACAGTGCCGCGGGCGCATGAACCCGTGGGCTTCGGCATGGCTGTCGCTGAACGATTGGACAATGCGCTGTATCAGCGCCACGTGGACATTGCGTTGAAAAGCCGGGTGGAACAGCTTGTCTGCGACGCTGCCGGTCGGGTGACCGGGGCATTGGTGGACGGAGAGGTAATCCATGCCCGCGCGGTCGTGATCGCGACAGGGGGGATCGGCGCGAACCCGGAACTCGTGCAACGTTTCCTGCCGAAGACGCGGGGAAGCAGTGACTGGGTTTGGCACGTGGGGTGGCCGTCGAACCGTGGCGACGGACTGCTCATGGGCGAGGAAGTCGGTGCAAAACTGGGCGGCGCCGATAGCGGTCTTCTGCTGATGACGCCGGGTTTTCATCGCGATTTCGAAGTGATCGGGCCGGAATGGGGTGTGCTGGTCAATTGCCATGGGCAACGTTTCGTCGCCGAGGATGGCGGATACTGGGAAATTGCCGAAGGGTTGGAGCGGCAGGATGGCAGCAGGGGCTGGGTGATCTTCGATGCTGCGATGCTGCGTGAACATGCCCGTCCGCACCCCCGCGTGCTGGAAGCTCTTGCCAACGGCACCATTACGCTAAGTTGGATAACTGAAACGCTCGAACGCCAGATCGCTGAAGGCAAGGTCCACCGGGCGGGCAGCTTGGCCGAGCTTGCGGAAAAAGCCGGTGTCAATCCGGCGGGGTTGGAAGCCGGAATTGCGCACTACAACAAGTTGGCGGATGCCGGGCACGATGATGATTTCGGCAAAATGGCACAAAATCTCGTCGCAGTCAGGGATGCGGATTTTTATGCGGCGGAGGTGCGACCTGCGATCCTGGTGGTAACCGGGGCAGGGCTATGTATCGACGAACGAGCGCGCGTTCTGAGTGAAGCGGGGACTCCCATACCCGGTCTGTTCGCCGCTGGCGAAACTGTCGGCAATGTGTTTGGGCGAAACTATGTCGGTAGCGGCTATGCGATAGCCAATTGCATCACTTACGGCCGTATCGCGGGCGCCGAAGCGGTGGCTGCGTCATGAATGGCAGAAAGCGGATCGGCCGCTATCCTTTCGAACGCTTCGCGCGTCTTACCTTTGGAAACACCGGCAAACGCCGTGGCGCCTGCGCGCAGCAAACGCGGATGCAACGCGGACGGGAGCATGTATCCCTGCAGCCAGATAATGACGATTGCGTAAAGCTGTGTGACGACATCGCTTCCGAAATCGGCGGGTTCAACCCAGTCCTGCAATTCGCCAAGCTCAGCGATTGCCTGCGCAATGCCTGCAAAGTCTCCGGCGACATAGTCATGGACGACCGAACGCAGGATCGGGTCAACCTTGGGACGGAAATAGAATGTCAGGACAGTCGCCGTGTAATCGCTCATCGCCAGGATATTGTCACAGGCGTAAACGACGCGGCTGATGAACTTGCGGTCCGGCGGCAGATCGGCCGTCTTTTGCGAAAGCGGTCCGTAAAGGCCGCGAAAGTCGTTTTCCAGCACGGCAGCGATCAATTCATCACGGCTTCCGAAGTGGTTGTAAAGCGTGGTTACAGCAACCCCACAACGCTTCGCCAGTTCGCGCATCCGAATGTTTTCGAAACCGTTTTCAGTGATGATCTGCCGAGTGATATCGAGAATTTCGCGGCGGCGGGCCAGCGTATGGGCTGGACGCCGATTTTGTGCGGACGTCTTGCGTGCCAACCTGTTTCTTCCCTTAAAATGCTTACATGTGCCAGCTCTGGGCATTGGCTTGGCACTAGTCAAGACAAGAGAGAGGAAGGCGTATGACGGCCTTTCCGACCAGCGTGCCGGCCGTGCATCATGCTCTCGCGCAAGTTCTGCAATCGTTACGCGCGGACCTGCGAGATGTGCTCGTTCCGGAATTGGGTTCGGAGGGCGCGAAAACCACATCCGCACTAATGGACGAGATGCTGGGGTGGGTGGCAGTGGGTCTGGGTTCTGGCGAAGGTAAAAATTATCAATCTGAAATAAATGAGAAAAAAGATAATCCGGATGAATGGATGAGGGATTATCTCTCTGGTGGAGAGCTATATTCCGATCCCGATTTGGCGCATGCCCATGCCGCTCTTGCGGTATCCGCACGGACAGGAGGGGATTGCGCGCGTGAGGCGGTCCTTATCGAGGAAGCGCGGCTTGCTGACGAAGATCGCCGGGCGAAAGATTTTTCGGATGGCGTCCCCGAATTGCAGCCACCCGTGGAAGCCGAGAGACTTCAGGCCTGGTTCGCATCCGAGATGCAGTATCCGAATGTGGGACATGTTACAAGTATTTCGCAAGTCGTCGGCGGCTATTCCAAAGACACCTGGATGATCGAAATCTCAGGTGAGCTTGCGGGTTACTCGAATCTGGTGCTGCGGCGCGATTTGCCCTTCGGCCCGGGTGAAAACTCCGTAAGCGAGGAGCACGCCCTTCTGCTGCGGTTGAGTGATGCAGGGGTACCGGTTCCTCGTCCTTTGGCCGGAGATGTGTCGACAGACGCTGTCGATGCGCCCTTTCTCATTTTTCCGCGCCTTCCGGGAAAGGCCGTGTTTGGCGACTGGCAGGCGGATGGCGAAGAGAAGGCAGTGGTGGCGCGCGACGTTGCGATCTGTATGGCGCAATTCCACACGCTAAAGCCGTCGTCGGTGGGCTTGGCCGAGGTTTCCCGCGCAAGCGCAGTTGCGGGTATGGTCGCGCAATGGCGTGGCAAATGGGAGCGGCGGCGGCTTTATCCCTCGGCAATTCTTGAAGCGGCGTATGCATGGCTGGCCGCGAATGTGCCGGACAGTGACGAGCCGGCACGGCTTGTCCATGGGGATGTCAGCTTCCGCAACACATTGATTGACAATGGGCGATTGACGGGATTGCTGGACTGGGAATTCGCCCATGCAGGGGATCCGGTGGAAGATCTGAGTTACTTTCAACTCGTTGCTGAACCCCATGTCGACTGGATGAATGTGTTGCAGGCTTACCGTGATGCGGGCGGCGAAGTCCCTGATGTCGGACGGGCGAAGTTCTACGAAATATGGCGATCGACACGCAATGCCACGACCACCGCGACTGCCTGGTACGGGTTGGTGAACGGGCTCTATCCGGCGAGCAAGGCCGCGTATCAGGGATTGGCCCTGTATCGTTTTTTCCTTCGAGACATCGCTTCCAAACTTAAGGATGTTCTATGACCGAGACGGTGCTGAACCCCGGCTGGACTACAGCCACAGCGACTGGGAACCGTCCCCTGTTAAAAGCTGAGGACGAATTTTTGCACGCGGTTCCCGAAGGTGCAGGGTATGCGTGGACGGAAACGTCATACTGGGGATTTACCGCTCCCGAGCATAATCTGATGTGTGAAATCTATATCTGGTTTCACCCGGCAATGAAGGTCATGAGTGCCGGGGTTCTGCTTTGGCGGGGCCTGCGAGGTTCATCGCTCGCCGCAGACTATGTAAATCACCACCATTTTCTACCTATGCCGGATCAGATCGGACACTATCGGATCGAGGCGATTGGTCTGGAGATCGAAATTGTTGAGCCGCTGGAGAAGGCGCGGCTGAAAATGCACGATCCTGCGCGAGGCGTTTCGTTCGATGTGGTTGCACAAGCCGCGCATGTGCCGGTTTCCCGTCCAAATGGTCACCATCTGGTGCAGCCCATGAAAGTCACGGGCGCACTTGACCTTTACGGGGAACAGATCGCCATCGATGGTTATTTTATGCGCGATCGTTCTTGGGGGGCGGAACGCTTCGAAAGTCCGCTCGACCTGCCGCCGATCACCTGGATGACAGGTATGGCCGACGGATTATCCTTTCATCTCGTCGCGTTCGACGATCCGGCTTTGCAGCCTGACTGGACAGGGGCATTCAATCAGCCTTCGGAAGGCGAAAACCTTCTTTGGGGTTATCTCGCGATGGATGGGCACACTGCGGCGGTTACGCGTGCCTCCAAGCTTACCCGGAGAGAGGCCGATGGCCATTCTCCACGCGGCTTCGACATGGAAATCGAAGACGATGCCGGGCGGGTGCTGAAGATGCATGGCGAAGTGATGGCGCGTGTGCCGTGGAACACCTGGCAGAATGTTGTCGTTCATTACGCGCTGACCCGCTGGGACATTGGCGGGCTGATCGCCTGGGGCGATTGCCAAGACATCCATTACAACAGGTACGTGCACGAGTTTGCGCGGTGACCGTGATCGGGGAGAAGACGCGATGCAGCGTGTGAACGGCAAAGTCGTCATCGTTACAGGAGGCGCGAGCGGGATTGGCGAAGCGGACGTCAGGTTGCTGGCTGAACAGGGTGCACGCGTCATACTTGCCGACGTCGAAGAGGAGAAGGGGCGAGCGGTTGCGCAACGCACCGGCAATGCGGAGTTCGTGCGTCACGACGTCAGTTCAGAAGCCGATTGGGAGGATTTGATCGCGAGAGTGGTTGCGCGGTACGGCAGGCTGGACGGTTTGGTGAACAACGCTGGCATTATCCGGGTTGGCGATCCCTGCACGATCACGCTCGATGCCTTGCGCGCGATGATGACCGTCAATCTGGAGGGCACTGTCCTCGGGTGCAAACATGCGATCCCTGCAATGATAGACAGCGGTGGCGGGTCCATCGTCAACATTGCGTCGATCGGCGCCGTTTCCGGCCTCTACTTCTATGGTGGATACTGCGCGTCGAAGGGGGCGGTCGCATCTTACACACGGTCGGTGGCCGCATACTGCGCAGTCAACAAGCTTGGCATTCGTTGCAATACGGTTCTTCCCGGGGGGGTCGACACGCCACTGGTTTCGGGATTGGAAGCGGAAATGGCGGCGCAGATGCCTGGCATGCGGATTCCGCCATCCGCGCCTGTGCAGCCGGATGCTCCACAAATGCGCTCTGCTGTGCCGGAAGATATCGCAAATGCGGTGGTTTATCTGATTTCTGACGAATCTTCATTCATGAGCGGCGGGGAGATACGGATCGACAACTGTGCCTCGATAATTGCCGCAGTGGTCGAATAATTCGATGATCTCGCGCTTCGACGACTACTGTCTTCATCAGACGCCCGACTATCTGCGGGTGCCTGCGACTACCGACCGCAATTTCTACGACCGGTATTTCTTTTCGGGTTATGAAAGGTCTGGTGCGATCGTGTTTGGCGCGGCTTTTGGCAGATATCCTAACCGTCACGTTCAGGATGCGCATTTTTCCGTGGCTGTGGGCGGCCGACAGGTGAGCTTGCATGCCTCGCTTCTTCTTTCGCCCGATCCGTCGATCATGGAATGTGGGCCTCTGAAACTGGAGATTGTGGAGCCGATGCGCCTGCTGCGCTGCTACGGTGACGCTGAAGGTGTTGGTTACGATCTGGAATTTCGTGCCGAAACCGGAGCGATCGACGAAGGCCGGCTAAAGCTGGAGCGCGATGGGATGACTTTCATCGATCAGACGCGTTTCATGCAATATGGCCGATGGCATGGCTGGATTGCGATTGATGGTGTTCGTTATCCCGTCGATCAGAGCAGGTGCCATGGTTTGCGCGACAAGTCCTGGGGGGTGCGCTTGTTCGCCGAAAATCACACGACTGCTGAAAAGGGAGGCCAGATTTTCTGGATGAATCTCGTCGCCCGGCTCGATGGCGAGTTTTGCGTCATCCGTGTGCTCGACGATGGTGAGGGGGTTTCGAAAGAGCGGACAGGTTACTTCGCTCCGGTCTACGATACCCCGGTTGATGTGCCGGTGGGGGAGCCATGCCTGATACACGTGGCCGACTGGACTTTCGATCTTGATTTTCGCGACGGTACGCGGCGCATCGGAGGAGGGCGCTACCGTGTTGAGCTGGAGGATGGCAGCTGCCGTGACTGGGAGATGGTGGCTGGCCCATCGTTCTACTATGCCGGGATTGGATACAATCACGCGACCTGGAACCATGGTCTGTCGCATGGACCCGTTCTGGCATTGGAACGGGAAGACTGGGATCTTTCTGGCGTGGATATGAGCCGCCTAGACCGGCAAATGCTTCTTAGCGTCATGACCTTGCGTGAAAACGGGCGGGTCATCGGTTTCGGCCACACCGAACAGCTTCTCATGGGCCCTTATCGCCCACTGGGCTGGTCTGAGGCGCAATATGTCGACCTCTGATAGCCTTCAGGATGCCGCGATCCGCTCGTCGCTGGAAAAATCGACTTTGCAGAACGCAAACTCGATCGCCAACCGGTTGCAGCCATGGCTGAACCAACGGGACCTTGGGGAAATAGCAGCTGTGCGGACTCCGGGAACCAGCGGCGCATCGAGCGAGATATATGTGGTCGAGCTGGCGCGTGGCCCCATATGCAAGAGATGCGTGTTACGTTTGATCTCTGCACGGGTCGCTTATCCCTATGTCGATGCGGGGCAACAGTACCTTTCTCAGAAGATATTGGCGCAAGGTTCAGCCGCACCGGTGCCTGAACCTATCGCGTTTGAGCCGGACGAGCGCATTCTTGGCGCACCCTTCATTTTGATGGACTATGTGGAGGGGAAAGGCGCACCTGACTGGCCATCATACGTAAAGCAAGGGTGGATCCACGATCTCGATGCAGAGCAACGGTCGCGATTGTGGGAAAATGGTCTGAACGCCATCGCGCAGATACATAGTGCGGATATTGTCCACTGCGATCCGGCCAGTCTGGCCTTACGCACCGGAGGCCTTACGGCGCTGGACAGGCTTGTTGCATACTGGCGCCTGTATCTTGATGTGGTTCAGCAGGAAGGAGTGTATCCTGTCCTTGAACAAGCGGTGTCGTGGCTTGAAACCGCGCAGCCTGAAATGAATGATGATCCGGTAATGGTTTGGGGGGATGCGAGTTTGCGAAACATGTTGTTTCGCGGTCTCGATCCCGTGGCGGTTCTGGATCTTGAATTTTCGCACCTGGGCGTGGCTGGGTTCGATGTTGCCTTTTACGTCATGATGGATCGGGTAATGGCGGAGGCCTACGCGCAGACCGATCGTCTGGCTGGCTTCTGGGACGAAGAACAAACATTCGATCATTACGAGAAATTGACCGGAAGGCGTGTGGACCACAGGCTGTATTTCTGCCGCATGGCCGTGACTTATATGGCGCTCGCAAACACAAGAGTTTACCAGAGGCTGGCGAGGGAAGGCAAAATGCCACAATCGCAGATCGCGCAGAATCCTCCTTTGATCCATTTGCGGGATATGTTCGCATAAGTGGCGGTCGTGCCGCCGAAGGTCAGTCATATCAAATTACGCATCCCTATATGCGTGATCCAGAAGCGACCGGGATACTTGCAGGGGCCGTCGTTTGGTTGCGCTGGCTAAGAGGTAAAGCTTGAATACATAATGAGAGAGGAAGTGCTGGTCGGAAACCAGCTGCAGCTAGACTGAAAGCTCCGCCACAAACCTCTGTCATTCCTTGCCAGAACAGGTCCCAATACTAGGGCTTTGCACCAGTCTGGACTGTTTCCGCTTGTCGGCTGCCAGTCGTTAAAGGGCGCCTCGCTGAGGCCATTGGTCAGAATTTTGCCCGGGCACTCAAGAAGAAAATGCGGCCTGATTCTGGAAAGCCGTCTGCCAGCATATAATTGTTGTCAAACAGGTTTCGCGCGCCGAATCCGAGTTCGATCTGCTCGGTGACCAGGTAATCCACTCGCAGGTTGGCAACGACGTAGTTTCCCGTCTCGTAATAAATAGGCGGGGGCGCTGTCGTCGAAGTCATGCGATCCGAGGCAATATCGAGGCTTGGCAGGATGCGAAGTCTCCTCAGAGGATGCCAGTCGGCGTAGATGAAGGCCTTGTGGGTTGGGACGCCTGTCAGCGCAAAAACTGGCACCATGGTTCCCGGCGCGGGATTAGCGATGTCGAAGCTGCGGTGGATGTATGTGTAGTTGGCTCCCAGATCGAACGTTGGACCAAGCTTGGCGTTGATCGAAATCTCCCCGCCATAGTATTGGGCATTGCCAAGGTTCTGACGTTGAGTGGCGTTGGCTGGGAACCCGGCTGGCCGCACCGAGACGATGGCATTATCGATGTCGCTGTAGAACAGCGCGCCTTCTATATGAAACGCCCCGATCTGATGGCTGATGCCTAGCTCATAATTCGTTGCACGCTCGGCCTTCAAGCCCGGATTCGACGCTGCAGTGCCGAACTGCGTGCTGAAACGCTCAAAGATAGTTGGAAAGCGGGCGCGCGACGAAATGCTGACATTGACGCGTGTATCAGCGTCAGGAGTCCAGACGAGTTGGCCTTGCGCGTTGAAGGCATCGGAGTTCCGGAGCGGATAGCTGAAAATCGCTGCCGCCCCGCCAGCTGGTGGTGTGCCGTACTCTTCCGCCTTCTTGAGGTCGCGCCAATCAAAGCTCGCTCCCAATGTCAGGCTCAGGGCCGATGTGAATGCGACCCGGTTTTCGACAGCGATGCTATACGTGTCCTCGATGTTGGTCTGCGGCGGTTCAGTCGCCCCCGAAGGGAAGCCTTGCTGCCATTCAACATGCTTGTCGCGGCGGTAATGAGCAGCGATCGTGAGCCGGTCTGCGCTGCTGATGTCGACCCCGAGTTCCACTGAACCGCCCCACGCCTTGTCGGCGTAATAGGAGTTAAATGCGCGGCCCAGGGTCTGCGTGGTTTGAGTGCGATCGTTGAACGAGCGCAGGAGATTGTCGAAGGTATTGTAGTAAATTCGCGTCTTCAGCGTAGCCCGGTCACCCAGGGCTGTGTTCGACAGGAAATAGATGCTGTCGATGTTCCAGTATGGCCAAGTCCAGAACCGCTGCGTTGAGAGCGGATCGGTTACGTGCAGTGGTGCGTTCTTCTCACCTTCCTGCCGGGTGTAGTTGATCGAGTATTCATCAGTGGCATTCGGCGTGAGGCCTGCTTTCAGATTGAGCCTCCAGTCGACCGTGCGGGAAAAGTCACGATGCCCGCCATCTTCGGCCGAACCGACCGTCGGAGTGTAGCCCCCGGCAAGGTCCCAGTGATCCTGGAAGTTGCGGGCGAATGACGCCTGAGCATACCATTTATCACGCGCGGTCCCGAGCCGACCGTAAGTGGTGTAGCCCGCATATTCGCCTTCACGGCCGAGATTGAGCGTGCCGCGCACTTCTCCTTCCAACGCCCGCGTGGGCTTGCTGGTTACCAGATTGATGGCACCGCCCATCGCGCCAGGCCCGTCAAGCACCGAGGCATATCCCTTGGCGACCTGCACTTCGGCAATGTCGGGGGTGAGGAAACGGCCGTAGTCGAGCCGATTGTCGGCGGGCAGATAGACCCGAATGCCGTCGATCGAGACTGGGACCTGGAACCGGTCGAACCCACGGACGAAGACGAGGCGTTCATTGCGCGACCCGCCGCTGTTCGATGCGATGACACCGGGCATTACATTTACCGCATCGTCAAGGGTCGGGCGGTTGAACGCATAGATCGCCTCGGCGGTCAGCGTCTCGCCACTGATTTCGATTCCCTTCGGCCGCAGCGCGGTAACGACGATCTGGCCAAGGGTGAACGTGCCGTCATCGTTCGTTGATGGCGCTTCATCTGCCCATGCCCCCGTCGACAGAGCAAGGCTGCTCGCAGCAGCGAATAAAGTGAACAGACGCATGGGATACCCCGATAGTGGTTGTCGCAAAGGGCGACTATCTATATTTAGAGAAATATAGATATGGGTGACAGAGGCAAGCATGGCCGTGAAAATTTCAAGGGTTGTGGTTTTGGGAACACTGGCTTTCATCGCTCTCGTGCCCCCACCAGTCGCAGCGCAGGAGATGGCTCCGGCAGCTTGCGTGATGCCAGTTGCACCGACAGATGAACTGGCATCCTGGGCTGATCCGGTCCCACTTGCGGCGGAAAATAGCGAAGGCCGCACTGGCCGTGCGCGCCTGGCCATTGGGCAGGCTGCACACCTGACGTTGCTGAAAACACCTGAGGTCCGGTATCCTCTCCGCCCTGAGAAGCCCGGTGAATCGGGCAGCTTCGGCGGCCTGGTCCGGCTCGATGTGCGTAAAGCCGGCACTTACCGAGTCGCGCTCGGCTCGGCAGCTTGGATCGACCTCGTTCGCGGCCGTCAGGCTGTGACCTCCATTGTGCACGGCCATGGTCCGGATTGCACCGGCATTCGCAAAATCGTCGACTTTCCCCTGACGCCGGGTCGCTATACGCTGCAAATTGCAGCTACTGACGAACCGCAGATGACGGTCTTGGTTGTGCGCTTGCCTTGATCAGGTCAGCTGACACTTTGTGACTGCCGGTTCGCTGGCGGGGCCATGCTGCTGGATGTCGGCAGTGGCCGCCGCCGAAGAACCTCTCCAACCCGGCTCTCGTTGGGCATCCCGAATGCTCCCGTGTCGTATCTCGACGCGTTATTTGAGCGTATTTGCGCCGCATACCACCAAGCGGATTAGTTCGCGTGTTGCATCTTCGCTGACATCGCCGCCTCCAAGAAACAGCCGTAAGACTATGGGCCCCATTATCGCATCGATCAGCAGATCGACATTCTGAGGTGCGAGAAGCTCCCCACTTGAGATGGCATGATCGAGAATCTCCCGCACTGGGGCCTTGCGCTGCTCAATGTAGGTATGGAGGGCTTCCATCAGCGCGGGATTGTCAGCGCACTGCGCGACCAGAGATGGCATCATCGTCACCATTCTGGTTTGGGCTTCGAGTTGTCCCGGGGTGTTTTTCACGAGCTCCACAAACTGTTGAATCACGCCTGTGAGACTTTCGATCACGTTGCCCTTTATTTCCGCCTTGATCGAAGGGATCGCTCCCAATGCGGCCAGGACCACTTCCTCCCTTGAGCGCCAGCGGCGATAAATTGTCGCTTTGCTTACTGAAGCAGCTGCCGCAACGCGATCCAGGGTAAATCCTTGCAAGCCGTACTGGAGCAGGATCAGCATCGCCTGGTCGAGTATCGCACGTTCTGCCTCCTGACTGCGGCGACGCCCCCGCCGACGCGGACTTTCCTCAGTCACATTCGTGCTCAAACCACCTGATCCCCAAATACTACTTCCGCACAGATAATGGTCTGGCAATCGGGGGTCAACAAGTCACATCGCCACCCTAAAGGGAAAAATTCTGTTGTGTACTGATGCGTACCTATTTAGGTGGCGCACAATAAATTCGAATCAACTGCATAAGAATCACCATTTATTTCAGGGTACTGATACGTACCTGATAGGGAGGAAGATGATGTCATCCAATTTCGGACGGTACGGGCTTGCAGCCAGCGTTCTCGCAATCGGTCTTGGTGGTACTCAAGCGATGGCGCAGGACGACCAGGCACCGTCTTCGGAAATTGTCGTTACGGCCTCACGTACAGGGGAATCACGGCTCAGAGACACGCCTATAGCCATCACCGCACTCTCCGCGGATCAACTCGACCAGCGAGGTGTAAACGACATTCGCGGCTTGACCGATTACACACCCAACCTGCAAATCGCCGATTTCACCGGGTATGCGCAGATATTTATCCGCGGGGTGGGGTCCAACGATCCCTTCGCGGGCACCGATCCCAGTTCCACGGTGCATCTCGATGGTGTCTACCTTGGTCGCACCTTGGGATATTTTTCCAGCTTCCTCGATGTCGAACGGATCGAGGTCTTGCGAGGGCCACAGGGCACACTTTACGGACGCAACTCGGTCGGTGGCACCATCAACGTCATCACCCGCAAGCCAACCGAAGAGTTCAAAGCCCGGCTCCAGGCTGGCGCGGGAACGTATGGGACGGCATCGGGTGCCGCGTACGTCAGCGGTGGGCTTGGCGGAGGAGTGGCTGCAGGTCTCGCTGTTCAGTATCGCCGCAATGGAGACTATTTCGATAATGTCTCTACCGGTGGCGATATCGGGCGGGACAGCAACTTCGGAATCCGCGGGCAGATCGTTGCTCCGCTCGGTGATGGCGAGGCAATCCTGCGCGGTGACTATACGCGCCAGAAAGGGCGGCTTGTAGGCTATTCCAAACTGCTTGCCCCAACTGGCCTTGCCACAGACGATGCGGTCCTGGGGGACTATGACAAGGTGTCGCTGAACCGCAGAAACCGGCAGGAGCAGTCGGGCGGTGGGGTGTCGCTGGAGTTGAGCTTCCCGTTGACTGATACGGTGACGTTGAAATCACTCTCTTCATGGCGGCAGTTGCATGGCAATCTGGACTATGATTCCGATGCCAGTGCAAGCGATATCGGGCGCTCAACAGTTAATCTCCGACAAGAACAGTATAGCGAAGATCTTTCACTTACTGGAAAGTTCGATAACCTTACTCTGTTTGCAGGCTTGTTTTATTTTCATGAGAAGGTGAAAGAGCCGCTTCGCTTCACACTCTATCCTGCTGACGCAAGTAATTTCCGTCTCCCCGAAATCCGTACCAGCTCCATTGCGTTCTATGGACAGGCTGAATACGCGGTCAGCTCGCAAGTATCGATCGTTGCAGGGCTAAGGTACACTCGCGAACGGAAGAAGCTGGCCGGTCGTTTCCTCTGGACTGCATCCGCATCGCCAGACTTTGATACGGCACTGTCCGCCCCGGTGATTGGTGCACCATATTTCTATGATCCTTTCGTCGCCAGCGCCTCGGAAACATACGATGCATGGACACCCAAGTTCGGGATCAATTTCCGTCCGGATGCCAACAGCCTGATCTATGCCTCCGTCACCCGTGGCTTCAAGAGTGGCGGATATGACATGGGCGCAACCGACAAAGTAATTGCCGAACGCGGCTTCGCCCCGGAATTGCTATGGTCATACGAGGTGGGCGCAAAGACGTCGCTGATCGATCGTAAGCTCGATATCGCGCTTACCGGATTCCGGTATGATTATGACGATCTGCAGGTAACCCTTTTCGTTCCACCTTCCTATGCCGTGACGCAAAACGCGGCTTCTGCACGGACTTATGGTGTCGAACTGGAAATGCAGGCCCGTCCCACTCGCGGATTTACTCTTTCGGGTACGCTGGCCTATCTCGATGCCAAGTACCGGCATTACACAGGCGCCTATACGGCTGCCTTCGGCGCCTTTGACGCAACCGGCAAACGGCTGAACAATGCCCCCGAATGGGCATTCACCGTCGGAGCGCAGTATGAATTCCCTCTCGCAGGCGGGAACAGTTACATCGGTGCCGACTACAAATGGCAGGATGACCTCTACTTCAGCCCTGCCAATGACGGGGCAGACGGTGTCAGCGGGTATCTCGAACAGCAGAAGGCCTATGGCCTGTTCAACGCGCGCGTTGGCTGGACCAGTGATGACGGACGGTATGGCATCGCTCTGGTCGGGCGTAATCTGCTCGACAAGAACTACGTTGTGTCCACCGCCAGCTACACTGCGGCGATTAGCGGACGACCCGTTACGCCGCGCACGGTTGACGCCACATTTACGATCAACTGGTAAGATACGCCCCACCCACCGCTATCTCAGATGCGTGGGTTTCCGGATCATGTGAGAATAGCGGTGGGTCAGGCCGCAAAAGGATATGAGTATGAGCAAAGGTGTTGCCGTCGTTACAGGGGCAAGTCGCGGTGCGGGCCAGGGCATCGCGCGGGCATTGGGAGCAGCAGGCTATACCGTCTATGTCACCGGGCGTAGCCAGACGCAGGATGCATCACCGCTCGGCGGAACCATCCATGAAACTGCAGCCCAGGTAACCGCTGCCGGCGGGCGCGGTGTTGCCTTCGCTTGCGACCATGCCGACGACGAAGCTGTGCGAGATCTGTTTGCCACCGTCGAACGTGATGAGGGACGCCTGGACATTCTTGTCAATAACGCCGCGGCAATCAGTAGCGATCTGATCCAGCGTGGACCGTTCTGGACGAGGCCTGTCGGAATGGCGGACATCATTACCGTCGGCCTCAGGTCGAGCTATATCGCGGCTCATGCGGCTGCCCCTTTGCTCGTCGCCAAACCTGGAGGTCTCATAATCTTCACCTCAGCGCCCGGTGCCGTCAATTATGCCCATGGGCCCGCGTACGGTGCACAAAAGGCCGGAACCGATAAGATGTCGGCCGATATGGCGGTGGAACTAAAGCCTTTCGGTGCGGCGTCTGTCAGCATCTGGATGGGCCTTCTCAAAACAGCCCGGTCAGCGGCTTCCATGGCGGAGAAGCCTGGGCAGTTTGATTTCTTGCTGCCTCATATGGAAACACCAGACTTCACGGGACGTCTCATTGCGGCCATCCACAGCGATCCAGGGATGATGGCGCTGTCAGGTCGCACTGTGATTGGTGCGGAGCAGGCTCGGGAATACGGTTTGCTCGACCTCGATGGAAGCAGCCCGGCTTCACTTCGTCCAGTTGTTGGCGGGCCGTTCAAGTATGATGACCTGATTATCGATTGACGGTGGCCTATGAGGCAGTGCCTGAGCAACGTACTCTCAGGGAGTCGGATGCGCTCGCTAGAGGTGAATGGCGGCTAGATGGTTGGCACCTCATGAGGGCCAGCCATATCAACCACAACAGTGCCGATACTGGCCAGCACAATGGATATCGTGCTGGCCAGTATGCTCTATACTCAGGTGGTCAGGACAGGCCGAAGAACCGCATGGCGTTTTCGCGCATGATAGGTGCCCGGTCTTCTTCGCTAACGCCGTCGAACTGCCAGTCCATGACGTCCATCGACTTTGGCCACGTCGTCTCGGAATGGGGGTAATCGGTTGACCACATGATGTTTCGTCCGCCCGGCAGATTGCGGTTCCGGATGCCGACAGGATCGCGGATGAAGGAAGCATAGATGTTCTGATCCATGTAGTGGCTTGGGCGATGTTGCAGGTCCAGCTGCAGCCAATGCCGCTGGTTGTCGTAGATGCTGTCCATGTATTCGGCCATCCAGGCCATCCAGCCCACGCCGCTTTCGATCGCACCGAAGCGCAAGGCTGGAAAGCGATCGAAGACGCCGCCGAAGATCATGATCGCAATCGGTTCAGCCATGCAGACTTTCGACATTACGAGGTGGGGCAGGAAGCGATTCATGCCGGGTCGCGCGATGCGGGCACCGAGATGAATTGTGATTGCGATGTCGTGATCGACACACGCTTTCCAAAAGACGTCGAAAGCGGGGTCATCGTATTGCAGCGGGCCATCCGGGTCACCAGTGAGTGCGAGTACCTGCGCTGCGAAACCGCCTCCGTCCGTTCCTTTTCCGGACTGGGGGAATGCCGGGATGTTGACAGCTCGCATGCCGCGCTTTGCTGCATCCTTCAGCATTTTTACGGACTGATCGATATCTTGCATGGGGAGATAAGCGACTCCGACAAGCCGGTCAGGCGCATAGGAGCAAAAATCTGCCAGCCAGTGATTGTAGGCTTCGAAGCTGGCGATGTAGAGGTCATTGTCGCGGGTGCCCAGCGGGCCGCCACCGAACAGCGCGGCGGCGCCTACGCCGTCGCTGTCCATGTCCGAGAGGCGCGCCTGGGGTTCCCAGCTACCGGACTGGATTTCGCTGCTGCGTCCGACCGGGCGGAAGTTCCGCCCTTGCGAAACAACGGACGAAAGTACGTTCAAAGGTTTGCGTGATCCTTCAAACACGACCCAGTCGTGCGTTTCGTCCGGTGTGCCTTCTTCGATTTTCGGGCCCCGTCCGGCCAAGGCGGACGGCAGGTAGTCGTCCCAGAATGTTGGCGGCGGATTGACGTGGGCGTCGGCGTCGAAGGGGCTGAATGGCAATACGGTCATGATTTCCTCTCGGGCTGGGGTGGGCAGACGGCTTTGCAACGCCGTTCTCATGCTTTGTTCAGGCGTGAAATCGAATAATGCCGAAAGTTTGTCAAGATTACAAAAATTCTCTCAAAATAACGAATCTATGATGGGATTTGACATTTTGCCGAAGGCGCGGGCTTGATGTTAGGGCCGGGAAAGTTCAGGGCGTTGCATTGCCATGTCATCCTCTCCTCCCATCGCGCGCGCCGTCGCTGTGCTCAATTTTCTGGGCGGTCACAGCGGCCAGGCGTTTACCTTGACGGAAATATCGAAGTCCCTGCGGATCAGCAGCGCGACTTGCCACAACTTGCTCGGGGCGCTGGTGGATGCTGGCTACGTCTATCGTACGGCCGCGAAAACCTATGTGATCGGCCCTGCGGTGAGCCGACTGGCGCAGGTGACGCTACCATTGGATGTTCTGATGCAGGTTGTACGGCCGGAAATGCGGCTGCTGGCGGACGAGTTCGACGTGGTGTGTTCTGCATCTTTTCTCGAAGGCGACAAAATCGTCGTGCATGAAAGGGCGGCTGCCTTGTCCCACATCGCATGGGACGCACCTGGTATGGCCCCGCAGAGATTTGCGCCGCCGGTCGGCAATATTTTCCTGGCGTGGGCCGGCGATGAGGTCCTGGCGCGCTGGATGGATAGCGGCGAACCGCCGCTAAGCGCCCAGGATCGCGAGGACGTGATGCGCGCGCTCGAATTTCTGCGGGCCAATCGCTATGCGGTTGGTGTCCGGATTGTTCCGCTCGATAGCCTGGAGCGTGCTCTGGAACTGAGAAACCGGTCGGATATGACTGACTATTATATCGCAAGCGTCGATCCGGAGGCGAGCTACAACCTCGCTTACATTTCCGCGCCGGTATTCGGACGCGCTGAAACGGTCGCATTTGGCCTCAGTCTACTGGGCTTCGTGCGTCCGCTCGAGGGCAAGGCGGTCTTGCTGATGGCGAAGCGCCTGCGAGCTGCCGCCGACCGCATCGGTTCCTTCATCGCCGGGCGTAGCATTGTAAATCCCGGTTCGTTCGTGGCTCCGTCTCAGCCCACTGAGATTTCCCTCTCTCGCTGACTTCGTCCGAAGGTTGTCGGGCATGGCGCCTTATGGCGTCTGCTGAGTTGCGATTCGGTGCGTCTTTGGCGCTTAGCTGAAACCTGTAGCAAATCCAAAGCCGTGCAATTTGTGTGAATGTGCAGACCTAACCAACTGCACTCGCGTGCACTACGGCTGCAATTTTCCGCATATCCGGCATATTCCACCGAAAATAGAAAAATATTTTTCGAAATATGAGATCATTATTGACGGTTTGCATCCATGCAGGCCTATTGTGCGCAAGATCACTCGCTGGAACCCGCCCAAAAGGAGGTTGAAAGGGGCCGGGCCTGGATTGGGTGCCAGATGAGCAATGGGTGATCGCAAGGGCTGCCGGCAACGACCGGCTGTCGATGTTCATGCCGGCTCGCCGGAAGGCCGAACGCGTCGCCGGGATTGGGCAGCGCATCGGTTCGGACAACGAATGCAATTTAAAACAATGTCCGTTGGGAGAAAAAAATGACGAAATTCACAAGGGCGCTGCTGTCCGGTACTGTTCTCGCCTGTTGTGCGGGGTCGGTCTCGCCCGCGCTGGCGCAGGGGGCGCAGAGCGGGGCATCATCATCGGTGGAAGTGCAGGACATTGTCGTGACAGCCCGCAGGGTTGGCGAGCGCCTGCAGAATGTTCCGGTTGCAGTTACGGCCGTGTCGAATTCGACGATGGCGGCGCTTGGTATCAGCACCACCGACAATCTGAACGCCGTTGTCCCGAACGTGGCAATGGTGACTCTTGTCGGCTCGCCGACAGGCAACGCGGCCATGATCCGCGGCATCGGCACTTTCGATCCGAGCGGTGCGCTCGACCCCGCGGTCGCGACATATATAGACGGCGTCTATATCGGTCGGATGACGGCATCCAACACGGAGATGGCGGACGTCGAACGGATTGAGGTGCTGCGGGGACCGCAAGGGACACTTTTCGGACGCAACACGACGGGTGGTGCGATCAATATCGTTACCCGGACTCCCAGTGCCGACTTCGGCTTTGAACAACGCGTCACTTACGCGGAACTGTCGGAAATCGTGCTGAACACCCGTTTGACGACGGGGGACATCGGCAATACCGGATTGCGCGCTTCGGCAAGCTATCTCCACCGCCAACGGGACGGAGAAGTCAACAGCCCGGACAAGGTTGGATCGGCCGACCCAGGTGCGCTTAATGTCGACGGCTTTTGGGCGCGTGTGCATGGCGAATGGGGCAAGCTGACAGCCGATTATTCATACGATCTTACCGATGGCGAATATCGGCCCCCGGCATTCCAGATCCGTTTCACTGCGCCGCGTTTCGCGGACTATTACGCGCAGTCGCCATCGCTGGGCGGGGTGCCGTTGATCGTGCAGGCGGACGGCCGCCGCAACGACCTCTCCTATGCTGACGAGGGCCCGCAGACTGTGCGTACGTCCGGTCATGCGCTGACCCTGCAATACGAGGCATCCGATGCGCTGAAGTTCAAGGTGATCGCGGCTCACCGCGACTACAAGAAGAAGGGCGTCCTGCCATACGGTCCGGGAGGGCTCGTCGGTATGACAGCGAGTGGTCCGATGCCGGTCAATCTCAATCTCTCGCGGCCGAATCAGACTCAGGATCAGGACTCTGTCGAATTCCATATCTTCGGTGAAGCAGGCGATCTTTCATATCTGGCAGGTCTCTACTACTTCAAGGAGAACGTGAACGAGGTCGGGCTGACGCGCTTCACGGCGATTTCCACGGACCTGATCGGCACCCCTTACAATTCGCGCACCGAATTTACGGTGAAGAGCAAGGCCAAGGCTGCTTTCGGACAGCTCACCTGGCGTCCCGGTTGGGCGGACGGGCGGCTCGAACTCACCGGCGGCCTCCGTTATTCGAAAGACGTCAAGGACTTCGATCAGGTACTGTCGATTGTTCGTTCGGGCCACGCGTCGTTCGACAATCTCTCTTACAACGCGACATTGAGTTACAAGTGGACGCCTGATGTCATGACCTTCGCCCGTATCGGCAGCGGTTATCGTGCAGGTGGTTTCAATCCACGTGCCAGTGCAAGCCTGCCTACGGCTTATAAACCGGAAAAGGCGAAAGTGTATGAGATCGGGATCAAGTCAGAATTCCTCAATCGTCACGTTCGCCTGAATGCGACCGCTTTCTACACGGACTATCGCGATCTTCAGGTGTCTCAATTCGCGGGCGTGACAGCAAACGGCACGCAAGGCCTCACGCTCAACGCTGCGGCTGACTATCGCGGGTTTGAGACAGAGCTTGTCGTCGTACCGATCCCGGGGCTGAACCTATACAGCAATGTGGGCTACACCGACGCGCGTTATAAGCAGATATACTTCCCGAATCCCTCGAGCGGGATCCTGGAAAACTACGCGGATTCGACGCATTTCCCCTACACGCCGAAGTGGACGGTTGCGAACGGCATCTCGTACAGCTTCTCCATTGCCGATGTGGGTGAACTGACCATGCGGCTGGACCATACCTTCACTACGCGGCGCTGGTTTGCTGCGTCCAGCCTGTCCAACCTTTCGCCCAATAACGATGCGCTTTCCGACGGCCCGCACTCGTTGTTCGATGCGAGAGTCACGCTCAGCGACATTGAGCTGGGTAGCGGCGCAACAGGCGAGGTCAGCCTGTGGGCCGACAACATCTTCAACAAGGAGTATACGGTCATGGGCATCGATCTGGTTCCATCGCTTGGATACGCGGGCAGCGTTTATGGCATCCCGCGCCGTGTGGGCGTCGATTTCCGGGTGAAGATGTAACATGGCAGCCGAACAATTCGATCTGATCGTCCGTGGCGGATATGTAATCGATGGCACGGGATTGCCGCGCCGGCGTGTCGATGTGGGGATAAGGGACGGGCGCATCGCTGCGCTCGCCCATCTCGACGATGCCACAGCCGCTGAGGAGATCGACGCGACCGGTCTGATAGTCGCCCCCGGGATCGTTGATCCGCATACGCATTACGATCCGCAGATCACGTTCGATCCATATGCCACCATGTCGTGCTTTCATGGGGTGACGACTGTCTTGGCCGGCAATTGCGGTTTCTCCGCCGCACCTGTGCGGCATGACGATATCGAATTCCTGACGGACATCTTCGCAAGTGTCGAAGACATGAATCCGATCGCCCTGAGCGGCGTGCCGTGGGACCGGTTCGAGACCTTCCCGGAATATCTCGATGCGCTGAAAGGCAAACTGGGCGTGAACTTCGCATGCTACGTCGGTCATTCCAATGTCCGTCGATGGGTCATGGGCGACGACGCCTATGAGCGGGAAGCAACGCCTGAAGAGATTGCCGCGATGCAGGCTGTCGTGGACGAAGCGGTCGAAGCGGGTGCAGCCGGTTTGTCCTCTTCGGCCGCGGCAACGCACCTCGATATCAAGGGGCGGCCGGTGCCGTCGCGCAAAGCAGGGCGCGACGAATTGCTGGCCTTGTCCGCAACGGCTGGCAAGGGACGACCGGGCACGATCTGCTATCTGCCGGCAAGTGCGATCGGCGGAATGACGCAGGACGATTACGATCTGCTGCTCGAAATGGGCGATGCTTCGGGCCTGCCGATCATTATCCAGGGCATCGGCGGCCGCAGCAAGGTCGAAGTGCCGACAGCTGGCTGGGAAGCGGCTTCGCAATTCCTCGATGAGGCGACGGCGCGCGGCACCCCTGTCTATTCTCTCCTGATGAGCCGCCCGTTTGATCGGACGGTGGAGCTCGGCCCAAACAATGGCCATTATCGGGCATGCTTCGCGTTCAACGAATTTCTGAACCTGTCGGATGAGGAACGTCTGGCGGCTTTGAGCGATCCTGCATGGCGGGACCGGCTGCGCGATTCGGTCGAGAACTGCAATCGCGATCCAGAAAAGGGGACAACTCTGCCGGCACCGCAATGGCCGGACGTCTATATCGTCCAGGTCGCAGAGGCGCGGAATCGAGCCCACGAAGGGAAGTCGATCGCCGAACTCGCTGCAGAACGGGGAGTGGCGCCGATGGATGCCATGCTCGATCTTGCGCTGGATGAGAACATGAAAACGACGTTCCGCTGGCGGACGGAAAGCCCGGAGTGGGCCGCTGCCGTCGATGTCGCGCAGGGCCATCCCAGCATGATTGTGGGTGTGTCCGACGGAGGGGCTCATCTGCACAAGGACGATGGCGCAGACTGGAGCTCTTATTTCCTGCGCTCCTGGGTGCTCGACCGCAAACGCTGGTCCCTGGAAGAGGGTATCCGGCAGATTACTCAGGTGCCGGCGGCGATGCTCGGCTTTGCCGATCGCGGGACGTTGCGGGTCGGTGGCTGGGCAGACATCATGATCTTCGATCCGGAAACGATCGGTCCCTGGCGCAAAGAATTCGTGCGCGATCTGCCCGGCAACATCGGCCGTTGGAAGGCATTGGGCAATGGCGTCAAGGCAACCATCGTCAATGGTGCGGTGATCGTGCTCGACGGGAAATTGACCGGCGCCTTGCCGGGGCACGTTGTGGCTCCGGGAACCGCGCTGGAAGCGGCCTGAGGAAGCTGGGAGAACGAAAATGGTGGAAGTGCGCAAGCTGACCGGAGCGATCGGAGCAGAAATCCGCGAAGTGGACCTCTCGACCGAGTTGCCACCATCGACGGTTGAGGCGATCCGGACTGCGCTGAACGAGAATTACGTCGTTTTCTTCCGTGACCAGAAACCCTTGTCCGAAGAAGAACACATGCGCGTTGGCCGGTATTTCGGCACGCTCGACATTTCGGAGATCCAACCCAAACCGTCGGCCAACCGCGAAGTGCTGTGGATGGAAGCCACTTATGCACAAGGGCGGGGTGCCGAATATTGGCATCGCGACCGGACATATCTGGAAGCACCGCCGATGGGATCGATCCTGCAATGCATGGTGCGGCCCGAAGTCGGCGGCGATACGTGCTGGGCGAGTTCGGTGGCGGCTTACGACGCCCTTTCGGAACCCATCCGCAGGTTGATCGACGGCCTTTCGGCATTGCATTCGATTCGTCCGCTGGCGGCCCGGAGCCAGGACGTGCGGGATACGCTCGGTGAAAAGCTGCACACTTGGCCGAGCGCGGTCCATCCGCTGGTCGAGGTGCACCCCGAAAGCGGGGTAAAGGCGCTGAACGTAAACGCCAACTGGACCACGGAAATCGTTGGTGTGTCGCAGGAGGAGAGCCGGATGTTGCTCGACTTCCTGCTCGAACACGTGAAGCGTCCGGAGTTCCACGTGCGCTTTCACTGGAATGTCGGAGACGTTGCCTTCTGGGACAATCGCACGGCGCTGCATTGCGCCATTGCCGACTTTACCACCCGCCGTGTGATGAAGCGGGTCGCGTTGGTCGGTCATCCCCCCAAGGGGCCACGCGAGGCGAAAGCCGCCTGAACGAGAACAAGTAAAACAATTCGAGGGGAGTTGCCGTCATGGCCGACAAGGAAACAAAATATCCACTTCCGGGCATCAATGAAAAAGCCCGCTTCAGTCACCTTGACGATCACAGGTGGCAAATCGTGCGTCGGCAGAAGATCGGCGATCGGGTGGTGGAAGCACGGGAAAAGTGGATGGAGTGGAATCCCCGCTACAATTCGCTTTATGCGGAATGGGATCCCGGCATGATGATCCGTGCCCACGGTCACAACAGCGATCATATCGTCTTCGTTTTGAAGGGTGAAATGACGTGTGGGGATCGCGTATGCGGCCCCGGAACACATATTGCGCTGGACCAGGGCGATACCTTCGGGCCGTTCATTGCGGGACCGGAAGGCTGCACGTCCTACATGATCATGATGGGCGATCCCGGTTCCTTTCCTGCCGATCCCGAAGGTTTCGAAGCCTTGCGCAGGGAACGCGGTGTCGAACAACTGCCTGACGTAGACCTGGAATTGCCGGATTGGTTCGCCGATCCGAGAAATGCGATCACGAAGGACGGGAGTTGAGCCAGGTGACTCAGTTACCGTTCGCGGTCAGGTGCGGACACGTCCGGAGCCAGCCGACACAGCCAGTACAGTAAGAAGGGCAGTGCGAGGTTTGGACGGCGTGCCGATCCACATGCGCTGAAGCGTTGATATGACCAAGCAGAATATCGCAACGGTTGGCGAACCGGTCGGGGGCCATGCGGCAGTGGAGCAGATGCAAGCCCATCGGTCTGGGATCAGTGCGTCGCGGCGGCGTGCGATCCTGTTCATGCTGTGCTTCATCTACATGCTCAATTATCTCGACCGCCAGATCATCGTCATCCTGCAGGAACCGATCAAGGCTGAGTTCCAGCTTCAGGATTGGCATCTGGGCTTGCTGACCGGTGCTGCCTTCGGCTTCTTCTACACAGTCATGGGTGTGCCGATCGCGCAGATCGTCGATCGCGGTATCAATCGAACCCGGTTGCTTGCCGGGCTGGTGGCGGTTTGGAGTGCGATGACCGCCGTCTGCGGCATGTCGCGAGGCTATGCGCATTTCTTCATGGCTCGCATGGGCGTTGGTCTGGCGGAGTCGGGATTTACGCCGACCGCGCATGCTCTGATTTCCGATCTCTATCCGGCTGCCGAACGCCCGCGCGCATTGGGTATTTTTTCGCTCGGTATCCCTTTGGGAGTGATGGCGGGTCTATCGATCGGTGGCCTCGTGGCGCAATATTCCAATTGGCGGACGGCGCTTTTCGTCGCTGGTGCGCCGGGGATCGTCGCAGCCGTTGTGTTTGCCTTGTTCGCGCGTGAGCCGATCCGGGGAGCCATGGAGAATGTACGCGACGCTGCCGCAAAATCGATCGTCCCGATTGCGTTTGCGAACGCGCTGAAATTACTGTTGCGGCGGATATCCTTCGTCCATGTCATCATCGCCACTGCTGTGACCTCTTTCGTCGAAGCGGCCATGATGGCGTGGGTTCCGTCTTACCTCATCCGTTCGCATGGGCTGCCGCTGGCCGAAGTTGGCCCGATGATGGGCGTGATCGCGGGTGCCGGCGGAGCCATCGGCACTATGTTTGGCGGCTGGCAGGCATCACGTCTGGGGCGCAAGGGCATGGATGCAATGCTGTGGTTGCCGATCGCTGGCCTGTTGCTGTGTGTTCCCCTCTACATCGCTGTTTTCCATTTTAGCAGCGGTAGGTTCGCACTGGCCATTCTGCTCCTGCCCACGATTTTCGGGGCATTCTGGACCGCGCCGGCAATTGCATTGACGCAGAACCTGTCACCGGTTGCGACGCGCGCGCGCGCCGCGGCTGTGCGGATCGTGGCGGCCAACCTGATCGGCGTTTCGACAGGGCCGCTCGTCTGCGGATTGCTGAGCGACTGGTTCGGGAGAATGTTCGGCGATCCTTCGGCCGGGCTGCGAATGGCGCTGACAATCTTTTCGGCGGCGTTTCTCTGGGCTGCGTTCCACTGGCTCCTCGCGTTGCGGGCATTACGGCGAGAGCGTGAGGATGCGGCGGTGGAGATGGCCATTGCCTGACAGGATGATAGACTGCCCGGCCGGCTATCGGTCAGGTCAGGCGCTCGCGCAGGGCAGGGTCGACCATGAAAACCGGCAACTCGGACGCGTCGTTATAAGGTGGCCGCGCCATCATGCCTCCGTCCACGCCGATGACCTGACCGGAGACATAGGCTGCCAGATCCGAAAGCAGGAAGAGGATCACGCCGGAAACGTCGCGCGGAAGGCCGCGCCGGTTCAGGGGGATGACGCCCATTCCCTCCTCGCCGCTGTCGGCTTGCCCGGTGCTCAAGGTGTCGCGACCGATCTTGGCTGTGCGGATCGTGCCCGGCGAGACGGCGTTTGCGCGAATGCCACAGCGGCCCCATTCGACCGCCATCGTTCGCGTCAGGTTCATCAGAGCGGCCTTTGCCGCGCCGTAACCTCCTGCAAAAGCCATCGAGACGTGGCCGGATGCCGAGGCGGTATTGACGATGCTTCCTCCCTGGCGGTGGGCCGTCATCAGTTCGGCAACCGCACGGGAAGCAGCCAGTGCCGGGATGAGGTTCAAGTGCATCAACTGTTCGAAGGTGGCCAAGGCATCGGCGTCGAGCAAGGGCGCGACGAGTTCCCTTGCGGGAATGCCGCCGACGATGTTGACAAGGCCTCTCACCGGTCCAAACCGTTGCTGTTCCCTCGCCAATATCCCGGCCAGTTCTGCCTCATGTTCGAGGTCGGCCTGAATGACGCCATGCCGTTCGGTATCTCCGCCGAGCGCGGCGAGGGCGCTGGTGCATCCAGTGGTCGTCTTGTCGAGTGCGAGCACGTGGGCGCCCGCACTTGCAAGCATCGCGCAGGTTTCCGTTCCAATGCCTCCACCGCCCGCTCCGGCGACGACATAGAGCTTTCCGGCCAGATCAAGCACTTTGTTTCCTCCACCTGTTTTCGCGCTCCCACGCTACGTTCTTATCCTCACTTATACGAAAAATACTTCGCAATACGGAGTAGAATTCCGGAATATCGGAATGACTGGGTGGGTTCTGGTGAGAAAGCGACAATTAAACTCAAGCGAATGCTATGACAGCCGAACCATCAATAAGAGTGTTCCCAGACGAGAGGACGGCCCCTCGGATTGTGATTTTCGCGAGAGAAGCAACCGGCCTGAACCTGGCTCGGGAGCTCGAACGATGCGGGGCGAAAACCGTTCTTGGATCCGCAGGTAATCCTGCCTGCTGCCCGCTTGAAACCATGGAAGCGGGAATGGCTGCAATTTCCGAAGCAGAAAGGGAACTGGGGCGGGTCGACGCGATGGTCTATGCATGGGTCGATCCTGCCATGGCCGAGAGGCAACCGCTTGCGGCCATGTCCGAGGCGGAATGGGCGGCGAAGTGTGAACTGCCGCTTCGCTATGCCCGAAACTTCTTTAAGCTTGCTCACGCCGTACTGCATGAAGGCGGTGGTGATGTCGTCCAGTTGCTGCCTTCGCTGGCAATGACGGGTTCTGATGGGCTGCTACCCTGGGCCGCGGCGGCGGAAGGCCAGCGCTCGCTTGGTAAAGCAGCCGCGCGTGCCTGGGGCAGATACCCGATCCGGATCAACACTCTGGCCGTTCAGGCGACTCTTCTCGCTGGCCTCGATCCGGATGTCGAACTTGAACGGCCGGGGTTGCCGATGACGAGCCTCAATGCCGCATCGTCGGAAATGGCGCCTGTGGCGGCCTTGCTGGCAACCTTGCTGACTCCGGGTTTCTCCTCGGTCACGGGAACGACAATCGGCGGCGACGGTGGGAGGTGGATGACACCATGAGGGAGCACACCAACTATCTTCCGGACCTTTCCGGGCGCACGATACTCGTGACTGGTGGCGGTGCGGGCATCGGTCGTGGGATATGCCTGGCCTGCGGGGATGCCGGTGGCAACGTCTTGGTTCTGGCGCCGAGCGAGAACGGTGCAAGAACCGAGGAAGCGGTCCGCGCGCGGGGGGGCAAGGCGCTCTGGGTACAGGGTGACGTAACGGTCGCGGGCGACGTGGTGAATGCGGTCGAACGGGCCGTCCAGGTCTTCGGCGGGCTGGATGGCGTGGTTCATAACGCGATCGATCGCCGCAGCGGAGTGGAGATGGAAATACAGGATGTCGAGGACGAAGTCTGGGACATTGCCGTGGGCGTTTCGCTGCGCGGGGCCTACAATCTGGCGCGCGCGGCCGTACCCCATCTGAAGCCGGGGCTCGGCCGCTTTCTGGTAATGACTTCGCCTGCCGCCATGGAAGGGGCAGTGCGTCGGCATGCCTATGCTGGGGTCAAGGGCGCGTTGCGAGGCTTTGCCAAGAGCCTGGCGGTCGAATGGGGACCGCTCGGCATCTCGGTGACCTGTATTTCCCCGCTTTCCACATCGCCGGGCATGGAAAGCGCCATCGCCGCCAATCCAGCACTCAAGGCGCGGCTCGACAAGGTCGTCCCGCTCGGCCGCGTGGGCGATCCGGAAACGGACATCGCGCCTGTCGTCGCTTTTCTGATGAGCGGCGGGAGCAGCTATATCAGTGGCCAGACGATTATTGTCGACGGCGGCCGCTTCACCACTCTTTGAGGATACCATCATGAGCTACCAGCATCTGCCGCCATTCGCACCGGGATCCGTCTCGCTACGCATCTACCTGCATGACGGCCTGCCAGCCGAAGAGATTGTCAGGCACGAGATGGCACAGGCCAAACGCGCGGCCGAAGTCGGCTTCGACGGCATCATGATGGGGGAGCATCATGGGGGGTTTCCCGGCTATATACCAAACACGATCCAGGTGGCCGGATGGATGCTGGAAGCGATGCCGGGGGGCTGGGCCGCACCTGCCCCGCTACTGTTGCCGCTGCGTTCCTGGGCAATGGCGGCAGAAGATATTGCCTGGCTGAACGCGCGCTTTCCGGGGCGGGTCGGTCTCGGGGTCGGGACAGGCTCGCTCGAAACAGACTTCGACATCATGGGGCTGCCTAAGGAAGGCTATATCGACCGCTTCCTCGACGGGTTTGGGCATATTGCCGAGGCGCTGCGCGGGCGGCCCGATGGTGAACTGGCCAAGGACCCGGCCATCAAGCGCTGTATCGAGCATCCCATTCCGATGCTGAGCGCCAGTGCGAGCCCGCGCGGTTGCCGTTTCGCTGCCAAGATGGGTGCAGGGCTGTTGTTCGAATCCCTGACGCCACCGCCGCGGCTGCGCGAACTTGCGCAAATGTATTACGATGCGGGTGGCCCTGGTCCGATCATCCTGATCCGGCGCGTGTGGGTGGGCGAGGGTACCTTCGAGCGACAGGAACGCCAGGTTGGTGTCTATCGCAGCTATGGCAATCAGGATCTGATGAAGCATTGGGGTGAGCAAAACCAGCTCATCAACGGGTCCGCTCAGGAAGTTGCCGAGCGGCTGGCTGAGGCAGCGCACGAGGTTGGCGCCGATGCGATCAACTTGCGCATTCATGTGCCGGGCGTACAGCCCGAAGAGATAATGTCGCAGATTGGCGCGCTGGAGCCTATGCTCCCCATACTGCGCGGCATTTACCCTTGGAAGGGATGATACGTTGTCGGCCATCAAGCTGTTGCCGGAGTGTTACGGCAAGGTCGAGATGCCGGTCAGGGACAGATAGCCAGATAGACGGTGGGGGAATTTCGCACGTTCCGTTCCAGTAGGAGATTGTGCCAAGACTGGGAGTGAAGCGGTGCCGCGCCTGGTAGGTCTGCTCGGCGCCCTCTTCACAGTGCGTGATTTCAAGGGCTTGTTTCTACAGGGGGGAAGTCAAGGCCTGCCGCTCTGAGGCGGAGTTGGTTCTATTTCCGCCCCTGAGCGGCCCTTGGTGCTGGTGATATTGCGGGAGCTCTGATTTTCCCCGTTGTCGAGGCGGTCACTTCTGATCGATCAATTTCGGCGAGGAACGGGGCTGTCGCAAAATTATGGACTGCTGTTGGATTTTATAACATTTATTAATCCTGTTCGGAGTGATAACACTTCTATTTGAATAGAATTTCTAAATAGAAGCGTTATATGCCTGATAATTTACTTCAAATTTATCACATAAATATAAATTGCACGGATCTTGGTAGGACAGTTTCTTTCTATGAACTGATCGGGTTTCAGATCAGTACCGATCTTCGCGTTCCCGTGGCGGATCATCCCGTGGAATTTTCCGATATCGGCCTTGGCCCGCCATTAGGGCTGCCCGATGATCTGGCTGGTGCAGCGGTGCTGATGTCCGCAGGCTCTGATCCACGTGGTACGAAGCTGGATATCATTCAGTGGAACCACCCGCTTCACGAAGGGAAGCAGAGGGTCAGCATGGCGCAGCCCGGCGTTGGCCGGATAGCGTTGAAAGTCAAAAATGCTCAGGCTGTTTTCGATGATCTTGTCGTGGCCGGGCATCAGCCCATCAGCGAACCGACGCGCGTGATACTGGGTGGCGTGCCTCTAATATTCTTCTGTGTTGAAGACCCCAACGGCACAGTGATTGAAATCATGCAGTTCGCGATCAAAAAATGAGAGCTGCAATTCTATTCAATCACAATTCCGAGCTCCAACTGGTTGATGATCTGGAAGTTGAACAGCCGCGGGCAGGTTATGTGCGCGTGCGCATAACCCACTGCGGTTTATGCCATTCAGACCTCTATACGATGGAGGGGCACTTCGGGGATGCCTTGCCTATCATCCCCGGCCATGAGGCTGCGGGCATTGTCGATGCGGTAGGTGAGGGCGTTACGCATGTTCGCGTTGGCGAACCTGTCGCTATTACGCCGATGCCGGCGTGTGGCCGCTGCACTTACTGCTGCAACGGCAATCCGGCCTGTTGCGATGAGGCCCGAATATGGATGTCCGGCCGGTTCGTTGATGGAACGACACCATTTCGTTGGCATGGGCAGGAAGTCATGAAGGGAAACGGTGTCGGCGGCTGGTCGGAAATGACAGTGCTGCCGGCTGCAGGCGTTGTTCCTGTGCCGGAAGAGACGCCTCTGGTTTATGCCTGCCTGCTTGCCTGTTCGATCCAGACTGGCGTTGGTGCCGTGTTCAACACCGCAAAGGTGGAAGCCGGCGATCATGTGCTGGTCATGGGGCTGGGCGGTGTGGGACAGGCTATCGTGCAAGGCGCCCGGATTGCCGGTGCGACACGTATTATTGCCTGCGATCCGATCCAATCGAGACGGGAGACTGCGCGAGCTCTGGGCGCGACAGATGTTCTGGATCCCAACTCCTGCGATGTGCTGCGAGAGGTTCGTGGCTTAACGGGCGGACGCGGCGTGCGTCATGCTTTTGATGCTGTGGGTGTACCTGACCTGGTGAATTTGGCGGTCAAGGCAACCATGCCTGGCGGTGCGATCATTCTGGTCGGGGCGTTCCGACCGGAGGACCGGCTATCCGGCGTTTCCCCCAATCAGCTTATCGGGCAGGAAAAGCGTATCATGGGATGTAATGTCGGCACGGCATATGCGCCTCGCGATTATCCGCGATACATGGAGATGTGGTGTGCCGGGCTCTTGCGTATGGAACCAATGGTTACGCAGACGCGCCCGTTTGCAGAAATCGACCTGGCATTGAATGACCTTCGTGCCGGCAAAGGTATCCGCACGGTTCTGGAATTCTAGCTGGCGAGTTCGGCTCTATTCGGGGAGGTCATTTTCGGCGATATTGCACGCAATGACCGAGATACCCGGAACAGCGGCCATAGAGCGCCTTGCGCATGACGCAATCCGGAAGCTCCCAAAGGAATTCCGTGATTACCTGGCGGATGTTGTCATTCGCGTGGAAGAGTTTGCCGACGAGGAGACATTGCATTCGGTAGGGTTGACCAATCCGTGGAGCTTGATCGGACTGTATCACGGGCACCCGCTCGGCAAGCAGTCGATCTGGTCATCGGGCGATATGCCGAGCACCATTACACTGTTCCGGCGTCCATTGATAAACGAGTGGCGGGAAACAGGTGCCGCGCTGGAAGATGTTGTGAACCATGTCGTCGTGCATGAGGTGGGCCATCATTTCGGTTTGTCCGATCAACAGATCTATACAATCGAGGATGAGCCGGACTGAGAGGCACTCCCTTGCGATATGGTATCGAATTCGCGAAGAATGTGGCTTGCCGTCGCTTGCACGTCACCTAGCGCAATCACCTGTCGATCCTGGAGCCGGCCAATTGCTCGATCACGATCGCCCGCACATTTTCAACATGACGAATGCCGGCCTGCTCGGCAGACAATGAATCTCGATTGCGAACGGCCGCAATCATCTCTTCATAGTCTGCCAATCTAATTCCGCGCAATTTGGGTGTTGGAAACTGGGCATGGACGATATGCATGCCAATCGCAGGATACAGTCGCTGTAACTCGCGGTTGCCGCCTATCTCCAAAAACGCTCGGTAGAGTTTTCGGCGGGCACGGCTGAATTGCGGTATTTCATCCTCCGCTGCTGCGGTCGCAATCGCGATCTGCGCTCGATTTAAGGTTTGATCGTGGCGCGCCATATCGAAGCGTTTTGCGGCGACTTTCAGAACGAAGGCAGTCATGTCTTCCGCCACATCCAGCACGTCCATGGTTTCATCCGCGCTGAAACGCCGAATCCTGGGTGAACGGTTGGGCGATGGGTCAATCACGCCTCGCCCTGCAAGGAGTTGTATCGCCTCCCTCACGGCGTTTCGGCCTGCGTGGAAAGTTTCGGCCAGTTCAGTTTCGACAAGGCGTTGCCCTGGCACCATCGAGCCCGTCTCTAACCCCAAGAGAACTCCGCGAAATACACGTTGAACGGGGCCAAGCGCGTTTTGTGTCTCACTGTCGTTGGTCATCATCCCCGATTTGAACCGAACACTTTCAAGGGGCAACCCTGTGTTGATTGTTCTACAATATTGTTCCATGAAGTGTGTGGAGGTGAAATCACAGTGACTGAACGCGCTATTGCAATTGCAGAGAGAGTGGAGCGGTTCGTCCGCAACACCATCGTCCCGTATGAGCGAGATCCCCGCGCCAGAGGAGAACATGGTCCAGCGGATGAACTCGTCGCTGAAATGCGAGAGAAAGCGCGGGCTGCAGGTGTGCTTACTCCCCACATCCTCGACAATGGCGAGCATCTGACGCAACGGGAAACGGCCACTGTCCTGATCCGATCGGGACTGAGTCCACTGGGGCCACTGGCCTGCAATACGATGGCGCCTGACGAGGGTAACATCTATCTTCTGGGCAAGAAGGGCACGGAAACTCAGAAGGCTCGCTTTCTCGAACCTTTGGTTGCCGGAACGGTTCGCTCGGCTTTCCTCATGACTGAACCTGCCGATATAGGTGGCGCAGGTTCCGATCCTTCGATGATGAAGACGACATGCTATCGTGATGGCGATCACTGGGTTCTGAACGGACGGAAACGCTTCATCACCGGGTATGAAGGCGCCAAAGTGGGCATTGTTATGGCCAAGTCCGAGGATGGGGCCTGCATGTTTCTGATCGATTTGCCGGATCCGGCAATCACTGTGGAGGACATTCCTCATACCATTGATAGTTCGATGCCGGGCGGCCACGCGTCGCTCTTGCTCGAAAACTTGAGAGTCCCGGCTGACCAGATGCTGGGCGAAAGTGGTGAGGGCTTCGTCTATGCGCAGGTCCGGCTCGCGCCTGCCCGTCTTTCCCATTGCATGCGCTGGTTAGGTGGCTGCATCCGCGCGCACGAGATCGCATCGGACTATGCCTGCAAACGGGAAGCATTCGGCAAGCTGCTGATTGATCACGAAGGCGTGGGCTTCCTTCTCGCCGAAAACCAGATTCTTCTCAAGCAGAGCGAGTTGATGATCGACTGGTGCGCAAGTGTGCTGGACGATGGCTCTTTCGGAACCGTTGAAAGCTCCATGACGAAAGTCGCTGTGAGCGAAGCGCTGATGAAAATTGCCGACAATTGTGTTCAGGTCATGGGGGGAACCGGCGTAACCGATGACACGATTGTGGAGCAGATGTTCCGTGAAGTGCGCGCCTTCCGCATCTATGACGGGCCAACCGAAGTTCACAAATGGAGCCTTGCAAAAAAGATAAAGAAATCTGTCCTCGCGGGGCGTGAATGACGGACATAGGCAGCAATGAAAATGCCAATACAGGCACAACCGAAATCCGCGAAGGTCACGAAATCAATCGGGAAAGCCTGTCTGCATGGATGCGTGACAATATACCGGATTTTGAGGGGATCTCGGATGTCAGGCAGTTCAAGGGCGGTCAGTCCAACCCGACATACAAATTGCTCGCCGCAGAGCGAAATTATGTCCTGCGGCGCAAGCCTCCCGGGAAATTGCTGAAGGGTGCGCATGCGATCGAGCGCGAAGCGAAGGTACTGACCTGTCTGGGAGGTACAGGCTTTCCAGTGCCGCAGGTTTACGGCCTTTGTGAGGATGAGAGCATCATTGGATCTCCCTTCTATGTCATGGAAATGGTGGATGGCCGGGTCATCTGGGATGCGTCGATTCCCGATGTAACCAACGCTGAGCGGGCTGCGATGTACGATGCGATGAACGAGGTCATCGCCCGGTTGCACTGCATTGATTACACATCGATCGGTCTGGCCGACTACGGCAGATCAGGTAATTTCTTTGCCCGTCAGATTGACCGGTGGAGCCGCCAGTACCGCGACGATGTGGATGCTGGCCGTGATGAGACCCTGGAACGTGTGATCGAATGGCTGCGGGAAAACATTCCTGCCGCAGACGACATGACTTCGATCGTGCATGGGGATTTTCGCATCGATAACATGAAATTTCACGCGACCGAGCCGCGTGTCGTTGCGGTATTGGACTGGGAACTGTCCACGCTGGGCCATCCGGGTGCCGACTTTGCATATCACGCGATGATGTACCGAATGCCGCCCCATATCGTGGCGGGACTGTCTGAAACGAATATTGCAGAGCTTGGTATTCCAACGGAAGAGGAATATCTCGCGAGTTACTGCCGCCGTACGGGCCGCAATGGAATGCCGGCGTATGAATATTACCTCGCATTCAATTTCTTTCGGCTGGCCGCGATTTTCCACGGCATCAAGGGGCGGGTGATCCGCGGCAACGCCTCAAGCGCGCAGGCGAGGCAACGGGTTCAAATTCTGCCGGAACTGGTCGATCTTGCATGGCGTCAGGTGGTGAAAGCAGGCAGGCAGGCCTGAACTTGCCTGCCCTGGTTCTTGGGGAGGTATGAAGCATGGGTGCGAATTTCGATCTTGCGGGGCGTATTGCGCTTGTAACCGGGGCATCCAGTGCCGGTTTCGGGGCGCATTTTGCAAAGGTACTGGCCGAGGCCGGTGCTGAAATAATTGTCGCTGCGCGGCGCCTCAACCTCCTGGAGCAGGTGATTGGTGATATTGAAGCGCGCGGGGGGAAAGCGCATGCGGTAGTGATGGACGTTACGGACAGCGCGTCAGTCAACGCTGCTTTTGAGGAGTTCGGTGTCCCCGACATTGTCGTGAACAATGCAGGGGTTGCGCGTTCGGCGACGGCATTGGAACAGAGCGACTCAGACTTCGATCTGGTGATGAATACAAATCTGAAAGGTGTCTGGAATGTAAGCACAGCGGCGGCGAAAGCGATGGTCGCGGCTGAGCGGGGCGGCTCCGTTATAAACATTGCGTCAATTACCGGCATACGAAACGCAGGCGGAATTACGCCTTACGCAGTTTCGAAAGCGGGCGTCATACAGATGACGAAGCAGTTGGGGCTGGAGTGGGCGCGCTATGGGATCCGCGTGAACGCGCTGGCTCCTGGCTATTTCACAACGGATTTGAATCGCGAGTTTTTCGAGACTGGCTCTGGCCAAGCCATGTTGAAACGCATTCCGCAGAGACGAATGGGGGACTTATCCGATCTCGATGGGCCCCTGTTGCTGCTGGCATCGGATGCATCGCGATACATGACGGGGAGTATCATCACAGTGGATGGCGGGCACATTCTGTCCACTCTGTAATTATCTGAATTTGCGAATAATTCTCTCGTACTTCCTTTCGGTTTGGGGGAGTGTATCGTTCCCGGTCCAGCGCAAGGCATCGGATGTTGCCCGAAGCCTGAAATACTAACCCTGCGCACGTCTCTGCTCTGGCTTTTGCGATCTGCCGATGAGGCCAGGGCCTTCCCCCATTGGGTCCCGGTGAGATAGGGTAAGGGAAAATAGCAATGCAACTTGTTGCCATCCCGTTCGTTCCGGGAGTGAAGCTGGACACGATGAGCAGGGGAGAGCCATGTCCGATCCCGTCCTTACGGAAGCCGCCACTATTGAGGAAAGCCGTCGGATAAAGGTCAATCCACCTGTATTCTACACGTCCGCAGGCCTGATCCTGGCGTTCGCCCTGTTCGGGGCGCTGTTCCCAGCGCGGGCAGAGCGTACCTTCAGCGAGGTTCAGTCCTTTATCGTGCAGGACTTCGGCTGGTTTTACATTTCATCAGTCGCTGGCTTCCTGCTTTTCGTCATCTATCTGATGTTCAGCCGATACGGCGACATCAAGTTGGGCCCCGATGAGAGCGAGCCCGAATACAGCCACCTTTCATGGTTTGCGATGCTGTTCAGTGCGGGCATGGGGATCGGCCTAGTATTCTTCGGCGTGGCCGAACCGATCCAGCACTATGCATCCCCGCCAACCGGAAATCCCGGCACTGTGGAGGCGGCCAGGCAGGCGATGATGCTAACCTTTTTCCACTGGGGTCTGCACGCCTGGGCGATTTACATCGTTGTCGGCCTTTCACTGGCCTATTTCTCTTTCCGCCGGGGATTGCCGCTCACTATCCGGTCTGCGTTGTATCCCCTGATCGGCCACCGGATCGACGGACCGATCGGGCATGCAATCGACATTTTCGCGGTATTGGGCACCATGTTTGGCGTGGCGACTTCGCTGGGGCTCGGTGTGCTGCAGGTGAATGCCGGCTTTGGCTATCTGTTCGGGATCCCGATTGATACGCCGGTCCAACTGGTGCTGATCACGGTCATAACTCTTATGGCAGGGCTGTCAGTCTTTCTGGGGCTCGACAAGGGTGTGAAGCGGCTATCGGAACTGAACATCATTCTGGCGATCCTGCTGCTCGGCTTCGTGTTGTTCTCGGGCTCCACAGTGTTTCTGCTGCAAGCTTTCGTGCAGAATGTCGGGACTTATCTGGGGTCGGTCATACCGCGAACTTTCCGTATGTACGCCTACGAGCCCAATCCCTGGCTGGCCGACTGGACCTTGTTCTATTGGGGCTGGTGGATCGCCTGGTCACCTTTCGTCGGCATGTTCATAGCGCGGATTTCCCATGGCCGGACGATCCGCGAATTTATCGGCGGGGTGCTGCTGGTCCCGGTGCTGTTCACCTTTCTCTGGATGACAGTCTTCGGGAACACGGCCATTTCACTCGACCTGTCGGGGACTGAGCCGATTGCGCAGACAGTGGCAAACAATATGCCGGTTGCGCTGTTTGAGACCTTGGCGGCGCTGCCGATGGGGGCTGTCACTTCGCTGATTGCGACTCTGCTCGTCATCACCTTCTTCGTCACTTCCGCCGATTCCGGGGCGCTGGTCATCGACATGATCACTTCGGGTGCGGCAGAAAATCCGCCGGTCTGGCAACGGCTCTTCTGGTCAATGTGTGCTGGCGGCATCGCAGCCGTACTGCTTGTGGCTGGCGGGCTCGAAGCGCTTCAGACCGCGGCGATTGCGAGTGCCCTGCCATTCGCCGTGGTCATGATATTCATCTGTTACGGCCTTTATCGGGCACTGAGCATGGAAAGCCAGGGCACCTCGACCGATCTGCAATTGGCGGCGGCCGCGCCGCTCACCCCTGAACTCAGTTGGCAACAGAGGCTCACGTCCATCATGGGCCATTTCGGAAAAGATCACATCACCAGTTTTCTCTCGACGACCGCACGCCCGGCGTTGGAGGCGGTGTCTGAAGAAATGCAGGCAAGCGGCTTCGCGCCGGAACTTGTCGAGAAACCGGACTGTCTGGAACTCACTGTGCCGCATGGGGAGCGGGGCGCGTTTCGTTACACCCTGCGCAACCGCCCGTTTCTGCTCCCGAGCTTCGTCTGGGCGGAAACACGTAAGGCGCAAGATGCGGAACCGCGACACTACCGTGCCATTGCTCACACATCCGAAAGCGAAACACCCCATGATGTGACTGGCTTTTCGAGGGAGCAGATAATCAACGATCTGCTGAATCGCTATGCTCGGTTCCGTCATTCCAGGCGCATCGCCTGACCACATGTGATCCTCAGATTTGCCAAGTGCGACGGCAGGGTCTTTCAAAGGCTCCAGTCAAGGCCGATGCGGCCGACAACATCGTATTGATCGAGGCCGCTTTTGACTTCGCTGTTCGGCACCCACAGGTCGAAACCGCCGCTAAGAGTCAGCCCGGGGGCTGCTCTTGGCGCGGGCTTTCCCGAAACGATCATGCCAGTGCGGAAAAAGCCGAAAGTCTTTTTCCCGCCATCGGTCCCGTCATAGTATTCGTCGGATAGGCCGACAACGATCGGGAAAGCCAGATTGATCTTCGTGTTGCCTAGTCGCGTGTCGAAGGAAGGCGTGAGCGAAGGCTGAATATACAGCGCGTCTTTTCGACCGGGGCGTCCGGCTTCCTGAACTAGCCGCAAGGAAGGGGACAGGCTGAAGGCTGGTGAAATGTTGTTGTCCCACATGCCTGTGTCGTCGAAGGAGACAATCACTTCAAAATCATTGTAGCCGGCAAATGAATTACCCAGTGATTCATAACGATAGTAGGTGCCCGAAACGGCCCACCTGTCAGCCAGTTCAATCGCAGCTCCCGCATAGAGATCGGTTTCATAAAAGCGGGTCAGCCTTCCTCCCGATCCCGATGGGACGGGTCCCAGTTTGATGCTGCTCCAGCTTCCGACGAAGACATTTGCCCCGGTAATTGCTCCGCCCTCTAGCGAAGGCAGGTCCAGCGTCACTGTGATTTGGGGTTGTAGGCTGACTTCCTTGGCAAACAGCACCCCTCGCGAAATGTACTCGGTCACGAGACCGGTACCGACATTGGCCGACAGTCGATTGCTCTGCTTAACCGAGTTATCCGGCAGAGTGACGGCGGCTGTGGCTTCGATTTCCGCAGGCGGTTCGCTTTCCTGTGCCGCCAGTGGCGCGGCAAACCCCGGCGCCAGGGCGATGACTGGAAGGAGATACTTCACGTTCTTCTCCAGATCGTTGAAACAGACTTTGATCCGGAATCAACGGATTCCAAATGTGCTTGTTCCAAAAAGCCGGCTCACTTCAAAAGGCTGCCGGGCTGGCCCTCAAGGCGAGCATCTGGCGAAGCTCCGTCTTGACCACTTTGCCGTTCAGGTTCCGCGGCAATGGAACGTGGCCGATAGTATAGCTTTCGGGCTGTTTGTAGTCGGTCATTCTCGTTGAACAATACTCGGTCAGTTCGTGTTGGCTGACTGTGCCGGTATCTTCCGAGAGCGTGATAAAGGCGTGCACGCGCTCGCCGAGAATGGCGCAGGGTTTGGCGATGACCGCTGCTTCCAGAACAGCCGGATGTTCCATCAGAATACTTTCGACCTCGGCGGTGAATATTTTGTACCCGCCGCGGTTAATCATGTCCTTCAGTCGGTCGAGAACGTGGACAAATCCGTCTTGGTCGAGAAAGCCGAGATCGCCTGAACGCCAGAATCCGTCAATCAGATTGATGGCTGTCGCTTCCGTATTGCGCCAATAGCCGGGAGTAATGGTGGGGCCACTGATCCACAGTTCACCGGTTTCGCCCGCAGGAAGGTCATTACCCGTGTCGTCAACTATACGGATTGTCGTTCCCGGCACCGCCAGCCCGACAGAACCAGAACGCTCTTCCACGTAATCATGGGGCATGATTGTGGCTGCGCCGCTGATCTCCGTCGCCCCATAGACATTCATCAGTTGCAGCAGGGGTAACTGCCCCTTCAATTGGCGAATGGTCGGTATCGGCATCGGACTGCCGCCAAAGGCGCCTATGCGCCAGGCGGAAAGATCGAACTGCGACAGATCAACCCGGTCCAGGATCAGGTTGTACATCGCTGGCACCATCAAGGTGTGAGTCATCCCCTCCTGTTCGGCGAGGGCGAGGAAAAGATCCGCTTTGAACTCCGGCACGATGATCAGGCAGGCTTGTGCATAGGCCATCGCGCACAGTTCGGCTGTGATACCGGTGATGTGAGATAGTGGAACTATGCAGATAGAGCGGTCTTGCTCGCTCAGCTTCATGCAGGTGGCGTAAGTTGCGCTCATGTGCGTCAGGGCCAGGTGAGACGAAATTGCGCCTTTCGGTCTCCCTGTCGTGCCGGAAGTGTACATGATCAGTGCCGCGTCATCATCTTGGGGCGGATGGATCGGAGCTGGAGTTTGCGGGTCGGCAAAGGATGCGATGAATGTGCGAGTGTCGGTTTCGCCGATCGCCACCGCATCAGTTCCCTGTGGGAGCAGGTGTGCGAGCGAAGCTTCGTGCAGGATCAAGCTCGCACCGGACTGCTCGACAATATAGGCGAGGCCTGGAGCCTGTTCACGTATCCCGACCGGCACTGCAACCGCGCCGATGCGCATGATTGCATAGAGTGTGATGACGAATTCCGGTCGGTTGCCCAGGAAGAGCACGACCCTGTCACCCGGCTTTATGCCGCGTGCGACCATGCCTGTCGCGAATGCCTGTGAAAGGGTGTGGAGTTCCTGCCAGGTGCAGCGGAAATCTCCGCAGACAAGGGCTTCGCTGTTAGGACGGGCCGATACGGCGTTTTCCAGCATCGCGTACAGCGAGGCAGGCCGATGGCGGAGACAGGGCACCGCATGGTCTCCATAATGTGTTTCCATGCGGAACTGCCCTTCGGCAACTGGCCAGCTTGGCATAATGGCTTTTATCCCCTCAGTTCTTATCGGATTGGGCAACCGCTAACCGCGCTTGCAGGCCAATCACTCTATCTCCGGCTTATGGCCGCAACATCCTATCCCGATGCCCATCAAACGGAAATATCGCTACAGATTCAACTTCTACGTTCCGTGCCGATCCAGAAATTCGTTAACCATATCTAAGGTGAACATGTGAAAGTCTGGCTCCCGCGTAAGTGGGAGTGCGATGAGTGAAGGTTCTTGAGCGGGACAGGGCGCCGGGTGGCTCGACGGTTGTGTTCGGCACTCTGCTGATTGCCGCCGGATTTGCCTTTTTTGCCTGGCTCGGGATTACGCTTACCCGTGATGTTGGCCGTATTGCTGCCGTCTGGTTGCCGAACGCGATGCTGGTGGCGGCAATTCTGCAGGACGACTGGCGGCGGGCCTTCCCAAAAATGGTGGCCTGCAACCTTGCGAATGTCGCGGTTGGCCTTGCAATGGGAGACGGGCCGACAATCGCCATCGCTCTTGCGGCCTGCAACACGGTAGAAGTGGCCATCGTCTATTTCGCGGTTCGCCGGCTCGCGGGGGCGCAGCCCGAACTGACGGATATCAAGGCACTGGCCTGGTTCTCGTTAATTGGCGGGTTGGTAGCGCCCACGGTTTCCGCGAGTATTGCCACCATGGCGCTGATCCTGGCGGGCATAGGCAGGACATTCGATACGTGGATGACCTGGCTGGCTGCGGACGGGCTGGGGATGCTTGTAGGAACGCCGTTGTTCGTCGTGCTTTTCCGGGCCTTGCAAGGAACCGTGAAGTTTCAGCGAAAGGAGGCGGTTCAATGGCTTGCCGTAATGGGCATCGGGACATTCGGGACTGCGTTGGTATTTGCGCAATCCAGCTATCCGTTCCTGTTCATGGCGTCACTGTTCGTTCTGTTCGCGGCCTTCCGCTTGGGAATGACGGGCGCAGCGGCTGCAACTGCTATTGTCGCAATACTCGCAATGGTCGCAACGGCCAATGACGTGGGCCCGATCCATCTGGTTCACGGCGATCTGAAGTCCAGGGTTCTCGTTCTCCAGATATTCCTTGCGTTTACGTTTGCCGGGGCGATCCCCGTTGCAGCAGTCCTGGCGAGCCGGGATCAATTTGAAAAAGAACTGACGAAGAGCCGGGATTATGCCCGGTCGATCCTCAACAACATGAGGGAAATCATCTTTCGCACCGATATGGATGGGCGGTGGACTTTCCTGAACCCTGCGTGGGAGAAACTGACGGGCTATTCCATTGCCGAAAGTCTGGGGCAGCACGTTTCCGTTTTACTGCTGCCGGAAGAGCAGGCACGTGCGCACGAGCAATATGCGCGCCTGTTTCGCGGAGAAGTGGAAGATCTCGTCCTGCAGCAGAAGTTTCGGCGTGCGGATGGGGCCACGCGTTATGTGGAAGTAAACATCCGCGCGATCCGGGATGAAAATAACTGGTTCGTAGGGAGCACGGGCAACATCCGGGACGTGACGGAAGCACGAGAGGCCCAGCACGCATTGGGAGAGAGTGAAAAGCGCTTCCAGCAGTTGGCCAATCTTTCCCCAGCAGGCGTTTTCCGGACCGCTCTCAATGGTGAATGCACTTACGTAAATGCTGCCTGGATGGGTTTTGCCGGTATGCGGTTCGAAGACGCAATGGGCGATGGATGGGTGCAGGGGCTGCATCCGGGCGATGCGGAGCGGCTGGGGCAGCGCTGGCAAGTCTCGGTGGAGACCGGGGCTCCGTTCAGAGAGGAATTCCGCTTTCGCAGGCCGGACGGACATATCACCCCGGTCATGGCTGTTGCGGCAGCGGAAGTGGACGAGGATGGCAATACCACCGGCCATATCGGCGTCGTACTGGATTTCAGCGATGTGGTGGAAGCTCGCCGCGAACTGGAGGAGGAACGCGGCCGGTTCAAATATCTGGCCGAAAATGCGACTGATGCGATTATTTCCGCGGGCCCGGACGGCATTTGTCGATTTGTGTCTCAGGCAATCTACGACCTGACCGGTTACACACCGGAAGAAGTCATCGGCAAGCCCGTATACGTTCTGCCAGGCGAGGAGGATGCCGTAGAGCTCAAGGCGGCTTATGAGGGGCTTTTTGGCGGAGAGTTTGAGCGGACCAAGCTGGCATACCGCATCGAACACAAGACAAAGGGATGGCGTTGGCATGAATCGCATATCCGGCTGATCCGCAATCTCGAAACGGGGGAGCCACTGGAAACCATCGCCTCCGTGCGTGATATTACGGAGCGTGTTGCGCTGGAAGAACAGCTCCGCCGTGCGCGTGACGCCGCGGAACAGGCCGCTCAGGCCAAATCCAGCTTTCTGGCTAATATGAGCCACGAAATCCGAACGCCGATGAACGGAGTGAACGGATTTGCGGATCTGCTGCTGGAAACGAATCTGGACCCGCTTCAGCGCCAATATGCCGAACTGATTGCGGAGTCAGGTCAATCCATGGTGGCGTTGATCAACGATATTCTCGATCTTTCCAAGATCGATGCCGGTCAACTGACGATTGCTACCGATCCGATGGATCTGCGGCACACGGTCGAGGGTACCTTGCGCCTGATGCGTGCCGCTGCGACAAAAAAAGGGCTTTCGATAGAGGCGGACTACGATCCGGCCATCGGCAAGGCTATAATCGGGGACCGCCTGCGGCTGCGCCAGATCATTTCCAATCTTGTCGGGAATGCTATCAAATTCACGGATGAGGGCTCCGTAAAAGTCAGCGCCATGCTTCGGGACGGGGATGACGTTCCGCAATTGCGGCTGGACGTTACCGATACCGGAATCGGCATCGCCAAGGGCCGACAGGAAGCGATATTCGATGAGTTTGTCCAGGCAGACGGTTCCACGGTTCGCAAATATGGCGGCACTGGTTTGGGCCTGGCCATCAGCCGTCGCCTGGCGGAACTGATGGGTGGATCGCTGTCTGTCCGCAGCAGCTTGGGTAAGGGTGCGACGTTCACGCTGACGATCCCTTATCGTCCCACCTCCAGAAAGGTTCCTCGCCGGGACGAGCGGAACGCTGAACGGCGCAGCGTGCCTCGTGCGGAAGTGGACGAGCGGTGCGTTCTGCTGGCGGAAGATCACGAGATCAATCGCCTCTTGCTCACCGCCCTGATCGACAAGGCGGGCTATCGCTTCGAGATTGCCGAGGACGGGCTGGAGGCTGTGCGTAAAGTCAGGGAGGCGGCTAAGGCAGGCACGCCCTATGCGATGGTTTTGATGGATATCCAGATGCCCAATCTCGACGGCTTCGATGCAACCCGCCGTATCCGCGAGATGGGCTTTTCAGCCGACGATCTGCCAATCGTGGCGATTACGGCCAATGCATATCAATCGGACGTGGAGCAATGTCTGGCAGCCGGCATGCAAGGACATTTGGCCAAGCCGGTCCAGATGGATCAACTCGGCAGGATATTCGATGCCTGGTTGCCGAAACGCCGGGACGACGACCATCCCGATGGTGCTGACGACAGCGTTGTGGCACTGCGCCCGCGCTATGAACGCTTCAAGCGGGAAACGCTGGATCAGCTGGAGAAATGTTTCCAGAGGCTGCCTCGGCCCGATACGGAAGATCTCGCTGAACTGAAGCGGCTGATGCACAAGCTTTCCGGATCTGCCGCGATGTTCGGTGACGAGGCCCTGGGGGACCTGGCGCGCGAACTTGAAGACGCGATCGAAGCCATGGAACAGGGGGCGGCCGAAGGCAGGATCGAGGATGTCATCACCGATGCCCATCGGCGGGCAGGGGGCCTTTGATTGCTGCGGGTCAGTTAAAGCCGATGCGTGGGACGGCCGACCAGCCCGTTTCCTTGCGCAGAAACCGGGCAACGCCGCTCAGCCGAAAAACCAGGTTTGCCTGACGGTATCCGAAGTTTTCGATGATCGCGGCCAAGGCGATCTTGAAAAGATCGCGTGCGCTGGAAGTGCGTTTCAATTGTGCCTCTTCCAAAGCCAGTGTGCCGAAACTCAAAGCAGTGCCGAAAACGAACGTCAGCGCCAGGAAAGCAAGCGCAAGCTCTGGTGAAAGGATCCCCAGCGCCCATGCCGCCGGTATCACGAGGTAGCCGATCAATTCGGCAGGCGGTCCGATAACGTCCTCGATCACCAATTGCGGCAGCATGAGCATGCCGATCTTCCCGTAGCGCGGATTGAAAATCATGCGCTTGTGGGCCTGCAGTGTTTCCAGCGCGCCCTGTTGCCATCGTGCGCGCTGGTTCCGAAGGCCGACGAGCGAGATGGGGGCTTCCGTCCAGCACACGATTTCGGGCACGAAGCCGATATGGTAGGGAATGCCGCGTTCGCGGCAATGCCGATGGATGCGCAGGACGACTTCCAGATCCTCGCCCACCGTGTCGTGCCGGTAGCCTCCGATTTCGACCAGTATGGAGCGTCGAAAGAGGCCAAAGGCACCGGAAATCAGCAACAGCGCATTGAACTCCGCATTGGCGACGCGGGCAGTGAGAAATGCGCGCAGATATTCCACCACCTGGAAACGCGCGAGCCACTCACGCGGAATACCGATCCGCTGCAAGGAGCCGCCACGCACTTCGCAGCCATTGACCACACGAATGGCGCCGCCAACCGCCATGAGTTTCCCTTCATCCATCATGAAGGGTTCGGCCGCCCGCAGCAGGCCGTCGGTCTCGATGATCGAATCTGCGTCTATAACGCAGACAAGCGGTGTCTGGGCGAAACCGATCCCCGCATTCACGGCGTCGGCTTTTCGCCCGTTTTCCTTGTCGACGACAATCAGATTGCGATGTGTCTGGGAACGGTAAACGCCCAGAATTTTTGTTTTCTGTAACTGTGCAATCTGTGGCCGATCGACAGGGATGAGTTCGAAGTCCTGTATCAGCTGTTTCAGCGTCTGGTCGCCCGACCCGTCATTGACCACGATTACTTCATGTTCGGGATACTCCAACGCCAGCAATGCGCGCACGCTTTGCGTGATCGACAGTTCTTCGTTGTAGGCTGGCGCGATCACCGAGATCGGCAGGGCCAGGTCCACACCGCGCGACCAGAGGTCGATCAGTTTTGAAGTGGGTCGGGGGCGTGACCAGAACACCCAACCGGCAACGGCCAGTTGGATGACACTGACCAGATTGCGGATCAACACGATCAGGAAACATCCCCAGGCGAGCCAAAGTATGCCGGTGGCGGCCAGGCCGAGCCATTCGTCCGCTGTCATGCCTTGCGTCCTTCGAGCAATGACAGTGCATCTCTGGCGCGGATCTGTACCCAGATCGAGCCTTCCTGCGCCAGCTCTTCAAGCTTTGGACGGGCATTCTGGAAACGCAGCTTTGCGACAGTCTGTGCCGCCTGCATGCGCACGAAATCGACAGGGTCCGATAGCAACCGCAGTACATAGGGTTCACAGCGCGGATCGCCGATATGCCGCGCCGCGCGCATCGTCGCCGCACGTACTTCGGCATCGGGATCGTTTGCCGCGCGTTCGAGTTCTGCGACGTCATGCAAATCGCCACTGTTGGAGAGCGCTTCGATCAACATCGCCCGCATGGCTCCGCTTGGCTCGTCTTCGAGAAGCTGGCGGATCTGTTCGGGATGCGATGCTGCAATGGAAGAAAACAACGCCAGATGCAGGCGTGTTGGCCGTTCGCTGCTGATCGACAACAGGGAAATGATGTCGCGGACGGAGGGCAGGGCTTCCAGACGGGCCAGCGCGCTTGCCGCCTCCAGGCGAATGGACATATGCGGTTCGTTCGCCAACAGTTCGTTCAATGCCCTGATGCACTGAGGGCTGCCGAACTGTTCGAGTGTCAGGATCGCTTCGGACCGCTGCGCGGCACGACCGTTCCTGGCAGTCTTCACGGCCTTTTCAAACAGTCTCTCCTCATCCGCCAGCGCCAGCAGCTTCTCCCGGTGTTCCCCACGCACGAGGCGCATCAGATGGGCGACGGCCTCCAGCCTCACGGCAAGGGGGAGATGATCGGTCAATGCCGCGACACTCTCTTCCTGACCTTCGACGCGCGTGAGGTAGGCTTGTACGGCGGAACGTCTCAGGTCTTTCCGTTTGTCACGGAGATGTTCGTCAAACCAGCGATGCGCGATCAGTCCTGCCAGCAGGCAGCCCATGACCGCCAGCGACAGAAGGGAGATCTGCAAGATGAAAGAGGCCACGGCTCACTCGCCAAATCGCCAGCCAAGACTGATGGTCGCGGCCTTGCGTTTGTAGGTTTGCGCCCGTTCCTCATATTCCAGGGCCCCGCGCAGTGTCAGCTTTTGCGAAAGCGGCAGCGATATTCCGGTGAAGATGGAACGGACCTGACGAGTCACGCCTGCTTCCGTATCCGGATAGGTCGCAGCGCCCAGGAAGAGATTCCCTTCGTCAGCCAGCCGATAATCAGCGCGCCCGGATGCGCCGCTGCGGTGGCCGCCATCGCTCTGAAACAGATTGATCCATTGGGCGGTGAGAGAGAGCCGGTCGGTGGCATTGAAGCGCAGGGCCGGGCGCACGACGACGACCTCGTTCTGCGCGTATTCAGCGTAGCGGGCGTCCGCAATCACTGTGACCTTTTCTGATAAAGGCAGCTCGCCACCGGCCGCGAGGCTCCACTTTTCGCGAAAGTTCGCGCCTGGCGTTACCGATGCCGCCACAAAGGCGGTGCCCGAGCCGATGCGGTGATCCAGTCGCAAGCCTAGCCGTGTGTCCGAAACGCTCCGCTTCTCATAGTCGGCGCTGGCCGCCAGTGTAGTTGCGTCGTTAAGTTTGCCATACAGGCTCGCGCCCGCACTCCGCCACGTCGCGGATCTGCCGTTTGTGAAATCGATACCGGACAGTCCGGCATAGACGGCCATCCCGCCTTTCCATCCGCCGGTGTCGCCTGCCTTCGCACGATCCAGTGCTTGTTGCAGCTCGGCCAGTCCCGGATAACCCGGTGCGCGGGCCTGCAGCGTGGAAGCCTGTCTTGCGGCGGCCTCCTGTCGCCCGATCCAAAGAAGTATGTAGCCGCGCACCAGCAGGAGGTCGTTGTCTTGCGGAGCAAGGGCTATGGCCCGATCGATCGTTGCCAGTGCCCCGTTCAGATTGCCCTCAGCCGCTTGGGCCTGCGCCAGCCGTCGCATGATGTCGGTGTTCTGCGGGTCATTCGCAGCCTGAGCAGCGAGTGACTCGATCGTTTCATGCTGGCTGGCATCCTGTGCATGAACAGCTTCGGGCGCCGCGGAGAGAACCGCCGCTATCAGAAGCGTTCTAGCGCGCGGCACGGCTGGCCCTGTACTGGCGCAGCAAGGCTTCGACACGGGCGGCCAATTCCTGCGGGCGGAAAGGCTTGGTGATATATTCGTTCGCACCCAGGTTCAGGGCATTTACGACATCGCTTTCGCCCTTGCGGGAGGTCAGCATCATGATCGGCAGATCCTGAGTAGCACCATTCTCCCGCAGGAGGCGCAACGCTTCGACGCCGCTTAGGATGGGCATCATGGCGTCCAGAATGATGAGATCGGGCTTCTCGCTCTGGGCAAGCCGAACGGCAGTCTCGCCATCGTTTGCGACGAGAAAGCTGTGCCCATCACTTTCGAGGCGGTGACGGACCAAATCGACGAGAATATCATCGTCGTCGGCGAGGAGGATCAAAGCCATGGGTAATTTATTCGGATGTGTAACGAAACTTGTAAAGGCTGATGGTGTTGAGATTTGTGAGAATTCATAGTTTTATCCCCCTAATCTCGACGAACTGAGATATTTGAACGCTCACTGAAAGCAGATTTCAGACCTGAACAACGATGCGGTAAAGGGAAGATGACGCAGCGGGTCGAGCTGTTTCAGAGCCTTGACACATCGTTTCGCATTCTCTGTTGTCCCGGACAGGAATGATCCAAAAACCCCCGCAGGTGTTTCTCTTCGATCTTCACACGGTGGCTTCACCGGTTTAGTCGCATGACGAACCTGTCGGATCACGCTGCGCAATTGCGATCGGTTGTTTTCCACAATCGGAGGGAGAGGAATAATGAAACTACTCGAGGATCGGATTGCTTTTGTGACAGGTGGAGCCAGCGGTATCGGGCATGCTGCGGCATTGGCCTTCATGCGACAGGGGGCGTGGGTTGCGATAGCGGACAACAACAGCGAAGCGGCCCGTCAGGTCACATCCGAACTGGAATCTGCAGGCGGCAAGGCGATGGCGATCACGCTGGATGTTACTGATGCCGATGCTGTGAACATGGCCGTGGACCAAGTTGTCGGCGAATGGGGCGGCATCGATTGTGCGTTCAATAATGCCGGTATTGCTCTGGAAGATACCACTACCCCATGGGGCGATCATGCGATTTATGACCGGGTGGTTTCCATCAATCAGCGGGGCGTGCTCAATTGCATGACTGCGGAGCTCAAGCACATGGCCGCTGCGGGCAAGGGGGCAATCGTCAATACCGCGTCGATTGCGGGTGTCGCGGGAACGCCGACCGCTGCCTATTGTGCCAGCAAGCATGCCGTGGTCGGGCTGACCCGTTCGGCGGCATTGCAATACGCGGCCGCAGGCATTCGCATCAATGCCGTTTGTCCGGGGGCCATTGAGACACCCTTGCTGGCAGAATCCATGAAAGATCCGGAGTCTGCCCGCATCATCTCTTCGATGCATCCGATGAACCGGCTGGGACAACCGCATGAAGTGGCGGATGCGGTCATTTTCCTCTGTTCCGAATGGGCGAGCTTCGTAACCGGGCACATGCTGGCCGTGGATGGCGGCTACCTTGCGCGATAGCCTATAGTCATCGGGATGGCGGCACTGGCCGTGAGTCTGGCTGGTCGCTGCCGATGGTTTGCGCCACTTTTCGGTGAATTGGATTTCGGGTAATCAGAATCCTTGCGCTGCAATGACTACCAGCCATGCGGCTGGCAGAAACAGGAGTTGGGCTATCACGGTGCCGGCAATGCGGCTCAATGAAAGCCAGACGATAGTACGGCGGAAAATCGGCTCGCTGACTTTCCCGGCGATCACATCGTCGGTCATGACCGAGAGTTGGGGATCGATAAGGATGAAAAGCATCAAGGTGGCAAGACCGTTCACTATTGCAGATAGTTGCGAGGCCGTGACCCGGTATTCCGGATAGAGATAGCCAGCGTAGAGTGAAGCGATGACGCCAACCGTGAGCAACGCCTGCGCCAGGACATTGAGCACGATAACCTGCCACGATACGCCACGAGGCTTGGTCAGATCCTTGATATGGGTGAGGTGCGGGGCAGTTGCCGTTTTTCGCAGATAACTCACGCCGCCGCGCGCAAATGCGTGAAGCAGCAGGCGTGAGATTGAACGATGTTCCTGAAACTGTCCGATTGCGCTGCAAAACCACCGCTGGGCAGTAGGGATCAGCAAAGTGCCAGCAATTGTTGCGCCCGTTGCGGATAGCAGGACAAGTCTGAAATCGCCAAGCAAGTGCTCTCCTGTCCCCTGAGCCAGCGCGCTTTCGATACGGCTTGCCAGAAACGGCCCAAGGAAACCGTTTGAGAGACGCGAAAGCAGGACCAGCACGTTAAACAGCGCAAACGACATTGCGATCCGTCCGGTTCTGATGCCTGCAATGCGGGCGGCATAGGCCAGTGCCCCGATCAACTGAATCGCGAAAGTGAGGCTGCAGATGACGGCCAACTGGATATCCACCGGGACTCACTCTTCTTAACCGATAGGGAAACTAGGTTTTAGACGCTTGGTGTGTTTATAGCTATTGGTCACAAGTACCCGATGGATGGCAGGCACGCGTGATTCCCGATTTCGGACAGACCCCATCATGACATTCGCACAGGTGGCGATCATCGCAATCCTGGTCGGCATGCTGATTGCCTACGCGATGGAGCGGATCCGGGTGGAACTGGTTGCCCTCTGCGGTCTCGGGCTCGGCTTCTTGACCGGCGTTGTTCCGATGCAGAACGTCTTTGCGGGTTTTTCGAGTTCCGCGGTGATAACCGTCATCGAAATTCTGCTGGTTGTGTCGGCATTATCGCGGACGCGAGTGATCGACGGTTTTGCTCGGCGGATTGTTTCACGCGTTCAAGGGGAACGGCCGGTCTTGACGGTATTGTGCCTGTCCGGTGCCGTCGTTTCCATATTCATGAACAATATCGGCGCGCTCGCGCTGCTGTTCCCGGTTGCGATGTCCATTTGCCAGCGGCTGGATTTGCCCCCCGCGCGCGTGCTCATGCCGCTGAGCTTTGCGACTTTGCTGGGCGGCATGTGGTCGCTTACCGGGACACCGGCCAACCTGGTAGTCAATCAGTGGCTGATCGGCGATACGGGCAGAGCCTTTGGATATTTCGAACTGGCCCTGCTCGGGGCGCCGCTCACACTGGCTGGCCTGATATGGATCATAGCAGCTGCACCGCGAGCCTTCGCGGGGTTCTCCGACAGCCCGCGATCTGCCGCTTATGCCCCACCTCAGATCGTGGCTGAACGCCGTATTCCTGCTGGCTCGTCACTCATCGGCAAATCACTTCCCTGGCTGGAGGAAGAACGCGGCCTGTTCGTGCATGGGGTCTTGCGTCAGGACGTCCACGTATTCGCGCGACGAGCGGATATTGCGCTGGCCGCAGGCGATGTGGTTCTGTTGGAGGCCGACCTGGCCCTGCTCGACGATCTTGAGCAGGCAGGGGTGCTGGAAGCGGTACATGCCGCCGGAGAAACGGCGGAACGGCAGGAATACATAATCATGCCGGAGAGTCTCTTGCTCGGCTCTCGTATCGGCAGCGTCCATTCCTTTGCGGAGCATTCACTGGATGTGGTTGGCCTGACAAGCAGGCGAGGCAGGATTGAAGGGCGCTTCGAAGAATTGCAGATCGGAATCGGCGACGTGCTCGTCCTGGCGGGCGAACGTGAAAGTCTGCGTCAGGTCGAAATTGAATGCGGCCTTCTGCCGCTGTCATCGCGCACGTTCGCGCGGCTCAGCGGGCCAGCGGGGCGCAGCGTTGCAATCTTTGCCGCAGGCGTGTTGTTGACCGCCTTCAATCTCGTTCCTCCGGAAATCGCCTTCGGGGCGGTAGTACTGGCTCTGGCCCTTGCCGGAAGCTTGAATCTGCGCACCGCGCTACAGGATGTGAACTGGAGTATCGTGATCCTGCTCGCTTGCATGATCCCGTTGGGGCTGGCCGTGGAGGATACGGGCGCGGCGCGCGTCATCGCCAACGAAATTGCGGTCTATCTTCCGGCAACGCATCCGTTGGTGGTTGCCGTTACCATGCTGCTGCTGGCGGTTATCATCACGCCATTCATCGACAACGTATCGACTGCAGTCGTGCTGAGCCCGATCGCGACAGGTCTGGCATCGCGGATGGGCGCCCCGGTCGAACCGTTGCTTATGGCTGTGGCGATCGGGGCCTCTCTCGATTTCATGACCCCCTTCGGCCATCACAACAATACGATCGTCATGGGTGCGGGGGGCTATCGGTTCGTTGACTTTCCCCGTTTCGGTTTCCCACTGACGATCCTTTGCCTGGTGGTTGCCATCATCGTTCTGTCTTTCATGTTACCCGGATGACCGATTGCAATAAATGCTTTTGCGCTCTAAATGTCGACTTTATAAGTAGGGAATTGATCTGTGATTTCGAACAAGGCGAAATATGCTTTTCGGGCACTTCTGACCGTTGCCGCAGCTCCGGAGGGAGAGGCGTTGACCAGCACCGAAATCGCCCGCCGTCATGCAATTCCCCATAAGTTTCTCGAACAGATACTGCTCGACCTCAAGAAGGCGGGTATCCTCGAAAGCCGCCGGGGGAAGAGTGGTGGTTACATCATGCTTCGCCCCGCAGACACTATTACTTTTGGCGAAGTTCTGAGGATTTTTGAAGGTCCACTTGCGCCATTGCCCTGCCTTTCACGGCAAAGCTATCGCCGCTGTGAGGACTGTGCCAGCGAGGCGAACTGCGAGATCAGGCGCGAATTCGCGCGCGCATATGATGCCAGTCGTCAGGTGCTCGATTCACGCACTATTGCAGATGCCCTCGCCAATGTTCCCTACGACGATACAGGGGAGGATCAGCAGCGTCTCGCAGGCTGAATCAAGAGAGGTCTTGCATATCCCTATTTAGCAGGTAGAGATAAGGGGGATTGTCCTCCGGCTCTTGGACAAGTGCGTCCGGCCTGAACAGGGAGAATGCGAAGTGAAGATTTCCGGAAAGTGCCTGCCGTTCACTGTTGCGCTGCTTGGCGCTGCCCTGCTGGCCGGCTGCTCAGGTGGCGCCTCGCGAGGTGAGGCTGGCGAAGGCGGCAGCAAACGGATCGAGATACTGAACGTATCCTATGATCCCACGCGTGAACTCTACGAGGAGATCAACCCGAAGTTTCAAGCCCGATGGAAGGCCGAAACCGGAGAGGATGTCACTATCAACATGAGCCACGGCGGTGCGGGCAAGCAGGCGCGAGCGATCATGGATGGTCTTGATGCCGATGTGGCCACTTTGGCCCTTGCCTATGATATTGATGAGATTGCGGAAAAGACACCGGCTCTGTCAAAGGGCTGGCAAACGCGGCTCCCCAACAACAGCGCACCTTATACTTCTACGATCGTCTTCCTTGTGCGCAAGGGCAATCCGAAGGGGGTTTCCGACTGGAACGACCTGATAAAGCCGGGCGTCGCCGTGATTACGCCTAATCCGAAAACCAGTGGTGGCGCCCGATGGAATTTCCTCGCCGCCTGGGCGTTTGCCAAGGGCAAGTATGGTTCAGATACGGCAGCGCAGGATTTCGTCAAAAAGCTCTACGCCCATGTTCCGGTGCTCGACAGCGGTGCCCGTGGTGCGACCACTACGTTTGCTGAACGGGGGATTGGCGACGTTTTGCTTACGTGGGAAAACGAAGCCTTTCTCGCTCGGAAGGAACTGGGCGAGGACAAGTTCGATATCGTGGTTCCTTCGCTCTCCATTCTGGCGGAGCCGCCGGTCACAGTGCTTGACGGAAACGCAAAACGGCACGGGACGGAGAAAGTGGCGGAAGCCTATCTGCGGTTCCTTTATACGCCTGAAGCTCAGGATATTATTGGAAAAAATTACTACCGCCCGGTCGATCCGGCTGCTCAGAAGAAATTCGCCGATGTCTTTCCGAAGGTGAATCTGGTGACGGTCGATCAGGCTTTTGGTGGCTGGCAGGCCGCGCAGAAGCGCTTCTTCAGTGACGGCGGCATATTCGACCGGATTTTCGCCGATGGTCGAAAGTGAGCCGTGATGGAAATCGCATTGAAAGAACCTTTCGCAGCGCGGCGCACACATGCGCAGCCAATGGCCACGCGCACCAGAAAGTCCATCATTCCAGGGTTCGGCCTGACCATGGGTTTCACATTGGCATGGCTGTCTTTGATTGTCCTGCTGCCGCTCAGCGCCTTGTTTCTAAGGGCGGCAGGCCTGGGCTGGAGCGACTTCAAGGCGGTCGGTTTTTCTGATCGCGCGATGGCTGCCTACATCGTCAGTTTCGGCACTGCCTTTGCCGCTGCAATCGTCAATGGTGTGTTCGGCCTGCTAACGGCTTGGGTTTTCGTGCGCTATGACTTTCCCGGCAAACGCCTGTTGAATGCGATGGTCGACTTGCCATTCGCGCTGCCAACGGCGGTGGCGGGCATTGCGTTGACTACTCTCTATGCCACCAACGGTTGGATCGGGCAGTTCCTCGATCCGCTTGGAATACAGGTCGCCTATACGCCACTTGGCATTACGGTCGCTCTCATCTTCGTAGGTCTGCCTTTCATCGTGCGTTCGGTCGAACCGGTGCTCGCCGACCTCAGCGTTGAAGTGGAGGAAGCGGCTCTCTCACTGGGCGCGCGGCCCTGGCAGGTTTTTCGCTACGTCATCCTGCCGGCCATCACGCCTGCACTGCTGACTGGTTTCGCGCTCGCTCTGGCCCGTGGGATTGGGGAGTATGGCTCCGTCATCTTCATCGCGGGCAATATGCCCTACAAGTCCGAAATCGCTCCTCTCCTGATCGTTACGCAGCTGGAACAGTTCGACTACGGCGCGGCGACAGCCATCGCCACCGTCATGCTGCTCGCATCTTTCGGAGTGCTTCTGCTCATAAATGTGGCGCAGGCGTGGAGCCGGCGAAAGGTGGTGAACTCATGAGCGTCTCTGTCCCATTTCGCGGGGACCGGATGGTCCGGATCGCGTTGACCCTTGCCGCAACTGCGTTTGTAGCGCTTTTTCTGCTCCTGCCGCTGATCGCAGTGTTCGTGGAGGCTTTGTCCAAGGGAGTGGCGGTGTTCGTCGCCGCGCTGACCGAACCGGATGCTCTCGCCGCGATCAAGCTGACGCTGCTGGTGGCCGGGATCAGTGTACCGCTCAACGTCATTTTCGGGATTTGCGCCGCTTGGGCAATCACCAAGTTCGATTTTCCCGGTAAAAGCTTGCTTATCACATTCATCGACCTGCCGTTTTCCGTTTCGCCGGTGGTCGTGGGCCTTGTCTATGTCCTGCTGTTCGGCGCGCAGGGCTGGTTCGGCCCATGGCTGATCGAGCACGGAATCCGTATCATTTTTGCGGTCCCTGGCATTGTGATGGCGACAGTGTTCGTGACGTTTCCCTTCATTGCGCGCGAGCTTATACCGCTGATGGCGGAACAGGGACGTGACGACGAGGAAGCGGCCCTTTCGCTGGGGGCTGGAGGTTTGCAGACGTTCCTGCGCGTCACCTTGCCCAACATCCGCTGGGGCCTGCTCTATGGCGTCCTGCTCTGCAATGCCCGGGCCATGGGAGAGTTCGGGGCGGTATCGGTGGTGTCCGGCCACTTGCGCGGACTGACCAATACCATGCCGTTGCATGTGGAGATCCTCTACAACGAGTACAACTTTACGGCCGCTTTCGCAGTTGCGTCGCTCCTGGCCCTGCTGGCGCTGCTGACGCTCGTCCTCAAATCCACGCTCGAATGGAAATTCGACTATTCGCATGGGAGTGTCCGGCATTGATCGCCTTGCATAATATTTCCAAACGCTTCGGTACGTTCGCTGCCCTGAATGGCGTAGATCTGACGGTTCGGGACGGAGAGTTTCTCGCGTTGCTGGGGCCTTCCGGGTCGGGCAAGACCACGCTTCTGCGGATCATGGCAGGGCTGGCCTTCCCGGATCAGGGACAGGTGCGTTTTCACGGAGAGGATGTGACTGCCCTTGGGGTCGCGGACCGCAAGGTTGGTTTCGTGTTCCAGCACTATGCGCTGTTCAAGCACATGACCGTCCTCGACAATGTCGGCTTCGGGCTTTCGGTGCGGCCCCGTAAAGAACGTCCGCCAAAGGCTAAAATCCGGTCACGCGCGCGTGAGCTTCTCGAACTGGTCCAGCTCGGTGGTTTGGGGGACCGTTATCCTGCGCAGCTTTCCGGCGGCCAGCGTCAGCGGGTTGCACTGGCGCGCGCCCTTGCCGTCGAGCCGCAATTGCTGCTGCTGGATGAGCCCTTCGGAGCGCTCGATGCGAAAGTTCGCAAGGAATTACGGCGCTGGCTCCGCCAACTGCACGAGCAGATGGGGCTGACGTCGATATTCGTCACGCATGATCAGGAGGAGGCGCTGGAGCTTGCCGATCGGGTGGTCGTGATGGAGCAGGGGACAATCGAGCAGGTAGGTTCGCCGGAAGAAGTCTACATGACACCGAGCAGCGGGTTCGTCTCGCGTTTTGTGGGCGACAGCAACAGCTTGCCGGTGGATCTGTTCGAAGGGAGCGCATATTTCCACGAACGGCCTATCTACCGACTGTCCGGAGAGACCGGAAATGGCGGAGCGCGGCTTGATTTTCGGCCTCACGACGTGGTGCTCGATGCCGGTGGGGCGGACGCCCTGCCGTTGCTCGTGACGGGAGTCTATCGACGCGGCGGGAGTTGGCGGGTCGAGGGCACGGTGGATGGTTCCAGCCGCATCGTGGAAGTCGACGTTGTCGCTGACGCCGCTCCGCCGGCGATCGGCAGCCGTCTTGGTTTGTCTATCAAACGTGCACGCCTGTTCGCTGCAAATGGTGCGCCACAATGACGGAGTTTTCGCAATCAGACGCCAAAGGCAAAAACCTGGAAGAGAGCTTGGGCGAGTTGCGGAAAGCGCTTCTGGGACTTCGCTATGGCAATGTCGCCGTCACGGTCCATGAAGGACGGGTGGTGCAGATAGACGTTACCGAAAAGAAGCGCCTCGGAGCTTTTTGAGCGCTTTCGACGCTGACCGGACCACCGGAGGCTTCGCGATCTTAGAGAAAGGATGAAAAGATGATCGCACGCCTGTTATCCGGCCCATGCATCGCCGCGCTTGCCATTGTGGTCAGCCCGGCAGAGGTCCTGGCTGCCGATGAACCCTGGACGCTGCAGGAAGCGCTGGGTGATCCCGCCGATTTCAAGATCACCGCAAGTGTTCGTGTTCGCTTCGAAGCGTTGGCGAACCAGTTCCGTCCGGGGCTGGACGAGAATGCCGAATTGTTCACGATACGAACTGCGATCGCGGCGGAATACCGCACGGGACCGGTCCGTATTGGCGGGGAATTGATCGATGCGCGAGCCTATGGCGCAAGCACTGGAAGCTCTGTCGGTACAGGTGAAGTCAACACGTTTGAACCGGTGCAGGCCTATATCGGTGCCGATTTCGGGCCTGTTTTCGGGCCGGGTAGTTCTGCCAGTCTGGATGTCGGGCGCTTCGTGCTCGATCTGGGAGGGCGACGGCTGGTCGGGCGCAATGGTTTTCGCAACACGACCAATGCATTTACAGGTCTGAAACTTGCGGTTCGCGGCAGCGCGAGGGAACAGCTCACGTTGTTCTATACCTACCCCCAACAGCGCCGCCCTTCTGGCAAGGCCGACATTCTGAACAACAAGGTGCAATGGGATCGGGAGGGCCGCGATCTGCTTTTCTGGGGCGGAATCTTCAGCAAGGGGCAGGCCCTGGGGCCCAATAACCTGGACCTATATTTCTTCGCGCTCGATGAGGATGACCGGGCCGGCCGGAATACGCGTGATCGGCATCTCTTTACACCCGGTGTGCGGATCTATCGCGATCCGGCGCCGGGCGTGTTCGATTACGAGTTCGAGTATGCCTATCAGTTTGGTCACATCAGCGAGAACTCGTCTCCTGACGCGCGCAAGCAGGATGTGTCTGCCCATATGCTGCACGCTGAAGTCGGCTACAGTTTCTCCGGGCCGTGGCAACCGCGTCTGGCGCTCGAATATGATGTGGCGACTGGTGACGGCCCTGATGGGAAATACGGCCGTTTCGACAGCCTGTATGGTCCGCGACGGTCCGATTATGGCCCAACCGGCATTTACGGACCTCTGGGGCGCAGCAATATCAACTCACCGGGAATCCGCCTTGCGGTAAAGCCATCCAAACGATGGGATGGCTTCGTTTTCTATCGTGCAGCCTGGCTGGAGAGCGGGACTGACAGCTTCGCCAGTACGGGCATACGGGATGGATCGGGGGAATCAGGCAGGTTTGCAGGGCATCAGGTGGAAGCTCGTGTCCGCTATTGGCTTCTTCCCGGCACGTTGCGGCTTGAAGCCGGTGGTGCGGCGTTGATCCGTGGGCATTTCCTCAGGGAAGCGCCCAACCGCAATCGTTTCGGTGAAACACTGTACAGTTATGTCGACGTGACACTGACGATATAAAGCAAACCGACGCAGTGCCGCCGCCGACAGGAGCATCCGGGCTATTTGGCGAGTGGCTGATGACTTTCCCCTTCGCGGTCGAGAATACCTGTCAGCTTCAGCAGGCTTATCGAAGGGGCATCGTCGTTTTCGAGAGTGACCCATGCCAGATGGTCCATCTCGCCGGGGCCATGCTGGTGCGATACGGCTCCGGCCGTGCCCATGGTAATATAGTCGCGCCCGTTGCGCTGTTCGTAGGCATAATAGTGATTGTGACCGGCAATGACTGTGTACCCTCGGTCGCCCAATGCGGTTTCTATCTCGGTGAACTGCGCTGAATTGAGTTTCCAGGCTGGTTTGTGCATCAATACGAACGTCCAGCGGGCGTCAGCGTGCCGGCGAAGGACGTCGATCGCCCATTGCACTTGTTTGTCGCTGAAACGTGCGCTTTCCATCGCTTTCATAGCAGGGTCGGAGGCCCCACTTGCGCGTTTGGCGTTAACGTCTGCCAGCGCTGCGCCGAGCTGTTCCTCCGCACCTTTCGGGTCGACTTTCATTGCGGCTGCCAGTTGATGAAATTGGGCGGCGAAAGCCGGAGGCATGTCAATAGGCGGATCTTCCGTGTCAAGTACGAGGAACAGGGCGCCTTTCCATGTGAAGGCATAATACGGCTCGCCCCGCTGCCGACGCCAGCTATCCAGCATCAACTGGTTGCCAAGATCGTGGTTGCCGGCAACGAAGAAAAACGGAGTGCGGGTTGCCGCGATGGCGGCGTCGATTTCGTTCCATTCGCGCGCCAATTCCGCCGCATCGGACGTGTAGCCTTCGATCAGATCGCCGACATTGATAACGAATTCCGGCCGCAATCCATCAGCCTGCTTTACAGCCTGTTCGAACACACCTGGTCGGGCGAGCCCGGTGCGGTCGCCGATTACGATAAACCGGATCGTATCGGGATCGGATCTGGGCGGCTCGGTCCAGCCGACCGCCTCTTGCGCGGGGGCATCGGGCACAAAGGCAGGATGATCCGCGTGTGCCGCTGCGGATGTGGTCAAAGATGCCGCAGCCAGAGCCATAAGGCCCGTTTTCATGCATTTTGCTATCATCTGGCCTATCCCTTTCTTCTTCCTGGCGGGGGTTTTGAGATTTGTTTTAGATTGGGCGTTGCTTAACGATACAATACACTCGTTTCAATGTGGATTGTGCGTACCGGAGGGTAATCCATATGGAATATTCCCATAGATCAGAGATAAATGTGAGGAAATACCTCGTGCAATCCGGCCTTCTGAGAAAATACAATACGAATGTTTTTCCGGCGCCGTGTATTTGGTGAGCTGAAGACTGTTCTGCTAGGGGCGAGCGATGGCCACGACAAAGACGGTGGATCTGATTCTGGATGCCGGCATGGCTCTGGTCGCCGGGGCTGGGCCTGATGGCGCCAGCGTTCGTGCGATTGCGGATCGGGCGGGTGTTTCGGCCCCTGCCGTGCAACATCACTTTCGCGCCAAGGAGAGTTTGCTGCACGGAATATATGCGCGGGCTGTGGATTGCCATTTGGAGGTTACCGCAGCAGCGTTGCTGCCTGTGGTTCTCCCGCATGCGGAACGCGTGGCAGAACCTGCCCGTCAGGGTGTAATCGTCGAAATGGCGACATCGGTCATGCAGGAATGGCTGCGTGAAGAAGGGCGCGCGACTCTTACGTCGGTGATCCTTCATCTTCTCGTCCATGCGGTCAGAGATGCGTCCTATGGTGATCTGGCCTCGCGGTGGCTGGCAGGAACGGTAACCGCTTTCGAAAGTGTCGGAGTGGCGGGAACGGGTGATGCGCAGTTTCTTGTCGAGCTGCTGATCGGCGCTGCACTGGTGAGCGCGCCGGGGCGGTTCCGCTGCGAGAATGACATATTGAATCGCGAACTGTTTCGCTCTGCCTGCGGCGCACGCGATTGGGATGGTGGATTCTGGCTGGAACGGTACCGGACCAGGCATGAAAGAACTCGTCCTGACAGTGACCCGTCGGGAGAAGGGGAAGGCCTGTACGCGCGTCTGCTGGACGTTTGCGTGGCCCTGACGGCTGAGGTGGGCGCGGATGCGTTGAGCTATCGGAAGATTGCCGCACGCGCCAAAGTGGCGCCTTCGTCGGTCTTGTATCATTTCCCGAACCGCACCGGATTACTGATGGCGCTTTATCGAGAGGTCCACAGGCGCTTTATGTTGGCGGCGGGCACGGAGGAGGTCGAGCCACGCGCCCAGGCGGCCCCTGCGGCGGGTCTGTTTGCCAAGCTGATCGTGGATGAGATGGCGGGTGAAGCGCCTCTGTTCCTTACATCGTGTGAATTGTTCCTGGCCAGTTGGCGTGAAATGGAATTGGCGCCTGATGCCCTGTTTATGCGTCTTGAACGGGGAAAGATGCACGGGGTGCCTCAGTTGTCCCCAAGCGAGAGACAGCGGGCGCACTTGCACTCAATCTGGTCGCTGGGACTGGCGCTGACTCAATACTCCCACGCATCCTCTCATCGTTCGCGAGACGTCGAGCTGAGGTTGCGTGATGGAATGCGTTTCCTTGATGACTGATCTCGTTCAAGTGCACTTGCCAGCGTAGCGCATTCACCAGCGAGGGGCGGCCGTTTGCGAAGCGCTGGAACGATAAGGCGATTCCCAATCATGCAATTTTTATTGCATGGGCCAATTTTATGAAAAGAGCCCAAAGGTGGCCGTGACAGGCTGCGCCGCCTTGTTGCCTCCGGTGCGGTACTCTACCGTTTGCCCCAACAGAAGACGCCAAGCGTAGATATTCGGGTAGAGTGATGCAGGCTGAAATCGTCAAATTTCCCGTTGCGGCGGGCATTTCGCTTCAGGCGGACCGGTTCGGTCCGCAAGATGGCTTGCCGGTAATCCTGCTGCACGGCGGCGGGCAGACGCGATGGTCGTGGGGCGCTACCGCACAACACCTGGCGCAGCATGGTGGCGGGCAGACGTTCTGTGTCTATGCCGTAGACATGCGTGGCCATGGGCAAAGCGACTGGTGCCCCGACGGTCAATACTCACTCGATCATTTCGCCGACGATTTGCGCGCGCTTGCGCGACAGATGCCGGCCCCTCCAGTCATCGTGGGGGCCTCTCTTGGTGGCCTGTCGGCGATGTTGGCGTGTGGCGAGGATCCCCAGGCGCCGTGCGCCGGGCTCGTGCTGGTCGACATCGCTCCCAGGATGGAGGCGCACGGTACGCAGCGGGTCGGCACTTTCATGCGGGACACCATGGATGGATTCGATACTCTCGAAGAAGCATCGGAGGCTGTCGCTGCCTATGCTCGCAACCGCGAACGGCCCAGCCGGCCGGAAGGCTTGTTGAAGAACCTGCGTCGCGATGACGATGGCCGCTACCGCTGGCACTGGGACCCGGCCTTCATGAGTGCGGGAAGCAAGCAGAAATGGGATCCGGAAGCTCTGGAGCGAAGGCTGATGACGGCAGTCGGGCGCATTCCCGGTCCGGTCATGGTGGTCCGCGGAAGCGAGAGCGATGTCGTCAGTCGCGAGACAATGGATCATCTCAAACAGGCGCTGCCGCATGTCGCGCAGGCCGAAATATCTGGAGCCCGCCATATGATAGCCGGTGATGACAATGCCCGCTTCAATGAAGCGATCCTTCCGTTCCTGCTTGCAAATGCGGGTGGGCAGGAGGTTGGCCGATGAGCGTCGATAGCCCGCGCCCTTCGCGCCAGGAAAGTATGGCCCGCTTCATGAAGGGCGCACAGCGCGTGGCAGGGTTCACTCGCGACATGCCCTACCTCGTTCCCGACCGGCTGGAGGAACGGGCCAAGGACAGCGCCGATGTGCCGTTCATCCTGTTCGAGGAGCAGCGCATTACTTACGCGGAGGCCAACCGCCGGGCCAACCGCATTGCGAATGCCGCACGCGCCCTGGGCTGGAAGCAGGGCGATGTGGTTTCGCTGCTGATGCTCAACCGGCCGGAATTCGTGCTGACTTGGCTGGGGCTGTCCAAGGCGGGAATCGTTACTGCGCTGATCAACACCAGCGCCACCGGCGAGGTGCTGCGCCATGCCATGACGCAAGTGAATTCGCAGGCGGTGATTGTCGACAGCGACCTGATCGGTGCGCTCGATACTCTGGACGGGCCGGTTGGCATTCCGGTGTTGGTGGATGTCGAGGCGGGCAAGGACTTCGCACCGGCTGATGGGCAGCAGGACTTTGCCCAGTTGGTAGCTGCCGCCTCCGATGAAAATCCGCCAGCGGAATGGCGCCAGGGCCTGGTTGCGGCAGACCCACTCTATCTCATCTTCACATCCGGCACGACCGGCCTGCCAAAGGCAGCGAAGATGAGCCACCTGCGCTTCCTCAATAGCGGGGAGATGATGGGTGGCCTGATGGAATTCAACAAGGACAGCGTATTCTACTGCGTCCTGCCGCTCTATCATGGCGCCGGGGGCATGGTCGTTCCTTCGGCCGCGCTGGCATTCGGTGTGCCGTTGCTGTTGCGGCGAAAGTTCAGCCGCTCAGGTTTCTGGCCGGATGTGCGGCGCCATCGAGTGACTGCGGCCTACTATATCGGCGAAATCATTCGCTACCTGATGGCGAGCCCGCCGCAGCCGGACGATCGTGACCACACCTTGCGCAATATGGCGGGGGCCGGGCTGAAACCCGATATCTGGCGGGCATTCGTCGATCGCTTCGGGATCGAGAATATCTTCGAAGGTCTGGGTTCGACCGAGGCCAATTACGGAATTACCAACGTCGACAACATTGTCGGTTCGGTAGGGCGCATCCCCTATCCGGAATACAGCAATATCCGGGTGCTTCGCTGGGACGTGGATGCCGGTGAGTATGTGCGGGATGCCGAGGGCCGCCCTGTGCTGGCGGGGCCGGATGAAGTTGGCGAACTGGTCGCCGAAGTGCTTTACGGCAACGATCCGGCCGGTTTTTTCGAAGGCTATACGTCTGCCGAAGCCACCGAAGCCAAGCTGCTGCGTGGTTTGTTCAAGCCTGACGATGCCTGGATGAAGTCAGGTGATCTCATCCGTATCGACGAAGACGGTTATGTGTTCTTCGTCGACCGGGTGGGCGACACGTTCCGGTGGAAGAGTGAGAATGTGTCCACTCAGGAACTGGAAAATGTCCTGTCCGCATTCCCGGGAATCGACATGGTCAACGTGTATGGCGTGCGGATACCGCAAACCGAAGGGCGCGCGGGCATGGCTGCGCTGACTTTCGAGGAGGGTTGTACTTTCGATCCGGCAGCCTTCTATGCCTTCGCGAGCGCAAGGCTGGCCTCTTATGCCGTGCCGGTCTTTGTTCGTCTGTCGGCCGCCGCAGACATGACCACCACTTACAAGCTCCGCAAGGGGCCGCTTCAACGGCAGGGCTATGACCCCGCGTTGACTGGCGAGCCTGTCTTTGTCGTCGACCCGGATGCGCGGACATATGTGCCGGTGACAGGCGAGGTGCTCGAACGCCTTGGCATCGCGCCGTTCGAACAGGAAGGAAACTGACCGATGCGCGTCGAATATACGGATGAACAGCGCAGCATACGCGCGGAGTTTCGCGCTTATCTGGACAAGCTGGTCACGGATGAGGTTCGTGCGGAGACGCTGGGAGCCGAGGGGGGGCCGCTTTATCGTGAAACGATCCGCCAGATGGGCCGCGATGGCTGGCTGACCCCCGGCTGGCCGGCCGAATATGGTGGCAAGGGGCTGGACCCCCGCATGCAGAAGATCCTGCTGGAAGAGCTCGTTCTTGCTGCCGCGCCTTTTCCCTTCGTGACTGTCAATACCGTGGGGCCGGCGTTGATGCGGATGGGAACGGAAAAACAGAAGCAGACCATCTTGCCGAAGATAGCCGCAGGCGATCTGATTTTCGCCATTGGCTACTCCGAGCCGGGAGCGGGAACCGACCTTGCCGCGTTGAAGACCCGTGCAGTGCGGGAAGGGGACCAATACCGCATTAACGGGCAGAAGATCTTCACCAGCGGTGCGGAAGGCGCGGATTATGTGTTCCTTGCCTGTCGTACCGATCCGGACGCGCCGCCGCACAAGGGTATTTCGATCCTGATGGTCGATACGCGGGATCCGGGTTTCTCATTTTCGCCCATCGTCACTGTCGGCGGCATCCGTACCAATGTCAGCTACTATCAGGATGTGATGGTTCCGGCAGACATGCTCATCGGGCAGGAAAACGGCGGCTGGCGGTTGATTGCCGAACAGCTCAATCATGAACGGATCGGGCTCGCAGCGCTGATCTATGCGGCGCACGGCCATTTCGACCGGGTCGTCGCGTGGGCGAAGGAAACGCCAGCCGGGGCAACCGGCGCCAAGGTAATCGACTTGCCCTGGGTGCAATCTGCATTGGCCGAAGCCTATGCCCAGTTGCTCGCCAGTGAAACGATGGGCAACCGCGTGGGCTGGGAAGTGGCTGAGGGCTCGACCAAGCCGGACCTTGCCGGCGGGGTAAAGGTGTTCGGCACCGAAGGCATGATCAAGGTCATGCGTCTCCTGCTCGATGTTCTGGGTGCGGCCGGCCTCGTGCGGACGGGTTCGCCCGGTGCCTTGCTGCAAGGGCGGATCGAACGCGAATACCGGCTTTGCCAGATCAACACATTCGGTGGCGGTGCGGTGGAAGTGCTGCGTGACATGGTTGCGCAGTTCGGGCTCGGCATGCCGCGTGCGCCGCGCTGAGGAAGAGGTGATCGAAATGAATGATGTGAGCGATCTTTACACCCGCGCCCGGACGTGGATCGGCAAGGAAGCCGGCAAGCCCACCATGGCGCGTGATGTGGTCAACGTGCCGATGATCCGCCGTTGGTGCGAGGCCATGGGCGAGGAAAATCCGATCTATGTCGATGCGGAAGCCGCCCAGGCCGAAGGGTTCCCGGGACCGGTCAGCCCGCCCGCCATGCTGGAAGTATGGACCATGGCGCGTTATCGCCCCGGCGGACGCCTGCCTGAGGAGGGTATCCCGGTCCTGAACCTGTTCGACGAGGCCGGTTACACCGGTGTCGTGGCGACCAATATCGAGCAGGAATATGATCGCTATCTGGTCGAGGGCGACCGGGTATCTTATACCGCGATTGTCGATGATGTGTCTGAAGAAAAGCGCACCGGTCTCGGCATCGGGCATTTCATAACCATTCGCTATGAATTCACGGACCAGAACGGGGGTCCCGTGGGGCGGATGCTGTTCCGTGTGCTGAAGTTCAAACCCAATCTTGCGCAGGCGAAAGCCCCGGCGACCGAGAGTGCGGGCAATGAATTCCCGCACCCGCGCCCGGCAATCACGCATGATAACGCCCATTATTGGGAAGGCATCGCGAAGCGCGAACTGCTGATCCAGAAATGCAGCGATTGCGGCCATCTTCGCCACCCGCCGGGCCCCGGCTGCCCGCAGTGCCAGTCGCTGGAATGGGAAACCGTAAAGGCGTCTGGCAAGGGTACGCTTTACAGCCATGTGACCATGCATCACCCCCGGCTGCCGACATTCGACTATCCTCTGCCGGTACTGCTGGTGGAACTGGAAGAAGGCGTGCGGATCGTAGCCAATGGCATTGATCTGCCTGCAAGCGATCTGACCATTGGCATGCCGTTGGAACTGGACTTCGTGGAAGTCGAACCGGGTTATCTGCTGCCGGGCTTTCGGCCCGCCAGGACGGGGGGCTGATCCATGGAATTTGCTCTCAACAGCGATCAGGAAGCGATCGTCGAACTCGCCCGGAATATTCTGAGGGACCTTTGCGGGGATGAACAGCTGCGGGCTTTTGCTGCATCGGCGCAATCCTACGATGCGGACCTGTGGAGTTTGTTGGCAGAAGCAGGGCTTACCGGCCTTGGCATTGAGGAAGATCTCGGCGGCACCGGTTTCGGCATGATCGAAACGGCGTTTCTGCTTGAGCAGGCAGGGGCCACGCTGGCTCCGGTGCCGTTGCGCGAAACGCTTGTCTGCGCACAGACGCTTGCCATGGTTGGTGGCGCGCATGCGGCGCTGATTGGCGAGGCCGCAGCGGGCCGGGCCATTCTGGCAAGTGCCTGCGATGAAATCGGTGCAGCATGGCAAGCGCCTGAAACTCTCGCCACGCGCGATGGCAATGGCTGGCGTCTGTCTGGCGTGAAGTCGGCCGTCGCCTGGGGGATGGAAGCAACTGCAATTCTGCTGTCCGCTCGTCTTGAAAATGAAGGCGGAGTCGGCCTGTTCGTGGTTCCTGCGGATAGTGCAGGATTGCGTCGGGACGCGCAGACCGGGACGGACCTGACCCCGCTTGCCTTGCTCAATCTCGAAAATGTGCATGTTTCCGGTGATGCGTTGCTTGATGCAGGGGAAGGGGCCGCCGATCTGCTGCGCTGGCATCTGGGCCGGATGCGGGTTGCTTTGTCAGCCAGCCAATTGGGAATTGCAGCGGAGGCTTTGCGGCGAACAGCCGCCTACACATCCGAGCGTATACAGTTCGGGCGTCCCATCGGTTCGATGCAGGCCGTCCAGCAACGTGCCGCGGATGGTTACATCGATGTCGAGGCGATGCGCTCCACCACGTGGCGTGCGGCATGGTTGATCGACCAGGGCATTTGCGACGATGCGGAAATTCTCGCCGCCAAATACTGGGCTGCCATCGGCGGACACCGGGTGACGCACACAGCGCAACACCAGCATGGCGGGATGGGAGCAGACATTACTTATCCTATTCATCGCTTTTTCCTGGCCGCGAAGGCGGTCGAATCCGCTCTCGGTGGTGCGCAGCCGATGCTCGCTGAACTGGGTGCAGCCATTGCCGCGGGCCGTGCCCGCCCGCTTTCGGCCATTGGTGGAGGTTTCGATGCAGTTTGAACAGATCACGGAAGGCGCCGCGCTGCCTGAATTGGAATTTCCGGTTACGGCGTCGGCCATTGTTGCCGGGGCATTGGCCACAAACGATTATGAGAACGTCCACCACGACAAGGCCGCCGCAGAGGCGACCGGCGTGCCGGATATCTTCATGAACATCCTGACGACCAATGGGCTGGTCCAGCGCTATGTCGGCCAGTGGGCAGGGCGCAGTGCGCGCGTGCGGAAAATCGCAATCAAGCTGGGCGCACCGAACTTCGTGGGCGATACCATGCGGATCAACGGCTCTGTGAGCCATGTCGACCAGGCCAAGCGTGAAGTCGCTGTGACCGTTTCCGGTCGAAACCGGATCGGCGAGCATGTCGGCGCCACCGTTACTCTTCATTTCCCTGAAAGGAATGCGGCATGAACGCTCTCTCGGGCAAGGCAGCCATCACCGGGATTGGCGCGACCGAATTTTCCAAGAACAGCGGGCGCTCCGAACTGCGCCTTGCGGTCGAGGCCACGCTGGCGGCATTGGCCGATGCCGGAATCGATCCGGAGGAAGTCGATGGGCTGTCCACCTATACGATGGACAACAATCCGGAAATCGAGCTGTTTCGGAACATCGGCGGACGGGACCTGAAGTTCTTCAGCCGTATCCATTATGGCGGTGGCGCGGCCTGTGCGCCGATCATGCATGCGGCGATGGCAGTGGCGACGGGCGTGGCCGAAGTGGTCGTCTGCTACCGTGCGATGAACGAACGGTCTCAATATCGCTTCGGCGCCGGTTTTGCGCCGGATGCAACGCCGACCGCGGAAATCGCGCATTATGGCTATTATGTGCCGTTCGGCCTGATGTCGCCGGCCAGCTGGGTGGCGATGTCTGCCCGGCGCTATATGCACGAATATGGCGTAACGTCGGAAGACTTCGGCCGGATTGCGGTCGGTTTCCGGGATTTCGCGGCGACCAATCCGAATGCGTGGTTCTATCAACAGCCGATTACGCTGGAGCAGCATCAGGCATCGCGTTGGATTGTCGAGCCGCTACATCTGCTGGATTGCTGCCAGGAATCTGACGGGGCAGTGGCAGTGGTCGTTACTTCCGCTGAACGTGCGCGAAAATTGCGGCAGCCGCCGGTCATCATCAATGCTGCGGCTCAGGGGGCCTGCGACGATCAACAGATGATGACCAGTTATTACAGGCCTGACGTGGCGCGCCTTTCCGAAATGGATCTGGTCGCCAATCAGCTTTACGCGATGGCAGGGTTGGGGCCTGATGATATTCAGGCGGCAATCCTCTACGATCACTTCTCTCCGTTCGTTCTACCCCAGATCGAAGCCTTCGGGTTCGCTCCGCAGGGGCAGGCAGCGGACTTCGTGCGTGAAGGGAACATCGCGCGGGGTGGCCGGTTGCCGGTGAATACCAATGGCGGCCAGTTGGGCGAAGCATATATCCACGGACTTAACGGCGTGGCCGAGGGCGTCAGGCTGGTGCGCGGGCAAAGCGTCAATCAACCTGGCGATTGCCGTAATGTCGTCGTGACGGCAGGAACCGGTGTGCCAACGTCCGGACTGATCCTGACTGCCGGTTGATTCGGGTGCTATGAATTGCGGATCGTTTTGCAATCGCCGGATGGGATGTGAATCAGACGCCAGCAACGCCATCTGCCTTTGATACGAGAATCGATGTCAGTGTTTCGACATCGGTTCTCGTAGCGCAACTTGCCACGCATGTTTCGCCCGGGCAGGCGGACTTCATTTTGGACGAGAAAGTCCATACCCTGTCTCTGCAACTTCAATTACAGCAGAGCCTTTCCGTAGGACGGTTCGAGACGCCCGATGCGCCGGGCGAGTTTCTCGATATCGGGCGTGCGATATTCGTGCCTGCCGGCGTTCCCCTGCGAATTCGCTCCGACGGGGTGGTGACGAATACGATCCGGTGTTTCTTCCGCCCGCCTGTGCTGGAGGACTTGCTGGGCGAGGAGATCGATCAGTCGCGTAACCGGCTCAATTCCTGTCTTAATGTCAAGCGCCCGGCAATCCGCGATCTGATGCTCCGAATTGCGCGAGAGATCGAGACGCCAGGTTTTGCCTCTTCCCAAATGCTTGACGCTTTGGGCGAGACGTTACTGGTGGAACTGGTCCGCTATTTGCGGGAGACACCGGCCGATGGCAATCTTCGTGGCGGCTTGTCCAGAGCCGCCTACCGCAAGGTCATCCGCAGACTGGAAGGGGGTGGCCCCCCGCCTACGCTGGAGGAACTCGCCGCGCTGGCAGAATTGAGTAAACGTCACCTGACCCGCGCTTTCCACGAGACCACGGGGATGACTATCCATCAGCAATTGGACGAACTGCGTTTCAAGCGTGCGACGTCACTGTTGGATGATCCTGCCTTGTCCATTGGCGAGATAGCAGGCCTTGTGGGCTTTCAGTCGGGCTCGGCTTTTTCGACTGCGTTCACGCGTTGGAGCGGGAGAAGCCCCAGGCGCTATCGGCATGAACTGGCGCAGATGCGGCAACCGGATCAGCAATGATGCTAACGAAATTTCCATAGGATCGGGGGCGTCGGACTGATTGGCTAGCGCACGATGGCGCGCCTGTAGCCGGCTGCCTGCGCCTCTGCCTCTGTGCAGAACAGGTCTTCGGGACGGGTCGCGTCATAATATGGCATGCCCGGCAGGTGGTAGATCCATTCCCCCTTGCGGTTGCGATTGCCTTTGATCGCGCAGCCAAAATGGTTCCGATAAACACGCTGCGCGCGCTGCGGCGGACGGGTGGCCTGTAAAGTGGGCGTCGGTTTCGGTTCGCTATCTGGATGCGCAGCGCGCCACAAGGCCGGTTCCGTGAACTCTGAACTCCAGATGCCCAGCTTGAACTGCTTTGCCCTGGCAGCCGGCATGGCATAGTCCTGAGTTTCCGCAGGCAATGCCAGGGCCAGCCCCGCACTCGCGAGAGCCTGGGCAAGGTCGATCTCTCCTGCCGTGCACACTGCTACGATGTGTCCCGAACGATCGCTGCCCTGCTGTTGGCAATATATCTGTTTGCCGTCGACCAGTGCGGCCAATTGTTGTTTGGCTTCTCTACCGCATGGCCAATCGATGCCGTCTCTTTGGCAGGTCTGCTTTTCTTCCGGGGCGTCAATGCCGAGCAACCGGATAACTGTGCCCGTCATGGAAAGAGTGTCCCCGTCAATGGCTGTGGCGCTACCCTCAATTGCCTGAGCGTGTCCGCCCTGCGGCATTATCGCCAGGAGGCCAGCCAGGCCGGTGATCCATAAAGGCCGTGTCATAGACCCTTTTTGACAAGGCAATGTTTACGGAAGTCTTAGCCTTGTGATTGCAACCGATAACCGGTTGGAATGTAGCTTCGTTTTTGTCAGACTATTTTGCCGTGACGTGAAGCAGGTGCGTAAAATCGCCCTTTCGTGCCAGAACATCGGCGAGCGAATAGCGATCCAGAACGGAGAAGAAAGCATCCAATGCTTCGTCAAGCACGCTGGTCAGGCCACAGGCCGGGGCAATGATGCATGAACCGCATTCGACCAGATCGAAATCGTCTTCCGTATGCCGGATCAATTGCCCGATGTTGATTGCGTCTGCCGACCTTGCCAGTCGAATGCCGCCCGATCTGCCTCTCACGCTTTCGAGATAGCCTGAATTCACCAGATCGTTGACGATTTTCATCAAGTGATTTTGCGAGATCCCATATGCTGTCGCGATCTCGGAAATGGAGCAAAGGCGATCCGTTCGCGCCGCGAGATAAAGCAGCACGCGTACCGCGTAGTCTGTGTAGCGAGTGAGCCGCATCGATAGATCACCTCAATGATGCATTGTTGTTGCATGTTTCTGTGTGTGGAAATAGATGTATCAACAATACATGATTTGAGTCGTGCCCATCTGACGGTTCGATCTCATTCCATTTGCGCCATTCCCGTTTGCAAATGCCACCATAGGAGACGTTGATGTCCAAGACACTCGATGAGCAGACAATTGCGCTCGTCAAGGCGACTGTTCCCGCTCTCGAAGCCCACGGGCTCGACATTGTGCGGGAGATGTATGCCCGTATGTTTGAAAACCCCGATATTCGCGATCTCTTCAATCAATCGCATCACGGCGACGCCGGATCTCAGCCGAGAGCGTTGACCGGTGCGATCCTCGCCTATGCGAGCAATATCGAAAATCTCGCAGCACTGGCCCCTGCCGTCGAGCGCATCGCCCAAAAGCATGTCGGGCTGCAAATCCTGCCGGAGCACTATCCCCATGTAGGGGCGGCTTTGCTGGGTGCTATCAAGACCGTTCTGGGCGATGCCGCGACGCCGGAGATACTGGATGCCTGGGCAAAGGCTTATGGCTTCCTGGCCGATATTTTGATCGCACGAGAAAGCGTGGTTTATCATGAGCAGCGGGATGCTGAGGGCGGCTGGAACGGCTGGCGTGAATTTCGGATCGAGAAGATCGTCAGGGAAAGCAGTGTTATCACATCATTCGTTCTACGCCCGGCTGACGGGCGAAGCGTCATGCGTCATTTACCCGGCCAATATCTCACTTTCTGGTTTGAGATTGCCGGCCATCCGGCGATCAAGCGCAATTATTCCATATCCAGTGCGGCCAATGGCGAGACTTATCGCATTTCGGTCAAGCGAGAGCCGCAGGGGCTGGCATCCGGTTGGCTGCATGATGAGGCAGCAATCGGCACGATCCTGAAAGTTGCGCCGCCAGCGGGCGAATTCTTCCTTGAGGGCAAGCCTGAACGCCCGGTGGTGCTCCTGTCGGGCGGTGTTGGTCTGACGCCGATGGTTGCCATGCTGGAAACCCTGGCGTTGCAGGATGAGTTACCCTCGGTGCAATATATCCACGGCACGCATGATCGCGAGACTCACGCGATGCGCGATCACGTTCGCGAGCTTGCCGCACGCAACCCGGCTATTTCCGTTACCGATTTTCACCAGACTCCTCTCGCAGACGAAGTTGAGGGAGGGGATTTCGATTTGGCAGGCATCATCACGGACGACTGGTTGATTGCCAACACTCCGGTAGAGCACGCTGATTTTTATATCTGCGGCCCCCGCCCTTTCTTGAGAGCGGCGGTTTCGGCCCTGTCATTGGCGGGCGTTGCCTCGCAGCGCATCCATTACGAGTTTTTCGGCCCAGCTGACGAATTGTTGGCGGCCTAAGGACGCAAGCTCCTGCAAGGCCCTCTTTCCACTAAACGGACTGAGGGCCTTCAGTCCCGTGTGACGCCTCAATCAGCCCAAGGCGCCGCATCAGACCCGGCATTGTCAGTCCCTGAATGAAGATCGAAAATGCAACCACGGCGAACGCTACGGGGATAATTTCGTTTCGTTCCGGCAGGGATGTGGGAAGGGCAAGTGCCAGTGCGAGAGCCAGGGCGCCTTTCAGCCCACCCCAGACCAATACGTGTTTGTATTTCCAGGGAACTGCCAAGCCTGTTCTGGCGAAAAGACCTGCGACGGGGTAGATCGCAACTGCGCGCCCGAGCAATGACAGAGCGGTTGCGGCCATTGCTGCGCCGATTACCGGAATGAAGCTTTGCTGCGCTTCGCGCCCTCCGATTAGGATGAAGATCAAGCTGTTGACCAGGAATGCGGCATATTCCCAGAAGTTCACGACCGCCGGGTGTCCTTCATCCGAAATCGATCCCATGAAGCCGTAATTTCCAACGATAAGGCCGGCAGTCAGCGTCGCAAGAACCCCCGAAAAGTGGAAATGTTCGGCAAACAGGAAGCTGCCATAGGCAATCAGCGTGGTAAGCGTGACCTCGACGAGGCGGTCGGTTGTCCGACCGGCAATCAGTATCAAAGGAACCGCGATCAGGGCGCCAGAGGCAACCCCGCCAAGGACCGTGGTGAAAAGCTGGGTAGAGATCATGCCTGCGGTCGGCTCCGTGCCGCGGGCTACGATCAACAGGATGGCAAAACCGACTGCCGCCACCCCGTCATTAAGCAGGCTTTCGGCTTCGACCAGAAGATGCAGCCTTTCCGGCACTTTGACCGTCTTGAACATGGCGATAACGGAAACCGGATCGGTTGCGGCAATCAGTATCCCGAAGAACGCCGCCCCCAGCCAACTCCAACCGACCAGATAATGCATCCCGCCAGCTACCACCGCCGCCGCCAGAACCACCCCCAGAGTGACCAGCATAAGCAGCAGTGGCATCTCCCGGCGGAATGGTTTCCAGGCTATCTGGATTGCAGCCTCGAATACCAGTGGCGGCAGGAACACCTCGAATACCAGTTCGGGCGTCAGCGGCATAGGCAGGCCGACTGGCAGAAATGCAAGGGCAATTCCGGCAGATACCAGCCCGACCGAATAAGGGACTCCAAGTCTCCGGGTGAGCATCGCGACCAGGGAAGCGACGAACAGCATGAGCCCCAGTGTGGAGAAATCGAGTGTTGGCATGGTGCCAGACCATAGCGGCTTTCCCCTTCAACCCAAATGCCGCTCATATTGACGGACTATTCATGAATGGGAGAGCCATTTGCGGCTTGTGAGCAAATGCCGCCTACTTGACTGCGGATATTGGATGCGCGCGGCGTCATATCAGCATGCTCAAGCATTTCTCATCCCGCCGATCCCTGATTTCAGATGTTCCCCATACTCGGCCAGGGCCATTGTGCGGGCCGGGATGGGGCGTGATGCGACCGGGCGCCGATCTCTCCATGGGCCGCTGCATTCGCCATATTTCTGTATGGAAATGGCCCTTGAGCGGAGCTTGCCGATGACCGCTGACAGAATGGGCAATAATGAGCTGGCCTGTGCGAAAGTGCCAGCGGTCACACTCGGTTTCTGGATCATCAAGATTCTGGCGACGACCTTTGGCGAAACCGCCGGCGACACGTTAAGCATGTCATTCAATTACGGCTATCTGGCGAGCAGTGCGATCTTTGGTGTTATCCTTGCCGTGTTGGTCGGTCTGCAAATCGTCGCTAGAGCTTTCCATCCATTGCTTTATTGGGCGACGATCATAGCATCTACCACGGCTGGCACGACACTGGCCGATTTCGCCACCCGTTCGCTCGGCTTGGGATACGCTGGCGGTTCATTCCTTCTCTTGTGTACGGTTTTGCTGTCACTTGCGGTGTGGCACCGCAGCATGGGAAGCGTTTCCATCACCACGGTACGATCTCGTCGAGCTGAGATTTTCTACTGGGCGACTATCACTTTCTCACAGACGCTGGGCACTGCCCTGGGTGACTGGGTAGCGGACAGCGCCTTGGGCTACCTTGGTGCCGCTGTCATTTTCGGCGGGCTGCTTGCCATCATCGCCGCCGCCTATTTTCGATCCGCAATCAGCCATGTCGCGTTGTTTTGGGCGGCCTTCATCTTGACGCGGCCGCTAGGGGCAGTGGTCGGGGATTTTCTCGACAAGCCGGTGGCTCACGGCGGGCTGGAACTCAGCCGCGGCGGTGCCTCGGCGGCCTTGGCCCTGGCAATTATCACGCTCATTCTCACTCTGCCACAGCGCGCGGGCAAAGCACATTGAATAGCTGGCGGCCAGGGAGTTGCGGGATGCAGACGTTGCGGAGATTGGCATCATGAAGAAATCGGCACTGGCGTTGGTTGCGATCGCTGCGACTGGATTGGCAGGGTCGGTTCCCTTGGCGGCCCAGACGCCGCAGTCCCCGACATTTCAGGTAACTGTTGCGGGGTTGCGAACTGTCGAGGGGCAACTCATCATCTGTTTGTGGAAGGATAAGGCGGGCTTTCCAAACTGCGAAAAAAGCCAGTCAGCCGTTCGGAAGGTCGTGTCTGTCAAGGCGGGGACAATGACGATTGCCCTGCCGCTTCCGGTTCCCGGAAACTACGCGATAACAGTGGTCCACGACGAAGATGGCAATGGCCGGACCAAGCACAATTTCATCGGCATGCCGGTGGAAGGTGTGGGGATCTCCAATAATCCCGGCGGGATGCCGGGTTTCGACAAGTCTCTGGTGAATTTGGCTCCGGGGAATACGGTTACGATCAGAATGAAGTACCTGTTCGGGTAGTCAGGTAGCTATCCAATGCATTTTGAGAGGATATCCCTTGCGATCCGCGACGTGTTTCTGGCGCTCTTCACGGCGACCTTGCTCGCGGGGTGCGGAAATCGTGTGGAAGATCGACAAGGCCGCGGTGATCCCCCGGCGTATGTCGCGGGGTTGGGCGAAATCATGGGGCTCAACCAGATGCGGCATGCAAAGCTGTGGTTCGCCGGAAAGGCGGAGAACTGGCCGCTGGCAGCATATGAGATTGATGAAATTCGTGAAGGCTTTGGCGATGCCGAGCGTTACCATCCGAGACACAAGACCGTGCCGGAGCCGATGCGCCAGATGATTGAAGAATATGTCGATGGCCCACTGGCTCACCTCGATGGGGCAGTGCGAAAACAGGACAATGTGGCTTTTATCACTGCTTTCGATGACCTGACCCAAGGTTGCAATGCTTGTCACAGGGCTTCTGGCTTCGGATACAACGTAGTTACCCGGCCGACTTCGCCTCCATATTCCAATCAGTCATTCGCGCCGGCCGAGGCTGACGCCAATGGCACCGGCTAGATTGCATTTTGCGAAGACTGAGAGAAGTCAGGGCTGCATCGCGTGCATCGGTTGCGCATCAATACACGCGGAAATGTCTGTGCTCACTGAAACAAACTCCAGGAGTTTTCCAGTCGCGAAATAGGCGGACCCGGCGGGGACAGAGGTATTTCCGTCGCTGTCCTGCGGATTATCGATATTGAACAAGATCGGGAGTGTGTTCACGCTCGGATCCAGGGAAATCGAAATCAGAACGGGTACATCGGTATCGATAAGCGTGTGGCGGACTTGGTTTTTTCTGAGGCGTACGGGTGCCGCACCGGTTTTCAGGCAGGTCAGTTCATATTCGCTGAGCGTGGGCGAGGCGCTGGTGATAGCGGCAGCCAGTAATATCGACAACATAGACTAATCCCTCAAAAGACATCGGCAATATTATGATATGAATTTTATTATCATCAATGGATTTTTTTGGAGGGAACTGTGATTTTATTTAATTCCTGGAACACAGGTTCACGAGTAGCGAACCACTCGAAACGCCGTATTTTCGGAAAATATTCTTGATACGGAAGTGTGTCGTATGCGGTCGCCAGCGGCGCTGAGGCGATTGCAGGAGGGAGGCCGAAGGATTCAGCGAATTTCCCAAATGACGCATGATTGACTGAGGAAAGTATCCGTTCAATCGTCTAGCGTGAGGACGAGTGTGAGTTTGAAAGGGGGCGTGATGCAGGAGGCGATCCGAACGGGCCGGGCGGCGGCACACCCCGATTCCTCGGACGGCGACGTTTGACAAACCGAAACAAGCCTTCTGGTCGCGGCCCATTGGACTGGCGTCGCATCGCGGCCCGGATCGCGCGCATCACCGGAAGACCGGAGCGTGCCGAAGATCTGTTGCATTCGGCCTTTCTCAGAATGGAAGAATATCGCGTGCATACGCAAGTTGCCCAACCTGAAGCCTTTCTGGTGAAAGTCGCCATGAACATCGCCCGTGATGAAGGGCGGCACACGCAGATCAGGGCTGAATTGCCATGCTCTGTCTATGATTTGATAGATTTGCCCGATGACCGGCCCTTGCAGGACGAGGTGGCGCAAGTACGCGAACGGCTGGAACGAGTAAGCAAGGGGTTGGACAAGCTCAGCCCTCGCACGCGTGAAATCTTCCTGATGCATCGTATTGACGGGATGAAATACCGGGAAATTGCAGAGGAAGCGGGAATAACGGTCAGCGCGGTGGAAAAGCATATCGCGAAAGCCGTCCTGTTTCTCGCTGACTGGGCGGAAGGCTGGTGAGATGACTCGAGCTGGTTCCCAGCCCCACAATCGCGACGATCTGGCCGAAGCGGCAACATGGCTCGCGCGGCTGCGTTCGGATGAACGAACCGGGCAAGACGAACTCGCCTTCCGATCATGGCTGGCGGAGGATGAAGCCCATGCGGCTGCGTTCCTGCATGTGACCGACGTCTGGGAAGCCTCTGCCAATATGAGTGTGCATCAGCGCCGGGCGTCTGGTGACTACAAACATAGCCGCCGCAAGGTTCTGGCAGGTTCACTCGCGGTTTTGACGGCAACCGCAGGTGGAACTGCGGCATGGATGCTTAGTGGGAAGCAGACCTATTCCACCCGCGTTGGTGAACGCAGGCGCGTGGCATTGGAGGACGGGTCTTCGCTGCTGCTCGATACCGACAGTCTCGCCACGGTGCGCATGAGTGCCGAAAGGCGCGAGATCGAACTGGTGAGGGGAAGGGCGCATTTCGCCGTGGCCAAGGATGTCTCCAGGCCTTTCATGGTGCGGGCGGGCAGCCAGCAGGTTATCGCGTTAGGCACTGCTTTCGATGTGGATCGCGCCGACGAAGAAACGACTGTCGTGCTGGTCGAAGGCCAGGTGGTCGTGCGGTCGGTAGATCAGTTGTCGATCGCGCCGGAAAAGGTCATGTCGCCGGGAGACCGCCTCGTATTTCTGGGAGAGGAGCTGGCGGTGGCGGATCGGCCTGACATGGCGGCGATGTCGGCATGGCAATCTGGCAGGCTGGTCTTCGCGCAGGAAACGCTCCTCTCTGCGATTGCGGAGTTCAACCGTTATAACAAGCGGAAGCTGTCTGTTGGCGATCCGGCTCTTGCCGCTATTCAGGTCAGCGGCGTTTATGATGCCAACGATCCCGAAGGTTTCGCCAGATCCCTCGGGCTTTTGTTGCCAGTGGCTTCACGGATCGACGGAGACAGGATCGTACTCGATCTGAACGAGGAGAGAAAAAAGAACTGAGGAAAAATCGGTCTCGTCCGTCTCCACAATGCATCTTGCAAAAACGATAAATTCGGAAGGGGAGAGATATGAGGGGATTCAGGGCTGTTCGGTCTGTCATGCTGGCTGGCTGCGCAATGGGCATGCTGCCGATAACGGCAACGCCTGCATTGGCGGGTGAAGCTACGGCAACGATCAGGATGCCTTCCATGCCGTTGGACGCGGCGTTGACTGAACTCGCTCGAAAGACCGGGGCAAACATACTGTTTCTGCCCGATGCAGTTCGTGGGATGAATTCACACCCGGTCGACAATGCGATGTCAGTCGATGACGCACTTCGGGGGATGGTCGCAGGCAAGCCTCTGGACGTGGTGCGCGACCCTTCAGGGGCCTTGATCGTAAGGAAACGGCCTGCGTCGCTGCTTCGCCCGATCGCCTCGCAAGAGCCGGCCTTGAGCCGCAGGGCAGCAGCACCTGAACCTGCGCCTTCCAACGATGCCAGCGCGTCTGGTATCGATGCGATCGTCGTTACTGCGCGTCGCCGGGCGGAAAATGCGCAGGATGTTCCGATTGCCGTTACCGCGCTGAATAATGAACAGGTGGCAGTGCCTGGATCGGTCGGTCTGACGCAGGTCGCCCAGCTCGCCCCCAGTCTGCAGATTACATCGACCAATGCCCGGCAAACGAACATCAATATTCGGGGTCTAGGTGCGACCCCTGCTTTCGCCAGTCTTGGTCTGGAGTATGGGGTCGGCGTCTATGTAGATCAGGTCTATTATAGCCGGCCGGCCCAGGCGGCGTTCGATCTCTACGATCTGGAGCAGGTCGAAGTTCTGCGGGGGCCGCAGGGCACGCTGTTCGGCAAGAACACGACTGCGGGTGCTATACATATCACTTCCCAAGCCCCGACATTCGATCCGGAATTCCGTGGCGAGGTGAGCGTCGGCAACTACCGGTCGCTACAGGTTCGCGCCACAGGATCCGCCCCGATCAATGACAAGGTGGCAGTGCGCCTGACAGTCTCGGATACGGAACGCGACAAGGGCTTCTTGAAGAATGTCTATGACGGCAAGAGATTGTCCGATCTCCATACTCTGTCCGTCCGCGGGCAAGTGCTATTCAAGCCGACGGATGTGTTCTCCCTGAGAGTCATTGGAGATTACAGCGAGTACAAACAAAATTGCTGCATCGGCACGACCACGACCGTTCGCACCACTCGGGCCGACGGGAGTGTATTGCCCAACAATTTCTATGTTCGCGCGGCGCGGTTCGGTTACGATCCTCTCCCTGTCGATCCCTTTTCTCGCGAACTGGACCTGAACCGGCCCGTCAATCTTAACCTGAAGACGCACGGGGTTACGGCAATCGCAGACTACGATCTTGGTTCTGCAACGATTACTTCGGTTACAGGCTGGCGGTCGCTCAAGTACCTGCCGACGATCGATGCTGACCTTGCTCCTCTCGACATTTTCATCGATGCCGGAATTGACGAGAAGCAGCGCCAGTTCAGCCAGGAAATTCGTATTGCGTCGAATGGTGGAAATGCGGTCGATTACGTCGCGGGACTGTACTATTTCAACCAGCGGATCGACGACAAGATTTTCGTCAAGTACGGTCCCGATGCCGCCTTGTGGGTTCTCGGGCCCGCGCAGGGTAGTTCGCAAGCTTCCGTTGGTGGACAGGCTGCCCTGAACGGTTTGTTCGTTGACGGTACCGCTCGTGCGGACACGAAGAGCTACGCGGCGTTCGGTCAGATCGTTTGGCATGTGTCGGACGCGTTCGATGTCACTGCTGGCGTGCGTTATACGAAAGAAAAGAAAACAGGCTTCTTTGAGCAAGTTCAGCGCGGGCCGACACTCACTTCAACCGAAATTGCGTTTGGAGCGCAGGCTATCCGGAATGCCTTTGGCGCCGATATTCCGCGATACACGGCCAAGACGAAGGAAGACAACATCTCGGGCGGTTTGACCTTGTCCTACAAGGTCACGCCGGATGTGATGGTCTACGGCACGTTCTCGAAAGGTTACAAGTCCGGGGGACTTAATCTCAATGCCACAGGCGCACCGCCTGTCATCGACCCGGAAAAGGTCGATAACTACGAGGCCGGGATCAAGACGACATTGTTCGACCGGGCAATGACCCTCAATCTCGCGGCTTTCCATACGAAGATACGGAACTATCAAAGCCAGCAGATCGATATCGGGGGGGCTCTTACGGCATACATCGCCAATGTCGGAACAGTCCGTACACAGGGATTGGAATTCGACGCATCCTTGCGGCCGATGCGCAATCTCAGCCTGTTCGCCTCGGGCAGCTATGTCGATGCCATTTACAAGGACTATCAGAATGCACCTTGCCCGGTGGAATATCTGGGCCTGCAAACTTCGTGTGACCTGAGTGGGCGTCATCTGCCGGGTGTTTCCCGCTATTCATTGTCTCTTGGCGGAGAATACGCGGCAGAAGTATCCTCTTCGGCAGAAGTTTATCTCAGTGGAAACTATAGCTATCGTTCGAAGTTCAACGGCACTTACAACCTAGCTGAAGATGCGGTGATCGACGGTTATGGTGTAACAAACCTGCGTATTGGCTTGCGTCACGTGGATGGCCAGTGGGATATCTCCCTTTATGCTCGCAACCTGTTCAATACCAAGTATTATAATTCCATAAACGCAGCAGCATTTAATACTGGTCAGTATAGCGGCGGTCCCGGCGATCCTCGGACATACGGCGTCACCTTGCGTACATCGCTGTAATGCGTGCGGAACAGAGGAGGAAACTATGAAAATGCTTCACCTCATGCTGGCGGCTTCGGCCATGACCGGCATTGCAGCCTCGGTGGCCAAGGCGGAAGAGGCCCGGCCCAACATCGTGGTCATTCTGGTCGACGATATGGGCTTTTCGGACATCGGTGCATTTGGCGGGGAAATTCGCACGCCCAATCTGGATGCTCTGGCGAACAAGGGCGTGAAATTTACAAACTTTCACGCCACCCCGGTTTGTGCGCCAACCCGGGCAGAGCTGCTGACCGGGATCGATCATCATCAGACGGGGATCGGCAATTTTCCGGAATTACGTCAGGATAATCAGGTCGATAAGCCAGGTTACGAAGGCTATCTGAATGACCGTGTGGTGACGATTGCCGAGCGTCTGAAAGATGCGGGCTATGCCACTTTCCAATCAGGCAAATGGCACCTGGGTTATGACCCCCGGGCCAATCCGGCTGCACGGGGTTTCGATCATTCTTTCACCATGCTGGGTGGTGGACATAACCACTTTGGTGCGGATCAAGGGCGTGAGCGGCCCGATCTTCCCAATGTGGGTCTGGTTTACACACAGGATGGAAAGGAAGTCTCTATCCCGGCGAAATTCTATTCGACGGATTATTTCACGGACAAATTCATTTCGTTCCTTCCTGATGGCAAGAGCAAGCAACCCTTCTTTGGCTATCTTGCCCTGACTGCGCCACATTATCCGATTCAGGCTCCTGCCGAAGACATCAAGCGCTATCACGGCAAATATGACGCGGGCTATGATGTCCTGCGTCAGGAGCGGCTCAAGCGGTTGAAGGACCTCAAACTTGTGCCGCAGGACGTCAAGGCGCACGAACCAAGTTCGTCGAAGCGATGGACTGATTTGACGGAAGATGAAAAGCGCATCGAAGCGCGCACGATGGAAGCCTATGCCGCGATGGTCGATCGGATCGACCAGAACGTCGGCCGGTTGATCAGTGAACTGAAGAAGCGCGGGGAATACGACAATACGGTCATTCTGTTCTTCTCGGACAATGGGCCGGAAGGACATGAACTGGACAAGTCGTTCATCATTCCCGAAGCTGGCAAGGCAATGCTGGCGAGCGCGGACAACAGCCTGGATTCCATCGGCACTGCAAAGTCCTATGTCTGGTACAAGTCGAACTGGGCAGAAGCGGGTTCCGCACCGTCACGGCTCTACAAATCCTTCCCAACGGAAGGGGGAACACGGGTCGTTTCTTTCCTGAGCTATCCGGGGCATGCCCGCACCGGGATAGAGCCCAGCTACATTTCCGTTCGCGATGTATTGCCGACGGTGCTCGATCTGGCTCATGCCAAGGTCGACAATCCGGAAGAATACAACGGCAAGCCGGTGATCGCCCCGCAAGGCACTTCTTTCGCCCAGCGGATTTTCCCTGGTGCCCCGGCTCCGCAGATTTCGCCCGAGTTTGCGGCAGGCGAGATGTTCGGCCGACGCTATGTTCGCGAAGGACGCTGGAAAGCAGTTCACATTCCGCCGCCTACCGGCAGTGGCCACTGGGAATTGTTCGACATGGAAGCGGACCCGGGTGAAACGAACAATCTTGCGCGGCAAAATTCGGATCAATTGGCCAAGATGGTCAAGGACTGGAACAAATATGCCGATGAGAAGGGAGTTGTTCCGCCAATCATCCCTGGCAATTAAGGGCTGATCGGATCGATCGTAGTGTCAGGAGAAGCCGCGTGCGGAACTCCTGGCAATACGTTGGCGGCTTACGGTTAGACCGTAAGCCGCTTTGACATGGGCGCCGGCAGACGAAGGGATCGGGTCTGCAGATCGGGCGATTGCGATGAGCTTGGCGCTTCCGCCAGCCTAATGCGTGTATGCAGAGGCTATGAGTTTGCTGCCTGACCGTTTGATGCGCTTCCGATAATCCTGCGGAGATTCTCCGGCAAGTTTGCGGAACGCGACCGTAAAGCTGCTGGCGCAGGAAAAACCGAGACGGAAAGCGATATCCTTCACGAGAAGGTCGGTATCCGCCAGCAAACATCGTGCCTTCTCGAACCGTACCTGTTCGATATAGGCATAGACTGTCATCCCGGTGGATTCCTTGAAGCTGCGCGTCAGATGACGCAGGCTGACACCGGTCAACTCGCTCAGTTCCGAGAGGGATGGGCAACTCCGCTGGCCCTCCACTGCTGCGGTTATGATGTTCAAATGGCGGCGGGACAGCCCTCCGCGATAGACCATTTCACCCTTGGGGCATTCACGGACATACCGGGCAAACTGGATGAGCAGGGCCATGCCGAGGGATTCGATGACGACGTTGCTGCCAAAGCCCGGCGCGCGCAGTTCGCTGCCCAGCATGTTGAGGATTTCTTCGATTTCCCGATGTCTGAAGTTGAGTAGTGAAGACAGGACGCTGCTTTCCAGCAAGTCGCCTTCCTCCCCATATTCGTCAAACACTTCCTGCGTGAAAAGACAGCGCACGACTTCATCGGGGCGCTCCGTCGTGCAGATTTCCAGCGGGACGCTGGCGGGCACAACCAGCAAGCGACCGATATTGTGGAAGTCCGGACGCAGGTTCGGCAGGTGGTAACGCCCCTGACAGGTATAGGATGGCTGTCGCTGCTGCAACGCGACGATGTGCAAAGGCTCTTCGAAGACTTCACCCGGTTTCGGTTCACCTGGATGAGTAATCAGTTCTGCCACGACATGCGCAGTGTTCACCCTGGCCAGGCATTCAGGTTCATGTGCCCGCATCACACACACTCTCACCAGATTTCAGTTATGCTTTTCATATTCTTACGCAATATCGAAAAAACATACGTCCATATTGCATTCCAATTCAAGTCCTTCTGAGCATACCTGTCGCCCGTATTCGGTGCGATAAATGTCGCATGCTTGTGAATTTGCGCGAGATTTCGGGCGATAGGAGGCCAATCCTTTTTTTGGTCCTGCGAGAAATTGGGTGGATTAACTCCGTTGTGCCTTCCGTTCGACATGAACGGGCAGGCCCGTCATTCGTGGCATTGCGTTGATGGTTTCGCGGCGGACGTCGGCCAGGAGGAGATTGGTGGAAACACCGTCCTGATAATAACCCCGATTGTTGTGACTGTCCGGCAAACCGCCAAAACCGTGAGCAATGGAGACAACCCGCCTGCGGACGGTCGGGTCCGGTTCCGCCACTGCCATGATTTCCCCGTGAGCTGAGCGTATTACCACCTCATCTGCCCTGCTGATCCCACGAGAATTCATGTCTTGTGGGTTGAGATAGGCTCTGTTGAACGGTTGGCGCTTGCGTGTGGCAGGTAGATCGCGCCCTACTGAATTGAATGTTTCGCGGAGCCGACGCACAGCAAGCCGGAATTCGTTGCTGCCGTCTTCGGCCTTTTGTCGAATATCTTCCACGACTTCGCTCAATTCTGCCCGAACATCTTCCGGCATCAGGGTGAAGCGGCCTGTCCAGCCTAGTTCTGCCGGCTCGGCATATTGAGGCAGGGAATTCACCACCGCGCCGCGGGAGTGTTGTTGCAACTGGCTGAATTCCAGTTCGCAGTTGCCTGCAATGAGGGCAAGGATATCGTCGGTCGTTGGCTGCTCCTCCATGTTGAGCGGCACGCCATTGACCTGCAATTCCACGCCTAACCGGCGAGCGAGCGACCAGAAGACATACCAGTCATCGGTCAGTTCAGACTGTTCGGGGACATCGGCGTGAGCGGGAGTGTAACGGGCAAACGCACTGTCACGGTAGATCATGAACTCGTACAGCCAGAAGTGCAGGTCCGGCCGTTCATACTGCATTTTCGGCGGCAGGATGTAGTCAGCGAGTTCTGCTGTCACGGACATGACCGGATCGATGCAGACCAGCAGATCGAGCGAGCGTAGCGCCTTCACGATCTTTCGCTGATCCGGGACCGACGAGGCCGGATTGCCTCCGTGGACAATCAGGGCGCGGACCTGGCCACCGCCCGGCATGAGGATTTCATCGCTCAATACGCCGGTCATCATCTCGTCCATCAGCATGCCAGAGCCGTCGATCCTGCTCTTCGGGCCTTGCTCCCACCAACGACCGGCGGGCGTAACCTGGGCATGCCGCGGATAACGTGGGAGAATAGCGCCCGGATTGGGGATCTCTTCCCCTTCACGAATGAAGGCTCCCATCAGTACATTGAGGCTTTCGATCAGGTGTTCTGCAAGATTGGAATGCGGCCCCATGTCCGGGCCGGTCGAACTACCTGCCAGACCCTTCAGGCCCGATCCCCCGAGAAGCCTGGCTGCCTCGATTATCTGTTCGGCTGGAACATCTGCGCGGGTCGAGACGAGTTCTGGCGTGAACGGCTCTACAGCTTCGCGTAACAGGTCAAGATCGGCCACATGGGCATCGCAAAAGGGCCGATCGTACCAACCATTGTCGAGCATCGCCCGGATGATGCCTGCAAACAGGGTGGGGTCCTCACCGGGCAGAGGCTGAATGAAAAGGTCGGCAAACTGCGCGGTTTCGGTTTCGCGGGGATCAACGACGATCAATTTCATGCCGCGTTTACGGGCCTCCTTCATCCGCTTCACCGGGTTGCGCGTGTCGAAGGGAGGATTGACGGACACCATGGGATTGGTCCCCGCCAGCAGCATTATGTCGCATTTGTCATTGGGTATGCGACCGGGGCCCCATGTGCCCATGCGACCTGCCGTAACCGCCTTGGCAGATTGGTCGATCGTTGCCGAACTGAATGTCTTCGGGGAGCCTAGCGCACGCAGAAAATCGTTCAACATGACTGCGGCGGAGGCAGTGAAGAATGCGCCGCCGCCCTTGTAGCCGGCGATGGCCTCGGCACCATTTTCCTTCCGGACTGCCGAGAGCTTCGAGGCGATTTCATCGAGCGCCTGCTCCAGCGGAATTTCGACATGGGACCCGTCCGGCATTCGCTTGAGCGGGCGGAGGATGCGGTTTGGGCTGTTATGGGCATCGACTGCCTGCAGACCTTTGAAGCAGGCAAAGCCCAGCGTTTGCGGATCCTCTCGGTCAGCACGAATGGCCTTGAGGCGATTGTCTTCGCCCAAGGTCAACACCATGCCGCAACTACCCATGCAAATTCGGCAAAACGAATTTGCTTCCCGGTCGGCCATTACCTCTCCCGTGTCATCCGCCCGATGAATTTCGGCTTTGTTCGGGAACCATTAAAGCAGGTCTTGCGCCTTATGCGAGCCGTGCGTCCGCGCTGATTTGGCCAAAATATGCAATCCGGCCAACGGTTGGGCGGCAACCGCCCGGTAGGTCTGTCGCACCCCATGGGTTCATTCTATGCAAGCGTCAACTTGAGAGGAGAACTGCCGTCCTACGAAGGATCCGCAGAATGTACTGCATCAGCCATTGCTCCGGCCAGTGAATGGGGGGCTATTGGAGTGATGATGGAATAATTTCCATAGCTATTTCAGATTTTTACATTGGATGGAAATGTCTTGGCCAATGTATTTACTAAAGAAAAGCACGAGGGAGGGAAATCGCATGAAGTACGAACTACGATCTACCGTTTGTCTCGCCAGCCTTGTCGGTGCGATGACATTGTGCAGCGCGCCCGCACTCGCCGCGTCAGATGCACAAACAACCGCCCCAGCAGAGAACGCGCGAGATGACGGCGGATTGGAAACGATTGTGGTTACAGCGCGCCGCAGCGCGGAAAACCTCCAGGATACGCCCGTGTCGGTAACCGCGTTCTCCAGTGAAAGGCTGGAGGCAATGAACGTGCAGGAAGTGTCCAAGCTGGCCAATTTCACCCCTGGTCTGGAACTCGTGCCTTCGGGCACCACGCAGGGCGTTGGTGTATCCATTCGCGGTATTGCCACATACGATCCGATCCTGACCAATGAACCGTCGGTCGCGATGTATATCGACGGCATTTATGTGAATGCCCTTTCCTATGGTCAGTTCGACACGTTGGATCTGGAACGGGTCGAGGTCTTGCGCGGACCGCAGGGAACGTTGTTTGGCCGGAATACCACCGGTGGTGCAATCAACATCATTACCCGGCGGCCGGCTGATGAATTCGGTGTCGAACTCAAGGGCATGTATGCCACCCATGACGAATTTGTCGGCAAGGTGCGTCTCGACACCGGCGAAATAGCCGAGGGGATCAAGGCATCCTTGAGTTATCAATATCGTGTTCGCGACGGCTATGTGGACGATATTACCCGGCCGGACCGGCGTGACCCCGGGGCATCGGAAGCGCATGCGTTGCGTGCCGCACTGCACGCGGGCAGCGGCCCGCTCACTCTCGACTATACGTTTGACATGGTTCGCCGCCGTGACGATGGCTACCATAACCAGTGGGCACTGGTTACCGATGCTTACCGGGATTTTGTCTCGCAATCGCCGCTCTACGGCGGGGATATTCTCCGGTATTCCGACAAGCGTCTAGGGACTGTCAATTCCTACGATGCCCCCCGGGCGCGCAACAACAGTTATAATCACGCGCTGACGATTGAATATCAGGCATCGGACAACCTGACGTTCAAGTCGATCACGGGGCACCGCAAGTGGCATAGTGCGGAAATACAGCCGTTCGGTTCATCCAGCGATCTGCGACTGCCGCTGATTACCGATTTTTCGACATACCCATTCGGTACTACGGTCACGACCATCGACCCTTACATCGGCGGCGGGATGAAGCGCTTGAAGCAATTTACTGAAGAGCTTCAGCTTCTCGGTAGCTTCGATCATGTCAAATTTGTCGCTGGCGGATACTATTACAATGCGCATTATGCGGAAGATAACCCGCAGACATATCTCTACGTCGGTGACTTCACTGGAGACAGCGTGGTGGATGGCGGGCTCGCTTCCGCAGGGCGGCTTGCTTATCAGGGGCAGACCAAGTCCTACGCCGTATTCGGTCAGGTCAGCTATACGCCGGCCATCTTGCAGGAAAATCTCGAGTTGACCGGCGGTATTCGATACACGGTCGACAAGAAGTCTGTGGACACGCAAGTCTATAGCGGCGGGGTACCGCCCGCAGTGGAAAGCGATCAGTCCAAGACCTTCAAGAACACGTCATTCAACATTACCGTGAATTACAAGCTGACACCGGATATCTCGGCCTACGTTCGTTACGGTACGAGCTATCGGGCGGGCGGTTTCTCGCCACGCGGGTTCGATGGCCCGGCCTATGCACCTGAAAAAGCGAAAGTCTATGAATTCGGCATCAAGTCGGAACTTTTCGACCGGCGGTTGCGTGCCAACATGGCAGCGTTCCGCACCGACTACAGCAATTTGCAGATCACTCAGCCGGGCTTCAGTGACGATGCTGGCTTTGTCAGCAATGTCGTCAACGCCGGTAAGGCAACCTATCAGGGTTTCGAGTTTGAACTCACGGCCGTACCCGCCCGTGGCCTGACGCTGATCTTCGACGCAAGCTATGTCGACCCGAAGTACAAGCAGTTCCTGTTCCTGGGGCAGGATCTGAAGGACGAGGCCAAATTCGGCTACGTTTCCAAGTGGTCGACACATGTCGGCATGGCCTACAAGTTTGATGCGACTTCCTTTGGCGTTCCTTCGATCACGCTGGATTACAGCTACAAGAGCAAGCGTGTCTTTGAATCCCTGTCGTCCGATCCTGTCGGGCTGCCGAATGCTCGCGACGAGCTTGGTAGTGGAGGGCGCAACGACCTGAGCGGGCGTATCGCATTGTCGGAAATTCCATTGGCCGGCGGCCAATTGATGCTGGCCGTCTTTGGCGAAAACCTGCTCAACGAACACTATCGTGTCAGCACGATCGACTTCGGCGCGCTGGGCTTCGGAACCGCGATATACAATCGTCCACGGGTATTGGGAGTTGAGGCGAAGATGGAATTCTGATCGCTCTCAATATGGGGGAAGGCTGCGGGGTAAACCGTTCGACTTGAAAAAGCGGACGGGCTGCCCCGCAGTCATATCATACAGGCGCACATTGCAACTGCGGAAAAAAGGGGGCGCCGGGCCCCCTTGGAACATCAGACACCGTACCCGCCGGAAACAGAAATTGTCTGGCCGGTAATGTAGTTGGCTGCGTTGGAGGCGAGAAAAGTCACTGCCGTGCCGATGTCTTCTGTTTTACCCCAGCGCTTGAGGCAGAGATTCTTCTGCACTTCGTCGGTCCAGGCCTGATCGAAAACGCCCTGTTCCCTCAGTTCGAGAAACATTCCTGCCTCGATCACACCGACGAGCACGGTATTGGCACGGATATTGTGCTTGCCCTGCTCCTTCGCGATACCGCGGATCAGCGCATCGTTGGTGGCCTTCGGTGCGACTGAAAGCCCGTCAAGTTCAGGCCAGAGGTCGTCGCCTGCCGATCCGAGGTGCACGAAAGAGCCGCCTCCCTTTGCACGGAAATGGGGCAGGGCGGCCCGTGTCGCGTTGAAGAAGCCGAACACCTCGATTTCAATTGCCCGCCGCCATTGCTGCGGCGTCACGTCAGCCAACGGCACCTGATCGACCAGCGGGCCAGCCCCCCATACCACAGTGTGCACGCGGCCATGGGCCGCAGCTGCTTCGTCGAACACCTGTTGCACCTGATCGATGTCCTGAACATCGACGCGATGTGCAGTTGCCTTAACCCCCAATGCGGCCATTTCCTGACAGGCTTCTTCCGCAGCTTCCTTCTTGGAGTGATAGCAAATGGCAACGTTGCTCTTCGCTTGCGCCAGGCTGGCTGCAATTCCGCGGCCAAGGCCGCCGCTACCGCCAAATACGATGGCGGCGCCTTCAGGGAACGTCATGGTCATGGTCTTTCTCTCCGCTGTTTTGGATATCTTCCCTGCACCAGCTCTCATCATGGCTGGCACCAGTTCAGGGCTTGTCCATGGCCTGCCGCCTGTTGCCCGACAAGGCGAAGCTCATTCCGCGGCGGGCCGGGCGGTGCGTTGATGGCCGGATTGTGTGAGACGGCCAAGTGGACAAACTTTGAACACGTAGAATCGTCATGCTGCGGAGAGAGCTTGGGGCGATCAGCCGAAATTCGCCATGCCGCCGTCAACGGGCAGAGTAACCCCGTTCACATAGCGCGCCATGTCGCTGACAAGGAAGAGCACAGCCTGCCCGATATCGGTGACCGGGTCACCGAACCGTCCCAGTGGCACCTGGCGCATGATGTCCGCAGCCTGTTCGGGCTGGTCCTTGCACCATTGTTCGAACGCGGGGCTGGTTGCGATCGGCGCGACCGTGTTGACCCGGATATTGTCGCTTCCCCATTCGTCCGCTGCCGCCTTGCTCAGAGAGCGGATTGCCTGTTTCGCCGCGGCATATGGGCCATATCCCTGCATGTCCCATCGTTCAGACGCGGCAGTGCAGAAGTTGACGATGGCTCCACCACCGCGTGCCTTCAGGTTGGGATGGGCGGCTTTCATGTACCGAAACGTGGCCAGTGGGCCGCTGTCGAACATCTCGCCGATCTGGCTATCGGATGTGTCGAGCAACATGCTGTTCGTATAGACGATCTGGGCGTTGTTAACGAGGATGTCGATGCCACCGAACCGTTCGACCGTCTGAGCGATGTTCGCATCGATATCTGCGGGAATGGTGACGTCGGCGCGCATCGCCTCCACCTGCGCACCCTTTTCACGCAGCTCCCTGGCGGCAGTTATGACTTTCGCTTCCGTTCGGCCGGACAGCATAAGGCTGGCGCCTTCCGTGGCGAATATTTCCGCTATGCCGCGACCGACACCTTGCCCTGCGCCTGTTATCAGCGCCACTTTGCCGTCAAGCAGGCCCATCTCACTCTCTCCTCGTCGTTGTTTATCTCTGCGGCATGAGGCTTTGCTGCGGCCGCAGGCAGCTCTTTTCTCTAGTTGTCTTGCCCGCCGGCAGCCTGGCCGAAGGCCGTCTGCGTTTGTTCGCCCAGGCCGACCACTTTGCGGACGCCTTCCGCGTCCACTTCGTCCATCAGGAAGGACAGGCGACGGGACTTGCTCCGGTTCATCAGCCATTTCCCGTTTTGCCGGACAAAGCTGTCTTCGTAGGAGGACGCGAGTTGGATGAGTGTGCGGGCCGCCGTGTCGATCTGGAAGAAATAGAGATCGAACAGGCCTGTTGCCGTGTCTGGCCCGGTGAATTCTATGACCGGGTTTTGCATGTGATGCATGTCGAGCACGTTGGGGACGCACCCATGCTCGGCATAGAGGGCGACGAATGGATCGGGATCGTCAAATACCGGGAAGCCTTCGAAATCGATCACTGCGTCGTCAGTGAAGCAGCTGCGCACTACATCTGGCTGCTTGCGATCGCATGCCCGCAGATAGCGGATCTTCAACTGCGTGATTGCGGCGGTATCTTCGATTGTCTGAACGCGTTGAGCCAGACTTTCCAATGTATCGTTCATCCGTTTGCTTCTTTCGTTAGATTGCCGGCCTGTGTGCTTCGCCGGGCCTGATAAAATGCTGCTGCGGCGCGGATTGAATCCTCGACCGGGGCAGGCTGCCATCCCAATTCGCGCCGTGCCCTGCTGCTGTCCATGTCATTCATGATATGGCTGAGCCGCACGGACTCAACAGACAGTTGGCTTTCGCGCTTGCGTACCCTGGCCACAAGATCAGAGACGAAGCCGATGATGTAAAGTAGCGGCAGAGGCAGTGTCCGCAATTTCACATTGGTGCCTGCCTGTGCGATTGCGATTTCATAGAGCCGTCTCTGTTCAAGCCATTTTTCGGAAACGATATAACGTTCGCCAACACGGCCTTTCTGCTCTGCCAGCACCATCGCATCGGCGGCATCTGTTATCCCCACACAGGCAAGCCCGGCGTTTATGGTGAAAGGGGCATCGCCGAACATTACCGCGCAAAGGAGCCGCCCATGCGGTGTCAATGCGAAATCGCCCGCTCCATAGGTATTGGCGACATTCATTGCGATTCCAGGCAGGCCACGATTGTGTACGTATTCGAAAAAGCGTCGCTCGGCCTCAACCCGGCAGCGGACATAAGGCCCCGCCCGATCGGCATAATTGAAAGTGTCTTCTTCGGTGGAGACACCCGCTTTGTTCAGGCCGATAGTCGCGATTGTACTGGTCATTACAAAACGCCGGACGTCATGTGTCAGGGCGGCCTCCATGACATTGATCAGCCCTTCGACATTGACCCGATACATCGGTGCCGGGTCCCGCAGCCAGGCCTGGGTGTTGACGACGCAATGGATGATGCTTCCGCAATCGGAAACCGCCCGCTCCACAGCCGCAGGGTCGGTGATGTCGCCATAATGCCATTCAACCGGCAGCCCCGCTATTCCCTCCACATTTGTCGTCTGGCGAACGATGACCCTGACCTTGCGTCTATCGGCAAGCAGACGCTTGACGACATGGCTCCCAAGAAAGCCTCCGGCCCCGGTGACAAGAACGGGGCGGTCTGCGCTGTCGAGCATTTCCATTCCCCGGATTTGCCAATTAGCACGCCAATGAGATGACGTTTGTGCAGGGATAAGTGCAAGGCGCGTGCCTGAACAAGGATCAGGCCAAGGCTTCGGTCAATCTATTGGCCGGATCGGTTGATCCAGCCATTTTTGACAAGCCAACGTAATCGATAAGCCCATTATTCGCGCGCTGCGTCTGATTGCACACGGCGGCGGAAGTCCCCCGGTGTTTCACCTGTGGCGCGGGCAAAGAACACGCAAAAGGTTCCTGCACTGCCAAAGCCGATTTTCTCTGCGATATCCTTGATCAGGGCCGATGTACCGGCAAGCAGTTCCATGGCGCGCTTCAGGCGAACTTCGGCCATGTATTGTGACAGGGTTTGGCCGGTGCTTTCCTTGAAGGCACGGCTGAGATGCCGTTCGCTGACAGTGGTCACGCGGCTGAGTTCGCTCAGTGTCACTGCGCCATTGCGATTGTCGATGTATTCGCAAACCTGACGCAGTGTGCGCCTTGCCAGTCCGCCGCGGTGCAACCCGCCCGGACGTTGCGTATCTGCCAGATGGCGAGTGAGTTCGATGATTACGGTAGTGCCGAGCGCGTCGATCATCGCGGGGGAGAGCGGACCGGGATTTTCCACCTCTGCAGCAAGTTTGGTCAGTGTCTGTGCGATATGGGGCGAACGGATGTTGAGACAGGCCAGCGCATCCTGCGGGGCAATTAATGTCGTTCGGCCGGTAATCCGCTCCAGTGTTTCGGCCGTGAATATGCAGCGCACGGAATCCGTCAGACCACCTTCTGCGCGTACATGGAGGGGCCAGCCAGCGGGAAGCGCCATGATGCGGCCAATGTTCACATAATCCGAAGTCTGTCCGCCCGTCTCGAACCGGCCGGTGGAAAATGTTTGCAGGCGTTGTCGTTGCATCGCCACGACATTGTCGGACTCCCCGATAATCAGGTCGCATGGCGATTCCGCTTTGTTCTGCGCCAGTTCGATGACGAACTGTTCGGTTGCGAACTGTGCGTAGGTCTGGGTTTGGCCCGAGCCTGTCGGCATTTTCCTGTTCCCTGATGGCTGGCGAAGCGTGCCGCAGGTCTGCCAGCAAAGGCGAAGATCCTAGCGAAGCATGCGCGGACAGACAAATTTTTGGCCGCGAATGTTAAGTTCGGCGTGACAAGGCAATTGGTTCGATGCTCACGATACTGTTGGATGCAGGACAACCAGATAGAGCGCGATAACAATCATAGAATCAGGAGAGCGGGCATGCCGGGAATGTGCGATTATTCGGGGAAGAAAGTTGCCGTAGTGGGATGCTATTCAGGTATCGGGCATGCCACTGCCAAGGGTCTGCTCGACTTGGGTGCCGAAGTGCATGGGGCGGACATCAGGCCCTGTGACCTGCCGCTCGCATCTTTCACGGAATGTGACACGCGAGAAACAGGTTCGATCGATGGTGCGCTGAAGGCATTTGGCAGCGGCATCGACGCATTTTTCTATTGCTCCGGTCTGCCGCAGACCCGCCCGCCGCTCGATGTACTGAAAGTCAACTTTCTCGGCCTGCGATACATGATCGAACGTGTGCGACCAAAGATTGCAAAGGACGGTTCAGTCTCTTTGATCGCTTCGACTGCGGGTAATGGCTGGCCGCAACGGGTGGAAACGGTGACGGATTTTATCACCACGGCTGATTTCGATCAGGGGGTCGCATGGGCCGAACCCCGGCTTGAAGAGCTTGGCGATCCCTATGCTTTCTCGAAAGAGGCCGCCATTGTCTGGACCCTGCGCCAGAGCGCGGATTTTATCCGCAGCGGTGTACGCCTGAATTGCCTCAGCCCTGGGCCGACCATTACCGGAATGACCCCGGATTTCGACAGCGTCGGGCCTGCGATCATCGATGTTTACACACAGCCGCTGGGGCGCCGCTCCACTCCGGAGGAACAAGCCTGGCCGCTCATTTTCATGGGCAGCCGCGAAGCGAGCTACCTCAATGGTTGCAACTTCATTGTTGACGCGGGGTTCACTGCGGCGATGACCACGGGCCAGATCGACCTTGATGCACTGCTGGCAGAGGCGATGAGCGCCGATGCCTGACGAGAAGAAAGATCGTGCTGCTCGCATGGCGTTGGGCGAGGCAATGTTCGATGAGGTCTATGGCGGCATCGTGTCCTTGCCCGAAGGGGCGGCCCGAGACGATTACATCGATGACCTTGTCGGGCATCTCTTCGGAGAGATCTGGTCGCGCGACGTTTTGTCGGTGCGCGACCGGCGGCTCCTGCTGCTTGGGGCGTCGATCGCACTCGGGGAAGCGGGCATTGTGGAAATCCAGATGCGTGCGGCCCGCAAGAAAGGTGAATTGACGGACGAGCAGCTGAAGGAAGTGCTGCTCTTCATGGTCAATTATGTCGGATATCCGCGGGCAAGCGGGCTGCAACAGGCGCTCGGCAGGATTTTTGCCGAAGACGGCGATCAGAGCGCCTGAAACGAAATAGCGGCCTGTCCTTTTGCAGGCTTGATGGTTGGAGCCATCAAGCCAGGTCGATGTCGGCTTCCATGACCTTTGGCCGTTTTCCGACAGGCCGCATCGTGACGGAATCGAACGTGCAGTTGGCAGGCAGGTCGAAGATATGGGCGATCTGTTCCCCGACATCGGCCACATCCATCATCCCGCCGAAGTGCGTCCCTGTTTCAAGCCAGCTCTTGTAAGCTTCACCGGCGCGGGCTTCGTCCCATCCAGTCCCGAAACCTGTCGCGGTATCGCCGGGAATGAAGTTGGTGACGCCGATGTTGTCGCCGCGTACTTCATGGCGCAGCTCGTCGGTAAAGCGTTCCAACCCCAGCTTGGTGGAACCATAGATCGACAGGTGAGCAAACGCGTCCAGCGTATGCGCTGCAGCGGATGAGACGTTGACAATGCGTCCCCCGCCACGAGAGCGCAGGTATCCGATTGCAGCCCTGCACATGATGATGGGCGCGAAGAAGTTGATGTCGATCTGCTCGCGGACTTCGGCGATGTCGAGCTTTTCGATTGGGTTAGGGTAAGCGGTGCCAGCGTTGTTCACTACGCCATCGACCCCGCCAAAATGATCGTAGACCCGAGCGAACAGATCGATGACGTCTTCGGGATCGGCAACATTTGCGGCGAACCCGGTTGCGGTGCCGCCGATCCGTGCCGCCGCGTCTTCGATTGTAGTGGCGCTACGTCCGACCAGAGCCACTCGTGCCCCTCGCCGGGCGAGCGTCTCCGCCGCGTGATAGCCGATATTGCGGGCTGCACCGGTGACGATGATGACTTTGTCCCTGGCGCTCATACCTCTACCCCGATCACTTTGAGTTGCAGATATTCTTCGAAGCCTTCGACGCCCATTTCGCGGCCAATGCCGCTCTGTTTGTAACCGCCGAAGGGGGAATCCGGCGCGAAGACATTGGCGTTGTTGATATTGACGGTTCCCGTGCGGATGCGCTTCGCCATCGCCAGCGCGCGATCGGTATTTCCCGACTGGATGCTGCCGGACAGCCCGTAGATGCTGTCGTTGGCGATCTGGACCGCATGATCGTCGTCATCGTAGGGAATGATTGCGAGCACCGGGCCGAAGATCTCCTCCTGGGCGATCCGCATGCTGTTATCGACATTGGCGAACACTGTGGGTTCCACATAATATCCGCCATTTCGGTCATCGGCTTTGCCACCAGCCATCAGCGTTGCGCCATCTTCGATGCCCGATTGAATATATTGCAGGATGCGTTGGCGCTGGGTCTCCGAGATTACCGGGCTCAACATCTGATCGGGAGCATCCGGATCGCCATATGGGAGCGAGGCGAAAAGCTGCGTTGCAAGCTCCGCGGCCTCGTCATGCCGCTCACGCGGGACGAGCAGCCGTGTCGTGATCGCGCAGCCCTGACCGGCGTGATAGCAAACGGTCAGTGCACTGTAGATGGCCTGCGGAAAAGGTGCGTCGTCGAGAATGATGTTGGCGGACTTTCCGCCAAGTTCGAGGAATACGCGTTTCAGCGTGGCGGCGGCGGTTTCCATCACCCGGCGCCCGGTTGCGGTCGATCCGGTAAAGCTGATCAGATCCACGCGGCTGTCGGAGACGAGTTGTTCGCTGACACCAACCTTGTCGCTGGATGTAATGATGTTGAGCGCACCGGCGGGGAAATCCACTGCCGCAGCAGCCTCCCCCAGCAACGCGGCGGTCCAGGGGGTTTCGGGCGCAGCTTTCAATACTACTGTGCATCCGGCGGCGAGGGCGGGCGTGATCTTTGCAAGATTGATTTGCATCGGCACGTTCCAGGGCGTGATGGCACCTGCAACCCCGGCTGCCTCGCGCACGATGATCCGCTCAGTCGGGTTTCCGAACGCCTGGGTCGGCCCCAGTTTCCGTTCGTATTCATAGTTTTCCGCCAGTTCCAGCGTCCAGTCCATGAATTCGATCGGCAGATCGTGCCCAGGGCCGGCCATGACCATCGCTGCGGAGCCGGTTTCAGCAGCAACGCGTGCGCGATTTGCGTCCGCACGGCGGCGCAATTCGGCTTGCAGCCGCCGCAATGCATCGACACGGAGCCGTACATCGGTGGACCATGCGGTTTCGTCGAAACACCGTCGGGCAGCAGCGATTGCAGCATCCATGTCGGCGGTGCCGGCATCCGCAGCCTGTCCCACCACTTTGCCTGTGGCAGGGGCGACAACGTCATAGAGGCGCGCGTCTTGAGCTTCACATAGCTTCCCGTCTATATACAGGGTGCTTGTCGGAAAAGAGGTCACGTCAGTCGATCCTTTCTACGGCAGGCCTGAACAGCGCCTTCACGCTCTCCGTGAAAGCCGCCGGAATTTCCTGCATTTCGGCAAATTCTAGCGCCACGCTGAGATCTTTCTCGGCCAGCGATGCCAGCGCTGACTGGACCGCGAGCAGCTTTTCACGTTGTTCACTGGTCGTCGCGCCTTCACGAGAAACCAGATAGGCTCGCATGGAGGGTGTGAGATTGCCGTTCGTCTCCATGACGTCGATGAGCTTCTCCGGCGCGACACCCCCGGTCATCAGCAATCGGACCGCTTCAACAGCTGCCAGAAGCTCCGCATATGTGACCAGATTGTTTGCAGCTTTCAGCTTCATTCCAGCGCCGAGAGGCCCTGCATGGATGATCTTGTTGCAGTAACAATCGAGCATCGGGCGAAGAGAGTCGACTGCTGCCGCCTCGCCACCGACCATCACCACCAGTTGCCCTTCTTCTGCGTTCCAGGGGCCGCCCGTCACTGCGGCGTCGATCAAGGTCGCACCCTGGCTGGCGAGTGAATGCGAAAGCCTGTCGATCAGACTGAACGGCACTGTGCTGTGAATGGCGATGAAGGGGGCGTCAGGGCGCTTTCTCTGCGATAGTCCTTCCAGCAGTCCGCCAGGCCCCGACACGACGTTTTCGCAATCTTCACCGTTGCGCACGCAGATGCCGATCAGTTCGCAGTTCTGCGCGAGAGCGGCTGCATTCTGCGCCTTGTCGAACTTTCCGGAAAGCGGATCGTAGGCGCTCGCGGCAACATCGAACAGCATCGGCGGCTGGTCGCCCATGCTGACAATCCGTTGAGCGATAGGCAATCCGATGTTGCCGAGACCGATAAAGCCCATTCGCATGATCTTGCCGAACCTCACCCAAGTTTCCGCATCGTTTCGTGCGGTACGTCGGCGCCGATGGACGCCTGTTTCCAAACCTAACCGAACAATCGGGGCAAGATAGCCCGCACGCGGCGGAGGGCCGTATTGTTGTCTTACAGGAAATATTTTGGCGTGATTGCAACATATACTGCCCTTGCCGACTTGCGGGCAGGGCCTATGAATTTCGCAGTACCCACTGTGGTGGTTCGCAAGAAAAATAAGCGTTCCAGGAGAGATGCCGTGACATTGGCAACGGAAATCTACGACCCATTCGCCTTTGCGGCGGGCGATGACCCTTTTCCGATCTATCGCAAGCTGCGTGACGATTATCCGCTGTATCACAACCGGAAATGGAACTTTTTCGCATTATCGCGCTACGACGACGTGGCTGTGGCCGTTCGCGACTTTCGCACGTTTTCGAGCCAGTTCGGCACGTCTCTCGAAACACTGAAGGAACAGGTTCCGGTTCTTATAAACTGCGATCCGCCGGATCATACCCGGCTGAGGCACTTGATTGCCCCCTTGTTTACTCCCGGACAAGTGCAAGGTCTGGAGGCCACTGTCAGGGAATATGCGCAGGCGCTTCTCGAACCTGTTCGCGAAGGGGCGGAATTCGACATCATTGCGGACTTCGCGGCCAAACTGCCCATGGCGATCATTTGCCGCCTGCTGGGGTTTCGCCAGGAAGATGAAGACATGCTGCGCGAATGGACTGACCTGTGCGTTCATCGCGAGGAAGGCGTGTTCGAAATGCCGGAGGAGGGGATGCAGGCGACCCTCAAGCTCTACGGTTATTTCGAAAAGGAACTGGCGGCGCGCGCAAGCAGCCCGCGCAATGACATCGTTCAGAAACTGGCGGATGCGGAGAAGGCGGGCAGCCTGACACGCGAGGAAGTGCTGGGTTACCTGTATATTCTGTCCATCGCGGGCAATGAAACGACGACCAAGCTGATCGGCAACATGGCATGGCAGTTCGATCGCGTTCCCGGCGCCTATTCCGAAGCCCGCCGGAGCGGCGATCTGTGGGGGCAGGCAATCGAAGAAGCGATGCGCTTCGACGGGCCGACCCATATGATGGCGCGCACGACCACCAGGGACGTTGAACTGCATGGCGGGACCATCCCTGCGGGCGCGAAGGTCGCTCTGCTGTATATGAGCGGCAATCGCGACGAACGAAAATATAAGGCGCCGGATCGGTTCGATATTGCGCGCAACCCACGCGATCACCTCGGTTTTGGAGGCGGGTTGCACGCATGTCTCGGCGCAGCGCTGGCACGGCTCGAAGCGCGTGTCGCCTGGGAGGAGCTGTCGAAAATGATGAGTGAGTTCGACATCGATACAAGCGGTGTGAAGCGCGTGCAGTCGCCTCAGGTCCGGGGATTCACCAGCCTTCCACTGCGTTTCGCCAGATAGTTTGCCAGTTGCCGGAGTAGATCATGCCCAAAGTCCTGTTTGAACCCGAAGGCGAGGCGACGATCGAGGTCGACGCTCTTGAAGACATGACGCTGATGGAAGCTGCCTTGATGGGCGGTGTCCCCCATATTCTCGCAAGCTGTGGCGGCATTTGTTCGTGCGCCACGTGCCATGTCGTCATTGCCGATGAATGGGCTGACCTGATTGGCAAGGCAAACGAGGAAGAGAGCGAGATGCTGGATACAGTGGCAAGTCGCCGCCCGCACAGCCGCCTCGGGTGCCAGGTAAAGCTCGCCAATGCCCATGACGGCGTACGCGTCATCGTGCCCGGGGAGAGCTGATGATGCCGCCACTTACGCTCAGTTTTGGAGAGGGAGCGGCACTGGTATGCGGGTCTGGCCGGGTGGGTGCGGGGATTACGCATCTGCTCGCGCGTGGCGGAGTTCCGGTGGTTTTCACTTATCATAGCGATGCGGAGCGCGCTAAAACCGTGGAACGCACCCTGAAGGATGAGGGGGCGAACGTTCAGGCAGTGCAGATCGACCTTTCCGATGTCGCAACCATCGACAGAGCGATAGAGGCTGCAATTACGCTTGGCGGCGGGCTCGGCCCGGTTTTCTCCGCAGGCGGGCCGATGATGCCTTTTGCCAAACTATCGGAAATCGACAGCGAGGCCCTGTCGCGCTTTCTGGTCGCCGATGCCGTTGGCGCGCATAATCTTGTCGCCCGAACAATCCCGGAATTGCGGAAGCACGGCGGATCGATCACCTTCTGCACCACGGTCGCCAATTACCGCGTAGTCACTTACGATGGCGCCTCTCCGTTTTCGAAGGGGGCTGTCGAGGCGTTGATGCGCCAGATCGCGTCGGAAGAAGCCTGCTACGGAATTCGCGCCAACAGTGTCGGCGTCTCCTGGGTATCCGATAGGAGTTATGCGGAGCAGGCCGAAGATGTCGCTCAGGTTCCGGAACCGGAGCTTTCGCACATTCACAGCATTCTCAACCAACTCAGCGAGGAGACCCCTCTGGGCAGACCGGCGCGCAGCGAAGAAGCGGCGTGGCTATTCGCGTTCCTCGCATCGGAACAGGCAGGGTATATCACCGGCCAGTCGATACAGTTCGACGGTGGCTTCAGTCTGGGCGGGGTTCCGCTGAAGCGGCCCGGCTGAAGACATGCGCAACCGTTCGCAGGGCCGACGAGGCGCCTGACGGAAATCAGACCTCGCTTCGCGTATCCGCTAGCCCTCGGCGGCGTCCGCTCCTGCGGGGAGGGCATTATTGGGTTTCGCTGCAGCAGCCTGCCTTCCAGCGGCACGCCCAAAGAAGGTTACATCTGCCACCGACATGCCGCTTGCATACCCCGCACCGGTGCGGGGTATTCCGGCCACCGTGCGCCCGGCGGCATAGAGGCCAGGAATGGGCGCACGCTCATTGGGGGTCACGACCTCACCTGTCGGCAGGACGTCCAATCCGCCCAGCGTGAATGCGGTCTGTTTAATGTCGGCCAGGCGATAGCTGACGAGTGCGAAGGGGGCTGTATCGAACGGCTCCAGCCAGTTTGCCGCTTTGTCGAACAGTGGATCCCGCCCTTCGGCGGCGTGGGTATTGTAGAATTCTACCGTATGCTGGAGCGTGCCTTCGGTAAAACCCGCTTCGGCTTCCACTTCGGCAACGGTTTCGCCGACTGCCACGATCTCTATGCCCTGAACATAGTGGGGCCGGTCGAAATGACGATTGTCGATGAACATGTAGATTTCGCCATCCGGCTGTTTCAGCGCCGCGTCGCCAATCCGAGCGATATAGCTGTCTTCCGCGACGAAGCGTTGTCCATTGCCGTTCACAAGGATGCCATAGGTCAGGTCCGCCGGGGGATATGTCGCGATGCCGAAGAAGGCCTGCCCCATGTTGATGGCCTGGCCGCCGGCCGCGACTCCCATCAGGATGCCATCGCCCATGTCTCCGGGGTTGCCGTGGCGCGTGCTGATCCCTTCCAGATGCGGGATGTGTTGGCGGGTCATCAGTTCGTTCATGATGAAGCCGCCTGCGCACAGGATGACGCCGTGGCTGGTTCGGACTGTATAGTCGCGATTGTCCATCCGGACGACCAATCCACGCACCGCGCCGTGCGCATCCTGAATCAATGCCGTCGCGCGGGCATCGTAACGGATGTCGACGCCAGCTTCTTCGACATTGCGTATCACCGCTGCCATCACGACTTGGCCGCCGTTATGATCGGCGTCCGCTGCCAGATGGGCACGTGGGACCGGTTTGGAGCGCTTGGCGAACCAATTGACCCGTTCGTTGCCGCTGAACTGGAGTGAATCCCCGGTCATCGCCACTACATCGCGACCACTGAACAATGATCGGTTGTAGCGAATGCCGAGAGCTTCCATCCAGTCGAAGTGCTGGGCTGCGCCATCGACGAACATCGAGACACGGTCGGGATCGCAATTGTTGCCAAAGCAGGCGTCGAGATAGGCGCGGAAGTTCTCGCTCGTGTCTTCGATGCCAAGGGCCTTCTGCAACGCGGTGCCGCCATTGCCGCCGAGGTACATCTCGCAGGCCGAAAGGGCCGTTGATCCGCCAGCCCCGCTGGAGCGTTCGAAGAGCATGACAGAGCGCCCGGCGCGCCGAGCCTCCAGCGCGGCACATCCACCCGCACCACCGAAGCCGACAACGGCGACTTCGGTTTCGAAATCGAAATCCCGGATGCTTTCGTAAGAACGAATCCAGCTCACTTAACTAACTCCTTCAGACTGGTTCGGCCGCCCGGTGGCCGTGGCGTGCAGGTGATTGGCAGCCCTGAACGCGAATGTCATGGCAGGGCCCAGTGTCGCTCCGGCACCGGGATAATGCCGCCCCGTCACGGAGGCTGAGACGTTGCCCACGGCATAGAGACCGGGAATGGGATTTCCAGTCCCGTCGAGGACCCGGGCATCCTCGTCGCAGGCAACGCCGCCTTTGGTGCCGATGTCGCCTGCATGGATTTCCACCCCGTAGAAAGGCGGTTCGAGGATGGGGGCGAGGCACGGGTTCGGGCTGACGCGCACATCACCGTAGATGAGGTCGTAGCTGTTTTCCCCGCGACGAAAATCGGCATCTGCCCCGGTTTGTGCGAAGCCGTTGAAGCGTTCGACGGTTGCGTTCAAGGCGTCAGGATCAAGCTTCAGCTTGCGGGCGAGATCCGCGATGCTCTGCGCTTGTGCCAGTAGCCCATTTCGCACGGAACGCTTCTGCATCCAGTCGAGACGCATTCCGCCGGGCAGCAGTGGCCCAAACGGATATTCGCGGCGATAACGCGCATCGAAGATCATGTAGGCGGGGAGATTGCCGGGCGCGAACATCGCTTGCGCCGCTGCTGTATATCCCGTTGATTCATTGAAGAAACGATGGCCTGCCTGATTGACGACGATCGCACCTGGCATGGATCGTTCAGTAAAGAGCGCGCGTGCGCGATCCTCGCCGGGCAAGGTAATGGTGGGGCTCCACCAGGCTTCATCCAGTAAGCTGGTGCTGGCGCCAATCGCCTGCGCGGCATGGAGCATGTCGCCGCGGTTGGCGGGGGATGCTGCGGACCAGCTTTCATCGGTGGGTTGGGGGAGGTGCTGTTCTCTCAATGCCTGATTGTGCTCGAAGCCCCCGGATGCCAGGATCACTCCGCACCGGGCATGGATGCGCATCGATGTGTCGCCTCGTTCGACTATGACGCCTTGCACCTCGCCGTTTTCAGCCAGTAGCTCGCGGGCAGGGGTATTGAGCCACAGCGGAATATCGCGATCCAGCATCGCCTTGCGCAGACCGCCCGTGAGGGCGTTGCCCATTGTCAGCCGGCGTGATCGCATCGAGCGTATTCTGCCGCCGAGATCGGTCACATATCGCCAGACGAGAGAGGCCACGACCTTGCGCCAGCCAGGTGCCTTGCTGAGCAGGACTGCGCCCTCGCTGTTCGTGTAACCGATCAGCCCCATGACCCGGACCTGGCGGTGCTGTGCCTGCATGTTGGCGAAGTCGGCCCCAAGGCGGCGCGCATCATACGGCAGGGGGTCAATCGACCGTGCCCCGGCGCGTGCGCCCGGCTGTTCCTGATAATAATCCGCGTAATGCGGCATCGCGATGTAACGCACGTCGGTTGTTTCATGCAGCCAGCGCAGCATCTCGTGGCCGCTGTCCACAAAGGCGACGACATTGGCATCCGGCACATCGTTGCCGACGAGCGAACGCATGTAAGCTAGAGCGTCTTCCCGGTCGTCGGGTACGCCAACCCCTTCCATCAGGTGATTGCAGGGAATCCACAAACCGCCGCCTGATGTCGCTGACGTCCCGCCATAAGCGGCCGTCTTTTCGATCATCAGGACAGACAGGCCGAGATCATGCGCACGGATTGCCGCGGTCATGCCACCGGCGCCCGATCCTACGATCACGACGTCAAAACTATCAGATTGCATCCTTAGAATGGCACCTTTCCCAAGCCACACCGAAGCGGGGGCTTCACTGGCATATCGCCGCACATGTTTTCGATCTGCCGACTATGATTGATGGCAATCATGCGCAGCGGCGGGTGCAGACACAAGCCGTGGCACAGGTCTGCACGACAAGACGTCAGTTTACCGACATTTGGCCAGTTTGCGAAAGGCCGGATGGCCGTCCGTAGAAACTTCTCAATGCGGTCTTTCTCCGACCAAATTCGCGGGCGGACATTGGCGGGGCCAATTTTCTAACAGACATTAATTATAGACGAGTTGCCATCCGAACGACAGCAACCTAACAATTAAGCCAAGCCACTTAGATGGGCCCGGTTGTTGTACAGGATTACCTCGGCAATGACCGATCGCCCGGGTATATATCGGGAGGGGAAATGCTGGGATATCCACATGTCAGGCAGGCGCTGTTTGCAGGGCTTGCATTGCTGACCGCCGGTTGCAGCAGCGGGGCGGCAGAGACGGAACAATCGTCCTACGAAGCTCGCATCATCAATGCCGATGCGGAACCGGGCAGCTGGCTGAGCCATGGGCGCGATTATGCCGAACAGAGATTTAGCCCGCTCGATCAGGTAGATGTATCCAACGTGGGAAGGTTGAACCTGACCTGGACGTACGAGTTCGACACCAGCCGGGGGCAGGAAGCTACGCCAATTGTCGCGGACGGGGTACTTTATACCACCACCGCCTGGTCCAAAGTATTTGCGTTCGATGCGGCAAGCGGGAAACTGTTGTGGTCGTTCGATCCCAAGGTGCCTGGCAAAAAGGGCTATGACGGTTGCTGCGATGTCGTCAATCGCGGCGTCGCCGTTACGGACGGGAAGGTCTATCTTGGCAGTTTCGATGGGCGGTTGATCGCGCTCGACGCGAAGACTGGAAAGGAAATCTGGTCGACACTGACAGTCGATCCATCACAACCCTACACCATTACCGGCGCGCCGCGTGTCGTGCGGGGGAAAGTCCTGATCGGCAACGGCGGGGCTGAATATGGCGTGCGTGGCTATGTTTCCGCCTATGATGCACAAACCGGAAAGCTGGCCTGGCGTTTCTACACTGTGCCCAATCCGGAAGGGAAACCCGATGGGGCGGCCTCCGACGGGATCATGGCGAAGCTGGCTGGCGCCACATGGGGAGCCAACGGCAAGTGGAAGGAAACGGGCGGCGGCGGAACCGTCTGGGATGCCATCGTCTATGACGAAGAACTCGACCAGGTCCTGATCGGGGTCGGCAATGGATCGCCGTGGAATCACAAATTGCGGTCCGGCGACGATGGGGACAACCTGTTTCTTTCGTCGATTGTGGCGCTCGATCCCGACACTGGCGAATACAAGTGGCACTATCAGGAAACACCTGGAGAAACCTGGGATTTCACGGCATCGCAGAACATCATATTGGCCGATCTCGAAATTGACGGGAAGCAGCGCCAGGTCATGATGCAGATGCCCAAGAACGGCTTCTTCTTCGTGATCGACCGCCACACGGGCGTGCCGATTTCAATCAAGAACGTGGTCCCCGTCAACTGGGCGGAAGGCTACGATCCCAAGACATGGCGACCGATCGTGAAACACGATGCGCGGTGGGATCTGACACGGAAGGATTGGGTTGCGCTGCCAAGCGCGTTCGGTGCGCATAACTGGCACCCGATGGCTTTCAGCCCGCTGACCGGCCTCGTCTATATTCCTGTGCAACTGGTTCCATTCCCTTATCGGGACGAGAAAGACTTCAAATTCAAACCGGGGCACTGGAATCTGGGTAACGACCCGCACGTGATGATGGGGCCCCGGGACAAGGCAAGCCTAGACGGCTTGAAACAGGTGGCCAAGGGGGAACTGGTCGCCTGGGATCCGGTGTCGCAGTCGCCTCGGTGGCGTGTTCCGCAGGAATTGCCGTCTAATGGCGGGGTCTTGGCGACGGCGGGGAACCTCGTGTTCCAGGGAACGGGATCAGGTGAGTTTCGCGCGTTGCGGGCCGACACTGGCGAAGTGCTCTGGACCTTCAAAACACCGAATGGAATCATTGCGCCGCCGATCAGCTATGCAATCGACGGTCAGCAATACATTGCCGTCATGGCCGGCTATGGCGGCTCCGCAGGTCTCAGCTCCCCATTCCCGTCGGGTAAGGGGCGTCAGCCGAATGGCCGCATTCTGGTTTTCAAGCTGGACGGAACAGCCAAGCTACCCAAAGTCGAAAGGGTGATGCTCCCGGCCAATCCGCCGAAGGAAATCTGGCCTGCGTCTGTCATCGACCGCGGAGAGTTCCTGTATGGTGCGAACTGCGGCCTGTGCCATGGCCCTGCGGCATATAACGCGGGTGTTTTGCCCGATCTGCGTCGCTCACCCTATCTGACGGACAAGGATGCCTGGCAGACTATCGTCCATGACGGCGCGCTTGAGGATCAGGGCATGATCGGTTTTGCAAACCAGCTCACGCCGGAGGAAATCGAAAGCATTAGGGCTTTCATCGGTCAGAGGGCGCAAATGCTCTCTGATGACGAAAAAGGTAGCTAGCCGATACTGATGCCCGTCGCCTAGGTTTTCGACGACAGGTGACGGGCAATATGCAATCGGAGACAACTAAATGGAATTTACGGCACGTTCGCTTCTCTTCGTTCCGGGCGACAGCGAACGAAAAATGCAGAAGGCTGCTGCGGCAGATGCTGATTTGCTGCTGGTCGACCTGGAAGACGCCGTTGCGGAATCGGCCAAACCCGCCGCTCGTGAAATGGTGCGTGCGTTCCTGGATGCGGCTCCGGCGCATTCGCGGCCGTGGGTTCGCATCAATCCATTGGATACCCAGCATGCGTTGCAGGATCTGACAGCAATTGTCGGTGGGTGTCCGGGCGGGCTTATGCTGCCGAAAGTGCGTTCGCGCGCCGATGTGGAGCGGCTGGACCATTACCTTTGCGCCCTGGAAGCGATGGAAGGTGTGGAACCGGGAGCGATCAAGGTGATCGTCGTTGCGACCGAAACCCCGCAAGCGTTGTTTTCGATCGGTGATTACCAAGGTGCTCCGCGCCTTGCTGCTCTGACCTGGGGGGCGGAAGACATAGCCACTGCCATCGGTGCCCTGGACAACCGTGATGACAATGGGGACTATGCGCCGCTCTACCAGATGGCGCGCAGCCTTTGTCTGGCCGGGGCGGCTGCGGCAGATGTCGTCGCGATCGAAACGATCCATGGCAACTTTAGGGATACAGAGGGGTTGGAACGGACGGCTGCTCTGGCGCGTCGATCCGGTTTCCGGGGCATGATGGCGATTCATCCCGATCAGGTCGCAACCATAAACCGGGCTTTCACGCCGAGTGACGAGGAAGTCGCCAAGGCTCGCAGGATTGTTGAATTGTTCGCTGCCAATCCGGGGGTCGGGACCTTGGGCCTGGATGGAGAAATGCTCGACGTGCCCCATCTCAAACGCGCGCAGGCGACAGTCGCGTTAGCCGAACGGCTGGGCTGATGCGCCACCCATGCGTTACCTGATTGTTTTTGCGCACCCGGAACGCCGCTCTTTGAACGGGTTCTTGCGTGATCGGGCAGTCGCTGCTCTCGAACAGGCGGGGCATACCGTGCTGCAATCGGACCTATACGCCATGGGGTTCAAAGCTGTGGCGGACCGCAATGATTTTGCCGAGGAGGATGCGCCTGCGGATAGCCGGCTGATCTATTATGAAAGCTCTGCCAAGGCTTGGTCCGGCGGGCGATTGTCGCCCGACATTGCGGCCGAGCATGAGAAACTGGCGCAAGCAGATGTCGTGGTGTTGCAGTTTCCGCTGTGGTGGTTCGGCGCGCCTGCAATTCTCAAGGGCTGGATCGACCGGGTTTTCTGCAATGGCTATGCCATCGGCGTGCCGCGACCGGGCCAGCGGGGCGCGGCGCGATATGGTGAAGGGCCGTTGTCTGGAAAGCGGGCCATGGTGGCCGTATCCACCGGCGGCCCGGCAGCACATTTTTCAGCCCACGGCATTCACGGCCCGATTGAAGATCTGCTGTTTCCGGTCATGCACGGGTTGCTGTTCTATGCTGGCGCGATGGTCGTCGATCCATTCGTGACGTTCGCCACGACCGGTATGTCAGCGGACGATGCGGACGCTATTGGTGATGCCTATTGTGATCGTCTCCTGACAGTCGGAGAGGCCCCTCCGATCCTTTATCGCACCGAACATGGCGGTGACTATGAACGGGGCGTGCTCAGACCGGACCTCGCTCAAGGCACGGGATTCTCGCTTCATCGGCAGGTACCGGAATAGGAAGGTACGCAGCGCCTTAGCGTATAAGGAACTCTGAAGCATTTTTACTGACCGGCAACGTGACATCGCCGGTCAGTGCAGTTGTAAGCCCTCAGAGGCGAAACACGCCGTAATGCGGGTCGTCGATGGGCGCGTTGAGTGCCGCCGACATGCAGATGCCGAGCGCGTTGCGCGTATCTACTGGGTCCAGAACACCATCGTCCCAGATTTCCGACGTTGCGAAGTATGCACTTTGTTGACGCTTGTAATCATCGAGCACGGGATCGCGAATGGCTGCGATTTCCTCTTCAGTCAGAGTGCGCCCTTCGCGCTCCAGCTGGCGGATCTTGATTTCGCTCAACACATTGGCGGCTTGTTCGGCGCCCATTACGGACGTTCCCGCGCCGGGCCACGTAAACAGGAAACGCGGATCGAACGCCCTGCCGGACATGCCGTAGACGCCCGCGCCGAACGCTCCGTTGCAGTTCACAGTGAACTTGGGAACGGATGCCCCGGATACGGCCATGATCAGCTTGGCCCCGTCCTTGGATATGCCGCGCCGTTCATATTCGCGCCCGACCATGAAGCCGGTAATGTTCTGCAGGAACAGCAAGGGGGTGCGGTTCTTGTCGCAGAGCTGGATGAAATGTGCGCCCTTGAGAGAGCTGTCATTGAACAGCACGCCATTGTTCGCGAGAATTCCGATAGGGGATCCCCATATATGGGCAAAGCCGCAGACGAGAGTGGTGCCATATGACGGCTGGTATTCGTGGAACCGGCTGCCATCGACCATCCGGGCGATCAGTTCGCGCATATCGAATACGGTGCGGCTGTCGCGTGGCAGGATGCCGTAGATTTCTTCCGGGTCGTATGCCGGTGGTTCGGGATCACGCAGATTGACCCGGGCCTTTTCCGGGCGTGTCCAGGTCCCCGCAATTTCGCGAGCGATCGCAAATGCATGGGGCTCGTTCGCTGCGGGATAGTCCGCAGTGCCTGAGACAGTGGTGTGCATGTCAGCCCCGCCGAGTTCCTCGACAGTAACGATTTCGCCCGTCGCGGCCTTGACCAGAGGGGGGCCGCCCAGGAAGATCGCACCCGTCCCGCGGACAATGACATTGTAATCGCTAAGTGCGGGAATGTACGCCCCGCCAGCCGTGCAATGCCCGAGGACGACGGACAGCTGGGGCACTCCCATTTTCGAGAGGATCGACTGGTTGCGGAAAATCCGTCCAGCATAATAACGGTCGGCAAACAGGTCGCTCTGCAGAGGCAGAAAGCCGCCTGCGGAATCGCATAAGTGGATCACTGGAAGCCGATTCTCGATCGCGATGTCGAGTGCGCGGACGATTTTCTTGACTGACAGGGGATACCAGGCGCCGCCCTTTACCGAAGCATCGTCGGCATGGATGACGACCTCCCGCCCGGCGACGATGCCGATGCCGGTGATCTGGCTCGCGCCGGGGGCCTCGCCTTCGTAGGCCATGTTCGCAGCCAGCGTCGACAGTTCGAGGAACGGCGTGCCGGGATCGAGCAGGAGCTTGAGCCGTTCACGAGGGATCGTCTTGTTTTGCCGTTCCAGCCGCTCGATATCACGCTGAGGCCGGGAATGGCGCGCCGTTTGCTGCATCCGGTGCAGCTCCTCCGCCAAAGAGCGATTATGCGTGGCGTTCAGCCGGAACGTTTCCGACCGCGTGTCCAGATGTGAAACCAATCGAGACATGGGGTCAGTCCTCGCCTTCCAGAGTAACCAGAAGGGCGTTCTGGTCGAACGTTTGTCCCGCAGCGAAGCCGAGCGTCTCGATAACGCCGTCACGGGGGGCCTTGATCGCTGTTTCGAGCTTCATGCTTTCGATAATCATCAGGGTTTCTCCGATAGAAACCGCATCGCCCACGGCAACCTGGACGGAAATGACCGTTCCCGGCATCGGGGCGAGTATGGTACCGGAGGACGCCCCACCATCGGCGGAACCCAGAAAATCAATTGCGCTTTGCAACACGACTTCGTGCGCCGCACCGTCGATGTGGACCCAGACCTGATCGTTGATCGTGACGATCGTGATAGGCGTATCCTGCCCGTCCAAAGTCAGGACAGCACGGTTGCCGGTCTGCTCGGTGAGCTTGACCGGCGTGACTTCGCCTTCATGAATGAGTGCGTAGCTGGTTCCTGATGGTGAGAGCCAGGCGTCGGCTCTCTCGCCGTCGATTGTGAAAATATGCTGCATCAGTTGTTCCAGTCGCCAATCAGGCTGTGGGGGGCAGGAATGGCCTCTGCCGCCTCTCGCGTTGTCCGCAATGAAAGCGATGCTGCCGCAAGTACGCGCTTCGCGAGATCCGGAGAGAGTTCCGGCTCGGGCAGAAGGTCGGCCTTTTCCGCGATCGTACCGGTGTGGAATTCGCCGTGCCGAAAGTCCTCGTCAGCCAGCAGGCGACGCAGGAAGCCACTATTTGTGCGACAGCCCAGCAGCACCGTCTCAGCAAGGGCCTTGTCCGCCCGCGCAATCGCGTCCGCTCTGTCTGAGCCATGGACGATAACCTTGGCGATCATGGGATCGAAAGCGGCAGTGACTTCGCCGCCTTCCACAACCCCCGCATCGATGCGCGCATCGGGCGATGGACGGAAAACGATCACCGGCCCGGTGGTCGGCGCGAAATCACGAGCGGCATCTTCAGCATAGAGGCGCAACTCGATTGCGTGTCCGTTGATCGTGAGGTCTTCCTGATTGAAACCCAGCGGTTGACCGGCGGCCACGCGCAACTGGTCCGCCACGAGGTCACGACCGGTGACTTCTTCGGTAACCGGGTGTTCCACCTGCAGGCGCGTGTTCATTTCGAGGAAGAAGAACTCGCCATTGCCATAGATGAATTCCACGGTTCCGGCATTGGTGTAGCCGACGGCGCGCGCGATGCCCGCAGCCGCTTCGCAGATGTCGGCGCGCAGCTTGGGGCTGAGAGCGGGAGACGGGCTCTCTTCGATCACCTTCTGGAAGCGGCGCTGAATTGAGCATTCACGCTCAAACAGATGCACGACGTTTCCGTGTGCGTCGCCGAGGACCTGCACCTCGATATGGCGCGGCCGCTCGACATAACGTTCCGCATAGAGACGCCCGTCGCCGAAATAACGCTGACCTTCGCTGCGTCCCCGGGCGATTTCCTCTTCGAGCAAAGACAGGTCGCGGACAATGCGCATCCCCTTGCCGCCACCGCCTGCCGATGGCTTGATAAGCAGAGGGGCGCCTACGGCTCTTGCCCGCTCGACGAATGTGGCGGGTTCGTCATCCTCAATGGCGGAAGGCGCCACGGGAAAGCCTCGTTCGGCAACGAAATTACGCGCGCGCACTTTGTCGCCCATGAGGTCGATGGCGTCAGGACTGGGGCCGACGAATGTCATTCCCGCGTGCGCGACGGCCTGTGCGAAGTTGGCATTCTCGGCCAGGAAGCCGTAGCCGGGATGGATTGCTTCGGCCCCGGCGGCCCGCGCTTTGGCAATGATCTGTGCCCCGTCGAGATAGGCCGCGACCGGCGACGGCCCGTCGATCTCGATCGCTTCATCAGCCATGCGGACTGCCGGCGTGTTGCGGTCCACCGCGTGATACACGACCAGACCGCGCATCCCCATGGCTTGCACGGTACGCAGGATACGGGCGGCGATTTCACCGCGATTGGCGACCAGAACGGCCGAAAACAGGCTTGTCATAACCCGACGGTACCTTCCGGCATAATGGGTTGGCCTTTCTTTCCTTTTTGCCTCGCCCGAACCAGGGCTCGGCGGCTTTGTTGCATCGTTGGGTGGGTGTTGCGGAGGGCCGGCGAGAAGCGGCCTCGTACGTCATGAAATACCCAACCCCACTCCGTTGACACTATAATGAATAGAGTTCATTATAGTGTCAACGGAGAACAGGAGAGGGATAGCAAGTGAATGACTCATAAAGGAAAAGTCATCATAAGCTGTGCGATAACCGGGTCGATTCATACACCTTCGATGTCACCTTATTTGCCTGTGACGCCGCAGGAGATCGCCCAGAGCGCGGTGGAGGCGGCTGAGGCGGGTGCGGCAATCGTGCACTTGCATGCGCGCGATCCTGAAGATGGCCGGCCAGTGCATACGCCGGATGACTTCATGCCCTTCCTACGGGTCATCAAGCAGCGGTCCGATGTCGTGGTGAATATCACTACCGGTGCTTCGCCGTATATGCCGGTGGAATACAGGGTGAAGCCAGCCGAGGTTCTGAGGCCGGAAGTCGCCAGCCTCAACATGGGCTCCATGAACTTCGGCCTGTTTCCGATGCTCAAGCGTTACAGCGAGTTCGATCACGAATGGGAGCGGGAGATGCTGGAGGCGAGCCACGATCTCGTGTTTCGCAACAGCTTCAAGGATATTCGCTACGCGCTGGAAACGTTGAATTCGACTGGCACGCGGTATGAATTCGAATGTTACGATACCAGCCACCTGTACAATCTGCATTATTTCTGGACCGAGGGGCTGGTTCAGGCCCCGCTGTTCATACAGACCTGCTTCGGGCTGCTGGGTGGGATCGGGTCGCATCCGGAAGATGTGATGCACATGAAGCGCACGGCGGATCGTCTCTTTGGCGAAGACTATCGCTGGTCAGTGCTGGCCGCCGGGCAGGCCCAGATGCGCGTCGCTGCCACCGCAGCCGCAATCGGCGGGCATGTCCGTGTCGGGCTGGAAGATTCCCTTTGGCTGGGACGTGGCGAGCTGGCACAAACCAACGCTGCACAAGTCACGAAAGTGCGGCAGATCATCGAGGGACTCGGCCTGGCTGTCGCCACGCCCGACGAAGCCCGCGAGATTCTGTCGCTCAAGGGAGGTGATGATGTCGGCTTCTAGCGGGTTACCGCCGCGACCCTCTGTCGGGGTTTCGACAATGCTTGCGCGGACAGTCCAGATGCGGGGCTCTCACGTGGGCGTGATCTTCGGGGAAGAGCAGCGCACGTGGTCCGAATATGCGGATCGTGTCGCTAGTGCTGCCGGGGCATTGCGCAATCTTGGCGTGAGGGAAGGGGATCGCGTTGCAATCCTGTCTCTTACCAACATGCCCTACTTCGAATTGCTGGCGGCAGTGCCGCACGCGGGTGGCATTGTCGTGCCGCTCAACTGGCGATGGTCGGTTCCCGAACTGCTTGATGCCGTTGCGGATTGCGAGCCGACCGTCCTGCTGTTCGACCACACCATGGCGGCTGCCGGTCGGGAGCTTGCTCAAGCCCGCCCGGAAATGAAGACTGTCGCGCTATCTGAAGGTTTCGGAGACCTGCCGTACTATGCGCAGCTTGTTGCCGATGCGGAACCTGTTGCCGATGCCGGGCGGGGCGGTGATGACGTATACCAGTTGGGATATACCGGGGGTACGACGGGCCGTTCCAAGGCGGCGATGCTGTCTCACCGGAACGTAGTAAGCGAAGCCACCTATTGCTGGGCAGAGGGGTTCCTTCGGGAAGACGCAGTCTATCTGGTTAACGGCCCGATGTTTCATGCCGCAGGCACCTGGCCGTCGCTTTCGATTATCGGCAGCGGGGGAACTGCGGTTCTGATGGCCCAGTTCGAGCCGCTGGAAGCACTGAAGCTGATCGAAGCGCATGGCATAACGGAGACCCTGCTGGTTCCGACCGCCATTCAATTGATGGTCGAACATCCCGAGTTCGCGGCTTTCGATACGAGCAGCCTCGGCAAGGTCCTCTACGGTGCGGCCCCGATTACCGCGACCCTGCTCGACAAGGCCAGTGCCGCCTTACCCCATTCGCAGTTCATTCAGTGCTATGGAATGACAGAGCTGTCGCCTGTCTGTGCCGTGTTGCCGCATGCCTTTCTGGAAGGCGAGCACAGGGCCAAGGGCCGCAATCGCGCTGCCGGGCGGGCGATCCCCGCTGTCCAGATCAAGATTGTCGACGAGAATGACAACGAGGTGCCGCGCGGCGAAGTCGGCGAAGTGGCGGTTCGCGGTGAGACGATGATGCTGGGCTACTGGCGTCGTCCGGAAGAGACTGCGGAAGCATTGCGCGGCGGCTGGATGCATACCGGGGACGGTGGCTACATGGATGAATTTGGCCTCGTTTACGTTGTCGACAGGGTCAAGGATATGATCATTTCCGGCGGGGAGAACATCTATTCGACCGAGGTCGAAAACGCCGTCGCTTCTCACCCTGCGGTAAGGCAGGTCGCTGTCATCGGGATTCCGCATGAAAAATGGGGCGAGTCGGTTCATGCCATCATTCGCATTCACGACGGCGTGCAAGTGACTGAAATCGAAATCATCGAGCATGTCCGCACGCAGATTGCCGGTTACAAAACGCCCCGTTCGATCACCTTCTTTGACGGGGAATTCCCGGTCAGCCCGGCGAACAAGGTGCTGAAGCGGGAACTGCGGCGTCCCTATTGGGAAGGACGGCAGAAAGCCATCATATGACTGATTACGGAAGGACCGACGCGCAACTGGCGTCGATGGCCCCATCCATGCGCGATGGCTACTTCGCTGGCCAGACCGTTATCGTGACCGGTGCGGGATCGGGGTTGGGAAGAGGCATTGCCTATTTCGCGGCCAGGCTGGGTGCCAATGTGGTGCTTTGTGGGCGCAAACCAGAGCCATTGGCGGAGCTAGAAGCGGCGCTGACGCCGTATGGCTCTGGCCTGTTGACCCATCAACTCAACATCCGCGATCCGGAAGCGGTGGAGGGGCTCTTCGCAGCCGTGGGGGAACGCTTCGGCGCGGCGGATATCGTCATCAACAACGCCGGCGGGCAATTCCCTTCACCGGCAATCGACATTTCACCGCGCGGCTGGAATGCCGTAATCGATACCAATCTGACCGGGACATGGCACATGATGCGTCAGGCCGCCGTTGCGTGGCGCGACGTGGGGCGTGGAGGCTCGATCGTCAATATCATCGCAGTCGTGGGGCGGGGTATGCCGGGCGTTGCCCACACGGCTGCCGCGCGGGCCGGGGTCGTTTCGCTTTCCAAATCGGTGGCAATCGAATGGGCCCCGCTGGGCATTCGCGTCAATTGCGTCGCGCCCGGTCTCATTTCGACCAGCGGCATGAATGTTTACGATCAGCGCGCTGTCCGCGCAATGACACGGACTAATGTCATGAAACGTTTCGGGCAGATTGAGGAAATTGCCGATGCAGTCTGCTTCGTTGGCGGTTCTGCCGGCGGCTTCATGACGGGCGAGGTCGTCCATGTGGACGGCGGCAACCAGATATGGGGCGATCAATGGACGATCGACAAGCCCGACTATTTCAAGGTGGATCTGGAGAATGACTGAATGGGTTGAACCCGATGTCCTGAATCTCGCCAAATGGATCAAACCCGGTGACGGGATCGTATCCGGGCAGGCCTGCGGCGAACCTTCGACATTGTTTGAAGCCCTGATTGCCCAACGTCATGACCTGGGTGGCGTGTCCCTGTTCGCGGGTTCGAGTTTTTCCGGCATGCTGAAGCCGGAACATTGCGATGCAATCAAGGTCTTCAGCATGGGGGCCATCGGTACTTTGCGGAAGCTGTCTGCCGAAGGGCTGCTGGGGATTATTCCCTGCCATGTCGGGCAGATCTCGACGTTGATCAAACGTGGTGCGATCGCTTGCGATGTCGCGTTTATCCAGGTCAGCCCGGCGGATGCGGACGGCAATCATAGCATGGGCCTGATCGCGGATTACGTTGGGACGATTGTGGAGACTGCGCGAGTAGTCATTGCTGAGGTCAATCACCGTGTTCCGCGCACCGTTGGCGAACGGACGATTCCTGGATCGGCCATCGACGTCGCGATTGAGACAGACCGCGATCCGGTTTCGGTTCCGGAGGCTCGCATTGGTGATACGGACAGCGCAATCGCTGGCTTTGTCGCCAAATATATCGAGGACGGGTCGATCATCCAGGTCGGTATCGGGGCAGTGCCGGATGCAATCACGAAACTGATCGGGGACCGGCAGGATCTCGGTATTCATAGCGGGATGATCGGCGACGGAGTCGTTGATTTGATCGAGAGCGGGGTGGTCACCAATGCCACGCATGGGCAGTGGCAGGGAATGTGCGTGACCGGCGCACTGATCGGGTCGGAACGGTTATACCGTTTTGCCCATGAAAATCCGGTATTCCTGATGTGCGGTTCGGGAACCACTCACGACGACGCGGTCCTCTGCGGGCTTGAAAAGCTCGTCTCGATCAACTCCGCCATCGAGGTGGATCTGACGGGCCAGGTCAATGCCGAGACGGTGGGCAGTGCCTACGTCGGCGGGACCGGTGGGCAGGTGGACTATGTGCGGGGTGCCTCACGCTCGCACGGGGGGCGTTCGATCATTGCGCTGCCTGCCACGGCCAAGACAGCTTCGCGGATTGTCTCGCGCCTGTCAGGACCGGTGACGACTGCGCGAAGCGAGATTGATGTCGTGGTTACGGAATATGGTGCTGCTGAATTGTCTGGGCTGGATCTTGCCGCGCGCGCGCGCGCCATGATCGCCATCGCACATCCCGATATGCGTGCCGGTCTGGAAGAGCAGGCACACGACTTGCTGAAACGAGGTTTTTGATGACTGACGCCGTTCTGTTCGAGGTTCCCGAACCCGGAATCGCTGTAATGACAATCAATCGGCCGGATAGCCGCAATGCGCTGGGCCGGGAGGTGCGGGAAGGGCTGTTTGCGGGATGGGAACGGTTCGAAAACGACCCTGAACTGCGTGTTGCGATCCTGACTGCGGCGGGGGACAAAGCCTTCTGTGCAGGCGGTGATCTGAAGGAAATGGCGGAGCTGAAACTCGTCGTCCCGCCGCGCGATATGTTCCCGGTCCCCGGCGACAACATTGAGATCACCAAGCCCACGATCGCCGCGGTAAATGGTGTTGCCTATGCTGGCGGATGGCTGCTGGCGCAGGCCTGCGACCTTTGCGTTGCCGCCCGGAACGCGCGTTTCGCGATTACGGAGGCGAAGGTTGGTCGCGGTTCCCCGTGGGCTGCGCCGTTGATCCACATGATCCCGCAACGGATATTCATGGAAATCGTCCTGACGGGGGCACCGATTACGGCCCAGCGTGCCTACGAAGTCGGGCTGGTCAATCGTCTGGCAGAGCCGGGACAACTGTTGGAGGAAGCACTTGGGCTTGCGCGGGAAATTGTTGCCAATGCGCCGCTGTCGGTGTTGGCTGGCAAGGAAACTGTCCAGCTTGCGACCGAGATGGGCAAGACAGCCGCCTTGCGGGCGGCGCGTCACGCATGGGAACACGCCTATCGCAGCGCTGATGCGCAGGAAGGACCGCGTGCCTTTGCAGAGAAGAGAAAGCCCGTGTGGCGGGGGGAATAATGGCATTGCCAGGCGCATCGGGCATCCGATAGCGTTCGGCTAATACGCCATGAGGGGGACTGGCGCGATGCGGTGGCGGTTGATTGTTGCCAAGGCATCGCGCCAGATTCGTTTCAGTGACAGTGTTCGCGCTGGCTGCGTCAGTTGCGCAGCATTTCTCCGGCTATGATGATCTTGCGAACTTCACTGGTGCCGGCGCCGATTTCAAGCAGCTTTGAAGCACGGTAGAGGCGGTTGATCTCCGTCTCACGCATATATCCGGTGCCACCATGGATCTGCACGGCATCGGATACGACCCTGGTGCATTGCTCGGCCGCGTAGAGAATGGCGGCTGCGGTCAGCTTGTGGATTTCCCCTCGTCCGGCAGTGCCCTTATCCATTGCGTTGGCTTTGGCCAGAGTCCGGTAACAGAATGTCTTCATCGTTTCGACCGCGACGTACATCTCGGCCAGCTTGCCCTGAACCAGCTGGAACTCTCCGATTGCGCGGTTGAACTGCTTGCGCGTCTTTGCGTATTCGAGCGCGAGATCGAGTGCGCGTTCTGCCATGCCGACATTGAGCATGGCGACCACCGCCCGTTCGAGGTCAAGCCCGCTCATGACGATGCCAACGCCCTTGTCTTCCATTCCGATCAGGTTTTCGGCCGGAACGACGCAATCTTCAAACACCAGCTCGGCGGTTGTCGATCCGCGGAAGCCCATCTTGTCCAGCTTTTGAGCGACCTTGAAGCCCGGTGAGTTCGTTTCGACGACGAACGCGGAAATGCCCTTGGATCCCGCGGCCTTGTTCGTCTTGGCATAAACGAGGACGATGTCCGCCACTGGCCCGTTGGTGATGTAGAGTTTCGAACCGTTCAGGACGTAGGTATCACCTTCGCGCCGGGCAGTCGTCGCCATGGAACCGATGGCGTCCGAGCCTGCACCGGGTTCCGTCAGTCCAAGCGCACCGATGCTGGTGCCGTTGCACAAGCCGGGGATGTAGCGTTTGCAGAGGTCGTCGGAACCATTGGCGGCGATATTGTTCAGGCAGAGATTTTCGTGTGCGACATAGCTTAACGCTAGGGAATGGTTCCACCGCGCCAAGCCCTGGGCGATCAGGCCGGATGTCATGACGTCGCTCCCTGCCCCACCCAGGGAAGGATCGGCAGTTACGCCGAGGAAGCCCATGCGCGCAAGCGCCGGCATTGCCGTATCAGGCCACCATTCTTCATCATCCATGCGCTGTTGCAGCGGCCAGAATTCTTCCCGTGCGAACCCGTCCGCCGTGTCGAGAACAGCTTGTTGTTCCTCCGTCAGTTCAAAGTCGCTCATCCCATTACCTTCTTTATGACGAGTGCGGGCAGACTGGCCTGCACCTCATGATGAATATGATTCACTAATAGCATGGAATGGCCGTTTGGGAAGGTTCAAGAGCGGCTTGCCATGGATGAAATGAGACTGGATATCGCGCCTGAAGCACCTGTGAAATGAGGTGAAAAAATGGTTTGTCGAGGATGTCAGAGCATGCCCTGACATCCGGATCGACCATCAAGATTAAGAGCCATGGATGGCAGCATGTGCCTTGGATCCCCAAGCATCAATCAGGGACATGGAGAGGGGCAAGGCCCGCTACTTACCTGTATGAGCTTTCGGCGGATTGGGCGGGGTGGATCTGGCACAGACGCCATGCAGCAAGACTTCGGCAATTTTGCTGGCGCCTTCATCCACATCGATTGCGACACCTCTGCCGATGTGCCGCCAGGCGAAGTGTTCGATCCCGCCGAACAGCATATCGCGCAAGAGGCGGGGTCCGATGGCCGGATTCATTTCACCGCGTGCCAGACCGTCTTGCGCTGTACGCACGACGATCGACGTATAGCGGCGGTTGAGACGGAAGATTTCCGTTTCCCGGTAATTGTTCGAGACGCGAATTTCGGTGAGGAAGAGTTCGCACATTTCCTTGTCGGATGCGAACCTGGCAATATGTTCGTAGACAATTGCCCTGATACGTTCCTCGAACGTGTCATACTGGTCGAGTATGACTTCCAGATTGTCGATGATCCCTTCGTAGAAGTCGGCAAGGACCGCGATCAACAGGTCGCGTTTATTGGTGAAATAGCGATAGACGAGGCCATCCGAAACGCCTGCTTCCGCCGCGATGGCGGATATGGCCGCATCGTTGAAGCCGCGTGCTGAAAGAACCATGCGGCCTGCGGCCAGAATGGAATTTCGCCGATCCTGCTGGCGCTCCTTACTGATGCGCGGCATCGTGTCGCTTGCCCCTCAAGTCATGGGGCCGGTGCAAAGGGGTATAGGGCGGGCGCGGACAATGTGTGATCCGCGACGCTGCAACCTGTAGCCCCCGTCCGGCCGGGAACATACTCGTGAATAGCGCGCCATAGCGCGCATATCGGAGCTGTGCCACTGCCATGCGCCAGGGCGAAGTGCCCCCTCTCCCGGTAGGGATCGGGGGCATTTACACCGGCCCTTATTGCTTGCTGAGGTTGACGACGCTCCGCTGGGCGAATTCGGTCAGACCTTCGCGGCCGAACTCGACACCGACCCCGGATTGCTTGGCGCCTGCAAACGGAATGTGTGGTCCGAAGTGCGTGTGATGGTTGATCCAGACCGTTCCTGACGCGATGCGATCCGCCAGCTTCATCGCGGAATCCGTATCATTCGACCAGATCGAGCCGCCGAGGCCGTATTCGGAGTCGTTCGCCGCATCAATCACCTGATCGATATCGTCGTAGGAAATGACCGGCAGGATGGGCGAAAACTGTTCTTCGTCGACCAGGCGTGAACCGTTGGTGATATCGCGCACGACAGTCGGCTGAATGAAGTAGCCGTCACTTGGCAGGGCCTCACCGCCAGCGATGATCTTGCCATCCTGTTTGGCCGCAGCGAGATATTCCTTCGCTTTTGCAAATTGAGCGGCATTCTGCAACGGCCCGACACGGGTGCCTTGCTGCAGGCCGTCACCGACGGGATATTTGGCTGCTTCTTCCGCCAGTGCTTCGCACATTTCGTCGTAAATCGAGCTATGCACGTAAAGCCGCTTGAGAGCGATACAGACCTGCCCCGAGTTGGAAAAGGCGCTGCCGATCGCCCGTTCGGCCGTCTTGCGCACGTCGGCGTCGGGCAGGACTATACCGGCGTCGTTGCCGCCCAGTTCGAGCGTCAGGCGCTTGAGCGTCGAGGCGCCGGCTTCCATGACCTTGCGACCGGTTGCGGTCGATCCGGTGAAAGTGACTTTCGCGACGTCGGGGTGCTTCGACAAAACTGCGCCCAGATCGTTCTGATCGACAACGACGTTGACTACGCCCGGAGGAAAGATGCCAGCGGCGCGTTCGGCCAGCATAAGGGCCATGACCGGCGTGGTGGGAGCCGGTTTCCAGATGTAGGTATTACCGAGCAGCAATGCCGGGGCGAGCTTGAACACGCCGATCAGGAGAGGGAAATTCCACGGGGTGATACCCGCCACTACGCCCAGCGGGCGATAATGCATTTCGACGCGGTAATCCGCATCATCCTGAATGAGTTCCGGGTCGAGCGACTGGTCCGCGTAATAGCGCAGGAAGATCTCTGCGAAAGCGGTTTCCGCCTGAGCCTGTTCCAGTGGCTTGCCTTGTTCCTGCACCAGCGTGCGGGCGAACGTGTCGGCATCGTCGCGAATGGCGTCTGCAAGGCGGTGGAGGGAGGCACGCCGTTCGTCGATGGGCAAGGCCGCCCATGCGGGCTGAGCCCGCTTTGCCGCAGCGATCGCTTCCAGCACTTGCGCTTCGTCTGCGCGAGCAACTTGCGTAAAAGCCTCACCCGTTGCGGGGTTGATGACATCCAGCGTTTGCGCGCCGTCGACGAGTTTTCCGTCAATTAACATGCGGTATTTAGGCATGGCAGGCTCTCCCATTTACTCATTGCCACTATTGTTAGTTCGGCCGGGTATTCCGGCATCTTGTATTCTGCATGAATGACTTTTTCATACCATGAAAAGTCGTTGTTACGATATTGAGAAACGTCCAGATTATTCAGACCCACTCTGGTCCTGCAAGATCATTAAACTGCTGGTCCGCCAGCAGCCTTATCGCATGGTCTTGTCCTCGCGAATGCGGAACCGTTGCAACGCGGGAGAGCGGGAAATTGCCGCAGAAGGCAGCCAAGCCATGGCAATGCACCAGATCGAACATCCTGTCTCCCATATCGGCGCCATGGCGCTTTGGAGTATATACTGGAATGCTCATGCCGTGCCTTCATAGGAAGCAGCGGCCTTCATTCGGAAAATGAACTATATTCAACTTGATCCCTCTTGCAAGGGATTATTGGAGCGGGTTGTCTTGTAAATAACCTTGGAAAAAGGACGTGTGACGCAATACCCGACACCGGCCACTGCCTATCACCGTTTTACTGAAGCAAAAATGGAGAGACCGGTGCCCGGAGGTCACAGTGTCTTGATAATCGCGGAGAAATCCAGGGTGCCGTTGCCCGCTTCGGCAAAGGCTTCATAGAGCTCTTTGGCACGCTGCCCCATTGGGACTTCGGCCCCCGATGTTTGCGAGGCTTCCATGGCCAGCTTGAGGTCCTTGAGCATCAGCGCAGTGGCGAAGCCCCCCTGATAGCCATTATCCGCCGGGCTTTGCGGACCCACGCCGGGCATCGGGCAATAACTGGTCATCGACCAGCACTGACCGGATGAGACGGAACTGATATCGTAGAACTTCTGCGGATCGAGACCCAGCTTTTCCGCCATGGAGAAGGCTTCGCATGTGCCGATCATGTGAATGCCCAGCAGCATGTTGTTGCAGATCTTCGCAACCTGGCCAGCGCCCAGTGCCCCGGCATGGATGACCGCCTTGCCCATGGCTGACAGGACCGGTTCCGCGCGGGAGAATGCGCTCTCGGTCCCGCCCACCATGAAAGTCAAAGTTCCACCATTGGCTGCGGCAATGCCGCCGGAAACAGGCGCATCGACCATGTCGTACCCGGCGGAATTTGCGGCCTCCCCAACCGCGCGAGCGGTGGCAACGTCGATGGTGGAGCAATCGAGCAGCACCGCCCCTGCCGGAGCATGGCCGATAACGTCGTCGGTATAGACGCGCTGAACAATCGCGCCGTTGGGCAGCATCGAGACCACAGCGTCAACATTCTGAACGGCGTCACGAACGGAAGTGAAGGGCTCGCAGCCGCTCTCTTGCGCGCTGGCCAAAGCCTGTTCGCTCAGATCGAAGGCATGGACTTCATGCCCCGCTGCAACGAGATTTGCGGCCATTCCGCCGCCCATATTGCCGAGGCCGATAAAGGCGATTTTCATGTTGTTTCTCCCACCGGGAACGCCGGATTTCTACGCTTAGCGGCCCTTCCAGTTGCCGGGACGCTTCTCGATGAAGGCTTTCATGCCTTCTGCCTTGTCTTCGGTCGCCGTAAGCACCTGGAACAGCCGACGCTCATACAGGAGGCCCTGATCGAGGGTTGTCTCGAATGCGGCGTTGACCATTTCCTTGTTGGCGATGGCAGCCAGGGGAGGCATCGCGGCGATAGCTTCAGCGGTTTTCAGCGCATCGGCAAGCAGATCGGCCAGCGGTACGATGCGCGCGACCAGACCGCAGCGTTCCGCTTCGTCTGCGCCCATCATGCGGCCCGTCAGGCACATTTCCATCGCCTTGGATTTGCCCACTGCGCGGGTCAACCGCTGCGAGCCACCCATGCCGGGAGCCACGCCGAGCTTGATTTCAGGCTGGCCGAATTTCGCGCTGTCGGCTGCGATGATAAAATCAGCCATCATTGCCAGTTCGCAACCGCCGCCCAGTGCGAAGCCGTTGACAGCGGCGATCCATGGCTTGCGAGTGGCTTTGACCAGATGGCTGGTCCACTTGGCGAAGAAATCCTCGCCATAGAAATCCGCGGCAGGTTTATCCGCCATTTCCTTGATGTCTGCACCGGCGGCAAATGCCTTTTCGCCAGAGCCGGTAATTACCGCGCATCGCAGATCCGGGTCTGCCTCGAACGCGGTGAATGCCGAGATCAGTTCTTCCAGCACCTGCGAGTTGAGCGCATTGAGCGCCTGTGGGCGGTTCAGTGTAATCAGCGAAACGGTGCCATGCCGTTCGACGAGGATATTTTCATAGCTCATAACGGTTTCCATTCCTGCTCTGCCGGAAGCGGCGCGAAAATAGATTGGATCAGTTCGGAAGGCACGCTTTCAGGCGTTGCCGGATCCCATCTGGGGGTGTTGTCCTTGTCGACAATGATCGCCCGCACGCCTTCCGCGAAATCCGGTCGGGTAAGCACGCGGCTGGCGATACGATATTCCATTGTCATATTGGCGGCGAAATCGCTCATCCGGGTGCTGTCTGCGAGTTGTCGCAACGCGACCTTGCAAGTCTGCGGACTCTTCGTCTGGAGGGAGGCCAGATTCTCACTCGCGAATGAACTGTCGTCTGCCGCCAATTCGGTCAAAATGGCTTCATATTGGTCAGAGGCGAACAGACGGGCAATTTCGTCAGCATGCTCGGCAAGGCGCGGGGCGGGAGGAGTTTCGGAGAGTTGGTCCAGAATAGCGGCGATGCCGTCTGGTGTCTCGGCGATCTTCCGCTTGGCCTCGGCCAGGGCTTCTGCGTTCAGATAGTGAGTGGCAAGTCCGGCCCAAAGGCATTCCGCACCATCGAGCCGCGCACCCGTGAGCGCCAGATATTGCCCGAGGCGGTGCTGTAGCCGTGAGAGATACCACCCCCCGCCGACGTCAGGAAAGAGGCCAATTCCCGTTTCAGGCATGGCAAACCGCGTATTGGTGGTGGCCACCCGGTATGTCGCAGGCTGAGAGATGCCCACGCCGCCGCCCATTGTGATCCCGTCCATGAAAGCAACGATGGGCTTGGGATAAGTGAAGATCAGATGATTGAGTTGATACTCATCGTAGAAAAACTGCCGCCCGGTCACGCCCCCGTCGTTCAACGCCGAATTGCGGAGGAAGGCGATATCGCCGCCGGCGCAAAAGCCTCGAGACTTTTTGACGTCGCCATCCGGAGCGGGGGCATGGTCGATAATCACGACTGCAATGGCCGGATCGTCTTTCCACTGTATCAAGGCATCACGCATGATGTGGACCATGCCCAGTGTCAGTGCATGGATTGCCTTGGGGCGATTGAGCGAGAGGATTCCTGCATTGCCCCGGGTCTGGACCAGGACTTCATCACTTGCCGGTTCGTCAGCCATTACCGCAACAGGTCCCTGCCGACGATCATCCGCATGATCTGATTGGTGCCTTCAAGGATCGAGTGCACACGCAGATCGCGCCAGAACCGCTCGATGGGGTAATCGCACAAGTACCCATAGCCACCGAACAGTTGCAGGGCGCGATCCACCACCGATGAACCGTTGTCGGTTGCAAGCCGCTTGGCCATTGCCGAGAAACGCGACTTGTCCGGCGCGTTCGCATTGACCTTGCACGCGGCGAGGTAGAGCAGGGCGCGGGCGGCTTCGAGATCGGTGGCCATATCGGCCAAAGTGAATTGGGTGTTCTGGAAGTCGGCGAGCGCCTGGCCGAATTGCTGCCGATCCTTGGTGTAGGCGATGGCTTCATCGAGACAGCGTTGAGCGCCGCCCAGCGAACAGGCCCCGATATTGAGCCGCCCGCCATCGAGTCCTGCCATGGCGAAGCGAAAGCCGTCACCTTCCGCGCCGATCCGATTGGCGACCGGCACTTTCACGTTGTCGAACATCAGTTGCGCGGTGGGGGAGGCGTTCCAGCCCAGCTTCCGTTCGGGGACGCCAAAGCTGAGACCGTCCATTCCTTTTTCGACCACGAGGCAGGAAATGCCTTTCGGCCCTTCCGTTCCGGTTCGGACCATGACCAGGTAGATGTCGTTCACGCCGCTGCCGGTTATGAACTGCTTCGTCCCATTCACGACATAATGATCGCCTTCCAGTCGTGCCGTGGTTTTGAGCGCGGCGGCATCGGAGCCGGAACCAGGCTCGGTCAGGCAGTAGCTCGCCATTTTGTCCATGGTGATCAACTGCGGCAGGAACCGGCCCTTGATTTCGTCCCCCCCGAAACAGTCGATCATCCAGCACGCCATATTGTGGATCGATATGAATGCGCTGGTCGTCGGGCAGCCATAGGCCAATGCCTCCATGATCAAAGCGGCCTCAAGCCGCCCCAGCCCTATGCCGCCACTTTCCTCGGACACGTAGATCGCGGCGAAGCCGAGCTCTGCGGCGGCCTTGATCGTTTCGCGCGGAAATGAATGGTTTTCGTCCCAGCTTGCAGCGTGGGGCGTGATCGCATCGGCAGTGAACCGGCGTGCCATTTCCTGAATCGCAAGCTGGTCATCAGTGAGCTGGAACTGGTCGGTCATGGCTTTTCCTTCCGGCCTGTACAACCAAATCGCCAGTCAGCTTCGCTGCGGTTACTTGGCAGAAGCGCTGACTGGCAATTCGTCGGACTGGATCACCCCATGGTGGGGATGACGAATGCGTTGGCAGCGGCACCCACGCCCCCATCGGGCCAGCGTTGGGTGACAGTCTTGATCTTGGTCCAGAATTTCACGCCTTCCATGCCGTGCTGGTTCGTGTCGCCAAAGGCCGACCGCTTCCAACCGCCGAAGGTATGATAGGCGACCGGCACCGGAATAGGTACATTGATCCCGACCATACCGACATTGACGCGGGCGGCGAACTCGCGCGCGGCATGGCCGTTGCGCGTGAAGATCGCCACGCCATTGCCATATTGGTGTTTGCTGGGCAGCGTGAGCGCTTCCTCGAAATCGGCAGCGCGCACAATCTGCAGCACCGGGCCGAAAATCTCGTTGTGATAGCTTTCCATGTCGGGCGTCACGTGGTCGATCAACGTGGGGCCGACGAAGAAGCCATCCTCATGTCCCTGCAGGGTGAAACCACGCCCGTCGATGACAAGTTCACCGCCTTCTTCAGCACATTTCGCGATCCAGCCTTCGATCTTTTCCTTGTGTGCGGCAGTAACCACAGGGCCATAGTGAGCTTCCGCATCCGTAGAAATTCCGACGCGCAAGGCTTCGATGGCTGGGATCAGCTTTTCGCGCAACCGATTGGCCGTATCGTCGCCAACGGGGACCACGACGGGCAAGGCCATACAGCGTTCGCCCGCTGAACCGAAGGCCGCACCGACGAGATCGGTGACCACCTGGTCGAGATCCGCATCCGGCATGATGACGCCGTGGTTTTTGGCTCCGCCCATGGCCTGGACACGTTTCCCGGCCGCGCCGCCGCGATTGTAGACATAATGCGCGATATCGGATGAACCCACGAAACTGACTGCCCCGATCGCCGGGTGATCGAGGATCGCGTCCACCATTTCCTTGTCGCCATGGACCACCTGAAGAATCCCTTCCGGTGCTCCTGCTTCGAGGAACAGTTCCGCAAGTCGCACGGGCACGGACGGATCGCGTTCGGACGGCTTGATGATGAAGGCATTGCCAACCGCAACCGCCACGCCGAACATCCACATGGGGATCATGGCCGGGAAGTTGAAAGGCGTGATGCCTGCGCCGATGCCGATTGGCTGGCGCATCGAATAGACGTCGATGCCCGGACCCGCACTCTGCGTGTATTCGCCCTTGAGAACATGGGGAATGCCGCATGCGAATTCGATCACGTCGAGCCCGCGCTGTACGTCGCCGCGGGCATCGGCAATGACTTTGCCATGTTCGGAGGAAAGCAGGTGCGCCAGCTCCTCCATGTTGGCTTCGACAAGTTCCTTGAAGCGGAACATCACGCGGGCGCGACGCTGCGGATTGGTTGCGGCCCATTCCGGCTGTGCTGCCTGTGCAGCGGCAACCGCTCGATCAAGGACTGCCTGACCTGCCAGCGCGACTTGCGCCTGCACGCCGCCATTGTTGGGATCGAAAACATCCCCGAGGCGGGAGGCGGTGCCATCTGACCCGCCCGCGATGAAATGGTCGATCTGACGCATGATTGGGAATCCTCTCAACTTCGGGTTTCCCAGACTGCTGCCCGTCTTGACGATTGCAGGCAAGGTGCAATTATGCGACTAACTCCTGCAATAATGCAGGTATCGGACTGGAATGACTATCAGGCCTTTCTGGCCATTGCCCGATCAGGGCATATCGGGCGCGCCGGAGCCGCGATGGGCGTCGACCCGACGACGGTGGGGCGCAGGCTGAGACGGCTTGAGGCGCGGCTTGGCGTTACCTTGTTCGAGCAGACCCGCCTTGGGCAGGTGTTGACCGAGGCGGGTGAGGCCATGCTTGCCAATGTCGAGGCGATGGAACGGTCCGCGGCCAGAATTGCAGCCAGTGCCGCAGGCGGCAACGGGCCGAGCGGGTTGCTGCGTGTCAGTGTTTCCGAAGCGTTCGGCAGTTGCCTTGTCGCACAGAACCTGCAGGGGTTCGCGGATCGCTATCCGCAGCTTTCCATCGATATTGTTGCCAATAGTGGTTTTCTCAGCCCATCGAAGCGCGAGGCGGACGTGGCGGTGACTTTGTCGCGCCCGAAAGCCGGCCCGGTTGTCGCCGGGAAGCTCGCCGATTACGCTTTGCAACTCTATGGGTCGCGAAAATCAGTGGAACGTGACGGTTTGCCGCAGGATCATCGCGCGCTGCTCTCACGCCATCGCCTCGTCGGTTATATTCCGGACATGCTCTATGCACCTGAACTGAATTATCTGGATGAACTTCAGGAAGGTCTGGCGCCAAGCTTGCGGTCTTCGAGTATCCTCGCACAGCACCGCATGATCGCTTCGGGTGCCGGGATCGGCATTCTTCCGTGCTTTCTGGGGGAAGGCGATCCCGATCTCATCAGGCTGTTACCGGAGTGGCGATTGACGCGAAGTTTCTGGCTGGTGACCCACAAGGATACGCGTCAACTGGCGAAAATCAGGGTGTTTCGCGAGTGGCTGAAAGAACTGGTTGAAGAAAATCGCAATCGCCTGAATCCGCCGGGCCGGTAACCGGTCAAAAGGCAATTTCGAGACTGGAATCAACGCATCTCTGGACGATAGCCTGGTTGCAGACTACATATCGTTCGTTATGCAATGTCCCGCCACCACTACTGCAACGCGCGGTCGGCCTCGAGAGTTCGACCCTGAAGACGCGCTGGCTACTGCCCTGCGCATCTTCTGGCAGCGTGGTTACGAAGGGGCTTCGCTTGCCGAATTAACAGAGGCCATGGGCATTACGAAGCCCAGCCTTTATGCGTGTTTCGGGAACAAGGAAGCGCTGTTTCGCAAGGCGCTGGATCTCTATGAGCGCGAGAAGCTGTGTTACGTCAGCTCGGCGCTTGAGGCGCCGACCGCACGTGGAGTGGCGGAACGCTTGCTTCACGGCGCGCTGGCGACTCATTGCGGGGACAATGACCCGCAAGGTTGCCTTGGCGTGATCAGCAGCGTCGCATGCGGATCCGAAGCGGAGTCCATCCGCAAGGAAGTCATCGCCCGGCGTGCTTCTTCGGAAAGAGCGCTCGTTGACCGGTTGGAACGCGCGCGGGCAGAGGGCGATCTGTCTGAAGACTCAGACCCTGAAGCGCTTGCCACCTATCTCACCACGGTGATGCAGGGCCTTTCCGTAAAAGCGGGGGCAGGCACGAGTCGCGAGACACTCGAACGCATTGTGGCGACGACACTGGCCTGCTGGCCAAGCAAATAGCGTTTCGGGCCGGGATAAAAAACTCCCATTCATCTGCGATTCAGGTCTTGAAATCCGGATTTCGGCGACAATCTTACTGGTCGGTACATAAATCGGTTGACGGCTTGCTGCATTGCAATATATACCGATCAGTATAGAAAGTAGGTCGTGCCTACAGCTGAATGGAGGCCGTGTGCATAAGTTGATTACAGGCCGGTGCTGACCGGCTGATTTGTGGCACTGCCATTCGGTTGGCGGATCCCGATAATTTTATGGCTGATTACGGTAGGGCGTTCAGACGAAACGCCTTGCCAGGATCGCTGCATGATAATTCTCCGGTGCACTTTGCGCACACCGGAGAACCCCGGCGCGCGCCTCCCTCAACCCCCCCCAATAGGCGCGCGCCGGACCCTCAGGGAGCTTTAGACATGAGATATGAGGACGGTTTCGGGACGCGTGGTCAGTCGGTGACTGCGCCGACGATAGAGCATGAGACGGGTTCGGAAGCAGTGCTCGCCGCAACACGGCCGGGGCAACTGACGCAGTTGGAATGGCGAGTGGTTGAGCTGGCGCGAGGAGACGGCATCGAAACCTTGCGCCCGCAGCATCCCCGCAACTGGCTGGGCAGGATCGTCTTCGGGCCGACGCCGCCTTCGGCCATACTGGCCAACAAGCGCCTCGAAGCCCTTCGGAGACTGGAAGTACAGGCTTGGCACTATGACTATGCGTTGCCGGTATCGGCGATGAAGGACGCTGTCGCCGCCTGCTACAGCGAAATTCAGGTCAAGCAGATCATCGAAGCGATTGCGGGTCTGCGGAGGGTTGCAGCGTGAACCTGCCTTTTATTCCTTCCGACCAAGCCGTGTACGAGGAGCATGTTTCCGGTGCGCGAGCCGGCAAGCGCAATATTCGCCGTTGGGCGATTGTGGCCGCTGCGTTCGTCATTGTCGGCGGCATATCCTGGAAACTGATCGATTGGCCCGGCAGTGCCGTCGCGGCAGTGCCGCAGGTAACTGTCGGGGTGGCCCACCCGCTCATTCGCGAAGTGAAGCAGTGGGATGACTATGTTGGTCGCTTTTCACCGAGCCGGTCCGTCGAGGTTCGCCCTCGCGTTTCCGGTGCGATTGCCGCAATTCATTTCCGTGACGGCGACTACGTTCGAAAGGGCGCGCCGCTCTTTACAATCGACCCGCGCCCATATCGTGCCGCATTGGCGGAAGCTCAGGCCGATGCCGCTTCTGCGCGCAGTGCCCTGGAATTGGCGAGGGCGGACTATGGCAGGGTCTCCGGCCTGACAGGCGATGAAGCGATTTCCGCCAGCGAGATCGACGCCTTGCGAGCGAAGGTTCGTTCGGCAACGGCTGCGCTTGCCGCAGCGCAGGCTCGGGTAAGGACACGTGCGCTTGATGTTGAATTCTCAACTGTCCGCGCGCCGATTTCAGGCCGGGTTTCGGATCGGCGGGTCGATGCCGGCAACCTGGTATCGGGGGAAGGTGGTGCCAATGCGACCTTGCTCACCACGATCAACGCGATCGATCCGATCTATTTCGATTTCGATGCGTCCGAAGCCTTGTTCCTCAAAACACAGAGAGATCGGGCTGCTAACCAGCAACCGGGTGAAGTTGAAGTGCGGCTGCAGGACGAGACCGATTACCGTTGGAAAGGACGGCTGGATTTTACCGACAATGGGCTCGATTCCCGGTCGGGGACAATTCGAAGCCGTGCGACTTTCGCAAATTCGAAAGGCTTCCTGACACCAGGCATGTTCGGGAACATGCGTCTGGCGACAGGTGGTACGGTTCAGGCAATGCTGGTGCCAGATGCCGCTGTCCAGTCGGATCAGACACGCAAAGTCGTTCTGGTCGTCGGGCGCGAAGGTACGGTCGCTGCCAAGCCGGTCACGATCGGTCCATTGGTTGACGGGTTGCGGGTGATCCGTTCCGGGCTGGTCAAGGGTGATGCCGTGGTGATCTCGAACTTTCAGGCGGCTGCACCGGGATCGAAAGTTTCTGTGAAGTCCACGACGATCCGGCCGGAAAAGCGCTCAGAGCCTACCGCCACACCGTCCGAACCCATGGCCGCGCAGGCGACTCTCGTCGATTGATCCTGTCCGGCGCACTGTCGGGCCTTCCCGCAAAGGGGCAAGCAACATGCGATTTTCCCGGTTCTTCATCGACCGGCCGATCTTTGCCAGTGTAATCGCGGTCATTATCACCGTGGTCGGCGCGCTGGCTTTTCTGGGTCTTCCGGTTAGCCAGTATCCTGACGTGGTTCCACCCACGGTCACTGTCACCGCGCAATATCCTGGTGCGTCAGCCGAAACCGTGGCCAACACCGTAGCCGCGCCGATCGAGCAGGAAATCAACGGCGTCGACGACATGCTCTACATGAGTTCCCAATCGACCGGGGACGGGCAGGTCACGATTACTGTCACATTCAAGATCGGGACCGATCTCGATGCGGCTCAGGTGCTGGTACAGAACCGTGTTGCGGTTGCGACTCCGCGCTTGCCCGAGGAAGTGCAACGCTTTGGCGTCGTCACCCGCAAGACCTCGCCGGACTTCCTGATGGTGGTAAACCTGCAATCGCCAGACGGCACCTATGATCGCAATTACCTGTCCAACTATGCGCTCACCCAAGTGAAGGACCGGCTTGCGCGGGTTGACGGCGTAGGTGACGTGCGTCTGTTCGGTGCGCGTGACTACGGCATGCGGATCTGGATCGATCCGGGCCGCGCGGCTGCGCTTGACCTAACCGCGGGCGAGATACTGGCAGCCTTGAGGGCACAGAACGTTCAGGTTTCGGCCGGTGCAATCGGTCAGCCACCGTTTGACAAGGGCAATGCCTATCAGGTCGGCGTTGAAATGCAGGGGCGGCTCGATAGCCCCGAACAGTTTCGCGATATCGTGATCCGTACCGATGCCGATGGTCGGCAGGTACGTGTGCGGGATGTCGCCCGGGTTGAGCTCGGGGCGCAGGACTACAACATCAACACATACCTGTCAGGCAAGCCGACAGTGGTGATCGCGGTGCTTCAGCGCCCCGGTTCGAATGCGCTCAATGCTGCCGAGGCGGTTCACGCCGAAATGGATTCCCTTGCCAGGACATTCCCTAAGGGACTGGAATACAGCGTGATCTACAATCCGACCGAGTTTATCGGTCAGTCGATCGACGCAGTCTATCACACCTTGTTCGAGGCGATGGTGCTTGTCGTTCTCGTGATACTCGTTTTCCTGCAGAACTGGCGTGCGGCCATCATCCCGATCATCGCTATTCCGGTGTCGCTGATCGGCACGGCGGTCATGCTGGCGGCCTTGGGGTATTCGTTGAACAACCTTTCGCTGTTCGGACTGGTCCTGGCGATTGGCATTGTTGTCGACGATGCGATTGTCGTGGTCGAGAATGTCGAACGCTACATTGGCGAAGGGCTGTCGCCGCTCGAAGCGGCCCGCGTTTCGATGGACGAAGTCTCCGGCGCGCTTGTCGCCATTGTCCTGGTGCTGTGTGCGGTGTTCGTGCCGACAATGTTCCTGACGGGGCTTTCGGGGGCCTTTTACCAGCAGTTCGCGGTGACGATTTCGACTGCAACGGCAATCTCACTCCTGCTTTCGCTCACTTTGTCCCCTGCGCTCGCGGCCGTACTGCTGCGCCCGCACGGTACGGTCGATGCAAACGCATCCAACTGGCAGCACCTGCTGCAAAGATGGGCGGACCGCTTCAACCGTGGTTTCGAACGTCTTTCATCGCAATATTCCAGCCTGACCCGCAGGCTCGTGCAGCGGCCGAAGCGCGTCATGATGGTCTATGGCGGTCTGATTGCGGCAACCATGGGGCTGTTCTGGGCTACTCCAGCCGGTTTCGTTCCCCAGCAGGATCAGGGCTATTTCATGGCCGCGATTTTCCTGCCGCCGGGCTCGTCGCTCGAACGCACTGACGCGGTGACGCAAGAGGTCGCCAAGAAGCTGCTGCCGATCAAGGGGATCAGGGGGGCTGTGATGTTTGCCGGATTCCATGGCCCCTCCCGGACGGCGTCGCCCGATTCCGGTGCCATCTACTTCCCTTTCAAGAGCTTCGATGAGCGCAAGGAGCTCGGCGTCACCTATCAGCAGATCATGGATCAGGCGCACCAGGCGATCGCAGGCTACGACAAGGCGCAGATCGTGTTGCTGCCGCCTCCGACGATCAATGGTATCGTCCCGGCCGGCGGTTATCGCATGATCGTGGAAGATCGTGAGGGACGCGGTTATGGGCCGCTTGCGCAGGCTGCTGGCGGCCTGATTGCGAAGGCTAACCAGACGGAAGACCTTGCGCAGGTCTATACCTTGTTCAACTTGAACTCCCCGCGCATTTTCGCAGACGTCGACAGACAGAAGGCTGACCTGCTTGGCGTGCCGCCTCAGCGCGTGTTTGAGGCAATGCAGGTCTATTTCGGATCAACCTTCGTAAACGATTTCAATCTCTTGGGTAGGACGTATCGTGTCACTGCCCAGGCCGATGCCCCTTATCGCGGATCGACAGCCGATATAGCCAATCTCAAGGCTCGCTCGAACTCAGGGGCAATGGTGCCGATCGGTTCGGTTGCCACTTTTGAGGACCGGACCGGCCCCTATCGCGTGGTACGCTACAACCTGCTTCCCGCCATCGAGGTCGATGGCAATACCGCACCGGGATATTCATCCGGGCAGTCGCTCGCGACAATGGAGAAGCTGGCCGATGAAGTGCTTCCGGCAGGCTACGCCCACGAATGGACGGGCATCGCCTTCCAGCAGCAGACTGCGGGCAACACCGCGGCGATCGTCTTTGGGATGGCGGTGTTCTTCGTGTTCCTCGTGCTCGCGGCACAATACGAAAGTCTGACACTGCCTCTGGCGATCATTCTGATCGTGCCGATGTGCCTGTTCGCTGCGATGCTGGGCGTGAATTTCAGGGGAATGGACAACAATATCCTGACGCAGATCGGTCTCGTCGTCCTGATCGCACTGGCTGCAAAGAACGCGATTCTGGTGGTTGAGTTCGCCAAACAGGCGGAAGAGGAACGTGGCATGTCGCCAGAGGAGGCAGCCGTACATGCCGCGCGTACTCGGCTGCGGCCGATCCTGATGACCAGCTTCGCCTTTATCCTGGGCGCCGTTCCGCTGGTCATCGCGAGTGGAGCTGGGGCTGAATTGCGGCAAGCACTCGGCACAGCGGTATTCTTCGGGATGACCGGTGTGACCGCATTCGGCTTGCTGTTTACGCCGACCTTCTACGTCGTGTGCCGCAAGCTTGCCGAACACTTGCGCAAGAAGGCACGGCCTGATGCCGGACCAGCCTTGCAGCCGGCAGAATAGGACAGCAGAGATGCAGACAAACAAGCTCCTCCTTTCGTTGTTGGCCAGTGCCAGCCTGACGGGGTGTGCGGCCGGGCCGGATTATGTCGCTCCGGTTCCTCCAGTGGTGTCGTCTGGCCCATTTCTTGGAGCGGATGCCACGCCTGGGGTCAGCCAGTCTGAACCGGCGGATGACTGGTGGCGGCTTTACGGAGATCCGACACTCGATCAGCTGGTTGCCGATGCATTGGCCGCCAATACGGACATTCGTGTCGCCGTCGCGCGGATCGAACGGGCTCGGGCCTCGTTACGCGGGGCGCAATCGAGCCGGCTGCCTTCAACGGACATCGGTGCTTCTGCCTCGTATGGCAGGGTTCCTGATAGTCAGGTCACGCCCGGTGCGGACAGGGAAAGACGTACGATCGATGGGGGGATCGAGATCGGCTATGAACTCGATCTGTTCGGTCGCGTGGCCCGCAGCGTGGAAGCGTCGCGTGGAGATTACGAGGCAACGCAAGAAGACGCAGCAGCAGTGCGTGTCGCAGTCGTTGCCGATACCGTTCGTGCCTACGTCGATGCCGCCGCATCGGCGGAACGAATAGCAGTCGCGCAAAAGACGGTCGATCTGCTGGACAGTTCCGTGCGAATTACCGGCGCGCGGGAGCAACATGGGCTCGCTGACCGGCTGGATGTGATAAGGGTCAGCCAACTCCGCGACCAGCAGGCCGCGTCCATACCGTCTTTCATGGCGGATCGGGATGCAGCCCTGTTTCGTCTTGCGACACTGACAGGCCGGACGCCCGGGCAATTGCCTGAGGCAGCGAGCGAGCGCCCGACGATTCCAGAGCTTTCCAAGCCGATACCTGTGGGCGACGGTCGCACACTGTTGGCCCGGAGGCCGGACGTGCGCGCCGCAGAACGGCGGCTTGCGGCTGACACGGCACGGATCGGGGTCGCTACTGCGGATCTCTACCCGCGTATTATGCTTGGCGGATCGGCCGGTACCACGGCGATTGGCGCGACCGACCTGTTGGGAGGCGGGCCACTGCGTTGGCTGCTCGGATCGCTCATCTCGTGGTCCTTCCCCAATCAGGAAGCAATCCGCGCCCGGATCGGTGAGGCCCGGGCGGATGCGAAGGCGGACCTTGCGACCTTCGATGGCACGGTTCTGCGGGCGCTTGAGGAAACGGAAACAGCGCTTTCGGCCTACCGGAATGCCATGCTGCGCCAGACAAGGCTTGAGTCCGCGCGCGATGCGGCCGAGCGTGCGGCCAATGTCAGCCTCGCCCGTCAGCGTGCCGGGCGCATAGATTTTCTGGCAGTTCTCGACGCGCAGAGGACGTTGGCGAATGCTGAAGCAGACCTGGCTACCGGCAGGCGGGCTGTGGTGTTTGCACAAGTGGATCTCTTTCGCGCCCTGGGTGGTGGATGGCAGGATACGGAGCTATGATTCCGGCAAGATCGCTTTACTTCAGGGGGTGGCCAGCGCGGATGCGAGTGGAACCTGAGGTGGTGTAACGAGAGAAGAAGCCACCATACGAAAGACAAATGGGAGAGTGGCTTGTCGATTGAATTGCACCCATTCGGGAATATGCTGGTCTATCCGGAACGGGCCATAAGGCATGCTGGCCCGCTCGCGCTTCGCGCAGAGGCGCATCTGGCAGGTGTCGACTGGGAGACCGATCTCCTCGGCAAGGTCTCGATGGAGTTCGGGATGGGGACCTATCTTCAGGGAGCGTATGCGGGCCATGTTACTGTTCGTCTGGCCTTGACTGCCGGGGACGGGACGCCGTTTTTCTTCCAGTATCTTTCAGTTGGGGAGATGGACTCGCACATTCGTGGAGAAACCCCGATTTTCCTGACAGGACAAATCGAAATCGATCCGGACATCGAGAAATACGCATGGCTTAATCGCGTGCAGTTCGTCGGTCGTGGAATGTTGACGCACGATCCGCTCTGCCAGGCGTACGAGATGGCATGGTTCGGGGAACGAGCCTGAAGGCGTGGCCCGGTCAGTGGCGAGAGCGCCAATCGGTCCGTTGCGCAATAGTTTCATGCTGATGCGGGTGATTGGGTGAGCCGGGAGCAGAATTGAACTGGCGCCCATCGCGGAAAATACTAAGGCCTGCGATTGTGCCACGCAGGAAAGACATCTGGAGATGCGCGCTCGTTGCGCAGTCCGCAGAGAACATCGTTTCCAATGGAATTGATGACTCTGCCGTGCGCTGGTTTCCCGAAGAGCGACCCTTTTGCTTTATGGCGGACCCGTTCGGGTTGCGCGGCGAAGATTGCCTCCATGTCTTTGTGGAAAGCTATGATTACCGCACCCGTCATGGAGTGATTGAACGGCTTTTATTCGATGGCCGGAATGTGCTTGTCGATCGTCGTGTCAGTCTTCGAGAACCATGGCACCTTTCCTATCCATTCGTTTTTGAGGGGGAGGGCGCGATCTGGATGTTGCCTGAGGCACATCGTTCCGGTCGTTTGACACTCTATCGCGCGCATCGGGACCTTGATGACTGGCGGCCGGAGTGTGTCATCGACCTGGATTGTATCCCGGTCGATGCCAGTATTCTGAACTGGCAGGGGCGGTGGTGGTTATTTTACTCTTCCGCTGCTTCGAAGACGTCGAAGCTGGCGCACTTGCATGTAGCGTGGGCGGAAAATCTGTGCGGGCCGTGGGTTTTCCATCCCAAAAACCCGGTCAGGATCGCGTCGGACTCAGCGCGCCCTGGCGGCAAACCGATCGTGATGGACGGCAGGATTATGCTGCCTGTTCAGGATTGTAGCAGGACCTACGGTGGCGCGATCCGTCCCCTGTGGATCGATTTGCAGAGCGAAATCGGGATATTGGCCGAAGCAGGTGAACCTCTGGCCATTCCATCCAGTGCATACCCCTATAGTCATGGCATGCACACCCTCACGGCTTGCGGTCCGGTCACGCTTATCGACTGCAAGCGGATTGACCGTTCGCTGGCAGGATTGGCGCTCGACCTCAGGCGTGCATTTGGACGATACGCTGCCAGATAGCGGCTCCTGCGGCTTCGAAACCATCTTGCGAATACCGGCGCAAAACGTCCTCTCGAGCCGCGCTGCCCATAGGGCCAAGTGAGTCCGGTTCGATCAACGCTTTCATGAGGCATGATGCAAGAGCATCTGCGTCGCCGGGCGCAACGAGATAGCCATTGCAGCCTTCCGTAATGGAGTGACGCATTTCACCGGTTCTGGATGCTATGACGGGCAGTCCTGCCGTCAGTGCTTCGTGTGCCGCGATGCAAAACCCTTCGGAGCGAGAGGGCTGGAGATAGAGGTGGAGGCCGGCGAGAAAGGTTCTGGAATCTTCGACGTAACCGACAAAGCTGAGTGAATCGAGCCCGGCCTCACGCGCCATGGCCTCAAGCTTCGCGCGTTCTGCCCCTTCGCCTCCAACGAAGATTTGCAGTGGGGCGGGGGGCGTGAAGCCATGGGCTTTCATCCGGGATAGGGCAGCGATGAGAACATCGTATCCTTTGACGGGATGAAGCCTACCTAAACTGCCGACGCGGATTGGCTCTCCCGCCTGCCATGCCTGCGCGCGCGGCATTTGCTCATCCGCGGAATAGATCGGCCATGTCGTGAGCCTGTCTGACCCCACTCCAAGCCGTTGCGCAGTCAGTTCTGCAACAGAGCGGGAGTCACCCACCCATAACGAGGCGCGGGACTGGAGCAGCCGCATGAGACGGTGGTTCCATGGTTTGAGATAAGCTGCATGTTGCCATGCAATAACCGGCAAACCCAGCCTTGGGCCCAGCAAAAGGCCGAGCAGAGTGGCACGGGTGAGAGACGTCCACACATGGGTGGCGCCCCAGGCGCGCAATTGCTCATCCAGCCAACTTGCGGCCGCAAGGTGATCGGTTTCGCCGCCTTCGCGTACTATGGGGTCGAGCCCCGCTTGTTCCATGGCTGGCAACGCACGCCCATCGCGCCGGGTTAGCGCGAAGACCCGAACCTGCGCGCCCTGCGCGCGCAGGATGCGTGCGATGGCGGGGACGGGGAGAGCTGCGCCGCCCCCTTCCACGGAATTGATGACATAGGCGATGCGTGCCTTCGTCATCTTCGCAGACTGCTCCGCCAAACTAGGAGAGCGAGCAATCCGCTGGCCAGAAGCGCCTGCCCCAATGCCTGGAAACCCGCGCCCATCAGGCTGCAGGTATGAAGCAACCATGGCAACAGCGGCAGGAACGCGAGGCTCGACACCAGATTGGCAGTCATGGACAGTGCTGGATGGCCCAGTGCCGACAATGCGGAACTGCATGGCGGCCCGATCATGGCGATGGTGCGAGCCATGACCAGAATGATCATTACGTTTGCAGCTCCGGTAAACGCGGGACCGGCGAGCAGAGTGACGATCTGGTTGGGTATCAAGGTGACTGCCAGAATGACAGGCAACGCACCGGCAAGGGCAATACCGATTACCTTGATTAATGTGTTGCGAAGCGGGGCGCCGCCGTGGCCCTGTGCAACCATGTGTGAAAGTTCGGCATAAGCCGTATTTCCAAGGATTTGCGCTGGCTGGGCAATGATGACAGTGGCGCGTTGTGCAACGGCGAACAGCCCGGCCATTGCCGGGCCAAGGACCCATCCGACGATCAGTGGCGACACTCTCCCGGCAAGTTCGCTCAAGGTTACGTCCGCATTGCTGGCGGCGAGAAATCTCCAGATGCCGGGGTTCTCCCGGCTTGGGGAGCCTCCACCGGGACGCCAGAGGCTGGAGCCGAGTTGGCGCCAGGCAAGCCAGAGGCCCATGCCCCACAACACGGCAAACTCGGCAAGGGCGGCGCACAGCCACACGACCAGAAACGATTTGAGCCCCCAGCCGAACGCCATCACGATCAACGCGCCGATCAGCCGTACGGACGGCTGCACCATGTTGTGCAGACCGATCAGGTCGAACCGTCCCCGCAATTGCAGGTATCCCGCCGGGGTCGAACGAACCGAGCCCAGCACTGCGAGACTGTAGATCTGGGCGAACGCCATCGCTTTGGGGGACCAGCCCAGATGCGGCCCGACGACGGGAACGAGAAGCATCGCTGCCAGGATCGCCAGCAGCCCGCCTGCCAATTCTACCTTGGCGCCGAACCGCAGCAGCCGGGAAAGGCGATTCATCGCTCCATCCCGGTCGGCTTCGGCCCCATATCGCAGGATCGCCTGCCATGCGGGGAATTCGATGATACCGCAGACCGTCGTAACGTATCCATGGACGAGAACCAGCATCCCGTATTCGGCGGGGCCGAGAAAACGGGTTGCCATGAAGAGGTAGGCAAGGCTGATCAGGCCGGCTCCGGCCTTGCCGCCCAGCACCAGGCCAATGCCTGAAAAAATTCGACCGATGGCACCTTTCGCAGGCGCTCTTCTAGAAGACAAATTCAGCCCTTTCGTGCGACCGGAAGAGACTAGGTATTTTGCGGTTGCGCCTGAATTTAACGCCATCGCCAAGTCGTTTATGCAACCAAGGCCACCTGGGTTGTCGGGTAACGCTTCGCATTGGGATTGGCTATATCGGCGATAACTCTTGCGGCGCGATCGGAAGACGGTTCGTTTGAAAGGTCGAAGCTTTCTGCGAAGAGCCTTTCCTGTACCGCGCGATACTGCAAGGTGTGCAAGGCTTGGGCGCGGGCCAGAGCAGGACCGAGCTCATCCGGTCGGGAAATGACTTCACCCGCTTCCCAATGCCGGAAGTTCGGATCCCCTCGCCAGTCGTGGCCGTTGCTGTTGATGAAAATACAGGGGCGGGGCTTCAACATGAATTCGTAAACCTGGCTGCTCGCTTCGCCGATGTAGATGTCTGCGCCGAGGGTATAGGTCATATCGGTCGAGGCGCGGCTACCCAGATCGATATGGATGTTGTCTCCGCGCAGATACCGCCGTTCGAGTTCGCCTGCCCGGTTAACGGTTAGCTTGTCGATCGTGAGCACGAAGTTCCGTTCGAACAACATGACGTGAGGAGCGAAAATCAAATTATAGTCGGGGTTGTCGACGAAGAAATCGAGCATTTCGCGTCCGTGGCGATACCATGAGGACAGGTGCGGCGATGGATGCGGGTTGTAAAGCACGGTCGGCCTGCCATTCTGGAGCAACGCGGTCCGGTGGGCAGCCGCGAGCAGATCGAACTTGGGGTATCCGACCATGCTTATCTTGTCGGCGGGCAGCCCGGTTTCCCGGATCAGGCGCTGTTTGATCTTGGGGCCGGAACACAAGACATGGTCGAACCGGGAGCTTGCCTTGTCGAAGCCAATGGCCCGGTCTCCGGCGCCATGGCGGGTATGGATCATCAAGAGGTGGTTGAGACCATATTGCGACTTAAGCAGTAGCGATGTCTTCTCTGCGACGACCAGCACGTCCAGGCTACGGAAAAACTCCAGATTATCCCTGTAAACGAGTATCTTGGCGGCTGGAACGAACCTGCCGAGCATCCCGCTCAACTGTCTGGTAAACGGTTTCAGCCCCAGCCGGACATGCTCGATACGATCATTTAGCATGTCGCCGGCCATACGTTGAACCTCATTGGCCATGCGTTCGGTGGTGGTCGCGACGATGATCTCGCCGGCAAAACCCGATTTGGCCAGGGCGATGGCTACGGGAAGGCTGTGAGCGACCTGGTGAATCTGGTCATGGTTGAAGAGGAAGCATATGCGCATGTCTTGCAGACGCCGCGCCCACGAACCATCCGCAGTCCGAATTCAGATATTTTTTTGGGGGCCTGTTTCTGCAGCTAGATATATCCCGCCATCCGTGCCTTGCGAATGGCGCGGGAGCGGGAATTGGCTTCCAGCTTGCGATAGAGATTCTTTCTGTAACTCATCACGGTGCTGACCGTGAGATTGATTTCCGTTGCGATCTCCTTGCCGGACATGCCGTCGGCAAGAAGCTTCAGTACCTGCTTTTCCCGCCGCGTGAGCCGGATCGCCGGGCCGGCTTGCCTGAATGGCCCGGTCTGTTCTGCAAGCGCCACAGGATGGGCGTTGGGCATCAGTATTTCGATCGCCGGGCCATTCAGGAAGCGTTCGAGGAGCGGCTGCTCTTCAATGATCGGCCCTATGAGCTTCTGGGGGGCGGAGAGATTGCGAGCCTCCCTGAACAGCCGGTTCGCGCGATTGACGTCGCCACTGCGATAACACGCCAGGCCGAGGAGGGTTTTTACCTTGATCATCCTTCGCACCTGGCCGCGATCTGCCAGCAAGGTCTCGATCTGCTCCAGGACACCGGTGGCTTCGTCAACCTTGTCCATGGCCAGAGCAAGGCGGGCCTCGGCAATCCGTTCGAGAACCCTGAGACGCGTACCATTGGGGCCGGCCTCACCGCCGGGCGTGGAGCAATTGGTGAGAATATCGAACGCTTCGTCGAAATGGCCGGCCGTAGTGAGGATCTCCCCTCGCTTGAGCATCAGGTAGGGGGAGTAGATCGTCAATTGGCGCAGTCTCAACCGCTCGGTAGCTTCGTCGATAAGAGCGATGGCTGCGGTCCAGCCTTCCTTGCGCAAGAGAATCTCCGAAGCGACATGGTATGCGGATCGGTAGACACTGAACCATGGATCCTTTTGCTCGATTCCTTCGATGGCCGTTTGAATCAAAGGTTCCGCAGTCAGGAGATCGTCGCGTTCGTAGGCCAGTTCGCTTAAAAACACTTGCCCGCCGACTGCCTGATTGCAGTTCGGACCGAAATTGGTGATTGCGCACCGCACCGCGCGATTGAAGCTTGCTTCTGCTTCCTGCAGTTCTCCCAGTTCGAGATGCGTGTCTCCCAACCACAGATAGCTGTAGGCTTCGATAAAGTCCGCGCCGACGGTCCGTGCCTGATTTGCCGCAGCATAGCCGGTATGGCGGGCCTCAGGATAATCACCGTCACAATACCGGGCATAGCCGACAAGGTGCGTCACCATCGTGCTGAGCAAGGGCGGGAGCGGTACGCGGCAACGACGGCTCAACGCGAGCAGCCGATCGGGATCGATCCGCTCGAGGCAATACAGCCTCAGCAAGGCATCGAGCACTCCGGCGCTCACCTGAAACAACGCTTCGTCCTCGGCGTTCCGGAATGATCTGCTGCTGGTCCGGCTGAGCAGGTCGTGAAAAGTGTTCTTGGCTTGCTCCAGCCTGCTTTCCTGGGCCAGCATATATATCTGGCCCAGCCTCAGATAAGGATCTGCCCGCAGCGTTTCTTCGGGAAGATTGGCGATGATCCTGAGGGTGTCGGAGCCCCCTCGAAAGGCGACCAGCCAGCCACCTGCCTCGCGCAGGATGTCGATTGTGACCTGGACGTCGATCCCCGCGGCCAGCCTGACGGCATCTCGCAGAAGTCCCTCGCTCGCGAACCAGCGTGCAGCCTGTCGGCTCAACTCGATGTGTTCTTCCCCGGTCGTCCGCTTCAGGCGGCTAAGCAGGAATTCACCGAACAGCGTGTGATAGCGATACCAGTCGCCTGACATGTCCACCGGGACGAGCAGGAGGCCACGGTGTGACAGGTCGTCCAGCACAGCCCATCCGTCTTCCCGCCCGCAAAGATGGTTCACCAGATCGCCGTTGAACCTTTCGCATACGGACATGGCCATCAATACCGTCTGCATGTCCGGTTCCAGCCCGGCGATGACCTGTTCGGAAAGATAGGCTGCCAGATCGATCGTATGTCCGGCCACCGGAGGCAGGGCGGCACCACTGCCGCCATGGTGGTCCAGCGACAACCGCATGAGCTGAACCATCACGGGCCATCCCTCGATCCGCTCCACCACGGTTTCGAGATCCGTCGGGCTGCAATGATCGGCAATCAGAGTGCGGACTTCCTGCTCGCTGAGCCGGAGTTCGGATGGGCCGAGCAGGTCCAGCAACCCGGCTCCCCGCATTCGCGCCAGCGCGAGATTGAGCTGGGCACGAGTTGATATGATGAACCGGCACAACCCCTGGGTCTGGGCTATCAGAGTTTCCAGAATGGGACCGAGCGCTTCGGATTCGGCGAGGTGCAGATCGTCGATGAACACGAGGATCGGTGTGTCGATAGCCGCTGCCTCAAGTGCATTGGCCAGCATGACCACGACGTTCCTGGGGGCGATATCCGCAAATCCGTGGGGTGCGGCGAGCATGAGCGATCCCAGGTCGATGCCGGTTTCGGCAATGGCGGCCACGAGATAGCTCAGCAATGTTCGCAGGTCGCCGTCATCCTTGTCGGTCGAAAGCCAGGCCGTGTTCCGCCCGGTTGCCTGTGCTTCGTGGAATGCCTGCGCGAGCAGCGTGGTCTTGCCGTAACCCGCTGGCGCTTCAAGAATTACCAGAGGAATGCGATCGTCGAGCAGCCGTTGCCCTTGCGACCGGACGAGCGCCGATCCGGTAACCGGTGGCGGGGAGAGCTTGGATCTGATTAACCAGTCTGTAGACAATCGACGACCCTACTGATCCGTTGCGAAACGGCGTGTGTTCGTCCTTTCCAGCTGATCCTCTCGCGATAGAGGCATGGTAGCTATTCCGGCATTCTCTGCAAGCCGGTTCGATCCCCAAAATAGGGAGGTCACCCAATACCCCTTTTTTGACGGATAGCGGCATCGGGCGCACAACGGCACTCTGCATCGCAAGAACCAATCAGAACATCCAAGGGGAAAAATGCGATGAAGCTGGAGTCGCGTATTCTAGTCGCCGGATCGTTTTCGGCTCTGTGCCTGGCGTCGCCCGCCAAGGCAGAGATTTCGGAAACTGCAAGTGCTGCCGAAGTGGATGGCTCCGATCAGGGTGGGTTGGAGCAGATCGTCGTCACTGCTCGCCGCCGGGCGGAAAATATCCAGCAAACACCGCTGGCAGTGTCCGCCTTCAGTGGAAACACGCTCGACAATCGTTCGGCTGCCGATGCGGTCGATCTGGCGCAATTCGTTCCCAACCTGAATGCCACCACGGGACTGTCCGGCGGCTCGGCTGCCAATTACTTCATTCGCGGGGTTGGTCAGGTCGACCATGTCGCGACTGTCGATCCGGGGGTCTCCGTCTATGTCGACGGGGTCTATCTCGGTCGTACCAACGGCGCGGACGTCGCGACGCTGGATCTCCAGCGTGTGGAGGTTTTGCGCGGGCCGCAGGGCACGCTTTTCGGCAAGAATACCATTGGCGGCGCCATCAGCATTTACACCAATCAGCCAGACAATGAGTTGGCAGGTGCGGTCAAGCTGATCGGCGGGTCGCGTGAGCATTTCGAAGGGCGTGGCTGGCTCAACATTCCCATCGTCGAGGACAAGCTGGCTGCGCGGATCGCCGCCAGTTATCGCACACAGCACGGATACGGCTATCGCTATGGTGATGGCCACCGGTTCGGAGATGAACGAACCGGCAGCATTCGTGCGCAATTACAATGGCATGTGACAGACACGCTGACTTTCAATCTGGCGGGTGACTACACACGCACGCGGGGTAACGCCACGCTCGTGCAATTGACCGGGGCAGGGCCGCTCGGCTTCCTGCCGGAGGGTTACAGTCAGTACGAGACGGACTCTCGTCGGCACACGTATGCCGGGCTGGATGCGGGCAACCGCCTCAATGGCGGGGGTGCTGCGCTGACTGCTACGTTGGAGATCGGGGCAGCCACCCTTAAATCGATCTCTGCCTATCGCGGGCTGCACCAGCTTACCGGAACGGACTATGATGGCGGTCCCGGTGCGGTCATCGACCAAAAGCAGGCGACCAGGCAGCATCAATTCAGTCAGGAGCTTCAACTTGGCGGCAAAGCGCTGAATGATGCGCTCGACTGGGTCATTGGCGGTTACTATTTCAAGGAGAAGATCGATCAGGCGGTGCCGATCTATCTCAACTCTCCGACTGCCCTGAACCAGCTTAACTTCATAGATACGGAAAATCTCGCGGGGTTCGGTCAGGCCAGCCTGAGTGTCACAGATAAACTGAGCCTTACGGCCGGGGCGCGGATTACGCGTGAGAAGAAGACCCAGCATTTCCAGAGCTTTTTCCTCGGTAGCCATGAGTTCTTCCAGACGGCCGGTTACGAGGGGTTGATCAATACGCCGGAATCCGAACGCGGCGTGGAAACCCAGCCATACGCAGGTCTGTCGAAGACCTGGACGTCGTTCACGCCGAAGCTCAGCGTCGAATTCAAGCCGAGCCGGGATCTGATGCTCTATGCCAGCTGGTCGAAGGGCTTCAAGAGCGGCGGCTTCAACAGTCGGGGCAGCTCAAGCGAAGGCTTCATTCCTTACGACCCGGAGAAAATGCAGACCTACGAGGTCGGCCTGAAGGCGGACCTTCTCGACCGGCACTTGCGTGTCAATCTCGCCGGGTTCTACAGCCGATACAACGATCTGCAACTGCTGGTGCTGCAGCTCTCTCAAGAGGGAGCGGCGCAGATCGTGACGCGCAACGCCGCCAAGGCCGAGGTCTATGGTTTTGAAGCGGAGCTGACCGCGCGTCCGGTGGAAAATCTCGAACTCAACGCTGCCGTGGGGTTCCTTGAAAACAAGTATCTCGAACTCGATCCCGGCACGACGGCGGCTGGTATCGAAAAAGGCGACAAGCTGCCGCAATCGCCGAAATGGACTGTCAATCTTGGGGCGCAGTACACAGTGCCGCTCTCCAGCGGGGCCTCCATTACCGGGCGGGTTGATTACACTTACAAAAGTGAATTCTATTTTTTCGCGGCTAACAATCCGCTCGATGTTCAGAAGCCATATGGCCTGTTTAATGCAAGGCTAAGTTACGAAACGCCCAGTGGCCTGGAAGTCGCGGGTTTCGTCCATAACCTCTTCGACAAGTTTTATTATTCGCAACGCGAAGATGTGCGCAGTTCATATGACGTTGCGCTCAGTTGGCCTGCGCCGCCACGCAGTTGGGGCATCGAACTGGGATACCAGTTCTAATCAAGGCCGAAATACCGAAAATCAAGGAGGCTGTTATGAATGTAATGACGGAAACATCGCCTTCCGGCGCTGTCGGGCGCCGCTATAACCCGGTCCCGGGAGAAGGAGACAACGGCGTCTTTACCCAGACGTGGTTCCCGATCTGCCTGTCGGATGAGCTGGAACAAGGCAAGGTTATCGGGCGGGATTTCCTGGGTGGCCGCGTTGCGATCTTTCGCGATACCGACGGAACGGCGCATGTCGTCAGTGCTTTTTGCCCCCATCTGGGCGCCGACATCTCGGTTGGCGACGTGCAGGGCGACAACGTTCGTTGCCCGTTTCACCATTGGGAATTCAACGGGCAGGGACAGTGCGTTCGCACGGCTGTGGGTGACCCTGCGCCGCGCTCTGCAACGCTGTTCAAGTATCCGACGATGGAACGGTTCGGACTGGTCTTCGCCTTCAACGGAGAGGAGCCTTTATACGACTGGCCCGAACTGTTCCCCTACAAGGATGAGGAATTGTCGATCTGGACACGACGTTCGATGATCCTCGACTGCGACGGCTGGGTGTTCAGCGCAAACACTCCTGACATGCAGCATCTCAAGGTCCTGCACGGAGTCACGTTCCTGCATGAGGACCCGCACGCCAGGGTCGAATGGAACCAGTGGGGTTTTGCCTACGATTTCGAAGGAGTCACCGGCGATGCCAAGGGTTCTGCCAAGCTTGCATGGCGGATTGGCATTCTCGGTTCGAACAACTTCTTCCAGATGGGGACCCACAATGGCCGCTGGTACGGCGTCCTTGCCCTCTACAGCTGCCCAAAGCCCCAGAAATCGGAAGTTTTCCTGACCATTCTCACTCACAAGGGGGAGACTGCGGAGGATGAAAACGCGGCGGCGCAGTTCATGGCGGAGATGATGGCCTTCGAACAGCAGATCGTGAACGAGGATTCCCCGGTTCTGAATACGATCAGATACCGGCCCGGCACACTGACCAAGGCCGACAAATCCCTCGCCCGGTTCCTCGATTACCTCAGGACGTATCCGCGGGCCAATCCAGGCGCCGAATACATCTACTGACATTCCCTTTCATCAAGCGAAGAAGAAGAGACGCAATGGCAATCAATGATCAAGTGTACAATCGCCGGGAACTTGAAAAGACATTCGGCTTCTCCCAGGCAGTGATGGCTGGCGACTATCTGTTCATATCCGGTTGTGTGTCCTGGGGAATGGATGGCAACCCGCTTTACCCGGGAGACTGGGACAAGCAGGTCGAAACGGTTTACGCGGACATAGATGCGACGCTGAAGGTTCACGGGCTCGATGCCGGCGATATCGTCAAGGAGACGATCTTCTGCCGCGATATGGACAGCCTGATCGCCGCTAATCCCAAGCGGATGGAATATTATCGCTATGTCGCGCCGCCGGCATCCACATGGATCCAGATCTCGCGGCTGGTCCATCCCGACCTTTTGCTGGAGGTGGAAGTTACCGCCTACCGCAACCGCTGAGGTGATGAATGTCGAAAAGCGACAACAGTTTCCAGTTGCGTGGCGAAACGACCTATACGCATGCGCGAGCAGGAGGTCATCTCATCTTGATTTCAGGGACGGTGTCCTGGGATGACGATTTCAAAGTCATCGGAGCGGATGACTTCGCGAAACAGGTGAAAACCATCTACGGAGATCTCGCCCGCGTTCTGGAACACTTCGAGCTGGATCTCGATGCTATCGTTCGGGAAACGGTCTATACGACGAGCATGGAACGGCTGATCGAGGCGAACGGGGTGCGCATGTCTGCCTTTGGTGAAAAAGTGCCTCCTGCATCGACCTGGATCGAAATGGATCGTCTGGCAAACCGGTCTCTTCTGCTTGAAATCGAAGCTGTCGCCGCTCGTTGAGCGGGCGGCGACAGGTTTTTCAATCCCGCTGGTGATTTTCACATGAATTTGAATCCGCAAATCCTGCACACGATGATCAGGGTACGGAATCTGCCCAGTTCCCTGACATTTTACTGCGATGCGCTTGGCATGTCGGAGATTGCCAGGCTCGACTTCGAGGAGGGGCGCTATTCTCTCGTCTATCTGGGCTATGGCAGTGATCCGGCCGATGCCATGCTGGAGCTGACGTTTAACTGGGACAGGGAGAGCGCATACGACCATGGCGATGCATATGGGCATATTGCCGTTGGTGTTGATGATCTCACCAGTTTTTGTGATGCCTTGCGCGAGGCGGGGGTGGAGATTGTCCGGGAGCCGGGGCCGATGACAGGCTCTCCATTTGTCATCGCATTCGCGCAGGACCCCGATGGGTACAAGGTTGAGTTGATCCAGCGTCCGTTCGATCCGGCTGGCGCGGGCGGAGGCTGACGCCCTCCTTCCTGACGATTGAAAGGGCTGGATCGCCCTGCATGGAACTCCACCGGCAGGGTTCGGCGCGCGCCTTCGTCATTCGGTCAGAAAACTGAAACACAGCTGTCTTTGAATCGCCATCACAGCTTCATGGAACTCCGCGAGTTGCTGCGCTGCACCATCGATTCTCCAGGGGCAGCACATGCAACATACAATCAAGACACCGAGCTTTTTTCTGGGGGCGAGCCTGATCGCCCTTGCCGTTTCCGTCCCAGCCTATGCCGAAGAAGCGGACAGCAGCGATATGGACGACCGGGAAATCATCGTTACCGGCATTCGCGCAACCTACACCAACGCCGAAGTGACCGAGGCGATGATCTCCCAGCAGGCTCCGCTCGCCTCAGCGCTCGATCTGGTCGATGCTCTGCCCGGCGTGCAGGTGCAGGAAGGCGATGCTTTCGGTTTCGATGACTGGTCGACCGCAGTGTCCGTTCGCGGTTTCCAGACCAATCTGGATACCCAGCAGATCGGCATCACCATCGATGGTCTGCCCAATGGCGATTCTAACTACGGCGGCGGCGCCAAGGCCAATCGCTATATCGATACGATGAACCTTGCCACCGTCGAGGTTTCGCAAGGAACCGCCGACATTGCCACGCGATCGAACGAGGCGCTGGGCGGCACGCTCAACTTCATTACGTCCGATCCGCTTGAGGAAATGCGTGTACGCGTTTCCGGTTCAATCGGCGATTCCGACGCCCGCCGTATCTATGGCCGTTTCGATACGGGTACATTCCTTGATGGTGCGGCCCGTGCCTGGGTGTCCTATGCGCATCAGGAGGCGACCGATTGGGTTGGCGGTTCGGCTCAGAACCGCCGCGACAATTTTGCCGGCAAATTCATTATCGACACTCCGGTCAAATTCACGGGCTACGTCAGCTATGACGATGCGCAGGAGGACAACTACGACCAGGTCTATTCCGCGCTGCAGTATCAGTATTATCCGCATACCGACGGCCTGACCGGCGAATGGACCGGCATCCCCTATCAGGACCAGGCCTATCGCCGCGCCTGGTCGACATTGCGCAAGAACTTCTTCGCCTATCTCAAGGCGGATACCACGATCGGAGACGCGCTCGATCTGAACGCGGCGGTCTATTATCACGACATGAGCGGCCGGGGTGACTGGGTGCCGCAATATGTTGTCGATGTGACTGACGATGGCGCGGGCAATCCGCAGAGTGAGTTGTCGGGGATCGGCACGGTTTCCGGCGGTTCGCCGCTGGGCACGATCTATTTCGTGGATGCGAACGGGGTTGCGTTGACCCCGATGGACGGTTGCGAAGGTGCGCTGACCTATCCTTACGGCGGCACAACCGATCCGAACTACGATCCCGCGTGCTATGCGGAAGGTGCGATTGGTGCGCAGTCCTATCGCCACACGCATTATCGCAAGGATCGCACGGGTTTCACTGCCGATGGCACATGGCGGGCAAGCTTCGGTTCGGTCGAGAATACCCTGCGCGCGGGCATCTGGTACGAAGACACGCATCGGCAGGAATGGCGCGATTGGCATAACGTGATCGATACGACGACCGGTCCAGCCTATGAACCCACGCCTTACTGGACCCAGTACAGCCGCAAGTACCCGCAGGACACATTCAAGTGGTACGCACAGGAAGAAGTGAAGTTTGGTCCGGTCACGGCAAATTTTGGCGCCAAGCAGTTCATTCATCACATCAAGCGCATCGATCGGTTTGGCGACACCGAAGATACGAATTTCAAGTCGACCTCGGACGTGCTGCTTTCGGGCGGTATTCAGGTCGAGCCGATGCAGGGGCTGAACCTGTTCGCCGGTTATGCCGAGAATTTCAAAGCGTTGACCGATGCCGTGCTGGAATTCGGCAATGCCGACTTGTCCAGCCTGAAACCTGAAACCGCGGAAAACTGGGAAGCGGGCGTGCGATATTCGAACCGCCTGTTCGGCGCTTCGGCGACCTGGTTCAAAAGCAAATTCTCCAACAAGGTGATCTTCGTGTCGAACAGCACGGAGGCGGGCAACGACTATCTGGGTGAAGGCGATGGCAAGTTCTTCAACGCAGGCGGGATTGATGCGGAAGGTTTCGAATTGCTGGCCAATGTCCGCCCGTTGCCGGGGCTGAACCTGTACGGCTCCTATACCTATATCGACCCCACCTATCGTGGCACGGGCAACCCGACGCTCGATGAAGAGCAGGGCATTACGCCAGGCAATACGGTGGCCGGTATCGCCAATCACATGTGGGTGCTCTCCGCCAATTACGAGACCGGGCCTTTCCGCATTGGCATTTCGGGCAAGTTCACCGGCGATCGTTATGTCGATGCGGCCAATACCTGGGTTGCCGAGAGTTACTTCCTCACCGACCTGAATATCGGAGTGAGGGGTGACGTGTTGAGTGACACTCTCAAGGGGGTCGACTTCTCTCTGACAATCAACAACCTCACGGATGAGGATTATCTTGGCGGTATTTCAAGCAATTATGCCTGGATCGGCGCCCCGCGCACTGCGGTATTCACGGTAACTGCCGACTTCTGATTTCAGGAAACGATGGGGCGGCACGGGGTTTCGAGCTCGTGCCCCCCATTCTGCCATTTTCACGGCGCTTCAAACAAGGAGCAGGGCGATGCTCAAGTTTCCGAATTTTGCGGTTTCCCGCCGCACCACTCTTGCCGGGCTTGCCGGTGCAACATTTCTGTCAACCTTGCCGATGCGCGCCCTGGCGCAGGATCAGGGAGACAATCCTGCCTTTCGCCATGGCGTTGCGAGCGGCGATCCAACCCACAATGCGGTGGTGCTCTGGACCCGCATCGAACCCGAGCATGGCACTGGCGATATTGGCTGGGAACTGGCGCGCGATGTGCAGTTTTCCGACATCGTGCAGGGTGGGGTGGCGCAGACGGGTGAGGCGCGGGACTACACGATCAAGATTCTGGCAACAGGCCTGCAACCGGGGGCGACGTATTACTACCGTTTCCGCAAGGGTGAGTTCGTCTCGCCTGTGGGGCGGACCCGCACGATCCCCGCAGGGCATCTGGACCGTTTGAGCATCGCGCTGGCTTCGTGTTCGAATTTCGCTTTCGGTTTTTTCAACGCCTATGATGCGATCGCCAAGGATCCCGAAGTCGATTTCGTCCTGCACACCGGCGACTATATCTATGAATATGGCGCGGACGGTTGGGGTGGGGATCTCTCCCGCAAGATCGGGCGCGTCCACGAACCGGCCCACGAAATTATCTCGCTTGCCGACTATCGCCAGCGCCACGCGCAATACAAGCGTGATGCCGGAAGCAAGGCGATGCACGCGGCACACCCCTTGATGGCTTGTTGGGACGATCATGAGAGCGCCAACAATCCCTGGACTGGCGGGGCGGAAAACCATCAGCCCGAAACCGAAGGCAGTTGGGAGGACCGTCGGGCCGCTTCTATCCAGGCGTATTATGAGTGGATGCCGATCCGCGAGCCGGAATGGCTGGAGATCGAGGGGCGGACCCGAGCGCAATTCTGGCGCACCTACAGCTTTGGTGACCTCGCCACCATGGTGACTCTGGAAACGCGCCATACGGCACGAGCCCGTCAGATCGATTACATGGACTACGTGGACAAGATTGCCAGCGAAGCGGATGCGGCCCATCTGCGTGACGCGGTGATTGGCGCAGAGGGGCGCACCATGCTGTCGCCGGAAATGGAGGCTGACCTGTCAGATGCGCTTTCCGCATCGGTAGCGGAAAGACAGCCGTGGCGGCTTATTGGCAACCAGATTCCTATCGCGCGGACCCCGGTGCCCGATCTTGTGGCCAAGGGTGTGCTGCCCGATCCTTCGGCGGACCCGCAGGCAAGTTTCGCGGCGAAGGCACTGGCATGGAAAGGCAAATGGAACCTGCCATTCTATCCTGACACCTGGGATGGGTATCCCTGGGCGCGTGAGCGTTTCTATGATCTTGCCCGCAAGGCTGGTGCCAGCGATCTGATTTTCCTTACCGGAGACAGCCACAGCTTCTGGGCCAACAGTCTTTTCGACAAGACCGGCAACCCTGCGGGGATAGAGCTCGGCACTTCCGGGATTTCCTCTCCGGGCGATTTCATCTCGAGCGGATTTGGTCCCGGCCTGTCACAATCGCTTGACCGTGCCTTCGCCGAATATGTGCCGGAGGTTCTCTGGACCGACAATATGCACAACGGTTACGTTCGCCTCGATCTCGAACGGGACCATGCCAGAGCAAGTTTCATAGCGGTCGATACCGTTCTGACTACCGCCTACCGTGTCGGCACATTGCGGCGCTATGCCGTGAACAAGCGGGACGGGGCGCTCTCGCTCGATCTGATTTAAGCGCATCGGGCAGCCTGGCGTCAGGCTGCCCGATGGTTCACGCCTATCAAGGCCTTGGGGCGCAGGTGTCGCGCTCGCTTCCGTCAATATCGAGACAGCGCCCATCGAAACTGCCTGCCGGGACGTTCAATCCGAGTACGGCCACAAGGGTGGGGGCGATGTCCACGGTGTCGACTGGTGCAGGCTGTTCAAGGCCGGGCATACCCTTGCGCCAGAACATCAGCGGTACCCGCCGATCATAGTCCCAGGGGCTCCCGTGCGTGGTCACATAGTAGGGGTCGGGAACGGGGATCGACACAATCGCGCGATGCAGGATGGTGTAGACGTCGCCCGTGCGTTCGGGGTCGAACGAAGCCCGCGCACGCTGTTCCAGTGTCCAATCCTGGGGCGATCCCGATGGCATCGGTATCCGGGCAAGTTCGTCTTTCCGATAGACCGCCTGCACCTGTGGATGGGCCTTCAGTTTGGAGACGAGCCTGTCGATCACTTCCGCTCTCGTTTCGGGCGGCAGGTCGCGGGTCACATAATAGTCGCCAGAAGGGGATTCCGAATAGATCAGCTGCGCCTCACCCGGATTTCGTGATTGTGCCGGATCCTGACGGATGAATTGCGTGAGTTTCAGTTCGGTTGCGATTGCCTGGCCAAGCTCAAGATCTGTGAGCGCGGCATCAGCACGGGCGCCATCGGGCATCGCCTGCTGGTCGAGACGCTCCGGCACGTCGATGCCGCCGTGGTCTGCAGTCAACATTACGACATAATCCAGGCCCTGCGCGTCGAGCTTGTCAAAGAAGTTGCCTAGTGATCGGTCGAGCTCGGCCATCTGGATGCACATTTCCATGCCTTCGTTTCCGAAAGCATGGCCGACATAATCGGTTGCCGAAAGACTGACGGAAAGCAGATCGGGTGTGGACTGCTTCCCGAGCTTCATGGTGTCGATCAACCGAAGGGCAAGGTCGAGAGTGGCACCATCCAGTCGTGGCGAATATTTGAAGCTCTTGGGCTGATCGGCCTTCAATGCGAACCGACCGGTGCCTACAGGTGTCGTGCCGACTTGCACCGCTCGATCACGGGAAAGGCACCAGGATGGGCCATTCATGGGCGGCGCCCCTGCAGTGATCGTGGTCAATACCTGCTGGTTGACGGTCATCGCATCGGGCGCCAGCGCGACACCGTTGAACGATGTGAAACCCTGCTCCAGCCACCAGTATGCCTGATCGATCTTGTGACCGCCCATCATCACTACCGCCCGATCCTTGCCCGAGACCGCGACGTTGCGGCTGGTCGGCCATGCCTTCTTCATCCTGTCGCCGAGTGTCGGTACACGCAGATGGCTGGCGGACACGACCGGATACTTCGAACTGCTGTTCGGATCGGTCTCATCCTCGGCGCAGTAAACCCGTTTTTCTTCACGGTTGAGCGTCACGTCGTACCAGGCGTTGGCGATGATGCCGGACCGGGCGGGATGAACGCCGGTGAGCAACGTGGAATGGCCGGGGCAAGTTTCCGTCGCGGCGTGGCTCTGGTATGCGGAGGAAAAGACCGCACCCTGCATCAGTCGCGCCAGGCCTCCGGTAAAATGCTGCCGGTATTGGGCGAAGAGATCGGCGGAAAATTGGTCGACTGCAATGGCGACAACCAGGCGGGGCGCATCGGAGGCGGGCTTGTCTGCGGCTTGGACAGGTTCGGCTGGGCGGGCAAGGGCCATGGGCGCGACGGACAGGGCAAGGGCCGCGGCAAACGCGGAAAATACAGGCTTGATAGGCATCAGGCTTCCTCGAAGCTTGGCTGGAAGATCGGCAGTCGAGGCACGTCGCTATTGCCCAATTGTTGCGTTGCTGTGGCAGTGGGACCGGGCGGCTCAGGGCCGGAGGGCATTTTCCATCCCTAGTTTATATTGAGGAGGCGCCTCCTTCTGGAAACGGGGAGACTGGTATGGAGAATCGGGCGGAACGATGCCGCCTGCCGCATATGCAAGACAGGAGAGTGTGAGGATGCTGTTGAAGGACAAGGTCGTTGTCATCACGGGCGTAGGGCCGGGGATGGGACAGGCGATGGCGAAGATCGCGGCACAGGAAGGCGCGAAAGTGGTGCTGGGTGCGCGCAATCAGGCATTCATCGATGGTGTCGCTGCTGACATTCGCGCGGCTGGTGGCGAAGCCGTGGCACGCTCCACCGACGTAACGCGCCGGGCCGATTGCGACGGGCTGGTCGCGGCTGGTGTCGAGGCATTCGGACGGATCGATGGATTGGTCAGTTCAGCCTACATCGGAGGCGAAGATGCGCTGTTCGAAAATGGCGATGTCGAAAGCTGGAGCAAAGTCATCGATGTCGCTGCGCTGGGTGCTGCCCGTATGGCACAGGCGGTGCTGGAACCCATGAAAGCTGCGGGTGGCGGTGCAATTGTCAATGTCGCGACGATGCAATCGCTGAAGCCGTTGCCGGGTGGTTCGATCTCCTACGCCGTGGCGAAGGGAGCGATGACCACGTTTACCCGCCAGGCGGCAGCCGATCTGGGCAAGTTCAACATTCGCGTGAACAGCACCCGGATGGGCTGGCTGTGGGGCGATCCGGTGAAGCAGGCGGTGAAGCGCATCGTCGAGCATACCGGCGGGACCGAACAGGACTTTATCGACAGCGTGGCGGCACGAATTCCACTGGGCGTCATCCCTCCGGAAGAGGAATGCGCCAAATCCGTCCTGATGCTCGTTTCCGATTACACGCGCATGGTCACGGGTGCGGTGCTGGATGTGAACGGCGGCGAATGGATGGCTCCGTAAGTTTACGATAACGGGTAGGAGGATAATTCTATGGAACTCAAAGATATTCCTGTCACTTCGCTGTCCGCTGTGAAGGCGCGCGATCGTGAAGGATGGCTTGCGTTGTTTGCCGACGATGCGGTGGTCGAAGATCCGGTGGGACCGTGCGAATGGGATCCGGAAGGCAAGGGGCAAAGGGGCAAGGCAGCGATTGCGGCCTTCTATGACATGTTTGCCGGCTTTCAGGACTCGTTCGATTTCGAGATTCACCACCAGGAACCGCGTGGCTGTGAAGTCGCAGTGTTTGTGACGATGCACATCACAATGAAGGATGGCACGAAATCGTCGAGCAAGGCGATCAACATCTACAAGCAGGCGCCGGACGGTCGCGTCCAGTCGCTGCGTTCGTTCTGGAACGCCTGACCCGGCCTGGAACGGGCGGGGGCGGTGTACAACGTCGTTACAACGATGCGCCGTCCGCCGCCTGTTCCCCTATGCCGAAGGTTTCCGGCACACTGGTGTGAATGAGATGGATCAGCTGGGATTGCCGGTTCAGGCCCAGTTTGGAGAAGATTGAGCGCAGGTGGGCGCGCACGGTGCTGCGGGCGATGCTCAACATGGCGGCCGTGTCCACCACCGAAAGGCCATTCGCCAGCGCGGCGGCTATCGCCGCTTCGGTAGGGGTCAGTGCGAAAATCTTGCGCACAACGTCTGGCCTGACCATCCGCTGTCGGCTGGGATCTGTCAGAAACAGGGCGACGGCGGGGGCCTGCCCGGTCTGCATGAAATCAGGCAGAGTGACCGGCTTCATCACGAGTGCCAGTTCGCGCCGGCCAGAAGGCCGCTCGATACCCATGACGATGCGCTGTTCGCTGCGCTTGTCGGCCATCGCCTTGGCCATGGCCCGGAATTTCCTGTTGCGCGCGCTCCCGTCGACAACGACTGATTGCCCGACCAGGCGAATACCGTCTGCTTCCGCAAGAATGGCCGCTGCGACTTCATTCAGACGGATCACGTTGAGATCGTGGTCGAGCAATACCGTGCCGACGGAGAATTGCGCGACAGTATCGATCAGCACGGAATATTCCGAACGCGTTGTGGCCAGCCTCTGATAGAGTTCGAGCGTCTGGCGCAGATGCGGCAAAAGCGCTTCGATCCGGTTGCGTTCCTCGCGATTGAAAACGCCACTTCCGGGCCAGCGCGTCAGCCGCAGGCGCGCGTCGAAGCCACTGCTGATCTTGAGATCCACGCCCATTATGTGGGAGCCATCCACGGATTCCAGCCATTCCTTGTAGGCTGATGCACGTTCCAGTTCGCCCGGCCCTACATATTCATACATCATGACGACCTTCCCTTCCGGAAGGTTCACGAAAGGATCGATTTGCAGGAAGCGGTCGATGTATTCCCGCGCCTTTTGAGGCGCCACAGTTGGCGTGATGTTGGTGCCCAGTTTGGAATCGTTCGGGGGCGTAAGGATCAGCGTGGCGTGGCGAGCGTTGACATGTTTGGCCAGGGCAAAAAGAAATGCTCGCCAGGGTTCCTCTTCGCCAAGGAGCGAAGCTGTCAGCAATTGTACGAGGTTTGAAAATTCGCTGACCGCGGCCTGTTGTGCCTCGGCGGTGAAAACCTGTTCCAAGGGGCGGGAAACGGGGATGGCGTCGGAAGAAGTGTCCTTGCGATTGTCGTCATGGCTTTCCGAAGCCGGACCTTCCGCATCTCCGTCCCGCCCTGAGGTCATGAATCGGCGATCATGTATCCGCCGCTGACTGCCAGGCATTCGCCCGTGATATAACGTGCGGCCGGGCTGGCGAGGAAGAGTATCGGGTCGGCTATGTCGTCGGGTTCGCCCCAGCGGCCCAATGCGATGCGTTGTGCCGTGGCGGGACCATAGACGGGATCGTCGGCAAAGCGTTCCGTCATTGGCGTGCGGATCGCACCGGGGGCAACGGCATTCACGCGCACATTCCTGTCACCCCATCCTTGCGCGAGGGAGCGGGTCAGCATCAACAGGCCTGCCTTCGCAGCGCCGTAGCCGGGGAACAGCGTATTGCCGAAGAAGGCCATCATCGAAGCGAGCGAAATCACCGCACCGCCGCCGCGTTGGGTGCTGCGGGATAGCGCGGGAAGGCATGCCATGGTCAATGCATGCGTCCCCTTGAGCAGTTCATCTACCGCCACGTCAAAATCTTCCGGCATGCTGGTGCGTCCGGCATTGTTGATCAGCACATCTATATTCGCGCAGGCATCCGCGACATCAAGGACGTTTTTACGTTCGCCAAGGCGCAGCGGCAGATAGCGGTGATGTCGGGGAAGGCCATCGTATGCGGCACTGTCCGCCCTGGTGCCGGTGATTGTCACTCGCGCGCCGGCGAGAGTGAAGGCATCTGCAACCGCCGCTCCTATCCCGCTGGTTCCCCCCGTGACGAGGACTTCGCGCGCGGCAAAGTCGAACGTGGTGCTCATGCGAGTTTCACTGCAAGTTCGGCGGCGCTTTCCATCGCGCCTTCGATATAGCCTACACCTGTAGCGTCTCCGATTGCATGGGCGGAAAATCCCTGTTCACGCAGTTCGTCGGCCAGGGTCGTGTCACCCATCGCACCCTTGGCCACGATGACGTGATCGGCTTTTGCTGTCTGGCTGTTGCCCTTGCTATCGGTCCACTGGACCGCGTGATCGGCGATGGCAATATTCCGGGCACCCGGTGCCAGCGTAACGCCGAGATGGCGCAGGTGGTCGAGGACCCGCCAGCGGCGAACGATCTGGAGACCCGCGCCGAGACGGGTGGCATCATCGACTACAGTGACCCGGCGCCCACGTTCGGAGAGGAATTCTGCCAGTTCCATGCCGACCAGTTCGCCGCCGATGATCACGATATCCTTGCCAAATGGCATGTACTTGCGGCTTGCCTCACGCACGAAAGCGGCGCTCTTCGTCATGCCGGTGCTGCGTCCGGCCTTCATGGCGAGCCTTGTCGCGAAATCGATCTTGCCTGAGAGTGCCTCCAGCCCTTCTGCGAGCATAAGGCTGCGCATTTCGTCGCCATTGAAGACGAAATTCTGATCGGCACCGGGAATGTCCGGCATCGACCGCCGGGCACCAGTTGCAACCACGACGTCTTGAACGCCCAGCTCACGAAGCAAGGCAGGCGTCGCCCGCGCGCGTAGCTTGACTGTGATGCGCTGGTCGGCCGCAACTTCCCGCTTCAACCATTCTACGATGCGTTCGTTCGGTGCAAAAGCAATCGAAGCGAACCGGGCCGTGCCGCCGAGGCTGTCGCTTGCTTCGAGCAGAGTGATCGTATGGCCGCGCGATGCAAGCCGCCGGGCGGCTTCCATGCCACCGGGGCCGCCGCCGACCACGGCGATATGGCGCGGATTGTCGGCTGGCGTCAGCATGCGTTCCAGCTCGTAACCCGTTTCAGGATTGACGGCGCATTTCACCTGACGAGAGAAGAAAATCTGGCTGATGCAAGTGTAACAATAGACGCAGGGGCGCACGCCCTGTGGGTTTCCTTCACTCAGTTTGCGGGCCAGATGAGGTTCAGCCAGCAGCTTGCGCCCCATCGTCACGAAGTCGAGTTTGCCATCGGCAATGAACCGGTCCGCGTCCTCGGGCTCGATCCGGCCGGGACAGATCACCGGCACGTCGACGGCCTGCTTGATACGCGCTGCCAGGTGGACAAAACCATTGGGCGTATCGGTTGCATGTCCGGTGGAATAGGTCAGCCCGCTGCCGGGGTGACCATCGGCCGTGACGTGGATCGCATCCGCACCGGCCTCTTGCGCGAGGCGGGCTGTAACAACGGCGTCCTCGATCGTGATGGCGCCTTCGATCAGGAAATGAGTGCCATCCATTCGCGGCCAGATCGGGAAGTCCGGGCCGACGGCGGCGCGGACGCCTTTGATCACATCGCACAGGAAACGCGTGCGATTTTCGACCGAGCCCCCGTATTCATCGGTGCGGCGATTGATCAGCGGGTTGAGAAACGAGGAAACGAGGTACCCATGTCCGGCATGGATTTCCACGGCATCGGCTCCGGCCCGTTTGGCACGCTCAGCCGCGCTGGCAAACAGATTGACCACATAGGCGATGTCATCCTTGTCCATCACCTTGTATTTCGGTTCACCCATTGCGGCGAAGGGGGCGGTGAACTTGGCCAGCTCGTCTTCCAGAAAGCCGTCCATCATGTCGCCGTCGCTCTTGCCCACTTCCGGAACCGACGGGGTCCAGATCGGCCGTCCGGCCAGCATGTCGTTCATGGCGACCAGACCGGCATGGTGCAGTTGCAGGCAAAGCTTGGCGCCATGGGCATGCAGGGCATCGGCTATGGCCCGCACGCCGGGTACTTGCTCTTCCTTGGAGATCGCTTCCTGTCGCCAGTTGCTTGATCCTTCCGGATAGCCGATCGAAACCGATCCCATGGTGATCATCGCAGTGCCGCCCTTGGCACGCTCGGTATAGTACGCGCGCAGTCGGTCGCCTGAAATGCCGTCTTCGTCGGCCAGATTCGAGCCCATCGGGGTCATGAAGATGCGGTTGCGCAGTTCCATGCCGTTGATGCGGCCCGGCTGCAAAAGGTGCCGGTAGTCCATTGAAGCCTCTCCCCAGCCTTCGTTTATCTTGATGGTCTGGCCTTAGCGCATATCTCGTACGCCCATGCTTCCTTCATTTGAAGGAGGTATTCCCATCCGCGTCGGGATGCCGTTTGTCGCTCCACCGCGATTGCTCACCCATGATGTTCGAGATGGTAATCGGATTCACATATTCGCGCCAGCGAACGATCCTGCCGTCCGCGAAGTCGACCACGGCAATGTAGCGGTTGGAATAGGGTGCATTTGTGGGAATGAACCGACTGTGCGAGGTATATTCCGCAATAAGGCTGTCGGGGGCGGCAAGATCGTGAATTGTCTCGATCCGATAGTTGTAGGGATCGAAATCCGCCCAGCTTGCCTCCAGAACATCCCGGAACCAGCGGGCTCCGCGCTGTTTGGTAGGGAAGTCTTCCATCGGCGGATAGGGCCATTCCAACAGGACATCCGGGGCAAGCGCGGCTTTGAACGTATCGTAGTCCTTTCGTCCAAGTGCGGTCAGCATTTCGACGAAAAGATCGTGGTTTGCCTTGCTGGTCATTGGCCTCTCCATATCTGTTTGGGGCAATCTACTACGGCAGGGCGAAGCCGCTTACTCAATTTGTAGGAATTGCTGCGGGATAAAGCGCGTATGGTGGCGCGGGATGTATTGACCGCATGTCTAGAGATGCGGCGTGAGAACGAGAGGATATTGGGATGCGCTATCAGGGCAAGGTTGTCATCGTGACAGGTGCGGCATCGGGGATCGGCGCTGCGACGGCGGTTCGGCTGGCGGATGAAGGGGCCCAGGTTATTTGTGCCGACATCAACGAAGCTGGCGCACAAGCAACTTCGGAACGCCTTGCCGCGGGAGAATCCGCCCACTTCGCGCTTGGCTTTAATGGAGGTGATGCCGCCTCTTGTCGAGGGATGGTGGCGCAAGCGGTCGAGCGGGCTGGCCGGATCGATATGCTGTGCAATATCGCAGGCATTATGGCCTGGGGGCCGGTTGGCCGGTTTAGCGAGGAAGACTTCGACCGCGTTTTGCGGATCAATTTGTCGAGCCTCTATTATCTCTCGAAGGCCGCTCTGCCTCATCTGCTCGAAACGAAAGGCAACATCGTCAACATGGCCTCTGCGGCGGGCCTGGTCGGCATCGCGTACAATGCGGCCTATTGCGCCAGCAAGGCAGGCGTCATCGCCATGACCCGGTCCATGGCCATCGAGTTTGCAGCTGCCGGAGTGCGGATCAATGCGATCTGTCCAACCGGCGTCAAGACGCCGATGACCGGGACTCTCGACTGGCCGGATGATATGGACCCGGCATTGTTGATGCGGAACTCGTCCAAAATGGGCGAGATGATCGATGCTGAGGATGTGGCGGCGTCCGTCGCGTTTCTTGGATCGGAGGATGCACGTCAGATTACCGGCGTGGCCTTGCCTGTCGATGGAGCCCAGACGGCCGGGTGACGCACAGGGGCAACGGGGTGCCCCTCAACTCGTGTATGGCAGGTCAGAGGAGGCCCTGAGAGGCGGGGCCCGGAAATCATGACACGCGGTTGAGCAGGCCCCTCTGCCTTGCCTTGATCTGGGCGACTCTTTCCTGCTCATCCACGCGCGTACATGGGCCGAGTGCCGACGCCAGTTCGTCCAGACGGGTCCGTTCCATGGTCGGGCGAGGGGATGTCTGCACCCCGATCCATCGAAACGTGATATATCCTTCGGCATATCCGGATGCGTCCAGCCAGTTTGGCACGCCCGGATCTTCGTGGGCGATCACGATAATCAGTTCACCGTCCTGCTCCAGATGGGCATAATGGCAATTGGTGCTGGACAGCCTGTCTCGGTAGTCCATGCTTTCCCACCAGGCATTGCCCAGTTCCACCGACCAATAACGCGCTTCGGGCGGAATGACGCGCACCACCAGCGCCTCGTCGCGCGGCAAGGTCCAATAGGCGGTGACAGGTTCACCGCCAGGGGTCGCGTCGATCTTGCTGGTTCCAAGCTCGCTATAGGCCCGAAAGATTCCCGGTTCCTGCTTCCATCGAGCGAGCATCTCCGCCCAGTAGCGAACGGAAGTTGCCAGCCACTCCGAAGATCGTGCCAGTCCATGGGCCAGGTCGTCTGCGCCTGGGACCGAACGCGGGGCCATTGTGCCGATACGCTCGATCGCGGCGCGCATCGGGCGCTCTCTCTCCCAATCTCCGAAAAACTGCCGGATCGTCACCCGGTATGTCTCCGGGCTGGTCTTCAACCAGTTGGGGCCGCATGGCTCCGGTCCGATGTTGATCTCGAACGTGCCATCGGATGCCACTTCCAGATTGTCCCCCTGCAGCATGCTGGCAGGGCTGCCGCCGAATGGTGTCCCCCCGCTTTCGACTGCGGTGACGGCAAGGTAATTGGCTGTGCCGCGACTGCCCGAAATACGGTAGTGATCGAGTCCGTTGATCGGTGCGCCAAGATACAGGGCGTCGGGATTGTCGCCGCCCTGCTTACGTACCGCATCGAAATAATGCATCAGTTGCGGGTGCAGGGGATCGCAATTCTCCAATTCGAATTGCAGCGCCAGGGCGATATTGCGCGCGACCTGACGCAGGCCAGAACTCTGATCGAGCTGGTGCTGCGGCAGGGCCGGATCGAACGCAATTTCCCCGGCTTGCTTCAGTCCATCGCAAAAATCGGACCAGGCGAAACGTAACATTGCATCTTCAGACCGCATGGGCGGCAACCTCGTCAGGAACGTCGAACCGTTGCTGATAGCGTCGGAAGAGATCCCGCTGGCGCGCAATCTCGGCTTCCGATCCCACTTCGTAACTGTGGACCCCGAATTTGTGGCGGGGCTTGTGCGCGATATAGGATCGGATATCCGCAGCGGCCTGTTCCTGGAGAGCGAGCCCCATGCGATCGTAAAGCGTGGTGATGGCTCTCTCCGGATTTTCCACCAGATCGGCATAGCGAGAAGCGAAAACCTGCGAGGCGGGAACGTCGCCAGAATCCATCCAGTCGATCAGCCGCTCAAGTCGCGCAGCCACTGCGTCGGGTGTCATCAGTGCTTCGAATTCCTTCACGTTGAAGGGCTTGTCGCTGCGCATCCAGTACAGCGTTGCGAGCATGTTGGTGATGGAAGCATTCGCTTTGATCGGATCGCGATGTGTCACGATCAGGCGCGCATCCGGAAACACCTCGAACAGGGTTGGCAGGTACGCGAGATGGGAAGGAGCCTTGAGGAGCCAATGCTGTCGCGGATTGCGCCATTGCAGCAGCTTCAGGACCCGGGCGTAATATTCCAGTGCCGGTGTCATGTCGGCGGTGGCCAGCCACATGCTGTATTCCGCCGTCGGCGCCTTTGACGGCATGTTGTCGCTACGGAAGGACGCTTCATAGACGGCGACGCACTCGGCGGGAATCCAGCCACCGCTTTCGTGCATGGCCTGCCATGGCGGCGCTGCGCGTCCCCACTGGGTCAACAGGTGATGGGCTGCTTCTGCTCTCGGGTCGGTTCGGTAAGTCGTTGCTTCAGGCGGAGGGCAGGGGAACATCGCTTCCCAACTGCTGGGAACGCCGAATTGATTGTCCTGTGAAAGGAGTTCGAACAGGATGGAAGTGCCCGACCGGCCCAGCCCGGTGATGAAGACAGGCGCATCGATCACCTCGTCTTCTATCTTCGGGTGGAGGCGGTAGGTTTCTTCGACCTGCAGGCGCGCTTTCAACAAGTTGATCAGCTCGTTGCGGGTCATGATCCGGCCGAATATGTGCAATTCGGCTTCGCGGTCGAGCGAGCGGGTCAGGATTTCGAAGGGTTCCCGCCAGTCATCGGTTCCGAAGTCGGAAAGGCCGGTCTGCCTGATGGCCGTCTCGATGAGATTTTCCGCATCGAGAGGGACGATGGCAGCCGGATCCATGAAACGGCATTCCTCGATGATCTTCGCGAGCCATTCGGGCCTCTCTGGTGGTTGCCAGAAATGCGACTGGTCGCTCATGCGGTGCCGTCCCTTGGAGCCATCGCCGCTGCGATCCGTGCCTTCATCGGCTCGACCCATTCGCGCTTCAGTTGAGGGGAAAGCAGCCCGGCAGCGTCCAGTTCGTCGCACAGCACCATCTGGTGGCCGATGTCGAACATGTCGGTCTGGCGAGTGAACTTGCCGTCGCCGCCGTAAGTGATGAAGGAAACCCCGTGGGTTTCATAATGGGTGCCATCCGGACGCAGGCCCGGACCCCGATTGAGCCAGTGGGTCACGATGTCTTTGCCGTTCACGGCATATCCGACATAGGGGAACGTCCATCCTTCCCAGCCGGTGCTCATATCGCGGCCATAGTGAGTGGCGCGAATTTCATCGACCCCGTTGGCGACGACAGGCATGACGCCGCCATACTGGCAATCATAGACGCAATCCTTGTGATAGAATTCGTCGGCGAGCCAGCTCCAGTTGTTCATTTCCTCGGATTTCTTGAACCCGTCGATCAGGCGCTCGACCGTTTCGACGATTTCATCGTGAGAATAGCTCATTTTCCTCTCCGTTTCGCTTGTTCAGGTCAGGCAGGTTTTATCGTTGAATGCCCGAAGGTGCAGGATATGGCAGCTCTCGTCAAAAGCCAGCGTTTCAAACACTTCCAGGGAGACCGAGCCCTGTCCTGCGACACTCAGCTCCGATTGAAAGACGATGCATGCTTCGTTGCCATTGACGATGATCCGTTTCAGCTTGTTGGCGCATGACCAGCCCGCATCCACGCTGCCCTGCCAGAAGGTTCGCAGCGCGGCACGCCCTGTAATGGGGGGCGTGCCGACAGGTTCCTCCGCAACGGCATTATCGGCGAACAATGCCGCGCGTGCGGCGATGTCGTTCGTGGCATACGAAGCGAGATAGGCTTCCACTGTCTGTTCGATCTGCTCACGAGTGAGGGTCGCGGGGATTGCCGCGTAAGTTTGCAGAAACAGGTCTCTTAACATGGCCGTTTCCTCAAAAGCTGGCGCGGACTTCGACACCGCCGTTGCGTGGGCGATTGTAAGTCACACCGCCGAAGCCGAGCGATCCATAATCGATGCCACCTACGATCACATGCTTGTTGAGCAGGTTGTCGCCCCATGCGGCCACTTCCAGTTCGCCACCGGCAAAGGGAATCTTGCCCAAGGCAATGCGCGCGCCAAGATTGTTGTCCGCACCGCCCCGGATCGCGGCGTTGTAAGGGCTGTCACGATCCAGCACGTTCCAGTAGCGTCCGCTCTTGTAACTGTAATCGACCCGCAGAGTGAGTTCGCCCACTCCGACATCTGCCTGGTACTGTGCGGCGAGGTGGGCCGTGGTCTTCGAAACGTAGGCAAAGCGGGCCTCGTCCGCGACATCCAGGATCTCGTCCAGTACCGGATCGCGATACAGGAACTTCTTGTATTTCGGATCGACATAGCCAAGCGATCCTTCAAGCCGGAAACCGGGGAGGGGGATAACCGCCACTTCCAGCTCGACCCCTTTGTAGACCGCCCGGCCAGCATTCACCGTTTCGTTGGTGGTGCCATTGGATCCGGCAACGAACTGCGTAACCTGCAGGTCGTTGTAGTCGGTGTAGAAAGCTGTCGCGTTGATCCGCACTTTCCGATCGGCGAGATCGGCTTTGATACCGACTTCTCCGGAAGTCGCCTTCATTGGCCCATAGCCGTCGTTGACACTTTGCGGATTGAAGCCCCCGGCCTTGTAACCGGTGGCGAAGCGCGCAAATGTCATGACATCTGGCGTCCACTTGTAACTGAGGGATGCTGTCCAGCTGAAATTCTTGAATGACCGCTCAAGCGAACGGGCAGGAAGCAAAACGCCATCCGAGCTGTTCTGCTGGTCCATTGTACGCTTGTCGTGCGTATAACGGCCACCAAGCGTCAGCTCCATGCGCCCGTCCAGAGAGGAAGGACGCCAGCTCACTTGCCCGAACGCGGCATAAGACTTGGCTCCGGCGCCATAGGCCGTAGTCGGTTGAATGTTGAGCGCGGTGTCCGCGTCGATCACAAACGTGAGGAAATACGGCGCGAACTCGCTGACATGTTCGTTGAAGTAAAACAGTCCAGCGACATAATCGAGATCTCCGGCCTTGCCGAGAATCTGGAGTTCCTGCGAGAACTGATTTTGCTTGCGACGGGAAGATGGTAGCGCGGCATAGGGGCTGACCATGACCGGCCCGGTGACACCCAGAACTTCGCCGAGCAGGGGGCCATTGCCATCGAGTTGCGTGTTCTCGCGGATCGACAGATTACGCCAGGCAGTAATCGACTTGATGCTGACACTGTCATTGACGCTGTATTCCGCCGTCAAGGCATTGCCATAAGAGGTGATCCGCGATGCAGGCAGAGTTCCGGCCTGTGCCAGCTTCGAGAGATATCGGTTCGAAACCACGAACGGTGCCCCGCCGTAATCCGGGGACTTTGAAAAGTAATCCTGCACCGCCTGGGATGCGATAAAGACCTGCGAGGCATTGCTGATCGCGCGGGTCCGGCTGTAGTCGCCCCGATAATCCAGTGTCAGCCCGCCCAGCTCTGCCGTCACTGCGCCGTTGATCGCAGTCGTGCGCACGGCACCGGGATCATCGCTCGATTTGGTCAATGTGTTGTCGACAAAGCCATCGCGCTGGTGATGATAGATGCCCAGACGGGCCTTGATGCCACTGGTCCCAAGATCACCTGTGTCGAAAGATCCGCTGGCAGTGATTTCGTCGTCACTGCCATAGCCGAGCCGGAGATTGGCACCGGCCTGGTTCTGCGGCTTCCTGGTCAAGATATTGAGTGCACCGCCAGTCGTGTTGCGGCCAAACAAAGTCCCTTGCGGTCCACGCAGGACTTCGAGCCTCTCGATATCTATGAGGTCGGAAAGGTTCCCCGACATCCGGGCATGATAAACTCCGTCGACATAAACACCGACGGTTGCATCGTTGGTGAAGTTGGGCGCGTATTCCCCGATGCCTCGAATGTATGCGACGAGTGTCGAGGAGGCATTGCCCGGGCTAGGTGACAGGCTGAGATTGGGAATGCGGGCGTCGAGATCCGTGCTCGACTGAACATTCATGTTTTCCAGCGCGTCGCTACTCAATGCAGTGATAGCCAGCGGAGCATCCTGAATGTTTTCTTCGCGTCGCCGGGCGGTCACGACAATCGTGCCGAAGCCGTCGGTGTTTTCGGAATACCCACCGTTATCCTGCTGGGGAGCGTCCTGGGCGTGGGCCACGGATGGCAAACCCAGGACAAGCGTCAACGTAGTTATCGCCGTCGAGGCAAGTTTCACCTTTCCAGACACTTTCCATCTCCGTTTTATATATGAATTATTATATTGAAATAATTATATTTTTATATTCCGAAGCCGCCCGATACACTGATCGATTGGCCAGTTACGTAGGAGGCGCGATGCGATGCGAAGAACACGACTGCATCGGCGATTTCCTCGGGTCGCCCCCAACGGACCAAAGGCAGCATCTTGCGGGTTTCCGCGATCCAGGCTGCATCAAAAACGCCTTGATGCAGGAGTTCCTTGAACATGCCGGCCTCGATCACGCCGACGAGGACGGAATTGGCCCGGATGTTGTGGGCCCCTTCTTCCACGGCAATCCCACGGACCAAGGATTCGATCGCTGCCTTGGGGGCGACCGACAGCCCGTCTTTCTGCGGCCAACGTGTGTGACCGGCGGAGCCGAGAGTTACGAAAGATCCGCCGCCATTCTCTCTGAAATGAGGGATGGCGACTTTGCTTGTTGCGAAGAAACCACTGACTTCGACGTCAAGTGCCCTGCGCCATTCCTCCAGGCTGGTGTCGGCAAGATGGACTTGCGTGACCAATGGTCCGGCTGCCCATACGACTGTATGAATTCGCCCATGAGCGCTGACTGCTTCTTGAAAGGCACGCTCGATCTGGGCGATGTCGGTCACATCTACGGCATGCTTGCTGCCCAACACACCGGTGGCCTCTATAGCTTTGACGGCTGCTGATGCTGCCTCTTCATTTCTGCGGAATGTGACGGCGACGTTTGTCCCCGCTTCGGCAAGCGCAAGGGCAACGGCTTGGCCGATGCCGCCACTGCCACCAAAAACCATCGCCGCACCGTCCGGAAACTGACCCCTCACTCATTCTCTCCTCAATGGGCGTCGACCATCCATTGCCAGCCCGGGAGTGGGGCCGGCATGTCTTGTCGAACATGCTCTGTTTTGAGTTGGCCGGAGCCAATGAGCGTGGAGTGCTATCGCTTGAGCGCGATAGCAATGCGGTTTCGCGCAACGATCAGCTGATGACGGAAAAACCGATCAAGTCATGATCGGTTTGAGTAATTCACCCTGTTTGTGAGGACTATTCGTCTAGCATATGCTGCAAATTTACGGGGTGAGCGGCGGTTATGATGCAGTGCCACTCCATCTGCGCCCGCATTTGCCGCCGGTCGTCGAGGGCAAGAGCGCGCACGGCTGCGACAAAGTCTTTCATCAGCAGATCGAGCTGCACGACCGAGGCTGGCGAGAGCTTGAGCGTTTCCAGCTCCCAGACCGATCTCGGGCCATTATAATCGATGGTCTGAAAGAGTTTCTTCGCAGTGCGGTCAAAGGTTCGCCGTACAGGTCCCCCTTGATGCCAGTCAGGGTATTTGACAGTCAGAATACGGACGTTGTTGTTCGGCATGAGGCGGATCAGACCGAGCCGATCCAGCTTGACCAGATGTGCGACCAGTTGCGGCTCGTTCAATCCGCATTCGACCCTTACCTCCTCAGGGGTCCAGCCGTAGCGCAGCAGATAGAAGACGAACGCGCACATCACGCTTTCGGCAACACCGATTTCCTGTGTGTGAGACAGTCGATGAATTAGCCCCTGTTCGCCATTGTGAGCCATTTCGGCCAGGTCGACGATCCTTATGTCAGCGATCTGGCAGAGCTTGCCCAGGATCTGCAATGTCATGCCTTTGCCCGATAGGTATCGGCGTACGGTTGCCTCGCTGACCTGAAGCTTTTCGGCGATCAGGGTCTGTCGGATACCTTTTTGACGGAGGATACGTTTCAAGGCCGCCAGCAGCCGTTCCACGTCTTCCATCTGCTCGAATGCTTCCAGTTCTCTCACCTGTTCCTGCCTATCGAATTGTGATCGCCCGGCTGTGGGCTCGATAGCGGAATGGTAATTGCAGATACTGGCGAGGCAAAGTGCCTGCTGGAGTAGAGGTGTCACCGGGGCGTGAATGTGGCGGTTATTCTGCCTTCGAACGAAAAGGGATGTCCTTCGAGCAGAAGGCCTTCATCGGTGGAAGCAGGGTGAGAGGGCAGATGGGATGCCAAAGGGAGAGGTTGTCTCATTCCCTCTGGCATCCTTGACGTGTCTGATCAGGCGTAGAACTCTTCCTGATAGGAACGCCATTTCATGATCGGGCCATCGCCGGCGCACAGTTGAGGGCGGGCAAGGTGTTTCTTGAAATCGAGTACCTTGAAATCCTTGTCGGTCTCAAAGGCGGTGTTGTCTGCGAAAGGCTTGCCCAAGGCTTCATTCAATTCGGGGGAGCCCATGTCGCGAACATAGAGCCGACTGACCTGTACGAAACGTTCATGGTCGATCGGTGTTGCGGATACTGACTGAAGGAACCCGAAACCGTCGCCGGTAACCAGCTGAGTCATCAGCGACACCCCGGTAAACATGTTTTCCAGCCCGGTAACCGGGAAGCGTTCTCCGGTCGGCGGACTGAATCGCGCATGCATGCCGAAGGAGGTGCGTTCCATTGACTCGATCGTCGGGAGAAAGTTCGAGCCATGCAATTGCTGAACGTGTGCGGTGTCGAACAGGTTTTCAAACAGATCGCGATACGGACACGTCGATTCACGGAAAGTCGTGGAATGCGGAATCCATGGAGCGTCGACATCGAGAGATTCACGGCTCCATGGCTCGAAGTCGGGCTCCTCGCCTTCTGGGTGGTACCAGGCGAGCACCATTCCGTCGATTTCGCGGGTGGGGTAAACCTTGAGCTTTACGCTCCCTGGAACCATGACCTTGGTATAGGGGATATCGACGCAGCGGCCAGTCGCGCCATCGAATGACCATTTATGGAATGGACAGGTGATCTTGCCCTCGCTGATCGAGCCGTCCAGTGTCGCCAGATGGGCACCCAGATGCGGGCAGAACGCATCGGCGACATGGGCGGTGCCATCCGGCCCGCGATAGACGATGAACTGTTCGTCCAGATAACTGACGGGGAGCATTTCGTCGGCAGTGACCTTTTCGGATTCGGCCACACAATACCAGCCCCTCGGGAACCCGATGTCCGGTGCCCTGCGGTGCATGGGAAGCGCTTCCATGGTAAGCATCCTCTCTTCTCCTTCTCGTTGTCACATTATTGTTGTGATCTATGCCTCTCCCGTTGGGGGTAGAGTTTCGCCTCGCGATGCGGCGATCATTTCCAACAGCATGGAAACACCTTCATCTATCAGTTGATCGCCTTCGGCCTTCGCCAGAAAGTGTTCCATCCACTCGCCGACAAGCGGACTTTGCTGATGATCTTGCGCGGCGTATTCCTGCCGCATCGTTCCTGCGCGTGATGCACCGCGCGCGCTCAGTTCTGCCTCGTTATTTGCCGCTGCCGCCGCACCAAGAGCAATGCAGCTTGCCATGCGGTAGATGTGAAAGGCGAACTGCGGATCAAAGCCGCGATCAACCAGCAATCGGGCAAAGCCTTCCAACTCGTCGATCTGCCCTTCTGCGCCCATGATCCCTTCCACAAAATGGACAAGCAACTTGGGCTTCTTTGAGAACACTTCGTAAATGGCGCGGATATGGGCCTCGACAATTTTGGACCAGTGCTGCCCATGTTCCTGGATCGACGGACGCCATGCCTGGTTCACGGCAACAAGCCGCTTCAAGTCATCGACGCTTTCGACATAGGTATAGAGCGTGGCCACGCCGATACCAAGGCGATCGGCCACCGCGCTCATGCTGAGGCTGTCGAGGCCGAGCGCCGCTGCGGCATCGATAATCTCGTTGAGCGACACCCTGCGGGGGCGGCCCACGGACTTCTTCTTGCTGAGCCGCTGCACGTTCGTATTCATGAGCGGAGAATATCGAATGCATTTCGGAAATACAATCGGATTTCAATCTTGGCTTTTGACAAGGAGGCAATGTTGAGTGGATACAGTTTATTGCCGTGCTATCCCGTCAAGAAAGATCAATGCACATTCGCGTGAGCGCTCTTCGCGTAATCCAGCGTCGGGAAAGGCATTGAGCGTGAGGAATCTGACGGCATGAGTTGCGAGGCAATAAAATGCCCGTGCCGCGAATATATCGGGCAGGGGGAGGTCATGGCGTGCCAGTATCCGGTTCAGTGACCGGGACACTGCGGCAACGCGCATATCGAAGAAGCGCTGAGCGAGATCGGGCGTCATTTCGGCCTCCTGAACCAGCAGGCGCTGCAGCTTGATACTGTGCGGTTCAAGGTGCCATTCGAGTACGTCCTGAGCCAGATGTGCAATTTCACTCAGCGGATCGGATTTGCACGGCTGCTCAAAAGTGGCGCGGCTCGATGCAAAGATCTGCTGTTCCACAATGTAACGGAACAGTCCCTCCTTGTTGCCGAACTGGCGATATATTGTCGCCTTGCTGGACCTGACCGTCTTGGCGATCCGTTCCATATTCGCGCTTACGTAGCCGTGTTCGAGGAATTCGTTCATTGCCGCAGTGAGCAGCGCGTCCCACTTCTCTTTGGCAAGACGCAGGGCAACCCTGCCTTCGGGAACGGGCTTCGCCGCCATCTCCAGCAGAGACAGGCGAGCGGAAGCCGCGTCCTGGCTGTGTCTCTGATAACCATGAAGAAACAGATCCGTGGCGGCCTCGACCAGAGTCTTGCGTTCCTCAGTCGACGGTAATGGAGCACCCAGGAAATATCGGCTGCCTTCTACCGTTAGCGCTCCGAAACGAGTGGAGATGATAGCGGGGTCGACTGGGGCCAGTTTGCCTTCGTGGATAAGCCTGTCGAGATAGCTGGCAAGATTTCCGGCCAGGGACAGACGGTACTCGTGGAGTTCGGCTGCCAGTTCGGGAAATTGGCTGGCGGCGACAATGTTAGCTCGAAACAGGCCAAAGCTGGCCGGGTGGGTATAGCGTTCGAACAAGCGGTGGCCGAAGGCGATCAGCGTATCTCTGACGTTTTCGGACGTCTGCACCGACGAAAAGTTCTTGTCGGCTTCCTCCAGCGTTCTGCGCACGGCTGCCTCGAACAATGCCAACTTGTTGGGGAAATGTTCGTAAATGCTTTGCTTGCTCAGATGCGCGGTGCTGGCAATCATATCGATGCTGGTGCGCGCGAACCCCTCTCGAAGAAAGACTTCTCCGGCCGTGTCCAATATCTGGGCGCGAGTATCCCGCCGCCTGTGTGTTGGGGATTTGATCATTCTAGCTAAGCAAGCCCCTTGCCGAGGGGATGTTCCATACTGGCTGCGCAAACATCATCGTATTCGGCCTTCGGGCTGCTCACACCGTGCGGTATCCGGGGATTGGCATCGAGATCGAGTCTTTCCAACCCGGTTTCCTGTTCAGTAATCGGGAAAGAGTGGCTGAGGAAGCTTCGCGCCCCGATAGCATCTCGACAGTACAAAGGCAGAGTGAGTTTTAGCCTGTTTCCCCGAGACACGCTGTTAGCGGAGCAGGAATTGAGACAAAGTATATTGTACGATCCAGTTCCGTACGATAGGCAGGTAAAGGGCCAATAGCCAACGATGGAATAACCCGCAAATATTGTCCCGGCATCCGTGAAATTGCAGGCGAACCGTCAAAATTGAAAACAGAATGTGAGAGAGGATTGGAGGGGATGTTCCTGAAAAAACGTATGTTTCGGGCCTTTGTCTGCGGCGTAGCGGTAACGGGGGCTGGCGTTGGATCGGCTGCGGCGGGAACTGGTGTCCAACCTACCGGTCCGGCAATTCCGTTGCAGGAAGAGCCGTTCGCGGGAAAGATCGGGAAGACATATCGGGATTCTGAAAGCGCCTTTCCCTCCCAACGGACGGCACCGGCAGGTGCACCCAATATCCTGCTTGTACTCACCGATGACGTGGGGTTTGGCGCGGCAGGAACATTTGGCGGTGCGGTCCCGACCCCCAATCTCGATCGGCTCGCCTCTCATGGTCTGGTGTATTCCCGCTTCCACACGACGGCAATGTGTTCGCCGACCAGGGCATCGCTTCTGACGGGGCGTAACCATCATGCTGTGGGCAATGGCATCGTTGCCAATCTGGCGACGGGATTCCCGGGCTATGACAACCTTCTGCCGAAGAGTGCTGCGACAGTGGCAGAGGTGCTCCGCACCTACGGATACAATACTGCGATGTTCGGAAAACATCACAATGCGCCCGAAAGCCATGTCTCGCCTGCTGGCCCATTCGATCTTTGGCCGGTGGGCCTGGGCTTTGATTATTTCTATGGCTTCATGGCCGCGGAAACCAATCAGTATACGCCCGCGCTCTATCGGGGGATCACGCCAACCCCCACGCTGAAGGAAGGCGTACTGGACAAGGCGCTTGCCGACGATGCGATCGGCTGGATACATGCGCAACAGGCTGCCGCACCGGACAAGCCTTTCTTTATCTACTACGCGACGGGTTCGACCCATGCGCCCCTGCAAGCGCCAGCCGACTGGATAGCGCGATTCAAAGGCCAGTTCGATAACGGGTGGGACGCAGTACGCGCCCAGACTGTTACCCGGCAAAAGGCAATGGGGATTTTACCGGCCGATGCGCAGGTCACGCCCCGTCCCGAAGGCTTGCCCGCATGGGATAGTCTGACGGCGGATCAGCAGCGTGTCACCGCGCGAATGATGGAAGTCTATGCCGGTATGCTGGCCTATCAGGATGCACAGTTCGGACGCCTGATGGACGAATTGGAGCGCATGGGCGAGTTGGACAATACACTGATTGTCTTCATCGAAGGGGATAATGGGCCAGCAGCAGAAGGTGGGCCCTTCGGCAGCATGAATCCCATGTCGAACTTCGCCAATGGCACGAAAGAGACCTTGGCGGACATGACGGCCGCGTTGGATGATTTTGGCGGACCGAATACGGTAGGCAATATTGCGGATGCCTGGGCCTGGGCAATGGCCGCACCCAACCCTTATGTGAAACAGTATGCGTCGCACCTGGGTGGTGTGCGCAATGGTATGGTGATTTCCTGGCCGGAACATATCAAGGGGCGGGGTGAGCGTAAGCAATTCGCGCATGTCACGGATATCATGCCGACATTGTTGGAGGCGGCAGGCATCGAGGCCCCATCGTCTGTGAATGGTGTGGTTCAACAGCCGATTGATGGGACGAGTCTGTTCTATACCTTCGAGAACGGCAAAGCTGATGGGCGACACGAAACCCAGTATTTCGAGATGATGGGGAACCGTGCTATCTACAAGGATGGCTGGTGGGCGGGGACCACACCGGCGCGATCACCATGGAAAACGGTTGCCGCCAGCGTAGGTCATCCGGATACTTATCCGTGGGAGCTTTATGATCTCAAAAAAGATCCCGCTCAGGCACATGATCTTGCGCATGAGCAGCCACAGAAGCTCGCGGAACTGAAGGCTGCGTTCGATCGTGAAGCGAAGGCGAACCAAGTCTATCCGCTTGATGACCGGCTCGATATCTCCAGATTTGCCGAGGCGGCCAACTTTGGGCGGCAACGCGACCACTATGTGTTCTGGGGTAGCGGTGTAAGTATTCCGGACGCCAGTGCGCCCAAGATCAACGGTCGCTCATTTGTGATACGGGCGAACATTGACGTCCCCGATGATGTGACCAGTGGCGCCATCGTCGCATTCGGAAGTAAGTTTGGCGGTTGGAGCTTCCATCTCGACCAAGGACGTCCGACCGTGTTGTTGCGGGCGAGCCAGCTTTCGAGAGACCGTTCCACTGTGGCGGCTGCATCCACCATTGGGAAAGGGAGCCATGAACTCGAATTTGAGTTCCAGAAAGACAGTGGCTTTAATGCGGGTGGGATGATGATTATCCGGGCGGACGGGAAAGAGATTGGTAGAGGCCGTCTGCCACGCACGATTTCCAAACTTCCTGAAATGACCGATACATTTGATGTCGGTTTCGATGCCGATACTCCGGTGGACGAAGGGGTAGGATCGCAACAGTTCGGCGGCAAGATTGACAAGGTCGATGTGACGCTTGCTCCGATCGGAACGCGTTAAGCCCATGGGGGCAATCCCCTGGCCGTGGATGGGGCATCGGCCGGGGGTGTCTTAGCTGTGGAGTGGTGCCTAGCGGCCCTCTATTTCCAGAACTGCTCTGGCAGTCTTGCGAAGTATGGATTTGAAAGTTCCCACTTCCACGGGATCTTCCGGTCGATACGCATGTTCATCTGCCAGTTGTTCGGCATTGCATACATAGTGAAGAATGCTGCCGCTCAGCAAATTGACGAGGTACATGGAATCGACGTTGGTAAAGCGGCCTGAAGAGATCCCCTCACGAATAATGCCTCGCAGAAGGCTGAGGACATCGGAGGAATAAGTTTCAGGGTAAAGGTCGTTTGAAGAGGCGTTGGCGCAGCTGCGCAGGATGATCCTGGCCGCGCTGGGGCGGGCGACCATGAAATCGAGCCAGGCTTCAGTCAGTAGCATCAAACGTTCCCAAGGGTCGGTTGCCCCCGAAAGACGGCTCTGCGTGAAAGCGAGCAGGTCCGTATGGATTCTGCCGGTCAGTTCCTGAAACAGCTCCAGCTTGCTTGGGAAGTAATAGAAGATTCCTGCCTGGCGGATGCCGACGTCCTCTGCGATCATCTCCAGACGAGCCGCATCATAGCCGAATTCGGCAAACCGTTGTTCCGCAGCAATCAGGATGGCGCGCCGAGTGGCTTCGCCTTTGGTCAGCTTCCGTCCAGACGACACCGCACTCATTCCCATTGTTGCAAAATCGCGTTGGACCAAATTCGCAGGTTCGCTTGATTCCGTCAATCCACACTTACTCATAAGTCAAAAAGAAGCATCAATGCTGCAATATGAAATCTCAATTTTTTCGCTAATTTTCGAGGATTTCCCCTGCTAAAATTTTTCTACTTGTTATTCAGTAAATTTTCTCTCACCTTGATGTGTACCGAATCCTGAGGGGTGCTGCTGGGCTGCTGTTCTCGCCGTACCGCCGCAAAAGATGGGGAGGGGGAGAGACATGGACATACTGGAAGCTGGCATGATGCTATCGCGCAGGCAGGCATTGGGCAGTTCGTTGGCTGCTGGCGGAGTGCTCAGCGGATTACTGCCCGTTGGACTGACTGGCTCCGCGCTCGCATCGGAACCGGGATATTCCGATGCCGATTTCCTGAAACGTTTCGACGGTGTGTTAGGGAGCATTCGCCGGGCGGCGGAAACGGCCTTTTCGAGAAGCACGGCTCACCAACCTGCTGCTCGTGCCATGGGCCTGTTGCATATCATGAACAACATTGCCCTGGGGTTGGCATTCAATGTTCATGACGATGACCCGATGAATCCGGAGCTGTTCCGTTACATGGGTTACGACCGCAAGCAGGGCGGGGACAATCAGGATGCGCTTTATCTGGGCGTTCCGGTCGATGCGAGCCAGACCTATCGTCTCTACGGCAACCGGGGGACAGCAAAATACATTTCTCTGACCACGGTTGAACGGGGCTCATCGCCGTGGGGTGGCGGCATGGGTGCGGGGCTGTTCGCGCAGGATCTGGAAGTGGGCCCCGATGGCGACTTTGAAGTGATCTTCAGTGCGACGCCACATCCGGAGAACTGGCTCAAACTGACGCCTGCCGATTTCCGTGTGACTATTCGTCAATTCTTTGCCGACTGGGAAAATGAGCGCCCGATGCGCGCCAGGATCGAGCGTATTGGGCCTCCTGCTTCGCCACCATTGATGACCGCCGAGAGGATCATGGAGTCGCTTGAGGCTACCGGGCAATGGATCGAAAATACGATAACATTCTGGCAGGACACCATGGATCTGTTTCGGCGTACGCCGAACCAGTTTGTAAGCTGGCGCAGTCTGACCGGTGATAAGCTTAACGCCACACCCGGCGGAGAGCCATCCTGCGGTGTCTGGCAAGTGCCTGAAGGCATGGCACTTGTGCTCCGTACGCGGCCACCGGAATGCCAGTTCTGGAACATCGAATTCAACAATCCCTGGTGGGAAACCAACGATTACCGTTACCGCCTGACCGGTACCAACATGCACCATGCGGCTTTGGAAGACGATGGGGAACTCATCGTGGTTATCGCACACGAAGATCCCGGTATTCCGAACTGGCTGGATACGGCTGGCTTCACGGAAGGAATGATGGGGCGGCGCTGGATCTTCTCGGACACATCACCCGAAATTGAATGTAATTTGGTGCGTCAGGATGCGTTGTTCGATCACCTTCCCAAGAATGTGAAACGCATGGATGCTCAGCAAAGAGCAGAGCAGGTCGCTGCCCGGCGGCGCGGAATCTACAATCGTTTCAACTGGATGTAGCTGAAATATCAAATTCGGCCGAATGAGGCTGGAATAAAAGAAGGCGCCTGCACCAGGTCGCGTCGGGCGCACGTCAACAGGGAGAGAGAGTATGAAAGCCAGAATGATGGCGTGGTGCGGGTCGGTATCGCTTGCGGCGATGGCAATGTACCTGCCGCAATCCGCATTTGCGCAGGAAAGTACTGCTCAGAGCACTGAAAAGTCTGGCTCCGGGCTGGGGGAAATTATCGTTACTGCCCGGCGCACTGCGGAATCCATGCAAAGCGTTCCCGTCGCGGTTACCGCACTAAGTGGCAGTTTTCTCGATTCACAGAATATAGTCGATGTGACGTCAGTGCCTCAGTTCACCCCGAACCTGAGCATCATGGCTCAACCGGGCAGCCCAACTGCGGCGTCGGTGTTCATTCGCGGAATCGGTAACCAATTGCCCAGCGCGGCGGCGGAACAGGGCGTCGGGATCTACATCGATGGCGTCTATGTGGCGCGTGCAGCCGGGGCCTTGTTCGATCTGGTGGATCTCGAACGGATCGAGGTGTTGCGCGGCCCCCAGGGCACTTTGTTCGGCCGTAATACCGTGGGTGGTGCGGTGCAGCTCGTTTCGCGCAAGCCGCAGAATGAAATGGGTGTCCAGGTCAAGGCTGGATACGGTCGCTACAACGATTGGTCGGTAAAGGCTCGTGTCGACACCGGTTATATCGGCGGTTCGAATATCAAGGCGTCGATTGCCGGCATGCATCGGCAACGTGATGGCTATGTCGACAATCTGCTACAGCCCGACTCACGGGATCCTGGTTCGTTGAATGGCGATGCACTGATGATCAATGTGCAAGGCGACTTCGGCGATCTGACGGCAAACTATGCGTTTGATTACAATGATCGCCGGAGCAATTCCGGCTATTTCCAGATGATTGCCGCAACACCATTGAATCAGGCTTATTTCAGTCAATCAGAGGCACTTGGCGGCGATCCATTCATTATCAGTCCAACCCGCTTGGGGACAGGCTATGAGAATGGCTTCGTCGATACGTCGGGCAATCTACGCTACCGCAGCAAGGCCCGGATTTTCGGCCACTCGTTGACTCTCGAATACAGGGCTTCGGATGCGTTCACGCTCAAGTCGATCAGTGCCTATCGGGAATTCAAGCAAGATACGATCCTGGGGCTCGATGGCCAAGGCAATCTACTTGGCAAAGTCATCGACTTCTCATCACCCACGCTCGTTTCGGTGCAGCCGGTCGCCCTCTACAACGGCAACAATGCCGATCAGGATCAGTGGCAGTTCAGCCAGGAATTCCAGGCACTTGGTGACATGGGAGATATCTCCTACGTTGCCGGCGTTTACTACTTCAAGGAAAAGGCAGGAGAGAACCTGTTCCAGCTCATCACGCTGCCTATTCCGGTGCCTTACCTGACCCTCTACGGCTACGATCAGAAAACGGCTGACACCATCGCAGCGCAAAATCCGGGTTTGGATACTGTCGGCTTGAATCTCACTCCACGCCGGCCTTTCCAGGCGAGAGCGGAATCCATGGCCGCATTTGGTCAGGTTACGTGGCGCGCCACCGATCGGCTCGAACTGACCGGAGGGCTCCGCTATACGCACGACAAGAAGAGCCTGGTTCAAGGGGTTACGCCGACGTCAGCAAGCTCGGGCAAAGTATCTTACAACAACGTATCCTGGATGGCGTCGGCCAATTACAATCTCGATGATGATGTGATGGTTTATCTGCGTGCATCGTCCGGCTATCGTTCGGGCGGGTTCGTCGCAGGATCGGGGGCGCTGGCACCATCCTTCAGACCTGAAAAGGTCAAGGCCTTCGAAGTCGGTCTCAAGTCGGAATTTTTCGATCACAGGCTGCGTATCAATCTGGCCGCATTCTATACTGACTACAAGGATCTCCAGATCAGCCAGTTCGCGCCAAGCACGGGTGGCGTCACCACCATTGTGGTGAATGCGGCCTCTGCCACGCTGAAGGGGATCGAAGCGGAAGTGACCGCCATTCCCGTCGACGGTCTGACTTTCGACGGATCGCTTGGCTACACTCACGATAATTTCAAGAATTACGATTATCGCGATCCGGCAACTGACGAGATTATCAACATCGCGGACGAAGTGCGGCTGCCACAGGCTCCGAAGTTCAATGCCCATGTCGGTGCGCAGTATGAAATGCCAGTGGGCTCCATGACTTTGACCACGCGAGCAGATTATTCCTATCGCAGTACAGTCTACTTTCACAATCTCGATCGCGCAGCCCCGTTTAATCGCAATATTCGGTCAAGACCCGACCATAACCTGCGAGCGCGGATTTCATTGTCCGATATCGAGATCGGAAGCGGGCGTCTGGAAGTCGGTGTCTGGGGTAACAACCTGACCAATGACAAGAACATCGATTTCGGCATCGATTTTGGTTCGCTAGGCTGGGCTGCGGCCTCTTTCAAACAGCCGCGTACCTATGGCGTGGATGCCAAAGTAACCTTTTGACGACTGTCCTGCCGACCCTGTTCTCGCTTGTCCCGATCCCGGGTCAGCGGGAACAGGGTGGTGCAATGCCGTGTGCGGGGAGCGGGCGTAAACCTGTTTTCTGGAATCAGGCCGGGACAACAACAGGAGATGTTGGCGATGTTTCATCCATTCCCCAGAGGGGCGGTCTTATGTGCCACGCCATTGTTGCTATCGGTTCTGGCGGCGTGCGGTGACAGTCCGGCTGAAAGTGTCCCCCAGGCGAGCGTTGCTCCGGTCTTGGCGGAAAACCCGGACCGAAATGCTTATTTCGGGGAATTGCACCTGCATACGGCTCTGTCGTTCGATGCCTATATCATGGGTGCCCGGGTTGGCCTTGACGACGCTTACCGCTTCGCTCGTGGCGATGAAATCAACATGATGGGCCGGCCCATCCGGCGGGATGTGCCGCTGGATTTCATTTCCGTCACAGACCACGCGGAACAGATGGGTCTGGGAGTTGCCATCGGCGATCCGGAAAGCGAATTTTCCAGCACTGAATATGGGCAATCAGTGCGGCGCAGGCTGGCAGACGGAGGAAATCCGTTTGCATTGATGACGGAACTTTCCAGTTCGCCCGCCCGTGGGGTGCGCAGCGCAAGCATCTCGGCCTGGCAGAAGAGTGTCGAGGCTGCCAATCGGTATAACGACCCAGGCCGGTTTACGACGTTCATCGGCTACGAATGGAGTTCCACTCCCGGTAATCAGAACCTTCATCGCAATGTGATCTTTCGCGGTGATCAGGCACCATTTCCGTTTAGCTCTCAGGATTCTCCAAGGCCGGAAGACTTGTGGACCTATCTTGAGGCGAACCGGGCAAATGGGGTAGAATCGCTGGCAATTCCGCACAATGCCAATGCCAGTAACGGGCTGATGTATGATTGGCTCGACAGCAATCACCGGCCAATTGACGAAGCCTATGCGAAACGGCGGTTGCTCAACGAACCGCTCAGTGAAATCGTCCAGAACAAGGGGCAGTCCGAAACCCATCCGCTGCTGTCGCCGAATGATGAATTCGCGTCTTTCGAGATTTTCGACAAATTGTTCGGACCGGAAGAGAAACCAAGCAAATTGCCGGGCAGTTATGTTCGTGACGCTTATGGCCGGGGGCTCGTGCTGGAACGCCGAACGGGCTTCAATCCCTACAAGTTCGGGATGGCCGGAGGGAGTGATCTGCATGGCGGGTTGAGCAGTTCCAACGAACAGTCTTATGGTGGCAGCACGACCGTTCCTGCCGCGCGCATAGATCGGGAACAGGCGAAGAAAAGCCTCGGAATAATGAACGATCCGCAACGGACTTTGCCTTTGTTCGCAACAGGTTCGCCGGGATTGACCGGTGTGTGGGCGGAGACCAACACACGCCAGTCCATTTTCGATGCCATGCGGCGCAAGGAAACGTTTGCAACCTCTGGAACGAGGTTGAAGGTCCGCTTCTTCGCAGGTTGGGATTATGACGCTATTCAGCCGGGGAAGCCCGGGTGGGTCCATCAGGCTTATGCCAAAGGCACGCCGATGGGTGGCGACATGCAGGTGGCGGGACAGGGGCGGCATGGGCTGCGCTTCCTCGTGTGGGCTCTCAAGGATCCGAATGGTGCCAATCTTGATCGTGCGCAGATCGTGAAGGTCTGGCTTGATGGAGAAACACCGCGTGAACGGGTTTTCGATGTCGCGCTGTCTGGTGGTCGCAAGGTGAATTCTGCGACGGGTAAGGCGCCATCGGTTGGCAGTACGGTGGATCTCGAAACTGCCACCTACACCAACAGTATCGGGGCGGTCCAATTGACGGCAGGATGGGAAGATCCGACCTTCGACCCGTCACAGCCGGCGGTTTACTATCTCCGCGTGGTTGAAATTCCCACGCCCCGCTGGACCACAATTCTTGCTGTGCGGGAAGGCCTGCCCATTCCCCAAGGAACGCCCGCAACATTGCAGGAACGGGCCTGGTCATCGCCCATATGGTATCTTCCGGGAAGGATGGCGGGAGCCGGATCGTGATATCCGCGCGGGCCGTGTTGAGAGAGCCCCTGCTGCATTTTTTGCTGCTGGGTATGATGCTTTATGGCCTCGCCGCGGTACATGCCCGCGCGACCGACCCAAGGCGTATTGAAGTGACGCAAGGAGTGCTTGCCAGCCTCTCAGCGCGATACGAACAGCAATTCGGGGTGCGGCCCGGAAAAGAGCGCATGGAACAACTGGTCAATGACTATGTTGCGGACGAGGCGCTTTATCGCCGGGGGATCGAACTGGGCCTCGGGGCAGAAGATGAGGTGGTCCGTCGACGGGTCATTCAGAAAGTACGTTTCCTGGCGGAGGGAGAAGCCGCCCGCAATCCGTCCGATGAAACGCTGGCCGCCTATTTCCGGGCGCGTTCGGATCGCTATGCGACGCCCGCCCGCACCGCATTCAGGCAGCTCTACTTCAGTCCGGACAATGGCGGTGAGGCTGGTGCGCTTGATCGGGCCAGGACTGCACTGGCCCGGCTACGACGTGGTGCCCCCATTTCGACCATTGCTGATGATCCCTTCGTCGAGGGACGGCAGTTTGCTCTCCTGGATGACGGACAGATTGAACGCGCATTCGGGCTGGGAGACTTTGCAGCCGAGATTGCGGCGGCTCCGCTTGCCAAATGGTCCGGTCCGTTTCGTTCAGGCTATGGCTGGCATGTGGTGTTCGTTGACGATCGACGGCCCTCTCATACGCCGCGTTTCGAGGATGTCAGGGCAAGCATACGTGCCGACTGGTTGGATGAGGAGCAGGCACAAGTCCGGGAAAGAACGCTGGCAAAACTCCTGGAGGGCTTTGATGTCGTGCGGACGGATCGATCCAGTGTCGCAATGCCATGAAGGCTTTGCTTGTCATTTTCCTTTGGGTTTGCAGCTACGGAACAGCGGCGGCGCACGAGATACGTCCCGCTCTTCTGGACATTGTGCGTGATACGAAATCGATCTGTCATCTGACCTGGAAGCAGCCCATGATGGGGCAACAGACCGTTCGCCTTGTACCACACCTTTCAGGAGGCTGGACCGACGGCCCCCCGCAGGCCGAGCGATTGTTTAACACATATCGCCAACAACAGTGGTCCCATCCAGAATGCACGATCGGGGTTTTGGAGAACCAACGCATTGCAATCGAGGGGCTGGACGGCAGCATCACTGACGTTTTCGTCCGCATTGACTATGGGGATGGGCGGATGTTCCACACAATCCTGCGTCCGGGCGATCCCCCGCTTACACTTACTTCTGAAAAAAGCAGGGCATCTGCAGCCTCGGCATATCTTGGGCTTGGTATCGAACACATTCTGGAAGGGGTCGACCACCTCTCGTTTGTCCTGGCGTTGATTTTGCTGATTGGGTTTACCTCCCGGCTGGCGGTGGCCGTGACAGGGTTCACTCTGGCCCATAGTGTAACCCTGCTCGCAACCGCGCTCGGCCTGATCAGTCCATGGTCGCTTTTGATCGAGGCTCTGGTAGCGCTCAGCATCGCTTTCGTTGCCGCCGAGGTGCTGCGCGCGCGGCGCGGTTCGAGTAGCCTGACGATCCGCTGGCCCATTCTGGCGGCGATCGGGTTTGGCTTGATTCACGGTTTTGCGTTTGCAGGGGCCTTGGGTGAAATCGGCCTCCCGCCTGGCCAGTCCGTTCTGGCCCTTGCGCTGTTCAATCTGGGCGTCGAATTGGGGCAGATCCTGTTTGTGGTTTTCGTGATGGCAATTGCTGCGTTGGCTGTTCGCGCAGCCGGTACCTGGAAAGGCTTTGCACCTGCTCCGGCTTTTGTAGTCCGCATCGCGCCATACGCCATCGGTAGTTGGGCAACGTATTGGTTTCTTGATCGGACCGCGCAACTGTTCGTCTGAAGTATGAATTCTACCAAAATCAGCAGCTCACCGTTCTGCCAAACGCATATGACGACGGGGTGGAAGATGCATGGGCATCTGGCCAGCCCGTCGAAACCGGGCCGGCCAGATGCCTGTATTGGGGTGCTATATGTTGAGCACGCACCACGGCATGCCGACCAACTCGTTCGCCGTGGAGACATTGGCTTTGGCCATTACCGGTGCGAGATGTTCGTTCAGGATCTGCACCTGTGACGTGCCGCCGTTCGGGAAGCGGAGAACCACTGCCAGAGCGAATTCCCCATCGTGAGTGGCAGCGAAGCCAATGGATTCTATCGTTGCCGTCATTTCCTCGCGGTCAGGCTGCACGCGGTGCTTCGGTAAACACGATGTCGGAGGGGGTCATCCCGCCGCCGCCCGGTCGGAAGGCGAGGAACAGGTTCCAGCTCTGCAGCTTCTGCACCGCTTCCTGCAAAGGTTCTTCCGGAAACAGACGCTTGGCAAGAGTTTCCCAGTTGTCCCCCGCCTGTGGCTGGGTGAAGGCCCGCCGTGGCGGGATCGTGACGTCGTTCAGCATGGTTTGGCTCTCTTCTCGTGTTTCAGGCCGCTTCCGGCACGACGGCGCCGGTGCGTGTATCGGTGTAGCCCTTGTCCGCGTTGTAGGCCCGGCGACCGTTGACGAACACGTCGCGCACCCCTTGGGCATGACGAATGAAGCGATATCCGGGGGCCGGAAGGTCATGCACGGCAATTTCCGGGCCGCGGTCGATCGTTGCCGGGTCGAACAGAACCAGATCTGCCGCGTATCCCGGCTTCACCAATCCACGATCCTTGATGCCCCAGATCCGCGCCACGTCCTGCGTCAGTTTATGGACCGCCTGCTCGATAGATATCGCACCCAGTTCCCGCACGTACTTGCTGAACAGGTATCCGGTGTCGCCGTAAGTGGAGAAATTGGTGACATGGGCGCCACCATCGCCTGCGCCGATCCCGATCAACGGATCGGCAAGGAAATGGCCGATCTTGTCAGACCGGCTATGCCCAAGAGCTTCCAGACCGAAAGAGGTCTGAAGATCGTCATCCAGAGCGATATCGATTATTACGTCTGCCAGGTGACAGCCCCGCTCTTTCGCGAGATCCCCAAGGCGGCGGCCGACCAGACCTTCGCTGGCCTTGCCCGGGCGCTTCACGAAAGCGTCGGCAAAATCGAGATCGAGGCCGATGGGCATCATGAAATTGTTGATTTCGGCGCGGAGCTTTTCCCGGTGTTCGGGATCGCGCAGTTTAGCGAGCTTTTCTTCATGGGGAAGAAGCGTCGTCGCCCACCATGTCGGCAGCGTTGCAAACGTCGACATCGGTGCTGTCAGATCGAACGACAGGTCAATCGGCCGGGTTTGCATCTGGGGAACCACCCGCGCGCCGAATGCCGTCTGCAGGCGGATACGTTCATGTGCGATATCGACCAGATCGGGCGAAGAGTTGCTGTCAAACAGTGGCGAGAACGTGATGGTCAGGTTATGCTTGCGGGAAAGATCGGCCATAATGTCGATCCGCGCGCAAAGCAGATCGGGGTCCCAGAATTCGGGAACGATCTGCATGATCGCGCCATGTTCGCCAAGCGTCGCGCAGAGCGCGTCGAGTTCGCGTGGTTCCGCCAATCGGGCCGGGACCGGCATGTTTTCATGATCGATGTCCACCCAAGAACCGCTCATGCCGATGGCGCCTTCGCTCAGACATTCCGCCAGTACTTCCTGCATCTCGGCAATTTCTGCATCGGTGGCTGGACGCTTGCGGGCGTCTTCTCCCATCACCCAGAGGCGGATAAGGCTGTGACCGACCAATGGGGCGATGTTGATACCCAGTTGGCCCCGGATCGCCGCGATATATTCGCCGAACGTCTCCCAGTCCCAGGTCAGACCGGCGTCGAAGGCATTCTGCGGCATTTCTTCGATCTTGCGGAAGGTCGCGCCCAGCAGTTCGCGGTGGTCGGCCCGCACCGGAGCGAGACTGAGCGAACAGTTGCCAGGCACGATTGTCGTCACGCCATGTTCGAGAGCAGGCTGGGCAAGGCCGTCCCAGACCAACTGCGCATCATAATGGGTGTGTGGATCGATGAAGCCAGGGGAAAGGATCAGGCCCTCTGCGTCGATTGTTTCAGTGGCTTCTCCGGCTATATCGCCTACAGCGACGATCTGGCCGTTGCGAACGCCAACCGAACCGGTGAACGAAGGCCCTCCGGAGCCGTCGCAAATGCGGGCATTGGTAATGAGCAGATCGAAACTCATAGCTTCCTCTCCAGACTTCATAGGGATCACATATGCCGCTAATTTTTTCCGGCATCGTGTTATTTACAGTACATTGTGTATCGTATGACATTCTGGAAAAGGGGACAAGCTGGAAATTGATCTTTATCAAACGGCGGGGGTGCCGCGTCGGAGGCGCTGCGGGGAGAAGAAAATGACGGGTCGCACGACCGGAGAAAATAAGGAAAAACCAAAGCGGAGAGGCCCGGGGCGACCGCGTAACCCGGCTAACGATGCCGCCATTCTGTCCGCAGCGAGAGAGATATTGGCTACGCGTGGTTTTGATGCCCTGACATTTGAAGCTGTGGCACAGGCAGCGGGCATTTCCCGCGTATCAATCTACAGGCGATGGCCGAGCAAGGCTCATCTGGTGAATGACATTGCCAATCGCGGAAACGAGGAGTTTCCCGATGTAATCGAAGAGCGGGGCTGGGACGGTGAAGTGCGTGCGGTCCTGGCGCTGTTACATGATCGCTATAGCCAAAAGGACGTTGGGGCCGCTTCTATTGGCGCATTGGTCGCTTGGCAGAGAGACCCATCGTTGAGGGGGGAACTGGAAGCCTCGATCGAGGAGGATACGCGTGCTTCCTTTCGCCGGACGGTGGAAAAGGGAAAAGCGCTGGGAATGGTCCGTGACGACGTCGATAGCGATGCGGTGTTCGACATTGCTGTCGGGGCGATCATCTTTGGCAAATTATTCAGCTCCCTGGTGGATCGGACAATAGAGATCGAGCGGATCGTCGATGTCATCCTTAGGGGCACCGAGGCGCCGCAGGCTGGGCGGTGCGACTGAGGAAGCCATCGGGCCTTCCATCCGGACACAGGATTTGATGGCACGCGGCGATCAGGCGAATAGCTGGACCGATCACTGACGTCGGGCTTGTTCCGTTGCACGCATCTTGGTGCAATTTACGCGCTGTTGCGATTGACAGCTGCTGCCATATACAGCACATCATGTCCTGTAATTTCCGACGTAGAATGCGGAAACTGATTAAATCAATGAAGTCGGGGTGCGCCGTCGCGTGCCATATTGATACGAGGAACCTGAATCATGGCTACTGTGGTTGAGAAGCAAAAGGCTGGGGAACTCAGTGCGGCAGAAGCACGCTACCTTCAGGGGGCAAATGAACCTGCCAAGAGTAGCGTTCTTACGAGCACTTCCGAATATTTGAACAATCCACGCTTCCGGGACATCTATGCTCAGATGGGGTTGAAGCGGGACGGACATGATCTGCCCGGTGCCTATCTGATTCCCGATGTGCATCGTGCATTTGCCGAAGTGACGGACGGTGAAAGGCTGTTTGGCCTCGTCATGGAGGAAAAGGCACGCATTCCAGAGTTTGCGGAGTGGCTCGACGCCCGTTTCACAAGCAACTTCACTGTTGAAAGCTTGCGTGATTACGAGCCCGGAACGCTCGGCTCCCGCATCCATGATTTTATGGCTTCGAGCGGCATGGACATCGATTTCATGTTCCTCGCCGAAGCGGAAAACGATTTCGAATATCTGAACAAGCGTCGTGTGCAAAATCACGACATTGAACACATGGTCACTGGCCTGGATCCCAGCCCGGTAGGTGAGGTCGCGCTGATCGTTGCCAACACGATCGCGATCAACAATTATTTCGCGGAGCCGCTCGCCTCAGAACTCAATCGGTTCGGAACGTTCCTCACATCGACCGGACTGATGCGCATGGCATGCCACTATGGCGCGGTCGTCCCGGCGTATCTTGAAGGTATCGCAAGGGGTTATGCGTTGGGCGGGAAGCAGAAACGCCCGATGTTCATGATCAAGTGGGAAGATTATCTCGACTGGACGATCCCAGCCATTCGCGAAGAGTTCAATTTCGAAGATGGTCCGGAGGATGGCCACTGGACCTGGACGTTCGAAGCCAGCAAGGGATAATCTCGCGCTTTATGGCGGGACTTGATACCGGCGGATTGGGCAGCATCTGATGCTGTCCAATCCGGTGCTCACGAGTCCGCCAGCACGCCATTGATCACGATATTGCAGATTTCTTCGATGTGACGGTCGTCACAGGAGAGGTTGCTGAACAGAATCCTGTAAATGATGCTGCCCGTCAAAATGTCGAACAGGGCATCGACATCTATATCTTTCCGGGCGGTCCCACTTCGCTTGGCATCATTCACGATTTTGCGAAAGTTTTCCCGCGCACCTTCTTCAAGAGGATCGTGCACGGTGGATCGCAGGCTGGCGTCCGTAAAATAGGCATTGAACAGCCCGACGGATGCGGGCCCCATGGCAGGATCCTTGTAGCCCGAATAGATCTGTTCGACGACCGCGCGGATTTGCGCGCTGAAACCTTCCTCCAGAGGGGTATAGGTAAAGCCCTCTTCATTGCCGCGAATGATATCTGCGGCGATATGGGCCTTTGTCGGCCAGCGCCGGTAGATGGTGCCGCGGCTTACGCCGGTAGATTGCGCAAGGGCATCATATGTCAGCGCTTCGTAGCCATCGCTGGCCAGAAGCTTCTTGGCCGCCGCAAGGATTTTTGGGAAAACGTCCGGATTGCGCGGCCTGCCGCGTTCTCTTCGGGAAAAAGTCTTTTCTGCCAAACCCTGTCCTTTCCATCGCACACATCCCCCCTGGATAGGTACGGATAGTTCTTATTCTGCTGCCCGGAGGGGAGGGCGAGGTCAATAGTACCTGTGTTCGGACTGCGGTGTTTGGGCAGCGCGTCGATCTGCCTCCGGTAGGGGGAGTGAACGCGATGCAATCGCAAGCATACATGCAGAAAGAACGAGCGCTCAAAGGCGCAGGATCGCACGCACTATCATGCGGAAACTGTTTTCGTTGGCCCCGGTTGCCAGGAATCGTTCTGCCTGTCCCACAACTGCCAGTGCGGCGACAATCCTGCCCTCTGCTTCTGCAATGCTCAAACTCCCGCGCCTCAGTGTCAGCGCTTGGGCGAGCCGTCCAACGGCGTCACCGCGAAGTCGTTCCAGGCGACTTTTGTCCATGGCCTCCATATCGGCCACTGTGCCCTGCAGCAGAGTGATGATTGCTCCCTTGCTCATCGCATGATCGGCAAGGACATCCGCCAGTCGTTCGGGGCCCTCCAGGGCGGGATCTGATGCAGTTGCGGTTTCAATCGCGTCCATTGCTTCATCAACGGCAGCTTCCAGCAAAGCGAGGAGCAATTCGGTCTTGCCACTGAAATAGCGATAAATCCCCGGCCCGCTGATTCCGGAAGCCGCGGCGATCGCGTCGATACTGGCCCCGGCATAGCCATGGCGCTGGAACATGTCGGAGGCCGCAGCCAGGATCAGGGCGCGCCGTTCGGCTGGCGCCATGCGCGTGCGGCGGCCCTGCCTCAAGTCTGCATCGCCAGCATTCATCATTGCCCTCTAGCGCGCCGCTTCAGAAAACGCTAGTAAACGATCGTTCACTAAAGAGAAGAGGATAAATATGTCTCAGCGCCCGCTGGCCGATCCGGCTTGCTTCGATCCCGATTACTTCGCGGCTAATGGGTATCCTCATGAGGTGTGGGCTCGCATGAGGAAAGAGCAGCCGATTGCCTGGCACGACGATGGCATTCGCGAACCGTTCTGGGCCTTCACACGTTATGCGGACATCACGGCAATCGGTAAGGATAGCGACAACTTCATAAACGGGCCGGGGATTACCATCCTTCGCAAGGATCAGCCCATGGACGAGAGCACGCCGCGCATTCCCCTGATGCTCATGATGGACCCGCCCGAGCACCACAAGAATCGCATGATCCTGCGCGAACGCTTCAAGCCCAGTGTGATGCGCGCGCTGGAAGAACACATTATCGCGCGTTGCAGGGAAATCGCAGATGATGTTGCCGCTGCCCGTGTGGCTGCCGCGAGCGCTGGCGAAAGCGAGGTAATCGATTTTGTCGAAGCCATTGCCATGCGCCTGCCGCTCGACGTTATTCTCGAACTTCTGGGTGTTCCAACCAGCGACCGGGACCAGATGTATACGTGGAGCAATGCGGTTGTCGGTAGCGAGGACCCGGAATATGGAAATCTCGAACTGCCGAAAGAGGCGGTCATGGCGGCACAGCAGGCGATATTCGGGTATTTCATGCGGTTCATCACAGAACGCCGTGCATCTCCCGGTGAAGATCTGGTCAGCCTGCTTGTCGAGGCACGGATCGACGGAACGCCTTTGAATGATATGGAAATTCTGGGATTCTGCTTTCTTCTGGTTATTGCCGGAAACGAAACGACGCGCAACGCGACCAGTGGGGCGATGCTGGCGCTGATCGAAAACCCGGAAGCGCGTGCGATGCTGACAGCGGACCGTTCCGGCATGACGCAGGCAGTGGAGGAATTGCTGCGCTGGGTCACGCCTATCGTTTATATGGCGCGTACCGCGACACGCGATGTCGAGATTGGGGGGCAGACTGTGCGAAAGGGCGAGAAGGTTGCGCTATTCTATCCCTCGGCCAATCGTGACGAGAGCGTGTTCGAGGATCCATTCCGCCTCGATCTGGCGCGCAAGCCGAACCGTCATCTGACGTTTGGTTTCGGTCGCCACAGTTGTCTCGGTAATGATCTGGCTAGAATCGAATTGCGCGCTGTTCTGAACGAGATATTGGCGCGCTTCCCCGACCTTGAGTTGGCAGGGCCTGTGAGCCGCCTGCGCTCTAACTTCGTCGGGGGCATCAAGCACATGCCTGTGCGCCTCGTGCGCTAAATTCGTCGATCCATGCGATTGCTTCTGCCCATTGCGAGCAGTGGGCAGATGACGTTCGCGCACCTTTCCATTAGCGTGCGGAAATGGCGCGTATTGTTATCATAGGGGCAGGTGCTCTCGGGCGCTTCTTTGCGGCGAGCCTGGCGGATGCTGGTTACGATGTTGTCATGGTTGCGCGTGAACCGGGATTTACCAGCCTGAGGTCTGATGGAGTGCAATTATATCGTGAGGGTGTCCATTCGCATGTCAGAGTGGCTGTCCGGCAGGATTGTCTCTCTATCCCGGATGCTGACCTCGTACTGGTTTGCACGAAAGCAGCCGACCTGACGGATGCCCTGGAACTTGCCGCGCCATTGGCATCGGTGAGGCCGGGCATCGTGACGGTGCAGAATGGGGTCGAGGCGCCGATACAGGTCATGACCCGCTTTCCCGCGGTGCCGGTGATCGCTTCGCGGGTGCATGGTTTCTTTGAAGTGCGGATGGGTGTCGTGCATCATGTCGGTGTCGCCCCCTCGCTGGCGTTCGGCCTCGTTTCCCAAGGCGGTCAGGAAGTGGTGGACCTTTTCCAGGGAGTTCTCGCCAAGTGCGGGATCGGACATAAGCACTCGACAGACATCTGGCGCGATTTGTGGGAGAAATTCCTGCTGGCCGCGTCTCTGGGCGGGGTGGGCACGGCACTGCGCTGCGATGCCGGAAGGATCAAGGAAACCGACGAAGGGCAAGGGATGCTGGCCGATGCGATGAACGAGATCGCGGGTCTTGCCGAGATGAAAGGGATTGCGCTGGGTACGGACTGTGTGGCGCGGACACTGGCTTTTGTGAACGGATTTCCCCCGGACGCGACGACGTCCATGCAACGTGACATCGAGAGCGGGCGGCAATCCGAATATGATTGCCTGACCGGCGCCGTATTACGCATGGCGCGTGAATGTGGACTGGACGTCCCGATCCATGAGAGAATTGAACAGAAAATTCAGGCCAGAGGGCTGTTGCGCGGGTAACTCGCCAGTGAGGGGGCGATTATGCCGATTGCACCCTTTGTTCGATCTCATGGGCGGTTTCGAATAACAGCTTCCTGACGCGTTTTTCGCGTGCTTCATCCATGGCGGCGACGTTGCGGGAAATGGAAATGGCGGCGATTACCCGACCGTCGGCCATATGGATCGGTGCAGCGATGCAATATAAGTCTTCGGCAATCTCGCCGTCGTCGACTGCGAAGCCCTGGTCCTTCACCGCCTTGAGTTCTTCTGCCAGACGATGTGGATCGGTGATGGTCCTGTCGGTCAAAGGGACGAAGGGGCCATTGGCCAGGTAGCTGCGAAGATGGTCGTCGGGCAGATGGGCGAGCAGGACTTTACCAATGCCGGAACAGTATGCTTCGAGCTGCATGCCCACCTTGGTGAACATGTCGCTTGCTCCTTGCCCGGTCTTGATACGGTAGGTCACCATGTCATTTTCGAAGGTGCCCAGCTGGACAATACTGCGGACCTGGCTTGCCAGCTTGTGAAGGATGGGAGCTGCTACATTGGCAATCACCTGCTTCTCGTCGAGCCGATGCAGGAGGCTGAGAAGTCTGGGGCCGGCAATGTGCTGGTAACTGCCGGATGACGCGAGGTAACCTTCCGCTACCAGAGTTGCGACCTGCCGGTGCGCAGTGGCTACAGGAATGCCCGCCTCACGTGCAATTGCCGAAACAGATCGTTCCCCGCCATCGGCAATGACCGCTTCCAGCATGGTGAGCGTGCGTTGCAGAGATGAGATGAGAGGAATGCCTTTACTCATAATATGAGAAATTAGGCAGGGGTGCGTCTGGATTCAAGATGGTTGTGCAACTAGGTGGGGTGCACGGGCCGAGACGGGCTTTCACTCCGGATAACCACGACCGGGGGGATTGTTTGCAAAACGGCGATGCCAGTTTTTGATTATGGGAAGATGTGATCATGCAAAGGATAAAGGCTGCGATAATTGGTTCTGGTAA
>NZ_JRQQ01000008.1 GCF_001625325.1 Croceicoccus estronivorus
CTCACTCGCCACACCGATAATCTCGGCTGACTGAGTAAGCATCGCCAGAGGCGTTAAAAAAATATAGGATGTTCACCCAAAATCGGCAAGTGATGCGCTGGTAATTTTCAAATTTATTGCTAACTTTCAGTGTTAGAAGCGCTTGGGTGATTGCGACGATTGTTGGATCCTATGAAAAGGATGCTGACCAATTTTTGTAAATCTATGCCCCTCCTCCCCATCTGGCTTTCCTACAGCCCCCCATGCGCCATATGTGAGTTGATTCTCTCCCCACCGACAGGAGCTGAATCATGTCCGACACTTGCCGTAATCCGTCCGCTGCGCCGTTAGCCGGGGGCTCCGGGGACGGGCCTATCCAGTATATCAATGGCCGGGCCTTCCGGCGGAACAGCCGGGGCACGCCGCGCTGGGTCGATGAGGCGGAGCTGGCGGCGGAGGCGGCCAGGCAGGCCGCTGCCGCTTTGCCAGCGTCTGATCCGGCATCGTCTGACCCGGCTTTGCCCCACGCCGCATCGCCTGACGCCGTATTGTCTGACTCAGCACGGGCTGACACCGTGCGGCCTCCTGCCGCACCGGCTGCTCCTGCATCGGTGGACAGCGCGCCGCCCTGTGGCGCTACGCCGGTTGCCGCGACTCCCCCATCCGACAGCCTGCCGCGCAAGAGCCATCCGGCGGGGCGCGGGTGGATTCCGGTTTCCCGCGATCTCGGCCTGCCGGGGGAAAGCGCAGGGGCGGCGATGGAGCGGTTTGCCGCGGGCGTGCCCTCCGGTGTTCCGATTTCGGATGGAGGGACTTCCGGTGCTGGGACTTCCGATGCAGGGCGATCCGGTGGTGATCCGTTCGGTTTTGCGCCCTCCGGTTTCGGGCCTGCTCCGGGAGAGGGCGATCCGTGGCAGACGGAACAGGGCCGCTCTGGTGCTCCGCTCGATGAGGAAGCGCAGGCGTGGCCCTATGCGGAGCCGGAGCCGCACGGTCACGGCCCGGTGCGATCCGCGCCGCGGCTGCGGCATGATGGCTTTTCCCCTGCGCGGCAGGTGCGGTTTCTCGATCATCTGGCGAGTTCCGGCAATGTCCGCGCGGCCTGTGCCGTGGCGCGGATCTCTGCGGAAACGGCCTATCGCGCGCGGCGGCGTGACGGGCGCTTTGCGAAAGTGTGGGACGCGGCGCTGGTGCTGGCGCGCAGCCATGTGGAGGCAGTGCTGGCCGACCGGGCGCTGAATGGTGTCGAGGAGCCGGTGTTCTATCATGGCGAGGAAGTGGCGCGGCGGCGGCGTTACGATACGCGGCTGCTGCTCGCCCATCTGGCGCGGCTCGATGCGCGCTGTGCGGAACCGCAGGCGCTCTGTGCGGCGGAACGGTTCGACGAAATGCTGGCGGGCGTGGCCGGATGGGACGGCGGCGCGCAAGCCTCGGATGCGGCGGATTTCCACGAGGCGCTTGCCTGTGAAGACGCGGCACGGCGCAAGGAGCTCACGGCGTTCGGGCTGGGTGCGGGGCGCGACGCCTATGCCGAATGGCGCCGCGAATGGGCGGAGCAGGAGGCGCTTGCCGGGGCAGGGCAGGCTGCCGAGCAAGCCTCCGACGAGGAGGCTTGGGATGGGGAGATTTGGGGTGACGAGGCGTGGGAGGGCGAGGCTGGGGATGCGCCTTATGCCGACCCGGCCCAGATGGCCGGGCGAGAGGCCATGCGCGCGGCGGATGCGGCATGGGATGCAAGGACGGCGGCGGCCTGTGCGCTGGTCGATGATCTGGCCGCCAGCGATGACGCGGCGGATCGGGCGGGGGAGGAGGCTGCGGAAGGGGCCGCTGGCGAAACCGAAGATCCGCCGATGGAATTCAAGAGCATGGACGGGCCATCGCCCGACCGGGACGAACCCGATGCGGAACCGGGGGCGGGCGATTGGCCCTGGACCCTGTCACATGTGTCAACTTCGGTTGCCGACGGCCGGACAGGGCAAGGGGGAAGGGAAGAACCGGCGGTTACCTGTACGGCGGGAATGGGGGTGTGGTCAGCCGTCCAGCAGAGTCAGGCTGACTTCGCCATGGCCGGGGCCGATCAGGCCGATCTGGCGTGCGGCGGCCTGCGATACGTCGATCACGCGCCCGCCGCTCCACGGACCGCGATCGTTGATCCGCACGATGACGGACTGGCCGCTTTCCTCATTGGTGACGAGCACGCGGCTGCCGAACGGGAGCGTGCGGTGTGCGGCGGTCAATTCCGAGGGGTCGAACACTTCGCCGCTGGCGGTGCGGCGGCCGGCGAACTTGGGGCCGTACCAGCTTGCCATGCCGGAACCGATTTCCTCCCCGTCGAGCGGGCTGGCGCTGGCGGACTGGACAATCTCGCCGGTCAGGGCATCCGACAGTTTGGAAGTGTCGGCCAAGGCAATATCCTCACCGTTGGCCGAGGAGGAAAGAGCCATCGCCATGATGCCGATCAGCGGCAACAGGCGTGTCTTGCGCGTGGTAAGCAAACTTTCGTTCCTTCGCAGTTGCGGAGGGCGCTATAGCAGCAACCAATGCAGTGCGGGCTTCGGCTGGCCGCAATTTGGCGGCGGCTGACCGGGATTCGACAGGGCCGGATGCGGGGCCGGACTGGGGAAATCGAGTCGTGGCGGCGTCGGCCCTGTGAAGCCCGGGTGCCGGAAATGCGGAACGATTCTCCATTTCCGGTCGTTCAGGGCAAGTGTATTACGCGTGCACGGCCTCTCTCCATGGATGGTGAGTCTGGCCGAGGAGAGACACAATGACGAAGAAGTATTTGCTTGCTTGCCTGACAGTCGGCGGTGCGATGGCGACTGCCTTTTCCGCCGTTCCGGCACTGGCGCAGGACATGGTGCAGCTATCCGCGACGCTGGACGGTGCCTCCGAAACCGCCGGTGGCGATGCCGACGGATCGGGCGCGTTCTTTGCCGAAATCGATCCCGATTCTGGCGATCTCTGCTTCACGCTGACAGTGAAGGACATTGCCGACGTCACGGGAGCCCACGTCCATGTGGGTGCGGCGGGCAGCGATGGCGATGTTGTCACCCCGCTCAACGTGACGGGCGAAGACGGCGATGAATGCGTCGCGCTGCAGCATGACGTGGCGAAGGCGATCGTGGCCGATCCTTCTGGCTACTACGTCAATGTCCACAATGCGGAATATCCGAAGGGCGCCATTCGTGGGCAACTCGGCAAGGCTGCGGATTGATGGAATAGGCGGGAGCTGGCGCGCACATCCCGCTTCCGCCGCCTGATTGCGCGAACGCCAATCCGGTAGTTTGCCGCGCAATACGTGTAACGGACAGACAAATGGGGCCGGCATGAAATGCCGACCCCATTCTCACCGGCTGCTTCCACCGGCGTCAGGCCCCGAAAGGCTGTGTCGCCCGGCGCTCGCGCCGGCAACGGTCCCGTCAGGCGGGTCGGGTTCTGTCCGGGGGACTGTTCCCTTTCCGCCTGGCGGTCCGTGGCCGGACACATTGTGCGGAACCACTTGGTTTCGGGCACCTGACGGTGCCTGTTGCCATTGAATTCCGGCACGGTTTCCGGCCTCCCAGCGGCTGGCCAACTCGCTCTCTTCGGTTCGCCACCACCTCAGCCCGAAGGCGTCGCAGAGGCGTGTTGTCCAAGAGCGCGGGGCCTTGCCGCCGCATCGCTACGGTTATGGAACTTGCCGTGCCCTTTCATCCCTTGCGGTCTGTCCGGAGCGGGTCGGTTCCCCGTCTCGACAGTTGAAAGGTGCGCCTGAACGTTGAGTCGTTCAAGTCCAGTGTCGCCTACTTATCCACTTTGTTCCAATTTGCCAGTGGACAAGAGTGGATAAGTCAACGACTCGGCGTATTTTGCGCAATTATATTACCGATTCCGCTTCGCAAGCAGCCTCAACCGCAGGGCATTGAGCTTGATGAAGCCTTCGGCGTCCTTCTGGTCATAGGCGCCAGCGTCATCTTCAAACGTCACGTGGCGCTCGGAATAGAGGCTGTTCACGCTCTTGCGGCCAACCAGATGGGCGCTGCCCTTGTAGAGTTTGAGGCGGACGGTGCCGGAGACTTTCTCTTGGCTATGGTCGATCGCGGCCTGGAGCATCTCGCGTTCCGGCGAGAACCAGAAGCCGTTATAGATCAGTTCCGCATAGCGCGGCATCAGCTCATCCTTGAGATGCGCTGCACCGCGGTCCAGGGTGATCTGTTCGATCCCGCGATGAGCGACCGCATAAATCGTGCCGCCAGGCGTTTCGTACATGCCCCGGCTCTTCATTCCGACAAACCGGTTTTCAACCAGATCAAGTCGGCCAATGCCGTGTTTGCGGCCTAACTCATTGAGCTCTGCCAGCAACGTGGCCGGGCTCATCGCTTTGCCGTTCAGTGCCGCGCCGTCGCCCTTTTCGAAGTCAACCGTGATGTATTCCGGCTGATCGGGCGCATCTTCAGGATTGACTGTCCGTGAGTAGACATAGTCAGGTGTTTCTTCCCACGGATCTTCCAGCACTTTGCCTTCTGAAGACGTATGCAGCAGGTTTGCGTCTGTGGAGAATGGGCTTTCCCCGCGCTTGTCCTTCGGTACCGGGATCTGGTGCTTTTCCGCCCACGCGATCAGCGCGGTGCGGGAATTGAGATCCCATTCACGCCAGGGTGCAATTACCTTGATGTCAGGGTCGAGTGCATAGGCCGACAGTTCGAAGCGAACCTGATCGTTACCCTTGCCCGTTGCGCCATGGGCAATGGCATCGGCACCGGTTTCACGGGCGATCTCAATCAGCCGCTTGGAAATAAGCGGGCGGGCGATCGATGTACCGAGCAGGTAGTCGCCTTCATAGCGGGCATTGGCGCGGAACATCGGAAAGATGAAATCGCGCACGAATTCTTCGCGCAGATCGTCGATATAAATGTGCTCGGGCTTGATGCCCATAAGCTCGGCCTTCTGGCGTGCCGGTTCCAGTTCTTCGCCCTGGCCAAGGTCCGCCGTGAAGGTCACGACCTCGCAATTATAGTGCACCTGCAGCCATTTCAGGATGACACTGGTGTCAAGGCCACCCGAATAGGCGAGGACAACCCGTTTGATATCGGTCATTCAACTGCTCCGCTGGAATCGCGGCGCGCCTATCAGGGGTTTGTCGTTCCCGCAACCGAAGTTGATGCAAGCAACTGCCGTTCGGCATCGACGAGATAGTCACGAGTCAGCGGCAAGGCGTGACGATTGCGCACATACTGGACCTGATAATTGCACATGCCGCCAGTTTCGAACGCGGCGGTCGACCCGGATAAATAGAATGTCCACATGCGGAAGAAACGCGCATCGTACATGTTTTCTATCGCATCGCTATTGGCCTGGCAGCGGGCGTACCAACTGCGCAAAGTCCTGGCATAATGGAGTCGCAAGGTTTCGACGTCCGTCGGGATCAGCCGGAATTTCTCGCTCGATGAAATCACTTCGCTCAAAGCCGGGATATAGCCGCCGGGAAAAATGTAGCGATCGGTGAAATTATCGGTGCGCCCTGGCTGGCCCATGCGCCCGATGGTGTGGAGCAGCATTACGCCATCATCGGTCAGAAGCCTGGTGACCGCATCGAAGAACGTGTCGAATTGCGGGCGTCCTACATGCTCGAACATCCCAACCGACACGATGCGGTCGAATTGCGCGCCCGAGGTGGCGAGGTTGCGATAATCGACCAATTCGAAACTCGTCCGGCCGGCGACGCCAGCCGCCTCCGCACGTTCCCGCGCCAGTGCGAGCTGTTCCGTGCTGAGCGTGATCCCCGTCACACGGCAATCGAAATGACGCGCGAGGTAAATCGCCATGCCGCCCCAGCCACAGCCGATGTCCAGCACGGAATCGCCGGGTCGGATGGCAAGCTTGGCCGCGATATGGGCGAGCTTGGCCTCTTGCGCTTCGTCGAGCGTCATGTCGGGGCGCGGCCAGTAGGCGCAGCTGTATTGCATGTGCGAAGGATCGAGCATCAACCGATAGAGATCGTTGCCGATGTCGTAGTGGTGCGAGATGTTGGCCCGTGCCTTCGCCTGCTTGTTGGCTTCCTTGAGCTGGGCGAAAACCATGTTGCGGGCGCGCCTGGCGAAGCCGGTCTTGCCCTTGCGCCGTCCTTCGAATGCATTGTTGGCGCCGACCAGAGTGGCCAGCTCCATCACATCGCCTTTTTCGATGACCAGACGGCCATCCATGTAGGCTTCGCCCGTGCCGAGCGACTGGTCGGCAAGTATCTGGCGGGCAACCTGCGGGTCCGCTATGCGGATGCGCACTTCTGGGAAATCGGGGTGAGGTTCTCCGAAACGGACTTCGCGCCCGTCGTGATGGACGACTTCTAGTACGCCCTTCTTGAGGGCTTTGCTCAGCCCCTTGTCTAGCAGCTTGTCGAACATTGCGTACCCTTATCCCCAAATCCCATGGCCCAAGAGGATGCAGGGCAGGCGGTGGTGATGCAACTGTCAGATCCCCGCATACCACTGATATCGGGCTTGATCTTCCCAATATCCTCCTTTGCCTTTGCCGATATTGGCAAGGCTCGACACCGCTTCGATCTTTTGTACATATTTGGCATGTTTGTATCCGAGCTGGCGTTCGATGCGCATTCTCAGCGGGGCTCCGTTCTTGACCGGCAAAGGCACGCCGTTCAAGGTATGTGCGACAATCGTCTGTGGGTGAAATGCGTCGATCAGGTCGATGCTTTCATAGTAGGCGGAACCGGCGAGCTTGTCGGCGCAGTGAAAGACAATGAAGCGCGCTTCGGGCTTGAGCCGGGCCTGTTTCAGAAGATGTGCGAGAGGAGTACCGGTCCATTGGCCGATCGCGCTCCAGCCTTCGACGCAATCGTGACGCGTGATCTGGGTGCGCTGGGGCATCGCCCTGATATCCGCGAGGCTGAGCGAAAGCGGATTTTCGACCAGACCAGTCACGGTCAGTTTCCAGAATTGGAAGCCGGTGTCCACATGATGACGATAAGCAGCGTCAGCGGGGTCGGTCGTGCCGTTGCCGCGAAATTCGGGTGAGATATCCTCGGGGCTGAATTCCCGGGCGAGAGCAGTGCGGCGGCCGAGCAGATTGTGGATGCTCCTGTTCCATCCCTCGACCGCTTCGAGCAGGGATGCCCCCGGTCCCGTCGCTGCCACCTTGGAACAGCCCCCGGCGAACAGGGCGGCCATTCCCGCGAGTACCCCACGCCGTTTCACAGCCTTCCTCCCGTTATCATGTCGCGCAACTGGCGCAGAGGCCCAGAAAGAAGCACCAGCACGACATGCAGGACGAGAAAGCCGAACAGGCCCCAGGCGGCCAGGAAATGGATTGAGCGCGCGCTTTGCCGTCCGCCGAACAGATCGACGATCCACGGCCAGTTGGCATCCATTGCCGGGCTCATCGCCAATCCCGTCAGGATCATCACCGGCAGGAGGACGAAAATCACCATTCCGTAAGCGATTTTCTGGAGGAAATTGAATTTCGCGCCCTGATGGTCGAATTGCAGCCGCAAGTGGGCCAGCACGTCGGCCTTGATCGCGGCCCAGCGCCATTCGCCCGCCCGCGTCGCCAGATCGCGCCGGAAGTGGCCATTGGCCGTAGCGACGACCAGGAACAGCAGCAGGCCGATGACAAACGGCCATGCGGCGAGAAAATGCCACAGGCGCGCCCCGGCAAGGCTGTAATGGCCCGGTATGGTCATCCAGCCGGGGAAGTGCGGAAGGAACAGCCATGCCTGATCCGGTGCGAAACCCCAGTGGCCCCAGTATAGGCGGGGATGGGCATTGGAAATGTTGAGGCCGGACATGAACAGCACGACGAGGCAGGCCAGATTTACCCAGTGCCAGATCCGGGTGGTGAGGGCATGTCGTTTCATGCTGCCCGACGCCTCATTTCGCCCACTGCCTCATGCTGCCGGTACTCTCATGCTTCGAGACCTTCCCGTTCGAGATAGATCACGTCCCGTGACTGCGCCAGCAGGTGCTGCCCGGAATCGACGAACAGCATTTCCCCGCTTGCCAATGCACCGGATGCGAGGAACAGCACGCCTTCCGCGATCTCTTCAGGCCAGGTTCTGCGGCCAAGCAGATTGAGCAGGTGTGAACGATCCGCTTCTTCGGTGGTCTGGTCGTGGCTGGCGAGAATCGCGCCGGGGCACAAGCCATAGATACGGTCCGCCGTATCGCGCGGTGCCATCGCCATCATCGGGATGGTCGATGCCAGGGCGTGCTTGCTCATCGTGTAGGAAAAGAAATCGGGGTTCGGATTGTCGAGCTTCTGATCGAGGATCTGGATCGCCCGCCTGCCGCTGCCTGAGCGTGCGCTCGCCAGAAAGGCCTGCGTCATGAAGGCCGGAGTTTCCGCATTGACGCGCATCGCCTCCGCATGGACGGCAGGGTCGAGCGCATGGACGCTGTCATGCCCGAAGACCGAGGCGTTGTTGACCAGCACCTGCCAGTCATCCAGCCGCGCGGCGAGTTGTTCCACCATTGCCGCCGCCGCAGGGGCATCGGCCAGGTCGCACTGGACGATTTCGGCAGAGGGCAAGGATGCGGCCAGTGTTTCCGCCTCCTCGCGGGAGTGACCGTAATGCACCACCACGTGCCAACCCGCATCGCCAAAGGCCCGGCAAATGGCGGAACCGATCCGCTTCGCGCCGCCGGTGACAAGGACCGCTGGCCTGCTCATTGCCCGAAGTGCCCCCGGTTCCGCCAAAGTTGACACACGTGACAGGGTACTTGGGCAAAACTATCGGGCCCCTTCCGCCAGCCGCTCGCATAGGGCCTGGGGTGTGAAGAGCGGGGAGGAAACGAATACGTCATTGCCCCAATGGAGCACATTTGCCGCCGGTAGGAAAGCACGGGTTGGGGCCCGCCAGCACCGCGGAACCGCTCTGATCGGGGGTGGTCAGGTTTCCGCGTGGCGGGGCTATTCACCCAGCAACTTTCGCGCCCGCGCCTTCCACACGTCGGCCAGAGCCGACAATCCGGCCAGTTCGCGGATCTCGTTGCCGTCGCGGGCGGGTTTGCCGGGCAACAGCAGGCGAAACACCCGCTCAACGCTCCACCCTTCATGTCCGCGCTCGACCAGTTCGAGCGTGTCGCCAGCCTGGACCGAGCCGGGCTCGATCACACGGTAATACCATCCGGACCGTGCGGTCTGAATGATGCGGGCGGTCACGTCCTTGCGTTGGAAACGGTGGTCGATTTTCCAGCAGGGCTGGCGGCCATGGCTTACTTCCACCAGCGCAGTGCCCAGCCGCAACCGGTCGCCGATCCACAGGTCGCTTTCGGTCAGGCCGGTGGTGGAGATATTTTCCCCGAAGCCACCCGGTGAGCCAAGCAAGGGGTGGGGGCCGATTTCTTCCTGCCAGCTGGAGTAATGATCCAACGCGTAGTGGTGGATCGCCTTGTCCGGCCCGCCGTGATTGATCCGGTCGGCCTGCTCGTCGCCTTCGAGGCCCAGAGGGCCGATCCTGACCGGACCTTCGGCGGGGGTCTTGGCAATGGCGCTGGGCTCGTCACCGCGGAATGCGCGCGCCCTGCCTGTCATTACCGGGCCTATCGTTACTGGATTGAGCGGGATTGCATCAAGAGTGGCCATCGTTGCGTTTGCCTGCCTGCCGCCATGCGCATGTTCGCATGGCGGCATGACAGATCAGGCGGCCCTTGGCGAGAGGGCCAGCGCGGTTAGCGGCACTTGAGATCGCCGCGGTCGATTTCGCGGCCGAGCAGACCGCCGCCGAGAGCGCCGAGCAGCGTGCCGATGGTCTTGTCGCCATAACCGGCGATTTCATGGCCGGCGAGGCCGCCTACTGCTGCCCCGATTACGAGGCCGGTCGTGCCGTTGTCGCGGCGGCAGTAATAGCGTCCGTCGCGGCCGCGCCAGATACGGTCGTTACGGCGCATCACGTGCGGTTCGCGGTAACGGCCGCGCGTGTCGTAACGCGAATAGCGGTCACGCCGGTCATAACGATCGTGCCGGTCATGGTCGCGATAGCCATAGGCAGGCGCATGGCGCGGCGGGTCGGCGAGCGCAGGAGCCGCGGGGAGGGCTACTGCGGCGAGAATACTGGCAAGGATGATCTTGCGCATGGATTGGGTCCTTTCATCTGATAATTCCTATAACCCGGTGGGTGGCTTTGCGATCCACAACCCCAGATGAACGGCCCGTTGGGGTTACGCTTCTACGACAAAATGCCCGTCATGCGCGACAAACTGCGACAAAAAACACGGCAGGAAAAACACGGCAGGGCAGGGGGCCGGGACAATGCCCGGCCCGCACAGCCTTACAGCTTTGCAATGGCCTCCTTCGCCGCCGCCAGCGAGGCCGCGCGCGATTCCGGGCCCAGTCCGATCTTTTCCGCGCGGATGAATTCGGCATCGGGAATGCCGATGAAACCGAAGAAATCGCGCAGCAGCGTTTCCTGGTGTTCGGCCGGGCCGTCCATTTCATAGGCGCCGCCGCGCGAGGATGCGATAATCACCCGACGCCCGCCCGCGAGCCCGGTGGGACCATCTTCGGTATAGCCGAACGTCACCCGCGGCACGCCGAGCCGGTCGAGCCAGGCCTTGAGCTGGCTGGGGATGGTGAAATTGTACATCGGCGCCCCGACGATCACCACATCCGCGGCAAGAAACTGGTCGAGCACGGCCCGTTCCTTGGGGAAGGCGGCTTTCATCGCCTCGTCGTGGGCGTCTTCCGGCAGGCGGATCGCGCCGGTCGTCACCGCATCGAGATGCGGCAGCGGATTGGTGCCGAGATCCAGCTCGGTCACAGTCGCATCGGGATACTTCGCCTTGAAGTGATCGGTGATGGCCTGGGTCAGTTCACGGCTGACCGAATTGTCGCCGGTGGTGGCACTGTCGACGCGGAGGATGTTCATCTGGCTTTCTCCAGTTACTGATGATAACTAGGGTCCCTATGGATACTGTTACACGCATTGCGCAAGAAGGCACTTTTTTGTCCGATAGTCACACCGGTGTGCCTGTGGCCTCCGTTTCCGTGGCAGAGGTGCCGGAAGGGGGGCATTCACCGTGCGCCTGCAAGACCGTCACTGAAATCCTTTCGCGGGTGGGTGACAAATGGTCGATGCAGGTGGTGATGAGCCTTGCCGGCGGGACGTTGCGTTTCAATGAATTGCGGCGCGCGATTGATGGCATTTCGCAACGAATGCTGACCCGCACGTTGCGCGGGCTGGAACGGGACGGGCTGGTCGAACGCACGGTGACGCCCAGTGTCCCGCCGCGGGTCGATTATGCGCTGACGGCTCTTGGCCGGTCGCTGCGGCAGCCGGTGGCCGAGCTGGGCCAGTGGGCCCTGCAGAACCGGGAGATGATCGTGACCGCGCGCGAACGGTTCGACGCGGAAGACGATTCCTAACCCAGCGCGGCCTGCTTTTCGGCATAGAGCCGGTCCAGTTCCGCCCGGCTCTTCTTCTCGGCAGCGGTTTTGAGCTGGCCGCAGGCGGCATCGATGTCGCGTCCGCGGGGGGTGCGGACGGGGGCGGAAATACCTGCTTCGAACACGATATTGGAAAAGCGCCTGATCCGGTCGGGATCCGAGCATTCATACGGTGCGCCGGGCCACGGGTTGAACGGGATCAGGTTGACCTTGGCCGGCAGCTTGTAATGCTTGATCAGGCGCACCAGTTCGTGCGCGTCTTCGTCGCTATCGTTCTTGTCCTTCAGCATCACGTATTCGAACGTGATGCGCCGCGCGTTGGATGCGCCGGGATAGGCGGCGCAGGCGGCGAGGAGTTCCTCGATTCCGAACTTGCGGTTTATCGGTACGATGTCGTCGCGCACGTCCTTGGTCACGGCGTGCAGGCTGACCGCCAGATTAACGCCGATCTCTTCCCCGCAGCGTTCCATCATCGGCACCACGCCGCTGGTGGACAGGGTGATGCGCCGTTTCGACAGGGCCAGGCCGTCGCCATCCATGACAAGTTTCAGCGCATCGCGCACATTGTCGAAATTATACAGCGGTTCGCCCATGCCCATCATGACGATGTTGGTCAGCAGGCGCCCATCGGCGGTATATTCCGTTTCCGCCTCGTCATCGGAACCGGCGTCGTCCGAACCGGCATTGTCCGCGAAATCCATCCGTCCTTTGGGCCATTCGCCCAGCGCATCGCGCGCCAGCATGACCTGGCCGACGATTTCACCCGGCGTCAGATTGCGGACCAGCCGCATCGTGCCGGTGTGGCAGAACCGGCAATTGAGCGTGCAGCCGACCTGGCTCGACACGCAGAGCGTGCCGCGATCTGCATCGGGAATGAACACCATTTCGAAATCGTGATTGTCCGCCGTGCGCAGCAGCCACTTGCGCGTGCCATCGGTGGAATGCTGGGCTTCGACCACTTCGGGGCGGCCGATCACGAACCGTTCGGTCAGCCATGGGCGCATGGTTTTCGCAATGTCGGTCATCGCGTCGAACCCGGTGGCACCGCGATGGTAGAGCCAGTGATATACCTGCTTGGCGCGCAGCTTGGCCTGCTTCGCATCCAGCCCCGCTTCGGCAAACAGTTCGGCGATGCGTTTCTTCGGCAGGCCGATCAGATCGATACGGCCATCCTCGCGCGGGGTGATGTCGCGGGGAACGGGAACCGGGTCCGAATGGCCCGGGATCGGCATGAGAGCGGTGTTGGACATGTTGCGGTGCATATAAGGCGCGCTGCGGATAATGGCAAAGCAGGAGTGGCAACCACCCATTCCGGCACCCCGCCACGCCACCGGGCGATGGTTTCCCAGCGGGCCCGCAAAACACGTCGCAGGGCACATTGTTCCGTCTTTCGGACGCGGGGAAAGAACGGCTCGCCGCACGCACTGTTGCAGAAAAACATCAATAAAAACCTTAGGTTATATTCGGGAACTCACTTCCTTTCCCAATCATTTCGAGGGTCCGGACGCCATCAAGGGCGTGTTGAAAAGGACAGAGGACAAGATCATGAAAAACCTCCTTGCAATTGCTGCCGCAGGATCGGCTATTGCTGTCGCTACTCCCGCTTTCGCTCAGGACACGGGCGAGGCGACTTTCACAGGACCGCGGGTCGAGGCGATCCTTGGCTATGAAGTGACCAAGGCGGGCAGTTCGGTGGATGATGACGTCAATGCCGACAACGACGAATCCATCGAAGGCCTGCTGTACGGTGTCGGTGTCGGGTATGATGTCGATCTCGGCGGCGTCGTTGTGGGTGCGGAGGCCGAACTGACGGACTCCACGGCCAAGACCAAGTTCGACGATGGCGATTTCGAAGGCTTCGGCTTCGGCCGGGTCAAGACCAACCGCGATCTCTATGTCGGGGCGCGTGTGGGTGCGAAAATCGCCCCGACCACGCTGCTCTATGCCAAGGGCGGTTATACCAACGCCAAGCTCGACGTTCTCGCCAATGACGGCACCACCGAATATAACGAGGACTTCGATCTCGACGGCTGGCGGGTCGGCGCCGGTGTGGAACAGGCGTTCAGCCGCAACGCCTTTGCCAAGCTGGAATACCGGTATTCCAACTACGAACGGGCCGAAGTCGATTTCGGCGGTGACTTGCCTGACAGCGAGCGGTTTGACGTCGATACGGACCGACACCAGATTGTTGCCAGTGTCGGCTGGCGCTTCTGATCGCTTGCCGATCGGGACTTGAACAATGCAGGCGGGCCGGGGCTTTCCCGGCCCGCTTTCGTATCAGCGCAGTTTGGCGCAGCCGACCGTGGCGGCATCCATCGCGGTGGCGACGCCGGTCAGGCCGTAAGTATTGGAAAAAACCTGTCCACGCGTATCGCGGGCACTGATGGTCATGCTCCCGGCAGATCGCATGGCCGCGACGATCGCCGCATCCATCCGCTGATCCTGTGCCCAGGCGTCGCCCCCGCCGCCCGTCAGTTTGAAGCGTTTGCCGCTGACATTGAGCGTTATCGACGAGGTGGGCGAAAGCTGGCGCGAAAGCCGGAAGTGAAGCTGGTTGCGGATCTGGCGCTTCGGCCAGGTGCCCACGCTGGCATAGGGCTCGTAATCGCGCCGCAACGTGCTCGGCCGTGCCATGGCGATGGCATAGCAGCGTGGGACTGACGCATCGTGGAATGCCCCCCAGCCATCGAACACGCCGAGGCTGTCCTTGGCTGCCAGCGGGCTTGCAATCATGCTTGCGGCCAGCGCGGCGGCAGTCAGTGTCAGGGGAAGGGCGGGCAAACGGATCATCGCGTGCGTCATTGCAGAATTGGCCGCGCTGGGGAAGGAGGCGCGGCGGTTTGGATGGCCGCTATGGGCCAGGACGATTGCGTTCGATTGTTCCGGCACTATGGTCCGCGGCGACAGACAATCATGATCGAGACTTTGCGCATATGACCGACCCGTTGTTCCGCCCCATTGCAATTGGCACGCTGACATTGCCCAATCGTGTCGTCATGGCGCCGATGGGGCAGGGTCAGGCGCCGGGCGGGCAGCCGGATCCGGGCTATGCCGGATTCTATCGCCGCCGGGCGGAAGGCGAAGTGGGCCTTATCATCAGTGGGGCGACGGCGATCGGCCATCCCACGGCTGCTCTGGACGACTATGAACCGCATTTTCATGGCGGGGCGCTGGACGAATGGGCGCGGATCGTCCGCGAGGTGCACGAGGCGGGCGGACGCATCGTGCCTCAGCTCGGCCATGCTGGCCTGCAGGGCATTGCGGCTGCCGCGCCTGCCTGGCCCGGCATCGGCCCTTCCGGAATCTGGCTCCCCGGGGCGCAGGCCGGTATGCCTGCCGGGCCCGAGCGCGCCGACGGCCATGCGATGACGCTGGACGACATCGACGAAGTCATCGCCGCTTTCGTCCGCGCAGCGCGGGATGCGCAGGCGCTTGGTTTCGACGGGATCGAGGTCCACGCCGCCCACGGCTTTCTGATCGACCAGTTCCTGTGGACCCGCACCAACCGTCGGGCCGACGCCTACGGCGGTGAAAGGGCGCGCTTTGCAGCGGAAATCGTTGCCGCCTGCCGTGCGGCGACCGGGCCGGATTTCCCGATCCTCATGCGTCTCTCGCAGTTCAAGATGACGGACTACGACGCGACGCTGGCTGACGATCCCGCCGGGCTGGAAGCCTTGCTCGCGCCGATTGCGGATGCGGGGGTTGATCTGTTCGACTGTTCGCAGCGCCGCTTCTGGCGCGCCGAGTTCGCGGGCAGCCCGCTCAACTTCGCGGGTTGGGCCAAAAAGCTGACTGGTCGCCCGACAATCGGCGGTGGCGGGATCGGGCTGGAAAAGACCGCGCTCGAATATGGCGACGACGGAATCTATGCCCGTCAGGCCGAAGCCGAAACCAGCCATCTGGAAGAGCTTCGCGCCCGGCTCGACCGGGGGGAATTCGATCTCGTTTCGCTCGGTCGGGCAATTCTCGGCGATCCGGCATGGGCGCGCAAGGTGCGCGATGGTGCCGCAGGAACGCTCCAGCCCTATCGGCCGGAGCTCCTCGGCACCCTTGCGTGAGCCTGCTCAGGCCTTCAGTTTGGCCGGGGCGCCGGGACGTCCGGCGTGATAGTAGCCGACCGACCAGCCGCCATCGACGGCCAGTTCGGCGCCGGTGATGTAGGACGCCTTGTCGGAGCACAGGAACACGCTGGCTGCCGCGATTTCTCCCGGCTCTCCGATGCGCTGCAGCGGAACGCGGCCGTAGGGCGCATCGCGTTCTTCACCGACATCGCCGGAGGGATTGCCCATCGCCGTATCGACGCCGCCGGGGTGGACGGAGTTCACCCGCACGCCGTGCGGCCCGAATTCCATCGCCGCGCTTTTGGTCAGGCCGCGCAGCGCCCATTTCGAGCTGGAATAGAGGCCGACCATGTTGACGCCCCGCAGGCCGTCGAGCGATGAAATATTGACGATTGCGCCTTTGCCGGCCTCGCGCATGACCTTGCCGACATTGCGCAGGCTCAGCAGCGGGCCCTTGACGTTCACGCCATAGACGCGGTCGAATTCTTCGGGTGCGACTTCTTCCAGAATGCCGAAGGCGAGAACGCCCGCATTGTTCACCAGAGCATCGATCCGGCCGTGAGTGGCCATGATCTCGGCAACCAGCGCCGCCCATTCGGCGTCCTGCGATACGTCGAGCTTGCGGAATTCCACCTTGGGGCCGAGTTCGTCGGCCAGCGCCTTGCCTTCCGCTTCCAGCACGTCGCAGGCATAGACCTTTTCCGCACCTTCGGCGATCATCTCGCGCACGGTTGCCGCGCCCATGCCGCGTGCGCCGCCGGTGACGATCGCGATCTTGCCTTCCATCATTCCGCCCATCTTCTCTACTCGCTTGTTGGTTTGAAGTTTGCTGCGCATTTACCGGATCACTCCAGTGATACCAGCAAAAATGCGTTGCATGGGCCGTGTGCGAGCGCCGATTATTCGAGTGTCGATATGCGTTCGGCGAACAGCCATCCGGCTTCGGTGCGGCGGAAGGTATCGGTATAGAGACCGGTCAGCAGAATGGCCGGGTCCTGTGTCCCTGTGCGAACATAGATCCAGTATGACCAGCTACGTGCGGTATCGCCATCGACCTCCACCATCGTGGTTGTGATGATGTGGCGGGTCGCAGAGCCGGGACCGGCAGAACCGGCGGCGCGCCTGCCGCGAACTCCTTCCATGATGGCTTCCGGGCCAACCGCGATATCGCCGCCCGGCATGATCCAGCGCGTGTCCGGCGCCAGCATCGGGGCATAATCCTCTACCGCGCCCCGATCGACCGTGTGTGCCATCCGGGCAATCAGATTCCTGATCGCGAGTTCCGCGCCCACGTCCGTTTCCATTGTCATGTTACTCTCCCGCAAGGTCGCAATATGCGATCACATCGTTGTCTGTGGCGATGAAAAGCCCATCCTGCATCGCTTCGGGCTGTTGCTGCGCAATCCGCACGGCTTCTTCCAGCGGGCCGTAAAACAATGTCGTCACTGCGCCGCCTTCGCTGGCCCCGTCGAGGTGATAGAGCCGTACTGTCGCGTTGCCGTAAGTCGTGCGCATCAGGCGTCGCTCTCGCGCTTCTTGCTGTCGAGTTCGCGCGCGGACCGTTCGGATTCCATCTTTCGGGCCTGCCGTTCACCCTTGGTCTGGCCGTGTTTGGCGCGATTGGCCTGCGCTTTCCTGTCCTTGTCGGCCCGTTCTTTCGCCTTGCGGGCCATACGCAGATTGACGATTTCGGCCATCGGGCGCTCCTTTACGGGATCAAGGAAATGCAACTGGCCCGGTGGTTGCAGGCCCGTGTTGCGTTGTCCAGCGATGTCTTGTGCGGATGTGTCGGCTGGAGCCGTCCGATGACTGGAAAGCAAAGGCTCAGGGATAGCTGATTGCGATCACTTCCCATTCCTTTTCGCCGCCCGGCAGGCGGACATTGCGCAAGTCGCCAATCGCCGCGCCGCGCAAGGCGCGGGCCATCGGGCTGCTCCAGCCGATGCGACCGGCGCTGGCATCCTGTTCATCGTCTCCGACCAGTGTGACCGTGCGGTGATCATCATCCTCGTCGGCGATCGTCACGGTTGCGCCGAACCAGGCGCACGACTTGTCCGTATGCTGGCTTGGGTCGACGACACGCGCGGCTTTCATCCGTCGGGCGAGGTGGGCCAGTTCGCGGTCGATTTCGCGCATGCGCTTGCGGCCATAGAGGTAGTCGCCATTTTCGCTGCGGTCGCCGTTGCCTGCCGCCCAACTGACGATTTCAACGATTTCCGGCCGCTCCGTCCCCAACAGGTGATCGTAGCGGGCCTTCATCGCGGCCAGACCCGCCGGTGTGATCGGGTTGCCGGGGACTCTCTGTGCGGTCGCCATCGGTGTCAGCCGGGGCTGTTCTTGCCAAGGAACCAGCTGATCGACTTCGGCCCGCCATATCCGGCCTTGTCGGGGTTCATGTGCTGATAGACCACGGCGTTTTCCAGCACCCGCTGAACATAGTTCTTGGTTTCGAAGATCGGAATCCGTTCGATCCAGTCGACCCAGCCGACCCCACCGCTGCGGGGATCGCCATTGCGGGCGAGCCATTTGTTCACATTGCCGGGCCCGGCATTGTAGGCCGCAACCGCCAGCGGATAGCTGCCGCCGTAATAGTTGAGCATGCGGGTGAAATACCCGTCGCCGAGCCGCATGTTGTAGCCTGCGTCGTCGATCAGCGACGCGCTCATATATGTCATGCCGAGTTTCCCGGCCTGTTCGCGCGCGGTACCGGGCATGAGCTGCATCAGGCCGCGCGCGCCGGCATGGCTGATGGCGTTCTGGGCAAACTGGCTTTCCTGCCGGGTAATGGCGTGGACCATGGTCCAGTTCGATCCCGGCGGTGAGGGCAGAGTGGGGAAGGAAGCGGCGTGGAAATCGCCGTATCCGTGTTCCTGCGCCTTCTCCCCGTTGATGACGGCAAGATCGCGCCGCCCCAGGCTTTCCGCCAGTTCGTGCACCAGTACGTGTTCGCCTTCGGTCTCTGCCCGGTCGGCAATTTCGCGGAAGAACCGCACGGTGACGCTCCACGGAGCCTCGCGCGCGGCTTCCCGCACGGCGGCGGTCAGGGGTTTGGCATAGAAGGCGGCGCGTTCATCTCTCGACGGGACGGCGGCGGGATCGCGCTTGAGATTGGGAATCGGGCGGCCCAGCCGTTCCAGGGCCAGCATGCCATAGAATTGATCCGGATAGTCCGCCGCCATGGCGAAATAGCGTTGCGCCTCCCGGCTGTCGCCTGCCCGGTCCGAGGCGAGGCCAGCCCAGTAGAATCCCTTCGACCGGGTTTGCGGCGTGCGGGCGGCTGCGCCGTACTGATAGAACAGCGGTGCGGCGGCATCGGCGTCGCCCAGATCCCACAGGGCGCTGGTTCCACCCAGCCACATCAGCGATGTGTAATCGTCGCGCAGCCCGTAACCCAAGGTGCTGATGTCCGTGCCGGGATCGAACGCATCGATTGCCGAGGCGGCTATGCGTTGCGCGGCCCGCGACCCGCCGGAACGGGCATTGACGAGCAATTCCTCGATCCATTCGTCGGCATGGACCGGGCGGCTGGCGAGGGGCGGCCGCATGGCGAGCAGGTTGACCGCGTCGGCGGCCCGCCCGCTTTTTCGCATTTGCCGCACGATATTATAGACGTACCCCGGATCGCTCAGGGCATTGCCGGGGGTGGGGATGCCCAGTGCGGCAGGGTCGCTGCCTTGTGCGGCGGACATGCGGGCCATGAACACGGTGCGGCTGGCCGGGGACACGTAGGAAAACTGGCGCGTCGCGGCGCTGGCATCGCGATCCCACAACAGGGCGTCCATCCGCGCGTCGTGGTCATCCTGAGTGAAGCTGCGTCCGAAGAGGGAGAACAGCGTCGCCTCGGCTGTCGCGCTCATGCTTCCGCCGCGCCATGCCTCGCGGGCCCATTGTTCTGCCTGCGGGCGGCCAAGAACGGAAAGGGCCAGCGCATATTGCGCCTTGGCCGGATTGGTCAGCGGGGGAAAGCGGTCGAAATAGGCCACCACGCGTTCCGCCGGGATCGCTTCCTGAACAAGTTTGGCTTCGGCATATCCGCGCAATCGCGATTCCATCGGGAAACCGGGATAAGTGAGCAGGAAACCGGCATAATCGTCGAAACTGAACTGGGTGGATGCCGTCAGTCTCTGCCAGCGGTCGATTGCAGCGGTCATCGGGCCCGGCTGGCTGGCGACAAGCGAGGCGCGCGCCTGATCCCAGGACTCGGAATCACGGGCGGCGAGCGGGACGGAGGCTGTCGAAACAGGCGCAAGAAGCAGCGATGCGATCATTGGAATGCGGACCATGCTGGACATTCTGGCCTTTGCCTCCTTATCAGGCGCTGAACAAACCCACCCCAAGGTGCTTCCAACGTGGAAGATTCGCCACCATATTGGGGCAAATGCAGGGGCGAAGTCCATGTTTTCCGGTTCCATTCCGGCCTTGGTTACACCTTTTCGCGATGGAGCGTTCGACGAGGACGCCTTTCGCCGTCTCGTCGACTGGCAGATAGACAACGGTTCCACCGGACTGGTGCCATGCGGCACGACCGGAGAAGCTTCGACGCTGACCAATGACGAACATCATCGGGTGATTCAGGTTTGCGTAGAACAGGCCGCAGGCCGGGTGCCCGTGATTGCCGGGTGCGGATCGAACGATACCCGGACGGCCCTGATGCACATGCAACATTCCAAGGCGTTCGGTGCGGACGCGGCGCTGGTCGTCGCACCGTATTACAACCGGCCGAATCAGGAAGGATTGATTGCGCATTTTTCCCATCTGGCCGAAAACGGCGGCCTGCCGATCGTGATGTACAACGTGCCGGGGCGGACGGTGACGGATATCGCCCCTGAAACGGTGGTGGAGCTGGCGCGCCGCTATCCCGACAAGATCATCGGCATCAAGGATGCGAGCGGGGATCTGTCACGCGTGACGGATCATCGCCGGGGTATCTCGGCCGGGTTCTGCCAGCTTTCGGGCGACGATGAATTGTGGCTTCCGCATAGCGCGGCCGGTGGCGTGGGCTGCATTTCCGTGACGGCCAATGTCGCGCCGGGGCTGTGCGCGCAGTTCCAGGCGGCCATTGCCAGCAACGACGTCGCGCGGGCGCGGGAATTGAATGACCGGCTCTATCCGCTTCATTACGCGATGTTCGAAGATGCCTCGCCCGGCCCGGTAAAGTATGCGCTGACCCGTGTGCACAACTGGCTGACGGAAGATTTGCGGCTGCCGCTGACACCGTGCAACGCCGGTGCGCGCAAGGCGGTTGACGAGGCACTGGAGCACGCCGGGCTGGCCTGATCCCGCCCAGTCCGGTTGCGCGGACGGGGCAGGCCCCCTCCGGCTTTGCAATTGCGGCGCAAATCCCTACATGGCCACGCACCATGGCTCGTCCGAAACCTTCCACGTTCGACAAGAAGAAAACCGTCGCGGAAAATCGCCGCGCGCGGTTCGACTATCATATCGATGAAACTTTCGAGGCGGGCATTGCGCTGACCGGCACGGAAGTGAAATCACTGCGTTTCGGGGAAGGCTCGATTGCCGAATCCTATGCCGAGATAAAGGGCGGCGAAGCGTGGCTGATCAATTCCAACGTGCCGGAATTCAGCCACGGCAATCGCTACAATCATGAGCCGAAGCGGCCACGCAAGCTGCTGTTGCACGAGCGGGAAATCGCTCGCCTGCAAGGCGCGGTGGAACGCAAGGGCATGACGCTGGTGCCGCTGTCGATCTATTTCAATTCGCGCGGCCGGGCGAAAGTCGAACTGGCTCTCGCCAAGGGTAAGCAGGCACATGACAAGCGCGCGAGCATCAAGGAACGCGACTGGAAGCGGGACAAGGCCCGGCTGATGCGTGAAGGTAACTGATTCGCGCCGGTCGGGACGGTTAATTGCACGATTGGCCGTGCGCCTGATCATCCCCGGTGAATTGGTGCTTGCCGATTGCCTTGCGCCCGGCAAAGGGGCATCCATTCACCCGTTGTTCGGTGCCGCTGCGCCATGATCGCGCCAGCGCCATGGCAGGTGCCGGAGGCTAATGTCTGAAGTCATGCAAACGATTACCGTGAAGACCCGAATTGTAACCTGGACCCGTCGCAACATGCCGACGCGAGAGCAGATGGAGCGGAACCGCCTGATCCGCCCCTTCGCGCATCGAGTCCTGCGTTCCGAATTGTGGCGCTTCACCCGCCGCTCCGTGCCGCGCGGGGTGGCGTTGGGGATGCTCGTCGGAATCATCATTCCCTTCGCGCAGATCCTGTTCGCCTCGTTGCTCAGTTTTACTGTGCGGGCGAACGTACCGGTCGCGGCGCTGACCACTTTTGTGACCAATCCTTTCACTACCCCGCTGCTGTGGCTGTTCGCCTACCGGGTCGGCAGCTGGCTGCTCCACGTCGATGCAATGACAATTGTGGCGCCGGTCAACACGGCGATTGAGCGCACGGAATTGCAGGATGCGCTGCAATGGCTGACTGGCGCGACTCTGGTGACGGCGTTCGGCCTTGTCGTCATCGCCGTGATCGCTTCCGCGTTCAGCTATGTGGTGACCAGCCTGGTCTGGCGTGCCTGGGTCGCGCGCAAGCGCAAGGCCCGGATCGTTCAGGCGCGAAGCCGGATCATGGACGAATGAAGGGCGAAATGGGGCGGTCTGCCCGTCTGCTCGATGTCGGGCTGGTCGGGGCTGGGCTTGTCGCAAGCGTCGTTATGATCTGGGTCGTCACGCGCGAGCCTGCCATTGCCGCAACATTCGCCGGTGGGCTGCTCGTACTGGGGCTGGCCATCTACGTGCTGACGCGCCCACGGGCGAAATCGATCGAACCCGAACTGGCGATGCCCGACTGGTCGGTGACGATCGCAGCGATTGGCCGCGCGGATTGCGGGATTGCGATTACCGACAAGGCGAACCGGCTGGTTTGCGCCAATGAGACTTATGTCGACTGGTTCGGCGTTGAAAATGCTCCACCGGCCTTGCCGCTGGAAATGGCCGGGCTTGAACGTCTGGCGAAGGCCGCGCGCATGGCGTGGCGTGACGGCATCGCCGAAGTGGACCAGCTCGCAGGCCAGGAAGAGCACGCCTATCGCCTCTGGCGGGCCGAAGTGGTCCGGGCCGGGCGGGGTGAAGATCATCTCGTCTGGCGATTCTTCGCGCTGGTGGAGAGTGATCCGCTGGCGGATCTGGGCGAACGGCTGGCCGGCGTGTTCGGTGCGACGTTGTCGCGCGCTGGTGTGGAGGCGGTGCTGGTCGGACCGGAAGGGGCGATTCGCGCCTCCAGCCCCGGATTTGCGCTGCGGGCGGCCGGAGACGAAAGCGCGACGATGGCCGGCCAGGACTTCGTCGCTCTCCTGCGGACCGACGAACGGGACCGGATTTTCTTCGCTCGCGAAGGGCGCGAGGGGACGCCGCAAACCCTTGTCCACGTCGCGCTCGGCGATCCGTCTAGAGACGATCCTCCTGCGGGGGGCACGCCATCCTCGCTGATGCTGTTGCTGGATGCAGGAGTGGGAATTGGCAACGGGGTGGTTGCGGATGGTGCGGGCGGTACGCCGCAGCTCGAAGCGTTGCTGTCGCAGTTGCCGCTGGGCCTTGCCATGACCGACCGCGACGGCCGCTTTCTGTTCGCCAATGCGGCCTTCATGCGCGCCGCAGGCATCGAGGGGCGGGGGCTTCCCCCTTATCCTTCCGATCTGGTGGTGAAAGAGGACAAGGGGGCACTGGTCGATGCAGTGCGCCGTTTTGCCCAAGGGCCTGCAAGCTCCGGCGACATGGCCGTGCGGCTGCGGCGTATGGCGGACGAACCGGTCTCGCTCGGTCTTGCCGGTGTGCGCGGTATGGGCGACGCGGCGGTATTGCTCAGCCTTGCCGATACGACCGAGGAAGCACGGCTGAAGCGCCAGGTCGCCCAGGCGACCAAGATGCAGGCCGTGGGCCAATTGGCAGGCGGTGTCGCGCACGATTTCAATAATGTGCTGACCGCGATCATCGGATATTGCGATCTCATGTTGCTGCGGCACACGCCGGGCGACAGCGACTATGACGATATTCAGCAGATTCGCGCCAATTCCAATCGCGCGGCCTCGCTGACCCGGCAATTGCTGGCCTTCTCCCGCCAGCAGACCCTCCGCCCGGAAGTGCTGCAATTGCCGGACGTGATGTCCGAAGTGTCTCAGCTTCTGAAACGGCTGATGGGTGAAAAGATCCTGTTCAAGGTCCATCACGACCGTGAATTGGGCCCGGTTCGCGCCGATCCGCAGCAGCTCGAACAGGTTATCATCAATCTGGCGGTCAATGCCCGCGATGCGATGCAGGCCCGTGCGCAAAGATCGGGAGGCGACGGCACCGGCACGCTGACCATGATTACCCGGCGTATCGCGGCTGCCGACGTCCGCCGGATGAAGAGCGATATCATTCCGATCGGCGATTATACGGCCTTGATCGTGGAGGATACCGGCGGGGGAATCCCGCCCGAACATCTCGGCAAGATTTTCGAACCGTTCTTCACCACCAAGGAGAAGGGGAAGGGCACTGGCCTCGGGCTTTCGACGGTTTATGGCATCGTCAAGCAATCGGGTGGGTTCATCTTCGTGGAGAATGTGCCCGGTCCTTCGGGCGGAACCGTGGGTGCGCGGTTCATCATTTATCTGCCGGTCCATCACACGCTCGAATCCCCGAGCGCAGCGGCGAAGACGGAAGAGACGAGCAACTGGTCCGGTGGCGGCCGCGTGTTGCTGGTGGAAGATGAGGATATGGTTCGCGCCGTTGCGGAACGTGCGCTTGCCCGCCAGGGGTATGAAGTGACGACTGCCGCCAGTGGCGGAGAAGGGCTCGAACTGGTTCGTGGCGGCGGGGAATTCGATCTCGTCGTTTCCGATGTGGTGATGCCGGGGATGGACGGGCCGGCCATGGCGCGTGAAATCCGCAAACTTGTTCCCGATCTGCCGGTGCTGTTCATGTCCGGCTATGCCGAAGCACAGCTGCGCGAACAGATCGACATGGCCGACATGCATTTCATCGCGAAGCCGTTCTCCGTCCAGCAGATCGGCGCCAAAGTGGGGGAAGTCCTCGGCTCCAGAGCCTAGCTACGGCCTCGTCGACGAATTTCGTTCCCCTCTTGTTCTTGTGGAACAAATGGGATACACCCTTCGGTAACAGCAGAGTAAAGCTGTGTGATACCTGATCGCACGGGTTGCTCTGGGCAACGAAGGAGGCCATCTCATGGCGGCAAGTCTGAAGCTCGTTGAAAAGGAAAATAACGTGGATCGTCAGAAGGCCCTCGAAGCTGCACTGGCCCAGATTGACCGTGCGTTCGGCAAGGGTTCGGCCATGAAACTCGGTTCGAAGGAGGCCATGCAGGTCGAAGCGGTTTCGACCGGTTCGCTGGGTCTCGACATCGCTCTCGGGGTTGGCGGACTGCCCAGAGGCCGGGTTATCGAAGTCTATGGCCCGGAAAGCTCGGGCAAGACCACGCTGGCGCTGCATGTTATTGCCGAAGCACAGAAAGGCGGCGGTACGGCGGCTTTCGTCGATGCCGAACACGCGCTGGATCCGGTCTATGCCAAAAAGCTTGGGGTGGACATCAACGAGCTGATCGTGTCGCAGCCCGATACTGGCGAACAGGCGCTGGAAATCGTCGATACGCTGGTGCGCTCCAACGCGATTGACGTGTTGGTGGTCGATTCGGTCGCCGCGCTGGTCCCTCGTGCTGAAATCGAAGGCGAAATGGGTGACAGCCACGTCGGCCTGCAGGCGCGCCTGATGTCGCAAAGCCTGCGCAAGCTGACCGGCTCGATCAGCCGTTCGCGCTGCATGGTGATTTTCATCAACCAGCTGCGCATGAAAATCGGCGTGATGTACGGTAACCCGGAAACGACCACGGGCGGCAACGCGCTGAAATTCTATGCTTCGGTTCGGCTCGACATTCGTCGGACCGGACAGATCAAGGATCGCGACGATATCGTCGGCAACGCCACCCGCGTCAAAGTGGTGAAGAACAAGGTCGCCGCGCCGTTCAAGCAGGTCGAATTCGACATCATGTATGGCGAAGGCATTTCAAAGATCGGTGAGATTCTCGATCTCGGCGTCAAGGCGGGCCTGGTGGAAAAATCGGGATCGTGGTTCAGCTATGATTCGATCCGCATTGGCCAGGGACGTGAAAACGCAAAGACGTATCTCAAGGAAAACCCGGAAGTTTGCGACAGGTTGGAAGCCGCGATTCGCGGCCGCACCGATCAGGTCGCCGAGGAGATGATGGTGGGGCCGGACGCGGACTCCGACAGCTGATCCTCAAGAAGCGCCGTCGATGTGCGGCGTTTGCGGAACCGAGGCCGGCGCAGCAAGCCCGAAGTGGCGGCGCGCCGGCCTTTTCCTTTATCTGGGGCAAGCGCATAGACGCTTGGCCTGCCGCTGATCGAAGGTTACTGTCCGGCCATGGCAACGACAATGGAATGGCGGGATGAAACCGGGAAGGCGTGGGCGCAATTGTACAGCGTCACCGATCGCGCTTTTGCGGGACTGACCCAGAGACTGCTTGAACGGCTGGCTGCGCTGCCGGGCGATTCGATTCTCGACATCGGCTGCGGGGCCGGAGAACTCTCCCTCGCCCTGGCGCGAGCCCGGCCTCATGCGCAGATTGTTGGCGTCGACGTTTCGGATGATCTTGTCGATGCGGCGCGGACGCGGGGTTCCCAGCGGTTCAATGCCCGTTTCGAAAAATGCGATGCGGCACGATGGGAGCCGGGAGAATCTGCTCGGCCGGATCTGCTGGTTTCACGTCACGGGGTGATGTTCTTCGATGATCCGGTGGGTGCGTTCACGCATCTGCAGGATATTGCGGCGGCGGATGCCCATCTCACCTTTTCCTGTTTCCGTTCGCCGGCGGGCAATCCCTGGGCAAGCGAGGCGGCCCGTGTTCTGGATCTCGCGCCGCCTGCCGATCCTTACGCGCCGGGTCCCTTTGCCTTTGCCGATGAAGAGCGAGTCCGTTCGATCCTGTCGAAAGCGGGCTGGCGCGACATCGTGCTGGAGCCGGTCGATTTTGCATTCGTGACTGGGGTGGGGGATGATCCTGTTGCCGATTCCATGCAATTCTATCGGCATATCGGCCCTGCATCGCGGGCAATGAAGCAGCAAGACGAGATCAGCCAGGCAGTTACTCTGGCCAAGCTTGAAAAGTGGCTCAGGGAACGGCGGGCAGCCGATATTCTTGCCTTTCCGGCGCAGGCTTGGATCGTCAGCGCGCGCAAGCGGGGGTGATCGGGTCTTTCTCTATCTCTGAAGCGGTTTATCCGCTTGTCCCGCGCGCAGGGCTCGCCTAACTGCCAGAGCATGAGCTCGACCAACGAAATCCGCCGTTCCTTCCTCGACTATTTCGGGTCCAACGGCCATGCGGTGACTCCTTCGGCGCCGCTCGTTCCCTATAACGATCCGACGCTGATGTTCGTGAATGCGGGTATGGTCCCGTTCAAGAACGTCTTCACGGGGCTGGAAACGCCGCCCGCGCCGCGCGCCACCAGTTCGCAGAAATGCGTTCGCGCTGGCGGCAAGCACAACGACTTGGACAATGTCGGCTATACTGCCCGGCATCACACGTTCTTCGAAATGCTGGGGAATTTTTCGTTCGGCGATTATTTCAAGGAACAGGCGATCATTCATGCCTGGTCCCTGCTGACGAAGGAATGGGGCCTTCCTCCGGAAAAGCTGATCGCGACGGTTTATCATACCGATGACGAAGCTTTCGATCTCTGGAAGAAGATTGCCGGTCTGCCGGATGACAAGATCATCCGCATTCCCACGAAAGACAATTTCTGGGCGATGGGCGACGATGGTCCGTGCGGGCCTTGCTCGGAAATATTCTTCGATCATGGGGATCACATCCCTGGTGGTCCTCCGGGCTCGCCGGATGAGGATGGGGATCGCTTCATCGAGATCTGGAATCTCGTTTTCATGCAGTATGAGCAGGCGGCAGGTGAAATTACAGGCGAGCTGCCCAAGCCGAGCATCGACACCGGCATGGGGCTGGAGCGTATTTCGGCAGTCATGCAGGGCGTACATGACAACTACGACACCGACACATTCAAGGCGCTGATTGCCGCATCGGAAGGTTTGACCGGAGTACAGGCCCAAGGCGCGCAGACGGCCAGCCACCGCGTCATCGCCGATCATTTGCGCTCGACCAGTTTCCTCATCGCGGACGGGGTTCTGCCGTCCAATGAAGGACGCGGTTATGTCCTACGGCGGATCATGCGCCGCGCGATGCGTCATGCCCACCTGCTCGGCGCGAAAGAGCCGTTAATGCACCGTCTCGTGCCCGCGCTGGTCGCGGAAATGGGGCAGGCCTATCCTGAACTCGGCCGCGCGGAAGCCCTGGTGTCCGAAGTGCTGGAACGGGAGGAAACACGTTTCCGCCAGACTCTCGACAAGGGACTTAAGCTGCTGGACGAGGCGACGGAGTCGATGGAAGCGGGCGACAGCTTGCCGGGCGAGACTGCATTTCGCCTCTACGACACGTATGGCTTTCCTTATGATCTCACCGAGGATGCCCTGCGCGCACGCGGCATCGGGGTCGACAAGGACGGTTTCGATGCCGCGATGGCGCAGCAGAAAGCGGCGGCTCGCGCGGCATGGAAGGGCTCCGGCGCTGCGGCGGATGGAGAGCTGTGGTTCGATATCGCCGAGCGGGAAGGCGCCACGGAATTTACAGGCTACAGTGCCACTACCGGTGAAGGCCGGGTCGTGGCGTTGATTGTCGATGGCGCCGAAACCGACCACGCGGTGGCTGGCACGGATGTCATCGTGTTGACGAACCAGACACCTTTTTATGGCGAAAGCGGCGGCCAGACGGGCGACGCGGGGACGATTACCGGGCCTGGCGGTCTGGAAATAGTCATCTCCGACACATCCAAGCCGCTGGGGCGCCTGCATGCGCACAGTGGGAAAATCGTCAGTGGCCGTATCGGCGTTGGCGACACTGTCCATCTCGCCGTGGATGATGAGCGGCGCGATTCGATTCGGTCCAACCACTCCGCAACGCACTTGCTGCACGCCGCCCTGCGCCACCGGTTGGGCGATCACGTGACGCAGAAGGGTTCTCTCGTCGCGGAAGACCGGCTGCGCTTCGATTTCTCCCACCCGAAGCCACTGACACCGGAAGACATTGCCGCGATCGAGGCGGAGGTGAACGCTGAAATCCGGCATAATCAGCCGGTAACCACGCGCTTGATGAGCCCGGATGATGCCATTGCCGCAGGCGCGATGGCTCTGTTCGGTGAAAAATATGGCGAGGAAGTGCGCGTGCTTTCCATGGGCCGTACCAATTGGAACGGCACGGGAAGCAATTATTCGGTCGAGCTGTGCGGTGGTACTCACGTTCGCGCCACGGGTGACATCGGTGTATTCCGCATCGTTTCCGAAAGTGCGGTTTCTTCCGGCGTGCGGCGGATAGAGGCACTGACCGGTGAAGCGGCGCGGCAATGGCTGGTCGGACGCGAAGATGCGCTGAAAACGATTGCCGGAGCGATGAAAGCCGCGCCGGATGAAGTTACAGGCCGTGTTCTCGCACTGCTGGACGAACGGAAGCGGCTTGAACGTGAACTGGCTGACGCCAAGAAGCAACTCGCGCTTTCGGGTGGTGGCAGCGGCGGCGGTGCGGCGGCTCCTGCCGATGAGCAGGTCAATGGTGTGACTTTCTCCGGCCAGGTGATCGAGGGCCTGGAAGCGAAAGAGCTGCGTGGGCTGCTCGACGAAGCGAAAAAGCGCATGGGTTCGGGCGTGGCGGCAATTGCCGCGGTCAATGATGGGCGCGCTGCCTTCGCCGTGGCCGTAACTGATGACCTTACCGGAACATTCAACGCAGTCGATCTCGTGCGTAAGGGGGTCGAAGCGCTTGGCGGCAAAGGCGGCGGTGGTCGTCCTGACATGGCGCAGGGCGGTGGACCTGACGGCGCGAAAGCGAATGAGGCACTGGCGGCGGTGCGCGAAGCTCTGGCCGTTTAGGAATTTGCTATGCATTTCCTCTATTGCCCGGTGAAACTGCGCAGGAGGAAATGATGAAGGCATTGATTGGTTGGGGGCTTGTCTCCTTGGTGTTGCCATCGACAATGGCGGTGGCTGCCGAGCAGGACGCGTCATCGCCACCCCCTCCGGTGCGGGTTTCGCCTCCGCCGCCAATTGTGGCCCCTGCGGCGCGTAGCGAGTTGAACGATGAAGCTGCGATTCCCGTGTCAGTCAGGATCGAGCGAGATAGTGCGCTGGTTTGGGCGGGGATGCTTCGCGTCGGTTCACCATACGGGAATGCGAGTTTTACCCAGTCGAAGGTCGATTATGCCGAGCCATGCGAGGAGGCTGCCCGCAATCGTGGCGAGCGGAGCAACGAGAGGCTGAATTTCACGATCGGTTCCGTTCGGGGGGAGCCAACAGAGCAATTTCAGATCAACCTGGATCTGACGTGGACTACAGGTGCCTGCGGTGGCGGCACGTCCAGCGTTGGGTTGCGACGGACTGTCACGGTCAAGCCGGGCGGCAAAGTCCGCGAAGAAGGCGAGGGTGGGGTGAGCGTTACTCTGATGCGCAGCAAGTAACGCGTTTCAGCCTTCCGCTGAACTGGTCCGCAGCTTCGGCTTGTGGTCCAGCAGGCCTTCTTCCATGATTTTGGCGCGGAATTCGTCCCGCTTCTCGTGGATCGAGGCAATAACTGGGCCCATCGCCACACCCAGATCGACCAATACCGCTTCCGAAAGTTGTAGCGAGCTTTCGAGCGTTTCGGGCACGGCATGTGTTGCTCCGCTGCGATAGAGCAAGGCGGCATGGTCGCTGTCGCGCGCGCGGGCGATGATGGTCAGATGCGGATGTTGGGCACGCAGTTTCTTTGTCAGGTTCTGGGCCAGAATCGGCTCATCCATGGTCAGGATGACGGCCGGGGCCTGATCGACGCCTAGGCGGTCCAATGCGTCACTACGCATGGCATTGCCGAACCGCGCGCTATAGCCGTCGCGCAAGGCGGCAGAGATCAGGTCGGCATCGGCATCGATCCCGACATATGGCTTCCCATGCACGGTCAGCATGTCCGCGATCAGGCGGCCGACACGGCCGAAACCGACGATAATGACGCGGGGTTCGTTACCGCCCCCATCGGCTTCCCCTTGTTCGGGCAAGGGTTCCACACGGCGGGCGACAACCCGGCCGAGCAAGGCAAGCAATGGAGTAACCGTAAGGCCGATGGCCGTCACTATCTGCCAGAACAGGGCCGTTCCGGGCTGAATCAGCAAGGCCTGCGTGGCAGCGGCAAGCACGATCAGAGTGGTTTCCGAGGGGCTGGCCATCAGGATGCCTGTCTCGGTCGCGGTGCTGCGCCGTGCGCCCATCATCCTGAGCAGCAGACTGGTAACCAGCGCCTTGAGTACCAGCACACCGACCACCGCAATCAGGATGGACCAGAGGTTGTCCCAAATGGTGGCGAGATCCAGCCCCATGCCGATGGTGATGAGGAATATGCCCAGGGCAAGGCCTTTGAACGGTTCGGTAATCGATTCCACTTCGGCGTAATATTCGGTTTCCGCGATCAACAGACCTGCGACAAGCGCGCCGACAATCGGTGAAAGGCCCGCTGCGGCAGTCGCGAGGCTCGCTCCGATCACCACGAGCAGACTGGCGGACAGGAACAGTTCCGGGCTTTTGGTGCGGGCGGCTTGAGCGAACAGCCGGGGGAGGGCGAATCGCCCGATAACCAGCATACCGATGACGACCGCACCGCCGAGCCAGATCGTCTGCATCATGTCGCCGACGCCATTGCTCTGCGCGTAAGGGGCCATCGCACCGAGCATGAAGATGATCGGGACGATGGCGATATCTTCGAACAACAGCATGGAAAGCGCGGCGCGCCCGACAGGCGTTCTCGTGCCCGATATCGGGAGCACCAGCGCCGTTGACGAAAGCGCTAGGGCAAGGCCGAGCCCGAGAGCCCCGGTCCAGTATTGGCCCATCATGGTCAGCACTGCGGCGAGCAGCCCGGCAATGACGATCAATTCCAGGGCACCGAGGCCGAAAACCAGCCGTCGCATGGCCCACAGGCGATTGAAGGACAATTCAAGGCCGATGGTGAACAGCAACAGGATGATGCCGAATTCAGCGAAGGGTTCCAGTCCTTCGGGGTCGGTAATCGTGAAATGGGCGAGCCATGGATGTTCGTACACCATCCTCCCCAGGCCGTATGGGCCGACTGCCAACCCAACCATGAGAAACCCGATGATCGGGGTAATCCGGAAACGGGCGAAGATTGGGATGACGAGGCCGGCCGCACCGAGAATGACCAACGCATCGGACAGCATCGGAGTGGAAGACAGTTCTGCGGCCATATGCGTGGAGTAACCGGCCCTGCGCCCTATGTCACGCTATGTCATGTTTCCAATGTGAGCCGGTGTGGCGGCTGTTATCCGCCGCCTGCCGTATGTGGTCCGATGGCGGGATGGGAATGGCCATCGCCATCGCTCTGCCCGGTCGAATTGTCGCTCCATTCGATTCGATAGAGATCGAAGCGGCGATCATTGAGGTTTTGCACGGTGCCTTCGGCGCGAGCCCAGGAGAGATCGGCGAGATTGACGTCGCTGATGGTCAGAGTTTCGACGTTTTCAGTAGCTTCCGCCGCGATACCATCGCGGGCAAACGGGAAATCGCAAGGGGTGAGAATGCAGCTTTGGGCGTATTGAATGTCCATGTTGCCGACATTGGGCAGGTTGCCGACATTCCCGGACAGGACGACGAAGCACTGGTTTTCAATTGCGCGTGCCTGAGCGCAATATCGCACTCGCATATAACCTTGCCGACTATCCGTGCAGAACGGCACGAAAATGATTCGCGCGCCTTCATCGACCAGGCGCCGGGCAAGTTCAGGGAATTCACTGTCATAGCAGATCAGCACTCCGATTGGGCCGCAGTCGGTGGGAATGGCGTCAATCGTGTCGCCGCCCTTGATGTTCCACCAATAGGCTTCGTTCGGCGTCGGGTGGATCTTCTCCTGCTCATGAACCGACCCGTCGCGCAGGCAGACGTAGGCGATATTGTGGATGTCGCCGTCATCCATCCGGGTGGGGTGGGAACCGCCGATGATGTTGATATTGAAGTTCAGGGCCATCTCGGACAGCGCCTTGCGAATTTTCGGCGTGTAGCGGGATAGTGCTTCGATTGCTTCGAGTGGGGTCAGTTCCTTTTCCTCAAAGGACAGCAGCATGAGAGTGAACAGTTCTGGAAAGACAATGAAGTCTGCTTCATAATCTGCTGCAACATCGACGAAATATTCGATCTGGCCGATAAATTCGTCGAAATCCTTCACGGCACGGGCCTGCAATTGGCAGGTTGCGATGCGCACGCTTTCCACGCCGCGAGGCAAGCGGAATTTCTTGGGCTGATCGCGATCCACGAACGGGTTGCGCCAAACCATGTGAACGGCGAACGCCTTGGACCGCCGGTCTTCGGGCAGGTAGTTTTCGAGAATGCCGATGGGCTCGAAGCCGTTGGCGAGTTGAAACCGAAGGACAGGATCGTGGAGCTTGCCCTCCACGACTCTGTCGAGATAGTCCTGCGGGCCGTCAACGCGGCGCCATTGCCGGCGCAGATTGGGCATTCTTCCGCCAAATGCGATTCCGGATAGTTCAAGCCGTTCGGCAAGAGCGCGTCTTTCCTCGTACATCCGGCGGCCGATGCGCGTGCCACGCGTTTTGGGATCGACGCACATTTCGTAGCCATACAGCCAGTCACCGGTTGGATCGTGGCGACTGCCGAAGCCATTCCCGGTGATTTCGTCCCATGTATGGGGCTTGAGCGCGAGATCGCCGTCAATCCGCATCGAGGCGCAATAACCCACCAGCTTGCCGTCGAGCTTGGCAATGAAGCAGCCTTCCGGAAAGTTGTTAAGCTGGCCGCGGATTTCACCCATCGTATAGGCAGGGAGATCGTCGTAGGCGCGGCGCACCAGTGCCGCGATCGCCTTGGCATCGCTCAGTTGGGCCTGGCGGACTTCAAGCCGGGGTTTGGCGCGGGTATCGGTCATGCAGGAGCCTCGTCACGGGACACAAAAATCCCCTCCCGCATGCGGGAGGGGTTAGCGAGAAACGGTCTTGTCAGGCAAGCGCCGCCAATCGCGAGGTGGGCATGCCTGAACATGCCCACCGTCGGTATGATAGAGGAAATCAGGCCCAGTTGGCCATTTCCTTTTCGAGGTTGTGCACGATCGCATCGAAGAACTGCTCGGTCGTCATCCAGCTCTGATCCGGGCCGATCAGCAGCGCGAGGTCCTTGGTCATCTGGCCGTTTTCGACCGTTTCGATGCAGACCCGCTCCAGCGTTTCGGCGAAGCGCACGACATCCGGCGTGTTGTCGAAGCGACCGCGATAGATCAGGCCACGCGTCCAAGCGAAGATCGAAGCGATCGGGTTGGTGCTGGTCGCCTTGCCCTGCTGGTGCTGGCGATAGTGGCGAGTCACGGTGCCGTGGGCCGCTTCTGCTTCCACGGTCTTGCCGTCCGGGGTCATGAGGACCGAAGTCATCAGGCCGAGCGAACCGAAACCCTGAGCGACAGTGTCGGACTGGACGTCGCCGTCATAGTTCTTGCACGCCCACACGAACTTGCCGCTCCACTTCAGGGCGGATGCGACCATGTCGTCGATCAGGCGGTGTTCGTACGTGATGCCCTTGGACGCGAACTTGTCCTTGAATTCGCTGTCGAACACTTCCTGGAACAGATCCTTGAAGCGTCCGTCGTAGGCCTTCATGATGGTGTTCTTGGTCGACAGATAAACCGGCCATCCACGGTCGAGGCCGTAGTTCATCGATGCGCGTGCGAAATCGCGGATCGAATCGTCCAGGTTGTACATCGCCATGGCGACGCCGCTGGACGGGAACTTGAAGACTTCCAGGTCGATGTTCTTGCCATCGTCGCCTTCGAATACCAGGCGCAGCTTGCCGGGGCCGGGGATCAGGGTGTCGGTGGCACGGTACTGGTCACCGAACGCATGACGGCCGACCACGATCGGGTCGGTCCAGCCGGGAACGAGCCGCGGGACGTTCTGGATCACGATCGGTTCACGAAACACCACGCCGCCCAAGATGTTGCGGATCGTGCCGTTGGGCGACTTCCACATTTTCTTGAGCCCGAACTCTTCGACACGGGCTTCGTCCGGAGTGATGGTGGCGCATTTTACGCCGACGCCATACTGCTTGATCGCATTGGCGGCATCGACTGTGATCTGGTCATCAGTCTCGTCACGCTTCTCGATCGAGAGGTCGTAATATTTGAGGTCGATATCGAGATAAGGCAGGATCAACTGTTCGCGGATCCATTGCCAGATGATCTTCGTCATTTCGTCGCCGTCGAGTTCGACAACGGGGTTCGCAACCTTGATCTTTGCCATTTTCGTCCTGTCGCTTCTGGGGAAGTTTGGCGCCTCTTAGCAGTTAGGGGCGCATGCGCAAGGCAGGGGATTCGTTCTATTGGCGGTTCGACTTGCTACCAGAGCATCCATTTCTTTGATGGCGGGGCAGGACTACGCATGCCGGTCGGCACGATCCGGTCATCGCTGATGGCCCAGACAATGTGGTGAGTAGGGCTCTCGGAGATGGGCAGGGGCTGCCGGACGGAATGATGCGGCGTTTTCGACATGAAAAAAACCCGCCGTCGGGCGGGTCTAGCGTCATATGGTTCGAATGGTGGGCGTAGGAAGGATTGAACTTCCGACCCCTGCGATGTCAACACAGTGCTCTACCACTGAGCTATACGCCCACTTCATTCGATCAGCCTTGCCCCGGTGGGTGTCGGCTGGGGCCCTTTAGCGATCACTCCTCTGGCATGCAAGCCGGATTCAGAACGATTTCAAGAAGGCTGGATACAATAGCAGGCGTTCACAGCTGCGCGGTCATTTGCCCTTCGAACAGCCGTTCGACTTCCAGCACGAGATCGCGCAGGTGGAATGGCTTGGACAGGATTTTGCTCTGCGGCTGTTCGCGCATGGTTTTCATGGCCACGGCCGCGAAACCGGTAATGAACATGACCTTGGTTCTCGGTGCGATTTCCGCACAACGCTGGGCCAGTTCGATTCCGTCCATCTCCGGCATGACGATGTCGGACAGCAGAAGATCGAAGCGGCCATTTTCGAGCAGCGGCACCGCCTCGGTGCCACGATCCACCGCAACCACTTCGTAGCCGGCGTTTTCGAGGGCGCGCGTCAGATAGTTGCGCATCGCCTCGTCATCTTCGGCCAGAAGGATACGGATCATGGTCAACCTTTCGTTCGCTGGGCAACCGCTCCTTAGCGTGAAGCGAATTAAGATTCTCCCCACTATTCGGACATGGCCAACTTTGACACAGGCCGTTCTGCGGGCCAGCTTGTGCGAATGGAGCGCAAAGAGCGAGGTGCGGGCGATTCGCACTCTGAAGCGGGAGGCGAAATCCCGGGGAGCAGGGGCAAAGCGGCCTATATTCTGGTCGATCCCGCTCCATCAGCCTTGCCGGTGCTTCTGGCAGTGCCGCATGCCGGGCGCCACTATCCGGATGAACTTCTCCAAAGTATGCGCAATCCCGGGCTAGCCGGTTTGCGCCTGGAAGATCGCCATATCGACGGTGTGGCGAAGCTGGCCGCCCGCAGGACGAGCGCTGCGCTTTTGGTCGCGCATGCTCCGCGGGCGATGATCGATCTCAATCGCGCGCCGGGAGATCTTGATCGGGATATGGTGCGGGGCGGGGATGGCGGCGCTCAAAAGCAAACTTTGGTCGGTTGGCGTACACGCAGCGGTCTCGGGCTGATTCCCCGGCGCCTGCCCGGATTTGGGGAATTGTGGAAAGGTCCGCTCGATTCCGCAGATGTCGAAGCGAGATTGCAGGGGGTGCATGTTCCCTATCATCGTGCACTGGGCGGAGCCCTTGCGCGAATGCGGGCGCGTTGGGGGGCTGCACTCTTGCTTGATATCCATTCCATGCCTCCGTTGCCCGCCAGATTTTCCGGTGCTCCGGCCCCGGTCTGTGTGCTGGGCGACCGTTTCTCCATGAGCTGCAGCGGGGGATTGGCGGCTGCCGCATTCGATTATCTTTCCGATGCCGGGCTGATGGTTGCGCACAATCGCCCCTATGCGGGCGGCTATGTGCTCGAACGGCATGCGGCCCCATCCGAAGGCATTCATGCCTTGCAGATCGAATTTTGCCGTTCGCTGTATCTCGATTCGCAATTGATCGAACCGTCGGAACACCTTCAGGTCGTTGCCGACATGCTGACAGGTCTGGTCCGCCACCTGGCGGAGCAAGTCGCGGCTATGGGACATTCCGGAGGAAGCGCGCGGCGCTGGAATCTCGCGGCTGAATGACGCAGCAATGCCTGCAAGACATATTGCCGAAGCACATGAAAAAACCACCCCGTGCATGCACGGGGTGGCCAAGGTTCAGGGAGGAGGTGCATTCACATGCACCTGTTCGACAGGCCATGAGGGAAAAACCCGCCGAACGTTCCTAAACTAGGTATTCTGCTTGCAAGTTGCAAGCCTTTCGCAGGATTCGCGAAAGAGAAGTTTTCAGGCCGCGTTGGCGGGCAGCTTCGGCCCCTTGCCCTGAGCCACCTGGCGGCTGAAAACCGCGCGGATCAGGTCGAGCGAGAAGAGGTGTGCATAGACGAGCGCGAGGAAGCCATTGCGGTTCCATGCCCGCAGTTTGTCGCCACGCACGTCACGCAGTTTATCTTCATTGACCATCTGGAAACCGCGATAGACAAACGGCTTGTCTTCTGCGCCTTCCTGCTTGATCGCCACTTCGCCGTCCATCAGCAGATCGTTGTCCTGCAGTTCCTTGACGAACGCACCGGTCCGCTGGCCGGCTTCTTCGAAGCGCTGGCAGAACTGGAGCATTTCCTTGGTGACGGCAGAAGGCTTGCCATCTTCGAACAGCACATTGCCGTCCTTGAAATCGCCGACCAGGCCGCTCGACGGGTCGAAGCAAAGCGAAAGCTCGTCCTTGTCCTTGCTCAGCTTGGCCAGAAGGAAAGGATAGCGGCGGGCATAGGCGGGCAGATAAACGTCGCCCGAGATGGTGCCATCGTCCGCGACGAAAGCGTTAACGCCTTCGTTGAGGCCCATCAGCGCCAACGGCACCGGGTTCGGGCCGCTGCTGAACACGACCGGGAAATGACGCTGCACCATCGGGAATTCTTCGACCGTCACGGGAACCGCATGCTGACCGGCAAGCCAGATCGCCTTGTCAGCCGTGCGCGCGCGCCAGGAACTGTGGTCGAGGCTGTTGAGCGGGGTAAGGTCGTTGTAGAACAGGGGCAGGGAAGTCTGCGGCGCGCTGGCCATGTGGCACTCTCCGAAAATTGGCTGCAATCTTGTCCGGGCTGGCGCCCGTCGGGTGAGCCGCAGGCTTTAAGGCGTCGATTGTTCAGGTGCAAGCGGGACAAGCTTGCCTGGATTAAGGATATTGAGCGGATCCAGAGCTTTTTTCACGGTGCGCATCGTGCCCAGCCGAACCGGGTCGCCCAGGCGTGCCAGTTCGGAGAGCTTGGCCTGGCCGATGCCATGCTCCGCGCTGATCGATCCGCCCCATTCCGTAACACAATCATAGACGAAGGCGCTGATCGGCTTACCCTCTGTCTTCTGCCACTCGCCCCACAGGGAGCCGGGCGGGGCGAGGACATGCAAATGCACATTACCGTCACCCAGATGCCCGTATGCGATGGCCCTGGTGCCGGGAAACCGCTCCTCGACGCGGGCAGTAACCATATCGACGAAATCGGGCATTTTCTCAACAGCAACCGAAATGTCATGCTGAACGGCGGGGCCGCGGGCCCGCTCGGCGGCTGAAATCGATTCGCGCAGAAGCCAGAACGCTTCTGCCTGGGCATCATTGGCGGCAATCGTCGCATTGTCGATCAGACCATTTTCCAGCGCACTGGCAAGCAAGCGCTCTGCAAGATCCTGCAACTGGTCGGCTCCGGAAGGATCGGCGACCAGTTCGATCAGGACATGCCACGGGTGTTCCGTGTCGAGCGGGGCCCGGCTGCCGGGAATATGCTTGAGGACTGCGGCGAGACTGTAGGCTGGAATTATCTCGAACCCTTCGACCGCTTCGGCCGCAGTGGCTTCGCAATGAAGCAGCAGGGCACGTGCGCGTTGCAATGAAGCGAGTCCGGCCCAAAGCACTCGACGTGCGCCGATTGCCGGGAGGAGGCGCAGTGTCGCGGCAGTTACAATGCCCAGCGTTCCTTCCGACCCGATGAGCAATTGTTTGAGATCGAACCCGCGATTGTCCTTTTTCAGCGGAGTCAGGCCATTGAACAGGCTGCCGTCTGCCAGAACGGCCTGTAGCCCGAGAACCTGAGCGCGCATCGTGCCATGCCGCAGGACCTGCGTGCCACCGGCATTGGTCGAAATCAGGCCACCGATCGTGGCGGAGCCCTTGCCGCCGAGAGTGAGCGGAAAACGCAGGCTCTCCCGTTCTGCCGCCTCATGCAGATTCTGCAGAACCACGCCTGCTTCGCATGTGACCTGAAGGGATTCGGCGTCGATTGTGTGGATCGTATCCATCCGGCGCAACGACAGGAGCAGCTGGCGGCCTGATGAATCCGGAGTCGCGCCCCCGCACATGCCGCTATTTCCGCCTTGGGGAACGATCGCAACGTCATGATCGACGCAAAGGCGGACCAGCGCAGCGACTTCCTCTGCTGAGGCGGGGGAGGCCATTGCCAATGCTTCGCCTTTGTAAACACCCCGCCAATCGGTCAGCCACGGATCGAGCAGGTCGGGATCGCGAGTGAGGCCCCTCGGGCCCAGAATACGCTCAGCCTTATTGAGAAACGGAGCAAGATCGCGGGATGTTTCAACTGTTTGGCTCATGGCTCCTTTCCTATGCAACGGCCAACGCACTATTGCCAGCGGCCAAACCTTTCGCGTAGCGGGTTAAGCCGCCATTCAAGCGTGAGGGCTATCCATTGCACCGTGGTTCCGCTGCTGCGTGCCATGTGACGACTCCATCGACTGATCCAGGGAGCGACATTCTCTTTGCCATGAACAGTCTGGCTGCCTTGCTAGTTCCCGCATTGTTGTTGGTTGCGCCGGCAAATCCGACGTCGGATCAGGATGGTTCGCGGGATGAATCGGATGCGACCGCCGGGTTGATGCCTGCGCCGGAATCGGATGATGCCGATGAAATGCCGTCCAGAGCCGTCCAGAGCCGTCGCGCCGGTCTGGCGGGATCTCACCAGTTCCTTCCAGGCTCCCACCCAGAATCAGGTACGTATCCAGCAGCGTGTGATTATTCGCATTGCTCCGCGGCAGCCAACAATGCCTTCCGACATGTTGAGCGCCCTGCCGCAAGGCGAGATCACCCCCCATTACGAGGAACGTAAATTCGGCAAATGCGTCCCCGTCAAAGGGATCGCGGGGGTTCAGGTCAACGGCAGCAATCGCCTGCTGTTGTTCCTCCGGGATCGCCGCATTCTGTCGGCTACGCTGGATAAATCCTGCCGTGCCCGTGATTTCTATTCCGGATTTTATATCGAACCGAATGAGGATGGCCTGTTGTGCAGCGGCCGTGACCAACTTCATTCGCGGGCTGGCACGAACTGCAATCTGGGTAAGCTGCGGCGGCTGATCCTCGTCGGACGTTAATCGGCCTGCCCACCGGCAATACCGCTCTTTCCTTGACTTTTGGCGTCACATCGGCAAAGGGCCCCACGATTTGCGCGAGGAGACAAAGGTCTCTGGAAATGCGGTCGGACGGTCGATAGCGACCGCCCACAATCCGGAAAATCAGGACGCCTATGAAATTTGCCGATCTCGGCCTGTCAGATGAATTGCTGCAAGCGGTGGAAGAAGCCGGCTATACTGAGCCGACGCCGATCCAGGCGCAGGCGATACCGCAAGTTCAGATGATGAAGGATCTGATCGCGATTGCGCAGACTGGGACCGGCAAGACCGCCAGCTTCGTATTGCCGATGATCGACATTCTCGCACATGGCCGACGTCGTGCGTTGATGCCGCGGTCGCTGATCCTTGAGCCCACTCGTGAACTGGCAGCCCAGGTCGCTGAAAACTTCGACAAGTACGGTAAGAACCACGATCTGAAGATGGCCTTGCTGATCGGCGGCGTGCAGATGGGCGATCAGGTCAAGGCGTTGAACGAGGGGGTCGACGTTCTGATCGCCACGCCAGGGCGTTTGATGGATCTGTTCGAACGCGGGAAGATTCTGCTGACCGGTTGCGATTTGCTTGTCATCGACGAGGCTGACCGGATGCTCGACATGGGATTCATTCCGGATATCGAGACGATCTGTTCCAAGCTGCCGGCCAATCGCCAGACCCTGCTTTTTTCGGCAACGATGCCGCCCCCGATCAAGAAACTGTCGGACAAGTTTCTGACCAACCCGAAATATATCGAGGTGGCGCGGCCTGCGAGTGCGAATGTCAACATTGCACAGCATAAAGTTATGGTTGCACCCCGCAAGAAGCGCGAGATTCTGCGGGAATTGCTGCGGACGGACAATGTCAGCACCGCGATCGTCTTTGCCAACCGCAAGACGACTGTGCGTGAACTTGCCAAAAGCTTGAACTCCCACGGCTTTTCAGCCGGTGAAATCCATGGCGATATGGACCAATCGGCCCGCATTGCCGAACTGGATCTCTTCAAGCAGGGGAAAATCAACATCCTCTGTGCCAGCGACGTTGCCGCTCGCGGTCTCGATGTGAAAGGCGTGTCCCACGTCTTCAATTTCGATACCCCCTGGCATCCCGACGATTATGTTCATCGCATCGGTCGTACCGGCCGTGCCGGGGCGACGGGGCGGGCATTTACCTTCGTCACCGATGACGATGCCGAAGCCATCGCAAATGTCGAAAAGCTGACCGGCATGAAAATTCCGGTGTTCACGCCGGATGGGGCGGTGACGGACGAGCGTGAGGAAAAACCGCGCAAGACCGGAAGATCGCGTGGCGAAGATCGTGCTCCTCGCGAAGAGAAGCCGGAGCGCAAACCGAGGCGAGAGCGAGCGCCCGCTCGCCGGGATACGGCGCGTGCTGCACCACAGCCGGTCGATGACCGTCCCGACGATGGCTGGAATGGCCCTGTTCCGGAGTTTCTCAGCGTATCGGTGGGCTGAGATTTTCCGGCACCTCGCGCCGCCTTTCGTTACGATGCGAGTGAAACGAAACTGTCGAGCACGCGTTTGTGGCCGGCATTTTCGAATTCGACTTCCAGTTTGTTGCCTTCCTGGCCAACGACTTTGCCGTAACCGAATTTTTCATGGAAGACGCGTGCGCCTAACGCGATGTCGCTTCGTGGCTTGGCGGCAAAGCTGGCTGCGCTGCGCGTAGCTTCTTTTACCCGGCGGGGCATGGGATCGTAATCGGATGAGGCTGCTCGCTGCCAGCCGGGGCCGCGATTTTGGGCGCGCTGGGGTTTGTCACGCGCGACGTGAGCGAACGGATCGTCCCGTTCGGACCAGTTGGCCCGCCACAGAGAGGCCCCGCCGCTGAGCGTCGTTTCCTGCTCGATGTGTGCGTCGGGCAGTTCTTCTACAAATCGCGAGGGTATCGAACTGGTCCATTGGCCATAGATGCGGCGGTTGGCGGCATGGACGATAGTGCAGCGGCGGCGTGCCCGCGTGATGGCGACATAGGCCAGGCGGCGCTCTTCCTCCAGACTGGCGAGGCCGCCTTCGTCCAGTGATCGTTGACTGGGAAACACGCCTTCCTCCCAACCGGGCAGGAATACGTGATCGAACTCCAGCCCTTTGGCGGCATGGATCGTCATGATGGTGACTTTCTCGCCATCGTTGGCCGCGTCATTGTCCATCACCAGACTGACATGCTCAAGGAAATCGCCCAACGTGGCGTAATCCTCCATCGCGCGGGCCAATTCGGAAAGGTTTTCCAGGCGTCCTGCGCTTTCAGGAGAGCGTTCGGCCTGCAGCATGGCGTTATAGCCTGATTCCTCCAGAATCGTTCGCAGCAATTCCGATGGGCTCAGCGTTTCGGCTTGCTCACGCCAGCGGACAAAGTCGCCAACAAGGGCGGCCATCGTGTTTCTTGCCCGCGGGGCCAGTCCTTCGTCTTCGGCCAGCGTGGCCATGCCGGAAAAAAGTGACTGGCCGAGATCGCGTGCCGTTCTGCGCATCGTTTCCAGGGCCTTGGTGCCAAGGCCTCGCTTCGGCTGGTTGTAAATCCGTTCGAGCGCAAGATCGTCCTGCGGCTGTGCAGTCACGCGCAAATAGGCGAGGGCATCGCGGATTTCGGCTCTTTCGTAAAACCGGAATCCTCCGACAATCTTGTATGGCAGCCCGATCTGAATGAACCGGTCTTCGAATTCACGAGTCTGGTATTGGGCGCGGACAAGGATCGCCACTCTGTCCAGCGCCGCGCCTTCTCGTTCCAATCGTTCTATTTCATCGCCGATCCGGCGGGCTTCTTCGGGGGCATCCCATACGCCGATGACGCGAACTTTTTCGCCGTTGGAACTTTCTGTCCAGAGGGTTTTGCCCAGTCGCTGGCTGTTCTCCCCGATCAGGCCTGAAGCAGCGGCGAGGATTTCCGGTGTCGAACGATAGTTCTGTTCGAGGCGGATTACTTTCGTTCCCGGAAAATCCTTCTCAAATCGCAGGATATTGGCGACTTCCGCACCCCGCCATGAATAGATCGACTGGTCATCGTCACCGACCACGCAGATGTTTTTCCGTACCTGAGCCAGAAGGCGCAACCAGAGGTACTGGACGGCGTTGGTGTCCTGATATTCGTCCACCATGATGTATTTGAAACGCTGCTGATACTGTTCGAGCACGTCACGGTGTTTGCGAAAGATGTTCAGGACGTGAAGCATGAGATCGCCGAAATCACAGGCATTCAGGGCTTTGAGGCGTTCCTGATAGAGCTGATAGAAATGTTGCCCCCTGCCATTCGCATAGGCTTCATTTTCGACAGCATCGAGATCGCCGGGGTTCAGCCCGCGATTCTTCCAGCGGTCGATGAAACCGGCGAGCTGGCGTGCCGGCCACCGCTTTTCATCCAGCCCATGCTCTACGATCAATTGCTTGAGCAGCCGGATCTGATCGTCCGTATCAATAATCGTATAGTTCGGCTCCAGCCCGGCGAGTTCTGCGTGGCGACGCAACATCTTTGCGCAGATCGCGTGGAAAGTTCCGAGCCAGGGCATGCCTTCCATGGCGGGGCCAGCCAAGTGGCTTACGCGTTCGCGCATCTCGCGCGCCGCCTTGTTCGTGAATGTGACGCAGAGGATTTCACTGGGCCACGCCCGCCGGGTTGCCACCAGATGGGCAAGCCTGGTCGTAAGGGCGGCGGTCTTCCCGGTGCCGGCGCCAGCCAGCATCAGGACCGGCCCTTCTGTGGTCAGTACTGCTTCCCGCTGTGGGGGATTCAGCCCCGAAAGATACGGGGGATCGTTTCGGGTTTCGGACGCAGGGTCCACGGGGTTTTCGGATTGGGTCACAGGCGAACAGCTAGGGAACATCTAGGCATGGTTCAAGCGCGGATCGTCAGGCTGACCGGAACTCGGCAGGCTGCGGCCCGTTTCTTCTGTCGTAGATGCAAGACAGGAGCTGCACAATGAAGACACTGTCATTGATTTCCATTGCTGCGCTTTCCCTGGCCGGGAGTGCGACTGCACTGCACGCTCAGGAAGCGGGCACTGTGATCCAGACGCAGGCCAATCCGGAAGCACAGCAGACGCCGAGTGCGGGGCCTCCGGTTCCCGAAACTGCTGAAGACACCGTGAGGCCTTCTATGCCTGCAGACCCGACATACCAAGGCGGGCCATACAAGGGGGCATTAACGCCGCCGCCGCCCGAAGCCATGAACAAGGACTATCCCGTGTGTAAGGGTGACGTGCAGGACAGTTGCATCAATCCCGGGGCCGCGCGCAGAAAGTAAGCCTCTGTCTGTGGCCCTCTATTCGGCGGCAAGGCGTAGCAAGTGCAATCGCGCCTTGCCGCTGTCCCGTGTGGCGTCGATTGCGAAGCCTTTGACATCCAGCGGTTCACCGCGCCCGGTTTCGACACTGATCCATGCGCCAGGCGTGATCCATCCCAGCCGCCTGAGCTTGTCCAATGCCACCGCCCCCGCGCCGCTGGCGTAGGGTGGGTCAAGCAGCAGCAAATCAGGCGTGCGTTTGGCCGGGCCGAGGGCCAGAACGGACGTTGCCCGGACATCGCATCGCGACTCGGCATGGAAATTGGCGATATTGCTGCGCAAGGCGCGCAGGGCGGCTGCGTCCTGTTCCACAAAGATCGCCTCTGCCGCACCGCGCGACAGGGCTTCCAGGCCCAGCGCGCCAGACCCGGCAAACAGATCGGCCACCAGCAAACCTTCGAAACTGCCGAGTCTGCTGGTTAGCATGGAAAACAGGGTTTCGCGCGTACGGTCGGCCGTCGGGCGGGTCGTGTCGCCTTCAGGCGCGCGCAGTTTGCGGCCACGCCACTCGCCGGCGATGATCCTCATTTGCGTGTCTCTCGAGCCAGTTGCTTGCGGAAGCGTTCGACGTCCACTTGTCTGACTTCTTCCGTGGCGCCGCGTGGCAAATCGCCAAGCAGGAAGGAACCATAGGCCGTGCGCAGAAGGCGCGAAACCTTGAGGCCGAGATGCTCCAGCACTCTGCGGACTTCGCGGTTCTTGCCTTCCGTCAGCGTCAGTTCGATCCATTGATTGCGTCCGGTGCGACGTTCCAGATGCGCGTCGATCGGGCCATAGCGGATGCCGTCAATCGTCAATCCGTCGATCAGATCCTCCAACTGGCTCTGGGTTACGTCACCATGCGCGCGCGCGCGATAGGTGCGCGGAATTCCGCTGGCGGGCAGCTCCATCGCGCGCTTCAGGCCACCGTCGTTGGTCAGCAAGAGCAGGCCTTCCGTATTGAGATCGAGTCGGCCGATCGGCATCACGCGCGGCGTGCCTTTGGGCAATGCATTGCGGAGCGCGGTATAGATCGTCGGGCGCCCCGCAGGGTCACGTTCGGCCGTAATCAGGCCGGAGGGTTTGTGGAAGCGGAACAGACGCGCGGCTTCTGCCCGTGCAACCGGTCTGCCGTCGACAGTCACGCCTTTGAGGTCGGGTAGAATGGTTGCGGGCGTTTCCAGCACGTTTCCATCCAGCGCGATGCGCCCATCGGCAATCATGCGTTCAACTTCTCGGCGGCTGGCGACCCCGGCGCGGGCGAGGAGTTTGGCGATCCTTTCTCCGTCGCGCGGAGCAGGGCCATGGCCCTTTGGTGTGTCGTTTTGCGGCATGCTGTTGCCCTTAGCTGTTGAGCGCCGCTTCATCCAGCCTTCCCATCGTGCCCACGTACGCTAATCAGGGACTGAAGTTTGAAGGAGGAGTTGTTTATGCCCGGTGATGCGGTGACAGAAGAAAAGCCGGGCTGGCGCAGGGTTCTTGCTTCCCTCGGAAACCGCAAGACCGGATTCATGGCATTGTTCGGCTTTGCCAGTGCGCTGCCTTATGCGTTGCTGCTCGGCACGCTCTATGCGTGGCTGTCGGATGCGGAAGTGGACCTGGAAACCATGGGGGTCTTTTCCCTCATTGGTCTGGCCTATTCCTTCAAGTTCCTGTGGTCCCCCTTGCTGGATCGGATCAACCTGCCGGTCATTCGTCGACTAGGGCGGCGCAAGCAGTGGATCGTCACCGCACAGTTTCTTTTGGGTGGTATCCTGCTGGTGCTGTCCAGGCTTGATCCAGGCAGCGCGATCGGGTGGTTTTCCCTGCTTGCTGGAATCGGGGCGTTTGCTTCGGCTACTCAGGACGTGGTGGTCGATGCATGGCGCGTCGATGTGGCGGATGAAGTGGCGACCATCGACATGCTTTCCACGGTTTATCAGCTTGGCTATCGCTCTGCCGTGCTGGTTGGCGGGGCACTCGCGCTATTTCTTGCCGAGGGGCTGGGGTGGCCAACAGTCTATGCCCTGATGGGTTGTCTGATGCTCATCATCGGCTTTGCGAGCTTGTTCGCTCCGGAAGGCAAGCAGACGGTGGCCAGTATCGCAGCCGACGAGAGCACGCTGGCCGAGTTGCGCCACGCGGGCGAACTTGAACCCCGCGTGCGGGCAATCGCGCTCGTCATCGTCGGCATACTCTGGAGTTGGGCACTGGTGACAGTGGGCGTTTTCATGGTTCGCTCGCTGGGAAGCGATCCTGGGGCGCGGCCCGATTCTGTTGCCTTCATTGCCCAACAAGGGCCATTGATCGTGATTGCGACAGTGGTGATCCCTGCACTTATCGCGGCCTGGCTGGTGCGGCAGAAGCAGCGTGGCCGCCATGTGTTACCGCAACCCGTGCCAGCGGTGTCGCGCGGTGACGCAGTCCTCGATCACGGATATCGTGCACTGATTCTGCCGCTGACCGATATTGTCGGGCGTCTCGGATGGGCAACAATTCTCGTCCTCGGGCTGGTGCTGACCTATCGGATCACGGACACGATCTGGGGCACCTTCGCCTATCCCTTCTATCTGGGGGAACTGGCCTATTCGAAGGAGGAGGTTGCGGTCGCCTCCAAGTTCTTCGGCGTTGGCGCACTGATGTTCGGCGTGGCGCTGGGTGGGGTGCTGTTTACATACATCGGGCGCATGGCAGTCATGACTCTGGGTGCGTTGACAGCGGCATTGACCAATCTCCTTTATGCCGACCTGTCGGTAGGTGGGGCAGTCATGGCCGCCGGTTCCAAGGCGATTGGTTTCACCTGGTTGGTCGAGCATCTGGGCGGGGATGAGCGCCTTGCGAAATTGATGTTTGCCATCGCGGGTGAAAATGTTGCCGGCGGCATCGCAGGCGCAGCCCTGGTTGCCTATCTTTCGTCGATAACCTCGAAGAAATACAGCGCGGTACAGTACGCCTTGCTATCTTCGCTCACGTTTCTTGTGGGGACGCTCGGGCGCGGGGCATTGGGCAAGATGATCGAGACGCGCGGCTATTACGACGTGTTCATTCTGACAACGGTTATTGGCTTCATCGCTGTGGCACTTTGTCTCGCCGAATGGTGGCGTATCAGGCGGCTGGGCCGGGCTGCCGGACTGGATGCGGCAGCGCTGGCAAATGCCTGATACAGAAGAGTTCAGTCGGGGATTTCCCCGTTGGCTTCCAGGACTCTGCCAGCAAGGTAAAGCGATCCGGTAATCAATATTGTCTGGTGCCGGTCGTCACATTCTCGGGCGAGGGTGGCTGCGATGTCTTCCAGCGCCAGGCCGATGGTGTCGCATGGCTGGGCCACCTTGATGCCGAGCGTCCGCGCGGCCTGACAAATTTCTTCGGGCGAATGATGGTCGTGCCCGTCGATAGGGATGGCCCATAGCCGGTCTATGTGAGGAGCCAGGGGGGCGAGGAAATCTTCAACCCTGCGGTTGCGCAACATCCCGATCACGACATTGAGCACCGGACAATCGGCCAACTCTTTTGCTATGACACGGGCCGCATCCGGGTTGTGCCCGCCGTCGAGTACGCATTCAGCACCGGGTACGATGGCGGTAAGAGGTCCGGGGGCGAGACGCTGAAGCCGGGCAGGCCAGCGGGCCGCGAGCAGCCCCCGTGCCATGGCGTCTCCCGCAACCGCGACTTCATCCTGGTGGCGAAGCATGGCGACGGCGAGCGCGGCATTATCGGCCTGATGCGCGCCCGGCAGGCGGGGAAGGGGCAAGGTGAGCGGGCCTGCGCCGTCGCGATAATGCAGCACATCATCCGCCTGGGCGATCCATTCCTGCCCGCGCATGGCAACCGTTGCGCCGGTCTGCCTCGCAATTTTAACGATCTGGGCCGTCGCTTCCGGAGGATAGGATTGCGTGACCAGCGGCACCCCTCGTCTGGCAATGCTGGCCTTCTCAAAGGCGATCCGCGCCAATGGATGATCCGGCGCAGCAGGGTCTTCGCGCAACAGGAATGCTTCGTGATCTATGCCGAGAGAGGCAATGCCGCAGGCGGCGGGGTGCTCCATCACGTTTGTTGCATCGAAGCGCCCGCCCAGGCCGACTTCAATGACGCAGGCGTCCGCCTCGATATGGGCGAAGGCAAGGAAGGTCGCTGCGGTAGTGACTTCGAAGAAGCTCGGGCCAAGATCCTCGCTCTTGTCCAGCACTTCGCCCAGGAGATCGGCCAGCAGTGCGTCGTCGATCAGCTGGCCGGCAACCCGGATGCGTTCGTTGTAGCGCACAAGGTGAGGCTTGGTCGCCGAATGGACTGTAAGCCTCTGTTCCTCCATCATGAACCGCAAGAAGGTGCAGGTTGACCCTTTGCCGTTGGTTCCCGCGACGTGAAACGTCGGCGGGAGCAGTTCTTGCGGATTTCCCAACCGTCCCAGGATCGTGCGGATCGTCTCCAGACCGAACCGGCCCTGAGGCAGGGACAGTCTGGCCAGACGATCGAGTTGAGCCTGAACGGCCGGGTCGTCGGATGTGGCGAAATCCTTCACCGGCGGCCCATGGGATCAGGCGGCTTGTGCCGGGTGAAGATAATCGAGCAGGCGGGCAAGAGTCGCTCGCAGGGATTTCCGCTCTACCACCATGTCGACCATACCGTGCTTGTGCAGATATTCCGCCCGCTGGAAACCTTCAGGTAGACTTTCACGAATGGTGTCCTGGATCACGCGTTGGCCAGCAAAGCCGATCAGAGCGCCGGGTTCGGCGATGTGGATGTCGCCCAACATGGCGTAGCTGGCCGTGACGCCGCCTGTCGTGGGGTCGGTCAATACGACGATATAGGGAAGCCCCGCTTCTTTCAGTCGCCGGGTCATCACAGTGGCCTTGGGCATTTGCATCAGGCTAAGAATGCCTTCCTGCATCCGGGCCCCGCCAGCGGCCGTGAAGACGATATAGGCACATTCCTCTTCCAGCGCGCGCTTCGCGCCGTTCACGAAAGCCTGTCCGACGGCCATGCCCATCGAACCGCCCATGAAGGTGAAATCCTGCACCCCGACAATGGCTTTGTGACCTTCGATTGCGCCGAGCGCGACCTGGAATGCGTCCTGATGCGGGCTCTTGGCGCGGGCGGCCTTGATTCGATCCGCATATTTCTTGCTGTCGCGAAATTTCAGCGGGTCTTCCGCAACTGAAGGTTCGGGGAGCAGCTCGTAACCAGGATCAAGGATCTGTGCGAGCCGTGTGTCGGCACCTACGCGGCCATGATGATCGCAACGCGGGCATACGAAGAGATTTTCCTCATAATCGCGTGCGAACAGCATTTCGCTGCAGTTCGGGCATTTGACCCAGAGATTGTCGGCGCTTTCGCGCTTGCGGCCAAACGGGATCGATTTACGGATTTGGGTAAGCCAGCTCATGATGATGCCTTATCGGGCCGAATGGACTGCTTGTGCAAGTGCGGCGGTCAGTTCGCGCACAGGCCCGGCTGCGTCCGCGCCGTGCCGACCGACCAGTTCGACAAGTGCCGAACCGACCACTACGCCATCAGCGACTTTGGCGATTGCGCTCGCCTGTTCAGGCGTGCGCACTCCGAAGCCAACTGCAACTGGCAGCTCGGTGGCAGATTTCAGCCGGGTCAGCGCCTGTTCGATCGAATCGAGCGCAGCCTGCTGCTTGCCGGTGATTCCAGCCACTGACACGTAATAGAGAAAACCTGAGGAGCCATCGAGAACGGCGGGCAGGCGTGCCGCATCGGTGGTCGGCGTGGCGAGGCGGATCAGCGACACTTCCTTACCGCGCAAGGCAGGGCCGAGATCGGGGTCTTCCTCCGGCGGTATATCGACGCAGATTACCCCGTCTACGCCAGCCTTGGCGCATTCGTCGGCGAACCAGTCCGCGCCGCGCCGTATCATGGGATTGGCATAACCCATCAGTACCAGCGGCACATCAGGATGGCGCTGCCGGAAAGCGGTTGCGATAGCGAACACGTCCGCAGTCTTGGTGCCTTTGCCAAGCGAACGCAGGTTGGCTTCCTGAATAGCCTGTCCGTCCGCCATCGGATCGGTAAAGGGCATGCCCAGTTCAATCACATCCGCGCCACCGGCAACCAATGCGTCGAGATTGGCGGCGGTGTCACCGTCGCCAGCGGTAATGAAGCAGACGAGGGAAGGGTGCCCCTTCGCGAATGCGGCTGAAAGGCGGCTCACAACTTTACTCCCAGCGCGTCGGCCACAGTAAAGATGTCTTTGTCACCGCGGCCCGACACGTTCACGACCACGATTTTGTCACTGGGCATCTCTGCCGTCAGCTGTGGCAGAGCAGCCAAAGCGTGGGAGCTTTCGAGTGCGGGAATGATCCCTTCGAGCTTGCAGCACAGTTGAAAGGCATCCAGCGCTTCCTGATCGGTGATCGGGATATATTTCACGCGGCCGCTTTCGTGCAGCCAGCTGTGTTCGGGCCCGATGCCGGGATAGTCGAGCCCGGCCGAGATCGAATGGGCTTCGGTGATTTGCCCGTCTTCGTCCTGGAGCAGGTATGTCTTGTTGCCATGAAGCACACCGGGGACTCCGCCGGTCAAGCTGGCCGCATGTTCGCCAGTTGCGATCCCGTGCCCGGCTGCTTCGACGCCGACCATCGCCACGTCAGGATCGTCCAAAAACGGGTGGAACAATCCGATCGCATTTGACCCGCCGCCAACGGCCGCAACCAGCATGTCGGGCAGGCGACCTTCCGCCTTCATGATCTGCTCGCGTGCTTCCTTGCCGATGACTGACTGAAAATCGCGAACGAGTTCAGGGTAAGGGTGCGGTCCTGCCGCTGTGCCGATGATGTAGAACGTGTCGTGCACATTGGCGACCCAGTCGCGCAGCGCCTCGTTCATGGCATCTTTCAGCGTTTTTGCGCCGCTTTCCACCGGTATCACTTCGGCGCCGAGCAATTTCATGCGGAATACGTTGGGTTGCTGGCGGGCGACATCGGTCGAACCCATGTAGATCGCGCAGGGCAGACCGAACCGCGCACAAACGGTGGCCGTAGCCACCCCGTGCTGCCCGGCGCCTGTCTCCGCGATAATCCGCGTCTTGCCCATTCGTATCGCAAGCAGGATCTGGCCGATGCAGTTGTTGATCTTGTGCGCGCCGGTGTGATTCAACTCTTCGCGCTTGAAGTAGACTTTCGGACCATTTCCATCCGGGGCCTGTTGCCGGAAATGCTCTGTCAGCCTTTCCGCGTAATAGAGCGGACTGGGGCGGCCTACGTAGTGTTCGAGCAGGTCGTCGAACTGAGCTTGAAAGGCAGGGTCTGCTTTGGCGGCCCGATATTCCTTTTCCAGATCGAGGATCAGCGGCATCAGGGTTTCGGCGACGTATCGGCCGCCGAAAGCGCCAAAATGCCCGCGTTCGTCGGGCTGGTTGCGGTATGAGTTTGCTGGTGTGCTGGTTGCAGACATATCTGATCGCGATTGGCAGAGCCGACCCGTGAAGTCCAGCCCGAGCGCTGTTCCTCGATCGCGAGATATGCTTGCCGATTAGCGATGCGCGTCAGGCATGCGTTGCCATCTTGCAACAAGATTCGCGGTAATACTTATCTGAATGGAAGGTTCACTCGCCCGCAAGGTGGCGAATCCTAATCCTGCCATCGCCCCCGCATCTCAAGAAGGGGCTTTGTTTTCAGGAGTTTAATTATGCGTCTTGTTCTTTTTGCGCTCGCCGCCGCCACTCTTGCGGCCACCCCCGCGATGGCTAACGAAGGCCGTATCGAAGCCCGCGGCGGCGTGATCTGGAATGGCAGCGACAGCGAGGCGATTGCTGGCGTTGCAGCAGGTTACGATTTCGATATGGGCGACAAGTCCTTCGTCGGCCTGGAAGTGTCCGGTGATAAGATTCTCGAGGACAATACACGCGTTTCCTTCGGTGCTTCGGCGCGTGCCGGTGTGAAGACCGGCGCATCCGGTAAGCTTTACGCCGTTGGAGGATACGCAACGAAGCCGTGCAAGTTCTGCGAGGATTCGGTCAACCTGGGTGCTGGCTACCAGCATAACTTCGGCCAGAACTTCTACGGCAAGGTCGAATATCGCCATAACTTCGTCGGCAACGGAGTGACTGACACCGATGTTGCCGGTGTCGGCCTGGGCATGCGCTTCTGACCGGCCGCAAGCTCAAGGTCTAGTTGAGTGAAGGGGTGGCCCACGTGGGCCGCCCCTTTTTATTGGGACCGGGCAGCGTTGCAGAACGCGGCAATCCGATCGACGTCCTTTACCCCTGGCGCACTTTCCACACCCGATGACGTATCGACCAGAGTCGTGCCAGTAATTCGGATGGCTTCACCGACGTTCTCCGGTGTGAGGCCGCCGGCAAGACCCCATCCGGCTGTGCCGCTATACCCGGCGAGCAGGGACCAGTCGAAGGCGAGCCCCATGCCACCGGGCAATGCGCCCTTGGGCGTCTTGGCGTCGAATAGGATCAGGTCGGCGATTTCGCGGTACTGCAACGCCCGTTCGACATCATAGGCGGATGCGACCGGCAACGCCTTCCAGACGGGCAGGCCGAACCGCGTCTTGATTTGAGCGGTTCGCTCAGGGCTTTCGGAACCGTGGAGCTGGATGATGTCCAACCGTCCTGCCTGAACACCCTCAGCAATTTCCAGGTCGTCGGCATTGACGAACAGGCCGACTTTTTTTGCGCGTGTTCCGACCTGAGCGGCGAGTTCAGCAGCATCGCTCGGCGTCAAATTGCGAGGGGATGGAGCATAAAAGACGAAGCCGACAAAGTCCGCTTGCGCTCTGATGCAGGCATCGAGTGCCGCCGACGAGGTAATCCCGCAAATCTTGATCTTGGGCGGTGCCATTCTCGGCGCGATAGACCAAACCCCCGACAGGTGGAAGTCCGCAAACGCAAGGTTTGCTTTACCTGCTCTACCTATGGATGGGTATCGTATTCAGCTGAAACGGGGGGATCATGAAGCTGTTGTTCACGATTGTCATCGCGGCTCTGACCGCAGGGGGATTATATTATGCCATTTCCCAAAGGCAGCCGGCGGACGTGTATGCGCTTCCCGTGTCCGACACCTATCAGCGGTTAAGGACTGCCGACCTGATGCCAGGGGGAAAAAGCTTCTTCGGCATGATGGCATTTTCATCTGCCGGGGATGGGCGCGACACGGTAACCTGGACCGGAGATTATTCGCACAGCCATAGGAGCTGCAAGATCGATATGGCGCCATGGGTGGAGGACCCGGCCAAGACGAAGCTTGTAGTTACCTGTGCCGGCGGCGCGCTTTCGGACGGGGCGGCAGCAGGGATGGCCCACAATATGTTCCGCGCCGCAGTCATAGAAAAGATCGATTCGACCCTCGAAGGGCGACCGTTCGACGAACAGCTTGCGCGGGGCTCGACTGCTTCGGGTTGGCCTGATGACGGCGTGGATGGCAGCCTCGCCACTGCCCGCAAGAACGCGATTGAAATGTCGCGAGAAGCTGCGCGGATGCAGAACGAGCTTAAGGAGCAGGAGCGTGCCGCCAAAAAGCAGGCGGAGTGGGATGCGTTCAATGGCGGCCCCGCTGCCGATGATTTCGGGCAATAGGTGCGGGAAATTTTTCGGTGATCTCGGTCTAGAGCGTCGCCTCGATCGCGCGGGCTGCGGCCACCGGATCATCCGCTCTGCTGATGGGGCGTCCGATTACCAGGACACTGGCACCATCGTCGCGAGCCTGACGCGGTGTAACGATTCGCTTCTGGTCCGACTTGTGGCCGTTATCCGGTCGCAATCCCGGGACAACGAAGAAACCGTCTTTCCATTGGCGATGGATTGCAGCGACTTCATGGCCTGAACAAACAATCCCGTCGAGACCTGCGGAATGGGCGAGTTCGGCCAGTCTGAGAGCCTGATCGTGTGGTGTGCCGCCAATACCGGTGGCGGCCAGGTCTGCCTCATCCAGGCTGGTCAGCACTGTGACTGCAACCACCTTGGTGTGCTCGCCCGCTGCGGCCTTGGCGTCTTCCATCATCGCCCGTCCACCTGCCGCGTGGACAGTGACGATTGACGGTTCCAGAACATGAATCGCTTGCATGGCAGAGGCGACCGTATTCGGAATATCATGCAATTTCAGGTCCAGGAAAATGGGCAGGCCGATATGGGCCATTTCGTGAATACCATGATGGCCATGGGCGCAGAAGAATTCGAGGCCCAGTTTCAGTCCCCCGACATGCGCCTTCACCTTTTGGGCCAGAGCTTGTGCGGTCTCTATTTGCGGGACATCGACGGCAAGATAGACGGGATTGCTCATTTGGCCTCTTGTGCAGGCGGATTGGAGATGGACTGATCTTCGATCTGGTTTTCCTGAACCGGCTCGATGGCGGGCGAAGGCGCCAATGCGGCACTGGCGCTACGCATGGTATTTTCCAGACCGTTGATACGCCGTTCGAGCCGCCACTTCATGCCCTGATGGAGCAACCACATCGGCACGAGGCCGACGAGGAATGAAACGATGACCAGGGCGGGAAGCTTGGTTTCAAGGATCAGGCCTTCCCAGATCTTCACCGATACGGGTGTCCAGTTGTTGATCGCGAAAACAAGCAAGGCGACCAGCACCAGAACCCAGACGATCGTGCGGATGATTTGCATGGGCTCAATGCCTCCTTCACGCTGCGGTCGGACTGTCCGGAATGCTAGGGCGATTGTGACTGGAAAGGAAGGGCGCGTTGTTCAACCGAAAACGCGGTCGAATACCCGGTCCACCTGCTTGAAGTGGTAATCGAGGTTGAATTTGTCTTCCAGTTCTTCGGTCGAGAGTGCGGCGGTCACTTCAGGATCCTGCTTGAGCAGATCGAGAAGCGAGAGCTGACCATCCGATTCCCAGACCTTCATCGCGTTACGCTGGACCAGTCGATAGGCGTTGTCGCGCGTGATGCCAGCCTGCGTGAGTGCCAGCAGCACGCGTTGCGAATGCACCAGACCGCCCATCCGATCGAGATTCTTCTGCATCCGCTCTGGATAGATTACCAGTTTGTCGATCACGCCTGTCAGCCTCGCCAGCGCGAAGTCGAGAGTAATCGTCGCATCCGGCCCGATGAAGCGTTCGACCGACGAATGGGAAATATCCCGTTCATGCCACAAGGCGACATTTTCCATGGCGGGCACGGTTGCGGAACGGACCATGCGGGCGAGACCGGTCAGGTTCTCGGTCAGCACGGGGTTGCGCTTGTGCGGCATGGCGCTGGAGCCTTTCTGGCCCGGTGAGAAATACTCTTCCGCTTCCAGCACTTCGGTGCGCTGCAAGTGGCGCACTTCGACGGCGAGGCGCTCGATCGAACTGGCAATAACGCCAAGCGTCGCAAAGAACATCGCATGACGATCGCGGGGAATGACCTGGGTCGAGACCGGTTCCGGTGTCAGGCCGAGCTTTTCGGCGACATATTCTTCCACTGAGGGATCGATATTCGCAAACGTGCCGACAGCGCCGGAAATGGCACAAGTCGCGATTTCCGCCCGAGCGGCAACCAGGCGAGTCTTGCAGCGATCGAACTCGGCATAAGCTTGCGCCAGTTTGAGGCCGAAGGTGGTCGGTTCCGCATGGATACCATGGCTGCGGCCGATCGTTGGCGTATATTTGTGTTCCTCTGCACGGCGCTTGATTGCGGCAAGCAGGGCATCGAGATCTTCAAGCAGAATATCGGATGCGCGGGCGAGCTGCACGGCAAGCGTGGTGTCGAGCACGTCGGAACTGGTCATGCCCTGATGCATGAAGCGGGCTTCCGGGCCAACTTGCTCGGCCACCCAGTCGAGAAACGCGATCACGTCGTGCTTGAGTATGGCTTCCTTGGCGTCGATCGCAGCGACGTCAATGGCAGGGCCAGTCGCCCACCAATCCCAAAGCGCCTTTGGCCCACTTTCCGGCACGACCCCCAATTCGCCCAGCTTCTGGGTCGCGTGGGCTTCAATCTCGAACCAGATGCGATAGCGCGCTTCGGGCTCCCAGATCGCAGTCATTGCGGGGCGGGCGTAGCGGGGGACCATGTTTCGACTCCTTGGGTATTCGCGCGCAGCCGCTACGGGCCGCAAACGCGGAAGGCAAGGGGCGGAGTTGTAATTGAGGGCGCGCGCCCTGCTGTCAGAGCTGGTTTAGCAGGGGAACGACAGGTGCCATGTCGAAATAGTCGCGCCAGGCGGTTATCTTGCCACCATTCACTTCGAACACACCCATCACGGGCAAATCTACCCAGCCATCCGGCATCAGGAAGCGGTCGGTACGTTCATTCATGACCGTATCGAGGCCATTGCTGACCGATTTGTGGACAACCCAATCGACTTCGCTGGCGATTTTGAAGAACGGCTCCAGCATGGCACGTACTCCCGCATGGCCGGAAACCGGGTCCATCGGAATATTGTGATAATGGACGTCTTCCGCGAAGCAGGCGAGTACGGCGTCGATATCCTTCCGATTGCAGGCTGCGATCATCGCATCGACAACGTGTTCCGGCTTGCTCACGATTTCTCTCCACTTTCAAGTAGTTCGGGCGATGTACTTACGTTTTTTGGTTATGGCTAGCCGATCTCGAAAGTGAAAAAGCGGCCGCGGGCTCAACATATGCGAATCATTCCGAGGGGCTGCCAGAAACGCTGGCTGACAGTGAATGGCGGTCCCCAAATGGCTCAGGGGATGGCCGCCTGAGATATCGGCCAATGAAATGTCAGCGCGCTTTCGCCGTCCGCACTTCCATCCTCTTTGAAGCGTCGTTCGATAATTGTGCCGTGCCCATCGCGAGTGATGGCAACAACTGTACTACAGCGGGTTCCGTATATTGGCCGACGGATGAAAACCGGGGCAAAATCGGGATCGGGCCCATTTCCCAATTCACCGGGGGCCGGGCCGGGTGTTTCCTTGCGCAAGGCCGCGAGCAGTGGTTCCAGGTTTCGGGCATCATTCGCGAGCCAATCACTTACATCGCCGCAGAGTTGACGGGTTTTAGGCCAAGGCTGGGAAAAATCGCCATTCGATAGGCCGTGGACACCCGGTGAAAGGGGAATACGCTGTTCCTCGGGATGGTTGGAGAGCAACCAGGCGCCGGTCACCTCCGCGAGCAGGAGATTAAAGGGGTTGTAGCGGTTCAGCGATGCGGTTTCTCCGCCGGAAAGAGCGATGGTGACAAGCTCCCCCCGTGAAGGCCGACCTGGCTGGGGATAGCCGGGTCCGAGTACGCGATAGTTGGTGACGAGGGCGAAGCGCCCAAGATCCGATACGCCCAGCCACGTTCCACCGGCGAGCAAATCCCGCCCGGCGATAATTCCGCTGCCGTCATCCCACCGTTCCAGGGGCCCGCTCGGTCGGCTGTGGAACTCGTCGCGATTGCCAAGCGCTATGAGCAACCAGTCGGGATGGGCATCCCATGCGAACGCGGCGATACACATTCAGACCTCCATTTCAGACAAGGCCCTTGGCCCTCAAGGAGACATGACCTTCACGGCCCACGATGACATGGTCATGCACTGTTACGCCCAGCAGGCGCCCGGCTTCGGCAATATGGTTGGTAATCTGGATGTCGGCGTGGCTGGGTTGTGGCGATCCGGACGGATGATTGTGAACGATGATCAGCGCAGTCGCTCCGATATCCAATGCCTTGCGAATCACTTCGCGCGGATGGATCGCAGCTTCGTCCACGGAACCGTCTCCGACATGATGATCCAGAATCAGTCGGTTTTGGGCATTGAGATAGAGAATGCGCACACGCTCCACAGTCAGATGCGCCATGTCGATGTGCAGGTAATCGAGCAGTGCTTGCCAGCTTCCCAGAACCGGTTGTTGCTGCACTTCGTTGCGGGCCATCCGGCGGGCTGCGACTGCCACGATCTTGAGCGCTGCGGCGCTGACTTCGCCCATCCCCTGAACTTGGGACAGGGTGGTCGGATCTGCGTTTAGCACCCCTGCCAGAGAGCCGAATCGCCGCAGCAATGCCTTTGCAGTGGGTTTCGTATCCCCTCGACTGCGGGCGGCGAACAGGAGGTATTCCAGCACTTCGTAGTCGGCCAGAGCTTCCGCTCCGCCGTTGAGCAAGCGTTGCCGCAATCTCGCGCGATGCCCTGCGGCATCGGGTGGGCTCGGATTGTCACCGGCCAACTGCAACTTCCTCCGGTCTTGTGTGTTGATGTTTCACGCGGTTCAGCTTGAAGCAATTGCTGCAATGCATTGCCTTTGCATGGGCTTGCGCGCAAGTGTGGGTGGCGATGGCCGAACTGGAAGATGAAGCAGAACTGGATGCAGGGGAGGCTGTCCCAGCGCCACGCAAGCGTTTGCGAGGGCGCATTGCGCTGGCCATTGCCGGGGTTCTGCTCGCCGCGTTGGCGTTGGCCTGGTTCACGCGTGAGGATATTGCCGACAATATTATTGCGAGTCAGCTGGAAAGCATGGGCGTTCCGGCGACTTACGAGATTGAGCAGATCGGGCCGTCGAAACAGGTTTTGACCCATATCGTCATTGGGGACCCGGAACGGCCGAACCTTACTGTAGAGCGCGCGGAAGTGACGATCTACCAGGGCCTGGGCCTGCCCTACATCGGGCGTGTGCGAGTGGTCAGGCCGCGGCTGTACGGCACTTACCACGCGGGGAAGCTGAGTTTCGGCGCACTCGATCCGCTCTTGTTCGACGATACGAGCAACGAGCCGTTTTCGCTGCCGCACTTCAATCTCGACCTTGAGGATGCGCGCGGTCTGGTCGAAACGGATTACGGCCCCATTGGTCTCAAGGCAGAGGGACATGGCGGGCTGCGCAGTGGATTTTCAGGGATTGTCGCGGCCGTTGCCCCGGAATTGACAGGCGAAGACTGCAAGTCCGCAGACGCCAGCTTTTTTGGGACGATTACAGTCTCCGATGCCAGACCAAAGGTTTCCGGCCCTGCGCGGCTTGCATCGTTTGCTTGCGGCAAACAGGCCTTGTCACTGCGTGATGCTTCGGTCGGATTGGAACTGTCCGCCGATGATACGCTGGATAATCTTGATGGCAGTTTCGACTTGCGCGGTGGGACAGGCCGTTACGGGGATTTTGCGCTCAGCGGGCTCAACGGGACCGGTGCGCTCACTCTGAAAGGGGATGCGTTGACCGCGCGCTACGATGCGGTTGCGCGCGGTGTGGATTCGCCCGCTGCGGCATCCGCCGTAGTCACTGGCAAGGGGCGCATTCGCGGCAATCTGGCGCAGGCCCGGTATGAATGGGACGCGGACTGGGAAGGAAACGGGGTGCGCCTGTCCAATCGCGTGGACGGGGCTTTGGGAGACCTTGCCGGGAGCAGCGAAGGGACTTTGCTGGCCCCGCTGCTTGAACGGATCAGGCAGTCTTTGCGACGGGAAGGGAGAGGCAGCCGATTACTTGCCCAGACAACCTTGCGCTACACTGACAAGGGGTTGAGTCTCGTTGTGCCCCAGGCATCGCTTCGTGGCGGCAGCGGTGCAACGCTGCTGTCGCTTTCCCGCATTCAGTATGCACAGGGAATGACAGGTCCCGCGCAACTGTCGGGTAATTTTACCACGGGAGGTGTGGGCCTGCCCCAGATTACCGGTCGCATGGATCAGCGGGATGGAGGCAAGACTGTCCTGCGGTTGACCATGCCGGAGTACCGTGCGGGTGGTGGAAGTCTGGCGGTGCCCGAACTGGTGGTTCTGCAGAATCGCACTGGCGCCCTGGGTTTTGCCGGGTCAATTCGGGCTGGAGGAGCCTTGCCCGGCGGCCTGGCGGATGGTTTGCTCGTTCCCGTGTCGGGTAACTGGTCTGATACGCGCGGGCTTTCCCTCTGGCCCAATTGCACGGACGTACGCTTTGACCGGCTGGTGATTGGAGGAGTGCGCATCGAGAAACGCGGGCTGACGATATGCCCGCAACGCGGTGGTGCGATTGTGCGCAGTGATGCCAATGGTACGCGTGTTGCCGGCGGAACAACGGGGCTGGATCTGTCCGGTCAGCTTGGGGATAGCCCGGTTCGGATTCGCAGTGGGCCTATCGGCTTTGCGGTCCCGGGCACCTTTGCTGCGCGTAATTTCGACGTTACGCTTGGGCCTGCTGGAACAGAGACTCATTTCAATCTGGCGAGTCTTGAGGCCCGGATCGGAAATGGCATTGCAGGGCATTTCTCGGACGCTGATTTCAAACTCTATGCCGTGCCGCTGGATCTGCTGGACGGGGAGGGTGAATGGCGGTTCGAGGGTAGCCGGCTGATCCTGTCGAATGTGAAAATGCAGGTTGAAGACCGGGAAAAACCGGGAAGGTTCGAACCGTTGGTTACCGACGGTGCGGAACTGACATTGGTGGACAATAAAGTTGCGGCCGATGCATCGCTCAAAAATCCTCGCAGCGGTCGCGAAGTGGCGCAGGTGGCTCTGGTCCACGATCTGACCACCGCCTCGGGACATGCGGATCTTGCCGTCGGCAATCTCACTTTTGACAATGAATTGCAGCCGGACATGTTGAGCGGGCTTGCTCTTGGCGTAATCGCAAATGCCAAAGGTACGGTGACTGGAAAAGGCCGTATCGACTGGGATGAATCCGGTGTGACGAGTTCAGGCCGGTTTACAAGTGACGGGCTTGATTTCGCTGCGGCGTTCGGCCCCGTGCAGGGGCTGTCGGGAACGGTGGTGTTTACCGATCTGCTCGGTTTGCAGACTGCTCCGGATCAACGATTGAAGATTGCGGCGATCAACCCGGGTATCGAAGTGCGCGATGGTGAATTGAGCTTCGATATGAAGCCCGGCTTTATCCTCGACGTTAATGGGGCGCACTGGCCTTTCATGGACGGCAAGCTGACACTTGAACCAACGCGGATGAAGCTCGGAGAGGCGGAGACGCGCCATTATACCCTGACCGTTGACGGGCTGGACGCAGCGGTATTCGTGCAAAGGCTCGAACTTGGCAATATCATGGCGACCGGCCGGTTTGACGGTTCGCTTCCGCTGGTCTTTGACGAGGATGGCGGGAGAATAGAAGGCGGGCACCTGGTTTCGCGCCCACCCGGCGGAAATGTCGCCTATCTTGGGGAGCTTACGTACAAGGACCTCTCTCCGATGGGCAATTTTGCATTCGATGCGCTCCGTTCGATCAACTATGGTTCGATGCGTATCGACATGAACGGTTCGCTGGCCGGGGAAATCATTACGCGGGTGAGTTTCGACGGACTGAGCCAGGGGACAGGGGCCAACAAGAATTTTCTCACCCGTCAGGTCGCGAAGCTCCCGATCCGCTTCAATCTAAACATACGCGCGCCGTTTTTCTCGCTGTTTGGCTCATTCAAGTCGCTCTATGATCCGACGCTGGTGGCCGATCCGGCATCGCTGGGTCTGTTGGAAGGGCAGCAGCAAGGGGCAGTGCCCGTTCAGCGCGTAGTCAGCGAGGGAATGCAATGAAACGGTCGCAATTGACCGAAGGCGGACTGGCTGCAACAACCGTTATCATGCAGGGAAGGCAGCAAGCGATGCGTAGGTCGTTTCGTGCCACAGTAGGTGGCGCATTGGTACTGATAGGAGGCGCGCTGGCGTGTTCTGGTTGCATTTCGGTGTCCGCACCGGACAAGCCGATCGTCATCGAGCTGAATATCAATATCAAGCAGGAAGTCGTGTACAAACTGGACAAAGGCGTTCAGGACATGATTCAAGAGAATTCGGAGATTTTCTGATGTTTTCCCATGCACTTGCTCGTGCCTTTGGTTTGGGTGCCGTAGCTGCGCTTGCGCTCGCACCGGTTGGCGCCATGGCGGCTCGCGATCCTGCTTATGCAGCTGCGCGGGCGGCTGGACAGGTTGGGGAGAAACCCGATGGCTATCTCGCCGCACTTGGCGGAGGCTCTTCGGTGTCGGCATTGGTGGATGATCTCAATATCAAGCGCCGCGCGGCCTATACTTCCGAAGCACGGACCCAATCGGTCACTGTCGATCAAGTCGCTTTTGTCGCCGGCTGTCGCAATATCCTGCGTACGGTTGCTGGCGAAAAGTATCAGGCGCCTGACGGGACGTGGCAAACCCGCACCAGTGCGGCCCCGATCCGCGATTCTCGTTGTCCCTGACGGGCGTTAACCGGATTTCGCTGAAATTGGGCCGCCCGGCATTGCAGTGTCAGGGCGGCTTTTCTTTTTTCGCAGGACACATTCGCTTCCGTTCCGGTTGACTCGGGAAATCCCCCTGCCTAAAGGGGCGGCGCCCTCGGCGGACAGGTCTTTGCCCGTGCTGTGCTGCACGTAAATATGGAGCAAGGCATGAGCGAAGAATCGTCCGGCCGGGAACCTATCGGTGAAGATGCGCGGATCGACGCGCTCGAAGAGCGGCTTAAAGCTGCGCGCGAGCGGGAAGATGAGCGTAACCGGCCGCAAGTTAAGGGTGTCGATGCGAACTATCGTCTCGGCAACCGGGTACTGGCCGAATTACTGGGGGGGATCGGTGGCGGTGCTTTGATCGGTTGGGTGATCGACCGGTTTGCAGGTACTGCTCCATGGGGTCTGTTGGTGATGATGTTCTTCGGAATTATCGTTGCCTTCAGGAACATTATCCGGATTTCGAACCGGCGTCCTGACTGATCCCATGGGGGGGTTTGATTGGGGCGCTGTCTGTTCAAGTGGCGCAGGGATTAACGCAAGTGGCAGCCGAGCAGGCCAAAGTCGACCCGATGCACCAGTTCGCGATTGAGCCGCTTTTCGGCTCCGCGCACTGGGAAATTGCCGGTTACAACATCGCTTTCACCAATTCCGTGCTGTGGATGGTCATCTCGGCCGTTGCGCTGTGGATTTTCGTGGCGGGCGGTATGAAGCGGGAACTGGTTCCCGGCCGCTGGCAAATGGCGGTTGAAAGCTTCACTGGCTTTATCGATGATTTGCTTGAAGCGAATGTGGGCAAGGAAGGGAAGAAATACGTTCCGTATATCTTCTCACTGTTCATGTTCATTCTCTTTGCCAACGTATTGGGCCTGGTTCCCTTGCCTCTCGCGATGGCGGGAATTCATCCCTTCACGACCACCAGTCACTTTACCCTCACCGGCGTGCTGGCAATCATATCCTTTCTGATCGTTCTGGTCGTCGGCTTCTGGAAGCATAAGCTTCACTTTTTCTCACTCTTCGTACCGCATGGCACGCCGCTGCCGATGATCCCGATGATTTTCGTCATCGAGTTGGTCAGCTTCCTTGTGCGTCCTTTCAGCCTCGGTCTGCGTCTCTTCGTTGCCATGATGGCTGGGCACGTTCTGCTTGAAGTGCTGGCGAGCTTCGTCATCGATGCGAGTAACGCGGGTGCGGGTTATGGCCTGCTGATCGGCATTCCCAGCTTCGTGCTGATGTTGGCGATCTGTGCGCTTGAGCTGCTGGTCGCGGCGATCCAAGCTTATGTGTTCGCGCTGTTGAGTTCGCTCTACATCAACGACGCAGAGAATCTTCACTAAGTTTCATCCACGTTTACGGAAATCGAATTTCCAGGCTTTACGAAAAGGAGTTATTCAAATGGACCAAGAAGCAGCCAAGCTGGTCGGTGCGGGTCTCGCTGCGATTGGCGCCGGTATGGCCGCCATCGGTGTGGGTAACGTGTTCGGCTCGTTCCTCGAAAGCGCACTGCGCAACCCGGGTGCCGCCGACGGTCAGCAGGGCCGTCTGTTCATCGGCTTCGCCGCGGCAGAACTTCTCGGTCTGCTGTCGTTCGTTGTCGCGATGATCCTGATCTTCGTCGCCTGACGAAATCCTGACGACTGCTCCGGTCGGGCCTAGCGTTCCGGCCGGGGTTCTATTTTTGTTGCGCCAGACCTCGGGACCAACCGATGCCTCAGATAGCCCAGCTCGCCGAAACCTATTCCAGCCAGATATTCTGGTTGCTGGTGATTTTCGGGTTCGTCTTTTTTGTGATTGGTAAAGGCATGGTGCCCAAAGTGATGGGCACTGTGGAATTGCGCGATAAACAGATCGGCGCGGATCTTGCCGCTGCCCAGGATGCCCGCAACCAGGCAAATGCCGAGGAAGAGGCGTGGCGCAAGCGCGAGAACGAAAATCGTGCTCAGGCCCAGGCTCTCGTCGCTCAGGCAAAGGTTGATGCCGCAGCTGCGTCGGAAAAGAAGCTTTCCGCCGCGCAAAAGCGCATCGACAAGAAAATGGCTGATGCAGAAGCGAAGATTGCCGATGCGCGTGCAGCAGCCCTTGTCGAGTTGGAAACCGTGGCGAGCGAAGCGGCCCAGACAATCGTTGAGAAGTTGGCTGGGGTAAGCGTTCCTGCAGCATCGGCCTCTTCCGCCGTCAAGAAAGTGCTGAGCAATGGCTAATCCCGCAGCAGAACTGTCCGGTGAACATGCGGTGGATGCAGGTGCTCACTCCGAGCATCTGACCGCAACGGTCGAGCATCCGGCTGCCGATGGTCATCATGCCGAACCCGTGGCCTTTGGGCTTAACCCTTCGGGGTGGGTCGGTTTGGCAATGCTTGTGTTCCTTGGGTTGCTTCTCTGGAAGAAGGTTCCCGGCATTCTTGTCGGCGGGCTGGACGCCAAGATCACCGAGATCAAGCATCAGCTCGATGAAGCAAAGCAACTGCGTGCTGAAGCAGAGGCACTTCGTCAGGAGTATGCGAACAAGATCGCCAATGCCGAGAAAGATGCGGCGGCGATGATCGAGCATGCCCAGCAGGAGGCGGAGGCCATTGTCGCCAAGGCCGAAGTCGATACGGAAGCGATGATCAAGCGCCGTAAGCAGATGGCGGAAGACAAGATCGCCGCTGCCGAGCGTGGCGCGATTGATGAATTGCGCGCCAAGGCTGCGGATGCAGCCAGCATCGCAGCCGGCGGACTGATTGCGGAATCGCATGACGCCACAGCGGACAAGAAGCTGGTAGATGAGGCAATCGCCGGAATTTAATGGCGAGAGACCAAACGCTTGCTTTGACCAGAAAAAGGCCCTCCGCATGCGGGGGGCTTTTTTTTATTTGGCCAACCAGTTCGGCTGCCTTCCCATCTGATGAGATGAGACTGATCCGGCGCATGGGGCTGCGGCGGGTTTTTCACTGCCAGGCTTGCTCGGCTCCTTCGACGGGGGAGATGATATTCCCTCTTGCTGATGCGGTTCGCGTAATAGCTTGTGTAAGTGATCGGGTCAGTTCCCTAAACAGGAGCCGGACCCTGTTGCTTGGCGACCCCGGGAGCGGACCTTGTCTCACCGCGGTGAGCTCATTCGGACGTATGTGTCGAGGGCACCCTCTCATCCGATCTGTCTGAGGTGTGCATCCGGGTTACGACATTGCATGACTCTACTGTCGTATTCCGTCGGGCCTCTCGGTGAGCGACTTCGTGCGCTGGTCAAGGGGGCATTGCACAAGACCCGCTAGGAGTTCGAGCATATCCCCCAACGCTACTGCGGGCAGCGCTTCTGGGGCAGGGGTTAGTGCTCCACTAAATCAGGCTCGCCGATGACATCATCATGCGTTGCCTCGACTGACATTCCCACAAGAACGGCTTTAGCCCCATACCATGCTCTTAACAGCCATCCGCGGTTCCAATCATTCAGACGTATTGAGCCAAGTGGCTGTAGATAGCCGATACGTTGAGGCGGCCTCCTTTTTTCGCACCTCGGAGTAGTCTGTCTCTCTGTACCCGGCAAACGAAAGGCCCGCCCGGATCGCTCCGGACGGGCCTCGTATTTCATGCCGGTAAAGGCTGAGAAGCTTACTGCTTCTGCTTCAACGCTTCGCCGAGGATGTCGCCGAGCGATGCACCCGAATCGGACGAACCGTACTGTTCGACGGCTTCCTTTTCTTCGGCCAGCTGGCGGGCCTTGATCGAGAAGTTCGGCTTCTTCGAGCGATCGAAACCGGTAACCATGGCGTCGACCTTCTGGCCGGCCTGGAAACGATCAGGACGCTGTTCATCGCGATCGCGTCCGAGATCCGAACGCTTGATGAAGCCGGTTGCGCCGTCTTCGCCAGCCTGAACTTCGAGACCGCCATCGCGGACTTCGAGGACCGTAACAGTGACGACTTCACCGCGGCGGAGCGATCCGCTGGTTCCGCCGCCAGCGGCCGGGGCACCCTTTTCAAGCTGCTTCATGCCGAGGCTGATGCGTTCCTTCTCGACATCGACGTCGAGTACGACGGCCTGAACCTGCTCACCCTTGCGGTGCAGAGCCAGCGCGTCTTCGCCCGAAATGCCCCATGCGATATCCGACATGTGGACCATGCCGTCGACATCGCCGTCCAGACCGATGAAGAGGCCGAATTCGGTAGCATTCTTGACTTCGCCTTCGACGGTCGAACCGATCGGGTGCTTGTCGGCGAAAGCTTCCCACGGATTCTGCTGAGCCTGCTTGAGACCGAGGCTGATCCGACGCTTTTCGGAATCGACTTCGAGCACAACCACTTCGACTTCCTGCGAAGTCGAAACGATCTTGCCCGGATGCACATTCTTCTTGGTCCAGCTCATTTCGGAAACGTGGACCAAGCCTTCGATGCCCGGTTCCAGCTCCACGAAGGCACCATATTCGGTGATGTTCGTGACAGTGCCGTTGAGCTTCGCACCGACCGGGTACTTGGCGGCGACGCCATCCCACGGATCGCTTTCAAGCTGCTTCATGCCGAGGCTGATGCGCTGCGTATCCTGGTTGATGCGAATGATCTGAACGGACACGGTGTCGCCGATATTGACGACTTCGCTCGGGTGGTTGACCCGCTTGTAGCTCATGTCGGTGACGTGGAGGAGGCCGTCGATGCCGCCGAGGTCGACGAAGGCACCGTAGTCGGTGATGTTCTTGACCACACCATCGATCACCTGGCCTTCGGCCAGCTTGTCGATCAGTTCGCTGCGCTGTTCGGCGCGGGTTTCTTCCAGAACGGCACGGCGGGAAACGACGATATTGCCGCGACGACGATCCATCTTGAGGATCTGGAACGGCTGCGGCATGTCCATCAGCGGAGTCACGTCGCGGACCGGACGAATATCGACCTGCGAACCGGGAAGGAATGCCACGGCGCCGTCGAGGTCGACAGTAAAGCCGCCTTTGACGCGGCCGAAGATACGTCCTTCGACGCGCTTGCCTTCACCGAATTCAGATTCGAGTTTGTCCCAGGCGGCTTCGCGGCGGGCGCGGTCGCGGCTGAGCATTGCTTCGCCGTCGGCGTTTTCGACGCGGTCGACGTAGACTTCGACTTCGTCACCGACCGACAGGCCGTGTGGCTGGTCGCCATGGGTAAATTCGCGGAGAGCAACGCGGCCTTCGCTCTTGAGGCCTACGTCGATTACGACATTGCCGTTTTCAATTGCGGTAATGGTGCCTTTGACAACGCGGCCTTCGAAGCCGCCTTCGTCGGCAGCGCCGAGCTGTTCATCCAGAAGTTTCGCGAAATCATCGCGAGTAGGGTTTGCCGAAGTGGCCATAAGTTCTGTTCCTAACTCACATTTTTCCGGCCAGGCGGTTGGGTCCGCCGGTCTTTTCTCCACCCCGGGCACCATTGCCTTGGGTGGGCCAAAGGGCCGAACTGCCCACCGGGTCGAATACCCGGGCAGGCATTCTCCAGGGTTGAGAACGGACGAGAGCCACAAAAGCAGAACTGCGGTTCAACCTTGTTTCAGGTGGCGCCGGGCTCGTGCAATGTTGCAAGAATCGGGTGGCCCAAATCCTGATGGCCATCGACCGGGCATGCCCCTGTCGAACGGACGCGCGCTTAGGCCAAGGTGGGCCGGAAAGCAAGGGAAATGCGGGATTCGCGGTCAGGAAGAACGGAACTGCCGCGAGCGGATTTTTCGTCCAGGGGAGGGGAGAGGAAGATCCGTGTCGATGTAGCTGTTCGCAAACGCAGCCTGCTGCGGATTCCGTCTATGTGTCGTGCGATAAGCAATTAAAAATTATGCCTTATTCTATCCCATGGCTGAGCAAGATATCAGCGCATCTCTTCAATTCTGGATATCGCGAGTTCGATCGCTGCCGCCCTGTCGAGATGAGAGGTATCCAGAAGAATAGCGTCGGGCGCAGGCCGGAGGGGGGCCTGGGTACGATTGCGGTCGCGTTCGTCGCGAGCTTCCAGATCCGCCTTTATTGCTGCGATAGTGACTGCTTCGCCCCGTTCGCGCATTTCGAGGTAGCGGCGTTGGGCCCGGGCTTCCACTGATGCGGTGACGAACAATTTCACATCCGCCTCAGGAGCGATGACGGTGCCGATGTCACGTCCGTCCAACACGGCCCCACCGGGCTGGTGAGCGAAGGCCTGCTGCCGCTCAAGCAAAGTGGCGCGCACCTCGGGGTGTATCGATACACGGCTTGCGAGGCCGCCAGTCTCTTCGCTGCGAAGAGTAGGATCGTCCAGCAAGCTTTCCGGAAAGGCGCAGCCCAGCGTCGCATCATCCGGATTGTCCGGGTCGCCGCCATTTATCATGACTTGCCGGCCGACGGCGCGATAGAGCAGGCCGGTATCCAGATGCGGCAGCCCGAAATGAGCTGCCAGAGCCTTTGCAATGGTGCCCTTGCCACTGGCGGTAGGGCCATCGACTGCAATGATCATGTTCTCTCGCCTTTGCGGCGGGACCTGACGGCTTGGACGAGACCGTAAATCGCGATCGCTGCCCAGAACCCCTCCAGCACCAGGGATGCCGGGTTGGTATTTACCAGCAATGATACTGTCAGGAGTGCTGCACCGAGCAGGTTCACGCCATGCTGGAGAAATGGATTGGGGGCCTGTTTCACGGTCATGTAGGCGTATGCGAAGATAATGCAGGCCATGCCCGTGAAACCGAAATAGTTGGCGACTTCCGATGTCATGAGAAGAGGTCGTCCAGCAATTGTTCGAATGCGGGGAAGCTGGTGGCGATGGGGCGGGTGTCGTCCAGTTCGACACCGTCGCGGCTCACGAGACCGGCGATCGCCATGCTCATCGCAATGCGGTGGTCCAGATGCGTGAAAACCGGATCGCCCGCCGTTCCGGCCAATGGGTTGCCTCCAGTACCGTCGATAACAAGGCCGTCCTCGCGCTCTTCGATTTTTGCTCCGGCAGCGGTCAATGCCTCTGCCATCACTTTCAGACGGTCGGACTCTTTAACTCTCAGCTCATGGAGGCCGGATGTGACCGTGCGCCCTTCAGCCATTGCTGCCGCGACGAACAATATGGGAAATTCGTCAATCATGCTGGGGGCGATGGAGGGATCCACCACAGTGCCTTTGAGTGGGGAGTGAACGACGTGTAAGTCTGCCACGGGCTCGCCCCCTACAGTGCGGGCGTTCAATTCCTCGATCTGCGCACCCATCAGGCGAAGGGCCTCGATCAGACCCGCCCGGGTCGGGTTAAGCCCGACATTTTCGATTATGAGATCGCTGCCGGGGACAAGCAGCGCCGCGACAATGAAGAAAGCCGCAGAGGAAGGATCGCCAGGCACTTCAATGGTCTGAGGCTTTAATTCCGCCTCGCCACGAATCCGGATGACGCGTTCGGGGCCGTCAGCGCCGAGTTGTTCCTCGACGGTCAGTTCGGCACCGAAGCCGGTAAGCATACGTTCGGAATGGTCGCGTGTCGGCACCGGCTCGATCACGGTGGTGACGCCGGGAGTATTGAGCCCGGCGAGCAAAATCGCGCTTTTCACCTGTGCAGATGCGACGGGAAGCCGATAGGTGATGGGAACAGCAGGCTGTGCACCGCGAATCATCAGAGGCAACGTTTGGCTGCCATCCGATCCTGGACTGGCGAGAATATCGGCGCCCATCTGCGCGAGAGGTTCGATGACCCGGCCCATTGGCCGTTTCGACAGGCTCGCGTCGCCTGTAAAGCTGACAGTGATGCCATGACTTGCGAGCAGGCCGAGCAGAAGGCGGGTCGAGGTTCCGCTATTGCCCATGTCCAGCGCTACATCAGGCTGGAGCAGTCCGCCTACGCCTACACCGCGAACGCGCCATTCCCCTTCTGCCACACGGTCGATAGTGGCTCCCATGGCCCGCATTGCGGCGGCCGTCGCCATGATGTCCTCGCCTTCGAGCAGACCCGAAATGCATGTTTCGCCCACAGCGAGAGCGCCGAACATCAGGGCGCGATGACTGATCGACTTGTCGCCGGGCACTTTGATAGAGCCTTTGAGGGCCCCTGCGGCTGTGAAACGCCTGGGGCGCATACCCGACTGTTGCGAGGTATGCTGGCTGGTCGATTCGGCGGCGTGCATGGGAGCTTGACTTTCCGTTTCAGGAGGGCACTAGGCGCGGCGGCTTTTGACAGCGCCTGCCTGCTATGGCAAGGCGCGCGCCGCGCTCCTGCAGGGAGTTTCACGTTAGCATTCGAATCGTGCATCGCATTGCCGCCGGCCACGGCGGGTTAATTGAGGATTTTCCATGGTAAAGCCTGAATGGGGCACCAAGCGTACCTGCCCGAAATGCGGTACCCGCTTTTATGACTTGGGCAAGGATGAGCCGGCCACCTGCATCGATTGCGGAAGTCAGTGGTATCCTGAGCCTGTGCTGAAGTCCAAGCAGCCGATTCCTTTCGAGGAAGAGAAAGAAAAGAAGGTCGAAGAGCAGGACTCGGATCTTGCCGACGATGATCTCGGCGACATCGATGACGACGGCGATTCGCCCGATAACGATGTCGATCTCGGCGGTGACGATGACCTCGGCGTGCCCGGTAAGTCAGGCGACGACGACGACGATAATTAAACCTCTTGCCAAGGGCGGGACGTGCCACTAGAGGGCGGCGTCCCAGCCATATGGCAGGGAACGATATATCCCCCAGGGTGTATCGGAATGTGAATGGACGGGGCCGTAGCTCAGCTGGGAGAGCGCTACAATGGCATTGTAGAGGTCAGGGGTTCGATCCCCCTCGGCTCCACCATTCGATTTACAAGTCGGTCATTCGACCGCACGCTGGCCGACGAGCTTTCGTCCGCCGGCGTTTTTCGCGTTTAGCCCCAGGGCGGCGCACAAGTGGCGGAGCGCATGTTCGACAGGAGCCTCCATGTTTGATTCACTGGCCGATCGTCTCGGCGGCGTATTCGATCGTCTGCGTGGGCGCGGCGCGCTGAATGAACAGGATGTGCGCGATGCAATGCGGGAAGTTCGCATTGCGTTGCTCGAAGCGGACGTGGCCTTGCCGGTTGCCCGCCGTTTCATTGATGCGGTCACAGAGAAGGCCGTCGGCCATCAGGTGCTGAAGTCGGTCACGCCCGGCCAGCAGGTCGTCAAGATCGTCAATGACGAACTGGTCGAAATGCTGGGCGGTGACGAGACTGTCGGTCTTGAACTGGAAGCCAAGCCGCCGGTCGTTATCATGATGGTTGGTTTGCAGGGCTCCGGTAAGACCACCAGCACTGCAAAGCTTGCCAAGCTGCTCAAGGAAAAGCAGGGCAAAAAGGTGATGATGGCGTCGCTCGACGTCAATCGCCCCGCCGCGCAGGAACAGCTGGCCGTGCTGGGCGAGCAGGCCGGTGTTGCGACATTGCCGATCATCGCCGGTCAGGCGCCTGTCGATATCGCCACGCGTGCACTCCAGTCGGCCAAACTGCAGGCGGTCGATGTCCTGATGCTGGATACTGCCGGCCGTTTGCATGTCGATGATGCGCTGATGGCTGAGATGAAGGCCGTCGCCGGCATTTCCTCACCCAAGGAAACCCTGCTGGTCGTCGATTCTCTCACAGGCCAGGACGCGGTCAATGTGGCGCAGAGTTTCGCTGGAGGAGTCGATCTGACCGGCGTGGTGCTCACCCGGATGGATGGCGATGCCCGCGGCGGCGCTGCGCTTTCCATGCGTGCGGTTACGGGCAAGCCGATCAAGTTCGCCGGCACCGGCGAAAAGATCGATGCGATCGAACCTTTCCACCCGAGCCGGGTCGCGGGCCGTATCCTCGGCATGGGGGACGTGGTCTCCCTGGTCGAAAAGGCCGCCGAGGTTGTCGAGAAGGAAGAGGCTGAGCGTCTGGCCGAGCGGATGATGAAGGGGCAGTTCGATATGAACGACCTTCGCAGCCAGCTCAAACAGATGCAGAGCATGGGTGGTCTTGGCATGCTGGCCGGGATGATGCCGGGCATGAAGAAAGCCAAGGCGGCAATGGCGGCCGGGGGCGTGAACGACAAGGTTCTCGTCCATATGGATGCGATCATCGGTTCGATGACGCCGAAGGAACGGTCCAACCCCGCGTTGCTCAATGCCAAGCGCAAGAAACGGATCGCCGCCGGTTCCGGCACGCAAGTGCAGGATGTGAACAAACTCCTGAAGATGCATCAGGAGATGGGCCGGGCGATGAAACAGATCAAGAAGATGGGCGGTCTCAAAGGGCTTGGCGCACTGTTCGGTAAGGGCGGGCTGAATGCCGCGATGCCTGGCCTGGGCGGCGGCGCTGGAGGGCTTCCGCCCGATCTCCAGAATTTTATGAACAAGAAGTAATTTTGGTATTTTACGAAAGAAAGGTCAAATAAATGGCAATTTCCCTGCGTTTGTCGCGCGGTGGCGCGAAGAAGCGGCCTTATTACCGGGTCGTGGTGGCCAACAGCCGCTCACCCCGTGACGGTAAGTATCTGGAGCAGGTAGGCATCTATAACCCGCTGCTCCCCAAGGGTGATGAAGGTCGCGTCAAGCTGAACGAAGATCGCGTTCGTTACTGGCTGGGCGTTGGCGCGCAGCCGACCGATCGTGTCGCTCGTTTCCTCGATGCCGCCGGTATTAAGGAACGTGCAGCTACGAGCAACCCGAAGAAGGGTGAGCCGGGCGAAAAGGCCAAGGAACGCGCTGAAGAAAAGGCCGCCAAGCTGGCTGAAGCGGAAGAAGCAGCCAAGGCTGCTACAGAAGCGCCTGCTGCTGAAGAAGCCGCAGAAGCAGAAGCTCCGGCTGCTGAAGAAGCTGCTGCAGAGGAACAGGCCGAAGGTTGATAGACCTTGGGACAGGACAAGACCGTCACTCTGGCTGCCGTTACCGGCGCACATGGTGTGACTGGTGAAGTCCGCCTGAAGCTGTTTGGGGAGGGCGTTTCGGCGCTCTCCCAATACAAGAGCTTCAACAACGGCGCGTTGACGTTGAAGAAGTTGCGCGACGACAACAAGGGCGGGGCGGTTGCTCGCTTTGCCGAAGTGACGGATCGCACTGCGGCTGAAAAGCTGCGGGGTACGGCCCTGACAGTCGCTCGTTCAGCCTTGCCCGAATTGGGAGAAGGCGAATATTACCACGCCGATCTGATCGGCCTCGACGCTGTTTCGGACAGCGGCGAACCTCTGGGCAGGGTGGTTGCGGTCGAAAACTTTGGCGCGGGTGACGTGATCGAGATCGAGCGTCCCAACGGCAAGCGCTTCATGGTGCCAATGCGGGGCGACGCAGTTCCTGAATGGGATACTGCGCGGTTGGTCGTGATGACCGAGTTTGCGCAGATATGACGTTCGTGGCAACGGTTCTGACGCTCTATCCGGAGATGTTTCCCGGCCCATTGGGCATTTCGTTGGCTGGCCGCGCGTTGGCAGAAGGCATCTGGACCTGTGATGCTGTCCAACTGCGTGATTTTGCGGCCGACAAGCATCGTACCGTGGATGACACGCCTGCTGGCGGCGGTGCGGGTATGGTGTTGAAAGTCGATGTTCTGGCGCGTGCAGTGGATCATGCGCTGGAGCGGAACCCCGACTGCCCCGTTCTGGCCATGACGCCACGGGGAAAGCCGATAACTCAGGCCCGTGTCCGCAAGTGGGCGGCAGGCCCAGGTCTGACGATCCTGTGCGGGCGATTTGAAGGCTTTGACGAACGCATATTCGAAGGGCGTCCGGTCGAGGAGGTTGCGGTTGGCGATATCGTGCTTTCCGGGGGCGAGCCGGCCGCTCTGATGACACTCGACGCTTGCATTAGGCTGCTTCCCGGCGTAATGGGCGCGGCCGAAAGCGGGCATGAAGAGAGTTTCGAACAGGAACTTCTCGAATATCCGCAGTTCACCCGACCTGTCGAATGGGAAGGGCGCACGATTCCTGAAGTGCTGCGATCGGGGGATCATGCGAAAATTGCTGCCTGGCGGAAACAAAGGGCGGCAGAAGACACACGGTTACGCAGGCCGGACCTTTGGGAACGCCATCGGGGCGTTCGGGACCAGTCTGCCTCTGGCGCGCGGTATGAAAATGGGGACCAGGCTCAATGAACCTGATTCAACAGATTGAGGCCGAGGAAATTTCCAAGGCTGCGAAGGATATTCCTGAATTCCGTCCCGGTGATACGGTACGCGTCGGCGTGAAGGTCGTCGAAGGTACCCGTACCCGTGTTCAGAATTACGAAGGCGTCTGCATCGCCCGTTCAAACCGTGGCATGGGTTCGAACTTCACTGTCCGCAAGATCAGCTTCGGCGAAGGTGTGGAACGTGTGTTCCCGCTGTACTCGCCGAACATTGACAGCATTACCGTCGTCCGTCGCGGTATCGTGCGGCGGGCGAAACTCTACTATCTGCGTGGCCGCACTGGTAAACGTGCGCGCATTGCAGAACGGCGCGATAATCAGGGCGCCGGCCAGGGGGCTTGAGAGCCTTACGCCGCACATAGCGAATTCGCGAAAAGGGCGTCCTGGCAAGTCAGCCAGGGCGCCCTTTTCTTTGCCGTTTCCATCAACACCGATCTTCAGGAACGATGATGAGCAGTAGCTCGATACAGCACAGTCGTGACCGCCGGGCGCTTGGCGTGGGTGGAGCCTGGGCGATGGCCGTCGGCGGGATGATCGGTGGTGGCATATTCTCCACTCTGGGGGTCGTCATTTCGGTTGCCGGGGAATGGGCATGGCTTAGCTTCCTGATCGGAGGCGTGGTCGCCTTGGCATCCGGTCATTCCTATTCAGCATTGACGCGTCAGCTCGACAGGCCGGGCGGCAGCTATGCGTATCTTAGGGCGATGAACTGGAACCGGGCGGCCCGATATGTCGCCTGGCTGCTGATCTTCGGCTATACGCTGACGGTTGCGGTTTATGCGGTGACATTCGGTGCGTATGCGGCCCATGCCATGGGGCAGGACGGCATGGTCGCCAGGCTGGCCGGTGTTACCGCTATCTTCATCCTGATGGGTGTAAACCTGCTCGGGGCGTCCGAAGCTTCGGCGCTTGAACAGTTCGCCGTGTGGGGCAAGCTGGCCATTTTGTTCGGCCTTGCTGCTATCGGACTGTGGCACTGGGCGCCGGACAAGCTCATTTTGGATCCGGGGCAGCCAGTCGGATGGCACGGAGCCCTTGTAGGGACCGGAGTGGTCTTCATGGCATATGAAGGCTTCCAGTTGTTGAGCTACGACTATGACGAGATGCGCCATCCGGCGCGTACCATTGCCCTAGCAATGCCACTGGCAATTGTCGTGACCTGCTTTGCCTACATATTTGTAGCCGTCGGGGCCGGGATGCTTGCTGGTGGGCCTGCCATCGTTCAGCAGGAAGAAGTTGCCCTTGCTCTTGCGGGGCAAGAGGCAATGGGGGCATTCGGGTTCTATGCGGTAACTGTCGCGGCGGTTTTTTCGGCATCCTCCGCGATCAACGCCACGGTATTCGCTACGGCCCGGTTGGCTGAAACCGCGGCCAAGGACGGTGAACTGCCGCAACTGTTCGCCCGTCGTGACAAACGCAATGTGCCTTGGGCAGGGACATTGCTGATTTCCGCCGTGGCGGCCGTGTTGGTCATGGTCGGCGGCATCGAGGGATTGGTTGAAGGCGGGAGTTTGGTCTTCCTGCTGATCTTTTCGCTCGTGAATACATTGGCGATTCTTCGCAAGGCGGGGACCAGGTGGGTGGCCGGGGTCGGGCTGGCCGGCTCGCTCTCTGCTGCGGTTATGCTGGTGCTTTATCTTATTGGAGTTGTGTGAACTTGTGCCGGCGGTTTACGGCGTCTACGCGCGCTGTTCCGCCGTGCAGAAAACGGTGAAAGGAAGGTTGTTTCGATGGGTTATCGAGTAGCGGTTGTCGGTGCGACGGGTAATGTCGGGCGCGAAATGCTCGCCATTCTGGCCGAGCGTGAATTCCCTTGCGACGAAGTGGCGGCAGTTGCCAGCCCACGTTCGACGGGAATGGAAATCGACTTTGGCGAGACCGGCAAGAAGCTGAAGGTGAAGAATATCGAGCATTTCGACTTCACTGGCTGGGATATCGCCCTGTTTGCCGCAGGGTCGGGGCCGACCAAAATCTATGCTCCCAAGGCAGCAAGCCAGGGTTGTGTCGTGATCGACAACAGTTCGCTCTATCGCATGGATCCGGACGTGCCGTTGATCGTGCCGGAAGTGAATCCGGATGCGATTGACGGCTATACGAAGAAGAACATCATCGCGAACCCGAATTGTTCGACCGCGCAGATGGTCGTTGCGCTCAAGCCGTTGCACGATGCGGCAGGGATCAAGCGTGTCGTCGTTTCAACCTACCAGTCGGTTTCCGGCGCGGGCAAGGCTGGCATGGACGAGTTGTTCGAACAGAGCCGGGCTATCTTCGTCGGAGACTCGGTTGAGCCGAAGAAGTTCACGAAGCAGATCGCCTTCAACGTCATTCCGCATATCGACGTCTTCCTCGACGATGGTTCGACCAAGGAAGAGTGGAAGATGGTCGCGGAAACGAAGAAGATCCTCGATCCGAAGGTGAAGCTCCACGCAACTTGCGTGCGCGTGCCTGTCTTCGTTGGCCATGCTGAAGCGATCAACATCGAATTCGAGAATGAAATTTCCGCTGAGAAGGCGCAGGATATCCTACGTGAGGCCCCGGGCATCATGCTTGTCGATAAGCGCGAGGATGGCGGATATGTTACCCCGATCGAATGCGTTGGCGACAGCGCGACCTATATCAGCCGGGTGCGGGAAGATCCGACCGTCGATAATGGTCTGTGCCTGTGGTGCGTGTCTGACAACCTGCGCAAAGGTGCGGCATTGAACGCGGTGCAGATTGCGGAACTGCTGGGCCGCCGCCACCTCCAGAAGGGCTGACGTTCCCAAATCGGCCTGGTCCGGTCGGCACAGGTTGCGACCGGGCCAGGCTCGGTAACTTATGCGATCAGTGCCCTGACGGCGGGGGCGTGAAAGTGGGTCGCGACTGGACCTTGAGCATCATGACCAGCGGGATGTTGGCTATCGCGAGCCACATCATCAGGTGAAAGTCATCGATATAGGCGACCATGGCCGCCTGTCGGCTGATTTCGGCATTGACCACAGTCAGGGCAGTTTCGCCGATCGACTGGTAACGCTCCACCGTGGAGACATCCATCATGCCGGCAAAATTGCCATCCATCTGGCTTGTCAGATCGCTGTGGCTCACCTGAACATTTCGGGAAAACAGCGCCATCATGACAGAGATGCCGATAGATGAACCGACCGAACGGAACAGGTTGAGCAGGCTGGAGCCTTCGGCGCGCAGATGGGGCGCAAGCGTTGCGAACGCAGTCACATTGATTGGCAGGAACGCCAGGCCGGTACCGAACCCCATGATTATGCCCGATGAGATGATGTGATAGCGGTCAACATCGAGTGACCAGCCTGACATCATGTACAGGGAATATCCCAGCATGGCTGTTCCCGTACCGATCAGCAGGCGTGCATCCACCCCACGCCGAACCAGCCAGCCAGCCACCTGCATGGAAACAAGCACGCCTATGCCACGCGGCATCATGAGAATGCCCGCGTCGATAGTGTCATAGCCGAGCAGAGTCTGGAGCAATGGCGGTAGCAGCGCCATGTTGGCGAACATGACGACACCGGTGGCGACCATGAAAATCATGGCGATTGTGAAATTGAGGTCGGCGAAGAGACGGCGATCGAACAGTGGGTGATCGACCGCGATGAAATGGAGCAAGGCGACCCAGATCGCTGAGAGTATGATCCCGAGGTAGATCCAGCTTTCCGTTGCATCGAACCAGTCGATTTGCGGTCCGCGGTCCAGCAGCATCTGAAGCGCGGCCAAGGCCGCTGCGACGAGAATGAAGCCCACAAAATCGAACGGTCGGGCCGTCTGCTCGCTCTTCGGCAATTGCGCTATGAGTATGCTGAGCGCGCTGACACCCAGGGGGACGTTGACGTAGAATATCCAGCGCCAGTTCCAGTTCTCCGTCAGCCATCCGCCCAGCACGGGCCCGACAATCGGCCCGACGATAACCCCCAGGCTCCACAGCGCCATGATTTGCGCGTGTTTGCTCGGCCGTGTGGCATCGAGCATGGAGCTTTGGCTGAGGGGAAGAATGAAGGCTCCCGAAACGCCCTGCATAGCCCGGAAAATCACCATTTCTTCCAGGTTTTGAGCCATGCCGCACATCATCGATGTTATGATGAAGCCGGATACCGAGAAGATGAACAGCCGCCGTGTGCCGACGCGATTGGAGAGCCACCCGGTCAAAGGCAGGGCAACCGCACTTGCGATGATATAACTGGTCAGAACCCAGGTCACCGTGTCCGGCTGCGCACCCAATGCCGACTGCATGTGTGGCAGAGCGACGTTGGCAATGGTGGAATCGAGCACCTGAATCAGTGCGGCCAGCATGGTGCCGATCATCAGCAGCCCATGATTGGCAACCGGGTAACGCGGTGAATCCTCTATCGCTGTCGAAGCCGGTTGGGGCTCCCTCCGCGATCCGCGGCCCAGAGGCGAAGCTGCACCACTTGCCAAGGGTCAGGAATCCTTGTCGCGGGTAAACACCGTTACATTAACGGACAGGCCCGCAATGAGGGGGCGTGGGCTCTTGCTGTCGATTGCAATACGCACTGGCACCCGTTGAGTGACTTTGACCCAGTTGCCGGTCGCATTCTGGGCGGGAAGAATGGAAAATTCAGAACCGGTGCCCGCACCGATCGATGCGACGTGACCTTTGAGAGATATTCCCGGATAGGCATCGAGGTCGATCTTCGCGCGTTGGCCGACCCGCATGTTTTCCAGATCGGTTTCCTTGAAATTGGCTTCGATATAGCTGTCGTCGCTCTTCACGATGGTCACGACGGGAAGACCGGTGACGATCATTTGCCCCTTCTGCAGTCGATCAGCTTCCGCAACGACCCCTGAAACGGGCGCACGCACTTCCGTGCGTTTGAGATTGAGCCGGGCGGTTGCGCGCTGGGCGTCCGCAACGGCAATCTGCGGATTTACACCGGGGACGGCGGAGCCGGTCGCCAGTCGGGCCCGTGCTTCGGTCTGACGGGCGAGGGCATCACGCAGCGATGCTCTCGCCTGTTCAACCGCATGTTGGGCCGCGTCATAATCGGCTTTGGTGGTGAAGCCACGGTTCCAAAGCGCCTTCTGCCGCGAGAAATTGGCTTCGGCAAAGGCGATATCTTCACGGGCGGAGGCGATGTCCGCGCCTGACAGGTCACTGTCGTTCGCCAATGCGGTGACATTGGCCTGGGCGGTGGCCAGTGATGCGGTCGCCTGTTCGACCTGTAACCGGAACGGCTCGGGGTCGATGCGGAACAGCAGCTGGCCAGCCTTGATGTGCTGGCTTTCCTTTACAAACACTTCATCGATCAGGCCGCCGACTTCGGCACTCACCGAAACCTTGTCCTGCTGGACATAGGCATTGTCCGTGGACACCTTGCCTTGTTGCAGGAACCAATATGTCACACCGCCGATGAGCAGCAGCAGCGGGACAGTCAGCATAGCAATCAGGCGCAGCCGCTTGTTGGCGATGCGTTCCATGCCCTCGTTACCTGGCAGGTCCGCGCTGGCATGTTCGTCCTGGAATGTGGGATCGGCCTCAGCCATGGGTAGGTGTGTTCCGGTTTTCTGTTGATTTGTCCTGCGTCACGACGAGCTTTTCCGAAAGGCGCAAAAGCAAGCTTCGCAACGTCTTGAGTTCGTCGGGCGTAAAGCCCGATTCAACATCTTCTACAAGCGCCTTTATTTCCGCCTGCAAGGCCGGCGCCATGGCCAGTGCCCGGGGGGAACGCGAGAGAAGACGGGCACGGCGATCCTTGGGATCGGCATGGCGTTCAATGAGTCCAGCCTCGACCATTCGGTCGACCATGCGGCATAACGTGATCGGTTCGACTTCCAGCAGATTGGCGTAATAAGCCTGCTGCTCCCCCTCATGCGCGCCGAGCATCATCAGCAGGCGCGCCTGGGGGCCCGTCACGCCAATTCCGCGCATCCTTTCGTCGAACATGCGGCGCATGTGACGTGCGCAGTCTGCAAGAAGGTACCCGATATCACTCATGGTGAGGGCAGATATAATAAGGTAGCTTACTATTCAAGATGGAAATGTCATCGGCTGGAGGTTTTGCATTATCGTCTGGCGATGGCTATTTGTTTGATTTGCGTCTTGAACGCTCATCTAACTTTCTCAAGAATATGGAAATTCTTCCATGCAAGATGTGCAGTGTGAATTTGTGCCAGCTCGGGACGGAGTGAAGTTGGCGATCCACAAGGTGGGAGGAGGCAGGCCGCTCATCCTCCTGCATGGCCTTTTCTCGCATGCGGAGATGAATTGGATTCGATTCGGTCACGCGAAAATACTGGCGGACGCGGGGTTTGAAGTGATCATGCCCGATCTGCGCGCCCATGGAAAAAGCGAGGCGCCGCATGATGCCTCCTCCTATCCGCAAGATGTTCTGGTGCGCGATGTCGAGGATGTGGTTGCGCATTTCAGGATCAGGGATTTTGACCTGGCCGGGTTTTCGCTCGGAGCACGGACTGCGGCGGCGGCCGTGATCGCAGGCTTGTCGCCGCGAAGAATGGTGCTGTCGGGGATGGGCCTGGAGGGGCTGTCGGGCTGGCATCGGCGGGCAGAGTTCTTCGTCGATGCCATTGATCGCTTCGACGGCGTGCAACGCGGCGATCCCGCATACTTTGCAGTACAGTTCATGAAGACCACGAAAGTCGATCGCGTCGCTGCGCGGTTACTGCTCATGTCCGTCGGTGACATTAAGCAGGACGATCTGGCACGGATCGATATGCCGGTGCTGGTGCTGTGCGGTGATAAGGATCGCGATAACGGTTCGCCGGAGGCATTGGCGAATATTCTCGCCGATGGCCGGTTCGCCGAGGTGCCGGGAACGCATATGAGTTCTGTCGCAGATCCGGCCCTGGGCCATGCGATTGCAGAATTCCTGTCTGCCTGACGAAAAGAGCCCTCCCATCTCGTAAGATGGGAGGGCTCTGAATTTCAACCTGAAACAGGTTGCCGAGATCAGGCGGAGGCTTCATCCTCGTTCTGGTCTTCAAGCATTTCCGCAGTGATTTCACCGGGTTCCGCGTTGGGATCGACGGCTTCGGTGAAGCCTTCGGCTTCAGCGCGTTCATCCGCGAACATCTGGGCCATGACGTCGATGCCCTGGCTCTGCAGTTCCGCTTCGTCATCCGACCGGGCCACGTTGGCCTTCACTGTCACGGAAACTTCCGGGTGAAGGGCTACGCGGACATCGAACATGCCGATGGTCTTGATCGGATGGTCGAGGATGACCTGCGACTTCGTCACTTCGTGACCCTTTTCGGCCAATGCCTCGACGATGTCGCGGACGCTGACCGAGCCATAGAGCTGGCCGGAGTTCGACGAAGCACGGATCAGTACGATCTCGGTGCCGGCAACTTTCTCGCCAGCAGTTTCGGCGTTGCTCCGCTTCTCCGCGTTTTCCTTTTCAAGGCGTTCGCGATTGGCTTCGAAGACCTTCTTGTTGGCTTCGTTGGCGCGCAGCGCCTTCTTCTGGGGCAGCAGGAAGTTACGTGCATAACCGTCCTTGACGGTCACGACGTCGCCGATCGTGCCCAGCTTCTCGATGCGTTCGAGCAGGATGATATTCATGGGTCCTTGCTCCTTACTTCACGATGTAGGGCAGGAGGCCGATCGTGCGCGCACGCTTGATCGCCTTCGAAAGTTCGCGCTGCTTCTTGGCGGAAACGGCGGTGATACGGCTCGGAACGATCTTGCCGCGTTCGGACATGAAGCCCTGCAGCAGACGGACGTCCTTATAGTCGATCTTCGGCGCGTTCTTGGCCGAGAACGGGCAGCTCTTGCGGCGGCGGAAGAAAGGGCGGGCCATCAGTTGTCTCCATCCCGGTCGCGGCTGCGGCGACGTTCACGATCGTTCTTGCGCATCATCACGGACGGGCCGCTTTCATGCTCGTCCACGCGGATCGTCATGTAGCGAATGATGTCTTCGTTGATGCGGTTCTGCCGCTCCAGCTCTTCCACGACGTTGCCCGGCGCTTCGATGTTGAGCAGAACGAAATGAGCCTTGCGGTTACGGTCGATCTTGTAGGCAAGGTTTTTCAGGCCCCAGGTCTCCGTCTTGGTGACCTTGCCTTCGCCTTGTTCAACAATTTCCGTCGCTGCTGCGGCCAATGCGTCAACCTGGCTCTGGCTCAGGTCCTGGCGCGCGAGAAATACATGCTCGTAAAGCGGCATGTGCGCAATCCTTTCACTCTCATGCCGATCGCTGGCTGATCCGCGACCACCGCGGGGCCCCTCCGGCTTTCTTCAAAATCCGCCCGTGCTTTACGCGGGGGAAGGCGCGCCCATACAGCTTTCCCGCGGGATTGCAAGCAATAGAAGGGCATTTGCCCGTAGCATGGGGGGCCGGAATCCGGAGACCGGAATTGCGGGCTGTCATTCAGTATTCCGCCGTTGCTACGGCCGCTTCCAGTTCCGACAGGGTGGCTTCCCATTCTGCGCATTTGACGTCCTGATGGATGCCCAGCGACAGGGAAAGGCCGGTATATGTCAGGCTCTGATCCATGGTTTGCATGCGCGAGACGAAGGATTCGGTCTCGCGGCAGGCCACCACCCCATAAAGGCTGAGGAAATAGCGATTATTGTAAATATCTGACATCACGTCGAAATAATGGGCGTACGTGCCGCGAAATTTCTCACTGGGCACGGTGTCGCAATTGTCCCAGTTCATCGTCTTGCCTTGTGCCTGCTGGTTCGTGACGCAGGCGATGGCATCGGCCAGGGCGGTATCATCGGCAGCTGTTGCGAGAGTGGCTGCATCGTCATCCGTCAGCGATCGCGCCAGCAGATAGAAATAGGCCTTGTCCGCCTGCGGAGCCCATTCGGCCAGTTTCCTGTCGAGTTCTGCCGCATAGACTTCTTCCGTCAGGCCTACACCATCGGCCATCATGCGGGCCTGTTCGTCAAGGATCGTCAGATTGAGAATGAACGCCTTCGCCCCTTCGACAAAGGCGTCGCCCGCACTTTTGTTCATGGTCACTGCCAGAAAGCGTTTGAGATTATCCTCCTTGCTGGCGGCGTTGGCAGGGACGCAGGCAGCAAAGCTGCCGATGGCGAGCAGGGTGGCAAGAGTCTTGGCGAGAGGCATTGAAATCTCCGCGAAAAGGCAGTGGGTTGGTCCCGTCAGGCCAACTGGGCCAGAAGGTCCTTGGCAAAAGTTGCCAAGGTATCATCCCGGGCGCCCATGATGACGATGCGGTCACCCGGACGGGCAATGCTCACTATCCGCTGACCGCAGTCCTGCCGGGCAGGGACATATTCCGCCTTGCCGCCGGCATCCTTAATCAGGCGGACAATCCGCTCGCTCCCTTCGCTCCGATCCACCGTGCCGCCAAAATAGACCGGATCGCACAGGAATGTGATGTCGTCCGGCCCCAATTCCTCCGCAAACGTCTGGGCAAGTTCGTGGCCCATCTGACGCAAAGGGCCATAGCCATGAGGTTGAAAGAACGCGATCACCCGGCCAGGGTGGCCTTTCAGCGTGCGCAGGGTAGCGCGGCATTTTTCGGGATTGTGGCCGAAATCGTCGATTACGGTGATACCCGATGGGCTTGTGCCGATGATGTCGAACCGGCGGGCCAGCCCTGAGAAATCCTGTAATGCTGCGACGGCCTCCGCAACGGTGACGCCGACCGCATCCGCTGCAGCGATGGCGGCCAGTGCATTGGCGAGATTGTGCCGGCCGGGGACCGGAAGAATCAGGGAATGGCGGAGCCCTTGCCGACGGTCGATCACTTGCGCGGCAATGCCGGTGGGCAAGTAAGCGATGCTGCCAGGCTCCACCCCGATCGACGCATCTTCGTCATCGATTGCATATGTCACCGTGGCCTGGGCTTGACTGGCGAGAGCGCGGCATTCCGGATCGTCAAGGTTGATCGCGGCAACCCCGGCGGCGGCGAGGAAATTGCCGAACAGCAGGCGCAATTCCTCCATACTCTTGTGATCGAGGCTGACGTTGAGCAATACCGCAACGCTCGGACGATAGAGCGCGATAGACCCGTCACTTTCGTCAACTTCGGAAACGAAGACCTTGCCTTTGCCCACACGGGCGCTGGCGAAAGGGGCATCGGGCGAGGCGAAATTCTTCATCACCGCACCATTCATGATCGTTGGATCACGCCCTGTCCGATACATGATCCAGCCGAGCATGCCTGTCACAGTTGACTTGCCGCTGGTCCCCCCGACCGCGATGGAGCAGGGCGCGCGATTGAAAAGAGTGGAAAGCAACTCCGCTCTGCTCATGCGCGGGCAACCGAGCTGCTTGGCCCGGACCACTTCGGGCACGGAATCTTCTACAGCCGCCGAGGCCACCAAAACCTGATCCTGCCGGGTGATTCCGCTGCCATCTTGCGGGTAGAGCGTGATGCCCTGCCGCTCCAGCCATGCGAACTTTTCAGGGGTGCGGCCTTGATCGCGGCTGCGGTCGGAACCGCCAATCTCCGCCCCTTGATCGTGCAGGATCATTGCCAGCGGCAACATGCCGGATCCGCCGATGCCGCAAAAGAACCAGGGACGGGAGGTAAGGTCGGGTGAATTGTCGTTCATGAGACTTCGGTATGCAGTTGTACCGAACAACACAAGCTGGCTAGGAAGCGACATGACCCGGATAATTGTCTGTGCGCCTTCCACCCCGCTTAAGCGGGAGGATGCCGACCGTGTGCTGGAACTGGCTGCACTGCATTTCCCGGCCGTGCAAATCGCCTTTCACGAACAATGTTTCGCCGTAGATGGGCATTTCGCGGGACCCGATGCCATGCGCCGGGATGCGCTGATTGAGAGTGCCAATGATCCGGCCTTTGACGCGGTCTGGTTCGCACGCGGTGGCTATGGCGCGAACCGTATTGCCGAACGCGTGGTCGCTGGCCTGGATGATGCGGCGAGGAACAAGGTGTTCCTAGGTTATTCGGATGGTGGCTATCTGCTTGCCGCGTTATACCGAGCCGGGATCGGCAGACCAGTTCATGGCCCGATGGCGGTCGATGTCCGTCGTGAGAGGGGAGAGAACGCAATAGGCCGGGCGTTGTCGTTCCTGTCCGGGGATATGTCGGGTCTGGAACCCTCCGTGAATGGGCAGCCCGCCGTTGCTTTCAATCTCATGACACTGGCCATGTTGTGTGGCACGCCGCTGATGCCAAACCTTGATGGGCATGTGGTAATGGTCGAAGAGGTGTCCGAATATCTATATGCCGTGGACCGGCTGCTGTTTCATGTGACAGCGCACCTTCAGGGCATTGCCGGGCTTCGTCTGGGCAGAGTCAGCGACGTGCCGGAAAACGACCGTCCATTCGGTGCCGACGTGGAAGAGATCGTGCGTTACTGGTGCGGGCGAAACGACATTCCCTTCCTGGGAGGGGCCGATATTGGCCATGATCCTGCCAACAAGATTGTGCCATTCGGGCTTGCGAGGGCGCTCACATAGCAATAACCGCCCGCGTCGAAGGAGAGTTGACTATGCGCGCATTCGTTTTTCCGGGTCAGGGGAGCCAGAAAGTAGGCATGGGCAAAGACCTTGCCGACGCAAGCGCTGTGGCCCGTGAAGTGTTCCAGGAAGTGGACGATGCGTTGTCGCAGAAATTGTCCATGCTCATGTTCGATGGGCCGGAGGATCAACTCACTCTGACGGAAAATGCGCAACCTGCAATCATGGCCAACGCGATTGCCACTCTGCGCGTGTTGGAGAAGGAAGGCGGGCTTGCCATCGCTGATAAGGGCGATTTCGTGGCAGGGCATTCTCTGGGCGAATATACGGCGCTTTGTGCGGTTGGCGGTTTCTCGCTTGCGGATACGGCGCGCCTTCTCAAACTGCGTGGTCAAGCAATGCAGGCCGCTGTGCCGGTTGGGGAGGGCGCAATGTGTGCCTTGCTGGGCGCTGATGTCGAGAAGGCACAGGCGTTGGCCGAAGCGGTGGCCGAAGGGCAGGTTTGCACGGTTGCAAACGATAACGATCCCACACAGGTCGTGTTGTCGGGCCACCGCGAAGCGATTGAACGTGCTGTGGCCAGCGTCAAGGATCACGGGATCAAGCGTGGGGTAATGCTGCCTGTGTCCGCTCCATTCCATTGCCCATTGATGCAGCCTGCCGCCGAAGCAATGGCTGAGGCACTGGCAAAGACTCCGGTCCAGGCCCTGCAATTACCGGTTTTCGCCAATGTTACGGCGGCGATGGTCAGCGACCCTGCCGAGGAACAGCGGCTTCTGGTTGAACAGGTCTGCGGCCGTGTGCGGTGGCGTGAAAGTGTGCTTGCCATGCAGGAAGCTGGTGTCGAGCATTTCGTCGAACTGGGCGGCAAGACGCTGGGGCCAATGATCTCGCGGATAAGCAAGGACGTTTCGGTAACGAGTGTCATCAGCATGGCTGACATAGAGGCCTTGGCGGTCGCACTGTAATTTTCAGGAGTTTTGAGGATGTTCGACCTTTCAGGCATGACGGCTCTGGTCACTGGCGCTTCGGGCGGTATCGGGTCCTCCATTGCGCGTGGTCTCGCCGCTCAGGGGGCGAGACTTGCCCTTTCGGGTTCCAACTCTTCCAAGCTGCGGGCCTTTCGTGAAGAACTGAACGACGAGTTCGGCCATGATCATGTGGAGATCACCTGCGATCTTTCAAATCCTGTGCAGGTGGAAGAATTGGTGCCGGCAACGATAGATACGCTGGGCCGGATGGATATCATGGTAAACAACGCGGGCATAACGCGGGACAACCTTGCGATGCGGATGAAGGATGAGGAATGGGATGCGGTCATTCGCATTAACCTCGAATCCACCTTTCGCCTGATGCGAGCGGCTGCCCGGCCGATGATGAAGGCCAAATTCGGTCGCATCGTGAATATCACCAGTATTGTCGGATCGACGGGCAATCCCGGCCAGATGAATTATTGTGCGGCAAAGGGTGGCGTTACCGCCATGTCCAAGAGCCTTGCTCAGGAACTGGCCAGCAGAGGCATTACGGTAAACTGCGTCGCACCGGGGTTCATTCGTACCGCCATGACGGATGTGCTGCCCGATGCGCAAAAGGATGCGCTTAACGCCAAAATTCCGATGGGACGTATGGGTGAGGGCGAAGATATCGGCTCTGCCGTCGCATTTCTCGCGTCCAAGGAGGCGGGTTACATCACCGGACAGACGCTGCATGTGAACGGCGGCATGGCGATGCTGGGCTAATTTATCCCCAGCATATCGCCGATTTCAGCCATTCCGGCTTGCCGCGCGGGATGCCAGCGTTAAGGATTGTGTGCGTAATTCCATGCGCCCAAGGGGTGATTCCAAGCAGCCTTGGGCGCGCAAGGGGGACCGGAAGGAACGATGAAGGCCACGATCGAACGCGCGACGCTCCTGCGTTGTCTTTCCCACGTCCAGTCGGTGGTGGAACGCCGCAACACGATTCCGATCTTGTCCAATGTGCTGATCGAAGCTGCCGGTGACGGTACGCTGAAAGTGATGGCGACGGATTTGGATCTCCAGGTGGCTGAAAGCTTGTCTGCCGTGTCGGTGGAGAGTCCGGGTGCGATTACCGTTTCGGCCCACCTGTTGTTCGACATTGCGCGAAAGTTGCCGGATGGCAGCCAGGTCAGTCTGGACGCGGCGGAAAATCGCATGGTCGTAAAGGCCGGCCGCAGCCGTTTCTCGCTGCCTACGCTGCCGCGCGATGATTTCCCTGTGATCGTGGAAGGCGATCTGCCGACCAGTTTCGAAATATCGGCCAAGGCGTTGGCAGAGCTCATTGACCGCACCCGGTTCGCGATTTCGACGGAAGAGACGCGATACTATCTCAATGGCATCTTCCTGCATGTCACCGATGATGAACTGAAGGCTGCGGCAACGGATGGGCACCGGCTGGCTCGTTTCACCATTCCACGGCCCGATGGGGCAGAGGGGATGCCGGATGTGATCGTGCCTCGCAAGGCGGTGGCGGAACTGCGGAAGCTGTTGGAAGAGGCTCTCGATACCAATGTCGAGATCGATCTGTCGGCGAGCAAGATCCGTTTCACTTTGGGAGGTGAAAATGGTGTCGTCCTCACCAGTAAGCTGATTGACGGGACATTCCCGGATTACAGTCGTGTTATTCCGACCGGAAATGACAAGTTGCTGAAGCTCGATCCCAAGAGCTTTTTCGAGGGCGTGGATCGCGTGGCTACCATTGCCACGGAAAAGACCCGTGCCGTGAAGATGGGGCTGGACCATGACAAGGTAACCCTGTCAGTCACTTCGCCGGACAATGGCACCGCGGCGGAAGAATTGCCCGCTGACTATAGCGCTGACGGGTTTGAGATCGGTTTCAATGCCAATTACCTGAAGGACATCCTGAGCCAGATTGAAGGTGATACGGTCGAACTCCATCTGGCGGATGCCGGCGCCCCGACGCTTATTCGTCAGGACGCGAAGAGCGCGGCCCTGTATGTGCTGATGCCAATGCGTGTATAATCGCCTATATCTTGCAGAATACTCTGGTCCCGGCTTTACGGCCGGGACAGCAGATATAGTGGTGGGATTTAGCCCCGGGCCTTGATCATCTCTTCCACGCGGACGAACTTCTCGCGCGGGGCCCCTTCGCGGGCGGCTTTTTCCTCGGCTTCCTCGATTCTTTTCCAGTCACGGAACGTAACCACGTCCAGCCCGCGAGATTCGGCAAGCTTGTCGAAGCCGGAACGGCCTTCCTTGCGCGTTTTGCCAAGTATCTCCGCGTCGAAGTCGGCGCCGATTTTCTCGATTATGGAAAAGCCATCTGGCCGATTGGTGCCGATTGTGCCGCTGGGTCCGCGTCGGGCCCAACCGACACAATAGAGACCGGGAAGGATTCGTCCTTCATCGTTGGCAAAACGTCCGGCCCGCTGGTCAAAGGGAACACCGGGAATTGGTGAGGTCCGATATCCTATGCAGCTTACAAGAAGGTCGCAGGGAATGGTTTCGACCTTGCCGGTTGCGATCAGCTTGCCATCGCGCAATTCAGTCTGCGCGACCTCAATGGCTTCCACCTTGCCATTGCCGAGAATACGTTCGGGCACACCGAAGAACTGAAATTCGACTTCCTTGGTGTAATCGCTTCTCGCGCTTTCCGGTATAGCGGCAAAACTGCGGAGATGGCCTACTGATTTTCGCTGGCCGGGTTCAAGCAGCGCGTCGGCGTCTTCTTCGGGAAGGTCAGCGGTTGCAACGCGCGGGCATGCTTCCTTCAGCTTGCCAAGCTCACCCAGTTCCTTGGGGGTCATGGCTATTTGATGGGGCCCCCGGCGGCCAAGGATCGTGATCTTTTCGAGCTTTGAGCTGTCGAGAACCTCCAGCGCATGAGCAACGATGTCGCTGCCGGCGAACTCTTCCTGGGTCTTCGACAAGATACGTGCGACATCCAGTGCGACATTTCCCATGCCGATGATGACGGCATGTCGTCCCGACAAATCGGGATCCAATGTCGCGAAGTTGGGGTGGCCATTGTACCATCCGACGAAAGCGGCACTTCCAAATACGTTTGCCAGCTCTTCTCCCGGAATATCGAGCGGGCGGTCATTTGGCGCACCGGTGGCGAAGATTACCGCATCGTAAAGGGCCTGTAGCTCTTCCACCCGGATGTCCTGCCCGACCGAAACATTGCCCACAAAGCGGACGTTGTCAGACAGAGCGGTTTTCTCGTAGCGTTGCGAGACGCCTTTTATCGATTGATGGTCGGGAGCTACGCCTGTGCGAATCAAGCCATAGGGAACGGGCAGGCGGTCGAATATGTCGACGCGAACATCGTCCCCCCACTGCTTTTGAGCCGCTTCAGCCGTGTAATAACCTGCTGGACCGGAACCGATGATCGCCAGGTGCCGCATTCAAAATCCTTCCCGCGTCGATGCGCTTTTCGCGCGTCTTTCTTCCCTATTTGGCCTTTCTGGACAAGGTCTTGCAAGAGCCTCTGTCCCATGCCCCTGCCGAAACTTGTGAAGGAGGTCGGATTGGAGTGATGAAAGCGCCACCGGTCAAGTGTTTGGCGTATGCGGTTAAATGCGAAATATCGGCTGGAAGCCGCCAAAAATTGCCCGCTGATTAACCTTTTTGCAAAGACACTTTGGCAAGTGAGCCAAATGGGTCGAACTATGGGCAAACCGGCAGCGGTTTCGGGGGAAAACGTGGCGCAAGGTAGCGCCGGTTCTCGTGTCGCCTTGCCGCCGGGGCAGCGGATTCGCGACACTCGCCCGCTGCTGGAATCCAGAACCCGCTACGATCAGGTCGTTTCACCGCATTGGTGGTTTGTCGGGCCAGCCATGGTGCTTGCCCTCGTTTTTGTCGGGTTGGGAGAGCGAGTTCTACCCCCTCCTGCAGTTACGGGTCTTGGTTTCGTCGCAGCTTTGATCGCATTTTCCGCACGTTACCTGTCCCGGTTTGAAGGGGACGAAAATGAACCGCTGTTGCGACGAATGTTTGCGGCAACCATCCTCGTCATCCTGCCCATGGCATTGTTCGGCTTTGGCATATCCCATTGGGCTTCGCTGGGAGGCATCGACTGGCGGGCGGCTCTTGCAGCGCTTATCGCCGTCACCGCTCTCGGTTCGCTAATTCAGGCAAGCCGCCGGCACATGATCCTGACGGTCAACGTTCCGATTTGGACGGCAGTGGTGATGGAGGATGGCAACCTTATCGGCGCGGTCGCCCTGTTGCTTTGCTTGCCAATAGCGGTGTTTGCCAGTCTCAAGCAAATTGCCATTCTGCGGGCGAAACGCGAGGCATCCGATGCCGAGGCCCGCCTGCAACGGCGTGCGCAGGAGATATTGAGGGGTTTTGAGGAAACGGGGCAGGGTTGGTTTTGGGAAACTGATCGCAGAGGGACCCTGACCTATCTTTCATTCCCGGTGTCCAAGACAATAGGTCGAAAATATAATAGTTTGGTTGGATATCCGTTCGCGACGCTGTTCGATACGACAGACAACGAGGGAGAGCGTACGCTGGCGTTCCACCTTTCCGCTCGATCTTCCTTTCACGATCTGACGGTGCGTGCCCGGGTTAGCGACGGCATGGATGAGGAGCGCTGGTGGTCGATCACAGGCCGACCGATGTATGACGATTTCGGCAACTTCGCCGGTTTTCGCGGATCGGGCCATGACCTGACTGAAAAGAAGAGATCGCAGGACGAGGCATCACGCCTTGCTCAGTATGATTCACTGACAGGGCTCGCCAATCGTTACAACATGCTGAAGACGCTCGATCGGTTGATGGAAAAGCCTCACACGCTCAGCCGTTCCTGCGCAGTGCTGTTACTGGACCTCGACCGCTTCAAACAAGTCAACGATACCATGGGGCATCCCGTGGGGGATGTGTTGCTAGAGCAGGTTTCTCAACGGTTACAGCAGATGGTTGGGGCTGAGGGGCAGGTGGGGCGTCTTGGTGGTGACGAGTTCAAGGTCATTCTTGCCGGTCGCCCTGACAGGGAACGGCTGGCCTATCTCGCCCATGAGATCATTGCCAATCTCTCACAACCATATTCGATCGAAGGTCATCGGGTGGTGATCGGCGCGTCCATAGGCATCGCGATTGCGCCTGAACATGGGGAAACCAGTGACGAGTTGATCCGCAACGCGGATCTGGCGCTTTACGCGGCGAAGGATGGCGGCCGTGGCCGCTACCACTTCTTTGCGGACGATCTGCATTCACAGGCTGAGGAAAGGCGGCAACTGGAGCAGGATTTGCGCGATGCGATCCATAACGGCGGCCTTGAACTGCATTATCAGCCGGTCGTGGAAACGGCGACAGAGGAGATCACGGGCTTTGAAGCCCTGCTTCGCTGGAATCATCCTGAAAAGGGACCGCTGTCGCCCACCAAGTTCGTCGAAGTTGCTGAAGACACCGGCCTTATCTCCGCAATCGGTGAATGGGCATTGCGAACGGCATGCCATGACCTCGCCCGTTGGCCGGAAAAGATCCGGGTTGCAGTCAATGTCTCCCCATTGCAGTTCGCCAACCCGCAATTGCCCGCAATCGTAACCAATGCCATTGCACGGGCTGGGGTGGCGCCGGGGCGGCTTGAACTCGAAATCACCGAAAGCGCGTTTCTCAACGATGATGAGGAAACTGGCGCCATGTTTGCCGCACTCAAGCGCGTCGGCGTGCGTTTGGCGCTGGACGATTTCGGAACAGGCTATTCTTCGCTCGGCTATCTGAAGAAAGCGCCGTTCGACAAGATCAAGATTGACCAGAGCTTCGTTCGTGGCGCGACACAGCCAGGCAGTCGCAACGGTGCAATCATTGCGTCGATCACAAGTCTTGCCCAATCACTCGGGATGGACACAACAGCGGAAGGCGTTGAGACGCTGGATGAACTGGAATTGGTACGGCAGCATGGCTGCAGCCATATTCAGGGCTTTATTTATGAGCAGGTCCTGACTGCGCAGGATGCCACGGAAAGATTGAATATGGGGCTGAAAGCAGTCCCACGTGGCCCGCGCTGCACGCGCGCCGCGCGACGAAAGATGCTGCGGAAGGTCGTGCTGGATCACGAGGGGCAGCTATACAGTGGCACCATCCGCAACATTTCATATACCGGGGCATTGGTGCAGGGATTGTGGAACGTTCCACCCGAAACAGTCTTTTCCATTTCCTTTTCGGATTCGCATCAAGTCATCGCAACATGCCGCTGGTGTGATGACGATATGATGGGGGTTGAATTTACCGTTCCTTTGGAACGCGATATGGATGGGAACGTGTTTGTGATCGGCGCGCGCGGGCGTTCCGATCACGGGCCGGCAGGCATGCTCAGCAAGGCCGGCTGAGCCATCGTTGAGCTTTATTTGCGGTTTTTGTAAATGGTTAAGGCATTCTAGCGTAGCATTGTGCCCGGAGAATTCGCCTGTTGGATGTTGCGTCCTGGGCAAGGGGGAATGAGCACGCATGGCCTTGGGGCGATTACTGAAAGGTAAGGGGGGCCGGTCGGATCCAAAGGCGGAGCCGCCAGCGCCTCGGTTACTTGATGCTGCAGATCGCCTGCGTTTGCTCGATAGTTACGAACAGTCCGGACAAGGGTGGTTTTGGGCCGCTGATGCAGAAGGCAGGTTAAGCTATGTCAGCCCAACCGTGTGCGAGATTCTGGGGAAGGACTTGCATGCCCTGGTGGGTTTGCCCGTCGCGGAGCTTTTCATTGTCGAACGCGATGAGATGGATGAGCAGGAAGGCAAGGGAAGGCCCCTTAGCTTCCTGCTCAACGCCCGCAATTCCATCTCGGAACTCGCTGTTCGTGCACCGGTGGACAGCAAGGAAATCTGGTGGTCTATTTCGGGACGGCCGGTGTTCGATGACGAAGGTCATTTTCAGGGATATGCCGGTCATGGGAAAGATGTCACCGCCCAGCGCCGGCAGCAGCGCGATGCGGCACGACTGGCCGAATATGATTCCCTGACAGGGCTGGCAAACCGGCATCGGATGTCGAAGCGGCTCAACTCTATTTTGACGGCCTATCGTTCGGCAAAGCGTAGTTGCGCGTTGCTGATGCTGGATCTGGACCGGTTTAAACACATCAACGACACGTTGGGCCATCCAGCGGGCGATGAACTGCTCAAGCAAGTGGCGCAACGGCTCGATCGTGTCGTGGCGAAACAGGGAGAACTCGGGCGTCTCGGCGGCGATGAATTCCAGGTGATTTTTCCGGACCTGGATGATCGCGGAAAGTTGGGAGAGCTCGCCGCACGCATAATCCAGATGCTTTCGCAGCCCTACACCATCGATGGATCCCGCTGCACGATTGGCGCTTCTGTGGGCATAGCGATCGCCCCATATGATGGTCTCGATACCGACCAGCTCGTGCGCAGTGCCGACCTGGCGCTCTATGCGGCCAAGGGTGGCGGTCGCGGACAGTACCGGTTTTATTCGAGTGATCTCAAAGATGAAGCCGAAGAACGCCGTTTGATCGAAGATGACTTGCGCGATGCCCTGACTCAAGGGCAACTCGCCATGCATTATCAGCCGATCGTTCGGGTGAAGGACAACATCGTTGTCGGTTTCGAGGCGTTGATGCGATGGGAGCATCCGGAACGGGGTTCCATCAGTCCGTCGGTCTTCATACCGATTGCAGAGGACTCCAACCTCATCAATGCATTGGGGGAGTGGGCACTGAAGGCGGCTTGTACCGATGCCGCGACCTGGCCGACGAAGCTTCCGGTATCGGTCAATGTGTCAGCCGCGCAATTTGCCACAGCTGGTTTTCCGACACTGGTTTCCAACGTGCTGGGGGCAACGCGGATAGATCCACGGCAGTTGGTTCTCGAAATTACGGAAAGCGTCTTCATGGGGGATGGCGACGCCAACGATCAGATTTTTCGTGCGCTCAAGGACTTTGGGGTGGGCCTTGCGCTCGATGATTTCGGGACCGGTTATTCCTCACTTTCCTATCTCAGCTCCTCTCCGTTCGAGAAGCTCAAGATAGATCGCAAATTCGTCGATGGTTGCACCGAGAAGGAGAACAAGAACGGTGCGATCATAGGTGCGACCATCGGCTTGGCCGAGGCTTTGAAGATGGAAGTGATCATCGAAGGCGTCGAAGCCTTCGATCAACTCGAACTGGTTGGCTCCATGGGCGCGAAATTCGTTCAGGGATGGATTTATTCAAAGGCCTTGCCCAACGATGAGGTGTTGGCCCGGCTGCGGGAGGGAACTTTCCAGATCGAGCCGGAAGGCCCGCAAAAGCACAGGCCGGACCGCCGATCGGTGTTCCGGAAAATCGGGGTCATTCATGGCGATCACCGTTACGATGCCGTGATGCGGGATCTGTCCAAGACGGGAGCCCGGATAGAGGGATTGTTGGGTGTCCCGGTCGATACCGATCTCGTGCTTGATCTCGGTAATGGCCAGCTTGCCGTTTCACGGGTGGTGCGGTCGCATGATGCGGAACTGGGCGTGGAATTCGAAACCCCCCTAATCAGCGACGGGGCGGGAGGGCTCTGTACCCGGCATCGCGTTTCGCCTTATGCGCTGGCGGCGGCAGGCATGCCGCTTGGGGTGTTACCGCCGGGGAATTATCCGTTGGTCGGCGGGCCAAATGCTGAAAAAGGGCCGCCGCAATTCATGCAGGTGCAGGTCACGAATTTTTCAAGCAAGCGTGTCGCCTGACAAAAGCCGCTGACAGTACGCTTGGGCACTGCTAACGGCGCGCGGATGACTGACCTCGCCAAGATCCGCAATTTTAGCATTATCGCCCATATTGACCATGGCAAGTCGACGTTGGCCGACCGGTTGATCCAGTTTACCGGTGGGTTGACCGATCGCGAGATGAGCGAGCAAGTCCTTGATAACATGGACATTGAACGTGAGCGGGGGATCACGATCAAGGCTCAGACCGTTCGCTTGACCTATACGGCCAAGGATGGTGAGACCTATGAACTCAATCTGATGGACACGCCAGGACATGTCGACTTCGCCTACGAGGTCAGCCGCAGCCTGGCTGCCTGTGAAGGGGCTCTCCTGGTGGTGGACGCCGCACAAGGCGTCGAGGCGCAGACGCTTGCCAACGTCTATCAGTCGATTGAGCACGATCACGAAATCGTCCCGGTAATCAACAAGATCGACCTTCCTGCAGCGGAACCTGAAAAGGTTCGTGCGGAGATCGAGGACATCATCGGTATCGACGCGTCCGAAGCGGTACTGGCCAGCGCCAAGTCTGGTATTGGCATTGAGGAAGTGCTGGAAGCGGTCGTTTCCAAGATTCCTCCGCCACAGGGTGATCGAGACGCGCCGCTCAAGGCGATGCTGGTCGATTCGTGGTACGATCCCTACCTCGGTGTGGTCATTCTTGTACGCGTGATGGACGGTGCGATCCGGAAAGGGTTGCACGTCAAGTTCATGCAAGGCGGCACGGAGCACCTGATCGACCGGGTCGGCTGCTTTACACCCAAGCGCACCGATCTGCCGGAACTCGGACCGGGGGAAATCGGTTTCATTACGGCGCAGATCAAGGAAGTTGACGAGGCCAAGGTCGGTGACACCATCACCACGGTTAAAGGCGGGGCGGCCTCTGCCTTGCCCGGTTATAAGGAAGTCCAGCCTGTCGTGTTCTGCGGCATATTCCCCGTGGATGCCGCCGACTTCGAAAAATTGCGGGAGAGTATCGCCCGCTTGCGGCTCAACGATGCCAGTTTCAGTTTCGAGATGGAAAGCAGCGCGGCGTTGGGCTTCGGTTTCCGTTGTGGCTTCCTCGGATTGCTGCACCTGGAGATCATCCAGGAACGCCTCACCCGTGAATACGATCTCGATCTCATCACTACGGCACCCAGCGTTGTCTATCGCATTCAGTTGCGCAAATCGCGAACCGATGATGCCAGAGAGATCATGCTGCACAATCCGGCCGATTATCCCGATCCCAGCCGGATCGAACAGATCGACGAACCCTGGATCAAGGCGACCATCTACACGCCGGATGAATATCTCGGTTCCATTCTCAAGCTGTGTCAGGATCGCCGGGGCATCCAGATCGATCTGACCTATGTCGGTGGCCGGGCGCAGGTGACATATGAATTGCCGCTCAACGAAGTGGTGTTTGATTTCTATGATCGCCTCAAGAGTATCAGTCGCGGTTATGCCAGCTTCGATTACGAACAGATCGGCCTTCGCGAAGGCGACCTCGTGAAGATGAGCATCCTGGTGAACAACGAGCCCGTGGATGCCTTGTCGATGATCGTGCATCGCAGCGTTGCGGAAGCCCGTGGGCGCCACATGTGCGAGCGTCTAAAAGACCTCATCCCGCGGCACTTGTTCAAGATTCCGGTTCAGGCGGCGATTGGGGGGAAAGTGATTGCCCGCGAGACTATCGCGGCGATGCGGAAGGACGTGACCGCAAAGTGTTATGGCGGCGACATTACCCGTAAGAAGAAACTTCTGGAAAAGCAGAAGAAGGGTAAGGCCAAGATGCGCGAATATGGCAACGTGTCCATCCCCCAGGAAGCGTTTATCGCGGCGTTGAGGATGGGTGAGGAATAGGCTTTCTCCTCCCGGCTCCTTCTTCGAGGCGGGACAGGCACTGGGGAAATCCCGGCTTCGCTTCAGACGTTCACAGCTTGCTGACACTTGCGCCGCAGAGATGCATCTTTGCACCCTCGTCTCACGCGGCGGAGTGTGAGGCCGTCCAGTGGATCATACGATTCCTCGGGGAGCAGCAATGCTGCGCTTTCAGACAAACTGTTTCGCTAACGTTTCAGCAACCAAGAGCGGCTAGTTTCGCCGCGGGGCGAGGGCGATTTGCGGGTATGGCATGGAAAGCGAATACGCGATGCAGCTAGCTGAAAGTATTTCTGGGATTGGCGACCTTCAGACAATCATCGATGTGATGCCGACACCCGTGTTTGTGAAGAACCGGGCCCATCGCATTGTTCTGCTCAACACCGCAGCCTGCGAATTTTTCGGGCATTCGCGCGATGTCATGCTGGGTTTTTCGGACAGCGACCTTTTCCCGGTCGAAGAAGTGGAAGTTTTCCACGCCGCCGATGATCGGGTCTTTGAAAGCGGAATAGACAGCGAGAATGAAGAGCAGGTCACCGACGCGACTGGCAAGGTGTGCACGGTCATTACACGCAAGCGGCGCGTACGGCTGGGTGAAGCGCAGTATCTGGTCGGTATTATCAGCGATGTGACTGCCTATAGGGAGGCGGAGGCACACAATCGCTTTCTGGCATTCCATGACACATTGACCGGACTGCCCAACCGGGCGTTGTTCAGTGAACATGTCGATCAGGCAGTGCTGCGCCATCGGCGGTCCAAAGCGCCCTTTACAGTGCTGTACATCGATCTCGACCGGTTCAAGGAAGTCAATGACACGCATGGGCATCAGGCTGGAGACGCCCTGATTCAGGAATTCGCTGCTCGCCTCACGGCAATCGTGCGTGCATCGGACACGGTATGCAGGCTTGGTGGGGACGAGTTCGCCATTCTGCTGGTGGACCATCGCAAGACGTCCGATGTCGAGCGGATTTGCCGACGTGTGCTGGAAGCTGCGACCAAACCCTTTGTATTCGAGAATGGCGTGAGAGCCTTCGTCAGTGCTTCCGTTGGCGTCGCCGATGCAGAAGCGGGATTGAGCAATGTCGAAATGCAGCGCCGCGCCGATGTGGCGCTATATCAGGCGAAGCGTGAGGGGCGCGGGTGTTTCCGACGGTTCACCACTGCGCTGGACAAGCAGATCAGCCATAACCGCCGGATAGAAGCAGATCTGCGGGAAAGCCTTGCGACCGGCAAAGGCCTGGAGGTGTATTACCAGCCGCTGTTCGAGGCGGCTGGTGAAGCGCTGGCCGGGATGGAGGCGCTGATACGTTGGCACCATCCGGAACTCGGGTTGCTTCACCCCGCCGATTTCGTTCCGGTGGCCGATGAGTCAGGCCTGATCGTTCCGCTGGGGCAGTGGGTACTCGAGCAGGGTTGCACCATGCTGGCGCGCTGGTCCGACATTCCTCTTGCTGTCAATTTCTCCCCAGTCCAGTTGCGCGAAGACAAGTGCGTATCCAGAATTCTGGGCATTCTGAAAAAGTCGGGTCTTGATCCTGCACGGCTGCAACTGGAGATCACGGAAAGCGTCATCCTCGATACGGATCAGAAGATTCGCGCCAATCTCAAAGCATTGCGCAAAGTCGGTATCAAGGTCGTACTCGATGATTTCGGTACAGGGTATTCCAGCCTGACCCACCTGCAGACGTTTGATGTCGACAAGGTGAAGATCGACAAGTCATACATTCAGGATATCGGTAGTGATCACTACGCGGTCGTCCACGCCATCACGGGATTGGCCCACGTCCTCGGCATCGCCGTGACCGCCGAAGGGGTGGAAACCGATGCGCAGCGCACCATGCTGCAATCCATCGGTTGTACCGAATTGCAAGGATATCTCTTTTCTCAACCGCTCAATTCTAAAGATGCCGAGCAGTTTCTCGCCCGCACTCCGAAACTGGTTTGCGCTGCCTGAAGGTTGATCGCAATTGCAGACCTGGCAGGCCTAGGCGATCGGTTCAACTTTCGCCGGTCAGGGCATTGCTGATGGTGGTAAAGATATCCACCAGATCGAGGCCCAATGCTTGGAAAGCCATGATGCACGCGAGGGAAATCAAGGCTGCGATTAACCCGTATTCTATGGCTGTCGCGCCACTTTCGTCTTTCAGAATTGTCGTAGGCATGACCGCTGTTTCCCCCGAGATTCTACGTGATAATCGGGCAAGGTTGCCGATCGCTTAAGCTCTGGATGTCGCTGGGCGGTGGATCTGCACTTGTGATCGCTCGCTCCCCCGTCAGGTTGATCCTGACTCTGATCGAATCGAAGATTGCCAGTTTCGCAGAGGTGGGTCGTTATGCCCGTTCGGGTTTTCGTCACACCCGGCGCTGCGGTAATCCTTTGTCAGTAGCCTTTCGCATCGGCAGTTACGATTGGGCTGCGTTTTTTTCATTCGCTTGCGAACTTCACACGCTTTTGGCGAACTTCACTTGGCGTTCACCGCAGTGCTGGTTATAGGCACGCCATGCTGACGAAGACCCGGACCTTCCGCTCGCCCGCCCGTATCGCGATCCTCGCGACGGCTGCTGCCTCGTTGATGCTCACCGCAGGCTGTGGCGGCGGGCCCCGCACGAAGAAGGGTACTTCTTATGTCGCACGCGATGTAGAAACGCTGTACGCTGCGGCCAAGTCCCGTCTGGACAGCGGCAAGGCGCGGCAGGCTGCTGTCCTGTTTGACGAGGTGGAACGGCAGCATCCGTATTCTCCCTGGGCGCGTCGTGCCCAGATGATGAGCGCGTTTTCCTATTACGTCGCCAAGAATTACAATCAGGCAATTCAGTCGGCACAGCGGTTTCTCTCGATCCACCCGGGTAACAAGGATGCACCCTACGCCTATTACCTGATCGCGTTGTGCTATTATGAGCAAATCAGCGACGTGGAACGCGACCAGAAGATCACTGATCAGGCGCTGACCGCACTGAACGAAGTGATCCGCCGCTATCCCGAATCCCAATATGCCAACGACGCGCAGCTCAAGGTCGACCTTGTGCGTGACCACTTGGCGGGCAAGGAAATGGAGATCGGGCGGTTTTATGAAAAGTCGGGCAAGATGATTGCAGCCCGGATTCGTTTTGAAACCGTGATCGAGAAATACCAGACCACAAGCCACACGCCGGAAGCGCTTTATCGCCTGACGGAGACCAGCCTTGCCTTGGGTATTCCTGAAGAAGCGAAGAAATATGCCGCTGTGCTGGGGGCGAACTACCCGGGCACCAAGTGGTACGAGCGCGCTTATAAGCTGATGAATAAGTACGCACCGAACGCCACTGCCAGCTGACGGACCTGCTTGCCCGGTCGGGGTAAACGACCGGTGCGGTTTTCTAGCCTGAGCCGGGTTGTGCGCAACTTGGCGGAAAACGGTGACGGGGCGGAACGCTTCGGCTAGAAACGCCGCAGCGATGCTCAGTCAGCTTTCCATACGTAATATCGTCCTTATCGAGTCGCTCGACCTAGCCTTTGGGCCGGGGCTGGGCGTTCTGACGGGCGAAACGGGAGCAGGTAAATCGATCCTGCTCGACGCCTTGGGGCTTGTGCTGGGCAATCGCGCTGATTCGGCTCTGGTACGGGCCGGGGAGGCGCAAGCCGGGGTTACCGCGAGCTTTGAATTCGCCACTTTGCCGCATGCAGTGGCTGCCGTGTTGTCCGATGCTGAAGTGGTCGTTGAAGCTGGCGAGCCGTTGATGATCCGGCGCAGTCTCAAGGCGGATGGCGGCAGCCGCGCTTTCGTCAACGATCAGCCCGTCGGAGTTGCCCTGCTGCGCGAAATCGCGCCCGCTCTGGTCGAACTCCATGGTCAGCATGATGATCGGGGGCTGGTCAATCCACGCGGGCACAGGGCATTGCTTGATCGCTATGCAGGCACTGATGTCGAGGGGGTTGCGCAGGCTTGGGACACTTGGCGCATGGCCCGTGAGAAGCTGGATATTGCTTGCGCCGGAATCGAACAGGCCAAGGCCGAACAGGATTTGCTGGCAGCACATCTTGCTGAACTGGATGCTCTAGAACCTGTCGAAGGCGAGGAGGAGGGCCTCGCTGGCGCGCGGGCCGATATGCAGAAAGGAGAGAAGGTCGCTGGCGATCTGGAGGAGCTCCGCCATTTGTGGGATGGATCGGATTCGGCACTCGCGACCTTGCGCAGTGCGGCGCGCAGGCTGGATCGGATCGCAAGTGAACACCCCTTGCTGGCCGAAGCGCTGGAGGCTCTGGACCGTGCCGTAATCGAAGCGGGTGAAGCGGAAGATCGGCTGGCTCGCGCTGCGGAAGCGCTGGCGCACGATCCCGCGGAGCTAGATCGGATCGAACGACGCCTGTTCGAACTGCGGGCTTTGGCCCGCAAGCACAATTGCCAGGTGGACGATCTGCCCGAAACGATGCGTGGCATCCGCTCTGCGCTCGATGCGATCGAAGGTGGTGAGGCAGAGATATCCTCGCTGATGGAAAGCGAGCGTGTGGCGCACGAAATCTACAGGGCGAGGGCCGAGGTGGTGCATGCCAACCGCGTCACGGCTGCTCTGAGGCTGGACGAAGCCGTGGCGGGAGAATTGGCTCCACTCAAGCTTGATGCCGCCCGGTTTCGCACTGTCGTTACCGAATTGCCTGAGGAACGCTGGGGGGCACACGGAATCGACAATGTTGAATTTCTGATAGCCACCAACCCGGGGGCAGACTTTGCGCCTTTGGCCAAGATCGCCAGTGGAGGAGAACTTTCCCGGTTTATCCTTGCGCTCAAGGTTGCTCTGGCGGAACAAGGCGGCGCGGCCACAGTGATTTTCGACGAAATCGACCGGGGTGTCGGTGGCGCAGTCGCCTCTGCGATAGGTGAGCGGTTGGCCCGCTTGGCCAGTGGGGGGCAACTGCTCGCTGTCACGCATAGCCCGCAGGTCGCCGCACGCGGGGGTACGCATTACATGATTGCCAAATCCAGCGAAGGCACGGTGACGCGCACTTCGGTGATGTTGCTGGATTCAGCAGGCCGTAAAGAGGAAATTGCAAGGATGCTGTCCGGCGCGGAGATTACCGACGAAGCGCGGGCACAGGCGGACAGGTTGCTGGAAGGCACCTAGGTCGCCATCGCAATTCGGAGCTTTCTGCCGATGCGTGCGTTGGTCTGGCATGCAGGAAGCACAATTCCCTGGCTGGTTGCACACCATTTCCATTCTATCGCTGGCGCTTGCCGGAATATGCGCAGCGATCATTGTGATCGATACCGTCCGGCGACCGCAGAAGATGTGGATCATGAATGTCGTCTGGCCGCTGACCGCATTATTCGGCAGCGTCGTCTGGTTGCTGCTCTATCTTCAATCTTCGAAGCGAGCAGGCGATGACAGTGAAACGGCCATGCCGGTCGCCGTTGCCAAGGGGGCAAGCCATTGCGGCGCAGGTTGCACCTTGGGGGACATTGTTGCGGAATGGGCGGCGTTTGCACTGCCAACGGTGGCGGTGTGGTTCGGTTGGCATTCCCTGTTTTCGGAAAAGATCTTTGCAGTGTGGGTACTCGATTACATCGTTGCCTTCGCGTTTGGCGTTGCCTTCCAGTATTTTACGATCAAACCGATGCGAGGTCTGTCGACTGCGCAAGGGCTGGTGCAGGCGATCAAGGCCGATGCCGCTTCGATCACGAGCTGGCAGGTGGGAATGTACGGACTGATGGCTATCGTCCAGTTTGCCTGGTTCCGGCCTGTGTATGGTGGCATCGCGCATGTTGCGACACCAGAGTTCTGGTTCGCCATGCAATTGGCAATGCTGGCTGGCTTTTGCACTGCTTATCCGGTCAACTGGTGGCTGGTGAAGGCAGGTATCAAGGAGAGGATGTGAGTCCTGTTCGCCCGCGTGGTTTTGCGGCATAGCTTCGCGCTATGGCCGTCGATTCCTCCACTGAATTAACCGAAGCCGAAGCCGCCAATGAATTGATGCGGCTGGCAAAGCTCATCCACCGTCACAACCGTTTGTATCATGCGGATGATGCACCGTTGATTTCGGATGCGGAATTTGATGCTCTGGTGCGGCGCAATGCCGAACTGGAGGAGGCATTTCCTCATCTGGTTCGGCCCGACAGCCCTTCGCACAAGGTGGGTTTCGAAGTTGCGTCGTCGCCATTGTCGAAGGTGACGCACGAGGTTCGTATGATGAGCCTCGACAACGCCTTTACTGATGAGGAGGTGGGGGAATTTGTCGCCCGCGTACGACGTTTCCTCGCTCTGGCTGAAGACGTGCCGGTCGCCATGACGGCGGAGGACAAGATTGATGGTCTCTCTTGTTCGTTGCGGTATGAAAGCGGCCGACTTGTCCGCGCGGCGACGCGCGGCGATGGGCAGGTTGGCGAAGACGTTACTCCCAATGTGGCGCATATTGCCGATATTCCGCAGCAACTGGGTGGCAACGCGCCTGCGGTGTTCGAGATACGCGGCGAGGTCTACATGGAGCGAAGGGCCTTTGCCGAACTGAATGAACAGTTGCTGGAAGACGCGCGACAAAAGGCAGAAGCTAAAGGCGAACAGTTCGATCCATCCACAGCCCGTCAATTTGCCAATCCACGCAACGCGGCAGCAGGATCCTTGCGTCAGAAGGATGCGTCAGCCACGGCCCGGCGGCCCTTGCGCTTCTGGGCGCACGGATGGGGTGCCGCCAGCGAAGTGCCCGGCGACACCCAACACGAAGTAATGCGGCAAATCGAGCGTTGGGGTTTGCCGATTTCGCCCGACCTCCGCTTGTGCAGTACGTTGGAAGAAGTGTTCGCGGCTTACCGTACAATCGGGGAAGGGCGCGCGAATTTACCCTACGAGATCGACGGCGTGGTCTACAAGGTGGACAGGCTGGACTGGCAGCAGCGGCTGGGCTTCGTCGCCAAGGCGCCACGCTGGGCGATCGCCCGCAAGTTCCCTGCCGAAAAGGCGGAAACAGTAGTGGAGGCAATCGACATTCAGGTTGGCCGCACAGGTAAACTGACACCGGTTGGGCGTCTGGCCCCGGTGCTGGTCGGAGGTGTGACAGTCACCAATGTGACGCTGCACAATCGTGACGAGATCGCGCGCCTTGGCGTACGCGTGGGTGACCGGGTGGTGATTCAGCGGGCAGGTGACGTGATCCCGCAGGTCGTCGAAAATCTGACGCGGGATCAGGATCGGGAGTCGTTTCATTTCCCCGATCATTGCCCGGAATGCGGCAGCGAAGCCGTGGCTGAAGAAGGCGAGGTCGATGTCCGCTGCACCGGTGGCCTAATCTGCCCGGCACAGCGGACCGAACGCTTGAAGCATTTTGTCAGTCGCGGGGCGCTCGACATAGATGGGCTGGGCGAAAAGACCATCGACCAGTTCTTTGCACTCGGCTGGCTGGAAAGTCCGGTGGACATCTTCCGGCTGCACCGGCGGCGGGAGGAGATTCTCGCTCTGGATGGGTGGCAGGACAAGTCTGTGGACAATTTGTTGAAAGCGATCGAGGCTCGCCGTGAGCCTGATGCGGCGCGACTGTTGTTTGGCCTTGGCATTCGCCATGTCGGCGTAGTCACGGCGCGCGATCTGATGAAGAATTTCCACGATCTGCCAACATTGCGCGATACTGCGGAGCGGGCCCATTCAGGTGACGAGGAAGCGCTTGGACTGTTGACCTCCATCGATGGTGTCGGCCCGGCCGTGGTCGAGGCGCTGGGTGATTTCTTTCACGAAGATCACAACTGTCAGGTATGGGAAGACCTTCTTTCCGAAGTCTCGCCGCCGCCTTACATCGTCGAAACGAAAGATAGCGCCGTGGCTGGCAAGACCGTGGTCTTTACCGGCAAGCTCGAAACAATGAGCCGGGATGAGGCCAAGGCCCAGGCCGAAGCGCTTGGGGCCAAGGCTGCAGGGTCCGTTTCTGCGAAAACAGGTCTTGTCGTCGCTGGGCCGGGCGCAGGCTCGAAGCTGAAGAAGGCTGCCGAACTGGGGATAGAGGTGATCGACGAAGCTGCCTGGGCTGAGATTGTCAAAGCTGCGGGTTGAGCTCGTCTGGCCGCCTTCCAATGCTTGCCGAACGGTAGCGTCTGATTTACCGCCGTTGAATAGCGATATCGGCGGGGGCTGTCATGCAGGGTTGGAGTGAAACGGATATTCCCGATCTTTCGGGCAAACGGGTGCTGATTACCGGTGGGGCGAGCGGGATCGGTTACGAAGCAGCAAGGGCGCTGGCCCTGCATGGGGCCCATGTTCTGATTGCCGACCGCAATGAACAGGGCGGCCGCGACGCTGTTGCGCGCATTCAAGCCTTGAAGCCCGGTGCCAGTGTCGAATTTCGCGCGCTTGACCTGTCGAGCCTGGAGTCAGTGAGGCAATTTGCCACTTCGTTGGTGGCAGAGGGCGGTAAACTGGACATCCTGATCAATAACGCGGGTATTCAACCGATCAGTGAGCGGCGGGAAAGCGCGGACGGATTTGAACTGACATTCGCAATTGGCCATCTGGGTCATTTCGTACTGACGGCAGGGCTTTGGCCACTGTTACTGGCGGCTTCCGAACCTCGTATCGTCACCGTTTCCAGCATGGTCCATGGTCGGGGGACGTTCGACTGGGACGACCTGCAGATTACGAAGGGTTATGCAGCGCAGCGGCCGTATAATCAGACCAAGCTGGCCAACCTGTTGTTCGCGCGTGAGTTGCAGCGGCGGGTCGACCTCTCGGGTGGCAAGGTGAAAAGCATTGCCGTTCACCCCGGCGTTGCGCAGACGTCCATCGGGAGCAATCGCAAGCAACTGGGCAAGTTCCGCCTGGGCGATCATCTTATCAGTGTGATCCTCCGGTTCGTAATGCCTTATCTGGGCCAGCCGGCGTCGGCCGGGGCACTACCGACGATGTACGCTGCGTCTGCCCCGGATGCACAGGGCGGGGGCTTCTATGGTCCGCAGGGTGGCGGTGAAATGAAGGGGCCGCCGGGATCGGCCAAAATCAAACCCGCTGGGCAGGACATGGCCGTGGCACGCAAGCTGTGGGATGTGACGGAGGAACTGACGGGCGTCACGTTCCTGTAGGCTCAACCATCATGGCGAGCGGCCAGTGGCTGCTCGCCATGACAGGAATCTGGATCAACCAGCTGCTGCGAAATGATAGACGCACAGCTTGTTGCCATCGAGGTCGCGGCAATAGCCGAAGCTCGCGCCGTTACCCCGATCGCTGAAATCGCCTTCATTGGCTCCGCCCAATTCCAGCGCCTTGGCGTGGAAGGCGGACGCTTCTTCTGCCGTGTCGAAGCCGAACGAACACATCGTGCCGTTGCCGACGGTCGCAGTCTGTTCGTCGTAAGGCTTGAGTACGCCGAACATCTCGCCTCCGTTGCGGTAGATGCGCCCACCGCGCGGGCTTTCGAAGTAAGGTTCCCACCCGGCCGAGCCGAGCAGTGCGTCATAAAAGGCAAGTGCCTTTTCCGTGTCGTTGGTGCCGACGGTGAAGTAACCGAGCCTGCTGCCCATGATAGTCTCTCCCTTGTTAAGCGGCCGTGAGGGCCTGTTCGATATCAGCAACGATGTCATCGACATGTTCGATGCCGACGGAAATGCGGACGAGGTCTTCCGACACACCTGCCTTCGCAAGTTCTGCCGGACTTAGCTGCCGGTGGGTTGTGGAAGCCGGATGACAGGCAAGCGACTTTGCATCACCGATGTTCACCAGCCGAAGGATCATTTGCAGCGCGTCGATAAACCGAGCACCGGCTTCCTTGCCGCCATCGATCCCAAAGCTCAGAATCCCTGAAGCCTTGCCACCGCAGATTTTCTGCGCGGTGGCGTGGAACCTGCTGTCGGGCAGCCCGGCGTAATTGACCCAGCTGACTTTCGGATGCGCGGCAAGATATTCCGCGACCTTCTGCGCATTCTCACAGTGACGCTCTATCCTCAGGCCAAGGGTTTCGAGGCCCTGAAGGATGAGAAACGCGCTATGTGGCGAAAGCGCGGCGCCAGTGTTGCGCAAGGGTACGACGCGGGCGCGGCCAATATAGGCTGCCGGTCCCAGAGCTTCGGTATAGACCACGCCGTGATAGGAAGGGTCCGGCTGGTTGAGCGAGGGGAAGCGGTCCTTGTTGGCGACCCAGTCGAATTTTCCGCTATCGACAATGATCCCGCCAACGGTGGTGCCGTGGCCACCGATATACTTGGTCAGCGAATGGACCACGATATCCGCGCCATAATCGAATGGCCGGCACAGGTAGGGCGTCGCAACGGTGTTGTCGACGATTACCGGAACGCCGTGGCGATGGGCGATTTCTGCGATCTTCTGAATATCGACTACGTTGCCGGCGGGGTTGCCGATCGATTCGAGGAACACTGCCTTGGTTTTCGAGTCGATGGCCGCTTCCATCCCTTCGAAATCATCAAAACCGACCAGTCGCGCCTCGATCCCCTGTTGGGGGAAGGTGTGGACGAACAGGTTGTACGTGCCGCCGTATAGCTGGGAAATGGAAACGATATTGTCGCCCACGCCAGCGATCGTCTGGATCGCATAAGTGATTGCCGCCATGCCCGATGCAAGGCCAAGTGCGCCAATTCCACCTTCCATCTCGGCAACGCGTGCTTCCAGCACGGCAGTGGTCGGGTTCATGATGCGGGTGTAGATGTTGCCCGGCACCTTCAGATCGAACAGGTCCGCGCCATGCTGCGTATCGTCGAACGTATAGGAGGTCGTCTGGTAAATCGGCACCGCGGCGGATTTGGTCGTCGGTTCGGACGAATAGCCGTGGTGCAGGGCAAGCGATTCCAGTTTCATATCTCTCTCCTCAAGGGGAATCGGCATTGTTGTGCGGTCTTAAATCGCAGCCATGCCGAAAGGTCAAAGGGTGATCGCCTAATGCGAGCCATAGATGTGCGTGTTACCACTGGCGCGCCCAGACGGGCAGTTTGTGGGCGCGTGTCGCGCGTGGTTTGGCCATTGCCCGTTTGCGTAGCCACAGGATCGACCAGTCTCCGTTTGTCATTCTCGCGGCAAGGCGCATCCCGGCGCGGGAATAGGCCCTGCGAACCTGGAGTTCCTGCGCCGCCAACAACCCGGCGAGGAGAATGCTGCCGCCCGGGATGACGGCCTTTGCGAAATCTGCGGCCAGTTCGACCAGCGGCCCTGCCAGAATATTTGCGATCAGCAGGTCGTATGGTGCACGGGCCTGCAGCAGCGGATCGTCCATCCCATCGGCGATTGCCATGGTCAGGGCGTTTGGACCTGCGCCTAGTGCAACCCGGTTCATGGCTGCATTGTCGGCCACGACATCCGCGCAGACCGCATCGATATCGCTGGCAGTGGCAAGCGCATGAGGCCATAGCGTCATGCCTGCGAAAGCAAGCAACCCTGTGCCAGTGCCGATATCGGCGAGGTTGCGGACGACCACCCCTTCGCGCTTCATCCCGTCGAGCATGGCTAGGCAGCCGGCCGTGGTTTCGTGCTGGCCCGTGCCGAATGCCTGGCTGGCGGGAATCAGGAAATCGACGACGCCGGGTTCGTCCAGCGGCGGAAAGTTGGGCGTGCGAACGTGAAAACGGCCAGCGCGTATCGGTTCGACCCCTTGCTGGCTCAGCGTTACCCAGTCCTGATCTGGCAGCTTCTCGACAACTAGGTCGGGATCATGGTTTCCGAACAGCGCAGCGATTGCCTTCTTGTCGGCCCGACTGGGCTTGCGCGGCAGCCATGCTTCGAGATGCCAGTCCTCCGGATGGTCTTCCGTGATCTCGCTTCCCGACAGGACAATATCGAAATCCCATTCCAGTGCTTCCTCATGCGCAAGCAAAGCCGACTGGATGATCGGTCGTGGCGCGGCGACGGTAATTTTCCATGTTTCGTTCATCACAAACTGCCCTAGCGCGGCTTTTCGATAACGGAAACTATCCTCCCACCGCTTGCCTTGGCTCGCCTTTTCATTATGGGGGATGCGAATCCTGCGCCCAAACCGGGCGCTCACACGCAACCAGGAAGGCGAGAATGGCAAACCGTCCGCTGTCACCACATTTGCAGATCTGGAAATGGGGCCCGGCCATGCTGGTCTCCATCCTTCACCGTGTCACGGGTGACGGGATGGCTCTGGTCGGCCTGTTCGTCATGTTGTGGTGGCTCGGCGCGCTGGCGAGCGGGCCGGAATACTACGATTTGTTCGTTACGCTGATGACTTCGCCGCTCGGTTATGTCGTGCTCGTTGGCCTGACCTGGGCTTTCTTTACGCACCTGATGTCGGGTCTGCGGCACTTCGTGCTCGATGTCGGCGCAGGGTACGAACTTTCCAAAAACAAGATGTGGTCGATCCTGTCGCCGGTGATCGCCATCATTCTGACCATCGCCTTCTGGGCGGTGATTCTGACACGCTGAGGCAGGGAAACATGGGCAACGGAACTTCCATCGGACGCGTGCGGGGGCTTGGCTCCGCGCATGGTGGCGCGCATCATTGGCTGTTGCAGCGCTTTACCGCTATCGGCAACCTGGTGCTGATGATCTGGTTCATCACTTCTGTGCTGCTCCTGCCTGATCTGAACTACGCGACGGCGAGCGAATGGATATCCGCACCTGTGCCCGCGACAGCGATGGCCTTGCTCGTCATCAGCACGTTCTGGCATGCCCGTCTGGGTCTGCAGGTCCTGATTGAAGACTACGTCCACGACCATGGCAGCAAGTTCGCAGTTATCGCGTTGCTTAACCTTGCCATCTTCGCCGGGGCTGCCTTTGCCCTGTTCTGTATTGTCCGCCTGGCGCTGGGAGGCGCGTAACATGGCTTCTCAGCCCGCATACAAGATCATCGACCACACCTACGATACGGTGGTTGTCGGCGCCGGCGGCTCGGGCCTGCGCGCAACCATGGGTTCGGCGGAAGCCGGTCTCAAGACGGCCTGCATCACCAAGGTGTTCCCGACGCGTAGCCACACTGTCGCGGCACAGGGCGGCATTGCCGCCTCGCTCGGCAACAATACGCCGGATCACTGGACCTGGCATATGTACGACACCGTCAAGGGGTCTGACTGGCTGGGTGACCAGGACGCCATCGAATACATGGTGCGTGAGGCGCCGCAGGCAGTTTACGAACTGGAACACGCAGGGGTTCCGTTCAGCCGCAATCAGGACGGCACTATCTATCAGCGCCCGTTTGGCGGCCACATGCAGAACATGGGCGATGGCCCGCCGGTGCAGCGCACTTGCGCCGCTGCCGATCGTACCGGCCATGCAATGCTGCACGCGCTCTATCAGCAGAGCCTGAAGTACGATGCGGATTTCTTCATCGAATACTTCGCAATCGACCTGATCATGGAAAACGGCCAGTGCCGTGGTGTGATCGCTTTGTGTCTGGATGACGGTTCTATCCACCGGTTCCGGAGCCACGCGGTCGTGCTGGCGACCGGGGGCTACGGCCGTTGCTATTTCACTGCGACGTCTGCCCACACCTGCACCGGTGATGGCGGGGGCATGGTGTTGCGTGCTGGCTTGCCGTTGCAGGATATGGAATTCGTCCAGTTCCACCCCACGGGAATTTATGGTGCAGGCGTGCTCATCACGGAAGGTGCCCGCGGTGAAGGCGGTTATCTGACCAACTCCGAGGGCGAGCGGTTCATGGAGCGCTATGCGCCTTCGGCCAAGGACCTCGCCAGCCGTGACGTTGTTTCGCGGTCGATGGCATTGGAAATCCGTGAAGGTCGCGGGGTCGGCCCGCACAAGGACCATATTTACCTGCACCTCGATCACATCGATCCGAAGGTTTTGGGTGAACGCCTGCCGGGCATCACGGAAAGCGGCAAGATTTTCGCGGGTGTCGATTTGACGCGCCAGCCGCTGCCCGTGGTTCCGACCGTGCACTACAACATGGGCGGTATTCCCACGAACTATCACGGCCAGGTGATCAACCCGACCGACGGCAATCCGGATTCGGTTGTGCCGGGGCTCTATGCCGTGGGTGAGGCCGCTTGTGTTTCCGTCCATGGGGCGAATCGTCTGGGCTCCAACTCGCTGATCGACCTTGTGGTGTTCGGTCGTGCAACCGGCCTGCACCTCAAGGAGACGATCAAGCCGGGTACGGCACACGATGGCCTGCCGAAGGATAGTGCGGACATGGCATTGTCGCGCCTCGATCACTTCCGCAATGCCAAGGGCGGATCGCCCACGGCAGAAGTCCGCATCGAGATGCAGCGCACGATGTCTGCCCATGCCGCAGTGTTCCGTACCGACGAATTGATGTCGGAAGGCGTGACGAAGCTGGCGGATACATACAAGCGGATGGAAGACATCCATGTTTCGGACCAATCGCTGATCTGGAACTCGGACCTCGTCGAGACGATGGAACTCGACAACCTCATCAGCCAGGCCAGCGTCACCATGAGCGGGGCCTATGCCCGCAAGGAAAGCCGTGGGGCCCACGCGCATGAGGATTTCCCCAATCGCGACGACGCCAACTGGATGAAGCACACGGTCGCATGGTTCGACGGCTGGGGCGGCAAGGGAGGCGCGGTGAAGCTCGATTATCGTCCGGTTCACGAATATACGCTGACCGAAGACGTTGAATACATTAAGCCGAAGGCACGCGTTTACTGATGCATGGACGGCACGCCGGTTATTCGGCGTGCCGTTGCTTCCGGTTTTGCTCGGGAGGCGCCAGATATGGCGGAAACGGCGAGTAAACCGCCACTGCATGGGCAGAGCGACGAGGAACATCGCGCGTTGGCTTTGAAAGCGCGGGCTGAACGCCGTGCTGCGGCTGTCGCTCTCGGCGTTGATGCGGACTACGTTTCTCGTTTCGTCGATAGTTTTTATGACAAGATCCGACAGGATGACCTGTTGGGCCCCATTTTTGCGGCTCGCGTTTCCGATTGGGATGAACACCTGGGACGGATGAAGCGGTTCTGGCGCTCCATACTGTTCAGCAGTGCCGAATATTCCGGGAGCCCTATGCCCCGGCATGTGGCTATCTCAGGTCTTGAGGCGGGGCACTTCGCGCATTGGCTCACTCTGTTCTATGCTACGCTGCGTGAACAGGGCGGCAATGAAGAGGCGGTGGCTTTCGTTGGCGGACGTGCCCGCATGATTGCAGACAGCCTGCTGACGGGAATTACGCTTCATCGCGATGGGCTTGTCGGCAACCGGGCAGGGGCGGAGCTCCCTCGTCCCTGAAAGGGCTTACCGCCAGCGCAGCATTTCCGGATTCAATTGATTGACAGCCGTCACGCCCATCAATTTCATGTCGCGCACGATTTCGTCACGCATGATTTCCAGCGCCCGTTCCACCCCGGCCTGTCCCGCAGCCGCGAGCGCATAGAGATAGAGGCGCCCGCCAGAGGCGGAATTTGCCCCGGCGCACAGGCTCTTCAACACGTGGGTACCCCGGCGTATGCCGCCGTCGCAGATGATCTCGATCTGCCCGCCTACCGTATCGACGATTTCCTGCAATTGATCGAACGGAGCGCGACTACCGTCCAGTTGCCGACCGCCATGGTTGGAAATCATGATCGCGTCTGCGCCGATTTCCACGGCGCGGCGGGCATCGCTGGCGCTCATTATACCCTTGAGGCAGAATGTTCCGCCCCAGTCCTGCCGGATACGGGCCGCTGTATCCCAGTCCATCGACTGATCGAGCATGGTGGAAAAGTATTCCTGGATCGACACCGGTTGGCTAGTGCCCGCTCCAACATGCGTGTCGAGGTTTGGCAGGCGGAAATTCTCCCGCAACAGATAATTCAAAGTCCAATGAGGTCGCGTCGCGTAGCTGAACAGTGACGACGGCGTGAAACGCGGAGGACTGGAGAAACCGCTGCGCAGGCAACGTTCGCGTTTGCCGCCAACGATCGTGTCGACCGTCAGCGCTATGGCATCGAATTTCGCTGCCTTGCAGCGCTCAATCATTGAGGCATTCAGCCCCTGGTCCTTATGGACATAGAGTTGGAACATCTTGGGCGTCTGGATCATCGCACCGATTTCCTCGATGGAGATCGTCGCGAGGCTGGAAATGCCGCACCAGAGCCCGAACTTTTCTGCAGCACGGGCAACCGCGCGTTCGCCCTGCCAGTAGAAAACGCGCTGCAACGCAGTTGGCGAAAGGACTAGCGGAAGGGCTGTTTCCCGGCCCATGAGAGTGCAGGATGTGTCGATATGTTCGACCCCGGCCAGCACGTTTGGAACGAGATCGGCACTGGCATAGGCGGCGGTGTTCCGCGCTTTGGTCAGTTCATCATCTCCCGCACCATCGATATAGTCGAATACTGGCCAGGGCAGGCGGCCCTTCGCAAATCGGCGAAAATCGTCGATATTATGGCAGTCGGACAGACGCATAGGCATCGGCTAGCAGAACGAAACTGCGATGCAAACGGTAACCTGCGAGGTTCAGAGGGCATTCATTGCTCGCTGATCATGCACTGTTTACCGCCGGATTTGGGAGAAAGACAATGGCACGTGAACGCAGCCCGGGAATGAAACTGCTCTTCGCGGTGCTGATCGGCGCGGCTTTGATCGTACCCCTGATATTCGTGTACGCGCTGGTCAGTGACCGCCAGTCGCAGTCTCACGTCGCGCAAAACGCGATAACCGCTGGCTGGGGCGGGCAGCAGGTAATTTCGGGCCCGCTCGTCGTCATTCCGTATGAAGCGGAAAGGGTCGAGACGGAGGCGGTCAACGGCCGTTCCGTCAGTCGAACAGTGAAAGTGAGAGAAGAACTTTATCTCGCTCCGCTGGTGCAGAAGGTAAAAACGGAGCTTGCGCCGGAGATGCGGCGCAAGTCGATCTATTCCTCTGTGATCTACACATCGCGGTTGTCGGGTACGGCGAGCTTCGCTTTACCCGAAGATCTTGCCAAGCATGGTGTGCGGCGTGACCAATTGCTGCTGGATCAGGCCGAATTGCGGTTCGGCGTTTCCGATCCGCGCGGGTTGCAAAGCGATGCCAGCGTCACGCTCGACGGTACAGTTCTTCCGCTTCAGCCAGGCAAGGGCGTGGCTGCTAGCGGCAATTCTGGTTTTTATGGCTTTTTTGACTGGAGTTCTGCTGCGCCGGTCGAGGTTTCCTGGCAATACGGGTTGCGGGGCAGTCACTCCTTTACCCTGGTGCCGCGGGGTGGGAATACGCAGTGGCAAGTCTCATCGCCCTGGCCGCATCCCGGCTTTTCAGGCAGTTTTCTGCCGGAAGACAAGAAGATATCCGATCAGGGCTTTACGGCGTCCTATGCCGTACCGAACCTCGCACTTGGACAGGCTCTTGTCATGCTGCAGGATCCGGGCCCACCGCTCGTGACGGACCCCGGCATCGAAATGACTTACGGCCCCGACCGGATGGGTAACGGTTCAAGCATGGCTGCTACCATCGGGCTGGTGGAACCGGTGGATTTGTACAGCCGGGTCGATCGTTCGGTAAAATACGGCTTCCTGTTTATCGGCTTCACTTTCCTTGCGTTCCTGATGTTCGACATCGTGGGCGGTGCACGTGTGGCAGCGGCCGAGTATCTGATGACTGGTGCAGGGCTGGTTCTGTTCTTCGTGCTGTTGCTGGCCTTTGCAGAGGTGATCGGCTTCGCCCTCGCCTACGCATTGGCGAGTTTGGCGATCATTGGCCTCCTGACGGCATATAGTGCGGCGGTGCTGGCAAGCTGGCTGCGTGCGCGCTTTATCGGTGCGCTGCTTCTGGGCTTGTATGCGTTGCTGTATGTCTTGCTAAATCTCGAAGCGTGGTCGCTGCTTATCGGCTCGGTGTTGCTGTTCGCGGCGCTCGCCGGCGTGATGTACGCAACCCGCCGGGTCGATTGGTCGGCGGTAGGCCGTAATGGGGACGGAACGGAAGGGTGAGCCCGTCCGCATCCGTTCCCGGTTTCGATTAATCTAGTCGAAGGTCTGGACTACCGGGCGGGAAACCAATTGGGCCTCATCGCGGTTGCGATTGGCCTTGCGGGCTTGTTTTTCATTTTTCTTGCGCAGCTTCTCGGCCTGTTCGGCCGCCTTGCGATCTGCCTCCATCTTGGCCTTGATGGCTTCGACTTCGTCATCCCGCGCCGGGCGTCCGGGGTAGCGGCAGCCTTTCTGCTGACCAATTCCCTTCAGGTAGGCGCGCCGCATCATGCCTGCGACGATCGCGTCCTGAAATTTGCGTTCATGGGCTTTTGCGCCAGATAATTCACGGATCAGTCCGCGAAAGGGAATGAATGTGCCGACTGCCCATTGGGCCACGCGGCCTGGGTCGAGTGAACGCCCCCTGGCTTCGGCCGTATCGAGATCTTCCCCGAGAATTGCATCGAGATCTGAAACTGCGCCAATGATGGCGCTGCAGCGAGAGAGGCCGACTGTATCGTACGGGTCGGTTCGTGCCTGAACCAGCAATTCCGGTATTTCGTCATTGCTGAGATTGAGGTCCGACAGCGGTGTCTTCGCTACGTCGCCTGCCGTTACGGTATCATCCGTGACAGGTTTTTCAGGCGGCTCGTCCTGATCGCGCGCGAAGGCCGTGGATACAGGGACGAGCGCAAGCACTGCGAGCGCGGCGGGAATGAAACGCATATCGAACCCCCGTGTTATGTTTGCTTCATACCTGAAAACGTATCGCACATATCCTCGTTCCCTGTCTCGATTCCCCTGCGCAGCCATTCCTTTCGCTGGGCGCTGGAGCCATGCGTGAACGCCTCTTCCACAGGCCGGCGCCCGGCATTGCGCATCAAAGTGTCGTCGCCGATCTGATGCGCCGCGTTCAGCCCTTCCTCGATATCGCCCGGTTCGATCAGGTTTCGGTTCTTCGCCGCCCAGACCCCGGCATAGCAATCCGCCTGCAGTTCCATGCGAACCTGTAGCTGGTTTGCGGCGTCGGGATTGCGTTGCTGGGCACGACGGACCTGATCTGCGAGCCCGGTCAACGCCTGCACATGGTGGCCATACTCATGTGCCATGACATAGGCCCGTGCGAAATCGCCGCCAGCACCCAGCCGCTGCTCCATTTCACGATAGAAATCGGTATCGATATAAATTCCGCGGTCGCTCGGGCAGTAGAACGGGCCCATCGCGCTTTGGGCCGCACCGCAACCCGATTGCCCTGACTGGGAATAGAACACCAGCTTCGGCTGACTGAACGGAACACCTGCCTGTGTGAACAGCGGCTCCCACGTCTCGTTGAGTGAGGCGAGTGCAGCGCAACTTTCGCGGCTGAGTGCGTCGGCATTACAGCTTTCCTCAGCATTGGTGCCTGCTTGCTGAACGGATCCCGTGGACGCCGTTTGCTCTCCGGCCTGCTGCAATCCGCCAAGAAGCTGGGTGACATCAATGCCGGTGAAATAGGAAATGGCGAGCGCAACCACTATGGCAACAATGCCCAGCTTTCCTCCTCCGCCGCCCGGAAAACGTGAACCGCCGCCGGATCCGCGCTGGTCCTCCACACGGATATTGCGAGGGTTGAAATCTTTGAGCCGCACGCGTTTCTCCATCGAAAATGTTGCATTTGCGAAAAGGGACTGGACCTTTACCGCCGCTATGGCCCATTTCCTGATAGTCCAAATGCAAGGAGTCGGTAATGTTCCTCAAGGGAAAACGTGCATTGGTGACCGGATCGACCTCCGGTATTGGCCTCGCGATGGCGAAGGCGCTGGCCGCAGAGGGGGCCGAAACAGTCATAACAGGCTTCGGAGATCAGGCGGAGATCAACGCAATCTGTGAGGAGATCGGAGCCTCTTTCGTGGATGCGGACCTGACCACCGTTGCCGGAGCGGAAGCATTGATGGCAGGTGCCGGGGATGTCGATATTCTGATCAACAATGCCGGTATGCAGCATGTTTCCCCCGTCGAGGATTTTCCGGTCGACAAGTGGGACAAGATCATCGCGCTCAATCTCAGCGCGGCCTTCCATACCATTCGACTATCGGTGCCATATATGAAGGCGCAGGGCTGGGGGCGGATCATCAATACCGCCAGCGCCCATTCGCTGACGGCGTCGCCGTTCAAATCCGCTTATGTTTCGGCCAAGCATGGCCTTGCGGGCCTGACCAAGACGGTGGCGCTCGAACTGGCGCAAAGTGGTGTGACGGCCAATTGCATCAGCCCCGGATATGTCTGGACCCCGTTGGTGGAAAACCAGATTCCGGATACGATGAAGGCGCGTAACCTGACGCGTGAGCAGGTCATCAATGACGTGCTACTCGCCGGCCAACCGACAAAGCGCTTTACTCACGTCGAGGATCTTGGCGCCATGGCGGTATTTCTCTGTCGTGAAGAAGCGGGCAATATCACCGGCTCGAACTTCTCCATGGACGGCGGATGGACCGCGCAATGAGGGGGCTGTGGCGCAGGAAGGTTTGACGGACTGCAACAAATCTTTGCTGACCCCCTAGCGGGTGTCAAAAAGCGCGGTTACATGGGCCGCCACGATTCTACGCGTACAGGAAAGCGGTGGCACCCATGGATATCCCTACAGGCCTTACATTCGACGACGTCCTGCTGCGTCCGGCCGAAAGCGATATCCTGCCATCGCAGGCGGATACATCGACGCAGTTGACCAGGGCGATCCGGCTGAACATTCCGGTAATATCCGCCGCGATGGACACGGTGACTGAATCGGACATGGCGATCGTCATGGCGCAGTTGGGCGGCATCGGCGTTCTGCATCGGAACCTGACCGTCAAACAGCAAAGCGCCGCTGTGAAAGCCGTGAAGCGGTTCGAAAGCGGTATGGTGGTCAATCCCATCACAATCGAACCCGATGCGACCTTGGGCGCCGCCCAGGCTTTGATGCAGGTTAACAAGATCAGCGGCATTCCCGTCGTAGAGGGAAGTGGCAAGCTGGTCGGTATCCTGACGCATCGGGATGTTCGTTTTGCCGACAATCCGAACCAGCCGGTACGAGAGTTGATGACGCGCGATAACCTGGCGACAGTCGCTCCCGGTGTCAGCCAGGAGGAAGCGCGCCGTTTGCTGCACCAGCGGCGGATCGAGAAATTGCTGGTGGTTGACGACGCCTATCGTTGCATCGGGCTGATTACGGTGAAGGACATCGAAAAGGCGGTTACCTACCCGCATGCAACCAAGGACAGCGCCGGGCGGCTTCGTGTGGCGGCAGCTACGACGGTCGGCGACAAGGGCTTCGAGCGGACCGAAGCGCTGATTAACGCAGAGTGCGATGTCATCATCATCGACACTGCCCATGGCCACAACAAGGAAGTGGCCAAGGCTGTGGAGCGGGTGAAGAAGCTCTCCAATGCCGTTCAGGTCGTAGCCGGGAATGTTGCTACCGCTGAAGCGACCAAAGCACTGATCGGCGCGGGTGCAGATGCCGTAAAGGTCGGAATCGGTCCTGGTTCGATTTGCACTACGCGGATCGTTGCCGGTGTCGGTGTTCCCCAACTCACCGCGATCATGGAAAGTGCGGAGGAAGCGGCCAAGGCTGGTGTTCCGATTATCGGGGACGGTGGGCTGCGGACTTCCGGCGATGCTGCCAAGGCTTTGGCGGCTGGTGCTTCCACTGTCATGGTGGGGTCCCTTCTGGCGGGAACGGAGGAAGCTCCGGGTGAAACTTTCCTTTACCAGGGGCGGGCCTACAAGTCGTATCGCGGCATGGGTTCTGTCGGGGCCATGGCCAGGGGCAGTGCCGACCGCTATTTCCAGCAGGACATCAAGGATCAGATGAAACTGGTTCCTGAGGGGATCGAAGGGCAAGTACCCTACAAGGGGCCAGCGCGGGATGTGGTCCACCAACTGGTCGGCGGGATCAAGGCTGCCATGGGCTATACCGGATCTGCGACGATCGAAGACTTGCGGACACGGGCGAAATTTATTCGAATCACCAATTCAGGCCTTGCGGAAAGCCATGTCCATGACGTGTCGATCACGCGCGAAGCGCCCAATTATCCGACGCGATAGGATGATCGTTTCTCCCCTCCCGCTTGCGGGAGGGGCCGGGAATGGGCCGCTTTCCGGCAGGACCTGTTTCCAGCCTCTACCCATTTTTCGCGGCCCTTGTCGCATGGTTGGGCTCTCGTGACGCCTGCCGCTCGCGTCCAGGCGGCAATAGAGTTGCTCGATCTTGTCATTGAGGCGGCCCGCAGTCGGGGCGCACCAGCGGACAGGATCGTGGCGGAATGGTTCCGTTCCCGCCGTTTCGCCGGATCGAAGGATCGGCGTGCTGTGCGGGAGCTGCTCTATCGTGCAATCCGGGTCTGTGGACCTGTTCCTCCGACTGGACGGTCCGCGATGTTGCGGCTGGCGGCGGACGATCAATCACTGGTCACTTTGTTCGACGGCTCTCGCCACGGGCCTGCGCCTTTATGTGACGATGAAGAGGTGGCTGAAGGCGGTTGCGCTCCAGCCTGGCTGGAAGACCGCCTTCGTGCATCGGACATCGCAGGAGAAGAACTGGAGGCGTTGCTCGATCGGGCTCCCCTCGATCTACGAATCAACACGCTACGCGGCGCAGACCCCTTGCTGCCAATTGCTGGGGACGTGACGCAGGCTCGAAATGCCTTGCGCTATCCGGCCGGCACACAGGTTGAACGGTGGGATGCCTTTCGTGACGGCGCGGTCGAAGTTCAGGATACCGGCTCTCAACTGGCTTGTGAGGCACTGGGCGTTCAGCCGGGGCAAACCGTAGTCGATTTTTGCGCTGGGGCGGGTGGTAAAACACTCTCACTTGCGGCTGCGATGGAAAACAAGGGGCGATTGCTCGCCTGCGATGTGGATCGTGCCAGACTCTCCCGGCTTGCCCCACGCGTGGAACGGGCAGGGGTGACCAATGTGGAAACACGGCTGCTCGATGCAGGGCGAGAGACAGCGGGACTGACCGATTGGGCGGGAATTGCCGATGCGGTCCTGGTGGATGCTCCTTGTTCGGGCACGGGCACATGGCGGCGTAACCCCGAAGCCCGCTGGCGGCTCAATGAAGATGAACTGGCCCGGACCTGCACGCTGCAGCAACGGGTGCTGGATATGGCGGCCAGTCTGGTCAGGCCGGGCGGGCGTCTCCTCTATGTCGTTTGCTCATTGCTGGACGAGGAGGGCGGCGATCAGATAGACTGCTTCCTCTCCACGCACCGGGGATGGCAGATCGAACCATTTGTACTGCCGGCAGGCCGGGAAAGAAGCGGGGGAGTGCGGTTGACCCCCCTTCATGACGGGACTGATGGATTTTTCATCGCACGTCTCGTTTCGCCGTGTTAGCATCTCGATTCATGGCGGATCGGTCCATATCTACGATGCCTGCCCTGAAGGAGTTTGTGATGCGTTATTATCCCGCTGCTATTGCCTTGTCGCTGATCTGCGCGGTCAGTGCCAGCGTGGGCAATGGTGCGACAGTTGCTCCGCCAGACGCGGCGGTGGAACTGCGCGAGCAGGGAAGGGTGGCATTGGCTGCCGGCGAAACACAGGCTGCCATCGACGCGTTCGAGGCGGCGTTGGCCATAGATCCGGCCTACACGACGCTTTATCTCGATTTGGCGCAGGCTGCGCGTAACGAGGGGCTACGGGGTAAGGCGATTCACTATTATCGCGAAATGCTCTCCCGCGATCCGAACAACTTTGCCGCGATCTCTGGTGAAGGCGAGGCAATGGTAGAAATTGGCGCGATGGAAAAGGCGCGCCGCAACCTCGCTCAGTTGCAGAGCCTGTGCGGAGACAGTTGCGAGGAAACCCGTGCATTGGCCGAGGCCCTGACCAAGGCACCGGAGGAGAAAGTGCTGACGGCGGAAGCGGTTACGCCCAAGGCGACCGTAACGCAAAACTGACCTGAGAGGGCTTCTTCTGGCGGGCGTTACAATGCCAGACAGGGCAAGTGTCAGATCAGAGGCCGGAATTCTTCCAGCACGGCGCGGTAAATCGTTTGCTTGAACGGGATGATCAGCGCTGGCAGGATTTCGGGGTCGACCCATTTCCATGCGCTGAATTCAGGCGGATTATGCGCCGCAAGGTCAATGTCTGCATCGTCGCCAGTCAGGCGGGCCAGAAACCATGTTTGCCGTTGCCCGATGTACTTGCCCTTCCAGAGCTTTCCTTTCAGTTCCCCGGGTAGATCGTAATAGAGTTCCCTGGCCATTTGTGCCTCGATCCGCACCTTGTTCGCGAGCAGGCCCGTTTCTTCCCACAGTTCGCGCAGCGCGGCATCGCCGCTGTCTTCCCCTTTGTCGATACCGCCCTGCGGCATTTGCCACCAGTCGCCTTCCTTGGTGTCGATGCGCTTTCCCACGAATGCAGAACCGGAAGCGTTGACCAACATGATGCCGGCGCACGGGCGATAAAGCTTGGGATCGGGATTTGTCATGAATAGCGTTCCAGCATCTGTGTCATGGTTTGCAGAATGATTTCCAGGTCCTTTTGTGCGCTTGGGATCGCTTTGCGCAAGGTCATAAAACCATGGATCATCCCGGCAATTTCCAATGTTTGAAGCGGGGTTCCGGTTCCTGCCAGTTTGGTTCCATATTCGCGGCCTGAATCCCGTAACGGGTCAAGCGCAGCAGTGACCAGCAGGGTAGGCGGCATTTGCGCACCTGTGTGGAGAATGGGGTAGTGTCGTGGATCGTCCATGGGCGCCGCATAGGCTGAGTGAAACCGGAACATGGCCTCGCGAGTGAGGAAATGGCCGCTGCGGAACGCGCGATAGCTTTCGTGATCGCCGATTGGGCCGGTTAGCGGATAGACCGGAACCTGCATTGCGACTGGAAGCATTGCAGGCCGGGCTGATAGTGCTTGCGCGGTAACAATGGCGAGATTGCCGCCCGCACTGTCCCCCATGAGAATGAGCCCGCTAAGTGGCGCCCCAATGGCTTCCGCCAATTCCGGATGTTGTTGCGCGACCCAATATGCGGCAGCCGCGCAAGCGTTCGGGGCTGCGGGAAAAGGATGCTCGGGCGCCAGAGGATAATCGACGGCCACCAGAGGCAGGTTCGTTTGCACGGCGATTTCGCTGCACAGGCTGTCGTAGGAATCCAGATCGCCCAGCATGAAGCCGCCACCATGAAAATAGAGGATGACGGGCCCCTCTTCGCGCCCCTTGCTATCGGTGTGTGCATGATAAAGGCGCAAACGGAGCGGCCCAGTGGGGCCTGCGCATGAGAATTCGCGTATCGTTGCCAGCGTGTTCAGTTGTGTATCGGATTGCGCCAGCATTTGAGAAAACGCGGCGCGTGCAAGAGGCAAATCGTCTCCCGGGATCAAGCCGTTGGCGCGTCCCTCCATCGACATGAGGAAAGCGCGAACATCCTCCCGAACGTAACTGCTTGAGACATTCATGATTATTCCTGCTTAAATTTCTGCTGGAAAATTGCCATTGCTGTTTGCCTTCCCCCAACAAAAACTTCATTGCCGCAGAACCGGTGTGGGAATAGTGCGTTGGTTATATCGCAACATCCGCCCATGCCGGGTGGGAAGAGGTGAGTGAATGGCAAGTTCCGTGGCAGCGGCCGACACGGCCCCTATTACACATACCGACGCGCCGGAGGCCGTGGTTGTCCGCTTTGCGGGCGATAGCGGCGACGGCATGCAGCTTACAGGTGGTCAGTTTACACTCTCCACCGCGCTGGCTGGAAATGATCTGGCTACGTTCCCTGATTTTCCGGCGGAAATTCGTGCGCCACAGGGGACCTTGTTCGGCGTATCCGCTTTCCAGATCAATTTCGGGTCCACTGATATCAGTACAGCAGGCGATGCGCCGGATGTACTGGTCGCGATGAATCCGGCGGCGCTGAAGACCAACGTTGAAGCGCTCAAGCCCGGCGGGCTGATTATCGCTGATACGGGTGAGTTTACCAAGCGCAACCTCGAAAAGGCGAAGTACGACAGCAATCCGATTGAGGATGGCAGCCTTTCCAAATGGGATCTGCTGGCTTTCGACATCAGTGCGTTGACGATCGAGGCAGTGAAGCCTTTTGGTCTCGGCAACAAGGAAGCTCTGCGCTGCAAGAACATGTGGACGCTGGGGCTGGCATTGTGGATGTTCGACCGTGACCGGCAGCCGATTGTCGACTGGCTCAATTCCAAGTTTGCCAAGAAACCGGAAATTGCCGAAGCGAACATCGCGGCGCTCAACGCGGGCCATGCCTATGGTGAGACTGCGGAAATCGCTGGGCCGCTCCGCAAGCTGCATCTCGATCCGGTTCAACAGACGCCGGGTCTTTATCGCACGATTACCGGCGCAGAAGCGGTAAGCCTGGGGTTGGTTGCAGGCGCTCAGCTTGCGGGCCTGCAGATGTTCTTCGGCGGTTATCCGATCACACCGGCGTCGGCGATCCTGCACAATCTTACCAAGATGAAGGAATTCGGGGTCACGACCTTCCAGGCGGAAGACGAGATCGCCGCAATCTGCTCCGCGATCGGCGCGTCTTATGCTGGTCACCTTGGGGTTACGTCTTCATCGGGCCCCGGCATCGCTCTCAAGGGCGAAGCGATGGGTTTGGCGGTCATGACTGAATTGCCGCTGGTGATTGTCAATTCACAGCGTGGTGGGCCTTCAACGGGGCTTCCGACCAAGACGGAGCAATCCGATCTCTATCAGGCGATTTATGGCCGCAATGGCGATACGCCGTTGCCCGTGATTGCTGCGCGCAGCCCTTCCGATGCGTTTGAATGCGCGATCGAAGCCTGCCGGATCGCGGTGCAGTTCATGACGCCGGTCATGCTGTTGACCGACGGCTATATCGGTAACGCGGCTGAGCCTTGGAAGGTGCCGGATCCGAACGATTATGACCCGTTCCCGGCGAAATTCCTGACCGAAAAGAATGGGCCGGACGATACGCTACTGCCTTACAAGCGTGATGGGCACGGCGTTCGCCCCTGGATCAAGCCCGGTACTCCCGGCCTGATGCATCGTATTGGCGGGATCGAAAAGGCGATCGATACCGGCAATCTCGACTATGCGCCCACCACTCACCAGGCTCAGACGGACGCCCGCAAGGCGAAGGTTGATGGCGTGGCGAATGCGGTGCCGCTTCAGGACGTCAGCTTGGGGAATACTTCGGGCAAGCTGGCCGTGGTCGGCTGGGGTTCGACCTTCGGCCCGATCCATCAGGCAGTGCGGAGAGCGCGGGCCAAGGGGATGGACGTGAGCCATATTCATGTTCGCCATGTATGGCCGTTGCCGCGTAATCTGGGTGATTTGCTCAGGAGTTACAAAAAGATCCTGGTTCCCGAAATGAATACGGGTCAGTTCAAGACTGTGCTGCGCGATCAGTTCCTGGTCGATGCACAGCCTTTGAACAAGGTTTCGGGGCAGCCCTTTGCCATTGCGGAAATCGAAGCGGCGATCGCCGCGTTCTTCGATAATATTCCCGATAACGAAGGCGGGGAAGTGGAGCCGAACAGGAGCCAGCTTCCCAGCGTGAAGGCGGAAAATCAATGAACGAGATGACGACTATCACCACCACGCTCAAGGACTGGGAAACCGACCAGGAAGTTCGCTGGTGCCCTGGTTGTGGTGACTACGCAATTCTCAAGGCGGTGCAACGTACGCTGCCGGAGATCGGCGCGGATCCGGCCAATACAGTGTTCGTGTCGGGTATCGGCTGTTCAAGCCGGTTCCCTTACTACGTCGAAAGCTACGGCTTCCACACGATCCATGGTCGGGCCCCGGCATTCGCGACTGGTATAAAGCTGTCCAATCCGGAACTCGACGTTTGGCTGATCACTGGTGACGGTGATGGTATGTCGATCGGTGGCAATCATACGATGCACGTGATCCGCCGGAACCTGAATTGCCAGATCATGTTGTTCAACAACGAGATCTACGGGCTGACGAAGGGGCAATATTCCCCGACCAGTCGGGTTGGCACATCCAGCCCTTCGACCCCGATGGGATCGGTCGATCGTCCTGCATTGCCATGTGCTTTTGCACTCGGTTCCGGGGCACGTTTCATCGCTCGGGCCTATGACGTATCCAAGGATCTGTCGGGGGTATTGAAGGCCGCCCATGCGCACAAGGGTGCGGCGTTTATCGAGATCTTCCAGAACTGCATCGTTTACAACAAGGATCGGTTCGACGATTTCACCGCCAAGGCCAATGCCGCCGGCAACCAGCTCTGGCTCACGAATGGCGAGCCAATGCTGTTCAACAAGGGCACACAGGGCATTGCGCTCGATCAGGAAAGCCTGACCTTGAAGGTGGTGGACGTGATCGATGGCGATTGGCAATCGGCCGGGGTCATTGTGCATGACGTGACCAATCGTTCCGTGGCTCATATGCTGGTTGAAATGCCGTTCGGTCCATTCCCGATGGCCTTGGGCGTCATCTATGATGATCCTCGTCCGACGTACGAAGAGTCGGTTCTGGGGCAGGATGCCAAGGCGCGTGAGGGTAAAGTTGCTGACCTCGGCAAGTTACTCGCCAAAGGGCAAACCTGGACTGTCGGGGAGTAAGGATCGGATTCGGCCTGTTCTTTGCGGTCGCTGCGATATGTGGACATCCGGGGGGATTTACCCCCCGGATTCCTCCACTGAAAGCGACGTAGCGACATAGGCAGGCCCGGGCATCCATGGATAATCTTACGCACAGTCTTACCGGATGGGTACTTGGCCAGGCCGGATTGAAATCAAAGACACGTAAAGGGCTGGCGGCGCTCATACTCGCCGCGAACATGCCCGATATAGACGTGTTCTTTGGCCATAGTTGCTGGGACCCTTTGGCCACACACAGGGGTTTTACACATAGCCTGGCAGGTGGCTTTGTCCTCATGCCGCCTCTCCTCGCCGGGTTGCTCTGGCTGTTGGATCGATGGCAGGTAAACCGGGGTGCCTTGTTCAAGAGCGGCTTGCCGATGCATTTCGGCTGGCTGGTCGCGTTGTGTTATGTCGGCACTATAAGTCACCCTCTGCTGGACATGCAGACGAGCTATGCAGTTCAACTGCTATCGCCTTTTACCGATCGTTGGTTTCACACCGAATCCCTTTTCATCATCGATGTCTGGCTTTGGGGCCTGTTATCGATCGCTATCTGGCTGTCGCGGCAGAAAGAGCGGTCCGGGGGGAACTGGCATTTCCCTGCACGGGTCGGGTTGGCTCTTATGGCAGCCTATATTGCCGGAAATCTGGCGCTTACCATTCAGGCAGGGCGGGACTTGAATCGTACATTGTCCGGAACGCGCCCCAGACCGGTGTTCGCGGGGCTGGAGCCTGTGCAGTTCTGGAAGCGGGAACTGGTCTGGAAACAGGATGGACAGGTTGCCAGAGCCGAATGGTCCCCATTTGGCGGATTGGGACCGGTGTCGGCACCCGTTCCTGATAACATGAGCGATCCATTGGTTCGTCGTGCGGCATTTTCAAATGAGGATTTGCGCCGGTTCATGCGCTGGTCGGTAATGCCGGTCGCGGAAGTTCGCCGTGGCAAATGTCGTGTAGAGGTTACGTTTTCAGACGCCCGTTTCGGCGGGGGACGGTTCTTTGGCAGGGAGGTCAAGAATCCGTTCAACCATGTGGTACAGGTGCCGCTGGACCGCCCTGGCTGCTTCGGTCAGGGCGCGTGAGCAGGCCCCAGATCGTCTGGCTGCGGCGAGATTTGCGGCTGGCGGATCAGCCCGCATTTCAGGCGGCTGGATCTGCGGGACCCGTCATTCCCGTTTATGTTCTCGATGACGAGAGGCCTGGATCGCGCCAGATGGGTGGCGCATCACGCTGGTGGCTGCATCGCAGTCTGGCGGCGATGGATGCTGAACTACGCCGACATGATGCGCGCCTGATCTTACGGAAGGGTGATGTTGTCGATCAGCTTGTCCGGCTGATGGACGAAACAGGGGCTGCCTGCGTCCATGCCGTGCGCCACTATGAGCCTTGGTGGATCAAGGCGGAAGCGGATCTCGCGAAACGCGTCTCGCTTCGCCTGTACGATGGCAATTATCTTGTTCCGCCCGGGCGATTGAAGACGGGCGGGGGGACAGCATTCAAGATTTTTACGCCGTTCTACAAGGCGTTGCTCAACGATGGAGGGCCGCGTTCCCCGGTTGCTGAAGGGAATCTGGCCTTTGCCGATGCATGGCCCGAATCCGATTGGCTGGATGATTGGAAGCTCCTGCCAAGCTCTCCGGACTGGGCTGGCGGACTACGCCAAGCGTGGCAATGTGGTGAGGCGGCCGCACAGGCGCAGCTTGCCGATTTCCACGATAGGGCAAAGGATTATGAGGAGGCGAGGAACCTGCCTTCTGTTGAGGGCTCGTCTCGCCTGTCACCCCACCTTCATTTCGGAGAGATTTCTCCGGCGCAAGCCTGGCACGCTCTGGAAGGCATGCGTGGGGAAGGAATTGAGAGTTTTCGGAGGGAGCTGGTTTGGCGTGATTACGCCCAGAACCTTGTCTGGCAGCGGCCCGACTATCCGGAGCGCCCATATCGCCCTGAATTCGAGGGGTTTCCGTGGCGCGACCCGAAGGGAGACGACAGGGCCGCCGCGGATTTGTTGGCATGGAAGGCGGGTCAGACCGGCTATCCAATCGTGGATGCCGGAATGCGCCAGCTTTGGCAAACAGGTTGGATGCACAATCGCGTCCGGATGATTGCCGCCAGTTTTCTTATCAAGCATCTGTTGATTGACTGGCGAGAAGGCGAAAGGTGGTTTTGGGATACGCTGGTCGATGCGGATTACGGGAACAATGGCGCCAACTGGCAGTGGGTCGCCGGTTCCGGTGCAGACGCGAACATGTTCGTCCGGATCATGGCGCCCTTGTCACAATCTTCGAAATTTGAAGCGGCTGATTACATTCGCCGCTGGGTGCCGGAGCTGGCAAGTCTGGGAGATGCAGTTATCCATGACCCCGAAAGCCGTCCATCCGGCTATCCTCCACGATTGATCGGACATCGCGAAGCGCGGGAGAGAGCTCTTGCAGCTTGGCAAGTGGTTAAGAGCTCTTGATATAAGGCTTTTATCGAGAGGTAGTTTGCCCAAGTCGGCATCTTGCCCCAACCGGGACAGGGAGGCATAGTCGCAGTTATGAATGCGGGGGGCATGGAGAGGGGCCGCGCCTTGCTTGATGGCGGCAACCGGATCGGTAACGGTCTGGGCTGGATGGCGCGCTTGTGGAACAGCGGCTTCCACCGTTTGATTGATCGTGTGGATGCGGGTCTCGAAAAGGGTGCAATCGTTGCGCGGCTGCCGGATGGGCGAACGCGCAAACTGGGTGGTCGTGCACCAGGGTTTGAAGCGGAAGTGGAGCTGAAGAGCTGGCGTGCCCTTGCTCGTCTGGCCACCAGCGGCTCTGTTGGATGGTATCGCGCCTGGGAAGAGGGTGAATGGGGCAGCCCTGATCCCGTTCCACTTTTCGCGCTGTTCATGGCCAACGGCGATGCGTTGGGCAATTCGGGGCGTGCGCAGGGAATCTGGCGTCTGGCCGCGCGTATCGCGCATGGTCTTAATCGTAATAGCCGGGCAGGTGCGCGCCGCAACATTCACGCCCATTATGATCTCGGCAACGATTTTTATGCGTCATGGCTTGATGCAAGTATGACGTATTCGAGCGCAGTCTTTGATCACGGCGGAAGCCTGGAAGAAGCGCAAAATCGCAAGTGGCAACTTCTGGCGGAGAGGGTTGGAAATCCTGAAACTCTCCTGGAAATCGGTTGTGGATGGGGCAGCCTTGCGAACTTCTTTGCTGCTCGTGGCGCGCATGTGACCGCGATCAGCCTTTCCGACGAACAACTGGCCTGGGCTCGCCAACATCAGGCCCCATCCATTGACTTTCGCAAGCAGGATTATCGCGATGTCCGCGGTCCGTTCGATGCCATTGTCAGTGTGGAAATGGTGGAAGCGGTAGGGCGGGAATATTGGCCAACCTATTTTGATTGTCTGGCAAATTGTCTCAAGCCCGGCGGACGCGCGGCAATCCAGTATATTGCGATGAAAGATTCGCTGTTCGAAGATTATGCGAAGAGCGTGGACTTCATTCAGTCATATGTCTTTCCGGGCGGGCTGCTCATTCGCGAGAGCGAGTTCCGCCAACTTGCCGCTGAACGGGGGCTCTCGTGGGAAGATCAGCGTGATTTCGGCCTCGATTATGCAGAAACGCTCCGCCAATGGCGCCGCCGGTTTGACCGGGCTGTCGAAGAAGGCGCGTTGCCGACAGGGTTCGATGAGCGTTTCGTTCGCCTTTGGCGGTTTTATCTGATGTATTGCGAAGGGGGATTTCGCGGGGGCGGGATCACTGTCAGTCAGGTGACTCTCACGAAGAACTAACAGGCCCGCCCCCGCTGGGGCAAACTGAAATCAGGTTGTACGGTAGGACCCATCACCGAGATAACGCGCAAGAATATTATCGTGTATGATGGGATTCAACAATTTCTGGAAGGCGCAACCGCACAGGCTCTTGTCCCACCAGATTACTTCGGCTTGCAGGGATTCGAGGCCGGGCAACGTCAGCCAGCATATCGTACCCGGCTGCAGACGATTGACGGCTGTCGCGGAAAATCCGGATAGCGACAGGTCATGAATTACAGTCTGGAATGCTCGCCCGCCAGATTGGCGAAATTGTGCGGGAATGGCCAGTTTGGTGCGTGGTGCACAGCGGTCTTCCTGCGCTGCAATCGCATAGCGGGTTGGCGTGGTTTCGAGTGTCATTCCTGCGATCCCTCGAACATTCGACATACATACCGAGGGGTTATCCCTCAGCGTTTGCCGAATATGGAAGGAATTGCTTACCGCAGAGTTTTACCAACTGGTTAACGCGGTTCGGGAACCCGTTCACGATATGGTGTGGCAAATGGCTCTTGCACCAAAGCCACGATGCGTTCGGCAACGGCTTCGGGGGCCTTCAGCGTTTGCGGATCTTCGCCTGGATATGCACGGGCGCGCATGGCAGTGCGCGTGGCGCCTGGATCAACGATCGCGACCCGCGTGTTGGAAATCTTTTCGACTTCCCGTGCGTGGCATTCCAGCAGAACCTCGAATGCTGCCTTTGTTGCAGCATAGGCGCCCCAATAGGCCCGCGGTTTGCTGCCCACGCTGCTGGTAAGCCCGATTATGCGAGCAGTGTCGCTGCGTTTCATCAGCGGATCGAATGCGGCAATCAATGCTTGCGTAGCAAGGAGGTTAACGGTCAGAGCCTTGCTGAAGGCACGTTGGTCGATCTGTGTCACCGGCGTAAGCTCCGGCAGAATCGCGGCGGCAATCACCATGATGTCGAGCCGATCCCAGCGATTGGCAATAGCGCTGGCAAGCCGGGCGATCCCGTCGCCTTCCGCGAGATCGAGCGGAGCGATGGTGGCCATGCCACCCGTTTCGTGGATTTCCTGCTCGATCTGTTCCAGCTTGCGATCATCACGCGCCGTGAGAATGACGTGTGCGCCGGCAGCGGCCATTGCTTTGGCGGTGGCGGCGCCAATCCCCTGGCTCGCGCCGGTGATCAGCGCGATTTGCCCTTCAAGTGGTTTGGTCATTACGCGACCTTGTTGACTGGTAGAGAAAGTTGGGCCGGATCGTCCCGCTCGCTATGGTCTGTCAGCGTGGTTGGATAGTCCCCTGTGAAGCATGCATCGCAATATTGCGGGCAATCCGCATTGCGGCCTTCGGCCCCGACTGCTCTGTAAAGACCGTCAATCGTCACGAAGGCGAGGCTGTCCGCCTGGATGAATTCACCCATGGCCGCGACGTCCATCTTTGCTGCCAGGAGTTTTGAGCGTTCCGGCGTGTCGACACCATAGAAGCAGCTGTGCATGGTGGGAGGGCTGGCAATGCGCATGTGTACTTCCGCCGCGCCAGCTTCGCGCATCATTTGCACGATCTTGAGGCTGGTGGTTCCGCGCACGATGGAATCGTCGATCAGTACGATCCGTTTGCCTTGAACCAGTGCACGATTGGCGTTGTGTTTGCGTTTCACGCTTGAATGGCGTTGCCCGTCCGAAGGCTGAATAAATGTGCGGCCGACGTAGTGTGAACGGATGATGCCAAGCTCGAATGGAATGCCGGACTGTTGTGCATATCCGATCGCGGCCGGAACACCGCTGTCGGGCACCGGCACCACAAGGTCGGCTTCCACTGGCGATTCCTTGGCCAGTTCCACACCGATCTGACGGCGGGCCTGATAAACCGAAGTGCCACCCATGATGGAATCCGGACGACTGAAATAGACATGCTCGAAAATGCATGGCCGTGGATTTGAATCGCCAAACGGACGATGGCTGGTAATTCGGCCATCGAGCCGGACTTCGATCAATTCGCCAGGCTCCACCTCCCGAAGGAATTGTGCGCCGACGACGTCGAGTGCAACTGTTTCACTAGCGAAGACAATTGCGTCGCCAAGCTTGCCCATCACCAGGGGGCGGATGCCCAACGGATCACGGCAGGCGACCATGCGCTTGGGCGTCATGCAGATCAGTGAATAGGCACCTTCCACCAGTCGCAGGGCATCCACGAAGCGATCGAGCAAGGTTGGATACCGGCTGGTCGCGATCAGGTGAATGATCACTTCCGTGTCGGAAGTGGATTGGAAGATCGCGCCTTTCTGCACCAGTTGCTGGCGCAGATGTATGGCGTTGGAAATATTGCCGTTATGAGCGATCGCGAACCCGCCGGAGGCAAGGTCTGCGTAAAGCGGCTGGACATTGCGCAAACCGGAACCGCCGGTTGTGGAATAGCGAACGTGGCCAGCGGCCATGGAGCCCGGTAATTCACCGATGGCTTCACCAGTGGAGAAATTATCGGCCACCTGACCAATGCCGCGACGGGAATAAAATTCCTTGCCGTCGAAACTGGTAATTCCGGCTGCTTCCTGGCCACGGTGTTGCAGGGCATGGAGGCCCAGTGCAGTGATAGCGGCAGCATCCGACGCATTGATAACGCCAAAAACGCCGCACTCTTCGCGCAGCTTATCGCCGTCCGCGTCGTGGAAGGGATGGGTCATGTTCATAGAATCGTCCGGCCTCAGGCGCCCCGTCGTCGGCGCATGTGGGCTTGATTTGCCTTGAAAGCAAGGGGAACGGCCCACCGGAGGCGAGCCATTCTCCAGAGCGAATGACATCAACCGCCGTAAAAGACCTTTTCGCCCAATTCCTTCATTTCCAACACTGCCTCGTCGGCACGGCCTTCGGGGTGTTTGTGAATATGAACATTGGTGACTTCACCGATAAAGGTATGGTGGTCGCCGCGTTCCACGACTTCGACCAATTGGCATTCAATGGCGGCAGGCGCACTCTTCAGGATCGGTGCCCCGTTCTGTGCCCAGGTTATGGCTTCGCCAGAGAGTTTTCCGTCCTCCAGCTCTGCCGGTTTGAAGAATGTGAAGGCGGCACCTTGTTGTCCCTTGCCGAGAATGTTGAGCACGAAATGCCCGGCTGAACGGGCAGCGGCGTAGACACCGGAATCCGTTTTGACACCTACCGCGATGAGCGGTGGGCTGAAGCTCGTTTGCGTCACCCAATTGACCGTGGCGGCGGCAGGTGCCTCTCCCTTGCCTTCGGCAGTCATGACGTAGAGGCCATAGGGGATCATGCGCAATGCGGTTTTGCGGTCCTGTTCGTCCATGGTGGTTCCTGCTCCTGATTGAGAGTTGGGTTCGGGGAGTCCATGGCCCAGTGGCGGCGCGGATGTCCACCCCACAGGTGGATTTCGCAGATCTCCTCTCGTTAGTGGAGCGGGATTGCTTGCACCTGCCGCGCGCTGGCCCTATCCGTAACCATTATTCAGTGTCTCACGGACCAGTTGCTTGATCCTTTCCCCTTTTGAATGGACTATCGCCAAGCGATACATGCTGCCCGGACGGGGTGAAGCATTCATCGCCCTTGTCGCAGGAATCAGCTTGGCCGCAGTCATGCTCGGCGTTGCCGCGCTGGTCATCGTGATGAGCGTGATGAACGGTTTTCGCGGCGAATTGCTGGACAAGATCGTCGGGCTTAACGGCCATGCGATCATTCAGGCCTATGGCGGACGACTCGAAAATTGGCAGAGCGTGTTGAAGGAAGTGAGGGCGACGCCGGGCGTCGTTCGCGCCTCGCCGCTGATCGAACAGCCTCTGCTGACGAGTTTTAATGGCCGGGTAGAAGCAATTCTGGTGCGTGGGAACACGCAGGAAGATATCCGTCGGCTGGAACCGCAGAAGACGGAGGGTGATCTCAAGGAATTGGCGCCGGGCGCGGGTAATGTCGCCATCGGCGCGCGCCTGGCTGAAAACCTTGGCGCCAGAGTGGGTGATACGATCACCATCATCAATCCGCAGGGCCGGGCAACTCCGTTCGGCACAGTACCGCGGGAAATCGGCTATCATGTTTCCGCGATCTTCGAGATCGGTGTTTACGACTACGATCAGGCCTTTGTCGTGATGCCGATGAAGGATGCACAAACCTTGCTGCTCACCGGTGACTCGGTGGGGATGATCGAAGTGAAGACCACTGATCCGGACGAGGTTTCGCAGATCATGGCGCCGCTGACCAAGAAGCTCGCCGGACAAGCGGTCGTTTCCGACTGGAAGACCATTAACGCCAGCTTGTTCGAGGCATTGGCGGTGGAACGGGTCGCCATGTTCGTTGTCCTGTCGATCATCGTGCTGGTGGCCGTGTTCAACATTCTCTCCAGCCTGATCATGCTGGTGCGCGCCAAGACGCGGGACATCGCCATTATGCGGACGATGGGGGCCACGCGTAAAAGCCTGATGAAAGTCTTCGTCGCAATCGGTTTTGTGATCGGTGCGCTCGGCACGCTGGCAGGCCTCGTTCTTGGTTTCATATTCCTGTTTTTCCGGCAGCCTATCGTTCATGCGATAGAGATTGTGACTGGACAGAACCTCTGGGATCCTTCGATCCGGTTTCTGACAGAGTTGCCCTCGCGAACGGACCCGGTCGAAGTGATGGTCATTTCATGGATGGCGCTGGGGTTCAGTTTTCTGGCGACGCTCTATCCCGCATTCAAGGCGGCGAGCACTGATCCGGTACAGGTATTGCGTTATGAGTAGTGCGGTAGTTCAGCTGACCGGGCTGACGCGCAGCTTTGAACAGGGCGGCGTGCGGATCGACGTGTTGCGGGGTGTGGATCTCACTATCCAGGCGGGGGAAATCGTTGCACTGCTTGGGCCATCAGGCGCGGGCAAATCGACGATGCTGCAAGCGATCGGACTGCTGGAAGGGGGATTCGGCGGGACGATCGAGATCGCCGGGAAAGACGCGAGTCGGCTCTCAGGCGATGCACGCACGACACTCCGCCGGGATCATCTGGGCTTTGTGTATCAATTCCACCATCTTCTTCCTGATTTCTCGGCCGAGGAAAATGTGGTGTTGCCGCAGCTTGTGGCGAACAAGAGCCGTGAGGAAGCAGAAGCACGGGCACGTGAACTTCTCGGGGCATTAGGCCTCGGCAAACGGCTGGATCACCGGCCAAGCCAGCTTTCGGGGGGGGAACAGCAGCGTGTTGCTGTCGCGCGCGCGCTTGCCAATCGACCGCAACTGGTGCTCGCTGACGAACCTACGGGCAATCTCGACGAAGTAACGGCAGACAAGGTCCTGCAGCAATTTCTTCGCCTCGTCAGGGGGGAGGGGAGTGCGGCGCTGGTGGCCACGCATAACGAGAGGCTGGCCCTGTCTATGGACCGGGTCGTCAGGCTGCATGAGGGGCATCTTCAATAGCCCCCTTTCCTTGGCCGGGATCATTGATTATCGGCCGGCAATCGCCAGAATGGCACTATACGCAATTTAGGGAAATGTACTGAAAATGACCGATACGACCCAACAGCCGACCCCTGTGGAATGGGAGGATCACTCCGAACTGCACAGGAAGGATGATGGCGGCGGGTTGCTCTCGGCATTCAAAGCCGTTCGTCAGGGAACTCTGGCCGAACTCGTTCGGTTTGTTGCGAGCCTTCCTGAAGAGGAACGTGGCGATTATGTGATCGAAAAGTCGGGCGATCACCGACTGGAACTGGTTGAGATCATGGCGCTTGCGTCTCGTCCGGATTTCCCGGGCCGTGCTGCCTGAGCGGGGCGGCTAACGTGGCTTCCCTTGCCGATTTTTCGGTTGAACGGCCGGATGGGACGATATTCGATCTGGCCGATTTGCAGGGGAAGGTCGTGTTGGTCGTCAACACGGCAAGTAAATGTGGTTTCACCCCTCAATATGAAGGGTTGGAGGAACTGCAGCGCAAATTTGCTGCTCGCGGTTTTGAGGTGATTGCATTTCCATGCAATCAGTTCGGTAAGCAAGAGCCGGGAAGCGCGGACGAAATCGCCAGTTTCTGCCGGCTGACATATGATGTGACCTTCCCCGTAATGAAGAAGGTCGATGTCAATGGCGATGGATCAATTCCGCTCTACACATGGCTGAAAGGCGAGGCGCCCGGGCTGATGGGAACCCGCGCGATCAAATGGAATTTCACGAAATTCCTGATCGACCGCACGGGCCAGGTGGTCCGCCGCTATGCACCGATGGATAAGCCGGAAACGCTTCAAGCTGATATAGAGGCTCTCCTCTAGGGATATCAGCTTGACAGCTTTTCCAATGCTGGTTCGTCAATCGTGGCAACGGCTTGTTTCAACACATCGATATTGGGTACGCTGCCGTCAGCTTCGACCATAAACCGGTCGGCGACCATGACGCCGAAATGGCCGCGGCTGCCGGATTTACTCCACTTTTCGGATTGCATGCGCCCGTCGACAACGCCTGTGCGTTCATAACCGTCGGCGTTTTCGCTGCTCTGTTCCATTCCCATGGCTACGCCCATGCCGCCCAATGCGCCAAGGGCATTGGTATCGGATATCCGCAAATCGAAACGATTGCCGCCATCTTCATAAGTCGCAGAAGCGTGGCTTAGCCCGCCAGCAGCCATACTGTCGAACCCGGTCCGGCTATAGCTTCCGATCGAGGCAGGAAGCAGGGCTTTCAATTGGTCCGTCGAAATGGGCTTCAACTCACCCTTGGCCATCTTTTCCGCCCGCTCAGCGGCTTTTTGAGCCTTGCCCACATCGACAGAGCCGACGCCGGGGATATTCATGGTTCCGGACATTTCGCCGCTCTCGGCAATTTCATCGTAGGGGCTGTGGCCGAAGAGGTGTGCAGCAGCGCTCGTGACTGCGCCGACCACGAGATACAGGACGATTGCCGCCAGGATCGTCACAGCAGTGTAGCCTACCGCCTTTTCCTGGGGCACTTTCATCATCACCGGGCCACCAAGGTAAAACAGGTAAATACCATAGAGACCGCCGATTGCCGCGATGATGCCGAGTGCGGGCAGAAGCCCGAAAACAGCCGCAATCCAGCCCGCTGTCATTGAATAGGCAACGAGTTTGAATGCTTTTGGCCCGTCCTGTGTTCCGCCGAACTTGGGGGCAAGGAAATTGGCGATCAGCATCAATATGAACAGGCCGACCAAAGTCGCCACATAGCTTGCCACGGCCGCACCCAGTGCGCCCATGAACGACGGGCGGTAAGTGAAACCGAAAGCGCCATACCCGAACAACTGGCTGCCGATCAGGGTGCAGACAGGGCCGATAGCGGCCAGCGGTACGGCATATTTGACAAAGACGTCGCTTATGCCAGTCGGTTCTTCGGCGATCTTTGGCCATTCTTCGGTTGGCTTCAGGATGATCGATTTGGCCCGATCCACCAGGTCGCGGGTCTGTGGGCCAGGGTTGGAATTTTGTTCCATGTACAGTTCCCCCATTTCTGAATGCGCAATAGGATCATATTTGCTGGATATTACAAGACGAGATCGACCACCTTTTCCCCAGAACTGGAACGGTCGCAGCTTGAATGACGCTTGAAATCGACCTTAGGTTCCCGATCATGGCTTATGCTCCTTTCGTGCCTTTGCGGATCCTGTCATCGTACTCGATGCTCGAAGGTGCAATCGACCCGAAGGCGATCGCCCAACTGGCGAAAGATCGCGGCTTTCCCGCCATTGCCATCTGTGATCGCAATGGCCTTTACGGCACCGTTGCGTTTGCGGGCGCGTGTCGGGACAAAGGTGTCCAGCCGATCGTTGGTACTCTTTTGGGGGTGGCAAGAAGTGCGGATGGCGCCGAAGGCGGCCCAATCGATTATTTACCTGTTTTCGCGCAGGATGAGACTGGCTGGGAAAACCTTTGCCATCTGGTAAGCCGGGCTCATCTCGACCGTCCGCCACATGAGGAACCGCACGTCATGCGGGCGTGGCTGGAAGGATATACCGACGGCTTGATCGCTTTGACAGGCGCTGGGGAAGGGGCGCTCACGCGTCTTTTTGCGGAAGGGCAGCACCATCACGCTCAGGAATATGGCGAGTGGCTGGAAAGACTGTTTCCCGAACGGCTTTATGTCGAGATTGCGCGGCGCAATAATCCCGTCGAGGATTCTGCCGAGGAGGCTTTGATCGCTTACGCCTTTGCACGCGATCTACCGCTTGTTGCTACCAATCCTGCCAATTTTGCAGAGGCGCATTTTCGTGCCGCGCATGATGCGATGCTGTGTATCGCGAACTCGACCCATATCGATGCATCGGATCGTCCACGGTCTTCGGCGGAAAACTATGTGAAGCCGGCGGATTCCATGGCTGAGGCCTTTGCAGATCTGCCGGAAGCGATCGCGAACACCTTGGTCATCGCACAGCGATGTGCCGTTGCTCCGCCAAAGCGCAAACCGATCCTGCCTAGTCTTGCCGGCGATGCAGAAGGCGAAGTGCGAATGATGGCGGAAGACGCGCGCCGTGGGCTGGATGCGCGTTTGGAGCCATATGGGGAGCTTACCCCTGATGAGCGCAAGGTCTATGACGACCGGCTTCAGTTCGAGATCGACATTATCACCCGGATGGGATTCCCAGGGTATTTCCTGATCGTTGCCGACTTTATCAAGTGGGCAAAGGAAAACGGTATTCCCGTGGGGCCAGGGCGTGGTTCGGGCGCTGGGTCCCTGGTTGCATGGGCGCTCACCATTACAGATCTGGATCCAATCAGGCTTGGGCTGCTGTTTGAACGCTTTCTCAACCCGGAACGCGTTTCCATGCCGGATTTCGATATCGATTTCTGTGAAACGCGACGGGGCGAGGTTATCCGCTATGTTCAGCGGAAATACGGTCACGACCACGTGGCCCAGATCATCACTTTCGGTAAGCTGAAGGCGCGAGCGGTCCTGCGCGATTGCGGCCGGATTCTGCAGATGACTTATGGGCAGGTCGATCGGTTGTGCAAGATGGTGCCGAACCATCCGACGGACCCATGGACTTTGCCGCGTGCGCTCAACGGTGCGGCGGATTTCAAACGTGAATACGATACTGATTCTGACGTAAAGCGTTTGGTCGATTTGGCCATGCAACTTGAGGGGCTGCCCCGCAACAGTTCCACCCACGCTGCGGGTGTGGTGATTGGCGACAGGCCCCTGGCCCAGCTGGTTCCGCTCTACCGCGACCCGCGTTCGGATATGCCGGTGACCCAATTCGACATGAAGCATGTCGAAGATTCGGGGCTGGTAAAGTTCGACTTTCTCGGGCTCAAAACGCTGTCGGTTTTGCGCAAGGCTGTGGACCTGCTGAAGAAGCGGGGCATCGAGGTGGAACTGGATCGCCTAGGATGGGACGATCCGAAAGTTTATGAGCTGCTCCAGTCCGGCAATACGGTGGGCGTGTTCCAGCTGGAATCCGAAGGTATGCGGCGCACGCTGGCATCGGTGAAGCCGACCAATTTCGGCGACATTATCGCGCTCGTTTCGCTCTATCGTCCCGGCCCGATGGATAACATCCCGTTATTCGGGAAACGAAAGAGCGGTGTGGAGCCAATTGAATATCCGCATCCCAAGCTCGAAGGTATTCTCGCGGAAACCTACGGCATCTTCGTTTACCAGGAACAGGTGATGCAGGCTGCGCAGGTCCTGGCCGGATATTCGCTCGGAGATGCTGACCTTTTGCGCCGCGCGATGGGCAAGAAGATTCAGGCGGAAATGGATGCGCAACGTGCCCGTTTTGTCGAAGGGTGCAAGGAAGTTTCGGGAATTGAGGCCAAAAAGGCCAATGAGCTGTTCGACTTGATCGATAAGTTCGCCGGTTACGGCTTCAACAAGAGCCACGCTGCGGCTTACGCTTTGCTTGCCTACCAGACGGCGTGGTTGAAGGCCCATTATCCTGAAGAATTTTATGCCGGGTCCATGTGTTTCGACATGCACCAGTCTGAAAAGCTCAGTGTTTTTATCGATGATGCACGGCGGCAGAAGATTCCGATCACAATTGCGGGACCGGATATAAACAGTTCGGAGGCGGAGTTTACCGTTGAGCAGACAGACGAAGGGTACGCTCTTCGCTACGCTCTCGCCGGTATTCGCAATGTCGGCGAAAAGGCGATGGAAGCCATCGTCGCCGAGCGCGAGGCAAACGGCCGATTTGCGAGCCTTGATGATCTGTTTCGTCGATTGCCGGCCGGGTCGATGAACCGTCGGCAGCTTGAGGCTTTGGCAGGTGCAGGTGCGTTCGACAGCCTGGAAACCAATCGGGCCAGTGTGTTCGCCAGTGCTGAAATGCTGATGGGAGCAGCCGACGCCGCGATGCGTGAGCGTGCAAGCGGACAGGTCGGGCTGTTCGGCGGGGAAGATCATGCTGTACCCTCCCTGCGCCTTGTGGAAGTTCAGCCCTGGAATCGTGCTGAACAGATGGCTCATGAACGAGAGAACTTCGGCTTCTATTTCGCCGCACATCCAGTGGAACAGTTCCGGGCGATTGCGAGTGCGAACGGTGCGCGCAGTTATGCTGGACTGATGGATTCAGGCGTGGCCGGGGGACGCAGCGCGGCTGTGATGGCTGCGATGGTTGAAGGGGCAAACAAGGGCAAGACCCGGAAGGGCGCCGATTTCGTTCGGGCGGATTTTTCGGATTCCTCAGGCCAGTTCAGTGCTGCCTGTTTTGAGGAGAGTCTTGTAGAATCCTTCGTCAAATGGGCGCGGGAAGGGACATGCGTACTGCTCAATGTCGAATTGGACAGTCCCAATCCTGATGAGCCGCCTCGCGTAACGGTCAGGGGTGCGCGGCCATTGGCCGACGTGAAAAGTGGCGCACATATGCGGCTGACACTTGAGGTGAGTGAAGCCCCGGCTTTGCGTATGCTGGCGGACATGCTGCCACAAGGCGAGAAAGGGAAAGGGGAAGTCTTGGCGCGGCTCCGCACGACATGCGGCACAAATCCGCTTGTCCGTCTCGGCGATGGATTCTCACTGGATGGAGAATTGGCCGAAAAGCTGCAGGAAATCCCTGGTGTTGCGAAGGTGTCATTGAGCGCGCAACCGAACGGACGGCACCTGAGGTTAGTGGCCTGATTTCTCTTTGAGCCAGCAGTAACTGAAATGGCTGGATCGAATATAGCAGCCTAAAAGAGGCTAAGCTGCCCGCCCCGTGGTGGTCGGCGGAATTGGCTGCAATCGAGAAGAAGATCCTCATTTTTGATACCTGCGCGCTTGCAGGCAATACGAAAACGTGTGCGGATGAGGTCCGCCCAAATTCCTTTGGGCTTCATGCGTGTGAAATAGTCTGGATCATTGTCGCGCCCATCACGCATGTCTTGTACGATTGCCATGACTTTGCTCGCGCGGTCGGGAAAGTGAACTGCAAGCCACTCACGAAATAATGGTGCGACTTCGTGCGGCAAGCGCAAAGCTATCCAACTGGCTGATGATACGCCGATTTTACCTGCCGCTTGCAGTAGTGTTTCCATGAAGATATCGGTCACCGCTGGTATAACAGGCGCGATAGAGATGTTGGTCGGCACGCCCATTTCCGTAAGCACGCCGAGTGCAGCCAGCCTTTTGGCAGGGGTCGCCGCACGAGGTTCAAGCAGGCGGGACAATTGCGGATCAAGGCTGGTTACCGAAAGGGAGACTGCGGTGAGGTTTCGGCGCGCAAGTTCGGTCAGGAGATCTGCGTCACGCAACACGCGATCCGACTTGGTGGTGATCGTTACCGGGTGACGGCATTCGAGACATAATTCGAGAATGCGCCGTGTAATGCGATATTGCGCCTCTATCGGCTGATATGGATCGGTGTTGGTGCCCATGGCGACGGGAGCCGGGCGATAGCCGGCTCTCGCGAAAGTCTCGCGCAAGATGATGGGGGCATTCGGTTTGACGAACAGCTTCGTTTCAAAATCGAGGCCTGGCGAGAGATCATGAAAAGCGTGGGTGGGGCGAGCATAGCAGTAGATGCAGCCATGCTCGCAACCGCGATAGGCATTTACCGATCGATCAAAAGGAATGTCAGGAGACTTGTTGAAGCTGAGAACGGCCTTGGGGTGCTCCTCGGTGACGGTTGTCCGCAACTTGTCCACAGGGCCATCCACAGTCTCCCGTGCATCCAGCCAGTCCCCGTCGGCGCTACGACTGGGAAGAGCAAAGCGGGTGGAAAGGTCACCTGATTGCGCGCCACGCCCATGCATTGGAGCTGAGATGCGATGTCTTGTCATAAATGGAACATATAAAGAACATTTGTGGCAATGTCATGGTCTCGTTCGTAGGATTTCGCCGAAGCTGAACCCGATTTTGTCCCCGCTCGCCAAGAAAACCGGCTCAGTCAGAGTCATTTTCCGTGGGGGAGGCCAGTTGCAATGTGTATTCGCGCACATCCTTGGGCCAAGCCTCGGTGGCGCGCGACAACGCACCAAAATTATCTGCGAAAAGTGCGCGGGAGGCTTCTTCAAAGCCGCTATAATTCCCGGCGACTGCACTCATGAATCGATACGTACGTTCCTGTGCCAAATGGCGCGAAGTTTCAGTTCTGGCCTCTCGTCGAGCCTTATCGATTAGACGGCGGAGGGTTTGTGACGCGCCGCCTTTCTGTGAAGCCAGCCAGTCCCAGTGGCGCGGAAGCAAAGTAACTTCACGCCCTATCACGCCCAGTCTGGGCCGTCCTCGTTTCTTTGCTGATATTGTCTGTGCCACTGGGTGCTGTGCCAGACGCGCAATGATCTCGGCCGAAGTTCCACGGAAATCAATATCGAGAACTGCGCCAGTGTCGTCGTCAAAGATCAGAATCGAGGCATGGGGATCGCTCACTAGTGGTTTGAGATAGAGGACTACTTCCACCAACTGGCCGGACGAGACCTTCCTGTTTCCGTCGAATGCGGTGCAGGGCTTTGCGAGAGTTTCAGGGGGGAGATCTTTGTTCATATTACCTTGGTGAATTGATTTTATTATCCAGTCAATATACCTTGGTAAAAATTGATGGACGTTCCATACGTGATGGAGGCTATATGGATAAAGAAGCCCGGCGGCAGGCGGTATTGCGGTACAAAGAACGGAACAGCGATCCCGGGATATACGCTGTCCGCAGCACTCGCGATGCCCGTGTATGGATCGGAAGGGCCAACGATGTCGGCACGATCTGGAACAGACTGTGGTTCACATTGCGGCAGGGTGCGTACCCGCATCGTTCGCTACAGCAGGCTTGGAATAATTGCGGCGCGGAAGCATTCCAGTTTGAGGTCCTCGAAATCCTTGATGAGAAGGATCTTCAATACTCGCGGGATCGTGTTCTCAAGGAGCGATTGGAGTACTGGCTTGCCAAACTCGATGGCGTCCGCATCTAAACCAGTAATGTGTAGGAGCCGAGTTCGCCATTCGCTCCAATGGTTTGGGGTGTTACGCTTCCCGCAAGCGGGGCATGAGTTCGACGAAGTTACAAGGCCGATTCCGACTGTCGAGTTGTTCAGCCAATATACCGTCCCAGCCGTCCTTCACAGCTCCATTGGAGCCTGGGAGGGCAAAGACATATGTTCCTCTGGCTACTACTGCACAGGCACGCGACTGGACCGTCGAAGTGCCGATTGTCTTGAAACTGAGCCAGCGGAACAGTTCGCCAAAACCCGGGATATCCCGGGTTTTGATGCGTTCCAATGCTTCGGGTGTTACGTCCCGCCCGGTCAGGCCAGTGCCTCCGGTGGAAACGATGGCATCGATGTTCGGATCGTCAATCCAGACGTTCAGTCTTTCGACCAGCACGTTTGCGTCGTCTTTTTCAATTGCACGAGCGACGAGGGTATGTCCTGCGGATTGGACCCGCGCGGCGAGAATATCGCCGGATGTGTCATCGTCTGGCCCGCGCGTGTCCGAAACCGTCAGGATAGCAATGTTGATCGGCTTGAATGGCCGTTCCGGATCAATAGCCATTGTCAGGTGTGTCGCTTGCCGCGAGGTAAGTGCGCCCGCCATCGCTAACGCCGGGGAATAGTGGCCAACGATCCTGGGCAAGCGCAACGCGACTAGGGGAGTCTGCGTTGGCCTGGCGCTCATACATCCAGTAGTTGCGAGTTACGATGGCGACATATCCACGCGTCTCCCAGTAGGGGATGGACTCCATCCAGAGGAGCGGATCGCCCTGATCCCTGATTTCAGTATTCCAGCGCGTAACAGGTGAAAGGCCTGCATTATATGCGGCCATCACTTTGGGTAAAAGGCCGCCTGTACCCGAGGAATCCCGCAAGGCTTCCAATGTCCGCTGGCCAAACGCCAGATTGATTTCGGGCTTGGCCAACTCGGCATATGTGCCGTTCATGTTGATTGAAGCGGCATAGTGTTGCGCAGTTCCGGGCATTATCTGCATCAGCCCGCGTGCACCCGCCGGGCTGACTACGCTGGTGCGGAAATTGGATTCCTGGAGTGCGTGGGCATAGACGAGTGCGGGATCCACGCGCCAGCCAGTGCTAGGTTGCCATTTGGGAGTGGGAAAGCGGGACGCCGGTTCCGGATTGCCGCCACGTGGCGCATTATATGCCATCCACAGTTGAGTGGCCGGCATGCCAAAATCGCGAGCGAGACGCGATAACGCATCGAACTGTCGGGGATCTCCGATCTTTGCTTGGTGACGCAGCACCTCGTCGGCAAGATCATATTCGCCAATTTCAACCAGACCGGCCGCAATCCGGACATTGGGAATGTCGCGCAATGCTTTCCAGTCATCGCTGCTAAAGTCGGCCTGCGCATATGTCGAGGGAACCTGCTGTCCCAATTGTTCCAGCGCCAGCATTCCGTAAAGTGTGTCGTCAGCCTTGGCCGCACTGCGCAGCAAGCTGGCCGCTTTCTCCGGTGCGCGGCAACGGATCTGCGCGCGACTGGCCCAATAATATCCTGCCGCACCGAGCTCTGGATTAGAAGCACGACGCGCGGTTTTTTCGAACCGGCTCGCGGCGGTCTCGCAATCTCCCAGTCGCCAGGAGGCTAAACCGGCGACCCAATCCCCTTCAGCTACCCAGTCACCGGACCCTTCCGAAACACGGAGGGCCATTGCGAGCGCTGCAGGGTCGTCATTCTCGATATAATAGCTCCAGGCCACACGCTGGCGCCATTCTGCGCGAGCTGCGGAACTGAGCGACGAATCGATGCCATCCAGCAATTGCCGGGCGCCATCCGGATCGTCGTTCTTTATCCGTTCGAGGATGGCCGAAGAAATCGAAGCAGGCATCGTTCCGTCATCGACGGAGCGAGGGCGAATGCGCTTGGGCTGACTGCCCTGAGAATAAAATGTCTGTTCCTGCGGAAGACTGGGTGCAAACTCCAGTCCACGGCGCAAACCCAGCCGGCTCATCTGGGCGGCTTGTGGCAAATCGCGGGCCGTATCATCGGCCAGCCATGCCTGGATCAGAGGCAATTCGATCTTGGGCGAATTCGCGGCAAGATAATATTCAGCCATTGCGACTTCGTGCAGGGGGCCGTCATCATCCTTGGCCAGCAAATCCTGAACCCGCGTCCAATCTTCGCCTCTGATCGCATCGAAGACGGAACGATAATACTCCTGTTCCCGGCGGCTAAGTACGGACGGCACCTGATTGGTGGTGGCTCTTGCGCTGAAGTATTCAGCCGAACTGCGGGCTTCCGCCGCATATGGAGCGAAAGCTACGAAACCGGCCACGAGCGTGGCGGACAGCAGTTTGGCGTTCAGCAGTTCCCTCATGAGCTTCACAGCGGTGAATCCGTCCATTCGAGCCAGCGTTGCCAGAATGCCGATCGCGCCTTCGTTCGGGCAAGTAATGCGGCAAGATCCCATCCGGCAATAACCGGTACCATTCCACCTTCATGGTTTATTTTTTGTAAACTTACAGGGCTTTGCGTCGGATCGTGGCCGAGAAGCGGCAGAATGTTCCTGCCGAATATGGCTAATCTTTTCGGTGCGACCAAGCTTATATGGTGCAGTGTGACTGCACCCATTCCGCTTAGCGCAATGGCGTTCCAGTCTGCCAACGGAGTGTTTCGCGGCAGCACGGATGCAAAATACACAGCTTCCTGCTGGACGCCCATAGCCGATAGCATGGCGTCCAGCAAACTTCCCAAGGGGCCGGAAAGCAGCTGTTCGCGATCGTCGGATTCCGGTTCGGCCACCAGTACCATCAGCTCCGGATGGGCGGAACCACGTGGAACCACGCGCGGACTGGCACCGCCTTGATCCAAGGCAGGTTCATTTAACCACCAACCTGCAAAATCCTTCAGTGTTTCGGGCAAGGATTCGCGTTGTGTTAGCGAGTTCTGTTGAGGCGCAGGCTCCGGCGATGGGGCTGCAGTTCGGGGCAAACCTACGCTTGCAAGTTCGTCCTCAGTCTTCTTTTGATCTGGGATCCAGGGGTGTGTTTCGTCCAGAAACTGCAAATCCACGCCTGCTTCGCGCCACCAGTTCAGAGCACCGGTGACCAGTTCCAGCGGGGTTCGATTTGCGTGTCCTCCCATCTTGCGGGTCTTGACCTGCCGTTGCGCAGCAATCAAGGCGTTAATGCATATACCATGCGTCGAACGGCGCAGTTGTGAGACAAGATCGGGATAACAGGATAGCAGGCCATGAGTGAACGTGAATCGATGCCCTATGACGTCGTCATCGTGGGTGGAGGCCCCGCAGGCCTTTCTGCGGCGATCCGGCTGAAGCAACTGAACGACGAACTTTCAGTCTGTATCCTTGAGAAGGGCTCTGAAATCGGGGCACACATCCTTTCGGGAGCAGTCGTCGATCCACGGGCATTGGATGAGCTATTGCCTGATTGGCGCGATGATGGATGCCCAATGGCCGAAGTGCCGGTGACCGATAATTGGCATTGGCTGCTGACTCGCAATGGCAAGGTGGCCATGCCGCATTTCATGATGCCGCCGTTCATGTCCAATCACGGGACCTATACCGGCTCGCTCGGCAACCTCTGTCGCTGGCTGGCTGAAAAGGCCGAAGGGCTGGGCGTGGAGATTTTTCCGGGTTTCCCCGCTTCCGAAATCCTTTTCGATGAAAATGGCGCAGTGAAAGGTGTCGCGACTCAGGACATGGGGGTCGCGCGTGACGGCAGCCACAAGCCGGATTACCAGCCGGGTATGGAGTTGCATGCCAAGTACACGTTGTTTTGCGAAGGCGCGCGTGGCCATCTGACGAAGCAATTGAAGGCGAAATTCGATCTGGAAGCTGACTGCGAGCCGCAGGTCTATGGAATCGGCGTCAAGGAGCTGTGGGATATCGATCCGGACAAGCACGTTCCGGGGCGTGTGTTGCACACCCAAGGCTGGCCTATGTCTGAAAGCGGCAGCTGGGGCGGCGGCTTCCTGTACCATCAGGCCAACAATCAGGTCGCTCTCGGTTTCGTAACTGCGCTCGATTACGCCAATCCATTCGTTTATCCGTTCGAAGAATTCCAGCGCTGGAAACAGCACCCCGACATTCGTGCCATTCTCGAAGGGGGCAAGCGTGTCGCCTATGGCGCACGGGCTATCAATGAAGGCGGCTGGCAATCCGTGCCGCGGTTGTTTTTCCCTGGCGGGGCGTTGGCCGGCTGTTCGGCTGGGTTCGTCAATGTGCCGCGCATCAAGGGCAGCCACACCGCTATGAAGAGCGGAATGCTGGCGGCTGAAAGCATTGTGGCGGCAATTGGCGCAGGTCGTGAGAACGATGCTCTGGCTGAGTATGATGCGGCCGTGCGGGAAAGCTGGATCGCCAAGGAACTCCAGTTGGTGAAGAATGCTCAGCCGTTGGTCGCCAAGTTCGGTGGGGAGCTTGGCACTGTGATGGCCGGCATCGACATGTGGATGCGCACACTGAAGATCGGCCTCCCGATTACGATGAAACATCATACCGATGCGGAAGCATTGCAGCGAGCGGATCTCTACAAGCCCATCGAATATCCGAAGCCAGACGGGGTGATCAGCTTTGATCGGCTGACTTCCGTCTCCTTCTCTTTCACCAACCATGAAGAAGATCAGCCCTGCCATCTTCAACTCAAGGATCCGTCAATTCCGACGGAAATCAACCTGCCCGTCTATGCAGGGCCCGAAGCGCGTTACTGCCCGGCCGGGGTTTATGAATTTGTCGGACAGGAAGAAGGTGAGCCCCGTCTTCAGATCAACGCGCAAAACTGCGTCCATTGCAAGACCTGCGACATCAAGGATCCGACCCAGAACATCAATTGGGTAACGCCGGAAGGCGGTGGTGGACCAAACTACCCCAACATGTAAGAGGCCCGTTTGGTACTTACCGAAATTGCCTATGCGAAAGTGAACCTCGCGCTGCATGTTCGACACAGGCGCGAGGATGGCTACCACGAGCTAGAGACCCTCTTCGCGTTCGCGGACGTTGGAGATCGGCTGACGGCGCGCGGTTCCGAAGTGGATAAGCTTAGAATTATCGGTGAGTTTGCTGCTGAGTTAGCTGCCCCATTTGGAAACATCGTTTCCAGGGCACTTGGCGTGCTACCTCGGGCGGATGGACTGGATATTGAATTGGAGAAGAACCTGCCGGTTGCGGCAGGGCTTGGCGGTGGATCTGCCGATGCAGGTGCTATTTTTCGCCTCGTAGAGCGGACGCACGGTCTGCCTGATGACTGGCTTGCTCGGGCAGCGCGTCTGGGGGCGGATGTGCCTGCTTGCGTTGAAAGTGTGACATGCGTTGGTCGAGGCACTGGGGCCGATATCGAAACGGTCGCAAGCGATCTATCCAGCACGCCGATTTTAATGGTGAACTTGCGGGAGGAAATGCCAACGGGGCCCGTGTTTTCTGGTTGGGACGGAATCGATCGTGGCCCCTTGCCGCAAGGGCCGGTGAGCCGAATTGCGGCAGAGGGGCGTAATGACCTCGAAGAGGCAGCCATTGCAATCTGTCCGGGTATAGCAACCGTACTCGCTTCTCTGCGCAAAACGGATGCGTTTCTTGTGCGAATGTCGGGATCTGGGGCGACCTGTTTTGCCCTTTACCACAATCATGACGCCATGAAACGCGCGGCGGAATCCATCGCACAGGATTATCCAGGATGGTGGATAAAGACTGGAAGCCTGAGATGAAAGATCTACCGTGGAAAATGATTGGGACGCCGAGGTTCGGTGGTATCCTCATTGTGGCGGACCATGCTTCCAACCGTGTGCCGGCGGATATTGAACTTGGTATCGATCCAGGATTGTTGAACGCGCATATTGCCATCGATATCGGTGTCGCTGGTATTGCCGCAAAACTTGCTGCTCACACGGGTGCGTCTGCTCTTCTGGGCAATGTCAGCCGTCTTGTTTGCGATACCAATCGCACGGAACAGGATCCGGCCGCCATTCCGGAAATTACCGATGGCTTTCCTGTTCCGGGCAACGTTGGGATCGACCGCGAGGACAGACTGGCGCGTTTCCATAGGCCGTTCCATGCGCAATTGTCCCGCTTGCTCGTCGATGCTCCGCCGTCTTTGACGCTGATCCTGCACAGCTACACGCCAAGCCTGACAAGTCGGCCAGATGAGATACGACCATGGCATTGCGGCTTGTTGTACGATGAAGATGAGCGTGGCGCGCGCGCTGCATTTCCGTTGTTGGAAGCGGAAGGCCTGATCGTAGGGGATCAGTTCCCCTATTCAGGTAAGGTGTATAATGCGGCAATCGAGCGGCACGTCGAAAACGATGGGCGCCCATATCTCTACATCGAGATCCGCCAGGATCTGATTGCTGATGATGCAGGGCAGAGCGAATGGGCAGAGCGTCTTTGGCGGATATGCAATGCCGTAGCCGTTGAGCTAGCCGGATAATGGCGCGTGGCGGGATGCTGCATTCTGCCATTTTCCGCTTCGGCTGAAGCAGAACCTGCGGTAGGGCGGCCCCAAGTTATCTTTGAACCCGAGTTTGGACCGGAGCCAATATCATGCCTGCCTATCGTTCACGCACATCCACTCATGGCCGCAATATGGCCGGTGCTCGTGGCCTGTGGCGCGCGACGGGTATGAAAGATGGTGACTTCGGCAAGCCGATCATCGCTGTCGTCAACAGTTTCACGCAGTTTGTGCCTGGCCATGTCCATCTCAAGGACTTGGGGCAGATGGTTGCGCGCGAGATCGAAGCGGCAGGGGGGGTGGCCAAGGAATTCAACACTATCGCGGTCGATGATGGCATCGCCATGGGCCACGATGGCATGCTTTACTCGTTGCCGAGCCGGGATCTTATCGCCGACAGCGTGGAGTACATGGTCAATGCTCACTGCGCTGATGCAATGGTCTGCATCTCGAACTGCGACAAGATCACGCCCGGTATGTTGATGGCGGCGTTGCGCATCAATATCCCGGTTGTATTCGTTTCGGGCGGCCCAATGGAAGCAGGCAAGGTTGTTCTGCGGGGGAAGGAGCATGCTCTCGATCTCGTTGACGCTATGGTCGCAGCTGCTGACGAAAGCATGACAGACGAGGAAGTTACGAGCATCGAGCGCTCGGCTTGCCCGACTTGCGGCTCATGCTCCGGGATGTTCACTGCCAATTCGATGAACTGCCTGACCGAAGCCTTGGGGCTCTCCTTGCCGGGCAATGGTTCCATGCTGGCTACTCACGCAGAGCGCGAGCGCTTGTTTCTGCAGGCGGGTCGTCTTGTAGTGGATCTATGTCGCCGCTATTACGAGGAAGATGACGAGTCCGTTCTGCCCCGGGCTGTCGCGAGCTTTGAAGCGTTCGAGAATGCGATGTCACTCGATATCGCGATGGGGGGATCGACCAACACAGTGCTGCATTTGCTGGCCGCTGCACAGGAGGCAGGGGTCGACTTCACTATGACCGATATTGATCGCCTGTCCCGCAGGGTGCCGGTGCTGTCCAAGGTGGCGCCTGCCAAGGCCGATGTGCATATGGAAGACGTTCATCGCGCCGGCGGGATCATGGCCATTCTGGGCGAATTGGACCGGGCAGGACTGCTTCATACCGGATTGCCGACAGTCCATGCTCCGACATTGGCTGATGCGCTCAACAGATGGGACATTGGCCGGACGAATGACGCGGATGTTCGTGATTTTTATCGCGCAGCCCCAGGCGGTGTGCCGACCCAGACGGCGTTCAGTCAGGACCGGCGCTGGGATGAACTCGATCTGGACCGGAAAAACGGGGTTATTCGGTCGGCCGATAATGCATTCAGCAAGGACGGGGGCCTTGCTGTCCTGTCCGGTAACATCGCCGTCGATGGCTGCATTGTAAAAACGGCTGGTGTCGATGATTCCATTCTCAAGTTCACGGGGCCGGCCAAAGTCTATGAAAGCCAGGATGCCGCAGTCGCGGCAATTCTGACTGGGCAGGTTGAGGCGGGGGATGTCGTCGTCATTCGTTACGAAGGGCCGAAAGGCGGGCCGGGCATGCAGGAAATGTTGTATCCGACCAGCTACCTGAAGTCCAAAGGTCTGGGTGCGGCGTGTGCTCTGATCACCGATGGACGCTTTTCCGGTGGTACGTCCGGTTTGTCGATCGGCCATGTCTCGCCGGAAGCGGCGGAAGGAGGCTTGATCGGTCTGGTCGAAAATGGCGACGAGATCGCAATCGACATCCCAAACAGGACAATTCGTCTTGTCGTTGGGGATGAAGAACTCGCGAACCGCCGCGCAGCGATGGAAGCTAGGGGCGAAAATGCCTGGCAGCCGGCCAAGCCGCGCAAGCGCAAGGTGTCAGTGGCTCTGCAGGCTTACGCAGCGATGACAACCAGTGCGGCTCGTGGCGCAGTACGCGATCTGTCTCAGCTCAAGCGTCGCTAATGGAGGCATTCTGCCGCCATTTGATTGCAGGTGGGATAATGTTTCTTGCTGCCTGCAATCAGGGTGGAGGGGCAGATTCGTCGACGTCCGGGACTATGGAGCGGCTTGCTTGCGCGCTTGATGGGGGTGAGCAATTTGCGCCGGCCTGCACGGTGGAGCGAAGTCGTGAAGATGGCGGCTTGTTTTTGACAGTGCGTCATCCCGACGGGGGCTTTCGCCGTTTCGAAGTTCTGAAAGATGGTCGTGGGTTGGACGTTGCCGATGGCATGCAGCCGGCCCAGACGCGATTTTCGGGCGAGTTCCTTGAAGTTTCCATAGCGACCGATCGCTATCGTTTTCCTGCCACGGCGAAAGACAGTGCAAGCAACCCCTGATCAGATCCTTACCGTGGCCCAGATGCGCGCTGCGGAGGAAGCTCTCATCACCGGTGGAGAGACAGTTGATTCGCTTATGCAGATCGCTGGGCGGGGGGCGGCCGAGTATGTCTGGCGTTTGGCGGGACATCGAAAGGTCACGGTGTTGTGCGGTCCGGGTAACAATGGCGGTGATGGTTATGTGATCGCAGAATGTCTGCGGGCGCGGGGCGCACCAGTTGCAGTGGTAGCGCCATATGATCCCGCGACGGATGCAGCTCGCAATGCCCGTGCCGCTTACTGCGGGGACATTCTGGATGGAGCGGCCCGGCCGCATGGAGATGTGCTGGTCGACTGTCTGTTTGGCAGCGGTCTTAGTCGCCCTCTGGATTCGGTGGCATTTCGTTGCCTGACAGAATTGGCGCGAAGCCATACGCAACGCATCGCCATCGACATGCCTAGTGGTATCGACAGCGATGCCGGAATCGCCCTGAACAGTTGGCTCCCCACTTATGATCTGACGATAGCGCTGGGGGCATGGAAATACGCCCATTGGTTGATCCCGTCACAAGAGTGGATGGGGGATCGACGCCTTGTCCCTATTGGCATTGGAGCGGCGGAGGGTGCCGCAGCACTCATAGACAAACCCCGTCTCTCTGCTCCGGCAATTGATGCGCACAAATATTCACGTGGCCTTGCCGTGGTTGTCGCTGGCGAAATGCCGGGTGCTACCTTGCTGTCATGCGCAGCCGCGATGAAGGGTGGGGCAGGTTACGTGAAGCTTGCGTCCAATGACCCGCCTGTTTCACGTCCGGCTGAACTTGTCGTGGACATGTCGCCGGTCGACGTCGCATTGGAAGATTCCCGGATATGCTCTGTTCTGATTGGACCAGGTATGGGGCGATCTCCTGCGATGCGAGAGCGACTGAAGGCAGTGCTTACCGGGTATTGTCCTCTCGTGCTCGACGCGGATGCCCTGATATTGTTTGATCCCGACCTGTTAGACAGCCAGAATCGTGCAATCGTCGCGACCCCGCACGAGGGTGAGTTGAAGAAGCTCGCTGCGGCCTATGGCATTGAGGGCGGCAGCAGGCTGCACATTGCCAAGGTTCTTGCTCGAGCGAGCGGCATGGTCATTGTTGCCAAGGGACCGGATACGATCATAGCGGCGCCGGATGGACGTGTTGCGATAGCCCAAGGGGCAACGAGCTGGTTATCCGTTGCAGGGACAGGTGACGTTCTTGCTGGGCTGGTTGTCAGCCGGTTGTCGACCGACGCTGAGCCTTTTGCTGCTGCTTGCGAGGCTGTTTGGCTCCATGGAGAAGCGGCTCGTCTGTCAGGCCCCGTTTTTACTGCTGCCGAACTCGTTACGAGAATATCGACGGCTTACGCCGCCTGCTTGTGAGTATCGGCAATTGAATGAAATCGAAGAAATCGTACGTGTTGCCGCCAAGGGTGACGGTGTCACCGCTTCGGGCAGGCATATAGCGGGAACTGCGCCTGGGGATTTGGTCTTGCCCGATGGTTCGATCAGGCCCGGGCCGCATCGCATGGCTCCTGCGTGTCGGCATTTTGGAGTGTGCGGGGGATGCCAACTCCAGCACTGCGATGAGGATACTCTTGCACGTTTTGTGACGGAAAGGGTGGTGCTGGCGGCTGAAGGGCAAGGTATTTCCGCCGAACACTTGCATGAGACACACCTTTCCCCGGCACATAGCCGCCGTCGGGCAACGCTCCACGTGATAAACGGCGGAGGCCGCCCGCTGATAGGTATCAGGGAACAGGGCTCCCACAGGATTGTCGATCTGAAAGAATGCCCAATCCTGGTGCCAGACCTATTCGCCCTGGTCATGCCATTGCGTGCCTTGCTTGCGCGCAGGAAAGGGAAATATGGCGGAGATATATCGCTGACTCTCACGGATCAGGGAGCCGACATAGGAATAAAGGGCCTTGCCTTTGAAGGCCTGGCCGAGACGGAAGCATTGCTTGATTTTGCAAAAGAGCATGATCTGGCGCGGCTGACACTTGATCAGGGGTATGGGCCTGAAACCATGTGGGAACCCGAACCGGTCACAGTCTCGCTTTCGGGCATGGCCGTTGGCTTTCCGTCTGGCGCCTTTCTGCAGGCAACGCATGATGGGGAAGCTGCGTTGGTTTCTGCCGCGCGGGATTGGCTGGCCGGGGCGGCAACCATTGCCGATCTGTTTTCCGGTCTTGGCACCTTTGCTTTCGCATTGGCAAAGCCAGCCAAAGTGCTCGCCGTGGAGGCTGCGCAGGATGCCCATCTCGCTTGCAAGGCCGCCGCTGCGCATGGGCAAATGCCGATCCATGCAATGCATCGGGACCTGTTCCGTAATCCGCTTCAGCCTGACGAACTAAATCGCTTCGATGCCATTTTGCTTGACCCACCGCGAGCAGGAGCCCGGGAACAGGTGAAGTTACTTGCGGAAAGTAACACGCCGCGGATCGTATATGTAAGTTGTAATCCGGCAAGTTGGTCTCGCGATGCCAAGATATTGATCGACGGCGGCTATCGGCTTGTTCACTTGCGCCCTGTGGGCCAGTTTCGGTGGTCCACTCATGTCGAGTTAGTGAGTCTTTTTACTCGCTGATAGCTGTAAGTATCTGTTGAAAAAGCCAATCCTCCGACTTCGCTTCGGCAAAGGCATGGCTCGCATCAGGGCATCGGAACACTCTCGGATCACCCTTGGGCCAAATAGCATCGAAAATTTGTGCTGTACGGTCCCTCTCGGCGAGCAAAATGCGAACGGGTCCGGGAAAAGAAGCCAGGCCCCGGGTCACATCCCTGGCGAGCCCGGTAGGTGGCGGAGTCGGCCTTAATGCACCTTTCACCCCCTGAAGGAGCCTTCTTAGTGAGACTTTGCCGCTCACTAGCCGCAGAATGGCGCCTGAATCGCGCATTCTGGCAATATAGCGGGCGCGGATGACAGATGGTGGAGGTAGCGCAGTCGAGTCTTCAACAACCCATGGATTGGCCAGAACCAATGCATCGCAGCCTGCCCCTCTGGTCAGCATCAAGGCGCTGGCTGCGTCACAGATACCGAAGCCTGCAATGCTGCGCAAACCGGGCACGTGTTCGCGAAATGTCGCAAGGGCCGCGGTGATATCCATTGCGCTGTCTTTGAAGCCGGTGTTGGTCCCGGTGCTGTCACCGACCCCTCTCCGGTCGAATCGGAAGACAGGATAGCCTGCAAAAGCCAGTCGGGTTGCGAGGTGAGCTTGCCCTGAAAATGCTCCACTTCGCACTTCATTTCCGCCTGAGACGATCAGGACGCCGACCTCGCATTCTCCGGCATCGAGCGTGCCGACAAGCTGCTCCCCGGCACAAGTGAAGGTGATGTGCTTGCGGCTCATGAGGTAAGCTGCATGATAATTGTTGCTGCCAAAGCGTCTGCTTGTGCAGGCGCCTCGCCAGGCTCAGAACGTAACCATAGACCGCTGCCTCCGATAGAGACTTGCGGTATGTCCGTCAGTTTGCCGTTGTCAGCGAGACGAGACTGCTCGAGATCGACAAACATTTGCGGTCCGATCCGGTATCCACCAAGGTTGAGGCCATTGACGCGGCCAGTTTCAAGCAGGCCTTTTGTGGTTTCTATCCGCCCCGTTTCGCGCTTCGCGACAAGTCGCGCTCGAAGTAGCGACCGAAGAATGTTGCTTCCCGATTGGGGGGCATAGCGCCAGCCAATGACGTTGGGTGGAGTGAGAATTGCACCCCCGCGAATGGTCAGGACATGCGATACTTTGAAATGGGAGGCGGCATTTCGGGCGGCATCACGCCACGTTGCCAGGCGCTGCTTCTCCAGAGGTTGCAGGCTTTCATTGCAACCAGGAAGGTCAGGTAGAAAAGTGTCTATACCTGCACCGTCAAGCCTGCGCATTACCTCGACTGTATGACGCCGCAGCTTGTTCGCCTCGTCAAAAAGCGCGGGGAGAATCAGTATCCGATACTGGCGACCTTGGTCGAAAAAGACTGCGTATTCGTCTGAGACCGGACCCTCTTCCGGGATACAGGGCCAGGTCGTGACGACCATTGGTGCCGTCAATTCGCGGTGCGCTTCGCTTCTGCGAAGTCGAGAAGGGCCCCGAACGTTTCCAGCATTTCGCCGTCAATTTCATCGTCGTCTATCACGATGTCGAAGCGATCTTCCATTTCGGTAAGAAGGGTCGCGACTGCCATGGAATCCAGTTCGGGCAAGTGCCCGAACAACCCGGTCTCCTTGGTGAACGTGGCGACAAGGCTTCCGTCCAGCCCGAGAACATCGGACAAGACCCTGCGCAAGATTGCGTCGGTTGCACTGCCCTGGAGGGCGGGTACGTTGGCCGCATCTTCTCCCGCTGCGGCAAGATTGGCTGGATTCTGGTCCATGAAAGTTGCCCTAGCCAGCGGATTTGCGAGTGGCAAGAAGATGCAGCGCTGCCCGGGCGATATATGGCCAGTTCAGGAGACGACCAGGATCGTAGCAATCGAGTTCGAAACGGGGTCTGACCAATTCCATCCAGTCGGCCTTGTACGTATCGTTGCCAGTGCCGAAATCAACCAGCTCTACGCCCTCAATGTCGATTACGTGCTTCATCAGCGCAGCGGTGAGGACAGTGCCAGCGGAAAGGCTTTGTGCTTCTGGGAGGTGAGCCAGCTTGTGGATATATGCAGTTCCATGGTCGACCGTCCAGAATTGTGCTCCAACTGGCTGCCCGTTGTGATGAGCTAACGCGAGACGGAGGTGACCCGCATCGCTTTCCTGTTGGGCAAAGCGCTTCAGAAGGTCAGGAGAGCCCTCCTGCGGCTTCCAGCTTTGTTGGTATATCTGGGTGTAGGTATGCCAAATATCATCATTAAGTACATGATATATATTGATATCAAGTTTCTTCGACTTGCGGGCAAGTGTTGTGCGGAGAGCGCCGGGGCGTGATGCAAGATATTCGGCGTAAGTGCGGCCATTGACACGCAGAAAATGATTCTTGTCACACTCTGACCGAAATACTATCCACCCTGCTGATTTGAAAGAATTTTCAAGTTCTTCAGTACTGTTATTCTCAGCTGCTAGAGGGGCAAGAACAACTCGGCGTGCGCTGGATTTGAGATCTCGGGCCAGCGTGGTGAGAAGGGGGCGGCTGTCCGCTTTTTCTGACACCATTGGTCCCCATGTGAATGCGTACCAGTTGGTGAGGGCATCAAGGCGGTCCTCATGGCGTCTCAGCGCCAATGCCGCCATGCCATCATCCGCCTGCGCGAGCGCGAAGAGGGCATTGCTTTCAGGGTTTTCGGAAAGAAGGTTGAACCATTCCGCACGGTTGAAGGGGCCACCCTCAACCCATTTTGCCCCTTGCAAGACATCTGCCCTGTCGTGATAGCTGATCGCGATCACATTCCATGTCCTCTGCCGGAGCTTCCTTCGCCCCATGTCCGTAGCGCTCGATCCCGAGATCAGACCGATCGACCATATCGTCGAATATGGCGAGCTTCATGCTCCCGCTCTGATCCTGCGTGATCGGACGCTTACCTATCAGGACTTAAGGCAACGTATAGGGGCTTTGGCGGCATGGTTGCAGGCAAAAGTTCCGGTGAAGGGGGCAAGAGTTGCCAGTTGGGCAGCCAAAGGAGAATTGACCTGCTTGTTGCCTCTTGCCGCGGCCCGGGCTGGACTGGTGCATGTTCCTATTAACCCTTTGCTGAAACACATGCAGGTTTCCTACATCCTTGACGATTGTGAAGCTGCTCTTCTGTTGGGGAACGCTGGCCGGCTTTCCTCGCTCGGACCTGAGGATATCTCGGAAGGGTGCGAACTGGTCGACGAGGTCGAGCTTTGGGTAGGGGTGGGCGCAATGGCGTCAGAATTGCCGCTGTCCGATGCCGATCCCGAGGCTCTTGCGGCTCTGCTCTATACCAGTGGCTCGACGGGACGGCCGAAGGGCGTAATGCTCAGCCACGCAAATCTGTGGCTCGGTGCCGTCAGCGTGGCCCATTATCTCGGGATGGAAAACGACGATGTCGTTCTTGCCGTCTTGCCGCTGTCTTTCGATTACGGGCAAAATCAGTTGTTCAATGCCTGGCGGGCGGGAGCCAGTGTCGTCCCGCTGGATTACCTTACCCCACGCGATGTCATAAAGGCCTGCGCTCGTCATCAGATCACTACGATTGCGGCAGTTCCTCCTCTGTGGGTGCAGTTGATTGAACAGGACTGGCCGAATGAAGCCACGATGTCGATCCGTCGCCTGACAAACAGCGGTGGGGCGCTGACGACGGATCTTATCGGAGGTTTGCGGAGAATTTTCCCGCAGGCCCGCCTGTTTCCGATGTATGGCCTGACCGAAGCATTCCGTTCGACGTATCTCGATCCTTCGCTGGTCGACAGCCACCCGACCTCGATGGGACGTGCAATTCCTTTCGCGGAAATCCTGGTGATTCAGGAGGATGGAATGGAAACATTGCCTAACGAGGAGGGGGAACTGGTGCATTGTGGTCCGTTGGTGGCGCAGGGATACTGGCATGACGCGGTGCGCACGGCTGAACGTTTCCGGCCGGCACCCGATGTTTCGGCTTATGGCGGGACAGCGGTCTGGTCGGGAGATCGCGTAAGACGTGACGAGAATGGGTTGCTGTATTTTGTCGGTAGACGTGACGCCATGATCAAGAGCGCAGGAAATCGTATCAGTCCGCAGGAAGTGGAGGATGCAGCCCGGGATACCGGGCTGGTGAGTGAAGCGATTGCGATTGGTGTGCCGGATGTTCGCCTCGGGCAGGCCGTGCATCTCGTTGTTCGTGGGGCAACGGGCACGGATGATACGCAGCAGGATGAACTTGCAGCCATTCTTGCGCGTGAATTGCCGAACTTCATGCGCCCGCACAAAATTCATTGGCGGGATACGATGCCGCTTAACCCCAATGGGAAAATCGATCGGGTTGCCTTGGCAGAGGAGCTTGGCGCATGAAGCCGCTCGGGCCAATTCCCTTGGGCTATAATGCCTTGGATGGCGAACTCGCCATTTCAGGTAAAACTGCGAGTGACCTGGCAGAACGGGCAGGCAGTACGCCGCTGTTCGTCTATTCGCGCGATTTGATCTGTGATCGTGTAGCTAGCTTGAGAGCTGCACTCCCTGACAGGGTGGCGATACATTATGCTGTAAAAGCAAATCCCTTTGGCCCTATTCTTGAGCAAATGAATGAACTCGTCGATGGGTTCGATATTGCTTCTGGAGGGGAATTGGATCTGATCTCTGCCGCTGGCGTTGATCTGGCGAAGGTCAGTTTTGCCGGACCGGGCAAGCGGGACATCGAATTGGCGGCGGCAATTTCCGCTGGGGTGACACTCAATCTGGAATCGGAAAGTGAAGCACGGCGGGCGTTGTCGATTGCAGAACGACAGGGCAAGCGCCCCCGTCTCGCGATTAGAGTGAATCCTGACTTCGAACTACGAGGGTCGGGAATGAAAATGGGTGGCGGTGCAAAACCATTTGGCGTCGATGCCGAGTGGGTTCCCGATCTTGCACGTGAAGTAATCGCTGCTGGCGCAGAATGGCGGGGGCTGCATATTTTCGCTGGTAGCCAGGCCTTGAGTGCCGATGCGATTATCGAGGCACAGGCGAATACTCTGGCATTGGCGGCGCGATTGTCCGAGGCGATCGGTGGTCCCATTCCGCACTGCAATATGGGAGGTGGCTTCGGCATCCCCTACTTCGCCGGGGACGAGCCGTTGGATATTGTGGCGGTCGGTGCGGCATTGTCGGAGCGTATCGCAGATTTACCGGACATTCTCTCCGATACCCAATTCTGTATCGAACTCGGCCGCTTTCTGGTTGGAGAGGCAGGCGTTTATCTGACCCGGATAGTCGATCGCAAACAAAGTCATGGAGAGACTTATCTGATCACCGATGGTGGGTTGCACCACCAGTTGGCCGCGTCAGGCAATTTTGGGACAGTGGTGCGGCGCAATTACCCTGTCGCCATCGCTTCGCATTTTTCAGCAGAGCCGGTTGAAGAGGTTAATGTCGTTGGGTGTTTGTGCACCCCGCTTGATCGTCTCGCAGACAAGGCTCTTCTGCCGCGTGCTGAGGTCGGGGACCTTGTCGCGGTATTTTGCGCCGGTGCTTACGGCGCGAGCGCAAGTCCATCAGCGTTTCTGGGGCAAGGGCCTGCGAAGGAAATCTTGGCATAGGTCTTCCCAACGTGGCCGGGGAAACGCCCGATTGAGATCTGTTCTGGCGGAAGGTCAATGTTCGCTGTCACAAAGCGGCATCCCACAAACAGCGATGTTCGCCAAACCGCAGGGTAATGGTGTGCAAACCTGTGCTCACCGGTGCTGATTGGCGACCGGCGGCTGGGAAAAGAAAGTTAACTGGGCTGTATGGCTCATTAACTTATCGATTGTCCGCGTCTCGTTTCGGGACGGCCCACAAATAACCCGCTGAAATGCGGGATTATGAGGGCAAGGCTAACGGTATATTCACCCTTTTTCGCGAAAGCGCGTGATGGATCCACGGGTTCGCGGTTTCCGGTCGTCCTTCGGCTGGGATCGGGGCCTGATAAGTCGCAAGGATGCGCATTGATGTTACGTACTCATATCGCCCGGATACTTGTCGCCAGCGCGGCAATAGCTCTCGCCCTTTCCGGCTGTTCAGCGACGACTGGCGGGGCTCAGTTGCCGCCCGCGCAGTTCGTCGCGATGCAGGAAGGGCCGGGTGAGGAATATGTGATCGGCCCTCTCGATGAACTGACCATTCATGTCTGGCGCAATCCGGAGCTCGGCGCCAGCGTGCAGGTTCGGCCCGATGGCCGCATCACTACGCCACTGGTGACGGATATGCCTGCGGTGGGCAAGACACCATCCATGCTGGCGGAAGATATCCGCCTGCAACTGTCCCAGTACATCAACGATCCATTGGTATCCGTGATCGTCAACAAGTTTGCCGGTACGTTCAGCCAGCAAGTGCGAATTGTCGGAGCCACAGAAAAGCCCGCCTCGATTCCCTATCGCGCGAACATGACCTTGCTCGACGCGATGATCGCGGTCGGTGGGCTGAGTGAGTACGCCGCAGGTAACCGGGCGAAGCTGATCCGTTTCGACAAGGAAACCGGCAAGCAAAAGGAATACAAGGTTCGCCTGGGCGATCTGCTTAAGAAAGGCGACAGCAAGGCAAACGTCCTGCTGATGCCGGGCGACGTCATCATTATTCCTGAAAGCATGTTCTGAGAACGGCGCGCACGGTATGAACGGCATCTATGAAGAAGCCCTGGCGGCGCTGCATTCGGTCTGGAACCGGAGATGGTTGGCGCTTGGTGTGGCCTGGGCGGTATGTGTGCTGGGCTGGCTGATAGTTGCTCTGGTGCCCAACACCTATGAATCGAAGACCCGCATTTTCGTGCAGCTGGAAGACGTTTTGGCGCAGCAGGTGGGGATTGGTTCCGGCAGCATCAAACGCGACATCGAACGTGTCCGGGAAACGATGACCAGTTCGGTCAACCTGGAAAAGGTCATTCGTTCAACGCGGCTCGGCAATGAAATCACCACGCCGCGCGAAATGGAAATCGCTGTGGAAGCTCTCGCCAAGCAAATCGATATCAAAAGCGAGAAAGACAACCTGTTCGAAATAACTGCCAGATCCGGTCGAAGCGATCTGTCAGACGCTGAAAATGCCAAGTTGGCGCAGGATATCGTTCAGAAAATGATCGACATTTTCCGTGAGGAAAATCTTGCTGGTGGGCGCGGTGAAATGCGGGAGACGTTGGCTTTCCTGGACCAGCAGCTCGCTGCGCGGCAAAAGGAGCTTGAAACTGCCGAACAGAAGCGCCTGGCGTTCGAGGCCACACATCCGCAACTGATTGGCGGTGCGCAGGCCATTGCCCAGAAACTGGATACTGCAAGCGATGCGATGCGCAATGTCGATGCAGATCTTGCTGCGGCGCAAAGTGCGCTGGCGGCAATAGATGGCCAACTCGCTGGTACGCCACGGACGATTGTCGTGCCCGGCCAGAGTGGCGGAGTGAAGGGGGCTTTGGCGCAAGCGGAGGCAGACCTCGCGGGAATGAAGGCGCGGGGATTGACGGATAGCCATCCCGACGTGGTCGCATTGAACAAGCAGATCGCATCCCTGCGCAAGCAAGCGGTAACATCGGGTGATGCCGGGGGCATGCCCAATCCGGCTTATACCTCGCTGATGTCGATCCGTTCTGACAGGCAGGCTACTATTCAGGCGCTTCAGGCACGCAAAGCTGCGCTTCAGTCCGAATTGACGGCGATCGCCGCCAACCAGTCGGCTGAACCGGGTGTTGCGGCAGAAGCCCAGCGCATCAGCCGCGATTATGATGTGTTACGCAAGCAATACGACAAGCTGTTGCAGGATCGTGAGGAGTTACGGCTCAGGGGGCAGGTGGAAACCGAGCGTAACGCGGTGAAATTTGAAGTTATCGATCCACCGAACACTCCACGCACACCTGCGGCTCCGAACCGGCCCTTGCTGCTGTTCGGTGTGTTGTTCGTCGGGATCGGGGCAGGTGTCGGGGTGGCCTTTGCAATGGGCCAATTGCATTCCACGTTCGCCACGGCGAACAAGCTGGAACGTGCATTCGGTCTGCCGGTCCTGGGAACCATTTCCTTTACTCTGACGGACGCCGCGCGCGCAATAAGAGTTCGCCGGAACAAACAATTCGTGGGCGCCAGTGCTGCGCTCGCAGGGCTGTTCCTGATCCTGCTGGCGACGGAATTCGTTCAGCGTGGCAGTGTTGCGTGAGAGGCGGGATATGACGGACCAGAGCAATACACCTACACCGCCCAAAAAGGTGCCGGACGGTAATTCCTTGTTTGAGCGTGCGAGCAACGCATTCGATCTCAAGGGGTTCAAGCCAGCACCAGTGCCGGAGAGCTTGGCGGAATCGCCATCAAAGCGGATCAGGTCGGGCATGGTAAGGCCGTCTCAACCAACACGTGCGGACGAACGGGCTCAGACAGCAACCCCTGACACCCCCGGCACGTCGCCGACGGATACAGTGGACCAGGGGACACCTGATCCTGTTCGTTTTCAGGGTGAGCGGCGGTATGTCGATCGTGTCCATTTGCGTGAACAGGGTTTGATTCAGCCTGAAGGTGCAGTGACCGGCCTGCTGGAAGAATTTCGAATCGTGAAACGTCAGTTGTTGGAAGTGGCGCGTTCGTCGCTTGCCGGTCGCGGGGTTGCAAACGGGCAGCGGGTTCTGATTTGCTCGCCTCATCCGGGTGAGGGAAAGACATTCTGCGCCGTAAACCTGGCCCTGGCCATGGCAGCGGAAAAGGATAGCGAAGTCCTTCTGGTCGATGCTGATTTCGCCAAGCCCTCTGTCCTGTCTGCTCTTGGCCTTGAAGGCGGGCCGGGATTCATGGACGCGTTGGCTGACCCCTCAATCAAGGTGGAGGATTGCGTCATCGCAACCGATGTCCCGGGTCTTTACGTCTTGCCGGCAGGTAACCAGACGAACAACGACAGCGAATATCTCGCCAGCAGCAGGACGGTGGAACTGCTCGATTGTCTCACTCGGGGGGCGCCGAACCGGATGGTGATCTTCGACTCGCCTCCAGCCCTTGCGGCATCACCGGCTGCCGAACTGGCAAAGTACGTGGGTCAGGCCGTGCTGGTCGCCCGCGCTGATCGCACCGGGCAAAATGCACTGGAGGATGCCTGTTCGCTGCTCTCTGGCTGTCCTGACATCAAATTGCTCCTCAATGCGGCGCATTTCAGCCCGAGTGGTCGCAAGTTCGGCTCCTATTACGGTTACGGGGGGTAATCATGGCCGCGCTCAAGATTTGCTGCTTGCCCTTCATGCTTGCCACTGTTGTTCTGGCGGGGCCTGCCTTGGGGCAGGATTTGCCGCAGGATGAAGTTTCTTCCCAAGCCCGCGCTGGTGGCAAGGGCAGGGTGGAAATTACGCCCTATATCGAAGCGTCACAGGTGATCACGTCCGAACTTTCGCCGGGCAACGACACGGTGACTTACACCCGCCTGGCTGCGGGCGTCGATGCATCGATCAACGGCAGAAATACTTCAGGTGGTGTCTCGCTGCGTTATGAACGCCAATTCGGCTGGGGCAAGGACGCCTCGGATGGAGACCTGCTCAGCGGGTTGGCGCGTGTATCTGCTGCCGTTATTCCGCAAGCTCTGACTGTCGAAGCCGGTGGGCTTGCTGCCCGTACGCGAGTGGAAAGTAATGGCGGTTCGATCCTTGGTCCGGTGAGTGACGGGGATGATGTAAGCAATCTGTATTCCGTCTATGCGGGGCCTTCACTCAACACCCATGTCGGCGAGGTCGCGGTAAATGCGGATTATCGGATCGGTTACAGCCGGGTAGATTCTCCCGATGCAGAGGTTGTGACTACAACTGGCGATCTGGTCGATGTTTTTGACGAGAGCGTAATTCAGTCGGCCAATATTCACGCCGGGACGAGGCCGGGCGACGTCTTGCCAGTTGGGCTTGGGGTTGGCGCTGGCTGGAATCGCGAAGATGTCTCCAATCTCGACCAACGAATTGATGACCGTCACGTTCGCGCTGATGTGACGGTGCCTGTAAGCCAGTCCGTCGCGCTTGTGGGCGGAGTCGGATACGAACACGTCGAGGTTTCCCATCGCGATGTCTTGCGTGACGGTTCGGGAGAACCGGTGATCGGTTCCGATGGCCATTACAAGACGGACAAGAGTCAGCCGCGCCGGATTGCATACGATGTGGATGGAATGATCTGGGACGTGGGGATTATATGGCGGCCTTCTCCGCGCACGTCTTTGGAAGCGCATTTCGGTCGCCGCTACGGTTCCAGTAGTTTTTATGGCAATTTCGGCTGGCAGGCGAGCCGGCGCAGCAGTTTGAATATCTCCGTTTATGACAGTGTCGCGGGCTACGGGGGACAATTGAACCGGGCTCTGGTCTCTCTCCCGACAGATTTTCAGGCCATCAGGAACCCGATTAGCGGTGACATCAGCGGTTGCGTGGATAGCCTCAAGGACGGCAGTTGTATCAGTGGCGCACTTGGTTCGCTTCGTTCTGCAACCTTCCGTGCACGCGGTATTTCAGCGACATATGCGCTTGATCTCGGCCGGATACAGACAGGTATCGGTGTGGGATACGACCGTCGCAAATATATCGCGGCCGAAGGAACTATTCTGGAATCCATTGACGGTGCTACGGACGAGAATGTCTGGCTGGCCGCCTATCTCAATGGCAGGCTCGGCCCGCGTTCAAGCTTTTCCACCAATGTCTATGCCAGTTGGATGGATAGCGGACTTGATCAGGCTGGTGGGGCAACCGCTTTCGGAGCGTCGGCCGCTTACAATCATTTGCTGGCGCGCCGCCTGACTGCGACTGCGGCAATCGGCATCGACGGCGTAAGCCGCGAGGAAGAAGAGGATTACTGGACAGCCTCTGCCCTCGTTGGAATGCGCTATTCATTCTGAGCTCATGGAGCAGATGGACAATGTTTGACGATTTCTATGGGCTGACGGGCAAGCCTTTCCAGCTGACGCCGGACCCGCAATTCTATTTCGAGAGCATTACGCATCGCAAAGCGTTGTCCTATCTCGGATATGGCCTTGCGCAGGGCGAAGGGTTCATTGTCATTACCGGCGAGGTTGGGGCGGGCAAGTCCACTCTGGTCGAACACCTCGTTTCGACGATTGATCCAGAGCAGCTTTCGGTCGGGCAGATCGTGACGAGCAAACTCGATGGGGAAGAAATCGTGCATGTCGTCGCGCAGGCATTCGGCCTGGAGATAGACGGCCATGACAAGGCTTCAGCGTTAGGTGCGGTGGAGGCTTTCCTGCATGATGAAGCGCGTGCAGGCCGTCGCTGCCTGTTGATCGTCGATGAATCGCAAAATCTTTCGGTCGATGCACTTGAAGAACTGCGGATGTTGTCGAACTTCCAGCTCGGCTCCCATCCGTTGCTGCAGACGCTCTTGCTGGGTCAACCGGAGTTCAGGGCTACGCTGCAAGCGCACCCTCGTCTGGAGCAGTTGCGCCAACGCGTAATTGCCACGCATCATCTTGAACCGATGCAGCCGGAAGAAGTTCAGCCATATATCGAACATCGGCTTAGGCGGGTCGGGTGGAAAGGCAATCCGGTCTTCGATCGGCAGGTTTTTGCCGAGCTTTATGATGCGAGCGGAGGCATCCCCCGCAGAATAAATCAGATTGCAAACCGGCTATTGTTGCTGGGCGCAGTGGAGCAACGCTCGCGAATTGACGCTGCCATGTTGCAGACCGTTCTTTCCGAAATGGCAAATGACAATGCCGTTCCGGACACTATGTCTGCTTCAGCTGAAATTGCGGAAAAAGAACCTGTTGGCAGTGAGAGTGAAGGCTCCAGCCACCCCTCGCGCCGAGCAAGTGACCATGCTGTGCAATCCACACCCGATCCGCGTGTCGAGCCGACCTTCGATTCCATACTCGTGGAACGCATGCTGGCTGATCGTGATGCGCTGATTGCAGAATTGCAGCAGGCCGTGGTTGAACTATCCCAGGCACACGAAGCCGCGCTGGCCAACGAACCGGTTGGATTGGCTGAATTGGGCGCGCGGCTGGAAGCGCTCGACGCCCGTATCAGCGATCAGGAAATCGCCATCCGGCATACGCTTACGATGTTGATAGAATGGATCGAAAGCGACGGGCTGAGACCCATCGCGGCCTGAGGAGAACTTTGTTGAGCGCGAACGGTCTCGTCAATGGCCTGTCCGTAGATGTGGAGGACTGGTTCCAGGTCGGTGCGTTCGAGGATGTAATCGCGCGTAACGACTGGGATAGCCTTGCTGATCGCGTTGAGCGCAATGTGGAGCAAATTCTCGAGTTGTTTGAGGAAGCCGAGGTCAAGGCGACCTTCTTTACGCTTGGCTGGGTTGCTCAGAGGCATTCAGCCTTGATGCGCCGTATTGCAGATGCTGGGCACGAGTTGGCCAGTCATGGTTGGGACCATGTTCGCGTTCATACCATGGATCAAAATCAGTTCGGGAAGGATATCGCGCGGGCCCGCAAGACTATCGAGGACGCAGCCGGTGTTCTGGTCACAGGATATCGCGCGCCAAGCTTTTCATTCGATCATCGTACGTCATGGGCGTATGAGGAATTGGCGAAGCAGGGCTATGCCTATAGTTCGAGTGTCGCCCCGATCGCCCACGACCACTATGGCTGGCGGGAGGCGCCACGTTTCAGCTTCCGGCCCTTGCCCGGCGTTGGCCTGCTCGAAATCCCGGTCACAACAGCAGAACTCGGTAACAAACGACTGGCGGCCGGGGGCGGTGGTTTCTTTCGTGTCTTGCCATATGGCTTCTCACGCTGGGCGATCCGCCAGGTGAACCAGCGAGACGAGCGTCCGGCCGTATTCTATTTTCATCCGTGGGAAATCGATCCGGATCAACCTCGGGTCAAACAGGCCCGTCTCAAATCCCGCCTGCGTCATTACACAAATCTTGGTCGGATGGCAGGTAAGCTGAAGCGGCTGGTAAACGAATTTTCATGGGGACGCATGGATGCGCTGGCTCAAGGCGAAGCCTTGCGTCTTAGGCGGGAATGTGCCGCATGAACGCCCCGTTCGCGCATAGTGTCGAAACAGTTCGGCTGGCCACTTTGGACGATCCTGCGGAATGCCGTCAGCTCGAGGATTTCGTAGCGGCCCATCCGGAGGGAACGATATTTCACCGCCCTGTGTGGCTTGCAGCTATCGAACAGGGAACGGGCCAGCGTGCTGTGGGACTGATTGTGGAGCGCGGCGACTGCATTTCCGGTTGGCTCCCGCTGACGGAACTACACTCACCCATATTCGGTCGCGCACTCGTATCCAGCGGCTTCGCGGTGGGAGGGGGTATTCTTGCGCACAGCAAAGCAACTGCCCTGCAACTGGCTGCCGCGGCCGAGGAACTGGCTGTGCGGTACACCTGTGGATCAATCGAACTGCGGGGCGGCATATTGCCGTGGAATTGGTCGATCCGGCGGGACAGTCACTGTGGGTTCGTGTCGGACCTCGCGGTGGAGGACGAAGCGCAATTGCTTGCCATCCCACGCAAACAGCGGGCCGAAGTGCGCAAGGGACTGAACAGCGACCTGACAGTCCATATTGGAACTGATACGAACGATCAGGCGGCCCATTACGCGGTCTATGCCGAAAGTGTGCGTAATCTCGGTACACCGGTGTTTCCGCGTACGCTGTTCGAGGCGGTGTTGGAGCACCTGGATGCAGATATCCTGACAATTCGTCACGCGGGGGTTGCCGTGGCAAGTGTGTTGTCGCTCTATCATCGCGGGACCGTCCTGCCATATTGGGGCGGAGGAACTCATGCAGCCCGTGCATTACGCGCCAATGATCGGATGTACTTCGAACTCATGCGGCATGCCCGCCAACGTGGTTGTACGCGTTTCGATTTCGGCCGGTCCAAGACTGGAAGCGGCGCCTATCATTTCAAACGCAACTGGGGTTTCACGCCAGATCCGTTGGCATACGCGAGTTGGACAGTACCGGGAGCACGGTGCCGCGATGTTGATCCTACCAGCCCACGTCATGCGGCCCGCATTGCTGCCTGGAAGCGATTGCCGCTTCCGCTGGCAAACTTGATCGGGCCATACCTTGCGCGGGGGCTCGGATGAGCGGGGAAATTCTGTTTCTGGCGCATCGCATGCCCTTTCCACCGGACCGGGGCGACAAGATCCGATCGCACCATGTTCTGCGGAAGTTGGCCTCCATGGCGCCGGTACACGTGGCGACATTTGCGGATCGCGCAGAGGACTTCGCTCACGAGCATGAGTTGGCGGCGGTCGCTGATTCTCACTGCCTTGTGCAGAGGGATAAGCCCCTGTGGAAGGCGGGATTGGAGGCTATTTCGGCGCGGGAGCCAGTAAGTCTTGCTGCTTTCCGTGACGACCGTATAGCAACTTATGTGCGGGATGTCCTCGCAACTGGTCGAATTGACACGATCTACGTCTTTTCAGGGCAGATGGGGCAATATGTTCCTGCCGACTTCTCGGGGCAGGTTCTGATGGACCTTGTGGACGTCGATTCAGCAAAATTTGAGGCATATGGAAAAAACGGGCTTCTCCACCGCCGATGGATAAACGCACGGGAGGGGCGACTTCTCCGGGCAGAGGAAGAAAAGTTAGCCCACCGTGCCAATCATACTCTGTTTGTCAGTGAGCAGGAGGTCCGGCTTTTCCAGTTGCGTCTGTCCGAGCCGGCCGGCGTTCAGGTTTCGCCACTTTGCAACGGTATAGACGCCGACTACTTCGATCCGGCGAAAGTGGGAATATCGCCGGATTTTTCTGCGATGGGTTGGCCACGGATAGTCTTTACCGGCCAAATGGATTATCCACCGAACATTGCCGCTGCTCTGCGGCTCATGACGAATATTCTACCCGAACTGCGTAAGTCCCACCCGCATGCGGAATGCCATATTGTTGGCAGAAATCCGCCACCGGCCTTGCTGGCCTACGACGGTAAAATGGGCTGCCGCGTATGGGGCGAAGTTGCTGATGTCCGCCCCTATCTGGCAGGCGCGGATATGGTGATCATACCCCTTGAGATCGCGCGGGGTGTGCAGAACAAGGTTTTGGAGGCGATGGCCATGGCCCGTCCTGTTCTGTTGACACCGGAGGCTGCCGTCGGAATTGATGGGCAGGACAAAATGCACTTCGTCGTAGGTCAGGGGGACGAGGAACTGGTGGCGTGCGCTCGTGTGCTCACCGACAGGCATCGTATGGCGGCTGAGGTTGGACAGGCGGCACGCCAATTCGTTATCGAAACGAGAGGTTGGGACGCTGCGCTGGCACCACTTGAAGCCTTGGTTCGGCCCAGTAGATCCAAACAAGAGCGGCGTAATGCCGCTTGACCGCCTGATGCCGGGCCAATTGTGGGGTCGCCTTTCACCCGTCTGGAGAATGCCTGCTGCTCGTCTACTGTGCGTCTGGACGGCATTGATTGCCGTGTTCTGGCGCGATTGGGCAGACATGGCATGGCAATGGTGGGATAGTTCGACTTACAACCATGTGCTGCTGGTCCCGGCCATCCTCATCTGGTTGGTGGCGCTGAGGCGCGAAGAACTGTTGAAAATGCAGCCGCGCGCCTGGTGGTGGGGCTTACTGCCTTTCGCAGGTGCTCTCTTTGTCTGGCTGCTCGGCGCTTTTTCAGGCCTCAACGTCGCGCGCCAGCTTGGCGCGGTTCTCATGTTGCAGGCGGCAGTTCTCGCTTTGCTTGGCCCGCGGGTCGCAATCGGTTTGCTCTTCCCGTTGGCCTATATGTTCTTTCTCGTGCCTTTCGGTGACGAGTTGGTGCCCGCGTTGCAAACCATCACGGCCAAGATCACCATAGCGTTGACGCATTGGAGCGGGATTCCCGCTGACATCGATGGGGTGTTCATCGACACTCCCGTCGGCTTGTTCGAGGTTGCCGAGGCTTGCTCGGGCGTCAAGTTCCTGATCGCCATGATCGCGCTGGGCACGCTGGTCGCTCATATTTGTTTCAAGGGTTGGCGGCGGCGGTTTGCGTTCATGGCAGTCTGCGTGATTCTGCCGATCGTGGCTAACGGCGTCCGAGCGTGGGGCACGATTTATATCGCACAATTCCGCGGGGTCGAGTTTGCTGCCGGTTTCGATCACATCTTTTATGGCTGGATATTCTTTGCATTGGTGATGGCAGCGGTGTTGGCTTTGGCTTGGCGGTTCTTCGACCGTGCGGTCGATGACCCATTCATCTCCGCCGACAGGCTGGAGCACAGGACTTTGCCGCGCGTGTTTGAGAGTGCTTACGCATCCCATATTCGCTTGATTTCGGTGGGTGGCGCGCTTGTTGTGCTGACATTGTTCTGGGCCGCTATGGCAGCGCGCCTTTCGGCTGAAATGCCCAAGCAGATATTCCTGCCGAATGTGCCTGGATGGCAGCGGGTCGATTATGAACCGACGGTCTGGTGGGAACCCCATGCGCACGGTGCCGATCATCGGTTGCTCGGAAGTTATCGGGACCGGAATGGGCATCAAGTCGATGTATTCTTCGCGCTTTATCCCGATCAGAACGAAGGAAATGAAGCAGGTGGCTATGGCCAAGGGGCGCTGATGCCTGAAAGTCCATGGTCGTGGATTGGCGTCGGTCAGACTATGCGAGGCGCACAGAGTGAGCGACTACTGGCGCAGGGGCAGTCGCCGGGAGCTGTCGAGCGACTGGCGGTAACATGGTATCGCAACGGCAGTCTGCTGACCGGCAGCAAGGCCAGACTCAAACTGGCCACAATGGAGGATCGCCTGCTGCTGAGAGACCATGCGACCATCCTTTTGATCTTGTCGGCTGAAAATAGGGGCGACCCATCCGCGCAGGAGAGCCTTGAGAGTTTTCTTTCCACCATCGGTCCGGTCGGAGAATGGATGGACCGTACCGCCGATCTGCCCTAACCGGCTATTATGTGCGGGATTGCCGGGATATTTCATTGCGGTACGCCGAAGCCGGTCGAAGCCTCTCGTGTGGAACGGATGTGCGATGCCTTGATGCATCGCGGGCCAGACGGTGCGGGTGTGTGGACGGCGCCGGGAGTTGGGCTCGGCCATCGCCGGTTGTCGATTATCGACCTGGAAGGCTCATCGCAGCCGATGGTATCGGCGGATGGGCGGTCAGTGATCGTATTCAATGGCGAAATCTACAATTTTCGGGAACTGCGTCGCGAACTGATGTCATCCGGATCGGAATTCCGGACTGATGGCGATACGGAGGTAATTCTCGCGGCGTGGGGCCGCTGGGGGCCTGATTGTTTAAGCCGTCTCGACGGTATGTTCGCTTTCGCACTTTACGATCTCAAAGATCGGACCCTCTTTCTTGCACGTGATCGATTGGGTGTAAAACCGCTATTCACAGCCAGTCTGAGCGATGGCAGCGTCGCCTTTGCCTCGGAATTGAAAGGTCTTTTGGCGCACCCATTGCTGCGTAGGGAAATAGATCCCATGGCAGTGGAGGACTATCTGGCATGGGGCTACGTGCCTGACCATCGGTCGTTTCTCAAGGGCGTGGAGAAGTTGCCTGCCGGGCATTATCGGTTGCTGCGGCACGACCGTGAACCTTCTTTGCCTGTGAAATGGTGGGACATTTCATTTGTTGATCGGCGCAAAGGCACCGAAGCTGATTTGTCCGCGGAATTGCTGCATCTGATGCGCCAATCCGTGACTTCGCGCACGGTCGCTGACGTGCCTCTGGGCGCGTTTCTTTCGGGCGGTGTCGATTCCTCGAGTGTGGTGGCACTGATGGCCGAGGCAAGTGCGCAGCCCGTAAGGACATGTTCCATCGGTTTTGATGTCGCGGCACTTGATGAAAGTTCTTACGCGGCAAAGGTAGCAAATCTGTTCGGAGCCGAGCATCGGAGCCGGATCGTGGGGGCTGACGATTTTCGCGAAATAGACAGATTGGCAAAGATGTTCGACGAACCGTTTGCGGATGCGTCAGCATTGCCGACCTGGCGGGTTTGTGAATTGGCCCGTGAAACGGTGACAGTCGCACTGTCAGGCGACGGAGCGGACGAAGCATTCGCAGGCTATCGTCGCCAGGTGTTTCAGGCGCGGGAAGATCTGGTGCGGCGGATACTGCCTGGGCCATTGAGGCAGGGCGTGTTCGGGAGACTTGGCGCTGCCTACCCCAAGGCAGACTGGCTGCCTCGCCCCTTGCGAGCAAAGACCACGTTATTGTCTCTCGCCGACAGCGGGGAAGGGGCCTATGCGCGCGCCGTCGGCATTACACCTCCGGAACTTCGGCAGCAGCTCTATAGCCCCGATTTTCTGGCCATGCGGGGTGATTATCGCGCAGAAACTCCGTTTATTGAAATGATGCGCGGTGCGCCTGCGCGTTCGGGCCTGGATCGAGCGCAATACGCAGATCTCAAGTTTTGGTTACCGGGCGATATTCTGACGAAAGTTGATCGGACCAGCATGGCGGTAGGTCTCGAAGCACGTGAACCGTTGCTCGACCATCGCCTGATCGAATTCGCCGCATCTCTGCCGCACAGAATGCGTTTGCGGGGGATGCAGGGTAAGTGGCTGGTTAAGCGCACGATGCGCAGATATCTGCCCGATGACATTCTCTATCGACCTAAACAGGGCTTCGTGACGCCTGTCAGCGCATGGTTGCGTGGCCCCCTTGCGGATCATGCTCGTGCTATAGCGACAGGACCATCATTGCATCGGACAGGTTGGTTTGATGGACGGCGGATCAGCCAGATCGCAGAGGATCACATTGCAGGCAGGAGCGATCACGGCCGCCTTTTGTGGCAATTTGTTATGTTGGACAGCGCGATCAGGAACATGAATATATCATGAAAAACAAGCAGATATGACGGAATCTTGGGATGGAGGTGGGTGTATCTGTCCTGCGCAGGACTCAATTCGTCGTATTATGGTAAATACCGGATTGCAAAAAGACTCGTCGCTGTAATATGATTCCAAGATAGGCACGAATATATAATATTTTTCGTGAGTTGGCGTTTGCGGCCAAGGGGCAAAATATGGACCGCCTTAATGGAGGGCTAGACAAAGTTGAGCCCGGCGTCGACGACGCCGATGACACGCCCCTGTTTTTCGCCGGAGATGCGAAGGCAGGCGTGGAAGAGAGCTTGCGGCATTTATCTGTGCCGCAGGACCTTTATACGCTCAACGAACTCGATGTCCTGTATGAGGATGACATCGAGGCATTGTGGACTTTCATGCGGCCCTCCGGACGGCCGAGCTTCACGCCTACCATGCTCCATGATTTCGTCGCTTGGCAGAGGCTGATTGCGGAAGGTTTCGGCCCAGGCAAAGTGCCGTTGAAATACCTTATTCTGGGCAGTCGGTCGCCGGGTGTATTCTGCTTTGGCGGCGATCTGGAATTGTTCCAACGCTTGATACGTGAGCGTAACCGTGATGGCTTGGCCGCCTACGGTTACCGCTGTGTTGAGATTCTCGAACGCAATGCGCGTGCTCTGGATTTACCCATGTTGACGATTGGCCTTGTCGAAGGCTCTGCACTGGGGGGCGGCTTTGAGGCTCTGCTTTCATTCGACGTTTTGATCGCGGAACGTGGAGCCACCTTTGGGTTGCCAGAGGTGATTTTCGGCCTTTTCCCGGGCATGGGGGCACATGCGTACCTAACCCGGAAAATCGGCGCGGCCATGGCGGAACGAATGATCCTGTCGAATGAAAGTTATTCGGCGGAACAATTGTATGAAATGGGCATCGTGCATGTGCTTGCCGAAAAGGGTGAGGGCGTGTCAGCTTGCCGGGATTACATTCACAAGTCCCGCCGGAGGCATGTCGGCCTTGTAAAGGCGCGTCAGGCGATGCGGTTGGCATCACCGGTTCCGCTTGATGAGCTCAAGCGGATTGTCGATTTGTGGGCAGATGCAGCGCTGGGTCTGTCAGAACAGGACCTGAAGGTCATGAGCCGGCTGACCCGGGCCCAGTCCCGACTGGCAACCAGCGCTGCCTGACTTGTTTATTTCGCGTCGACCAGCACCAGTTCGGCTTGATCCAGCGCTTCAACGGTGAACGTGCTTTCATTGGTGATGGCAATGCCATCACGTGGTTGAGCTTCCCGCCCATTTATTCTGATGCGGCCTGAGGCCGATACCAGGTAGAGATGCCGGGACGGATCGACTGCGTAATCCAGCCGTTCACCAGCGGGAAGGGTGGCCGCCAACACTCTTGCGTCAGTCTGTATGGGCAAGGCGTTGTCAGCATCCGGGTTGCCGCTGGCGACAATTTCCCAGCGCCCCGCGCGTTCTCCGTGAGGAAACTGGCGTTGACCCCAATTGGGGGTGACATCGACGCGATCAGGTATAATCCAGATCTGGAACAGAGTGGTCGCTTCATCCTCCAGATTGTATTCAGCATGAGTGATGCCTGTACCGGCACTCATTACCTGGACATCCCCGGCCCCTGTCCGGCCGATGTTGCCCAGTGAATCCTTGTGAGTGATTGCTCCACTACGCACAAAAGTGACGATTTCCATATTGGCGTGGGGGTGTGCAGGGAAGCCGCTACGCGGAGAAATCGTATCGTCGTTCCATACGCGGATTGGCCCCCAACCCATGCGGGCGGTGTCATGATAGCCTGCAAAACTGAAATGATGGTGAGCATCCAGCCAGCCATGTTCAGCATGGCCGAGTGAGGCAAAAGGCCTGATATCAATCATGTTGGGTATCCACTTCGGCGGGGTGTTAACGCCGGAATGGTTATGAGATGGTGACGCGGGAGTTGGAGATCAACCCTCTTCGCCATGGCCGGCAGCCATGTAGTCCGCGCTCTGCATTTCCTGCAGGCGGCTGACGGTGCGGTCGAATTCGAAGCGACCGCTCTCGTTCCCCTTGGTCCCTGTATCGTACAGGTCTTCAGGCCTTGCGGCTGCCGTCGCCAGCAATTTGACCTTATGTTCATAAAGCGCATCAATAAGCGTCACGAACCGTGCCGTTTCATTCCGCTTTTCTGGCCCCATGATCGGAATCCCCACCAGAATAACGGTATGGTAGGTCTGTGCGATAGCCAGGTAATCCGGAGCCCCACGAGCTTCGCCGCAGAGTCTTTTAAAGCTGAATACGGCCACACCCTTGAGGCTCTTCGGGACGTGCAGCATACGGCCGCCGCCGACATCGAGATCGGCGGAGGGAACATGTTCTGCATCTTCCGGTTTATAGTCGGTCAAGCGGAAGAATGCCTCGCGCACCTGAGCGGTCGCTGCATCGCCCAGCGGCGTATGCCAGGTTTCCATACCTCCCAGCCTGTCGAGACGGTAATCAACCGGACCGTTGAGGGCCAACACATCGAGCTCACGTTCGATCAACGCGATAAATGGCAGAAAATGCTCGCGGTTGAGCCCATCTTTGTACAATTCGGATGGGGCGCGATTGGAGGTAGTGACGATGGTTATGTGCTCTTGCATCATCAAGGCTGTAAACAGTCGGCTCATGATCATCGCGTCAGCCGAATTGTTGACCACCATTTCGTCAAACGCCAGTACGCGGAGGCCCTGAGCAAGCCGCGCAGCTACCTGAGGGATCGGATCTCCGCTCTCGCTCTTGCGCACGTCCCGCATTGCGGCATGCACTTCGAGCATGAAAGCATGGAAGTGGACGCGCCGCTTGTCCGCAATTGCCAATGTGTCGTGGAACAGATCCATCAGCATCGATTTGCCACGTCCGACTCCCCCCCACATGTAGATGCCGCGTGGTGAGGGGGGTTTCTTTCCCATCAGCTTCCCGAGAAAGCTTGTTTTTTGTCCCTGGGATTCCAGATCGCGTTGCAGCAGATGCAAGCGGTGGGCAGCGGCTGCCTGCTCAGGGTCGGGGCGCAACTCTCCAGCGGCGACCAAGGCCTCGTAGCGGGCAATCAGTCCGGTCATACGGCGATTGGCTGACAACGTCTGAGGGTAGCGATCACATGAAGCCCGAAAAAGGTAGCGTTTTCTGACGCATGGCGTTGAGGCAATGAGCGCGAGGCAACCTGCGGTATGCCGTCAGGATTAATCTCTCGTGTGACCGAGAACTTGCGATGCGCACCTTGTTCTTCAGGATACACCGGCCTTTCAAAATCCGCGCCGGTGTATCTTCAGCTACAGGTGTCCTATCTGTGTGCAATTCAGATGTGCCGCTCGGCCTGCATCTTCTTGATCTCGGCAATTGCCTTGGCGGGAGAGAGCCCCTTGGGGCAAACATTCGCACAGTTCATGATCGTGTGGCAGCGATAGAGCCGGAAGGGATCTTCCAACTCGTCGAGCCGTTCACCTGTCATCTCGTCACGGCTGTCGGCAAGCCAACGATAGGCCTGGAGCAGAATTGCCGGTCCAAGGAATTTGTCAGAATTCCACCAATAGCTCGGGCAGCTAGTCGAGCAGCAGGCGCACAGAATGCACTCGTAGAGACCGTCGAGCTTTTCGCGTTGTTCGGGGCTTTGAAGCCGTTCCTTGCCGCTCGGCGTGGTTGAAACCGTTTGCAGCCACGGACGGATCGATGCGTACTGCGCGTAGAAATGAGTGAAATCCGGAACAAGGTCCTTGATCACTTCCATGTGCGGCAGCGGGGTAATGCGGATTTCACCCGGCAGATCGTCAATTGCAGTGGTACAGGCAAGACCATTGCGCCCGTTCATGTTCATGGCGCATGACCCACAAATCCCCTCGCGACACGACCTGCGAAAAGTCAGCGTCGGATCAATTTCATTCTTGATCTTGATGATCGCGTCCAGAACCATTGGCCCGCATTGGTCGAGGTCAATTTCGAAAGTATCGTAACGCGGATTCTCGCCGGTTTCCGGGTCATAGCGATAGACTTTGAACTTCTTGACCCGGCCCGCGCTATCCGCCTTGTGGACATTGCCTTTGCCAGAGATCTTGCTGTTCTTGGGAAGCGTAAAGGTTGCCATCGCCTATCATTCCTGCTGGCGGCTCATGCCGCGGGACTCGTGGTGCCTTCTAACGATTCATCGCCACCCTGCAAGGGTTGCAGAGGCACAATCTAATGGATCGGGGCGGTCTATCCCAATATCAGGTGAGCCCTGCATACGGTGCATGCAGGGCTCTAATTGTATCTATTCACCAAAAGTGCGTTGCCACCACCCACGCCGAGGGGGTTCTGAGGGGGTATCCTCTACCGCTGGCGTCTCTTGCGTCTCGGCAGGAGGTTCAGTGGTTGCAGTGGCTTCCGCTTGCGCAACGTCTGCGGCTGCAGGCGCAATCGATATTGGCTGCGTTTCCGGAGTGGGCACTTCTGCAATATCGGCCGCTCCAGATTCTGCTGGAGCCTCACTCGCGACGGTTTCTGCCTTTTTGCGCCGAGTGCGCTTGGGCTTCACTGGGGCGGGCTCTTCCTCCGGTGACGCATCCGCGACAGCAGTTTCAGAAGGTGTATCGGCATCAGCCTTTTTGCGGCGAGTTCTCCGTTTTGGCTTAGGCTTGGCTTCGCCGTCCTCATCGGCAGGACCAGTTTCAGCCAACATCGCAGCACTTCCAGCCTCTGGAGGGGCCTCCGCAGACGCAGTGCCGGCCTCTGCTGCGGTTTCTTCGCTCGCAGGCTCGGGTTCCGCCTTCTTACGGCGTGTCCGTCTGGGTTTGGCTGGTGCTTTTTCGGCTTCGGGTTCCGCTTCGGTTTCTGCTGATATGGCTTCTACTGGAATCTCTTCTGGCTCAACCTGTTCGCTTGGTATTGCTTCCAGATTTGAGGCGTCTTCTCCTGCTTCGGAGGGCGTTTCGGCGCTGGTTTCGTTCAGACCATCTTCGCCTTCGATGCCATCAATCCGCTTTTTACGGCGGCGTCCTCCGCGCCGACGGCGCTTCTTGGGCTTTTCATCGCCATCGACAGCAACTTCGGCATCGTTGTCGCTATCAACTCCGCCTTCCACGGTTTCGTCCATGCTTTCAGCAGACGCTTCGTTTTCATCCGAATCTGTGGACTGCTCTGGACGTCTGCGGTTCCTGCCGCCACGCCGCCGCCGTTTCTTGCGGGGCTCTCGATTGTCCTCGTCATCGCGCGACTCGAATTCTTCCTCTTCCTCGAAGGATTCGTCTTCTTCCTCGTCTTCAATGGTGAGCAGTGGTTCGAATCTGGGTGTATTGACGGGGCGGGGGCCTGCGCTAGTTGCGCGCATTTTTGCACCCTCGTTTTCCCCTTCAGGAAGCACTTCGACTGTCACGCCATAGCGTTCCTCGATCTCCGCGAGGTCGCCGCGCTTCTGGTTGAGCAAGTAAATTGCTGCTTCCGTCGATGCGTACAGCGTGATGAGCGTGCCCTTGCCCTTTGCGGCCTCTTCCTCGATCAGGCGCAGGGCCGAAAGGCCTGCACTTGAGGCGGTGCGGACCAGGCCAGTGCCGTCGCAATGCGGGCATGAACGGGTGGTCGCCTCAAGCACACCAGTGCGCAGGCGCTGGCGGCTCATTTCCATCAGGCCAAAGCCGGAAATTCGTCCCACCTGTATCCGTGCCCGGTCGTGCTTGAGCGCATCTTTCATCGCCCGCTCGACCTTGCGGGTGTTGGAACTGTATTCCATGTCGATGAAGTCAATCACGACAAGCCCGGCCATGTCACGCAAACGCAATTGGCGAGCGATCTCCTTGGCGGCTTCGAGGTTTGTGCTCAACGCCGTAGCCTCGATACCGTGTTCCTTGGTGGAACGGCCCGAGTTGATGTCGATGGATACGAGCGCCTCGGTCGGATTGATGACCAGATAGCCGCCCGACTTGAGCTGCACCACTGGATCGTACATGGCCGTTAGCTGATCTTCGGCACCATACCGTTGGAACAGTGGCACGGGATCAGCATATTGCTTAACCCTGCGGGCATGGCTGGGCATGAGCAGTTTCATGAACTGCCGAGCAGCTTTGTAGCCGTCCTCACCTTCGACCACGACTTCTTCGATCTCGCGATTGTAAATGTCGCGGATTGCACGCTTCACGAGATCGCTGTCGGAATGGATCATCGCAGGAGCGGTGGAGGACAAAGTGTTCTCGCGGATCTCGTCCCATAGGCGGGCGAGGTAATCGAAATCGCGTTTGATCTCGGTTTTTGTCCGCTGAAGTCCGGCGGTACGGATGATACACCCCATAGTCTTGGGGAGCTTGAGTTCCGCAACGATCTGCTTCAGTCGCTTGCGATCGGCCGAACTGGAAATCTTGCGCGAAATGCCGCCGCCGTGGCTGCTGTTAGGCATCAGGACGGTGTAGCGCCCTGCAAGGCTGAGATATGTGGTAAGAGCAGCTCCCTTGTTGCCACGCTCTTCTTTGACGACTTGAACGAGCAACACCTGGCGCCGTTGGATTACATCCTGGATCTTGTACCGGCGGCGCAATGCCATGCGCTTGGCGCGAAGCTCTTCTGCTTCCTTTGAACGCGCTCGGCCCTGACGCCGGCCACGGCGACGGCCGTGGTCGTGATTGTCGCGATCTTCATCGCTTTCGTCGTCTTCAGCGTCGCCGCCCAGGTCGCTATCTTCAGCGTCGCTTTTGACATGCCCATCTTCGATTGTAGCCACATCGTCCTTGTCGGATGTGTCGATTTCCTCGACACCATCCTCGCCGGCAAGGTCATCGACCAATGCGCTGCTGCTGTCTTCGTCACTCTCACTAGATTCGAAATCGTCGTCGTCCGCGTTTTCTTCCTCAGCGGCGCGTAGACGTGCTTCTTCTTCTGCGGCAGCCTCTTCCTCTGCCAGAAGCGCTTCACGATCCTGACGGGGAATCTGGTAGTAATCGGGATGAATTTCGCTGAATGCGAGAAAACCGTGGCGATTGCCGCCAAAGTCGACAAAAGCCGCCTGCAGCGACGGTTCGACCCGAGTGACTTTCGCTAAATAGATATTGCCTTTGATCTGCTTCCTGTCAGCAGATTCAAAGTCGAACTCTTCAATACGGTTGCCCTTCAGCACCGCCACCCGGGTTTCTTCCGGGTGGCGCGCATCGATAAGCATGCGCGTTGTCATTATGAATTCTCCAGGCGCGCGGTCGGTCAGGAGCCCTTTGGTGGGCTATGTCGTGTGCGGCGCGCGCAATTGTAGGTAATCCACGAGCCGCCCGGCATTGGCGGGGCCGGCTGTTGGAAAGGGGGAACGTGCCGGCTCGCTGTTGCAGGCCGGGAAAGCGAAATGTGTCTGCCCTCAAGAGATCGCGCGGGCCCATGTCAATTTCGTGGGTGCTGCGCGCGGCCCGAGCCGCCGCGGAAACAGCGCCGAAGGCGGGCTGTTGCGGTCGGTGTTGGAGCGGGCTTCTCATTCGGGCGTCAACCTGTGTGGAACCGAACTTCTTGTAGGAGGTCCGGTTTCTGTGGCGGGGCAGACTGCTGCCATGGTTCCGAAAATGTTTCACTTAGCGCGACATCATATGTCCCAAGCGATCCCGGAAAGGCTGGCCTGCCCCGTAACATCATAGCTAGCACCGGTGCGGCAACTGGGCAACCATATTGCGGAATAAGGCGAAATCGCTCTTGTTCTTCCGACGTCGAGGCTCATAACGCTGTTTCGATGTCTCCTCGGGTGCAACTCTGGTTGGCCGTATTCGTTACGGTCGCTTCTATTGCGGGGCTAGGTGCATTTATCGTCGAAACGATCCTGACGCATCCTGGGCATGGTTACGCCGTTCGCCTCCAATTGCCCGCAGCGGGGCGCAAGATTGGCTTGCCCAAGATCGAGGGCCCGCAAGATGCCAGTCGCCCACTGGTGGTAATCGACGCGGGTCACGGTGGCCATGATCCGGGGGCGAGCGGCGCGGGCTATGAGGAAAAGGTGCTCACTCTGGGGCTTGCACAGGCATTGCGCGATCGCCTGTTGGCCGGAGGCGGGATTCGTGTGGCGATGACGCGTGACACCGACCAATTCCTTGCGTTGGCTGAACGGCGAAAGATCGCAAGAATATTGGGCGCTGGGCTGTTTATCTCGATTCACGCTGATTCTGCCGGTGAGAAAAGCGGTATTACCGGGGCGACAATTTATACGCTGTCGGCAAAAGCGTCAGATGAAACAGCAGCGCGTCTCGCCGCGCGTGAGAACCGTGCGGATCGGGTTAATGGAGTCGCCCTGGAAGGGCAAAGTGACGCTGTGAGCGCCATTCTGGTTGATTTGTCGCAACGTCGGGTACGTGAAGAATCTGCTGAATTGGCGCAACTCATCATTCGTGAAGGGGTTGGGCAGATGGATTTTCACACTACACCCCGTCGTTCGGCCGCTTTTGCCGTCCTTAAGTCGGCGGACGTTCCGTCTGTCCTTTTTGAAGCGGGCTACATCACGAATCCCGAAGACGCGCGCCGTCTTGCGTCTAATTCCGGACGAGAGAGATTTGCGGAAGTCGTAGATCGGGCGGTTCGTGCTTATTTCGCGCGCCAGACGGGAGTGTGACCTGTCATACGCTTCCTACTGGCATCGCGCGAAGAGGGCGTGCTAAGGGCGGCGCACGATGGCCGACGAGAGCAATTCCGATACTGTCCGATACCGGATCCGCCGCGACGCTACTGGCGTATTTCATTGGATCAGGGAAAGGTGGCGCAACAATCGGTTATTCCGCTGGGCAGCGATAGCTGTCGCTGCTTTTCTGGCTTTATGGCTGCTCGTCTGGGTGACATTGTCACGCAACCTGCCTGACGCAGAAATGCTATTGGACTATCAGCCGCCGTTGCCGACAATGGTGCGCGGCATCGACGGCGAAATTGTGGATTCTTACGCGCGTGAACGGCGTGTCCAATTGCAATTCGTCGATTTCCCACGGCCCTTGATCAATGCGTTTCTTTCTGCCGAGGACAAGACCTTCTGGACGCATGGAGGTATAGACTACACCGGTTTTGCCGGCGCCGTGGTCGATTATGTCAGCAAGCTTGGCTCGGGACAGCGGGCCAAGGGTGGATCGACCATTACGCAGCAGGTAGCGAAAAACATCCTCGTTGGTGACGAATATTCGATTACCCGCAAGCTCAAGGAAATGATCCTTGCACGCAGAATCGAAGGCGTGCTGACAAAGCAGCAGATACTCGAGCTTTACCTGAATGAAATTCCGCTCGGGCGCCAAAGCTTTGGGGTACAGGCAGCGGCAAGAGCCTATTTCGACAAGGATGTCGGTGATCTCGATTTGCACGAGGCAGCCTTTCTGGCAATCCTGCCCAAGGCCCCCGAGAGATATGGTCGGGCGAAATATGCAGATCTGGCTTTGCAGCGCCGGAATTTTGTCCTTGACCAGATGGTCGATAACAAATTCGTTTCACGACAAGAGGCTGACGCAGCCAAGGCAAAACCTTTGGACGTGCTTCCGCGCCGTGCCTCGGGTAAGACGGTGGATGCAGGATACTTCCTTGAAGAGGTGCGTCGTCAACTAATAGACCGATATGGTGAAAAGGCGGAGGATGGCCCGCATAGCGTCTATGCTGGCGGATTGTGGGTACGCACCTCTTTGGATCCGCAATTGCAAACCGCCGCGCGTAATGCGTTACGTACGGGATTGCTGCGTTTCCATGGCTCGCGCGGGTGGACTGGTCCGGTCGCGAAGATCAATCTGGATGCAGGCAACTGGCAGAGTCAGCTCATCAGTTCCTATCTCGGCATCAATTACAAAGACTGGCGCGTCGGCGTCGTTACTGCCCGCAGCGGGAAATCTGCGAGAATTGGCTTCACAGATGGGAACGAATTCCCTCTGACGAATCTGCCGGACGCCTTGCGCGCGGGTGACGTGGTTGTCGCTTCTCCTGATGGGAATGGATACAAGGTCCGGACAATTCCCGAAATTTCCGGAGGCTTTGTCGCTGAAGAACCTCATACGGGACGAATATTGGCAATGCAGGGAGGATTCGACTCCCGCCTTGGCGCGTTCAACCGTGCGACCCAGGCACTTCGCCAGCCCGGCTCCACTATCAAACCCTTTGTCTATGCCACTGGTCTCGATTTTGGGCTGACCCCGGCATCCATGGTGATGGATGGGCCCTTTTGTGTCTATCAGGGCGCAAAGCTGGGGGAGAAGTGCTTTCGGAATTTCGGGGGTGGCGGAAGTGGCGAACACACGATGCGATGGGGGCTGGAACAGTCACGTAACCTGATGACTGTTCACATCGCCAATGATGCGGGGATGGAGAATGTCACGCGTACTTTCCAGAAAGTGGGGATAGGCGAATACAAGCCGTACCTGTCTTTCGCGTTGGGTGCCGGTGAAACTACCGTGCAGAGAATGGTCAACGCCTATGCGGCGCTCGCCAATCAGGGGCGCCAGTTCAATTCCACGCTCATTGATTATGTGCAGGATCGTAACGGCAAGGTGATCTGGCGCGCGGACAACCGTAAATGCAATAGTTGCAACATGGCAGAGTGGGATGGAAAGCCCATGCCGCGCCTTGCTGAGCGGGGCAAGCAGGTGCTCGATCCCCGGACGGCATATCAGGTGATCCATATGCTGGAAGGCGTGGTGCAGCGGGGTACTGCGGTTGTTCTACGCGATCTTGACCTGCCTCTTTTCGGCAAGACGGGAACGACTTCAGGGCCGACGGATGTGTGGTTCGTCGGCGGATCACCTGATATCGTCGCGGGGGTTTACATGGGTTATGACAAGCCGCGTAGCCTTGGGGGATATGCGCAGGGCGGGCGTCATGCTGCCCCCATATTCAAGCAGTTCGTGCAAGCCACTCGCAAGCGTTGGAGCGACGAGCCATTCCCGGCGCCGACCGGTGTCCGCATGGTTCGGATCGACAGGCGGACGGGTAAACGTGTTTTTGATGGCTGGCCAACAGACGATCCCAAAGCCGCAATCATCTGGGAAGCTTTCAAACCGGATACCGAGCCAAGCCGCAGTACCCGGCAAGACGAAATCGATGCCATGCGTCAGGAGATCATGGATCTTTTGCGACGAGGGCGCGAAGCTGAAGAGCAGCGCAAGGCAGGCGGAAATGCGGGGCAACCAGGCAATTTCGCGGAAGAGCAGGGAGGAGTGTACTGACAGCGGTGCTGGACAGGAGGGGGAGTAAGGCCCATCATGCAAGAATGAGATCTCTGCTTGCATTTGCATTCGCCGTCATGGCTTTTGGTACCTCTGCGTCGGCAGCTTTGCCGGTTGGAGCCAAGGCGCCTGAATTTTCCACCAAAGGCGCATTGGCGGGTAAGGACTTTGCTTTCGATCTTGAACGCGCCCTGGATGAGGGGCCGGTGGTATTATACTTCTACCCAAAGGCGTTTACTCAGGGGTGCACGTTGGAAGCCCATGCCTTCGCTGAGGCTATGCCTGATTTCAAAGCCGCAGGTGCACAGGTAGTTGGGCTTTCAGCTGACGATCTGCCGACCTTGCGTAAATTCTCAACGGAGGAATGTAGAGATGCATTTCCTGTTGCGACTGCAAGTCCAGCTGTAATCAAGGCCTATGATGTCGCACTCGTCAGAAAAGACGGGGATACGGGCCTGACAGACCGGACTTCATACGTTGTCGGACGGAACGGACGGATTGTTATGGTCCATTCCGAAATGGATTGGCGCAAGCATGTTCAACTGACGCTTGCCACTGTGAAAAAGCTCGCCGGCAAATAGGCGCTTGCATCGCCGTGCGGTGGCGGGCAGGGGCACAAGCCGTTCCCCCACTTTCGCAAATCTTGTCCGTCAGCTAAATGGGCGGGCCCCGAAATTACGGAGTTAAAGTCACATGCGTGCCGAAGGGCAGGCCCATATTGATCGCATCGAAGCTGCGCTGGCGCTGGTGCGCCGGTCGTTGGACTGGGATCGTGCCTTGCGCCGGCTCGATGAGCTGAATGCGCGAGTTGAAGACCCCACTCTATGGGATGACCCCAAGCGGGCGGAAGCGATCATGCGGGAACGCCGCCGTCTCGAATCTGCGATCGGTACCGTCAATGAAATCAGCCAAGAAATGGCCGATGCGATCGAATTCGTTGAAATGGGTGAAGTCGAAGGCGATGATGCCGTAGCCGACGAGGGCGTGGCCACATTGGGCGAACTTGCCAGGCGTGCCGATGCCGACAAAGTTCAGGCCCTGCTTTCTGGTGAGGCCGATGCGAATGATACCTACCTGGAAATTCATGCAGGTGCGGGAGGCACGGAAAGCCAGGACTGGGCCGAAATGCTTCAGCGCATGTATACTCGCTGGGCGGAACGCCGCGGTTATAAGGTCGAACTGGTGGACTATCACGCTGGCGAACAGGCCGGAATCAAGTCGGCTACGCTCTTGGTGAAAGGCGAAAATGCATATGGCTACGCCAAGACCGAAAGCGGTGTTCATCGGCTTGTGCGCATCAGCCCCTATGACAGTTCTGCCCGGCGACACACCAGTTTCAGTTCGGTCTGGGTCTATCCTGTCATCGACGATGACATCGATATAGAAATAAACCCGGCCGACCTTAGGATTGATACCTATCGCGCTTCAGGCGCGGGGGGGCAGCACGTTAATACCACCGATTCTGCTGTCCGTATCACTCACGTTCCAAGCGGGATTATCGTTGCGAGTCAGATTGACCGTTCGCAGCACAAGAACCGCGATATCGCCATGAACATGCTCAAGGCGCGCCTTTTCGAAGCGGAAATGCGGAAACGTGAAGAGGCCGCAAGTGCGGAGCATGCATCTAAGACCGATATTGGCTGGGGCCATCAGATCCGCTCTTACGTTTTGCAGCCATATCAGATGGTCAAAGACTTGCGGACGGGGGTAACCTCAACCAGCCCAAGTGATGTACTTGACGGCGATCTTGATGAATTCATGGCTGCCGCGCTCTCGCAACGCGTGACTGGCGAACAGGTCGAGGTTGAGGACGTAGAGTGAAACAGGCGCGCGCCTTTTGCGTCTTGGCCCTGTTCTCGCTGGCAGCCTGCCAGCCGGGGCGAGCCGATGCCGACAGGCCGGAAACGGCGCGCGATTTTCCGCGGGCCGATCGCCCGATCTCTCAAGTTGCGGGTAATAGCATCAGTTCCGAACAGGCGCGCGATGATCGGAGCGAGGCGCGGACTGTGATGGATCTTGCGCAAATCCGGCACGGAATGAGCGTGGCGGATATCGGGGCAGGTGAAGGATATTATACCGTACGTCTTGCTGAAAGGGTTGGGCGGCGAGGACGCGTGCTCGGGCAAGACATCGACCCCAGTGCTCTCAAGAAGCTGGGCGCGCGTGTCGAACGGGAACGCTTGGACAATGTGTCCATCAAGCTGGGTGCGCCTGACGATCCGCATCTGCCTGAAGACAGTTTCGACCGCGTATTTCTTGTCCACATGTACCACGAAGTTGCAGAACCATATGCATTCTTGTGGCGTTTGCGGCCGGCCTTGCGTGAGGGCGGGCAGGTGATTGTTGTAGATGTTGATCGACCAACCGATCAACACGGGATCAACCCACACTTGCTATTCTGCGAGTTCACAAGTGTGGGCTTTCGTCTGGTTGAATTTGTCCGTAAGCCGGAACTGGCGGGTTATTACGCTCAGTTTGAAGCGGCGGGTACGCGTCCTGCTCCACAAGAAATCAGGCCGTGCCGCCAGTCAAGTGAAACGCATAAAGATACAGCCGTCTGAAACGGCTTGTTTTGTTAGGAAAGAGAATGTCATTCAAGGGGTTGCAGCCAATTCTCTATCGCGGTCGCGAGGTTTGGCCATTGGTCGAAGGCGGCAAGGGTGTGTCGGCAACCAACCATGCTAGCTCGGGGGCCTGGGCTGCGGCAGGTGGTATCGGCACTGTCAGTGCGGTCAACGCCGACAGCTATGATGCTGAGGGCAAGATCATCCCGCAGCTTTACGAGCAGATGACTCGGCGTGAACGCCACGAACAATTGATCCGCTATGCGATTGATGGCGGGATCGAGCAGGTAAAGCGTGCGCACGACATTGCTGGTGGCAAAGGTGCGATCAATATCAATGTCCTTTGGGAAATGGGTGGGGCGCAGGCCGTACTCGAAGGGATTCTGGATAAGACCCGCGGACTGGTTACAGGTGTGACATGTGGCGCGGGCATGCCTTACAAGCTGGCCGAGATCGCAGCTCGCTATGACGTAGCATATTTGCCCATTATCAGTTCCGCCCGGGCATTTCGTGCCCTGTGGAAGCGTGCCTACAGCAAGGTCGCGGAACTGATGGCGGCGGTTGTTTATGAGGACCCTTGGCTCGCAGGGGGGCACAACGGTTTGTCCAACGCTGAAGATCCGACCAAGCCGGAGGATCCTTACCCGCGCGTAAAGGCCTTGCGTGATACGATGCGGGCAGAAGGTATTCCGGACGACGTTCCCATCGTTATGGCAGGCGGAGTGTGGTTCCTGCGCGAATGGAACGATTGGATCGACAATCCAGAGCTTGGCTCGATCGTTTTCCAGTTCGGCACGCGTCCCTTGCTGACTAAAGAAAGTCCGATTCCGCAAGGCTGGAAGGATCGACTGCGCACGCTCGAACCCGGCGATGTCTTGTTGCATCGTTTTTCGCCGACAGGTTTTTATAGCTCGGCGGTTCGAAATCCATTCTTGCGTGATCTTGAAGCACGTAGCGAGCGCCAGATCCCTTATTCCCGCGTTGAGGCAGGTGAGCATACTGTGCAGCTCGATGTTGGGGTTAAGGGCAAGAATTTCTGGGTTGCGCCTGCGGATCTTGCCCGGGCGCGCAATTGGGTGGGGCAGGGCTTCACTGAAGCACTGCGTACACCGGATGATACAGTAGTTTTTGTTACTCCGGACGAGCGGACTGTTATCAGGGAAGATCAGGCTGCCTGTATGGGCTGCCTCTCTCACTGCGGTTTTTCATCATGGAAAGATCATGATGATTATACAACTGGACGACTTGCTGATCCGCGCAGCTTTTGCATCCAGAAGACGCTTCAGGACATCGCTCATGGCGATGATGTGGAGCGCAATCTCATGTTTGCGGGGCATGCTGCTTATCGCTTTAAGCAGGACCCGTTTTATTCCAATAATTTCACACCCACGATCAAAGAACTGGTCGATCGTATCCTGACCGGGGACTGATCGACAGAGATGTGAGCAAAAGGCAGGGGCGGCCGTAAGAGGCGGCCTCTTCCTTTGTGATTCACCGCGCCCAAATGCTTTGGCGTTCAGATACTTGCGATCCTCATTCGCTAGAGTCACTCGAATCTTCTGCGGTGTATTCCGCAGAGGACAAAAAGAAGGCTTGCTGGGCCGGAGATAGCTCTACCGGCCCAGCCAAATACCTTCAGTCCATTTCCCAGGCCCGTTCGCCATGGCTTGCGATGTCTAGGCCGTCACGTTCTTCATCTTCGCCCACGCGCATGGGAATGAACAACGATACGCCCAAGGCGATGATGGCGGTAATGACAGCCGACCAAAGTGCCACAACCAAAATGGCAAGCGCCTGACCACCGAACTGACTCGCCATACCCATGCCGTCAGCATAGCCTGTGCCGCCCAAACTACCTGACAGGAAGAAGCCTAGCAGAAGAGAGCCAAGCATGCCGCCGACGCCGTGAACGGCAAATACATCCAGTGAATCGTCAATGTGGAGTTTTTGCTTCACGAGTTGGATGGCGCCGTAGCAGACTGTGGCAGATGCAACCCCGAACAGGATCGCAGCCCCTGGCGAAATGAAGCCGGCTGCGGGTGTCACGGCCGCAAGGCCTGCGATGGCACCTGTTGCGAAGCCAACGCTGGTCGGTTTGCCGACAGTGAATCGTTCCACAAGCACCCAGAACAACGCTGCGGCACTGGCTGCCGTGTGAGTATTGAGGATGGCCGCGGACGCATCGTCCGTTGCCGTCAGGGCTGAACCACCATTGAAGCCGAACCATCCTACCCAGAGGAGCATGGCCCCAATCATCGTCAAGCCTGGTGCATGAGGTAGCATCAGTGTGCGGGGGAAACCTTTGCGCCGCCCCAACAGAAGAGCAATGATCAATGCAGAGACGCCGGCTGTCGTGTGCACTACGATTCCGCCCGCAAAATCGAGTACTCCGAAGGCATTTGCCAGCCAGCCACCACCCCAGATCCAGTGCGCGACCGGGGCATAGACCAGTGCGCTCCACAATGCGCAGAAACCGATTACCCAACCGAAGCGCGCCCGGTCGACCCAGGCACCGACCATCAAAGCCGGAGTTATCGCTGCAAAGGTAAGCTGAAAGAGAGCGAATGTACTCTCCGGGATAGTCAGGCCTTCACGCACATTGCCAAGATTGTTGAGCATCCACGCGCTGCCACCACCAATCCAGCCGCCGCCGATGGGGCCAAATGCCAGAGTGTAACCTATCAGGATCCAGACCAGCGATGCCACGGCGGCTACTGCCCCGCATTGCATGGATACTGACAGAAAGTTTTTTGCCCTGACGAGCCCACCATAGAACAGGGCTAGTCCTGGGAGAGTCATCAGCAAAACCAGAGCCGAAGAAACCAGAATCCAGGCCGTATCCCCGCTGTCACTGACTGCGGCGTACGGATCCTGTGCGAATGTTGCTGTTGAATAAAGTGCGGCTGTCGCCACAATGGGCAGTGCAAATCTGCGAAACATCTCGGTCCCCTCCCGGCGTCCGCGGGGGGACGCGTGTCACGGAGGGCCCTAGGACAGAATAAGGTAAATCGGCAAGCGTCCGCAAACTCGCGAATACTGTTTTATACTAATCCTTCGAGCACCTGATCGGGCGGGCGATGGCCGTCTGCCCAAAAACGGATATTCGCAATGACCTTTTCGCCCGAAGCTTCACGGCCTTCAATAGTCGCGCTGGCCATATGAGGTAACGCGAGAACATTGGGGAGGGCGACAAACCGGGAATCGATCGCTGGTTCGTGCGTGTAGACATCAAGCCCTGCGCCGCCGATGCGGCGCTCTTCGAGAGCTGCAATCAATGCTTCTTCATCGATGAGATTGCCGCGCGCCGTATTGACCAGAAATGCGGTCTCTTTCATCAATCCGATGCGGCGTGCATCGATGAGATGGTGGGTTTCAGCCGTTGCCGGACAATGGAGTGTCAGGATGTCGGCTTCCGAGATCAGGTGATCGAGGCTGGCTTCGTAACGGGCACCAAGCATGTTTTCCACCGCATCGGGTAAACGGTGGCGGTTATGATAAACAATTTCCAATCCGAAGGCGCGCGCGCGGTGCGCGACCGCCTGACCGATGCGACCCATTCCAACTATGCCCAACCGTTTTCCGCCAATGCGGTGGCCGAGCATGAATGATGGTCCCCAGCCTGGCCATTCGCCTTCGCGCAGTGTTGCGATTCCTTCCGCAAATCGCCTGGGCCCCACCAGAATTAAGGCCATCGCGGTATCGGCGGTATCCTCGGTGAAAACACCAGGCGTATTGGTTACGATGATCCGGCGGCCCCACGCGGCACTTACGTCGATATGGTCAGTGCCGGCTCCGAAACTGGCGATGAGCCCTAACCGGTCGCCAGCGGCTTCTATCATCGCTCCGTCAATTCTGTCCGTCACGGTCGGAACCAGTACGTCGCATTCCTGCATCGCGCTGATCAATTCGTCCCTGCTCATGACGTGATCATCTTCATTGAGCACAGCATCGAACAATTCCGTCATGCGCGCCTCGACCACCGGCAACAGCCGACGTGTGACGATGACCCGAGGTTTACCGGTAACGCGGCGGCCTGACTGGTTCATGACTTTCTCGCTCATTGCCGTTTCGCTAGGCCGGTGAAGGCATACCGGTCAAGCGCGCGGTGTTGCCCAATTTGTGGGAAGTTTACGTTTCCTCGCTTGATGAAAAGCTGGAGGGAGGGCTATGCCCTTCGCATGCTCGGGCTGCGACTGAAATCGGCTATCCTTATCCTTGTCTCCAGTGTCGTGAGCATTTCGGGACCTGCCTCCGCACAAAATCGTGAGACGCCTTATTGGGCGTCGATTCGCGTGAGCAAAATCAATATGCGCGTGGGGCCCAGCGAAGCCTATCGCATCGAATGGGTTTATGAACGGCCATCGCTGCCGCTAAAGGTGCTGCGAATTAAGGAAGGCTGGCGTTTGGTGCAGGACGCCGACGGTGACAAAGGGTGGGTGGTCGCACGTTTTCTGACACGGGATCGCACAGCCATCGTCATCGGAGAAGGTGACGCGCCGATGCGTGCGGAACCAAGCCGATTGTCACCCCTGCTTTGGAATGTGGAGCCTGGCGTAGTCGGCAAGCTCGGTGACTGTGAAACTGGCTGGTGCCGTCTCGACGTGACAGGGCGCGTGGGCTGGATGCCGCAAGATCGCCTTTGGGGGCCGGGAGAGCCCTGACTTTGGCCTCTCCCAGCAACTTGGAACACTTGATCCACCTCCAGGTGCCCAAGGGCAAACAAGAGATGTGAACTATAGCAGTTCCAATGCGACCGCAGTGCCTTCCCCTCCACCGATGCACAAGCTGGCTACGCCACGCTTCAGTCCCCGGTTGTTAAGAGCGGCGATCAATGTCGTGATGATCCGTGTTCCGCTGGCTCCGATCGGGTGGCCAAGAGCTGTCGCACCGCCGTTTACGTTGAGCTTTTCATGGGGAATATCCAAATCCCGCATGGCGAACATCGCAACACAGGCGAAGGCTTCGTTCACTTCGAACAAATCGACATCATCCACACTCCAGCCGGCCTGATCGAGGACTTTGCGAATCGCGCCCACCGGAGCGGTGGTGAAGGCTGATGGTTCCTGGGAATGAGCACCAAGCCCAACGATTTTTGCAACGGGCGTCAGTCCCTTGGCCTTGGCGGTGCTCTCTCTGGCCAGCATTACTGCGGCTGCGCCATCGGAGATTGAACTGGAACTGGCTGCCGTAATCGTCCCCTCTCTCGCAAAGGCTGGTTTGAGGGTGGGTATCTTGTCGGGCCGACCTTTGCCGGGCTGCTCGTCGGTATCAACTACGATTTCGCCTTTGCGGCCTTTCACGGTCACCGGCGCGATCTCGTCCGCGAATGCACCGCTGGCAATGGCCTCATTGGCTCTCCGCAAGGACTCGATTGAATAGGCATCCTGCTCTTCACGGGTCAGCTGATATTTGTCCGCCATTGACTGAGCCAGTGCGCCCATCGCCGTACCAGCTTCGTAAGCATCTTCGAGACCATCGAGAAACATGTGGTCATAGGCAGTGTCATGACCTGCCCGTGCGCCCGCCCTGTGCTTTTTCAGCAGATATGGGGCATTGGTCATGCTTTCCATTCCGCCCGCAACAACGATGTCGGCGGAGCCGGCGGCAAGTGCTTCAGACCCCATGATGACCGTCTGCATCCCCGAGCCGCAGACCTTATTAACGGTGGTGGCCTGGACAGAGTTGGGTAACCCCGCCTTAAGGGCTGCCTGGCGAGCGGGTGCTTGGCCAAGGCCGGCGGGCAGGACACAACCCATATAGACCCGGTCAATCTCTTCACCGGGCATACCCGCACGATCCGCTGCAGCTCTGATTGCCGTAGCTCCGAGCTCAGTCGTAGCGGCATCGGCAAGAGCGCCGAGCATTCCACCCATTGGCGTACGGGCATAAGAGAGAATGACGATCGGATCTTGCTTCGAAAATTGGGTCATGACTCACCTTGGAGGACAGTGGGTTTACATGGTGGATGATCTAATGCTGCATCGCCGCAAAAGCAAACCGACCGGAGTCATGCGGACTTGACGCCCGTCAGTCGGGAAAAGGGATGATCTCCCCCTTGCACCTGCGTAAAGGGGGGACTAGGGCGCACCGATATCACGGTTACTGCGAGTCAGACCCCCAGTAAGGACATGGCAAGAAGGACTGCGAGTGCTCGATCTCACACAATATTTGCCGATCCTGATATTTCTCGGCGTTGCGCTTCTCCTGTCTGCGCTCTTCGTGTTCCTTCCGATAGGAGTCTCGTATCTTACCGGGAGCCATAATCCGACTGCGGAAAAGCTCAGCGAATATGAATGCGGGTTTCCTGCTTTCGAGGATCCACGCAGCCAGTTTGACGTCCGATTTTATCTGGTTGCGATCCTTTTCATCATTTTCGACCTTGAAGCGGCCTTCCTGTTTCCGTGGGCAGTTAGTCTTGATCTGACTGGGTGGCCGGGGTGGATCACCATGATGGTGTTCCTGGGTGAACTGGTAATTGGCTTTGCTTATGCTTGGAAGAAGGGAGCGCTCGAATGGGAGTGATCGAACCTGCGGCAGCAGCAGGGCATGCGCCGCCTGACCAGGCTTTTTTCGATAGCCTTAATGCTGAGGTTAACGACAAGGGCTTCCTTGTCACAACGACTGAGGAACTCTTCCACTGGGCTCGTACCGGGTCGTTGTGGTGGATGACTTTTGGCCTCGCCTGCTGCGCGGTGGAAATGATTCATGCGAATATGCCGCGATACGATCTTGAGCGGTTCGGCTTTGCCCCTCGGGCATCCCCGCGGCAGAGTGACGTAATGATTGTCGCTGGTACGCTGTGCAACAAGATGGCCCCTGCTTTGCGCAAGGTTTATGACCAGATGTCCGATCCGAAATATGTTATTTCGATGGGCAGTTGCGCCAATGGCGGTGGATATTACCACTACAGCTATTCTGTCGTGCGCGGGTGCGATCGTATCGTTCCTGTCGACATTTATGTACCGGGTTGTCCTCCAACTGCGGAGGCTTTGATGTACGGTGTCATGCAGTTGCAGCGAAAGATCCGTCGCGAAGGGACGGTTGAGCGTTAAGATGGCCGGGGTTCTGCATTCCGCGCCGAAAGTGGCGGTCCTTCATGGGTTGGCCGATGTGCTGACCGGGGCTTGTGGCGATAATCTCCTCGCTCTGAAGGAAGAGCATGGGGAGATGGTGCTCACGGTAAAGCGGGGTGGTCTGGAAGACGTCCTGCGGCTTTTGCGCGATGAGCATGAATATCAGCAACTGATGGAGATCGCCGGGGTCGATTATCCAGACCGCAGCGAACGTTTCGAAGTCGTATATATGCTGTTGTCCGTCACTAAGAACCATCGCCTGTTGGTTAAGGTCGGTGCCGCAGAAGATACTCCGGTGCCTACTGTTACAACTTTGTGGCCCAATGCTGCGTGGCTCGAACGTGAAGTGTTCGATCTGTACGGTGTGGTGTTCGACGGCAATACGGATTTACGCCGAATCCTGACGGATTATGGTTTCGAGGGGCATCCTTTCCGCAAGGATTTCCCGCTCACCGGTTATGTCGAGTTACGCTATTCCGAAGAGGAAAAACGCGTGGTCTATGAACCGGTCGAACTTCCGCAGGACTTGCGCCAATTTGACTTTATGAGCCCATGGGAAGGGGCTGAATACGTTTTGCCGGGTGATGAAAAAGCATCCGAAAAACCGGCGCCGCCAGCGGTGGAAAAGCCCAAGACAACGGACAAGGCTGCCGATACTGGCGCTGGTGCGAAAACGGACAAGGCCGCTTCTGAAAACACGCCGGCTGACCCACCTGCAATGGATGACAAGAAAGGGGATGCCGAATGAACGGCCTGAGCCTTGAACAATCGCCTACGACTGGCGATGATGTCATCACCAACTACACGATCAATTTCGGGCCTCAGCACCCTGCTGCGCACGGTGTGCTGCGTATGGTCATGGAACTGGATGGCGAAACGATCGAGCGGATCGATCCGCATGTGGGCTTGCTCCATCGCGGAACTGAAAAGCTGATCGAGCACAAGACCTATCTTCAGGCGCTGCCTTACTTCGACCGTCTCGACTATTGTTCACCGTTGGGCATGGAACACAGCTATGTTCTGGCGATTGAGAAGCTGCTCAATCTGGAGGTTCCGCTTCGCGCACAGTATCTTCGTGTGTTGTTCGCGGAACTGACGCGCATTTGCAATCACATGCTCAATATCGGTTCGCACGTGATGGATGTGGGCGCGATGACGCCGAATTTGTGGCTCTTCGAAATTCGCGAAGACTGCCTCAATTTCTTTGAGCGTGCATCTGGTGCGCGGATGCACAGCGCGTGGTTCCGCCCCGGTGGCGTGCACCAGGATGTGCCGCTCAAGCTATTGACGGATATGGCTGATTGGCTCGACACACGCCTGCCGCGTCTGTTTGAAGATGCGATGAGCCTGGTGGTTGACAACAGGATCTTCAAACAGCGGAACGTGGATATAGCCGTTGTCAGTAGAGAAGATGCGTTGGCCTGGGGTTTTTCCGGCCCCATGATTCGTGCCGCGGGGATTCCATGGGATATCCGCAAAGCGCAGCCATACGATGTTTATGGCCGAATGGATTTCGAAATTCCTGTCGGTACCAATTCCGATTGCTATGACCGGATGATGGTGCGGGTCGAGGAGGTGCGTCAATCCGCCAGGATCATGAAGCAATGCCTTAACGAGATGCCGGATGGCCCAATCGCGTCGCTTGATCGAAAAGTCTCTCCCCCTAAGCGGGGTGAGATGAAGAGCTCGATGGAATCGCTGATCCATCACTTCAAGCTTTATACCGAAGGGTTCCATGTCCCGGCAGGCGAGGTTTACGTCGCCACGGAAAGCCCCAAAGGTGAGTTTGGTGTCTATCTCGTCAGTGACGGCTCCAACAAGCCGTACCGATGCAAAATTCGGCCGACTGCATTCAGTCACCTGCAGGCGATGGATATGATGAGCAAAGGCCACATGCTGCCTGACGCGACTGCAATCCTGGGTGCTATCGACGTTGTATTTGGGGAGTGTGACCGGTGATTGTGCGCGAAATTTTCATATTCGTGCTGGTCTTTGCTGCGTTTGCTTCCGCCGTGGCAGCTTACTCATTGGCCTTTCACGGTGCTTCGACTGTGAAAGAGGTACTTTCGACAGCCTTTACTGGAACGATTGGCTTCTACGTTGGCCGGTATTTTGAGCGGAGACTCATCCGTGGTTGATTGCCTTTCCATGGCAGAGCAGATGATTGCGCACTACAACGCGCAAGATGCCGATGCGTACGTTGCCTTGATGACCGAGGATGCCTGCGAAGCAGGCTATCGTGGCGCGGTGGTTCGTGAAGGCAAGGAGGGGACGCGCGAAGGTCTGAAGAAGATGTTCGCTGAGTTTCCGGATAACCGGGCCGAAATCGTCGATCGGAAGGCTCTTGGCAATTATGTCGTGTTGCATGAACGCGTCTGGCGCTCGCGAGAGGCTGAACCGTTTGATGTAATCGCGATCTATACATTCGAGGGTGACAAGTGCGCCCGCGTGGAGTTCGTTCGCTGATGGCTGACCGTTATCTTGAACCTGATACGCCAGAACTGCGCGCACGTTGGGGCGCGTTTGCCTTTTCTTCCACGTGGGAGGAAAAGGCAAAAGCTGCGATTGGCCGTTACCCGGAGGGTCGGCAGAAGAGTGCGGTGATGGCGTTACTCGATTATGCCCAGCGTCAGGTCGGGGAAGAAACGGGTACTCAGGGATGGCTACCGATTCCAGTTATGGAATATGTTGCGGAATACTTGGATATGCCGATTATCCGCGTGGTCGAAGTTGCAACATTCTATATGATGTACAATCTCGTACCCGTGGGGCGTTTTCATGTTCAGGTCTGCGGCACGACCCCGTGCATGCTGCGGGGCAGCGATGACATCATGTCTGCGTGCATGGCTCGCGGTATGCGCGTAGGACACACTACCGACGACGGACTGTGGACGTTGACCGAAGTGGAATGCATGGGCAACTGCGCGTCCGCTCCAATGGTTCAGATCAATGATGACAATTACGAGGATCTAACGGCTCAGCGGCTCGATGTTGTACTCGATGCATTGGCCGGCGGCGGACAACCGAAGGCTGGCACGCAGGAACCCGGCCGTCACACCGTCGAGCCGCTCGGCGGGGCAACGACTCTGAAGGATATGGTGACTGAAAATCACGACTATCGGGGGGAGTGGTAAGCCATGCTCGCCGACAAGGATCGTATCTTTACAAACGTTTACGGCTATCAGCCGTGGAACCTGACAGCCGCGCAAGCGCGTGGGGACTGGGACAATACCAAGGATATTCTCGCCAAGGGGCGGGATGCCATCATCGATGAAATCAAGGCCTCCGGGCTACGCGGGCGTGGCGGGGCTGGCTTCCCTACAGGCATGAAGTGGTCCTTCATGCCCAAGGAAAGCAAGGATGGCCGTCCGAGTTTCCTTGTCATCAACGCTGATGAATCCGAGCCTGGTTCCTGCAAGGATCGGGAAATTATCCGTCACGATCCGCATAAGTTGATCGAAGGTGCGCTGGTGGCGGGTTTCGCCATGGGCGCACGAGCTGCCTATATCTACATTCGTGGTGAATATATCCGCGAGGCTGAAACGCTTTTTGCCGCTGTGCAGGAAGCTTATGATGCTGGGCTTATCGGCAAAAATGCCAGTGGCTCAGGCTATGACTTCGACGTTTTCGTTCATCGGGGAGCCGGCGCTTATATTTGCGGGGAAGAGACCGCAATGATCGAAAGTCTGGAAGGCAAGAAAGGTCAGCCGCGCCTCAAGCCTCCGTTCCCTGCCGGCGCGGGCCTTTATGGCTGCCCGACCACGGTCAACAACGTTGAATCAATTGCGGTGGCCCCCACAATTATGCGGCGTGGATCCGCGTGGTTCAGTTCGTTCGGTCGAGATAACAACAAAGGGACAAAGCTTTTCCAGATCTCTGGCCACGTCGAGAAGCCTTGCGTGGTGGAGGAGGCGATGTCGATCCCCTTCCGCGAGCTAATCGAGAAGCACTGCGGTGGTATCCGCGGCGGTTGGGGCAATCTGCTTGCAGTCATCCCAGGGGGATCTTCTGTTCCACTCGTTCCGGCAGACCAGATCATGGACGCGCCGATGGATTTCGACGGGTTAAAGGAAGTCGGCTCCGGCTTGGGAACTGCGGCTGTGATCGTGATGGACAAGTCCACCGACATTGTTCGAGCAATTTCTCGCCTTTCGGCATTTTATAAGCATGAGAGTTGCGGCCAGTGCACGCCATGCCGCGAGGGCACTGGATGGATGTGGCGGATGATGGAGCGTTTGCGTACTGGCGACGCGGCTGTCGAGGAAATCGACATGCTTCAGCAGGTCACCAAGCAGGTGGAAGGTCATACGATTTGTGCGCTGGGTGATGCAGCTGCATGGCCTATTCAGGGTTTGATCCGCCATTTCCGCCCGGAATTGGAGCGTCGGATCGCCGAAAACCTGCGGGAGGCGGCGGAATGAACGCTTCTTCTTCAATCAGGATCGCAGGGCTGAATATGGCTTGTAAGATGAAACGTGCTCAGCACGGCGGAGTGTGTCATGCCTAAAGTCACTGTCGACGGCGCTGAAATTGAGGTTCCTGCCGGCGCCACTGTGCTCCAGGCTTGCGAAGCTGCCGGGAAGGAAATCCCGCGTTTCTGCTACCATGAGCGGCTCAGCATTGCCGGTAACTGCCGTATGTGCTTGGTCGAAGTGAAGCCGGGGCCGCCCAAGCCGCAGGCGTCCTGTGCTCTTCCCGCCACCGATGGGCAGGAAATTCGCACGGACAGCGAAATGGTCAAGAAAGCGCGGGAAGGCGTGATGGAGTTTCTCCTCATCAATCACCCGCTCGACTGCCCGATTTGCGATCAGGGCGGAGAATGTGACCTTCAGGATCAGTCGGTTGCATATGGTCGCGGTGCTTCGCGCTATGACGAGAACAAGCGTGCGGTTACCGAAAAGTACATGGGACCGCTCATCAAGACAGTGATGACCCGCTGCATCCATTGTACCCGCTGCGTGCGTTTCTCTGAAGAGATAGCGGGGGTGGATGAAATCGGCGCGCTTTATCGCGGCGAAAACATGCAGATCACGACTTATCTCGAAAGAGCGGCTCAGCATGAATTGTCGGCCAACGTCATCGACTTGTGTCCGGTCGGTGCGCTCACCAGCCGCCCATATGCTTTCGAGGCGCGCCCTTGGGAGTTGAAAAAGACGCTTTCGATCGATGTTTCCGATGCAGTTGGTTCGAATGTTCGTGTCGACAGTCGGGGCCGTGAAGTGTTGCGCATTCTGCCTCGCGTCAATGATGACGTGAATGAGGAGTGGTTGAGTGACAAGGCGCGTTATCAGGTCGATGGTCTGACGCGGCGGCGGCTCGATAAAGTCTGGATCCGGAACAAGGCTGGCAAGTTGGAATCCGCCAACTGGTCTGAGGCATTTTCAATTATCGCCAAAGCCAAACCGGGCAGTAGCATTGCTGCGATTGCTGGCGATCTTGTCGATTGCGAAACCATGTTCGCGGCAAAGCAACTGGTTAACGCACTCGGTTCCGATTTGCTTGAAGGCCGTCAGACGGGGCTGGACTATGACGTTTCGAACCTGGCTGCGGTAAATTTCAATTCTACGTTTGCAGGAATTGAGACTGCCGATGTCATTTTAATCGTCGGAAGCCAAGTTCGCTGGGAAGCTCCACTGGTCAACGTTCGCTTGCGTAAAGCGGTCAAGAATGGCGCAAAGGTTTTCGTTATCGGTCCGGAATGGGAAACGACTTACCCGGCGACATTCCTCGGTAACGACCTTGGTATACTGAATGACCTGCCCGCAGATTTGGTTTCTTCATTCGAGAAGGCTGAACGCCCCGCAATCGTTCTCGGAGGCGCGGGCTTGGCAAAAGGTGCCCTTGCGCCGTTGATCGGTCTGGCCAACAAGTTCCGACTTGCACGCGATGGCTGGAATGGCTTCAACGTGCTGCACATGGCCGCATCACGGATGGGTGGCCTGATGCTTGGGTACAAGCAGTCGGCAGGTATCAAGGATATCATTGCGGCCCACCCCAAGGTTCTGTTGGCGCTTGGTGCGGATGAAGTTGATTTCAGCGCCTTCGAAGGTTCGCTGAAGGTCTATATCGGCCATCATGGAGATAACGGGGCACATGCCGCGGATATTATCCTCCCAGCTGCAGCCTACACGGAAAAGGATGGTACTTACGTCAATACCGAGGGGCGCGTGCAGTATGCCGAGAAGGCAATTTTCGCGCCGGGTGATGCACGTGAAGACTGGACGATCATACGTGCCTTGGCCGATACGCTTGGCGTGTCGATCGGTTTCGATAGCTTCGCGGAACTGCAGGCCACGATGATTGCAGAGGTTCCGGCGCTCGGAGAGGAAGGGCTGGTCGATTACGGAGCGCTTCCGTCAGGTGGGGGGAATGCTTCAGGTGTGATCGAAGCCTATCCGATCAAGGATTTCTACATGACTAACCCGATCGCGCGTGCGAGCGAGACGATGCAGCGTTGCTCCGCGGAGTTGCTGCAAGCGGGGCAATTCGCGGAGGCAGCAGAATGACTGCCTTTTTCCAGTCCATTGGCATGTCATATGAGTGGGCGTGGTTCGTTGCGACGATCTGCGGCATATTGCTGATTGCTCTGCCACTTATGCTCGGCGTCGCGATGATCATCTATGCTGACCGCAAGATTTGGGCTGCCATGGCTTTGCGGCGCGGCCCCAACGTGGTGGGGCCATGGGGGCTGCTCCAATCCTTTGCTGATGGTTTAAAGGTATTCCTCCAGGAAACCATTATCCCGAGCGCGTCGAACAAGGGTCTGTTTATCATTGCGCCAATCGTGACATTCACTGTTGCGTTGCTGGCATGGGCAGTGATTCCGTTTAATTCCGGCGCAATTCTGGCCGATATCAACGTCGGTTTGCTCTATGTCCTAGCCGTCAGTTCCCTTGGCGTTTATGGCGTAGTTATTGCGGGCTGGGCATCGAATTCGAAGTACCCCTTCTTTTCGGCAATGCGTGCTTCAGCGCAGATGATTTCCTATGAAGTCTCGATCGGTTTCATTCTGATATGCGTGGTTTTGTGGGCAGGTACCTTCAATCTGGATGACATCGTTCAGAATCAGAGAGGTCATGTCTTCGGATTACTCAATGGTTACGTGTTTAATCCATTGCTGTTTCCGATGTGGGTACTGTTTCTGATTTCGGGCATGGCGGAAACTGCGCGTGCGCCATTTGACCTTACCGAAGCGGAAAGCGAACTCGTCGCCGGTTATCAGACCGAATACAGTTCTATGGCGTTCGCACTCTACTGGTTGGGGGAATATGCCAACGTCCTGCTGATGTGCGCATTGAATGCGGTTTTGTTTTGGGGTGGATATCTTCCTCCGATTGACTGGGCCCCGCTTTATTACATTCCAGGCATTGTCTGGCTTCTTGCCAAGATATTGTTCTTCTTTTTCGTCTTCAGCTGGGTCAAGGCTACAGTTCCTCGGTTCCGTTATGATCAATTGATGCGACTTGGCTGGAAAATATTCCTGCCAATGAGCCTGCTATTTGTGGTGCTCGTTTCCGGTTATCTTATGCTTACGAGGTACGCGGTATGAGCGTTGCCCAACTCGTCAAGAGTTTCACACTGTGGGAATTCCTGAAGGCGCACGCCCTGACTCTGAAGTATTTCTTCAAAGCCAAGGCAACGATCAATTACCCATTCGAGAAGAACCCGCTTTCTCCCCGCTTCCGCGGAGAGCATGCATTGCGGCGTTATCCGAATGGTGAGGAACGCTGCATCGCTTGCAAATTGTGCGAGGCGGTGTGCCCTGCGCAGGCGATTACTATCGAAGCCGAGCCTCGCGATGATGGGTCCCGGCGAACCACGCGTTACGACATCGATATGACGAAATGCATCTATTGCGGCTTCTGCCAGGAAGCTTGCCCGGTGGATGCCATCGTCGAAGGGCCCAACTTCGAATATGCGACTGAAACGCGTGAAGAATTGCTCTACGACAAAGCTAAACTTCTTGCGAACGGGGACAAGTGGGAGCGAGCTATTGCCGCGAACCTTGAAGCCGATGCGCCCTATCGCTAGGGGGCTCGCGTTCCAATGATCCACGCAATTGCCTTCTACCTTTTTGCCACGTTGGTTATCGCGTCGGCCGCGCTGGTTATCCTTGCGCGTAATCCGGTTCATTCCGTGCTCTGGCTGATTCTGGCTTTCTTCAACGCAGCAGGACTGATGGTGCTCGTCGGGGCGGAATTTATCGCGATGCTCCTGGTGATCGTCTATGTGGGCGCAGTCGCCGTGCTGTTCCTGTTTGTCGTGATGATGCTCGACATCGACTTTGCCGAACTTCGCGCCGGATTTGTCCGCAATTTTCCTCTGGGTCTGCTGATCGCATTGGTTCTGCTGGCAGAGCTGGTGCTCGGGATTGGCGCGTATAAGGCGGGCGCTATCGCGCTCGGGACCGCCGACGGTGCGGCTGCGCCGTTGATCGGTCATAGCAATATCGAAAGCATCGGAGCACTGCTTTACAGTCGCTATCTGTTCCTCTTCGAAAGTGCGGGGATAATCCTGCTGGTGGCAATGGTTGGTGCAATTGTCCTCACCCACCGTGAGCGCAGAGATACGCGAACGCAGAATGTTGCGAAGCAGGTCAGCCGCCGCCCGGATGAGGCAACTGTCAATGTTAAGCCCGAAATCGGCAAGGGGGTGCAGCTGTGATCGGTGTCGAACACTATGTCGTTGTCAGCTCGATCCTGTTCGTGCTCGGCGTTCTCGGCATTTTCCTCAATCGCAAGAACGTGATCGTCATTCTTATGGCGATCGAACTGATCCTGCTCGCGGTCAATCTGAACCTGGTGGCTTTCAGCGCCTTCCTGGGTGATCTCGTCGGGCAGGTCTTTGCTATGTTCGTTCTCACCGTCGCTGCCGGTGAGGCAGCTATCGGGCTCGCCATTCTGGTGATCTATTTCCGTGGTCGCGGGACCATTGCAGTTGACGATGTCAACCGGATGAAGGGGTAAGAAAACGTGTCCTCCATCCTGATCATCGTATTCGGGCCGCTTCTGGCTGCGATCATTGCAGGGCTTGGCAATCGTGCTATCGGCAATGTGCCTGCCAAGATTTTGACGACTGGCGCCTTGTTCCTGTCGTGCGCGCTTTCCTGGCCAATTTTTCTGTCTTTTGTAGCTGGAACTGCGGAAGCCAGCGTCGTCCCCGTATTGAAGTGGGTGCAGTCGGGCACGCTTACGTTCGACTGGGCGCTGCGCGTCGATACGCTGACAGCGATCATGCTGGTGGTAATCACCAGTGTTTCGGCGCTGGTTCACCTTTATAGCTGGGGTTACATGGATGAAGATCCGGATCAGCCCCGCTTCTTCGCCTATTTGAGCCTTTTCACCTTCGCGATGTTGATGCTGGTCACGGCCGATAACCTCGTCCAGATGTTTTTCGGATGGGAAGGCGTCGGGCTCGCATCATATCTGCTGATCGGTTTCTGGTTCAAAAAGCCGTCAGCCTGTGCAGCGGCGATCAAGGCATTCGTGGTCAATCGCGTTGGCGACCTTGGTTTCATGTTGGGGATTTTTGGAACTTATCTCGTTTTCCAGACGACCTCTATTCCCGAAATTCTTGCTGCAGCACCGGGGATGGCCGGATCGACGATCGGTTTCCTGGGCATGAGATTGGACACGATGACCGTCCTGTGCCTGCTGCTGTTCATCGGTGCGATGGGCAAGTCGGCGCAATTGGGCCTTCACACGTGGTTGCCTGATGCGATGGAAGGCCCGACGCCGGTTTCTGCGCTAATTCATGCCGCTACGATGGTGACCGCAGGCGTATTTATGGTTTGTCGCCTGTCGCCAATGTTTCAGACCAGTGATACCGCGATGATGGTTGTAACCTATGTTGGCGCAGCAACCTGTTTCTTCGCCGCGACCATTGGTACGACGCAGTGGGATATCAAACGCGTCATTGCTTATTCAACCTGCTCGCAGCTTGGATACATGTTCTTTGCCGCAGGTGTCGGCGCTTATGGCGCGGCTATGTTCCATTTGTTCACGCACGCTTTTTTCAAGGCGCTTCTGTTCCTCGGGGCTGGCTCGGTCATCCATGCCATGCATCATGAGCAGGATATGCGGTATTATGGCGCGTTGCGTAAGCAGATCCCGCTGACATTCTGGGTCATGATGGCAGGCACTTTGGCTATTACTGGCGTCGGCGTAATGGGTGTATTCGGTTTCGCGGGCTTCTATTCCAAGGATGCCATACTGGAAGCTGCCTTCGCGAGTGGCAGTGAGCACGGGCAACTGGCATTTTTCCTAGGTGTTGTAGCTGCCCTTCTGACCAGTTTTTATAGCTGGCGTTTGATGTTCCTGACTTTTTGGGGGCAGCCCCGCTGGGCAGATTCCGAACATATCCAGCATGCGGTGCATGGACATCATGAAGACCTGGATGAGGAAGCCAGCCATAGCGAGCATAATTCGCATGCACATCATGGCGGCGATGATGGCACTGCTGGCTACCATCCGCATGAGAGCCCCTGGGTCATGTTGCTACCGCTTCTGATCCTTTCGGTGGGTGCGGTATTTGCCGGATATGTATTTATCCATGCGTTCATTGAAGACGCCGGTTTCTGGAAGGGTGCGATTTTCTACAATGAGCATTTGATGCATGCGATGCATGAGGTGCCGTTGTGGGTTAAGTTGTCGCCGGGTGTTGTGATGCTGGCGGGGCTCTTGATCGCTTGGAATTCGTATATTCGCAATCCGAAGTTACCTGCGGCATTCGTTGCGCAATTCCGCCAACTTCATGCTTTCCTTTATAACAAGTGGTATTTCGACGAGCTCTACAACTTCCTATTTGTCCGCCCGGCTTTTTGGCTTGGACGGGTGCTGTGGAAGCAGGGTGACATTGGCATCATTGATCGCTTCGGCCCCAACGGCGCTGCTTGGGCAGTCGCTCAGGGAAGCCGTTACGCCCAGAAAGTGCAGTCGGGATATCTTTACAGCTATGCGCTGGTCATGCTGCTCGGGCTCGTAGCAGCGGTCAGCTGGGTAATGGTACGCTGACTATGACCGGTTTTCCGATCCTCTCGGTAATGCTCCTCGTACCGCTGGTTGCGGGGCTAATTTGCCTAGTCGTTGAAGCGAAGACGGCGCGTGCGCTTGCGCTCGCTGCGACGCTGGTCGATTTCATTCTTGGCATAGTGCTTTGGGCCAATTTCGATATTGGCGGGGCGCAATGGCAGTTCGTCGAAAAAGTGCCATTATTCGCCGGATTTAGTTGGGCTTTGGGCATTGATGGTATCGCTTTGATGCTTATCATCCTTTCCGTTTTCCTGATGCCGATTTGCATTGGGGCCAGCTGGAATTCGATTACCAAGCGTGTTGGCGAATACATGGCCGCGTTTCTGCTGATGGAAACGCTGATGATCGGCGTATTCGCGGCACAAGACCTCTACCTGTTTTATATCTTCTTTGAGGCAGGCCTAATCCCGATGTACTTGATCATCGGTATTTGGGGCGGCGACAACCGGATCTACGCCAGTTACAAATTCTTCCTATACACGCTGCTTGGCTCTGTCTTGATGCTGATTGCCATGTTGTGGATGGTGAACGAGGCGGGGACAACGGATATTCCGACGCTGATGGCGTATGATTTCCCTCCCGGGGCGCAGACTTGGCTGTGGTTGGCCTTTTTTGCCAGCTTTGCTGTGAAAATGCCGATGTGGCCCGTCCACACCTGGCTGCCGGATGCTCACGTTCAAGCCCCGACTGCTGGTTCGGTAATTCTGGCGGGTGTGCTGTTGAAGATGGGCGGCTACGGTTTCATCCGCTTCTCATTGCCTATGTTCCCCGAAGCTTCGGCTCAATTCGCTTGGCTCATTTTTGTGCTTTCAATGGTGGCGGTGATCTACACTTCGCTTGTTGCGCTGGTGCAGGCCGATATGAAGAAGCTGATCGCCTATTCCTCGATTGCCCATATGGGTATCGTTACGGTCGGCTTGTTTGCCTTCAACACCCAGGGGTTGGAAGGTGCCATGATCGTCATGCTTAGCCACGGTCTCGTTGCCGGTGCTTTGTTCCTGTGTGTCGGCATCATTTATGACAGGCTGCATACGCGAGAAATCGACCGGTACGGCGGCCTTTCGATTAACATGCCGAAATACGCGTTGTTTTTCATGCTATTTACAATGGCTTCAATCGGATTGCCGGGAACGAGTGGTTTCGTCGGTGAATTTTTGAGCCTTGCCGGCATTTATCAGGTTTCCAGCCTTGTCACTGCGGTAAGCGCTACTGGCATCATCCTCGGGGCAGCGTATATGCTTTATCTCTATCGCCGTGTTGCCTTTGGGGATCAAAGGAACGCCGACGCGGCAGCAATGCCGGATATCGATTTGCGCGAATGGGCCATGTTGCTCTCGCTTGCATTTGCGGTGCTTTGGATGGGCATTTATCCTGAGAGTTTCCTTGCTCCGATGCGAAAGGATGTGGCTGCCCTCGATGCGCGTCTCGCGCGGGCGGCTCCTGAAGGCGACGCTCAACTTAAGATGGGATCGGCGCAGAAGCCGGCTCAACATGCTGAAATTGCCGCGCCTGAGGGGGGAGCGCACTGATGGATTTTGCAGCATCCCTTGGTCTTGTCGCGCCCGAAATTCTGTTGAGCGTGTCGGGTCTGGTGCTTTTGCTTGTCTCAGCGTGGGCGGGTGACAAGGCGAGCCGTGCGATTTGCATTGTTGGTGTGGCTGTTCTGGCGGTTTGCGCGGTGCTTGTCGTGCCAGCGCTTTGCGGTGGCGCCATGGGCACTGATACGGTCGCTTTCGATGGCCAACTGAAAGCCGATGCCTTCTCGGCCTTTGCAAAACTCCTCATTTATGCAGCAGCTGCTGTCGCACTGATTGTTGCACCTGCATATTTTGAGCGCGTAGGGGCCATGCGCGCGGAATATGGGGTGCTAATCCTGTTCGCGGTGGTCGGTATGGGCATCATGGTGTCTGCCACCGATCTACTCGCGCTCTACATTGGGTTGGAACTCAATAGTCTTGCGGCTTATGTTTTAGCCTCATTCTTGAGAACCGATGGTCGCTCGGCCGAAGCGGGGCTCAAGTATTTTGTTCTTGGAGCGCTGGCTTCGGGTATTTTGCTCTTCGGCATGAGCCTGGTTTACGGCTTTACGGGAACGACGGGTTTTGACGGCATTCGTGCTGCGCTTTCGGGCGAATTGTCCATGGGTGCGCTGTTTGGTTTGATTTTCGTGCTTGCCGGCCTCGCATTCAAGATTTCAGCTGTCCCGTTTCATATGTGGACGCCCGATGTTTACGAAGGCGCTCCGACCCCTGTAACCACATTTTTCGCTACCGCTCCCAAAGTGGCGGCTTTGGCGCTTGCGATGCGGGTTACGCTTGATGCTTTCGGTTCCCAGGAGATTGCTTGGCAACAAGTCATTATCTTTGCCGCTCTGGCATCGATTGTGGTGGGGGCGCTGGGGGCGATCGGACAGGTCAATATCAAGCGACTTCTGGCCTATTCATCGATTAACAATGTCGGGTTTCTTTTGATCGGCCTTGCCGCTGGAACTCCTCAGGGGGCGGCAGCGATGCTGGTCTATCTGGTCATTTATGTCGCGATGACAGTCGGTGGCTTTGTCGCGGTTTTGATGATGAAGGATGCCGATGGCGTTCCGGTGGAGGGGATTGCTGACCTTGCGGGCCTTTCCAGAACTCGTCCCGTCCTGGCGCTATGCATGGCGGCAGTGATGTTTAGCCTTGCCGGTATTCCGCCACTCTTCGGATTCTGGGGCAAGTTTGTGGTATTCCAGGCTGCCGTGAATGCGGGAATGGTGCCCTTGGCTGCAATTGGTATTGCTGCTTCGGTAATAGGTGCCTTCTATTACATCAAGATTGTGAAGGTCATGTACTTCGACGAACCGGCTGATACGGTAAAAGGCATCAGCGACTGGGCGCATTGGGCTCTCTTGGCTATTGCTGCCCTCTTTATATCTCCGTTGGGGTATCTGCTGACAAAAGTTCTCGGTGCGTTGGCGGATAATGCCGCCACTGCGTTGTTCTTTGCCGCTTGAGTTGGGTACCGGGATCGAATTCGTAGCCGAGACCGGTTCCACCAATGCGGATATCGTCACGCGTTTGCGTAATGGCGATTTGCTACCGGAGGGGTATTGGCTGGTAGCTGATCGCCAGACCGAAGGTCGGGGCAGACAGGGGCGTACATGGTTTGACGGGATGGGTAATTTCATGGGCTCATCTCTCGTTCATCGCCAGCCCAGTGATCCATCTGCTCCGAGTCTGGCTCTGATGGCCGGGCTAGCGGTTTGGGATGCCGTGTCGCGCTGTATCCCGGATCCGTCTTGCATGATGTTGAAATGGCCGAACGATGTATTGCTGGGTCGAGCCAAGCTCGCGGGGATCCTCCTGGAGGCGGTTGAGCAAGCAGTGATCGTGGGTATCGGAGTAAATCTGGCCATGGCGCCGGATTTGCCTGATCGGCCTGCTACGGCATTGTCTTCAATCGGGCCCGCGCCGGACCGGGACGTCTTCGCAACCACACTTGCGAACTCATTTGCTGCGGAACTGGCACGTTGGCGGCAATATGGGCTTGAACCGCTTATGTCGCGCTGGCAATCGATTGCCCATCCGCTTGGTACGCCATTGACGCTAAGATTGCCCGGGACAACTGTCCCGTTGATGGGATCCTATGCCGGGCTGGATCGCGATGGCGCGTTGCTGTTGCAGTTGGCGGACGGGTCAGTTCGCGTCGTCCACGCAGGCGATGTCTTTGTCTGAAGGAGTATCGTCAATGTTGCTCGCGATTGATGCCGGCAATACCAACGTTGTCTTCGCCCTGTTTGACGGAGATGAGATCAAGGCTCGTTGGCGCATAGCGACCGATCCCCGGCGAACTGGCGATGAATATGCTGTTTGGTTGATGCAGCTAATGACGATTCAGGGCTTTGCGCGTGAACAGGTGAAGCAGATCATCATTTCCACTGTGGTTCCCCGGGCCCTTCATAATCTCGAAGTTCTCTCCCAAAACTATTTTGATATTGTTCCGCTTATCGCAGGCGAAGGGGATGCGGGTTGGGGCATCGATCTGGATGTGGACGAACCCCGCTCGCTTGGTGCGGATCGTGCAGTCAACGCTATTGCTGCTCATGCGAAATATTCAGGTGACGTAATCGTCGTGGACTTCGGCACGGCAACGACGTTTGATGTGGTTGATTTTAACGGTGCCTACAAGGGCGGTATCATTGCACCCGGGATTAACCTGTCGCTTGATGCATTGGTAGGCAACACGGCCAAGTTGCCGCGTATCGCAATCGAGGCCCCACGTTCGGAGAGTGTGATTGGCCGGAACACAGAGGATCAGATGCTGATTGGTGTTTTCTGGGGGTATGTGGCCATGATGGAAGGCCTGATTTCTCGATTGCGAAGTGAAATCGGCAGGCCAGCAAAAGTCATAGCTACGGGAGGGCTCGCCATTCTATTTGATCGCCACACCGATATTTTTGACGCAGTTGATGCAGAGTTGACTCTCGAAGGTCTCGCAATTCTTGCTAAGAAGGCTGCTGCCCGGTGAAGAAGAATTTTGCACCTGAAGCTGAGCTACTGTTTCTCGCTCTTGGCGGCTCAGGTGAGATTGGCATGAATGTCAATCTCTATGGGTGCGAGGGTAAATGGTTAATGGTCGATCTCGGCATGACTTTCGGGGCCAATGAGTATCCGGGCACTGAACTGGTTTTTGCCGACCTTCAGTTTATAGAAGACAGATTGGATGATCTGCTCGGCATAGTCCTGACGCATGGACACGAAGATCATATCGGCGCTGTGCCGTATTTCGCGGCAGATCTCGGTGTTCCGCTCTTTGCTACTCCGTTCACTGCGGAATTGGTTCGACGCAAGCTTGCGGAGGCGGGACATGCCCGTGACGTCGAATTGAACGTCGTTGATACTCAGGACAGTTTTCGGCTTGGCCCATTCGACATCAACTATGTTCCACTGGCGCATTCGATTGCGGAAGGGAATGCGCTGATTATCGACACTCCCTATGGGCGCGTTTTCCATACAGGGGATTGGAAGCTTGATGCTGAGCCGTTGATTGGTGAGCCGGCTACCGAAAACGAGTTGATTGAGCTGGGCGATGCGGGCGTCTTGGCGCTCGTTTGTGACTCTACCAACGTTTTTAATCCGCAGGCGTCGGGATCCGAGGGTGCCGTTTACAAGGGCTTGCTTGAGGAAGTGCGCCGACATCAAGGGCGGCGTGTGCTTGTAACGACATTCGCTTCCAACGTTGCAAGGTTGCAGACATTGGGGGATGTCGCGAAGGCGACGGGCCGGCAACTTTGTGTCGCGGGGCGCTCGCTCGACCGGATCATCGAAGTAAGCAAGGCAAATGGTTATCTCGGAGATTTTCCACCGGTCATAGATTTTGATCGTGCAATGGACCTCCCACGCAGTGAAGTGCTGTTCCTTGCCACTGGCGGGCAAGGCGAACCTCGCGCAGCGTTGGCCCGGATCGCGGATGACACACACCGGATCGAACTTACTGAAGATGATGTGGTTCTATTCTCGAGCCGTCAGATTCCCGGTAACGAGATTGCTATCGGTCGTGTGCAGAACAAACTCGCAGAACGTGGCATTCAGATGGTCAGCGACAGGCAACGGGACATTCATGTTTCAGGTCATCCAGGCCGCCCTGAACTGGAAGCGCTCTATGGTTGGTTGCGGCCGCAAATTTTGGTCCCGGTGCATGGTGAAATTCGCCATATGAAAGAGCAGGTCCGGCTCGGTGCGGAAAATGGTATCCCAAGCACGGTATTCCAGAAAAATGGCGACATTGTTCGTCTCGCTCCAGGGCGGCCAGGCAAGCTCGCCGAAGTAAGGGCGGGGCGGCTTGTCCTTGATGGCGACATCATCATACCCGCCGATGGCGAGGCGATCACAATGCGACGCCGTATTGCGCGTGACGGGGTCGCTGTCGTGGTGCTGGATGGTAAAGGAAGGGCACAGGTAACGGCTATCGGCCTGCCGCTCGACGAGGATTACGACAGCTTCATCGCCGAAGCGGAAGAGGATGTCGTAGCCGCTCTCGCGAAGCTGAAAGGTGGAGCGAGAAAGGATAAGTCTATTATTACGGAAACGGCCCGGCTCGCTGCGCGCCGGGCGGCGCATCGTTGGTCGGGTAAGAAGCCTCAGGTTAAAGTCCTGTTGATGGAGGAATAAGGCGGCGATGCAATGGACATCGATTCTCGCGATCTACGGACTGCTATGGGTAATGTGCGCCTTCCTGCTCCTGCCGTTTGGCGTGCGGACACATGATGAGACTGGTCTCGAGAAGATCCCTGGGCAGGCGGATAGCGCCCCGGCCAATTTCCGTCCTGGAAAACTGATGTTGCGCGCCACTATACTGGCAGGCATCCTGTGCGCACTCTTCTATATGAATTACGTCAACGACTGGATTAACGTCGACGATATCAATATCTTCGGTGAGCCGCCTGGTGCGGCTGACGAGCCTGCAATCTACCGTAACTAGATATCGGGTCAGTCGCGTAATCTCTCAATCGCCTGGGCTAGTGCAACGTACAGCTTACCCATGTCTGATGAGAGTAATGTCACGCTTAATGCGTGCCCGTCACGGGTCGATAGCAATTGACGCAACATCGCTTCGAAGTCGTGAACGAAACGGTTTACGTGTTCGCGGAAGTCCCCGTCGGTTTCATAGATCTCGACCACAGCTCGACTTTCCGAGTTATCGAGTAGGCGGACGGCCCGACGGGTAAAGATGCCCCGATCACCACGCAAATACGCTGCCCATGCCGTATCCGTGACTTCGTTCGACAGAGCTTTTGCAATGTCAATTGCGTTGGAATTGAGAGATTCGGTAATTAGCGCGACACGACGGGCGAAATCGTTGTCGACTTGTTCTTCCGCGCGCTGCCGGGCATGTGCGACACGGTTTTCCAGATGGCCGGTCAGCTCGTTCACTTTAGCAAGCTGGTCGCGAAGTTGTATGATCGCTTCCTTGCTGATCGACGCAGCGTTTTCCGCAGCCTGCTCCAACTGGGTGACTGCCTCGGTTGCGCGGTTTTTGACTGCCCGATCGATTGCTTCAGCGCTTCCTTCACCAATTTGAGCAGCGAGCTCTGTGACGGCCTGCTCGCTGTCCTGCTCAAGCCTTGTGATTACGGAACGTGTGGCGTTCGAAAGGGCATCCAGCGCCTTGCGCAATTGCTGCTCGCGGTGATTGGCGAGGGTTTCGCTTTCCTCTCCCAGTGAAGCCAGTTCAGCACGCAATTGTGCGATACGAGCAGTGTGTTCCTCATTGCGCGCAGCAAGGGCAGCGTGCAGGTGTTCAGCCGCCTCCATTGCAGCCTGCCCATCCTTTTGAGCTGAAACCACATAATGTGAGAGCGATGAACCCTTGTCATTCGCTTCGCTCATCATCGCACTTAAAGACTCGACCCCATCCGCCAGCCCGGTCAGCCGCCGTTCGGCAGTCGCGATAGCAGCAGGTAAATCCTCAAGGCTGTGCTGGGCGCTGGCCTGGATAATTTCGAGCAGGCGGATGCTGTCATCCGTCAAGGATGCTACGGCGGTATCCGTGCCAGTGAGGGATTCTCGGCTTTGGCTGAGCGTTTCTGTCAGATTCTGGATGGCTTCCGAAAGTTCATTCTGAACAGATCGGCCATGGGCAGAGATATCTTGTATTTGCGTCGCCAGATTGTCGAGACGCGAAGCAAGAGCATCGGCCTGATCCGCAATATTCCGGGTCGTAGCAACATGTCTTTCACGGCGTTTTGCGATCGCTGCATCGAGTTCTGCCAGTTGCTCGCTGGTACTGGTGAGTTGTTCTGTCCGCCAGCTCTCGATCTGCTCGCGGCGACGGATAATTTCGTTTTCCCATGCTGCGTTGGTTTGTTCGGCAGATTCACGCGTATGAGCGTCAACACGTTCGGTCTCTTGGGATACGTAGAGCAATTTGGTCTGGAGTTGCTCGATGGCGGTCTGCCAGTTGGCGAGAGCTTCATTCTCACTCTCGCGGATTTCCTGGCTCAGCTTTGAACTGTAGTCGCCCAGTGAAGTAAGGTGCGTGCGGAATGCTTCTATCGACTGGCTTTCCTGATCTGCCAATCTTTCGCGGCTTGCAGTCAGTTCTGCTGCCAGGGCATCTGCCCGGCGGCGAAGAGCCGCCAGAGATTCCACCTCATGCCCATCAAGTTCTGCACGAAAGTTCTCGCTGCGTTCGCCAAGAGCGGCAAAACGCCTTGTGGCTATATCATCGAGTTGCGCGGCCTGAGTCTCGAATGCAGAAAGGGCCGCATCCACTTGCGCACGAAGTGATTGAACCTGTCTTTCGCTTGCCTCGCCGAATGTGTTGAGACGGTGAAAACCGCTGACCAATTCCTGAAGATGCCCCTGCGCCGTACGGCCTGCATTGCCTATCTGGTTGGTAACGTCTCGCGCGGAATTGGCTATCACAGGCAATTCATTGCGCAGTTTTGTCATGTTTTCCATTGCATTGCCGCTCACTGTGGCAATGGTTTCGACTTGGGTGCCATTTTCATGGATGAGCGTGGCGAGACGGTCGGCATTTTGCGATAAGCGATCAGCTGCGCGTCGGCCCAGCGCTTCGAGGTCGCGTGATTGTGAGGCGATAAATTCCCGTGCGAGGCTAAGCTCCCTGTTCACGGTGGCAAGGCGATCTTCCAATTGTGTTGCTTCGAGCGATAATGTTCGCGCCGCATCGTTGAAGCGATGGGTTTCACGCAGGCTGTTACGCATTGCGAGAAGCCAGAGGGCGACAACGAGCAATACAGGTGTCGCCCAAGTCGAAATCCATTGGATCCATTGGCCGGAACTTGCCCCAGCCAGCATGGATTCGTAATTGACCCACGCAAAAAATCCGCTCCAGGCCGTAACAGTCAGCATCGCGAGAACAGCTGCAATTCGCCAACCGCGGGAAGCTCGGGGGGGAGCCGTTTCCAGGGGTTCCTCCCACGCGACATCAAGCGACAGCACTTCCTCAGGTGCTGCCGCTTCGCGCTGTTGTTCCTCTACCGACCCTTCCCCCGAGCCGATGGATACGATCCGTGATCCCCTATTCATGGCTCCCAGCATATCATGCTTATGAAACCGATAAACCCTGCCTTAACCTTCTTGCGATAAAGCGTTGAAATGGCCTTTGAATGCAGTGCCCTGGATGCGACGTTGGCAGCAGCCGCAGGGGATGATCCCTTGTTGCTCGCCGAGTTGCGCAATGCCTTTAGGGAGAGCTTCGAACAGCATGTCGATTTGTTGGGGAGGGCGCGATGTGACGGCAACTGGAATGTTGCTGCAATGCGTCTCAAGGGGCTGGCGGCGAGTTTCCAGGTCGGCCCCCTTATCGATTTAGCTGAAGAAGCGCTTGATGCTGCTCCGGGTGATCCCGTCATCTTGCGCAAGTTCCGTACCGCACTCGGCGAATTCGTCTCCAGCTAAGCTAGATCGCCGCTCTGGCGGCTTGGCAGACGTGTGGCGCGCGCCTAGAGAGGACGCCGAATTTCGGGGAGCATTCCGGGTGCGCGTTGCCCTCCTTTCCATGTTGGACAGCGCCGGTGAACCGGGGGAGGGCCAGAAGGCCTTTATCTCGTTCGCCGGGAAGACCATCGCACGACGCCAGATTGATCTGGCTTTGGCGCTTGGGTGCGAACGTGTTGTGTGCCTTGCGGAGAATCTTGGACCGGTTCTCATCGGATTGCAGCACGAGGTTGAGGCGACCGGGGCAAAATTCCACGTAATTTCACTACCCCGCGCTCTTTCCGGACTTGTTCGTTCGGCGGATGAATTGCTCGTGTTGGCGGATGGGGTGCTGCCGCTCGCAGAGGAAGTGCAGGAAACGCTAGCCAAGGGGCAAGGCGTTCTCACGTTTTCTGCAGAAGAAGGCATTCCACGGGGCTTCGAACGTATCGATCTTAATCACGCTTGGTCAGGTGCGCTGATAATGCCGGGAAGGCTGGTCGAACGACTGAACGAATTGCCACGCGATTGCGATGGCGTGGCATCGTTGCTGCGTATAGCTCTGCAAGGCAAGGTGCCCGAACGCCCTCTATCGGACGGTATTCTGCCAGACGGCCGCTGGGCTATGTTGAACAGTGCGCGGGATGCCGAATTGCTGGAGCCGGGATGGTTCCACCGCCATGTTGCGATCGGAGATATCAGTACCTCCGGGCTCGGGCATTGGCTGGGAGCATGGCTGGCCGGCAAGTTTGGCGTTAATTTGCTCAATCGCGGGGTTCGACCTGCATATATGTTGAGTGGGGCAGGCTTGCTCTTGGTCTCTGCCTTGATTTTGGGATGGTTATCCATGCCGGGTCTAGGGCTGATCTTGCTTGCGCTGGCCTGGCTTGTGGGTGACGCTGCCTCGGCATTGGACCGCGGAGAACGCGCGGGAAATGGTGCAAGGCCAGGGTTTGCACGGGCATTGCTGGCTTGTCGTGTAATGTCCGACTTGATCCTTGTGGCCCTTGTTTCCGTGGGAATTGGCGTTCGTTTCGTATTTTGGCCTGAGCGATTGTTCGTGCCTCTCATTCTGATTGGGCTTGTCTGGCTCGTGCCCGGGCTCTCCACGCAGCGTTGGGGGGCGATTTGCGGAGATCGTATCCTGCTCGCGCTTTTGCTTGCAGCTGGTACGCTGCTGGGTGTGCTCCTGCCGGTCGCGCAGTGTCTCATTTTGGTTCTGCTCGGCTGCGGAATTGCGTTTTCTCGGCTTGGTTCGAGGCTAACGCGGGTTTAACCAAGGAGATATTATGGCAGTGCGATGATGGAAGCCGGGGTGTCACAGTTCGACGACCAGATGGTCGAAAGCATGCTGTCCGACGAATTGACGCGCGGCGATGCAACCATTGTATCTGCGGGATCCATTCTTCGCCATTTGCTTGAGAACGCAGACCACACCATGTTCAGTGACGAGATTGTCGCTCGTGTTCGCGGCATGGTATCTGACTTGGCGCGGCAATTGTTGGTCATGCAGGCAGAAGTTGCCGGAGCGGATGATCCGCACGCATTCACGCAAGAACAACACTCTGCACTGACCGAGGTATTGATTTCCAATGCAGCCTTGCTTGGTCACGTGCACGGCTTGGCGTTGGAATTTCAGATTACCGAGCAGCTGCACGCGCGCGAGGCCATCGACGGTGTTCTCTCACCGTTGTTGCAGGCACTGATCGAATCCGATGATTCCGCGACTGCCACAGCCGCAATGAGCTTGCTCGCATCACAAGCGCGTTTTTGCCAGCAGCAGAGGCGAATGGAATTGCCGCTGGGGGAGTTGCCGGGTGAACTGTTTCATACGGTAATCTTGTCCTTGCGCGACAACGTGTTGGATGATCGGGAAGCTGCTGCGAAAGCAGAGGAAAAACTGCGCGCAGAATTTGATGAAAGCCATAGTCGCCTTGGTTTGTTGGCCCGGTTGGTTGTTGCAATGGGGGGCGGCACACTGGCGGCTCTTTCCGTTGCGCATGCGGGGGTTGCGCTGTTCCTGACAGCTTTGGCGTTCGCGACTGGACAAGATCGTCTTCGGATCGTTCTTGCCTCCAACGAGCGGCAGGTAGCCCGGTTTGCCGTGTTGCTGTGTGCCGCAGGACTTAAACCCAGGGAAGTGGAGGCAGAATTCGCCCATTTCCATCCGGATATCGGCCTCCCAGCTGCGATCCTGCATCTTGGGGACCGGGCCACTGCCATTCTCGCAGCCTCCACTGCTGAATTAGCTGGCTAGCGATGGCTACTGCCGGCACATTTCTCGCCCATGCCACATGTGACGCAGAGGACCGGCTAATCGATGCTGGTGAGCCGCTTGCCGGGTTGCAACTGCGTTGTGGAGGCGAATTGCCCGGCACGATTGCGATCCCTGGCTTGCTGGAGTTGGTGCGCAAATGCCGTCGATTTGGTCTGAAGCTGGCCCAGCCCGTGCAAGCGCAGGATGGGGAGGAACAGGTTACCGCATGGGTAGAAGTGTTTCCTTCGCCCAAGGAAAAGGGCGGTTGCGAAATCCTGATCGCCAGTTGGAAAACGCTCCCGCTCAAGGCTGAAAGCCTGGTCGAGAATACCGAGCGGCGGATGATTATCGATCGTCAGCTCGCTGAATTTACCGCGCGACTCGATCCTCAGCAGAACCTCCTGACTTTTGAATGCACGGCTAAGGACCTGATACCCTTGGCTGGGCGCATGGGGGAAGGAACTGGAAAGCCATGGACCGACTTCGTCGCCATTGCGGGCAGCAGCCATCACCAACCGTTGCATTGGCGATTGCTGGATGGGGCTTCGATCATCATTGAAGGGTCGGAGCGGCAATGGAGGGTAAGTATGGTCCCTCTGGGTGCGCCTGAACCGGGAAGTGCGGGGTTCGAACTCTATTTCGTTGCCGATCAGCCGCTTCCACGGCCTTGTGCTGTTGGCAAGAAGGACGCCGACAAGAGCACGACATTCGCCAGTCGCGACATTGCCCCGGTCCTGAGGCAGCCGATTGCCAGAATTGTAGCAAATGCAGAGACCATTCGCTCACGATTGGCGGGACCGCTGGCAGAAGAATACGGCCGGTATGCTGCTGACATTGCAGCAGCGGGCAAACATCTACTCGCGTTGGTCGATGATCTCACCGATCTGGAAGTGGTGGAGGCGGAAGATTTCTCGACAGCTCCTGACAGGATCGATCTGGGGGACATTGCTCGTCGCGCAGCTGGGATACTTGGCGTGCGTGCCCAGGAAAAGGAAATTACGATTCATGCACCGGGTGAAGGAGAGAGTTTACCTGCAGTTGGCGAGTTTCGTCGGGTATTGCAGGTGTTGCTCAATCTTGTCGGCAATGCTGTTCGCTATGCGCCGAAAGGTTCCGAAATATGGTTGCGGCTAGAACATCACCGGGGGCGGGTGGGGCTTTCCGTGATTGACCAGGGGCCGGGATTGTCGGACGAACAGCAGGCAAAAGTATTTGAGAAGTTCGAGAGGCTTGGGCGAAGCGGTGATGGGGGCTCAGGTTTGGGCTTGTATATTTCCCGGCGTCTGGCGCGAGCAATGGATGGCGATCTGACCGTTCAGAGCGTTCCTGGACAAGGCGCTCGATTCACGCTGGAATTACCTGCGGATCTCCCGGAAAATTAACAGATTGGCTAACACCAGAGAAACTGTGTCGTTGTTTGAGTATATTTGAGCCTACCTGATACGACGAGACAACCAGATCACGATCAGGCCAACCGCAGCCAGAACTGCTCCATTAATGGCCCAGGACTTATCTGCCAGCATGAAGCTTTCTGCTGGCCACATGATCAGCCCGGTCCCTTGGCCGACCCAGAGAAGTCCCATGAGTACGGCCAGAATGCCAATGAGCCGGGCCAGAAATCTGATAAGTGCCATCGGTATCTCCTCTCCTTGCATCAGTACCATGTGGATCGGGTAGGCGTGAGGAATTTCTACAACGGAGTGTCCGGGCACAAAAAAGCCCCCGCAACATATTGCGGGGGCTTTCTGTTTTCGTCGCCTTGGCGATTACCCCAAGGAAAGACAATGCAGGTCAGCGTTTGTCGACCGGCACATAGTCCCTCTGCGTCGGTCCCGTGTAAAGCTGACGCGGACGTCCAATTTTCTGGCCGGGATCGGAAATCATTTCGTTCCACTGTGCGACCCAGCCCACTGTCCGTGCAAGGGCAAAGAGCGCGGTGAACATCGTGGTCGGGAATCCGATCGCCGAAAGGATGATGCCGGAATAGAAATCCACATTCGGGAAGAGCTTCTTTTCGGCAAAATAGTCATCCGACAACGCGATTTCTTCGAGACGCAGCGCAGTCTCGAAAACCGGGTCCGAAACTTTCAGCGCATCGAAGACTTCACGGACGGTTTTTTGCATGACTGTGGCGCGCGGATCGTAGTTCTTGTAGACCCGGTGGCCGAAGCCCATCAGACGGAAAGGATCGTTTTTATCCTTGGCCCGTTCGATGAAGTGCGGAATACGATCCGGTGTGCCGATTTCATGCAGCATGTTGAGTGCGGCTTCATTTGCGCCACCATGCGCCGGACCCCAAAGACACGCAATGCCGGCCGCGATGCAGGCGAACGGGTTGGCGCCGGATGACCCAGCCAGACGAACCGTTGAAGTCGAAGCATTCTGCTCATGGTCTGCATGGAGGATGAAGATCCGGTCCATTGCACGCTCTACTTCTGGCAGGACTTCATATTCCTCGGCGGGAACGCCGAACGTCATGCGCAGAAAATTGCCAGTGTAGCTGAGCTCGTTGTCCGGATAGAGAAACGGCTGGCCGATGGAGTATTTGTAAGCCATGGCAGCAATCGTCGGCATCTTCGCGATGAGGCGGTGCGAGCTGATCTTGCGGTGTTCCGGATCGGAAATATCAGTGCTGTCGTGATAGAATGCCGACAGGGCGCCAACAACGCCGCACATGATTGCCATTGGGTGGGCATCGCGACGGAAGCCGCGATAGAACTGCATCAGCTGCTCATGCAGCATCGTGTGGCGGCTGATCGTCCAGGTGAACTTGTCGAGCTCGTCCTGCTTGGGCAGTTCCCCGTTCAGCATCAGGTACGAAACTTCCATGAAGCTCGAATCTTCTGCCAGCTGTCCTATGGGATAGCCGCGATGAAGAAGAACCCCTTCCTCGCCATCGATGTAGGTAAGTGAACTCTCGCATGAGCCGGTCGAGGTGAACCCCGGATCATAGGTGAACATGTGGGACTGGCCATAGAGCTTGCGGATGTCGATTACATCCGGCCCGACGCTGCCCTCCAGCACCGGGAACTCATAACTTTTGCCGTCGACCGTCAGTGTTGCTTGCTTATCAGCCAATTCACTTCCTCCAATTCAGTATCTCACCCCGCGCTGCCGGAGGCGGCCTGCGCGTCGATTCGCGCTAGGCTTTCCTCTTTCCCAAGCAGCACCAGTACATCGAAAATGCCCGGTGAGGTTGTTTGCCCCGTGAGTGCTGCACGAAGCGGTTGCGCAAGTTTGCCAAGCCCAAGCCCTAGCTCTTCCGCCATTGCCTTGAGATTGGCTTCGAGCACTTCGCTTGTCCAGTCAATTCCATCCTGCAAACGTGCCGATACTTGTGCCAAGAGGGCACGGGCATCGCCATCGAGCAAAGCTGATGCTTTTTCCGTCAATTCGAGCGGACGTTTCTTGAACAGGAATGCCGCGCCGTCCGCCAGTTCATTGATATCCTTGGCCCTGGTTTTCAAGGCGGGCATGGCCTGTTCTAGCAAGCCTGTGTCTGCCTCGGCGCCTATACGCTCCGCCACGAGCTTGGCCAGATCGACATCTTCCGACTCGCGGATGTACAGACCGTTGAGATTTTGCAGCTTTTTAAGATCAAAGCGTGCAGGGCTCTTGCCAACTCCGCCAAGGTCGAAAAGTTCGATGGCCTCGTCGCGAGCAATCACTTCCTTGTCACCGTAACCCCAGCCAAGTCGGAGCAGGTAGTTGAACAGAGCTTCCGGCAATATGCCCATTTCATCTCGATAGGCTTCGACGCCTAACGCACCATGCCGCTTCGAGAGTTTGGCGCCGTCTGCGCCATGTATCAGCGGGATATGGGCATAAATCGGATCGTCCCAATCGCCTTCGATCTCGTTCATTGCGCGAATGACAGGCATCTGGCGAAATGCATTGTTGAGATGATCATCACCACGAATGATGTGAGTGACTCCCATGTCATGATCATCGACCACCACGGCCAGCATGTAAGTCGGAGTGCCGTCGGACCGTAGCAGGATATAGTCGTCGATTTCCGAGTTCTTGACTGTCACACGCCCCTGAACGGCATCCTCGATTACCGTTTCACCTTCCTCGGGAGTCTTGAGCCGCACCACAAATGGCGCACCAAGCGGGGCTTCGGATGCGTCGCGATGGCGCCAGCGGCCATCATAACGCAGGGGCTGCTTTGCCGCGCGCTGGGCCGCACGCATTTCCTCCAACTCTTCCGCTGTTGCGTAACAACGGTAGGCGTAGCCCGCCTCGAGCAATTTCTCTGCCACTTCGACGTGACGTGCGCCGCGTTCAGACTGAAAGACGGTGTCACCGTCCCAATCGAGACCCAACCAGTCGAGACCGGAAATAATGGCGTCTATCGCTTCCTGAGTGGAGCGGGCCCGGTCAGTATCTTCGATCCGGAGCAGCGCTTTGCCGCCATGGTGCCGGGCGAACAGCCAATTGAAGAGGGCGGTACGGGCACCACCAATATGAAGGAAGCCCGTAGGTGAGGGGGCAAAGCGAGTGACAACTGCCTTGTCGCTAGCGCTTGCCATATTTCCCCAATTCCTTTCTTTTCGCCCTATGGCCGGTGACGCCCCTTTTGTGCCGCTCTCCGGCGAAGAGACCGAGGACGATGCTGCGGTGCAGCGCCCTTGGCGAAAATACTTGCGATTGTCCAGCGTTGGCGATGCCATGGAACGTTTTCTCGGTACAGCAGGGCTTGATCGCGGGCCTTGGGTGGCCGTTGGTCTGGCAGCTGGAATCGCGCTCTGGTTTGGTCTTTCTGATGCCCTTGAGTGGGGGGCTGTCCTCGGGATCTGTGGAATTATTGTTGCGAGTGTCGTTTTCAGCCGATGGGGGAGAGACAATTTCGTCCATTTACGGAGCGCACTTGTCATTATGGCGATTATGATCGCGGCAGGTGTCGTGGTCGCTTGGGAGCGGTCAGTGGTTGTCGGTGTTGAACCGATAGCGCATCCGATGACTGCTACGGTTGAGGCACGAATACTTGAACGCGACGAACAGCCTGCCCTTCAACGTGTGCGCCTCGTACTTGCAACGCGAGAGCCTGGGAATGGCCGGGCGATCAAGATTCGGGTGAATTTGCCAGAGGCATACGATCAATCTGCCATCCGTGAAGGAGCAATAATCAGGGCCAAGGTTCGTTTGATGCCGCCTGCGCCGCCGATGTTACCAGGCGCCTACAACTTCGCGCGTACCGCCTGGTTCAATGGGTTCGCTGCCACAGGGAACGTCATTGGGGCAGTTCAGGTGCTTCAGGATGTCGGTAGCGGTGGCTGGCTGACAGGAATGCAGCGATCCCTGTCAGCGCATGTTCGCGGGCATATCGACGGTTCACCCGGCACTATTGCCGCGGCCCTTGCGAGTGGAGACAGAGGAGCGATTGCGGAGCGCGATGAGCAGGCGATGCGGGACTCCGGCTTGACCCATTTGCTGTCCATCAGCGGGTTGCATGTCAGTGCGGTGATCGGTGCGGCATATCTCCTTGCTATCAGACTACTGGCGGCATGGCCCTGGTTGGCATTGCGAGTGCGGCTGCCATTACTGGCGGCCGGTGTCGGGGCCATATGCGGGGTGGGCTATACATTGCTGACAGGTGCGGAAGTGCCCACGATCCGCAGCTGTGTGGGCGCAATCCTCGTGCTGCTGGCGCTTGCCCTGGGAAGGGATCCCTTGTCGCTCAGGATGGTGGCAGTGGCGGCAATTGTCGTTTTGCTGCTGTGGCCCGAGGCGCTCGTCGGTCCGAGTTTCCAGATGAGTTTTGCAGCGGTGATTGCCATTATCGCATTGCATAGTGCCGCGCCTGTGAGAGCGTTTTTGGCACCGAAAGAAGAGGGACGGGTGAAGTGGATCATGCGCCGCGCCGCCATGCTCCTGATCACTGGTCTGGTTATCGAGTTGGCGTTAATGCCGATCGGATTGTTTCATTTCCATCGGGCAGGTGTTTATGGGGCGCTGGCCAATGTGGCCGCTATCCCGCTGACGACATTCATTACCATGCCGCTGATCGCGGTTGCGCTGGTACTCGACCTTGTAGGATTGGGTGCCCCGATATGGTGGCTGGTAGGCAAGTCGTTGGAACTTCTGCTGGCTATCGCCCATTGGACGGCCAGCCAGCCCGGCGCGGTGACGCGCATGCCGTCAATGCCCCCTCTGGTATTCGTTCTGTTTGCGGGAGGCGGGTTGTGGCTGGCGCTATGGCGTGGACACGCCAGGCTTTTCGGCCTGATTCCAGTCGCAACGGCGACAGTCCTGGTACAGGTAGGGGACTTGCCGGACGTGCTGATATCAGGCGACGGACGTCATGTCGGCATTTTGGGCGAGGGGGATCGGCTGCTCGTCTTGCGGGATAGCCGTAGTAGTTATGCGCGAGACAATCTTCTCGAGCTTTCCGGCATGGACGGAGACCCGTTGCCGTTCGATCAATGGCCGGGGGCAAGTTGCAGCCGGGATTTCTGCTCTCTTACGCTCGTTCGCGATGGACATCCCCATCATATTCTCGCGGCGCGCAGCCATATGCGTGTGGAGGAACGCGCACTCGCGGCAGCTTGCGAACGTGCGGATATTGTGATTGCCGACCGTAGCCTGCCACATAGTTGCCACCCAAGATGGCTCAAGGCAGACCGACGTTCCCTGTCAAAGAGCGGGGGGTTGGCGATTTATCTCGCGGATCATCGGATCAGGACGGTCGCGGAAACACAAGGGGATCATGGCTGGTGGAAACCACGCACCGATTGAAGCGGTGCGTGTCTCCGTATCAGTGATACCGACGCAAGAGACCTGCCAGCTTGCCTTGAACGACAACTTCGTGAGGCTCGTAGATTTGCGGCTCATACAGTGCGTTGGCCGGATCCAATCGGATCTTGCCATTTTCGCGGCGAAGATATTTGAGCGTCGCTTCCTCATTACGGACGAGGGCCACGACGATTTCTCCGTCACGGGCGGTATCCGTGCGCTTAACCAGCGCAAAATCGCCGTCGAAAATGCCAGCCTCAACCATTGAATCACCTGACACTTCGAGCGCATAATGTTCGCCAGCACCGAGCAGGGCAGCGGGCACAGGTAAAGTCGAATGACTTTCCAGCGCTTCGATCGGAGCACCTGCCGCAATTCGCCCGTGTAAGGGAATTTCAATCACGTCGTTTGCAGGTGTCGGCGGCGGCGCAGAAGGCTTTGCTGCGAGTGTGGAAACGTCATTGGCGGCCGTGCCGGAGGCGGGCAGGCGAGCGGGAGAGGAATTCACATCTTCCGGCTGCTTGAGCACTTCCAGAGCACGAGCCCGATTTGGCAAACGGCGAATGAAGCCACGTTCCTCCAACGCGGAGATCAAACGATGGACACCCGACTTCGATTTGAGATCGAGCGCCTCCTTCATTTCCTCGAACGAGGGGGAAATGCCGGTCTCTTCAAGCCGGGACTGGATGAACCGGATCAGCTCATGCTGTTTTGCCGTGAGCATGTTCGTACGCTCCCTATCCTGCCACTGAGCACTGCATATCAGGTGGCTTTACAAATGTTCTCCAGGCAGTACGCCAAGTGAACGAATAAGGAACAATTAGGAAACCTTCGTCATCGAGTCAAGCGATGCCGCCATTATCTAGTAAGTAGAGCGAAACCTCTTCGCCTGCTGTCACAGCGGCGGAGCCGGCAGGCCGATCGATCAAAGCGTTGGCTGCGGAAAGGGCCCGCAGGGCGCTGCTGTCCTGTTCGGTCAACGGGGATACGCTGTGGCCATTCCAACGGGCCCGGATGAATTCCTGACGCTGGCCACCTGCGGCAAGCGCTGTCCCCGCCGATGCAAAGATCCTGACGGGAAGTGCGCGCGACGCACCGAGCAGCGTCCGGATGAGCGGCAGCATGAAGAGATATGCCGTGACATAACTGGAGACTGGGTTGCCGGGCAGGCCGAGTACGAGCTGACGGCAGCCGGCTGACTCCCGTTGTGCGACCATGATCGGTTTTCCCGGCTTCATAGCCACTTTCCAGAACGCCAATTCTGCGCCCCATGCTTCCAGAGCGGGGCGAACGAGATCGTGATCGCCCACCGATGCACCGCCACTGGTCACAATCAGATCAGCGCTATCTGCTGTGTCGAGCGCGGAAGCGAGTTTGGACAGATCGTCAGGGACGGGGCCGATGCGCGTGACATTGCAGGGCAGGGAAGCAAGCATCGCCTCCAGCATCGGGCCATTGCTGGCCGGAATCTGGTGAGGAGCGCATTGAGTCGGATCGGAGGCCAGTTCGTCTCCGCTGTCGATCACCACGATCGAAGGTTTCTTGTGGACTGGCAAGGTTGCGTGACCGGCGGCAACCGCAAGAGCGAGAACGGCCGGGGTAATCCGTTGGCCTGAGGGCAGCAGATCCTGTCCCGTGGCGAAGTCGAACCCCGCGCGACGAATATGGCGCCCCACTGCTGGAATGCTTCCGGCCAGAACCAGCCGGTTGCCGTCCCGCGTTGCGTCTTCCTGCAGGAGAACGGTTTGTGCGCCGACCGGCAGGATTGCACCGGTCGATATCCGGACAGCTTCTCCAGGCCCGACTTTATTCGGGAACGGATGCCCGGCGGCGCTTTCCCCAATAATATTCCAGGGTCCCGATACGTCGGTGCCGCCGAGTGCATAGCCGTCCATCGCGGACAAATCCGCCGGTGGTTGGGTGCGGCGGGCGAGAAGCGGCTCAGCCAGAAAGCGATCAAGCGCATCCGCAACCGGAACATGCGCAACCTCTAACGGCGCTGCTAATGCCAGTAGCCGGGCCTGCGCTTCATCGAGAGGGAGAGGTGAATTCACGCTGCTCCCGCTTTCCAGTCACCTGATTTTCCACCACTCTTGGAAAGGAGGCGGATTTCTTCGATCACCATGCCTTTGTCGAGCGCCTTGGCCATGTCGTAAATGGTGAGAAGGGCGACCGACACAGCTGTCATCGCTTCCATTTCCACCCCGGTCCGCCCGGTGAGAGAGGCCGTGGCAGTGGCGCGGACACCGTCATCCTCGAAAGCGAATTCGACAGTGACGGCATCAAGTGCCAGCGGATGGCACAGCGGGATAAGATCGCCGGTCTTCTTGGCGGCCATGATCCCGGCGATGCGGGCTGCGGCCAGTACGTCCCCTTTCGGTGCATCTCCGTCACGAATAGCCGCCAGCGCATCGTCGGACATGCGGATGCAGCCAGTGGCGACGGCCTGCCGCGCGGTCTGTGCCTTGCCGCCGACATCGACCATGCGCGCCTGCCCCTGGTCATCGAGATGCGTGAGTTTGTTCATGTTACCGGATGCTCAGCTGACAAAGTTGACACAAGTGACAGGGTTCACAGAGCGCTTATATCCATACCCTCTCAATGCTTCCCATTCGGGTGATTGAGGGCTGATTGCAAGGGGCGAGCTCATCCATCCTGCATGCCAGAAGCGAGGCATGTAGGACAGAGTGGCGCTTGCCGGAAGGCTCTCTGCCCTCCATCCGCCAATCGTGCTTCAGGAGTTCACGATCTAAAAGAGCCGCCCACCATTCGGGACGTCTTTTCCGGGTGATACGAGAACGACATGGCCGTGTTCGTCGGGAAAGCCGAGCGTCAACACTTCAGACATCATGGGGCCGATCTGACGTGGCGGAAAATTGACAACGGCGGCGACTTGAAGACCGGGAAGGTCTTCCAGTTTGTAATTCTCGGTAATCTGCGCGGACGAACGCTTGCGACCGATCACGGGACCGAAGTCTATCGTCAGAATGAAGGCGGGTTTGCGGGCCTTGGGAAAGTCCTCGGCGGAAATGACGGTCCCGACGCGAATGTCCACGGCGAGGAAATCCTCGAAACGGATTTCCGCAGAGGCTGGTGCAGCCGGGTCGTGGTTCAGGTGCATGGCGGCTCCACCTCAGCCAAGCAGCGCCCTTGTCGCGGCAGCGACGTCAGGCTGGCGCATCAGGCTTTCTCCCACAAGGAAACAGCGTACGCCGGACTGCTCCATTCGCAGCAGGTCGGCATGGGTGTTGATCCCGCTCTCGCTGACCAGCAGGCTGCCTGCCGGAGCGAGAGGTACGAGGCGCTCGGTCGTCGCAAGGTCGGTGACGAAGCGTTTGAGATCACGGTTGTTGACCCCGATGAGGCGGGATTGCAGGCACGCGGCGCGTTCCATTTCCTGTTCGTTGTGCACTTCGACAAGCACGTCCATACCACGTTCGATCGCGGCGCTTTCGATTTCACCCATCAGCCCGTCGTCCAGCGCGGCGACGATAATCAGAATCGCATCGGCCCCGATCGCACGCGCTTCGGCAACCTGCCATGGATCGACCATGAAATCCTTGCGCAGTACGGGCAGGGCGCAAGCCGCACGGGCATCCATCAGGTAATCCTCATGCCCCTGGAAGTAAGGCGCATCGGTGAGGACGGAAAGGCAAGCTGCGCCGCCCTGTTCATAGGCGAGGGCATGTTCGGCAGGTCGAAAGTCAGGGCGGATCAATCCCTTGGACGGGCTCGCCTTCTTGATTTCGGCAATCAGGCCAAAACCATTGGCGGACTTTGTTTCCAGCGCCTTGCGAAAACCGCGTGGGGGCGTTTGCTCGCTTGCCCGGGCGTCAAGGTCGGCAATGGTCGCGTCCGCCTTGCGCTGGGCGACCTCCTGGCGTTTGGTGTTGCAGATCTCGGTGAGCTTGTCGGTCATGATCCGGGCTTTAATAGGTGATGGCCTGCGTGGAAATCGTCATTGTCAGCCGCGATGTTCAGCGGACAGTCGGGCAGGAACTCTGTGATGTTAGTTGCAGGCGGCTATCCAGCAATTGAGCAGTGCATTGGCCAATCCCTTGTCGATGGCTTCAGCGGCTTCTTCAACGCCCTGGCGCCAGTCTTTCGCTTCGTCCGCGATGATCAGCGCACCTGCTGCGTTCAGTAGTACCGCGTCACGGTAAGGTCCGTGCTCACCCTCAAGCAGGCTGCGTAATGCAGCGGCGTTGTACGCCGGATCGCCCCCACGTATGGCGTCGATCGGCGCGCTGGGCAGGCCCGCATCACCCGGTTCAACCCGCCGCATTGCAATCTGCCCATCCTTCACTTCGGCGACTTCGCTGCCGCCGGCGAGGCTCAGTTCGTCCAGACCCTCGTCACCCGAAACCACCAGCGAATGGTCCGTGCCCAGCCGCATGATCGCTTCGGCATAGATCGGCACATATGCGGGGCGGGCGATGCCCACCAGTTGACGACGTACGTTGGCAGGGTTCGCCAGCGGTCCCATCAGGTTGAAAATCGTGCGGCGACCGATTGCTTTGCGGATCGGCATGATCCGTCCCATCGCCGGGTGATGCTTGGCCGCGAAAAGAAAGCAGATGCCCAGATCGGCCAGCGTTTCTTCTGCCGTTTCGGCAGCGCGGTCGAGATTGAGACCCAGCGCTTCCAGGGTGTCGGCCGCACCTGCCTTGGACGAGGCGGCCCGGTTTCCATGCTTGGCAACTGGCACGCCACATGCAGCGACGACCAGGCTGACCGCTGTGGAAACATTGAGAGTGTGGTGTCCGTCACCGCCGGTGCCGCAAACGTCGATGGCATTGGCGGGTGCCGCGACGGGGATCATCCGGGCGCGCATGGCGCGGGCTGCTCCGGCGATTTCACTGGCGGTTTCCCCCCTGTCCGACAGGGCCACGAGAAATGAGGCCACGTCATCGTCCGATGCTTTGCCATCCAGAATCGCGCCGAACGCGTTGACGGCCTCATCTTCCTCAAGCGGAAATTGCGGATCGGGTAACGGGTTCATGCTCGCTCGACCGCGTTAATGCCGCAAATCGCCATGAAATTGGCAAGCAGGTCGTGGCCGTGTTCGGTCGCGATGCTTTCCGGGTGGAACTGGACCCCGTGGATGGGCAGGTCGCGATGGCGGAAGCCCATCACATGCGTGTCGTCCGACGTCGCATTCACGGCGAGAACGTCCGGAATGTTTTCCACCACCAGCGAATGATAGCGGGTGGCGATGAATGGCGAAGGCAGGCCCGCGAATACGCCGGTGCTATCGTGCGTTACCGGGCTGGTTTTCCCGTGCATCAGCCCCCCACGCACCACTGTGCCGCCGAAATACTGCCCGATGGATTGGTGACCGAGGCACACACCCAGCAGGGGGCGCCTGGCATCGGCGCAGGCCCCAACGAGATCGAGGCTGATCCCGGCCTCGTTCGGCGTGCAAGGGCCGGGCGAGATGAGGAAGCCCTTGGCGCCTGTATCCAATGCCTGCGTAGCAGTCAGCGCGTCGTTGCGGACGACTTCAACCTTGGCCCCCAGTTCCATCAGGTAGTGGACGAGGTTCCAGGTGAAGCTGTCGTAATTGTCGATAACGAGGATCATGATTCCATCTCGGCCTTGTCGGCGCCTTTTCCCGATTGTTCTACCACGATCAAGGGCCCCAGCGGCGCACCGGTATCGAGGCGCCCTGTCGCCGGGTCCCACAGTGAGGAAACCTTGCCGTCGAGATAGAGTGCGTTGGGAACTTTCAATTCGTCGCGGAAATAGCGGGCCAGCTTGCCGAACGAGAGCGGGCCGTCGGAAATAACGAAGTAAGCCCGTCCATCGGAGCCCACACCCACGCCGTTGCGGATATTGGTCGAAACCCCGTCGGCCGAAATGTCGGGATGAAGTTTCCCGTTGATCACCAGCATCGGACCGGACTGCGTGCCGAAGGCGGGGCGTTCCGTCACATTGCGGTAGAAATCGTTGCTGGTGCGAATTTCCCACTTGCCGCCGGTGCCATAGAATACCCCGTTGGGCAGCATATGGAAATTACCCGGCCCATCGGTGCGGCTGAGCGAATGGAGACGCTCTCCATCCTCGACATAATATCCGATGGGTTCGCCTTGTTCGTCGAACATGCCGCCGTTGACGGCAAAGGCCACCGGTGTCGCATCGGCAGGGCGCTTGGCGGCATAGACCGCGAGGCTCCGATAGGGAGGGGCGTCCTTGTCCGGGCGAAGGGCCATGCGAATGCTGTTGTCCGCGGGATTGGCAGTACACACTGTCAGTGGAATGCCCTCGAACCGATCGGCATGGCAGGCGGACACCTGCTTCTTTTCAGGTTTCGCTACGTCGTTCTTGTTGCCGGGTGGGGAAGGCTGCTGCGAACAAGCCGCCATCGCCAGTAAAGCAAGAAGGGCATTTGCAGCTCTCACTGGCCAAAACCCGGTTCTTCCGCAATCCGGGCGGCTTCGCGTGCGGCAGCGGCAAGTGCGCCCGCCTTGTGTTGGCATTCGCGCTGTTCGTAAGCGGGATCGGAATCGGCAACTATGCCTGCCCCTGCCTGAACATGCATGGTGCCGTCCTTCACCACGGCGGTACGCAAGACGATGCAACTGTCGACGGAACCATCGGGCGCGAAATAACCGACCCCGCCGGCATAAGCTCCGCGTGTCTCCGGTTCCAGCTCGGCAATGATCTCGCACGCCCGGATCTTTGGCGCTCCGGACACCGTGCCTGCCGGGAATCCGGCAAACAGGGCGTCCAGCGCGTCGTGCTTTGGATCGAGCTGCCCAACCACGTTGCTGACGATGTGCATCACGTGGCTGTAGCGTTCGATAGTGAAACTATCGGTCACCCTTACCGAGCTGCGGGCAGCCACGCGCCCTACATCATTGCGCCCGAGATCGAGCAGCATGAGATGTTCGGCCCGTTCCTTGGGATCGGCCAGCAAGCTGGCTTCGTTCGCGCGATCTTCTTCGGCTGTGCCACCGCGCGGCCGCGTGCCTGCGATCGGGCGTATCGTAACCTCCCCATCGCGCACCCGGACGAGGATTTCCGGGCTCGATCCGACTACGGCGAAGCCAGGAAGATCGAGGAAATAGAGGAAGGGAGAGGGGTTCACTCTCCGCAAGGCACGATACAGCTCGCTTGGAGGAAGGGGGAACGGGCAAGTGAAGCGTTGTGCCAACACCACCTGAAAGATATCGCCGGCTTCGATATATTCCTTCGCCTTCAATACCATCTCGCGATATTTGCCCTGCGGCAATACAGGCGTGAGAGCCATTTCCGGAAGGTCGGTCGCTCTCGCTCGTGCGGGAATGCTCTGGCCCAGCTTGCTGAGCGCGACGTCAATCCGTTCGCCGGCATCGGCGATTGCGGCGTCCGCGTTCCCGCCATCGGCCCACAACGGAGCGATGCAGAACAGTTCGCTGCTCAGGCCGTCGAAGATCAGGATCAACGTCGGCCTGACGAACAGCATGTCGGGCAGGTCGAGCGGGCTCTGCGGTGCGCGCGGCAGCTTTTCGACCAGCCCGATCGTCTCATACCCGAAATATCCGACGAGACAGGCAAGCGCGGGGGGCAGTTCGGTCGGGACGTCGTCGATGCGGCACGCTGCCGCAAGCTCGCGCAATCCGGTCAGGCTGTCATCTGGCAGAGCCGTGAAGGCATTGCGATCGGTCTTCCACGCGCGGTTGACCTCGCATTCCGCCCCGGTGGCACGGAACACCAGATCGGGGTCGAGCCCCAGCAAGCTGTACCGTCCGCGCGTTTCCCCGCCTTCAACCGATTCAAGCAGGAAATCGCCGCGTCCCGGCTCGATCAGCTTGAGTGCGGCCCCGACGGGTGTTTCCGTATCCGCGACGAGCTTGCGCCAAACCAGTGCAGGCTTCCCGGCAGACAGGGAAGCACGGGCAGCGGCGGCATTTTCCGGCAAGGCGCTTGTCATAGCCTCAGCCTCAGTTCCCGCCGCCAAGCTGCGTGCGCACTGCCCTGATGGCGGCATCGTTGCGCGTCACGCCGATCTCGGCGCGGGCGGCGCTGCGGAACTGCTGCTCATACTCGCGCTCGGTCACTGAGCCGAGTTCGCGGCTCACATTGGCAAGCATCGGATCGTCCTTCGTCACCTTGCCGGGCTCGATATTGTCCAGCTGAACGATGAACCAGCCCATCTGCCGGGGTGCTTCGAGCCTTTTCACGGTGCCCTCCGCCATGCTGAACAGCAGGGCGAGGGGGGCTGGGACGCGCTCGCCCATCTGTGTCAGTTGCTCCCGGTTCAAGCTGATCCGGTCAGGCGTCGGGAACGATTTCTTTTCCGCAGCCATCGCCTTGGCAGCAGACGTGCCCTTGCGCATGGCCGCCAGAACGCGGTCTGCCGCTTCCTTGGCTTTGGCCAGACCCTGATCGCGTTTCCAGGCAGCGTTGAGAGTGTCCTTGATCTCATCCAACGGTGCCGCGGCCGAGGGCGTGATGTCCTTCACATCGAAAATGATAAAGGTCTTGCCGGGGTCGATTTCAGCCAGTTGCGGTTCGGCCTCTTCCATCGCAAATGCAGTGGATATTGCCTTCGTCAGCACTTCGGGCGCCTTTTCTCCACGCGTGCCATAGATCGCACCGTCAGCGGTCAGCGGCCTGGTTTCGTTCACCTTGGCTTTCACTTCCGTGGCGGCATCGGCGAGGCTGCTGCCACCGTCGAATTCGTCCTGCAAACGCGAAGCGAGGTCCATCACGGCAGTTCGGCGTTGTTCCGCGGCCAAGTCGGAGGCGATCTGGCCACGCACCTGATCGAGCGTCTTGGCGGGAGTGCCATCCACGGCATCGACCCGGATCAGGTGCCACCCCAGGCTGCTGCGAACGGGGCCGGATATGGCACCCTTGGCGCCGCCGAACGCGGCGTCGGCCACGTCTTTGGAAAACTGCGTCGACAATGCCTGCCTGGCGATCGGGCCCACTGACGTGGTGGCCAGGCCTTTGCCTTTGGCGGCAGCGGCGAGAGAGGTGCCCTTGGCCGTTTCCGCGAGAATGGCCTTGGCTGTGGCCTCTGTGGGTACGATCAACTGTGTCAGGCTCCGCTTTTCGCTTGCGGCGTATTGCGCGGCGTCCCGTTTGAAACGGGCGGCGATTTCTGCCTCCGTGGGTGCGCGCAAATCACCAAGAGCGTCGGCGCCGAACACGGCGTAGCGAATAACGCGGCGTTCCGGACGAATGTAATCGCTCTTGTGGGCGTCGTAATATGTCTTGAGTTGCGCATCGGTCGGATTGGCCGACGGAGCATAGGTTTCGCTCGGTATAACGGCGATCGTGCCTTTGCGGGTTTCTTTCAGCAGCGCAGTGTAACGCTCTACCAGGTCGCCAGGCATGACTGCGCCAAACGCTACCGGGGTGAGAACCTGTTGAGCCAGCAATCCTTGTCCGATGTCGCTGCGCACGAGTTTGTCGTTAAGGCCCTGTTGCGCGAGTACCTGGCGGTACAGATCGTTGTCGAAATTCCCGTCCGCACCCCGGAACGCCGGAACATTCGCGATTTCGCTGTCGATCAGACGGTCCCCCGCGCGCAATCCCAGCTGTTTGCCATATTCGGCAATGGCATAGCGATCGATCAAATCGTCGAGAACCTGGTCCAGCCCGTTCTGTTCCAGAAAAATCTGCATGGTCATGGTCGGCTGGTTCTGCCTTACCTGCTCGACCGAGCGGCTTGCCGCGCGACTGAGTTCCGAAGTCGTTATCTTGACTTTGCCCACTGTCGCCGCCCGGTCGCCACCGGCAACGCCGCCGAACATGCCGCTGTTGGAAACGTCGATGCCGGCAAAGGCCAGGGCGATCAGGCCCAGAAAGACGAGCGCGGCTGCAACGCCGATCTTCGAATCAAGTAATTTGCGGATCAACTGGATCATTCGGAGGGGCCGTTTCGCTATATTTGGGGTTTGCTACCCCGGGATTTGACGGCAAGCGCCGGGTTGGTTGCGCAGCGCTTTATCCCCGGCGCACGATACCCGCAACCGTTGGGACAATTCAGGGGCGATATACACTCCCGGCAAATGGCTTGCGTGTGGACAAGCGTTTTGACAAGCGGGGCGATGAGGGCTAGCGGGCCCGTCCCGGACGCGCCGGAAGGTCGCGGTCGGTTGTCGCAATATCTGGTGATTGAATGTCGCTACGCCCTTACATCGTTGGCAACTGGAAGATGCACGGAACTCGTGCGATGCTGGCAGAAGCACGCGCGATTGACCGGGCTGGTCAACGCCACCCCAAGGTTGAGGTCGCACTGGCCCCGCCGTTCACGCTGATCCATGCGACTCGCAAGGAGGCGGAGCAGATCGGTGTCGGTGCACAGGATTGCCATCCTGCCGATGGCGGCGCTCACACGGGTGATGTTTCTGCCGCGATGCTTGCAGATGCCGGAGCGGGTTTCGTCATTGTTGGTCACAGCGAACGACGCAACGACCATGGCGAAACGAACGAACTGGTCCGGAGCAAGGCTGAATCCGCGCGAAAAGTCGGCCTGGGTGTGATCCTTTGCGTCGGGGAAAGCGAAGCGGAACGAGATGCTGGCCGTGCGGAAGAAGTCGTCTGTGCGCAGCTTGAAGCGTCGTTGCCGATGAATCAGGGGGCGGTGGAAAAACTGTCCATAGCTTACGAACCTGTATGGGCGATCGGCACCGGGCGAGTGCCGTCTCTCGAAGATATCGAGGCGATGCATCGTGCAATCCGGGAGCGCCTTGTCGCCACTTATGGCGAGGAAGGCGCGGAAGTTCGCATCCTGTATGGCGGCTCGGTAAAGCCTGACAATGCGGCTGAAATTCTGAACGTGCCGGAAGTGGATGGGGCGTTGGTCGGCGGGGCGAGCCTCACGGCCGAGAGTTTCTATGGCATCATTCTGGCGGCGTCCGGAGAGAACGCCGACTGACCCATGCCGGGCGCGGGTAGTCCCGAGCCTCTTGCCACCGGGGTCGAGCGCGCCTAGATGCGCTGCCCAACACCGCGCATATTGCGCATACCGAGTTTTCCGGGGTTTTGCCGATGTCCCTTTTTCTGTTCATCACGGTCGTTCAGGCGATCGTTGCCGCCGCCTTGGTGGGCGTGATTCTCATGCAGCGCTCCGAAGGGGGCGGGCTGGGTGTTGGCGGCAGTCCTTCGGGATTGATGAGCGCACGGGGGGCAGCCGATTTTCTGACTCGTTCGACGGCGGTTCTTGCAACCTTGTTCGTGGGGCTCAGCATTCTTCTGGCGGCTTTGGCTGTCGGTGCCAGTTCAGGTCGTGAAATCGACACGACTCTGGATCGTTCCACCGGACCAGCGGCGGGAAGTGATCCGTTGGGCGGAGGCGCTCCTGCGGCAGAGACACCGGCGGACGCACCGGCACCGGCAAACGATCCGCTTTCCGGCGCGGCGCAGTAAGCGTTGCGCCTGCCGCCACCGGCGGCATTTCGCATTATTATTGGTGATTCAGGCCAGACTCGCTTCTGGCCTGTGGAATTCGCCGTTTCGTGCTTGCCACGAATCACGGCTTGCGACTAAGGCTCGGCTCCCATGGCGCGGTACATTTTTATCACCGGCGGCGTGGTTTCCTCGCTCGGAAAAGGTCTCATGGCGGCGAGCCTCGCGGCTTTGCTCCAGGCTCGCGGTTTCCGCGTCCGGATCAGGAAATTCGACCCCTATCTGAACGTCGATCCGGGCACGATGAGCCCCTATCAGCATGGCGAAGTTTACGTGACCGATGACGGTGCGGAAACGGATCTCGATCTCGGCCATTATGAACGCTTCACAGGCGTTTCGGCGCGTCAGTCGGATAACATCACGTCAGGCCGCATCTATCGCGATATCATCGCCAAGGAACGGCGGGGCGATTACCTGGGCGCAACCGTGCAGGTCATTCCGCATGTGACGGACGCCATCAAATATTTCGCTCAGGATGAAACGGACGATCTCGACTTCGTTCTGTGCGAGATCGGCGGCACCGTCGGGGATATCGAAGGGTTGCCGTTTATCGAGGCTCTGCGACAGTTGCGCAATGAACTGGGCCGCGAAAATTCCTGCTTCGTCCATGTGACATTGGTGCCGTACATTGCCGCAGCCGGTGAGTTGAAGACCAAGCCGACCCAGCATTCCGTGCGCGAGTTGACAGGGCTTGGTATCCAGCCGGATATCCTGCTTTGCCGTTGCGAAAAGCCACTGCCCGATGGAGAGCGCGCGAAGATCGCCTTGTTCTGCAACGTCCGCACCGAAGCGGTCATTCCGGCGCTCGATGCGTCCAGCATCTATGCAGTGCCCCTGCAATATCATGCCGAAGGGCTCGATGCCGAGGTCTTGCGGCATTTCGGAATTACCAGCCCGCAACCCGATCTCGCCCGCTGGGACGATATTGCCGATCGCTACCAGAACCCTGAAGGGGAAGTGACGATTGGTGTCGTCGGGAAGTATGTCGGCCTTCAGGACGCATACAAATCCTTGAACGAGGCGTTGGTCCATGGCGGCATGGCCAATCGGGTGAAAGTGAACATCCGCTGGATCGATGCCGAGATTTTCGAGCAGGACGATTCCGAGATCGCGGCGCAGCTCGAACCGATGCATGGTATTCTTGTCCCCGGCGGTTTTGGCGAGCGCGGTTCCGAAGGCAAGATCGCAGCCGTCCGCTTCGCGCGTGAACGCAAGGTACCGTTCTTTGGCATATGCCTGGGCATGCAGATGGCCTGCGTCGAAGGCGCGCGCCATACGGCGGGAATTGCCGGGGCGTCCTCGACGGAATTTGGTGAAACGAAAGAGCCGGTCGTCGGGATCATAACCGAATGGATGAGCGACGAAGGGTTGCAGCAACGTGGCGCTGACAGCGATCTGGGCGGAACCATGAGGCTCGGTGCTTACGATGCCAAGTTGGCGGGCAACAGCCATGTGGCGGCAATCTATGGCTCGACGGATATCTCCGAACGCCATCGTCATCGCTACGAAGTCAATGTGGCGTATCGTGAACCGTTGGAGAAGGGCGGACTGGTCTTTTCCGGGATGTCGCCGGACGGGCTATTGCCCGAGATCGTCGAACGGCCCGATCACCCGTGGTTCGTCGGTGTGCAGTTTCATCCCGAATTGAAGAGCAAACCATTCGATCCACACCCGCTTTTCGCAGGTTTTGTGGCAGCAGCGGTGCATCAGTCACGCCTGTTCTGAAGGCTTTGTCGGTTATTTTGGATATGGAAAGGGCGGCCTGACGGGGCCGCCCTTTTTGTTTGATCGAAGGAAAAGCCAGTTCAGGCGGCGTCGGCCTGACCGTCCTCATTCTTGACGACTTCCAGCGGTTGCGGTCCACCGACAAGGATTTTCTTGGGCTTCATCGCCTCGGGAATTTCCCGCACGAGATCGATCGCAAGTAACCCGTCTGCAAGGTCTGCTGTCGCCACGCGCACGAAATCGGCCAGTTCGAAACGGCGTTCGAAACCGCGATTGGCAATGCCGACATGGAGGAAGTCACCCTTGTTGGTTTCTTCCTGCTTCTGACCTTTGACGACCAGAAGGTTCTGCTGGGCAGTGATGTCGAGATCTTCAGGCTTGAATCCCGCAACGGCGAGAGTGATGCGATAGGCATCGTCACCCCGGCGTTCGATATTGAAAGGGGGGTAGTTGTCGCCGCTGTTCTGGCGCACCTGGTTTTCGAGCAAGTCGAACAACCTGTCGAAACCGACAGTGCTGCGGCGATAGGGGGTAAAGTCGAAACGGTTCATCGCACAAATCCTCTTTTGAGCAATTTGAAGTTGCAGGGCCCGGAAACCCGGCTCCCCGATCAGTGCGTCATACCCATCCGGCGCATGACACATGGTGATAGATATGTTAGCCGGATATGATTTCAAGACCTGAGGAAAACGGCCAGTTTCCTGTACGGAAAGGACTTTTGATGAGTATCCCGCGCATCGAGATCTATACCAAGTTCGGTTGCGGCTATTGCTATCGCGCCAAGCAGTTGTTCGAGGCGAAGGGCGTTGCCTACGAGGAATACGATGTCACGATGGGCGGCCCCAAGAAGGCCGAGATGCTGGAACGTTTTCCCGAAGCGCGGACAGTTCCGCAAATTTTCATCGACGATATGCATGTCGGCGGGTGCGACGACCTGATGGATCTCGACCGGACGGGTAAGCTGGATATGCTGCTGGGCCGTTGATCGACACGTGAACACTCGGATCGCCTTGTTCCAGATGACGACGGGGATTGATCCTCTCGTCAATGCCGCCGCCATTGCCGATGCAGCACGAGAGGCGAGATTGGGCGGGGCGGACATGCTGTTCACGCCGGAAATGTGCGGGCTGCTTGATCGCAATCGCGAACGGGCGGCGGCCCATATCGTGCCGGAGGCGGAAAATCCCGTACTGGCGATGGCGAGCGACATGGCCAGAAGCGAACGGTTGTGGATTGCGCTCGGATCACTGGCTGTTGCCCGGGAGGATGGGCGTTGGGCCAATCGTTCCTTGTTGATCGCCCCGGATGGCTCTGTCGCTGCCCGGTACGACAAGATTCACATGTTTGATGTCCAACTCGCCAATGGCGAAAGCTGGCGTGAATCCGCCGCCTATGCACCGGGCGAAGACGTGGTGACGGCTGAGACTCCGTTGGGCCGTCTTGGGCTCACAGTGTGTTATGATCTGCGTTTCCCGGCGCTGTTCGAAGCCTTGGGCGACCGCATGTGCGATGCCATTGCCGTACCGGCCGCATTCACAGTGCCGACTGGTATGGCGCACTGGCATCTCTTGTTGCGCGCGCGCGCGATTGAAGAGAGCGCATGGGTTATCGCCACAGCACAGGTGGGGCGGCATGAAGATGGCCGCGAAACGTTCGGCCACAGTCTGGTGATCGACCCTTGGGGTGATGTCCTGCTCGATATGGGTGGACATGGTCCTGGCCTGGGCTTCGCGGACATCTCAAGGGAGCGGACAGAAGATGTCCGTAAACAGCTACCTTCCCTTGCCAACCGGCGAAAAATCCCCAACTGAATCCGTAGAGTGTGTTGGTAGATTGAGCCCATGATCGTTTTTGACCTGCAATGTCCTGCGGACCATCGTTTTGAGGGATGGTTTGCATCTTCCGAAGATTTCACCTCTCAGAAGGAACGAGGTCTGCTGTCGTGCCCGCAATGCGGTGCAAGCGAAGTGATCAAGGCGCCGATGGCTCCTGCGGTTCCCCGCAAAGGCAGCCAGAAGGCCGCTGCACCCGCGTCGCAGCAACAGACGGGCAAAGAAACCGTTGCGGGTGGCGATATGCCGCCTGAAATGATCGAGGCGTTCAAGAAAATGGCGGTTATCCAAGCCGAAGCGCTGAAAACTTCGGAGTGGGTGGGCGACAAGTTCGCGGAAGAGTCGCGTGCAATGCATTACGGCGAACGGGACGCGAAGGTGATCCATGGCCAGACCACGCCTGAACAGGCGCAGGAGTTGCATGAAGAGGGTATACCAATCGCTCCGCTGTTGTTCCCGGTGACTCCGCCGGAGGAAATCAACTGATCCGAGCCGGATTGCCAGCCGCGTCGCAACTGCTTAAACGCGGCATCGGATGCGCCCGTAGCTCAGCAGGATAGAGCACAAGATTCCTAATCTTGGGGCCACAGGTTCGAATCCTGTCGGGCGCACCATTTCCTTTTCGGGGCCAGAAA
>NZ_JRQQ01000009.1 GCF_001625325.1 Croceicoccus estronivorus
AAGGCAAATCTATCCGAACCGTCGTCGTCTTTTAAAAAACAACAAGTTCACACGGAGATACAATTCATGTTCAGTCACGTGATGGTCGGTTCAAACGACATTGATCGTTCGAAGAAATTCTATGATGCGCTGTTTGCGGCGATGGGCGGCAACCCCGCCATTGTCGATCCCAAGGGACGGCTGATCTATATCCACAATGACGGGATGTTCCTGGTCAGCAAACCGATTGACGGGGAAGCGGCCTGTCACGCGAACGGCGGTACGATCGGCTTTAACGTCGACAATCCGGAACAGGCCGATGCCTGGCATGCGGCGGGCGTCGCCAACGGGGGCAAGTCGATCGAAGATCCGCCGGGTGCGCGTGAAGGCGGTCACGGCAAGCTCTACCTTGCCTACTTGCGCGATCCGGATGGCAACAAACTGTGCGCCACGTACCGAATGTGATCGCCTTGGATACCGTTTCCATCAACAAGGCGCACGGTGGCGTCCAGGGGGTGTACAGTCACCCCTCGGACGTTACCGGAACGCCGATGACCTTTTCGGTCTTCGTGCCGGACCATGCACCTGGGGCCAGCCTGCCGGTTCTGTGGTATCTGTCGGGCCTGACCTGCACCCATGCCAATGTCACGGAAAAGGGTGAGTATCGTGCGGCCTGCGCCGAGCACGGCATTATATTCGTTGCGCCTGATACGTCGCCGCGCGGTGATGAAGTGCCTGACGACGAAGCCTACGATTTCGGCAAGGGGGCGGGATTTTATGTCGATGCGACGCAGGAACCGTGGGCGGCGAACTTCCGCATGCGCAGCTATATCGAGCAGGAACTGCCCGCACTGATCGCCGGGAATTTCCCGGTCGATATGGCGAGACAGGGCATTACCGGCCATTCGATGGGCGGCCATGGCGCCCTGACGATTGCCTTGCGCAATCCCGACCGGTTTCGTTCGGTCAGCGCATTTTCGCCTATTGTCAGCCCGTTGAATTGCCCTTGGGGTGAGAAGGCCTTGACCGGCTATATCGGTGCCGACCGGGCGGCGTGGCGTGCATACGATGCCTGTGCGCTGATCGACGACGGCGCGCGTGTGCCCGCCTTGCTGGTGGATCAGGGCACGGCGGACAATTTCCTGCAGGAACAGCTCAAGACCCATCTGCTGCAAGAAGCGGTCGAGCGTGCGGGGATGCAGGCGACCATTCGGATGCAGGAAGGATACGATCATTCGTACTATTTCATCTCGACATTCATGGCAGGTCATGTTGCGTGGCATGCCGAAAGGCTGAACGCCGGAGAATGACGGGATGAACCGAGAGCAGGCCCTTGGAGAGATCATCGCGCGCCATGCGGGGCGCGAAGGCCCGTTGCTGCCGATCCTGCATGACGTGCAGCGCGAACTGGGTTGTGTGGACGATGCGGTGGAAGCGACGATTGCGGCAGAGCTCAATCTCAGCCGGGCGGAAGTGCATGGGGTGGTCAGCTTCTATCACGATTTCCATGCAGAAGCCGATGACCGGCCCGAAGTGCAGGTATGCCGTGCCGAGGCATGCAAGGCTCGTGGTGTGGAGGCCTTGATCGCCGGTGCCGAGGCTGCGGCCGGTACGCGGGTGCGGCTGTCGACAGTCTATTGCCTTGGCCTTTGCAGTGTCGGGCCCAATGCGCGCGTGGGAGATCGCCTTCATGCGCGGTTGGATACCGGTTCGCTCAAGCGGTTGATCGAATCCGTATGAGTGTGGTGCGTATCTCGGACGACGCGCTGGCGCGGGCTTGCGGAGCGGATGAGCTGGCGGCTGCCTTTACGCGCGCGGGTGCGGAAGTGGAGCGGGTATCGAGCTGGGGCATGCATTGGCTTGAACCGCTGGTCGAGGTGAGTGGGGTCGGCTATGGCCCGGCCACTATCGACGACGTTGCTGCCATTCTCGACGGCAGTAGCGACAAGGCAATCGGACGGATCGATCAGCACCCCTTTATCGTGAACCAGCAGCGCCTGACCTTCGCCCGGGCGGGCAGGACGCGTCCGTTGAGTCTGGAAGACTATGCGGCAACCGGGGGCTGGCAGGGGTTGGAACGTGCGAGAGCGATCGGCCCGGAAAAAACGATCGAGGAAGTGATTACTTCCGGCCTGCGGGGCCGGGGCGGGGCGGGCTTTCCCGCTGGTATAAAGTGGCAGACCGTCGCCAAAGCGGCGGCTGCGCGCAAATATGTCGTGTGCAACGCGGACGAGGGCGACAGCGGTACTTTTGCCGACCGGATGCTGATGGAAGGCGATCCGTTCGCCATCATCGAAGGCATGGCGATTGCTGCCCATGCAGTGGGCGCGCATCATGGCTACATCTATGTCCGCAGCGAATATCCCGACGCCATCGGCACGCTGGAAGCGGCCATTGCCCTGTCTGCAAGCAAGGTCGCGCCATTCGAACTGGAAGTGCGCGCGGGGGCGGGAGCTTATGTTTGCGGTGAGGAAACGTCGCTGCTCAACAGCCTTGAGGGCAAGCGGGGCGAGGTGCGTGCGAAACCGCCCCTGCCGGCCTTGAAAGGACTGTTCGGGTGTCCGACTGTCGTCAATAACGTCCTGACGCTGACTGCGATTCCCCATATCGTCGCGGAAGGGGGGGCAGAGGAATACGCGCGCCTGGGCATAGATCGTTCGCGCGGGACGAAGCCGATACAGATCGCCGGCAACGTCAGGCATGGCGGGCTCTATGAGACTGCATTCGGGATCACTCTGCGCGAGCTTGTCTACGACATTGGCGGCGGCACGGCCTCGGGCCGCCCGGTCAAGGCTGTGCAGGTCGGTGGGCCGCTGGGCGCGTATATTCATCCGGACCAGTTTGACCTGCCGTTCGACTATGAAGCCTATGCCGCGGCCGATGCGCTGATTGGGCATGGTGGCGTCGTGGTATTCGATGATACCGCGGACATGGCCGACATGGCGCGCTTCGCTCTCGAATTCTGTGCGGCCGAAAGTTGCGGCAAGTGTACGCCTTGCCGGATTGGCGCAGTCCGCGGGGTGGAGATCGTCGATCGTATTCGTGCCGGTGGGCGCGGCCGTGACCGGGTGGAAAGCCTGCCGCAAATGCACAATGCAGCGAAAGCAGGCCGGGGGCGAAGGGAACAGGTCGCCCTGCTGGAGGATTTGTGCGATACTATGAAATATGGTTCGCTCTGTGCCTTGGGTGGTTTCACACCTTATCCGGTGTTGAGCGCTCTCAGGCACTGGCCCGCTGATTTCGGCCATTCGGGCGAACCGGAGAATGCCGATGGGATATGAACCGCAACCGGATTTCGGAACGCCGGAAGTCCGTTCCGAGAAGACGGTAACACTGACTGTCGACGGGCGCGATGTGGCCGTGCCCGAAGGGACCAGCGTCATGCGCGCCGCGGCGTCATGCGGCGGCTCGATTCCCAAGCTGTGTGCGACCGACAGTCTGGAAAGTTTCGGCTCCTGCCGTCTGTGTCTGGTTGAGATCGACGGGATGCGCGGGACGCCTGCATCCTGCACTACCCCGGTTGCCGAAGGCATGGTGGTTCATACCCAGACGGAACGGCTGGCGAAGCTGCGACGCGGGGTGATGGAACTGTATATTTCCGACCACCCGCTCGATTGCCTGACGTGCAGCGCCAACAACGATTGCGAGTTGCAGGATATGGCCGCCGCTGTCGGCCTGCGTGATGTGCGATATGGCTACGACGGTGAAAACCACCTTGGACAAGCGGTCGATCTGTCCAATCCCTATTTCCTGTTCGCCCCTGTCAAATGCATTACCTGTTCGCGTTGCGTCCGGGCCTGTGACGAGGTGCAGGGGACGCTTGCCCTGACCGTCGAAGGGCGCGGTTTCGGTTCAGCGATCAGCGCAGGGCAGGCGGGTGACGATTTCCTTTCCAGCGAGTGTGTCAGTTGCGGGGCCTGCGTGCAGGCCTGCCCGACCAGCGCACTGATGGAAAAATCGGTCAAGCAACTGGGCAAGCCGGAACGCTCCGTCGTCACCACTTGCGCCTATTGCGGGGTGGGCTGCACTTTCCGTGCGGAAATGAAAGGCGAACAGCTCGTCCGCATGGTGCCGTGGAAGGATGGCAAGGCCAATCGCGGCCATAGCTGCGTCAAGGGCCGCTTTGCCTGGGGTTATGCCAACCATCAGGACCGGATCACCAAGCCGATGATCCGCGAGACGATCGATCAGCCGTGGCGAGAGGTCGATTGGGAAGAGGCGCTGGCGTTCACCGCCGGGCGGTTGAACGCGATCAAGGCGCAGCATGGCGCCCGCGCGCTGGGCGGGATCACTTCCAGCCGGTGTACGAATGAAGAGGCCTATCTCGTTCAGAAGCTGGTGCGTGGCGGGTTCGGTTCCAACAATGTCGATACCTGCGCACGGGTGTGCCACTCGCCAACCGGCTATGGATTGAAAACCACGTTCGGGACGAGCGCGGGCACGCAGGATTTCGATTCGGTGATGGATGCCGATGTGATCCTGGTGATCGGGGCCAATCCCACCGATGCGCATCCGGTCTTCGCGAGCCGGATGAAACGCCGTTTGCGTCAGGGGGCGAAGCTGATCGTGATCGATCCCCGCCGGATCGATCTGGTCCGTTCGCCGCATATCGCAGCGGCGCATCATCTACCGCTGCAGCCCGGCACCAATGTCGCCGTGCTGACTGCAATGGCACATGTCATCGTGACCGAAGGGCTGGCCGACGAAGCGTTCATTCGCGAACGTTGTGATTGGGACGAATACCGGGACTGGGCACAGTTCGTCGCGGACGAACGTCATAGCCCGGAATTTCTTGAACCGGTGACGAAAGTCCCGGCGGACGAATTGCGCGCGGCGGCACGGCTCTATGCCACTGGCGGCAATGGGGCGATCTATTACGGTCTCGGCGTGACGGAACATTCGCAAGGGTCATCCACCGTGATGGCAATTGCCAACCTTGCGATGGCGACCGGCAATATCGGGCGGCCCGGCGTTGGGGTAAATCCCTTGCGCGGGCAGAACAATGTGCAGGGCAGTTGCGACATGGGCAGCTTCCCGCATGAGCTGTCCGGCTATCGCCATATTTCGGATCAGGCGACGCGCGACCTGTTCGAACAGGACTGGGGCGTAACGCTCGATCCTGAACCGGGCTTGCGGATCAACAACATGCTCGATGCCGCGGTCGACGGCAGCTTCAAGGCGATCTACATTCAGGGGGAGGACATTCTGCAGTCCGATCCCAACACCCATCATGTCGCCGCAGGGCTGGCGGCGATGGAATGCGTGATCGTGCACGACCTGTTTCTGAACGAGACGGCCAATTACGCCCATGTCTTCCTGCCGGGCAGTACCTTCCTGGAAAAGGACGGAACATTCACCAATGCGGAACGGCGGATCCAGCCGGTGCGAAAGGTGATGGAACCGGCCAACGGCTATGCCGATTGGGAAGTGACGCAGGAATTGGCCAACGCGATGGGCCTAGGGTGGACTTATTCCCACCCGAAGGAAGTGCTGGCGGAAATAGCGCGCCTGACCCCGACTTTCGCAGGCGTTTCATGGGAAAGGCTGTGCGAGGAAGGTTCCCTGCAGTGGCCGGTGAACGAACAGTATCCCGATGGGGCGCCGGTGATGCATGTGGATGGGTTCGTTCGCGGCAAGGGCAAGTTCGTGGTGACCGAATATGTCCCAACCGATGAGAAAACCGGACCGCGGTTTCCGCTTCTGCTCACGACCGGACGCATTCTCAGCCAGTACAATGTCGGTGCGCAGACCCGGCGCACGGCGAATGTGGCTTGGCATGAGGAAGACCTGCTCGAAATACACCCGGCCGATGCAGATAACCGCGGTCTGGCCGATGGCGACTGGGCGCGTCTGGCCAGTCGGACCGGGGAAACCACTTTGCGTGTGAAAGTGACCGACCGGGTTGCGCCGGGCGTGGTCTATACCACGTTTCATCATCCGGCGACGCAGGCCAATGTCGTCACTACCGACTATTCCGACTGGGCGACAAACTGCCCGGAATACAAGGTAACGGCAGTGCAGGTCATGCCATCCAACGGGCCGAGCGAATGGCAGGAAGACTATGCCGCATTGTCCGCCCGTTCGCGCCGGATCTCGCACGATGGGCAGGTGGAGCCCGCCGAATGACAGGTGGCTGCTAATGGACGGGGCGAAGCTGCGCCGCATGGCGGACCAGATTGCCGCGAATTTCGTTGCCCTGGGCGAAGAGCAGGCGATCGCTCAGACGGCTGAACATATCCGATTGTTCTGGGATCCGCGTATGAAGGCGCAGATTCTGGCTGAGGATCCTGCCGGTTTGTCGCCCGTCGCCTGTGCCGCCGTGCGACAGCTTGCAGGTTGAATTGCAGGGATGGCCAAAGCCATCGAGATCGCCTGTGACGGCTCCCATAGGGAAATCGTACGCACGTGGGTTCCGGAAGCGCCCGTAGCACTGGAATTCAATGGGCTCGCCTATGCCGTGATGATGGCGACCCCTGTCGACCTTGAAGATTTTGCACTCGGCTTTGCCCTGACGGAGGGGTTGGCGCAGACGGTGGCGGATTGCACCGATATTGCCGTGGCGGAAGTCGAGAAGGGCTGGATTGTCCGTGCTTCCCTGCATGGGCTTGGCGTTACGCAATTGACCGATCGGGTGCGTACCAGAGTGGCGGAATCCTCCTGCGGTCTATGCGGCATCGAAAATCTGGAAGCGGTCGCGCGACCGTTGCCCAAGGTTGCAGAGCATGAGCTGATCACGCCCGCTGCCATATTTTGCGCGCGAATGGAATTGCCGGAGCATCAGCCCCTGGGGCGCGAAACGGGTTCCGCCCATGCGGCGGCTTTCGCCAACAGGGAGGGGCGCATCCTCCATGCACGGGAAGATGTCGGTCGGCACAATGCGTTGGACAAGCTGGTCGGTGCGCTGGCGCGTGCCGGGCAGGACCCGGCGGATGGCTTCATCCTTTCGAGTGCGCGCTGTTCCTACGAAATCGTCGAAAAGGCTGTGCGTGCGGGTGCGACATGCCTTGCCACCATCTCCCTGCCCACAACTCTTGCTGTGGAACGCGCGGCAGGCGCGGGGCTGTCGCTTTATTCCCTGGCGAGGGACGATAGCGTGTTGTCAGTCGTCGAGAACTGAAGGGCAACGTTCAGGACAGGGGCGCGGGGACGGAAGGCAACATGCCCGCCCGGTCGAGCGCTTCGCCCAGTTGCAGGACCGCATCGTGTAGCGGTTCACGGCACCCTTCCCCGGCAATGAGGAACAGCGTCGTTTCCAGGGTATCCGCTCGCGGTCCGCGAATTTGGGACAGGATGGCCAGCACCAGTGCTTCTCCTTCCGCCACGTCGGGGCAGCAAAAGGGAGCGAATGGCAGATCCTGCCTGGCATGAGTCGATAGCAGGCCCATCATGCGATGGAACGGCGCAAGAGCGGGGACCAGCCCCCGTTCCGCCAGTGCTCCGCCGAGCGCCGCCACCGGGCACATGCGGGCTTCCACTGCGGCAACCCATCTGCGCATCGCCCAGACAAGCACTTTTCCGCCTTCATCAAGGCTCGCGATCGGACGGTCGAGATAGGCATACATCGGCATCGGGCTCCGCGAATCGTCTTTCTTGCCATGTTAGGCATTAATGATAATTATTCGCAAGAGCGAATTGTGCGTCATGTGTGGATTGCCCTAGGCGGGGGCTTCTCCTCCTGTTCGCGGCGCGTCCCATCTGTTATTCCGCCGGCGTCCGGTCAGGGCATACGAGATGGATGTGGAAGGGATGATGATGAGCGAAGTGCTGACGACGCGCGTGGCGGGCAATATCGGGATTGTGGAGATTGCTTCGCCGCCGGTGAATGCGCTGTCCACTGCCGTTCGCGCGGCGGTGATTGAGGGATTGCGTGTCCATAATGCGGACGATGCCGTGGCCGCGATTGTCATCCTGTGCGCCGGGCGAACCTTTTTTGCCGGGGCCGATATTGCCGAATTCGATCACCTGCCGATCAAACAGCCCGATTTCGACGCCCTGATGACAACAGCGGAATCATCGCCCAAGCCGGTTGTGGCGGCAATTCATGGCACGGCGCTGGGTGGCGGGTTTGAGCTGGCGCTGGCCTGTAATTATCGTGTTGCCGTCCCCTCCGCCAAGGTGGGATTTCCGGAAGTGCATCTCGGTCTGTTGCCCGGTGCCGGGGGCACTCAGCGTTTGCCGCGTCTGATCGGGACGGGTGCTGCGCTCGACCTTATCTTGTCCGGCAAGCCGGTGCCCGCGGCCAAGGCGGCAGAAATGGGTGTGGTCGATCTGTTGGCGGAAGAGGGCAAGCTGGAAGAAACCGCGATTGCTTTCGCGCAGGATGTAGCGGCCAAGGGCGCGCCGTGGCCGAAAGTCCGCGACAGGGCCGTTGCCGGCGGGCTCGACGAGATTGAGGCGATCAAGGCAAAGCACAAACGGCAATTCAAGGGTTTCAAGGCGCCCGGGCATATCGTGCAGGCACTGGAAGCGGCAGTGACCTTGCCGTTCGAAGAGGGCCTGCGCCGCGAACAGGAACTGTTCGGTGAACTGCTCATCTCACGCGAAAGCGCGGCCCAGCGGCATGTCTTCTTCGCCCAGCGGCTTACGGCCAAGGTCCCTGATATCGGGAAGGACGTTCCGATTCTGCCGATCCGCAAGGTCGGCGTGATCGGCGCCGGGACAATGGGCGGCGGTATCACGATGAATTTCCTCCAGGCGGGAGTTCCGGTGACGCTGGTCGAAATGAAGCAGGAAGCGCTCGACCGTGGGATCGCCACGATCCGCAAGAACTACGAACGCACGGCCGCCAAGGGCCGGATGACCATGGAACAGGTCGACAAGCTCATGAGCCTCATCGATCCGGTGCTTTCGCTCGATGCACTGGCCGATGTGGATCTGGTTGTCGAAGCGGTGTTCGAAGAAATCTCGATCAAGAAGGACATTTTCGGGCAGCTCGACGGCATCTGCCGGGAAGGCGCGATTCTTGCCTCGAACACGTCCTTTCTCGATCTCGACGATATCGCATCTGCCACCAGTCGCCCGGAATGGGTTGTGGGAATGCATTTCTTCTCCCCCGCCAACGTGATGCCGCTGCTGGAGGTCGTGCGCGGTGCGAAGACCGGCAAGGAAGTGATCGCCACTGTTATGAAGCTGGCGGGCACGATCCGGAAGACGCCTGTGCTGGCGGGCGTCTGCCACGGCTTCATCGCCAATCGCATCATGGAACACCTGATCGTACAGTCTCAGCAAATGGTCCTTGAAGGCGTACCGCTGCGGACGATCGACAAGGTGATGAATGATTATGGCTTCGCTATGGGGCCGATCGCCATGCTCGATCTGATCGGGCTCGACGTGCTCGTGCATGGTGCGTCCGGACGCACATTGATGGGGGATTTCGTTGCCGCCGGGCGCCGTGGCCAAAAGACCGGCAAGGGCTTTTACGACTATGATGCCGATCGCAAGGCCACCCTCTCGGACGAAGCGGCGAAAATCATTGGCGACTTCGCAACCTATACCGGAATCGCCCCGGACCCGGGCCAGAGCGAAGAAAATATTCGCCAGCGGTTGCTTTATCCGGTGGTGAACGAGGGTGCGAAATGCCTCGAAGAAGGCATTGCCCTACGCGCGTCGGACATCGATGTCGCTGCAATCCTAGGGTACAACTGGCCTGTCTTTACTGGCGGCCCGATGTTCTGGGGCGATACGATAGGCGCTGCCACGCTGCTGCAAGGCCTGAAAGACCTGGAAGGCCGTTATGGTTCGGCATTCACGCCTGCCGCTCTGGTGCAAAAGCTGGCGACGGAGGGAGGGCGTTTCGTCAATCGCTGATCGGCGACACCCCGGTTCATCGCAGTTTCAAGCCTGATCGCCGCAGGACTATCCCTGCGGCGACAGAAAACGCTTGCCAAACCCCCTTCATGTAACGTTATATCATTCCATGATTCACGCCAAGCCGCATCGAGGGGTTCGCGGCCTTACCCTCTCTTCCGCCTGCCTTGCCATTCTTGCCGTTCCGCTTCCCGCGCTTGCGCAGGAGGCCTCCGACGGGAAATATCATGACAAGGCTTCTGACGAGATCATTGTGACGGCGGCGCTTCCGTCCCGCCGGGAAGACATGCTGTCCAGTGTCGCGGTGGTGCAGGGGCCGGAATTGACTCAGGCCCTGCGCGCCTCAATCGGGGAAACTCTGGACCGGACACCGGGTGTTTCGGCCACATCGTTCGGCCCCACCGCTTCGCGCCCGGTGTTGCGCGGCTTGCAGGGGGAGCGGGTGCGTCTGTTGACCGATGGGATCGGGTCGATCGACGTCTCCAATACGTCAGCCGATCACGCAGCCGCCGTGAACCCCCTGCTGGCCGAACGGATCGAGGTGCTGCGCGGGCCGCAGTCGCTTCTCTACGGATCGTCTGCAATCGGCGGGGTGGTCAATGTAATCGACAGCCGTATTCCCGTGGCGGTGCCGGACGAGCCGATTCATATCGGAGGCTTGGCCTCCTATGGCTCGGCCGCCAATGAGCGCTCGGTTGCCGGCACGGTCGATGTGCCGATCGGTGGGAACTGGGTCGCTCATGCCGATGGCAGCTATCTCAAGAGCGATAATATGCGCATCGGCGGCCATGCGCTGACGCCCGCGCTTCGCCAACAGGCGTTGGACTCTGCCGGGTTGCCGCCGGACTCTGATGAAGCGGAGCCTATCGATTTCGCAGCAAACGCCGCAGTGAAGGGCAAGCTGCCCAACTCCGCCAGCGAGACGTGGGCGGCCGGTGCCGGTCTTGCCTACATTGGCGATCAGGGCAATTTCGGCGTTTCCTATAGCCACTATGACAGCCTCTATGGAATACCGGTCCGCTTCGCGACGGAACCGGGGCAGGAGCAGGAAGCGCCGCGGCTCGACCTCGTCCAGAACCGCTTCGATGCGCGGGCCGAACTGGAGACGGGCGGAAACATACTCGACAAGATCAGCTTCCGTGGGGGGTATGCGAAATATCGCCACTATGAGCTGGAGGAAGACGGCGGCATCGGGACAGCATTCTACAACCGCGGGTTCGAAGGGCGTCTCGAGCTGACTCAGGCCGCGCATGGCGCGTGGCATGGCGTAACGGGGGCGCAGTATTCCCAGCGGCGGTTCAACGTCGTGGGCGACGAAGCCTTCCTGCCGCGCAATCAGAGCGACGAGCTTGGATTGTTCACCTTCCAGCAGCTCGATTACGGCGCGCTCAAGCTGGAAGGCGGGTTGCGTTACGAACGGAGTGTTCACGAAGGGAAACCCACTGCCGATCAGCCGCAGTTCTTTGCCGGAAAGCGCAGCTTCGACACTTTGTCGGGGTCATTGGGCGGCAGCTACGCTTTTGCTCAGGGGTGGCGGTTCGGGCTCAATCTATCGCGTACGTCACGTGCCCCTGCCGCTGAAGAACTGTTCGCCAATGGCCCCCATGCGGGAACCGAGGCCTACGAGATCGGTGATCCGGGCCTTTCCCCCGAACGCTCCTGGGGCGTGGAAGCGATCCTGCGTGGCAGTGGCGAGGGATACAGCTTCGAGGCATCGGCCTACCACAGCTGGTTTACAGGCTTCATCTATCAGACCCGCAATGGCGAATACGAGGATGGGCTCCCGGTCTACGAAACCAATCAGAGCGATGCCCGCTATTATGGATTCGAAGTGCAGGGCAGCCTGACGCTCGCCCATTTCGGTGAAACCACGCTGGTGGTCGACGCGCTGGCCGATTACGTACACGCCACGATCAAGAGCGAGGGCCCCGCCCCACGCATTCCTCCCTTGCGTATGCTCGGCGGGCTGGCCCTGAAGGCGAAAAGTATCGACGGCCGTCTGGAAGTCGAACGGGTCACGGGACAGGATCGCGTGGCACAGTTCGAAACATCCACTCCCGGCTTTACCTTGGTCAATGCGGAGCTGAATTGGCGGCCATGGGGTGATGAGCGCCCGCTAAGCTTCGCGCTTTCGGCCAATAATATCTTCGACGTGGTGGCGCGCCGCCATGCCTCGTTCCTGAAGGACTACGCCCCGCTTACCGGGCGCGATATCCGGATTACCGCGCGAGTGAGCCTCTAATCACAGGATGCAAATGCGGCGTGGAGGGATGCTGGGCGTCTCTCCACGTCGTTGGCGCAAAACATGTCGCATGTTCCGGCACGTCAAAGCTTGGGCAGAGTCACTCCGCGCTGGCCCATGTATTTGCCGGACCGTTCGGCATAGCTGGTCTCGCAAGGCTCGTTGCCTTTGAGGAACAGGAACTGGCATGCACCTTCGTTGGCGTAGATCTTGGCAGGCAATGGCGTCGTATTGGAAAATTCCAGTGTGACGTGGCCTTCCCATTCCGGTTCCAGCGGTGTGACGTTCACGATGATCCCACACCGCGCATACGTCGATTTGCCCAGGCAGATCACCAGCACGTCGCGCGGAATGCGGAAATATTCCACGGTGCGTGCGAGAACGAAACTGTTGGGCGGAATAACGCAGACGTCGGTCTTGCGATCGACGAAGCTGTTGGACGAAAAGTCCTTGGGATCGACCAGCGCATTGTCGACATTGGTGAAGATCTTGAACTCGTCCGCAACGCGCGCGTCGTAACCGTAGGACGACAGGCCGTAACTGATACAGCCTTCCCGTTTCTGCCCTTCCACGAAAGGCTCGATCATTCCACTGTGCCGGACTTCGTTCCGGATCCATCTGTCGCTGAGAATCGCCATATGCCTGTGATTCACCACTGACGCGCGCGGGGCAAGGCGGACTGGATCAAAGCCGGTGATATTCGCGGTACCAATCCACAAATTTCGGCACGCCCTGCTCGATGGAAGTGGTGGGCTCGTAACCGAGATCGCGCTGGATCGCCGCGATGTCGGCATATGTCTTGTGCACGTCGCCCGGCTGCATGGGCAACATTTCGAGCTGCGCCTTTGCGCCGCACGCCTCCTCCAGCAATCCGATGACTTTCATCAGCGGTTCGGAGCGATGATTGCCGATGTTGTAAAGAGCGTGGGGCTTCACGCTGCCGCCCGCTTTCTCCTGCCCGTCGTCGGCGGGCGGGTGATCGAGGCAGGCGATCACACCGGCGATGATGTCGTCGATGTAAGTGAAGTCGCGATACATATCGCCGTGGTTGAACACGGGGATCGGCTTCCCCGCGAGGATGTTGGCCGTGAACTTCCACATCATCATGTCCGGCCGCCCCCATGGCCCGTAGACGGTGAAGAAGCGTAGCCCGGTCAATGGGATGCGATAGAGATGGGCGTAGGTCTCGCTCATCAGCTCATCCGCTTTCTTGGTTGCGGCATACAGCGAAACGGGATGGTCCGCGCGATCTTCGACTGCGAACGGCAGCTTTGCGTTGCCGCCATAGACGGAACTGGAACTGGCATAGACCATGTGTTCCACCTCGCGATGGCGGGCAATTTCCATCAGGTTGACATGGCCGACGAGGTTGGAATGGACGTAGGCGTGGGGGTTTTCGATCGAATAGCGCACACCTGCCTGTGCCCCGAGATGGACGATCCTGTCGAAATCGAGCCCTTCCAATGCATGCCGGAGCGCCGCCATGTCTGCAAAGTCGAGCGGGAGGGAAGCGAACCGGTTGCCACCCGATTTCACCAACCGGTCACAGCGGGCCCGCTTCAGGGCAACATCGTAATAGGGATCGAGGCAGTCGATGCCGATCACCCGATCGCCGCGTGCAAGCAATGCCTCGCACAAGGCGGCGCCGATGAACCCGGCCGCTCCGGTTACGAGTACGCGCATGCCAATTTCTCCACTGCCCTGCCGGGTAGCGGGCTTATAGGCGGCCAACCCGAAAAAGCCATTCCCGCTGAGTGGCACCGGCGAACAGCCATGAGGCGTAACGGTCGATTAACCATCAGGGAGGGATAAGGCCCCCGATAAGGGGACCGGCCGGATGGAAGACCTGCTCGCCGAATTCGTGGCCGAGACACGGGAAATGCTGGACGCGCTTGCCGGTGAGATTGTCGCCTGGGAAGCCGATCCGGCCGATCGCGCGCGGCTGGATGCCATATTCCGCTTCGTCCATACGGTGAAAGGCAATTGCGGTTTCTTTGACTTTCCCCGGCTCGCGGCTCTGAGCCACGCTGCGGAAGATGCCTTGTCCGATGTTCGCGCCGGACGACGGGAAGCGGAGCCGGAACTGGTCAGCGCAGTGCTGGCGATTCTCGATCGCATTGGAGAGATTGCCATTGCTGCCGAAGCGGGTGAGGAATTGCCCGAGAGCGGAGATGAAGCGCTGATCGCGGCGCTGGCGCCGGATGCGACCGATGCACGGGAAAGGCGTCGTGAACCTGTGGCCGCAGTGGGTGGGATTGGCGGAGGCCGTCCTCGCCAGGCGGCTAATGGGACACGCACGATCCGCCTGTCAGTGGATCTGCTCGACCGTGTGATGGGCGGTGTGTCCGACATGGCCGTAGTCCGCAACCTTCTGGCGCGTCGTCTGCAGGAAACAGGAGACGCGGATCTCGAAGCGCAGTTCCGCCGCCTGTCGGCCTTGCTGGACGATGTGCGCGATGCCATTGCCCGGACGCGTATGCAGCGCATCGATACACTGTTTTCGGCCTTTCCCCGTCTGGTGCGGGATCTGTCGGCGGAGCTGGGCAAGCAGGTCGCGGTCGAAATCGAAAATGGCGCGGTGGAGATCGACCGCGAAATGATTGATCTGATCCGCGATCCGCTGGTCCATATTATCCGGAATGCGGTCGACCACGGGATCGAAAGCCCTGCGGAACGGCTGGCCGCAGGAAAGCCGGAGACGGGCATTCTGACTATTTCGGCACGTCAGACGGGCAATGTCATCCGTATCGCAATTGCCGACGATGGGCGGGGGATCGATGCGGACAAACTCACGCAGAAAGCTGTCGCGGCTGGTTTCATTGACGCTGAGGAAGTGGAAACCCTCTCACGCCAACAGCGTTTCGGCCTGATTTGCGAGCCGGGCCTGTCGACACGGGACAAGGCGACCGGGGTTTCCGGCCGTGGCGTCGGGATGGATGTCGTGCGGGCCAATATCGAACAGTTCGGTGGTTCGCTATTCATATTCAGCACGCCCGGCTCGGGAACGCATTTCGTTATCGACGTTCCGCTCACGCTCAGCATCGTTCCATCGCTTACTGTCGGTATCGCCGGGCAGACTTTTGCGATCACGCGTTCTTACGTGGAAGAAATCGTACGTGTGGATCAGGATGGTGTAGAACTGGCCGACCTGGGTGGGAAAAGCCATGTCACTGTGCGCAACCGGCGCGTGCCGTGCTTTTCCCTGCGCAAGGTCATGGGCCTCGATGAACGCGCAATAGGGCCGGGCCAGCTTCTGGTCGTGATGGCTCTGGTGGGGGGTGATCGCCTCGCACTCGCCGTCGACGATGTGTTGGATCATGTCGAACTGGTCGTCAAACCGATGGCGCCGCAAGTGATGGCCACCGGGCTGTATGCAGGGATGGCGCAGAGGGATGACGGCAGTCCGGTGCTGATGCTGGACGCGGCCGGCATCGCTCGCGCCGTCGGGGTGCTGAGCGGGATAGCAGACCGGACATCGGGCAACTGGCCGACTGTTGCTGCGGAACCGGAGCGGCCGCGTGCGCAAGTGCTCCTGTTCATTGGGCTCGATGGCCGCCGCCGTGCCGTGCCGATAGGTATCGTGCGGCGGGTGGAGGACGTGGCCGCCTCCGCCGCGCGGCTGGCAGATGGCATGGCCCAGATTGCAATAGAGGAAACGCTCTATCCGTTAGCTGGTGTGGACGACGCGGAGCTGCGGGATGATCGCATTTGCCTGTTTCTGCTCCACGATGGGCAGTCCGAACTGGCTTATGCTTTCCATCGGATGCTCGACATCGTCTCGGTCGACGAAAGCATTCTCGGAGCGGATGGGGCAGGGAGCATTCCCGGTGTCGCCCTGATCGAAGGGCAGCCGACCGAGCTGCTCGATTGCCATGGCCTGTTTGCGGCGCATGGCCATGCCGCAGCTTCGGAAAATCCGCCGGTCTGCCGCCTGCCGGCAAATGACCGCTGGTTTCAGGATTTCCTTCGCCCGCTCGTCGAAGCTGCGGGTTATCGGGTGGTGAGCGATACGGACGAGGCAAAGGCGGATATCGCCATCGCCGCCTGCGAGGAGGCCAGGACAGAACTGGAAGGCACCCGTGCGATCTTGCTTCGTGCGACGCCGGAAGAAGCGCCGGGTTCGACAGATAATACGATCTACCGATATGATCGGGAAGCTCTCATGGCGGCGCTAAAGGCAGCTGGTGAAAGGCGGCGCGCATGAGCGACCTCCTGCTTGTCGTGACTATCGGTGGCCATCGGGCGGCCATCCGGGCGGTCGAAGTGGGATCGGTGATCGCGCTGGATACGATTGCGCCGGTTCCTCGTGCACCATCCCATATCGCGGGCCTTTCCGTCTTGCGCAGCCGGGCCCTGACCGTGATCGATTGCGCCTGTTCGCTTGAGCTTCCACCCGGACCGCAAAGCAGGAAGAGCGGCACTTGCACAGTGGCGGCCATCGAGCATGACGGCCATCTGTATGGCCTGCTGGTCGATACGATAGACGAAGTCGTGGAGGCGGTAAGCGTATCCGCAGATCCGCAGATCAGCCCGCAAGCGGGCTGGAAACGCGCCACTCTTGGTATCGCGGACACTGCGCTCGGCCCGCTGCTCTTGCTGGATATTGCGGCGCTCATTGCGGGACCGCCACAGGAGAAGGCAGCTTAAGCGATTAGTTACCGTGCCCTGCCATAGTGGAATACAACTATGGGGAAGTGCGGATGAAGACGTGCCTTATCGTCGATGATTCGCGGGTGATCCGAAAGGTGTCGCGCAATATCATCGAATCTCTGGGCCTTGCCGCCGAAGAGGCGGGGGACGGGCGCGAAGCGCTTGAGCGTTGCGAAGAGGCGATGCCCGATGTGATCCTGCTGGATTGGAACATGCCGGTGATGGATGGCATTGAATTCATTACCGAACTACGAGGAAGGCCTCAGGGCGACCAGCCAAAGGTCGTGTTCTGTACGACCGAAAACGATGTCGCGCACATTCGCGAGGCGATCGAGGCAGGCGCCAACGAATATGTAATGAAGCCGTTCGACCAGGAAACATTGCAGATGAAGCTCCAGCTTGTCGGCGTTGCCTGAAGGCGGCCATGGGCTACGAACCGGCACTTGCCTCTTCGGGTCCGGCCCGGCGGGTTTCAAATACGATCAGACTGATGGTGGTCGATGATTCGATTATCGCACGCACGGTCTATTCCCGCATCATAGAGAACGAGAGAGACCTTGAACTGGTGGCCGTCGCCGGCACTGCGGAGCAGGCATTGGGGATGCTTGCCACTGTCAAAGTCGATGTGATCCTGCTCGACCTCGAAATGCCGGGAATGGGCGGTTTCGAGGCTTTGCCCCGCATGATCGAGATAGCGCAGGGCGCGCAGGTTCTGGTGGTATCGTCACTGACGCGCGATGGGGCGCATCATACGGTGCGCGCTCTTGCGCTTGGCGCGGCGGAAACCATGCCAAAGCCGCCGCCGGGAACGTTCGACCGGGACTATCGCGCAGGACTGGTGGCAAAGATCCGCGGCCTGGGGCGAACCGCGCGTTGGGGGCAGCGGCCCCCGCTCCTTGCCGGTCGTCCGCCGCCAGTGCTCCGCCGTGGCTCGGACAAGCAGGCCAGGGTCCTGGCAATCGGGGCTTCCACCGGTGGCATTCCTGCCCTTGACCGTCTTTTCGCCAGACTTCCTGAACGGCTTGGCGTTCCCATTCTCGTGACCCAGCATCTGCCGGCTTCGTTCATGGCCGTCCTCGCACGCCAGCTCGAAGCCGTTTCCGGTCGTCCTGCCCTGCTGGCTCAGGCTGGTCTGGAGCTTGCCCCAGACCAGATTGTGATCGCGTCGGGCGATGCGCACCTGACCGTGGTGGAGCGGGCCGGTCGCTATCTGGTCCGGCTCGACCGCAATCCGGTGCCGAGCGGTTGCTGCCCATCGCTCGATCCCATGTTCGCTTCGCTGGCGGAGGTGTTCGGCCCTCATTCGCTCGGTGTCGTATTGTCCGGCATGGGGAGGGACGGAACCGCGGGAGCGAAGGATATTGTCGAGGCGGGGGGAACCATTCTGGTGCAGGACGAGGCCAGTTGCGCGGTGTGGGGTATGCCCGGGGCAGTGGCGACGGCGGGCCTGGCGTCCGCGATCATGCCGCCGGAACAACTGGCAGGCCGGATCGTCGCCGGGACGGGAGGCCGTGCGCAGTGGAATTGAACGGTACGGCCGTCGATGCGGTTTCACGGCTGGTGGAATTGCATACGGGCCAGCAATTCGGCAGCAATCGCCGCTGGCGCATCCGTTCGGCTCTCGCGAGCCTGTTGCGTGATCGGGGCATCGTTTCGAGCGAGAATTTCGCCTTGCGCCTTACGCATGATGCGGAACTGGTGCGGGATGTGGTCGATGCGCTGCTGAACAACGAAACCTATTTCTTTCGCGATCGCATGGTGTTCGATCAACTCGCAGAGCAGGTTCTGCCGGCATTGGGCCGGCGAAACAGGCGCACTCGCCGCCTCTCGGTATGGTCGGCGGGATGCTCGACCGGGCAGGAGGTACTGTCTCTCGGCATGGTGCTTGCAGATCGCAAGGCCCATTGGTCGGGCTGGGCTGTCGACATCCTGGGGACCGACGTATCGGCCACGGCGGTCGCTGCCGCACGTGAGGGAATCTATTCGCAATTCGAGATTCAACGCGGACTGGGCATAGGCGAAATGCTGTCCTTCTTCGAGGAACGGACGGATGGCTGGCAAGCGTCGGATTCCCTGCGCGCCATGGCTCGCTACACCACGCACAACGTGCTGGATGGTCCCCCGGCAACGGAATGCTTCGACCTGATCCTGTGCCGCAATGTCCTGCTTTATTTCGACCAGGAAACGCGGTGCCGGGCATTGGCCAATCTCGCACGGGCACTGGCACCGGGCGGCTATCTGCTGCTGGGTAGCGGGGAAACCGTCATCGGGCAGACCGACCTGCTCGAAATTGACAGCGACAATCCCGGCTTTTTCCGACACGCGGCAGCGACTGTCGCAGAGGCACCCGCGCGTGGCCGTTCATTGGCGAGCCGATCCTGATCTGTCCTGTTACATTCGCCGCCGACAGGTTCCGCCAACTGCGAGAGATCAGGGTAAATGGACGATTAAACCTTGTTTAATCCGTTTCGGTTAATCCCCAGTCTGTTTCCGCAGGCCTTGGGGATTGGGGGTAGTCAGTGCAGGACGAACGCGAGAATCTCGCTCTGAGGGGCAGGCCCCGGCTGCTTCATCGCACCGTGTTCATGACCTCGCTTGCCGTTGGGCTGGTCGGATTGGCTTTCCTGCTGGCGTTCTGGGCCTACACCCGCCTTGGTGTGGTCCTCGACCGCAGGGGCGGGTTCGATGATCCGAAGGCGCTGCTGCACGATCTGAGCGGTGTGCAAACCCTGCTGGCCATGACTGTAGGGGTGATGCTGCTCGAACTGATCTACACGGTTTATGCGGCTATAGTCGTGAAACAGGCCAATGTCGTTCCGCTGCAGCAGTTAGCCGATGTGACCTCTCGTCTGGCGGATGGGGAACTGGATATTCATGTGCCCGGCGCAGAACGCAACGACGAGATCGGCGATATCGCCCGGGCGACAGTCAAGATCAAGAAAGCCGCCAATATCCTCGCCCGTATGCGCAGGGAGGCGGAAGAGGCTGCGGAAAAGGAACGCAGCCTGAAGGCGGAACTGATCACCCAGCGGGAGGAATCGCGGCAGAGGAAACTGGCGCTGCTGCGCGAGATGACCGGCAGCTTCGAACATTCGGTGGCCGAAGTCGCGATGGGCGTGGCCGATGCATCCAGCCAGCTGCAGGTGACCGCCAGTTCCATGGCCGATGCGGCCGATCAGGCATCCCGGCAGACGACCGAAGTCTCGCTGCGTCTTGGCGAGGCATCGTCCGGCGTCACTGCGGCAGCGGCGGCAAGCGACGAATTCGCCATGTCCATCGGCGAGATCAGCCGCCAGGCATCGACTTCGGCCGAACTGGCGCGCGAGGCGACGCATGCCGCATCGCAGGCCGATCAGACGATTTCGGCACTGTCGGCATCGGCCGTGCAAGTCGGCAAGATCGTGGAACTGATCTGGAGCATTGCCCAGCGGACCAACCTGCTGGCGCTCAACGCGTCAATCGAGGCGGCGCGTGGCGGTGAGGCAGGACGCGGCTTTGCCGTTGTCGCGGCGGAAGTGAAGGATCTCGCAACGCAAACCGGCAAGGCGACCGAGGATGTCGCGGAACAGATTCGCACGATTCAGGAAACAACCACGGCAAGCGTGGATACCCTGCGTGCGATTGCGGAACAGATCAGGCAGCTTGAAACGACGTCCGTCTCCATTGCGGCGGCAGTGGACCAGCAATCGATCGCCGGCCAGGATCTGGCGCGTAGCATCGATCTGGCGGCGCGCAGCACGGAGGAAGTGTCCGCCAACATCGTGAACGTTCGTGAAACATCGCTGGCGACCGGGTCCGCCGCATCGCAGGTATTGTCGTCTTCGACCGATCTGGAACGGCAGGCGACCGTGCTGCGGCAGACGATCGAGCAGTTCCGGGCCCATGCCGACTTGCTGGTGAAGGAAACAGAAGCTCGCGCGGCCGCATAAGCGTTTCCCGACGGTGGCGGGATTGGCTGGCAGCTCAAGCGCGGAGGCTGCGTTTTATCCGGCGCGTGAGGCACGGTATTCCGCGTGAAATCTCTTGTTGCAGTGCAGCAATTTTGAGCGTCTAATGCCGCGATGATCCGCGCCAGCCTGTATCATCTCACCCGATACCATTACGATCGCCCGGTGCAACTCGGGCCCCAGGTCGTGAGGTTGCGTCCCGCCCCGCATAGTAGGACGAAGGTCCCCAATTATGCGCTCAAGATCGAGCCGCCGGGGCATTTCCTCAACTGGCAGCAGGACCCGCACGGCAACTGGCTGGCGCGCATCGTGTTCCCCGAACGGGTGGATCGTTTCTCGATCGAAGTGGACCTGATCGCGGATCTCGACATCATCAATCCGTTCGACTTCTTCGTGGAAGAAGGGGCGGAAGAAGTTCCCTTCACATATGACGAGGTGCAGCGGGAAGACCTCGCCGCTTATTTCGAACCCGCGCCCAGCGGCCCGCTGGTCGATGCGCTGGTTGCGGAATTCGCGCAGTTTCGCGGGCGGACAATCGACTTCCTTGTGCATGTGAACCAGATGCTGGAACAGCGCATCGGCTATGTCGTGCGAATGGAGCCCGGTGTCCAGGCGCCAGAGGAAACGCTGGAACTCGGGACCGGGTCATGCCGCGACAGCGGCTGGCTGCTGGTCAATGTCTTGCGTCGGCTGGGATATGCGGCGCGCTTCGTTTCCGGCTATCTCATCCAGATGAAGGCCGACGTGGAGCCGGTGGATGGGCCTAAGGGGCCGGAAGCCGATTTCACCGACCTGCATGCCTGGGCCGAAGTCTATGTTCCCGGTGCGGGCTGGATCGGGCTTGACCCCACATCGGGTCTGTTCGCGGGCGAGGGACACATTCCGCTGGCCGCAACACCTCACTACCGTTCCGCCGCGCCGATTTCCGGTGTGGCCGAACCGGCGGAAGTGGATTTTCATTTCGAAATGAACGTGGCCCGCATGGCGGAGGCCGTGCGGATTACCAAGCCTTTCACCGATACCCGGTGGGAAGCGTTGCTGGCGCTGGGCGACAAGGTCGACGCCGATCTTGTGGCGCAGGACGTGCGGCTGACCATGGGCGGTGAGCCGACCTTCGTTGCCGCCGGCGATCCGGAAGCACCGGAATGGAACGGGGAAGCGGTCGGTCCGACCAAGGCGCTGTATGCCGACAAGCTGATCCGCAAGCTGGGCGATTGCTTTGCGCCCGGTGCCCTGCTGCATCATGGTCAGGGAAAGTGGTATCCGGGTGAAAGCCTGCCACGGTGGGGCTTCTCCTTGTACTGGCGGGCCGATGGCAAGCCCTTGTGGCGCGATCCGGCCCTGATTGCGTCCGATCAGCAGGAAGGCTGCGAGGAAGCCAAGGCGGAAGATCGTGTTCTCAGCGCCGAAGATGCCGGGTCTTTTCTGGCCGAGGCGGCACGGGGTCTCGGGCTCGAAGGCGACTTCGTAAAACCCGTTTTTGAAGATCCCGAAAAGTGGATCGAACGCGAAGGGGAATTGCCGGTCAACGTCACACCGGGCGATCCCAAAATCGACGATCCGGAAGAGCGGGCCCGGATCGTGCGCACCTTTGCGCGGGGGCTTTCGCAGCCGGTCGGTTTCGTCCTGCCGGTGCAGCGATGGAATGCAGCCCCGGCGAAAGCGTCGCGCTGGAAGAGCGAGCAGTGGTCCGTAAGAACCGGAGTATTGTTTGCGGTGCCGGGTGACAGCTCTCTCGGCTATCGCCTGCCGCTCGGATCGCTGCCTTACGTATCGAAGTCCGACTACCCCTATATCCACCCGCGCGTCACTACCGACCCGCAGGCGCCATTGGCCGATTATCGGGAACAACGCGTTGCTGCCGGGCGGGACGACCGCGAAGTGGAAACGCCCGCCGGCCAGCGGATGGAACGCGTGGCAACCGAAGGGGCGCAGCAGGAACGGGTCGAACAGGAAATAATCGAAGGTGCCGTGCGTACCGCGATTACGGTGGAATCGCGCGGATCGTACCTGTCGGTGTTCATCCCTCCGGTCGAGGCGCTGGAAGACTTTCTCGAACTGGTGGCCGAGATCGAGGCGACGGCGGAAAAGCTGGGCATGCCGGTCAGAGTGGAAGGTTATCCCCCGCCGCCCGATCCGCGTATCAATGTTCTGAAAGTCACGCCCGATCCCGGCGTGATCGAAGTGAACATCCACCCGGCGAAGGATTGGCCGCAACTGGTGGACATCACCACCCGGCTTTACGATGCAGCGCGCGAATGCGGGCTGACGGCGGACAAGTTCATGGTCGATGGCCGCTCCATCGGCACAGGCGGCGGCAATCACATCGTGCTGGGCGGGGCGAGCCTGACCGAAAGCCCGTTCGTCCGCCGCCCCGATCTGCTGAAGAGCTTCGTGCTCTATTGGCAACGCCATCCATCGCTCAGCTATCTCTTCTCCGGCCTGTTCATCGGCCCGACCAGCCAGGCGCCGCGGTTCGACGAGGCGCGGCATGACAGTCTCTATGAACTGGAAATCGCGCTCGATCAGGTACCGGGGCCGGACGAGCCGCCCAGATTCCCGTGGATCAGCGATCTGCTGTTCCGCAACTTGCTGGTCGATGTGACCGGCAACACCCATCGCAGCGAAATCTGCATCGACAAGCTCTATTCGCCCGACGGGCCGACAGGGCGGCTTGGCCTGGTCGAATTCCGCGGGTTCGAGATGCCGCCGGATGCGAAGATGAGCGTTGCCCAGCAATTGCTGTTGCGGGCGATGACGGCATGGTTCTGGCGCGAACCGCAATCGGGTGGTCTTGTCCGTTGGGGCACTTCGTTGCACGACCGCTTTCTCCTGCCGCATTTCGTATGGGCGGATTTTCTCGACGTGCTGGCCGACTTGCGCGAGGCGGGCTACGATTTCGATCCCCAGTGGTTCGAGGCGCAGCGCCAGTTCCGTTTTCCGGTCCATGGAGAGATCGAGGCAGGCGGGGTCTCGCTGGAGATATCTCATGCGCTGGAACCGTGGAACGTGCTGGGCGAAACAGGGGCCATCGGCGGTACGGTCCGGTATGTCGACAGTTCGACCGAGCGGCTTCAGGTCCGCGCGCGCGGGCTGGTTCCGGGGCGTCACATCGTTGCCTGCAACGGCCGCCGGGTACCATTGCATCCCACCGGCATGCAGGGCGAAGGCGTGGGCGGGGTCCGTTACAAGGCATGGTCGCCCGCCACTTGCCTGCATCCCTTGCTGGATGCCGATCCGCCGCTGACTTTCGATGTGCTGGACACTTGGAACGGCCGCTCGCTGGGGGGCTGCGTCTATCATGTGGCGCATCCGGGCGGGCGGGCCTATGATGATGTGCCCGTCAATGGCTACGAAGCGGAATCGCGGCGCAAGGCACGGTTCCAGAGCCACGGCCATACGCCGGGCAAGGTGGAAATGCCGCCGATCGAACAAGGGGGGGACTTTCCGATGACATTGGACCTGCGCCGCCCGGTCAGGCCTGGATGAACACGGACGGTGGGATTGCGGATGCGGACCTGTTCGGCATGGCTCCGAACGCGTCTCCGCTTGCCTTCTATGCACCGGATGGTTCGCGTGGGGACATCTACGCCGACGCCCCGCCCAATGTGGCGGCCAAGTGGGATATTTTCGCCAGCGCCATCGCAGGCAGCAAGGGGATCGAGGATTACCTGCGCCGCCATGTCGAGGATCTGGGCCTTGGCTATCTGCTGACCGGTGAGGAGCAGGAACGGCCATGGCCGCTCAATCCCATGCCGGTGATTATCGGTGCGCAGGAGTGGCAGCGGCTGGAAGATGGACTGGTCCAGCGCGCCGACCTGCTCGAACGGGTCATTGCCGACATCTATGGGCCGCAGCAATTGGTTGCCGATGGGCACTTGCCCGCCGCAGCCGTAACCGGCAGCCGCGATTTTACGCGCAAGATGGTCGGCGTGCCGCCGTCCTCCGGGCATTTCCTGCATGTCTATTGCGTGGATCTCGCGCGTGGCCCCACTGGCGAATGGCGGGTGCTGGCCGACCGTGTCCGCCTGCCTCTGGGTATCGGCTATGCGTTGGAAAACCGCATTGCGCTCAGTCGCGGCACGGGCAGCCTGCTTTCGGCCATCGGCGCGCGGCGGCTGGCTGATTTCTTCGACGCCATGCGCGGGGGGATCGCGGCGGCCTGTTCACGCGAAGATCCGCGTATCGCGCTGCTCACGCCGGGCCGTTTCAACCAGGCCTATCCCGAGCAGGCCCACCTTGCCCGCTATCTTGGTTTCGCTTTGGTCGAGGGGCGGGACCTGCTGGTGCAGGATTCGAAGCTGTTCGTCCGCACAATCGCCGGGCTGAAACGCGTCGATGCGCTCTGGCGCTGGATGAACGCGCGCAATCTCGATCCGCTGGCGTTCGATTCCCGTTCGGAAATCGGGGTGCCGGATTTGTTTTCCGCCTGGGCTGAAGGCGGGTTGATTACCGCCAACTGGCCCGGTGCCGGGGTGATAGAGGCCCGCGCCATGTCGGCATTTCTACCGCGTCTGGCCGAAGTGCTGTTCGGGGAACCTCTGAAACTGCCCAATCTGTCGACGTGGTGGTGCGGGCAGGACTGGGAACGGCAGCATGTCGCGGAAAATCTCGATACCTTGATGATCAGCCCGGCATTTCGCGGTGCGGTGACCGGGCTGGAGGATGGGCGGACCCGTCCGGGGGCGAGCTTTACCGGCCCGGCGCGAGAGGCTTTGCTGCAGGCGATGGAACGGCGTCCGATGGATTACACCGGGCAGGAAGTGATCCGCATCGGCACTACGCCATGCTGGGAAAAGGGGCACTTCGCGCCGCGCAGCTTCACGGTCAGGACTTTTCTCGCGCGTGACGAGAATGGGCATTGGTGCATGATGCCGGGTGGGCTGGTGCGTCTGTCGCAGGCAGGCGAACTGCGCACGCCGTTGATGAGCGAAGGCGATCTGTCGACGGATCTTTGCGTGGTCGACGATGCCCCCGGAGCGAAAGTCGCGACACCGCCGGCGCTCAGCCCGCCAGCCGTCCGCCGTGCGGCAAAGATCCTGCCCAGCCAGGCGGCGGATAACCTGTTCTGGCTCGGTCGCTACAGCGAACGGGTGCAAATGACCGCGCGAGTGGTGCGGGCCCTGCTCGCGGCGTCGAGCATGCAATCCGCCCAACAGGTCAGCGGCACGGTGCCGGACCGGCTGGCAGGGCTGCTGGCACGGTGGGGCGTGATAGAAACGACCGAAGGAACCGCAGAGGAGCTGGCTGCTGCCGCGCTGAGCGATGCGCAGCGCCCCGGTTCTGTTCCCGCGCTGATCGGCAATGTGCGGCAGATCGCCCGGTTGCTGCGCGACCGTCTGTTCATCGACAGCTGGCGGGTCATCAATCGGCCGATGCCGGGCTTCGTGCCGCTGGACAGCGATTCCATGGCGGATGCGGCGGAACGCCTGATGGAACGTTTCGCCACGCTTTCGGGCATGACGGCAGAAAGCATGAGCCGGACCCCGGCATGGAATTTCCTGGACATGGGAGTGCGGGTGGAGCGGGCTTCGCTGGCCTTGCAGGCGACGCTGGAAATGGTCCCCGGCCATGCCAGCGGCGATGATCTCACGGCCTTGCTCGATCTGTTCGACTGCCACTACCTCTATCGCAACCGCTACCTTGCCATTCCCTTCATTCCCCCAGTGCTGGACATGGTGCTGCTAGATCCGGACCAGCCGCGTGGCCTGGCGTTTCAGGTTCGGCAACTGGCCAGCCATATCGCTACCTTGCCGACCCTGCGGGCCGATGGAATGCCGGAGCCGCCGATGCGGGCCGTTCGCCGCATGGAGATGCGGATTGCCGCGCTCGATGCCGATGCGGTCGATCATGCTACGCTGGAAGAGCTGTTGCAGGAGGTGCTCGCCCTCTCCGACGCAATCACGCAGCGTTATTTCCTGCAACGGGAACCACAGGCGGGCAGGGCGGACAAGCCATCCATCCAATGATCTATCATGTCAGCCATACTTCGCGGGTGACGTATGGCGCGCCGGTTGATCTGGCGCGCTTTGCCATCCGTCTCAAGCCTGCGGCATGGCCGGGACAGGCCCTGCGGGATTACCGGATGGTCGTTTCGCCGCAGCCAGCGCGCCTGACGGAAGGGTTCGGCCCCTTTCACGTCAACAGCACGCTGGTTTCCTTCGATGCGCCACTGGAAGAGCTGGTGGTGACGAGCGAGTTTCGGATGGAAGTCTGGCCGCTGGCCATACCGGAGGATGACGGGACCACCCTTGCCCAAGTTCGCGCGGCTGCCTTGCAGGTGGGCGAACTTGGCGATTTCGCCCCGGCACAGTTTCTGTTCGGTTCGCGCATTGTCGTAATCGAGCCCGAAATCTGCGCATGGGCCGCGCCGATGTTGGCTGATGACCAGTCAGGCATCCTGGGTGCGATCAAGGCGCTCTGCGCGGAAATCTATCGCTCGTTCGCTTACACGCCGGGTGTGACGGCCAGCGATACTCCGCCGGTCGATGCGTTTCGTGCGCGGCATGGCGTATGTCAGGACTTCGCCCATGTCATGATCGCTGCCCTGCGCGCCTATGGCATCCCCGCAGCCTACGTCAGCGGCTATCTGAGGACGGAGCCTCCGCCCGGCCAGCCCCGGCTGGTTGGGGCGGATGCGATGCATGCGTGGGTCGATGTCTGGTGCGGTCCCTCGATCGGCTGGGTAGCGATCGATCCGACCAATGACCGGCCTGCCGGCGAAGATTACGTCACCATCGGCATGGGCCGCGACTATGCCGATGTCGCCCCGGTCGATGGCGTGTTCGTCGGATCTCCCGCGCATGAGATGACCACCGCCGTCGATGTCATCCCGGAAGGGGAAGTCTAGATTTCAGGTCACCACATCCGGCGCGGATCGCCCGGTGTGTCGTGCGATTCCCGCAATGCGATCTGCCGCGGCGATCAGATCCGCCAGCATCGCCGATGTTTCCTCGTCCAGGTCGCCATCCGCCGGTTCGAACCGTTCGAGATAGACGCGCAGGGTGGCGCCTTCGGTGCCTGTCCCCGAAAGGCGGAATACCACGCGTGATCCGCCTTCGAAGAGTATGCGGATGCCCTGGTTCGTGCTGACCGAACCATCGACCGGGTCGGTATAGGAAAAGCTGTCGGCAGTGGCCACGGTAAGCGGCCCGAAAGCAGCCCCGGGCAATGGGGCAAGGTTGGTCTTCAATTCGGCCATCAGGGCGTCTGCGCAGGCCGTTTCGATCCCTTCATAGTCGTGCCGAGCATAATAGTTGCGGCCGAAACGAGCCCAGTGTTCGCGCGCCAGCGTGTCCGCTGACACGCCCCGCACGGCCAGGATATTGAGCCACAACAAAACCGCCCACAGCCCGTCCTTCTCGCGAACATGGTCGGATCCGGTCCCGGCGCTTTCTTCCCCGCAGATCGTCGCCATCCCCGCATCGAGCAGGTTGCCGAAGAATTTCCATCCGGTCGGCGTTTCATGACAGGGGACGCCCATTGCGTCTGCCACCCGGTCTGCCGCCGCGCTGGTCGGCATGGAGCGGGCAATGCCTTTCAATCCACCCGCATAGCCCGGTGCGAGGTGGGCATTGGCTGCCAGCATGGCCAGCGAATCGGACGGGGTAATGAAGCGCCCTTTGCCGATAATGAGATTGCGGTCGCCGTCGCCGTCGGATGCCGCGCCGAAATCAGGGGCATCGGGGCCCATCATCAGGTCGAACAGGGCCTTGGCATGGACCATGTTGGGATCGGGGTGGTGACCGCCAAAATCCTCCAGCGGCACGCCGCTGCGCACCGTCCCCTTGGGGAAACCCAGCCGGTTCTCGAGAATTTCGATTGCGTAGGGTCCGGTGACCGCGCTCATCGCATCGAAGGCCATGGTGAATCCGTCGGCCACCGCCGCACGAATTGCGGCGAAATCGAACAGGCTTTCCATCAAGCTGGCATAATCGGCCACCGGATCGATCACTTTGACCGCCATGCCGCCGACTTCCACTGTGCCAAGGGTGTCGAGGTCGATGTCGGGTGTGTCCACCGTCATCCACCGGTTGATTTCCCGCGTGCGCGCATAGATCGCCTCGGTCACGGTTTCAGGCGCCGGGCCGCCATTGGCGATGTTGTATTTGATACCGAAATCCGCATCCGGGCCGCCGGGATTGTGGCTGGCAGAAAGGATCAGGCCGCCGGACGCGCCAAATTTGCGAATTACATGGCTCGCCGCCGGGGTGGACAGGATTCCGCCCTGGCCAACCAGGACTTCCCCATATCCGTTTGCCGCGGCCATGCGGATCGCCTGCTGAATAACCGTGCGATTATGGAAACGTCCGTCACCGCCGATCACCAGAGTGGAGCCTTTCGCGGCCTTGGCCACGTCGAACACCGACTGGATGAAGTTTTCCGAATAATTCGGCTGCCGGAAGACGGAAACTTTCTTCCGCAGGCCGGAAGTGCCGGGCTTCTGGCCATCGAACGGGCGTGTCGGAACGGTCTGGATCATATCCCCTTCATGGCAAGGCAGGGGGCCATGGCGCAAGGATTCTGTATGCTGCCGGGAATGTTTGCCCGAAGGCAAGGATCACTATGCCAGAAGGGTGATGGTGCGGTCGAGAAGACTCGAACTTCCACGGGCTTTCGCCCACAACGACCTCAACGTTGCGCGTCTACCAGTTCCGCCACGACCGCACAATCGACAAGGGCCCCGGATGGGGCCCCGCAGGGTAGGAGCGGGCCCTTAGCAAAGGGCTCTGCACCCTGCAAGCGCCCTCGTATCATCTGGCCAAGATTTCAGATTTATCGGGGCGCAACCAGTGGCATGGCCCCGCAAGCTATCGTGTGTCAGCTCGGTTTCCAGCCGATTTCCGCAAACTTGGCGGAACGGGGAACGTCAGTCACTGCTTCGTTCACGGTCACGCTTTCACCGGGCGCCAGCTTGGTTTTCGGAGGTGGGACCTCCCAACTGTACACAATGCGTTCGCGTGCATCGCGTAACACGATGAGAATCGGGGGAACATTGTGCACCGTGGTCCCCACATTGGTCACCGTGCCGCTGGCGCCAAAGAATTCAGTGCCGTTAGGCAGGGTTCTGCGGTCCTGCTTTTCAGGCGGAAATTCCAGCAGCAGGTCAGGTTCCGCCTGAGCGAAGACCGGGCGGGCGATCGGCACCCAGTCGGGCACGCCCCAATAGCTGACGGCGGCCACGATCCCGATCGCAATCGCTGCGAACAGGGCTGCTGCCGCCGTCCACAGTTTGAGCATGTTGCGCCGCCGCCGGAACGGAGGCTCATGTTCGAAATGGGAATAGTCGTCGTCTGCCTCTTCCGGGGCAGGCGGAATATCGTCGCGCAGCCCACTGCGTGCCGAGAATTCGGGCGGTGCAGGGACGGGTTCCTCTTCTTCTTCCGGTTCGGAAACCGTTTCGGCAGCGGGAGGTGGTGGTGCGGGCTCCGCCACCTGTTCGACCGCAGGAGGTTCCGCCACGGCATCATCGGCCATCATATCTGCCGGTGAAGGCGGCGGTGGCGCTGGAGGAGGTGGTGGTGGCGGGGGTGCCGCAGGCGGGTTTTCCCCGGTGTCGATTTCCGGCCCGTCCTGAAACCAGCTATGGCGGCATTTCGCACAACGTACGGTTCGCCCCTCCACGCCGATCGCGCTGTCGGGAACGACATAACGCGTACCGCAGGCAGGGCAGGATATAATCATTATGCCTGTAAAGCATGCGTATCGGCGTCCAACAAGTCTTGGACAATGAAGTCGGCGTTGCAGATGGCTTTTTTCCACATCGATTGGCAGCTATAGCCCGCGCGCTATGCATGCTTCGCTCTCTACCGATCCCCGATGAACACCGGGGGGGATGATATTGTCCAGTTCGACAATGTCGGGCTGCGCTATGGCACCGGGAAGGAAGTGTTGAGCGACGTGTCGTTCACACTCTATCCGGGCAGCTTTTATTTCCTGACCGGGGCCAGCGGGGCGGGCAAGACTTCTTTGTTGAAGCTGCTCTACCTCGCCCAGCGCCCCTCGCGCGGGATGATCCGCATGTTCGGCACTGATGTCATCACCTTGTCGCGAGAGCGTCTGCCGGCGTTCCGCAGGCGATTGGGCGTCGTGTTCCAGGACTTCAGACTCGTCCCTCACCTCTCTGCATACGACAATGTGGCGTTGCCCCTGCGGGTGGCCGGGGTGTCGGAACATGATCTCGCGAAGCCTGTAGCCGACATGCTCGAATGGGTCGGGCTGGCCGACCGGGCCGAAGCGCGTCCGGCCACGTTGTCAGGCGGGGAGCAGCAACGGGTTGCGATTGCGCGCGCTGTGATCGGCCGCCCTGATATGCTGGTTGCAGACGAACCGACCGGTAACGTCGATCCGGATATGGCGCTGAAGCTGTTGCGCCTGTTCGAGGCGCTTAACCGTCTGGGTACGACTGTGGTCGTCGCGACCCACGATCTGCATCTGCTCCGCAAAGTGCCGGAATCCCTTATCATGCGGCTGGACAAGGGGCGGCTTGCCGACCCGACCGGGGCGTTGCGCTATCCTCCGCGGCGTCAGGCTGCGACTTCATGAGAAAGGCGATCATGCGGGGGTTTTCCGGCTTGAAAGGGGCGGGCAGTGCGCAATTGCTGCCGCAGGCCCGGCTGGCTGGCCCGATGCCCTGGGTGATCGCAATCATGATCGCATTGACCACTGTCGCAGCGGCCGGTGCCCTGGCATTGAACAATCTGGCCAATGCATCCCGTGCGGAGCTGTCGGGCGGAGTGACTGTGCAGATTGTCGAAGCCGCGCCTGCGGAACGGGATCGCCAGGCGCAGGCGGCGCTGAAGCTGCTGCGGTCATCAACCGGTGTCGCCTCCGCCGCGCTGGTCCCGAAGGAGGATCTGGACCGTCTGATCGAACCCTGGCTGGGGGAAAGCGCGACAGGAGGAGAGACCATTCCCCTTCCCGCCCTGATCGACGTACGCCTCGATTCAGGGGCCAGTCGCAGCCGGATCGACGCCCTGCGCCGGCAATTGCTGGCAGTGGCCCCTGCCGCTCAGGTGGATGCGCAGGCGAGCTGGCTGCGCCCGGTCATTTCGGCAATCCGATCATTGCAATATCTTGCGCTGGCCCTGATCCTCCTGCTGGCCGCGGCGAGCACTGCAGCCGTATGGCTGGCAGCCAGGACTGCGCTGGGCAGCAATCGCGAAACGATCGATGTCGTTCATCATCTGGGTGGTACCGATGCGCAGATTGCACGTATATTCCAGCGCTCCGTCGCACGGGATGCGATGCTTGGCGGGGTTGCCGGACTGGCGGTGGGGCTGATCGGGATTTTTGCCATGGCACAGCGTTTCGCGGATCTCGATTCCGGCATGATGGCGGTCGGCGGACTGACGACGATTGATTGGCTCCTGCTCGCGCTGATTCCGGTGGCAGGGGTCGTGCTGGCCACGTTGACCGCGCGTTTCACTGTAACGGCTGCCTTGCGGAGGATGCTGTGATCCGTCGTATTCTGGCTGCGCTGTTCCTGCTCTGGGCATTCGGTTTCCTGTGGTTCGCAGTCGCGTTGCCCGCACCTGCCGGAATGCGGAAAACCGATGCGATCGTCGTCCCGACCGGCAGCCGGGGTCGGATCGACCGCGGGCTCACGCTCCTGCGGGCGAGGCAGGCGAAGAAAATGCTGGTGACGGGGGTCGATCCGGAAGTGAAGCCGCGGGAATTCGCCGCTGAATACAAGGTGGAGCAACGCCTGATGAATTGTTGCATCACATTGGGCAGCGATGCAGTGGATACGCGCGGTAATGCGCAGGAAACCGCGCAATGGGTTGCCAGGAACGGGGTGAAATCGGTGCGGCTGGTAACAGCGGACTGGCACATGCGCCGTGCCGCTGCCGAACTGGGGCAGGAATTACCGGAAAGTGTCGCTGTCCTGCGGGATGCAGTGCCTTCACAGCCGTCGATGCGCACTCTGTTCCTCGAATATAACAAGCTGCTCGCCAGTCAGGCAGTGCGCTTGTGGGATGTTTTCGCATAATGGCTGCTGCGGGCCGAAGCGTGGCGTTTTATCTCATGTTTTATGGCGGCAGCGTTCTGTTCGTGTTGCTGGCGCTGGCGACGCTGCCGTTCGGGGGCCGGGGCGTAGCAGGGATAACCCACGCATGGACGGGCTGGCATCGCCGTTGCGCGCGCGTGTTCCTCGGCATCACCATTCGTGAAGAAGGCCCGCGGCCCGACGGTCCGGCCCTCTATGCGATCAAGCACGAGAGCTTCTTCGAAGCACTGGATGCGCCCAACCTGTTTCTCCGGCCGGCGATTTTCGCCAAGGCCGAACTGTTCCGGATACCAGGCTGGGGCCGGGTCGCACTCGCCTATGGGTTGATACCGGTAGAGCGTGGGGAAGGTGCGCGCACATTGCGGCGGATGGTGGTCCTAGCGCGCAAGCGGATCGCGGATGGGCGCCAGCTGGTGATCTTTCCGGAAGGTACGCGTGTGCCGCATGGAGAGCGGGCCCCTCTGCGTTCGGGCTTTGCCGGGCTCTACAAGTTGCTGGGGCTGCAGGTCGTTCCGGTCGCTGTCGATAGCGGCCCGCTCTATCACCGCACGTGGAAGCGGAGCGGGACAATTACCTATCGCTTCGGAGAACCGATTCCCCCCGGCTTGCCGCGTGCGGAAATCGAGCAGCGGGTGCATGAAGCCATCAATGCGTTGAACGGGTAGGGTTCGCCCGCCCTGAAGGCATTAATCGTGATCGCCTCTGCCGAAGTCCGGCCGGGCATCATCCTGTCCTTCCTCGATGATCGACCGGCGAATGGCGCGCGTGCGGGCGAAGTGTTCGAACAGGGTATCGCCGTCGCCCACCCGGATGGCGCGCTGCAACGCGGTCAGATCCTCGGTGAAGCGCTGCAGCATAGTCAGCACGGCGTCCTTGTTGTTGAGGAACACGTCGCGCCACATGGTGGGATCGGAAGCTGCGATACGGGTAAAGTCGCGGAAACCGCCGGCCGAATATTTGATGACTTCGCTGCGTGTCACATCTTCCAGATCGGAAGCCGTGCCGACAATGGTATAGGCGATCAGATGCGGCACATGGCTGGTTACGGCCAGCACGAGATCGTGATGTTCCGGGCTCATCGTGTCGACCTTGGCGCCAAGTGCGCTCCAGAAATCGCAGAGCGTTTCCACCTGAGCCGGGTCGGCGTTTTCCGGTGGCGTCACGATGCACCAGCGGTGATGGAACAGGCTGGCAAAGCCCGCATCGGGGCCGCTGTGTTCGGTTCCGGCAACCGGGTGGGCCGGGATCACTGGTGCGCCGGGCAGGGCCGTGGTCAGCGCGTTGAGTACGCTCTGCTTTGATGAACCGACATCGCTGATGACGCAGCCGGGCTTGATGGAGCCGGCGATTTCGCGCGCAGCGGTTTCCATCGCCCCGACGGGTACGCAGAAAATGACAAGATCGGCATCGGTCGCGGCATCGGAAGCGCTTTCGCAGATCGTGCCGGCAAGGCCGCGCTCGGCTGCGCGTTTGCGCACGGCAGGATCGGCATCATAGCCTGTGGTAGCCACGCCGGGCAGATGCTCGGCCACAGCGAGACCGATCGATCCCCCCAACAGGCCCAGGCCGATGATTGCGACCTTGCCGTAGCTCATCGCGCGGCCTCTGCCATTTCACGCAGGGCAGCGACGATGTCGTCCATCTGTTCGCTCGTTCCGATCGTGATGCGCAGCCCTTGCGGCAGGCCCTGCCCCGGCAACCATCGCGTCGCATAGCCGCGCTCGGCCAGGCCGTCCTGGGCAACCTCTGCCGTCAATGCGCCTTCGAACAGGATCAGGATGAAATTGGCCTCGCTCGGCAGGGGACGCAGGCCATGGTTGGAAAGCCCCTCTATCGCGGCGGCAAACCGCGCGCGCTCCGAACGATTGTGATCGCGGGAATGAGTGACGAAGCCCTGATCGTCGAGAGCGGCCACGGCCATCGCCTGTCCGGTATTGCCGACATTGAACGGTAACCGGATGCGATTGATCATGGCGACGAGATGCGGTGCCCCCGTGGCCCACCCGATCCGTTGACCGGCAAGGCCGTAGATCTTGGAAAAGGTGCGGGTGACCAGCACGTTCTCGAACTTCGAGGCAAGCTGCAGCCCGCCGTCGTCGTCTTCCGGGTCCAGATATTCGGCATAGGCCTGATCCAGCACGAACAGCACATCATCCGGCAAGGAGGCATGCAGACGTGCAATCTCTCCGCGAGGAAGGAAGCTGCCGGTCGGATTGTTGGGATTGGCGATGAAGACGGCACGCGTCCGCTCGTTGACCAGCGCCAGCAAGGCATCGACGTCCGTGCCGTAATCCAGATCCGGTGCGACAACGGGGGTCGCCCCGCATCGGCGTGCAGCGATGTCGTAAACCGAAAAGCCATAGCGGACGTAGATGACCTCGTCCCCCGGCCCGGCGTAGGCCTGGGCGGCGAGGTTCAGCAATTCATCCGATCCTGCGCCGCAAACGATCCGGGCCGGATCGATTCCGTGCACTTCCCCGATTTTCTCGCGCAGGGCGATGGAATCGGGATCGGGATAGAGGCAGGTCGGCTTTGCGTCGGATATGGCGGCCAATGTCGCCGGGCTGGTGCCCAGCGGATTTTCGTTGGCCGAAAGCTTGATCAGCGGACGGCCATCCGCCGTCTTGCTCTTGCCGGGGACGTAAGCATGGATCGCCTCGATCCATGGCTTGGCTATGGGGCGCTTCTCAGTCACGGCCGGGCGCATAGCCTTGTTCCGCACCGATTGACAGAGTGTGATTGACAGTAGGGGGCGCGTACCCCAATTCGCGTGGCACTATGGCCAATGGCGCGACCGTTACCGCCAGCGATGTGCTGGAACTGTCCCAACCGCTGCCGCTTGATGGTGGGCAGCGGCTTGAGGGGGTACGTATTGCGTACGAGGCCTATGGCGAACTTGCACCGGCGAAGGACAACGTGGTGTTCGTTGCCCATGCGACGACTGGCGATCAGTACGTGGCCAGCCCGCATCCAATCACCGGCAAGCCCGGCTGGTGGGACCGGATGGTGGGGCCGGGCAAGCCGATCGATACCGATCGTTTCTATGTCCTGTCCGCCAATGTGATCGGCAGTTGCATGGGATCGACGGGCCCAGGCAGCCTTGCGCCCGATGGCAAGCCTTATGCCATGCGTTTCCCGGTCATCACCATTCGCGACATGGTGCGCGCCCATGTGGCCTTGTTCGATGCTCTTGGTATCGAACGGCTGCACGCTATTGTCGGCGGGTCGATGGGTGGCATGCAAGCGTTGAGCCTGGCCGCCAACTGGCCGCATATACCGGAACGGGTACTGGTGATTGCCAGCACTGCGGCGATGGCGGCACAGAACATCGCCTTTCAGGAAGTTGGGCGGCAGGCGATCATGGCCGATCCGGATTGGCAGGGGGGCAACTACTATGGCACGGGCAAATCGCCTGACGCCGGGCTGGCGGTTGCCCGCATGGCGGCGCACATCACGTATCTGTCGGAAGAAAGCCTGACCGGGAAGTTCGGCCGCCGCCTGCAGAATCGCGATGCGAAGAGCTTCGGCTTCGACGCCGATTTCCAGGTAGAAAGCTATCTGCGCCATCAGGGGTTGAGCTTTACCACCCGGTTCGACGCCAATTCCTATCTCTATATCACCCGCGCGATGAGCTATTTCGATCTGGAAGAGGAACAGGGCGGCAAGCTGGCGGAAGCATTCGCGAAAACGGATGCGCGCTTCTGCGTCATCAGTTTCGATACGGACTGGCTCTATCCCACGGAACAGTCGCGCAAGCTTGTGCATGCGCTGAACGCGGCTGGTGCGCCGGTCAGTTTCGTGGAACTGTCTGCGCCATATGGGCATGACAGTTTCCTGCTCGACGTTCCTGCGCTCGACAGCGTGGTGACGGGGTTTCTCGACTGATGGCCGAGACGAACACTCCCCTGCGGCCTGACCTTGCACTGATCGCCGATCATGTCGCACCGGGTTCGCGCGTACTGGACATCGGGTGCGGCGACGGCACGCTGATGGCGGCATTGCGCGACGGGAAGGGCGTCGATGCGCGCGGGATGGAAATCGACCCAGCCAAGGTCGCTCAGTGCGTCAGCAAGGGGCTGTCGGTGATTCAGGGGGATGCGAATACCGACCTTGCCTTCTATCCTGACGGCTCGTTCGATTACGCGATCCTCAGCCAGACCTTGCAGACGACTTTTCGGCCCGATGTCATGCTGGATGAACTGTTGCGCGTGGGGCGCAAGGCTTTCGTCAGTTTCCCGAACTTCGCCCACTGGCGGGTGCGCATGGCGTTGATGTGGCGGGGGAGAATGCCGGTCACGCGTCACCTGACCTACAGTTGGTACGATACGCCCAATATCCATCATTTGACGATTGCCGATTTCCGGGATTTGCTGGATCGGAAAGGCGTGAAGGTGGAGCGTTGCTGGTTCGTTGCCAACGGCCGGGAAGTGGGTGCCGCAGTGGCCAACTGGCGGGCACAGAACGCGGTGTTCCAGATCTCTCGCTAGGATTCGATGCCGCGCTGACGGATGCCCTGGCGCAAGGCGGCAAGGTCGTCCGGCGTGTTGATATTGATCGGCGGCCGGTCGAGCGGCACGGGCCGTGCGCCGATCCGTTCTGCGAAGGCACGCATCGAATGGCGGCCTTCGCCTGAAAGGATGGCTTCAACAGCATCGGCGGCAGATACGGGCCAGAGTCCGATTACAGGCTGGTCCGCGAGATAGGCAGGGGCAGGGTTGAGCATGTCCAGCAGGTTGCCGGGCAAACCGGTGGAATCGACTCCGCAGCTCAGGATCGCTTCGAAATCGGCATCCCGTGCGTGGTGCAATCCGGCTGCGATTCCGCCCAGCGGGCCCATGCCGGGGCGGGGCCAATCGGGAATGCATGGTGCGGGCCCCGCTTCGCGCCCTGCAATCACCACTTGTTCGCACCAGCCGGAAAGCATGTCGACCGCACGGGACAGAAGGCTGTGCCCGTCGAACTCGGCCAATGCCTTGTCGCTGCCGAAACGGGTGGAGAGCCCGCCGGACAGAACCACGCCAAGAATCATGAGGACAGGGCCAATACGGAGGGACGAAGTTGTCTGCTGCGGTTCATCATCCGCCTGTTATAAGGCGGGAATGAACTTCAGAACAACGCCGTTCGTTCCGGCCGTCCTGCTCGGCACTGCTCTCCTTGCCTGTTCGGTTGCGGCTGGCGCATCGGAACCTCTGACACCCGCACAACAGTTCAAACTGCGTTGTGCCGCCGCCTTTGCGCAAGTTGCGGCGGGGCAGGCACGGGGCGATGCCGCTCTGGCGGATTACCCGCCTTTGGCCGAACGTGGCCGTGAATATTTCGTCCGCGCCAGTGCGCAGGTGATGAATGCTGCCGGGATGACGCGGGAGGAACTGCAATCGGCGTTGCAGGAGCAAGCGGCTGCGCTTGCCGAGCCGGGCCGGCTGGATGCCATGATGCCGGCCTGTCTCGCATCGCTGGAGGCTTCCGGGCTTTAGATTGAGCAGGTTTCCAGCACCCGTACCACCCGTTTTACACTGATAATTTCACCTGCCCCCGGTGGACGGGCCGATGCGCTTGCGGCAAGAGTACGGCCCATGTGGCAGCTCTTTCAATTTCCGCTTTGTCCGTTCAGCCGCAAGGTTCGCCTGTTGATGAGCGAGAAGGGCGTAAGCTACGAATTGCAGCGCGAGAATCCCTGGGAAGCGCGGGACGAGTTCTTTCATCTCAATCCTGCGGGCCGCACGCCTGTTCTGGTCGAGGCGGACAAGCGCATCGTGCTGGTCGACAGCGGGGCGATCTGCGAATATTTCGAGGAAACGGTCGACAAAAACCCGATGATAAACGGTTCGGCCACGAACCGGGCTGAAATTCGCCGGCTGGTTGCGCTGTTCGACGAAAACTTCTTCGGCGATGTCACTGCGCCGTTGTTGCACGAACGGATGAAGAAGCGGCTGGTCTATCGCACCTCGCCGGATTCGCGCATGCTGCGCGAGGCGATGAAGCTGGCGCACGAACATCTCGACTATATGGATTACCTGATCGACAATCGCCCGTGGCTGGCGGGTGCGCAGATGAGCCTGGCTGACCTTGCCGCCGCCGCGCAGATTTCGGTAGCGGACTATCTGGGCGGAATCGACTGGAGCGGGCACGAGCAATCGAAAGGCTGGTATGCCCTGTTCAAGAGCAGGCCCAGCTTTCGCCCCCTGCTGGCGGAGCGGATGGACGTGATCCAACCGCCCAGCCATTATGCGGACCCCAACGCGTAAGGCGCATATTTGCCCTTGCGGCTGGCGCGCCGCGGGCCATATTTCGAGCAATTGAAGGAGATCCGGTATGTCTGAAAAGCTCGAACTGAGCGAGGAACAGTGGCGCGAACGATTGACGCCCGAACAGTATCACATCCTGCGCGAAGCGGGGACGGAACGGGCCTTTACGGGCGCCTATGAAAAGAACAAGGCGGTCGGGGAATATCGTTGCGCCGGTTGCGGTGCCCCGCTGTTCACCTCCGGTACCAAGTATGACAGCGGCTCCGGCTGGCCCAGTTTTTACCAGCCGCTCGAACAGGATGCCGTGGAAGAACATCGCGACATGTCGCATGGTATGGTTCGCGTCGAAGTGCGCTGCGCCAAGTGTGAAGGGCATCTCGGCCACGTCTTCCCCGATGGACCGGATCCCACGGGCATGCGGTATTGTATCAACAGTGCATCGCTTGATTTCAAGCCGGAGGAATAGGGTGCGGGACCCGGCGCGTGTTTCTCCGTTAACGCTGGGTTACAAATTCCCCGTGCAGGGTCGATTGCCGGTGCGGGCGGGTTCCCGCGATGAATTGAGGTTAGCGCGCTAAATGGCAAGACGGGACGTGCGCCGCGCCCCCGGCAAACCGGAAAAACCGCAGCCACGGCCCAAACGCCGTTGGCTGCGCAAGCTGTTCGCCTGGGGCGTTGCGCTTGCGCTGCTGGTGGCGATGGGGCTGGGCGTTGCGGTATTGATGGCCGAGCGCTCCTTGCCTGGCTTTTCCGAACTCAAGGATACAGCTGCCGGCCAAACTATAGTCGTGCGCGCGCGCGATGGGTCCGAAATCCTCACCCTTGGTCCCAGCCCGGGGCAATGGCTGACGTCCGACGAAATCCCCCAGGTGATGAAGGATGCGATGGTTTCGGTCGAGGACCGGCGCTTTTATTCGCACTTCGGCATCGATCCGATCGGTCTCACCCGCGCCTTGTGGGTCGCTGCCACTGGTGACAGGCGGATCGGTGCGACTTCCACCATCACTCAGCAGTTGGCGCGGAATATCTTCCTCAACAACAACCGGACGATGGGTCGCAAGGCACGCGAAGCGGTGCTGGCCATGGCGCTGGAAGCGAAGTTTTCGAAAGAGCAGATTCTCGAACTCTATCTTAACAAAGTCTATTTCGGCGGCGGTGCCTACGGCATTGATGCGGCCAGCCGGAAGTTCTTCAGCCATTCGGCGAAGGATCTCAATATCGGGGAAGCGGCGATTATCGCCGGGCTGGTCAAGGCACCGTCACGCTATTCCCCGACTGCTGACGTGCAGGCCGCTGTCAAGCGTGCGAACGTGGTGTTGCAGCTGATGAAGCAGGAAGGCGCGATCGGCGCGGCCCAGGCTGACGCAGTCGATGTCTCCGCCGTCAAACTCCGGCCCGAGGCGGGGCAGAATTCGATCCGCTATTTCACCGACTGGGTCTTGCCCCAGCTCGATCTGCTGTTGCCGGAAACGCAGGAGCCGCTTGAAATCTGGACCACTCTGGATGTCGGGATGCAGAAGGCTGCGACCGATGCGATAAAGGCCAATGCCCCCAAGGGTGCCCAAGGCGCGCTGGTAAGTCTGGACCGGGACGGCGCCGTGCTGGCGATGGTCGGCGGCACCGATTACGTGTCCAGCAACTACAACCGTGCGATCAAGTCCGTGCGCCAGCCCGGTTCCGCGTGGAAGCTGTTCGTTTACATGGCCGCTCTGGAAGCGGGCTATCTGCCGGACGATCGGGTGGTGGATGAACCGGTGACGATCGACGGGTGGAGCCCGCGCAATGCCGGCGGTTCCTATGCTGGCCCGATCGACGTCCGCGCCGCCTTCGCCTATTCCAAGAATACCGTCGCTGCCCAGCTCGGCAACGATGTCGGTTTCGGGACGGTCGCGTCGATGGCGCGGCGCTTCGGCATCACGACACCGATCTCGACATATCCTTCGATGGTGCTGGGTACGTCGGACGTACGACTGCTGGATATGACGCGCGCCTTTGCGTCTGTTTCGGCACATGGCAATTCGGTGGAGCCGTATGGCATCGTCAAGGTCGCGACGGCCAAGGGCGAAGTCCTCTACCAGCACGAGTCCCCGCGCCCGCAACAGCTGGTGCCGGATTACGTCGCAGCCGGAATTACCGACCTCCTGCAGACTGCGGTCAACGTAGGGACGGGCAAGGCCGCCCAGATCGGACGGCCTGTGGCAGGCAAGACCGGGACCACCAGTTCGAACAAGGATGGCTGGTTTCTCGGCTTTTCCAGCGGCGTAACGACCGGGGTGTGGATGGGGCGCGACGACGCGAAGGCGGTCCGTGGTCTTGCCGGCGGCGCTGCGCCTGCACGGGCCTTTGCCGCGTATATGCGTCAGGCGGTGGCCAAGCGGCCGGTTGAACAGTTCGACACCGATCTCAAGCTGCCCGAATGGCAGCTCGAGCCGGATGACGAATACCTCTACGGCGATCCCAACGACTATTACTATATCGACGATCAGGGCAATCTGATCGATCAGAACCGGCGGACCGATTGGCGCGACGATCCGTATCCCCCGCCGGACCAGCAGCCTGGCGGCAACAACGCTGCGGCTCCGCCCCCGGCTGCCAGTCCCGATTTCCTCGAACGGGCGACGGGTGGTGCAGCCGATCCGAAAGAGCCGGACAGCCGCAATTCGGTAAACGTCAACCGGGGGAACCGCTCTCCGGCAGTGGCGGCCCCGGCGCCTCCTTCCGTCCCTCAGCCCTGAGCTTTCCTGCCATGCAAAAAGGGGGTGCGGTTTTTGGCCGCACCCCCTTTTTTGGGTCTCAGTGGTGTTGGCGCGTTGCGCTTAACGCAGCCGGATCGGCACGTAAGTGGCAGGACGGCCGCGGCGCTGAATCCTGAGGAGAACGGCTTCGCGTCCTGCCCGTTTTGCGCTGCTGACGGTCGCTTCCAATTCGTCTGGCGTGCTGATCGCCTTGTAATTGGCGGTCAGCACGATGTCGCCGCGTTGCAGCCCCTTGACCGCTGCGTCGGAAGCAGGATCCACCCCGGCAATGACAACGCCCTGGGTGTCGTCCGAGGCGCCAAGCTGGCGGGCGATCTGCGGAGTCAGCGGGATTACCTGAACGCCGAGAGATTCCTCGATCAGGCCGCCATTGTCGCCGTTGTCGTTATCCAGCGAATTGGCATCGGGATCGAACATCTGCTGCTGGGCCAGTTCTTCCTCGCTCGGCCGTTTGCTGACCGTGGCGCTGACCGTGCGCGGCTTGCCGTCGCGGACGAGATCGATTGTCACGCGGCTGCCGGGCGCAATGTTCGCCACCAGGTACGATAGCGTCTGATCAGGGGTAACGTCCTGCCCGTTGACTTTCAGAATGACGTCGCCGGCCTGAAGGCCAGCCTTGTCCGCTGCGCCGCCCGGCTCGACCGCCTGAACGAATTCGCCCCGGTTGTGGGCAATGCCAAGTGAATCCGCGAGATCTTCATTGAGCTGCTGGATGCGCACGCCGAGATAGCCGCGTTCGATCGACTGGCCCTTCATCAGCTTCTGGACGATGGGCGCGGCGGTTTCCGCGGGAATGGCGAAGCCGATGCCGACACTGCCGCCGGAGGGGGAGAAGATGGCGTTGTTGATGCCGATCACCTGCCCGCGCATGTCGAACATCGGCCCGCCGGAATTACCACGGTTGATGCTGGCATCGGTTTGCAGATAGCGGTCATAGGCGCCGCCAGAGCCGGTGTTGCGGTACACTGCGGAAATGATGCCGGACGTCACCGTCCCGCCCAGACCGAACGGATTGCCGATGGCAATGACCCAGTCACCGACACGGGCCTGTGACGAATCGCCGAATTCCACGAACGGAAACGGCTTCGAACGGGAGATCTTGAGCACGGCCAGATCGGATGCCGCATCGCGTCCGACCATTTCCGCCGGATACTCGGTGCCGTCGGGCATGGTCACGGTGATCGATTCGACGTCGCCTTTCCCTTCAGCGGTGATGACGTGATTGTTGGTCACCACGTAGCCGTCCGCCGAAATGATGAAGCCTGAACCGAGTGACTGTGCCTCTCTCGTCTGAGGCTGTCCGGGCATGCCGAACAATTGGGCCAGTGGATTGTTCTGGACCTTGAGGCGTTGGCGGGTCGAAATGTTGACCACGGCCGGAGCCAGTTGTTCGGTCAGGTCTGCGAAGCTCGCCGGGGCACCCGTCGGAGGTGCGACAGTGCGCATCTGGTTCGCATCATTTTGCGCGACTTGCGCGCCTGCGGGGACCCCGGTGGCCAGGGATACCATCGCACCGCCGACCAGCAGTGCACTTGTTACTGCATAAGCATAACGCACGGGTTTCATGTCCTCTCGTTAATCTGGCCGCCTGAGCGGCGCGATCGGCACTCACCTCTCTGCTTCAGGACTTTTGCCCTTAACGGAGATTGAATGGCGAGATCAGACAACACGAAGCCGTTCCATGTTTTCCGTTCTCGCCCTCTGTTCGACTGTCGCGGGAAGCCGGCGTTCCCGTCATCCTCTTAGCGCTGGCCGCGGAACTGCTTGAGATATTCGTTGTCGGGCGAGAGGATGATCGAGCTTTCGCCCTCGCCGTTTTCGAATGTCGTCACATAGCTCTGCATCGCGCGATAGAAGTCGTAGAATTTCGGGTCCTTGCCGAATGCGGCCGCGTATGTCTTGGCTGCTTCGGCTTCGGCATCAGCCCGGATGATCTGCGCGCTCTTGCGTCCCTGCGCCCGGATCGTCGCCGCTTCGCGCTGGCGATCGGTTTCCATCCGGGTGTAGGCGGATTCCAGAGGCGTCCCTTCCGGCAGGTCAGTTCGCTTGATCCTCACGTCAATGATTTGCGCGCCGTATTTGCGGGCCTGCGTATCGAGATTGTTGCGGATGTTCGACATCGCCGATCCGCGTTCCGCCGTAAGCATCGATGCGAACGTACGTCGGCCAAGCTCCTGCCGCAGCACCGAGATCAGGATCGGTTCGAGCTGGGCCCGGACATTTTCGGTCGTACCGGCCTGCTGGACCATCAGCACCGGATCGATGATGCGAAACCGCGCGAAGGCATCGACCTGCAAGCGCTGCTGGTCGCTTGAAAGGACCTGTTGCCGCTGCATGTCGAGATCGAGCACGCGTTTGTCGATCCGCTGAACCCGTTCAAGAAACGGAATGCGCAGCACCATGCCGGCGCCAGTCTTGCCGTAATCGGTATTCGGTTTGAAGCGGTTGATGACGCGCACCGGCTCACCCGTGCGGATCACGACCGCCTGCTGGGTTTCCGGCACCACGACAATGCTGGACATCAACGCGATCACCAGAACCACGGCGGCGATGATCGACAGCTTGTGATTTTCCCAGATGCGTTCCATCGCCTATTTCCCCTCCTTTGCCCGTCGCTGGATTTCCGGCAACGGCAGGTAGGGCGTGACGCCCGGTGCCTCGATCACAGTCTTGTCAGTCTTGCTGAGCACGCGTTCCATCGTTTCATAATACATGCGCTGGCGCGTGACTTCGGGAGCCAGGCGATATTCCGCATAGACCTTGTCGAATGCCGCTGCCTCGCCCTGCGCTGCTGCGAGGACCTGCTGGGCCCAAGCGCGCGCGCGGTTTCGTTCGGCGTCGGCATCCTGTTCCGCTGCCGAGACGTCCTTGAAAGCTTCAACCACGCGCTCGGGCGGATCGGTCTTGTCGATTTCCACGCCCTGCACGGCAATGCCCGAACGATAGGCATCGAGAATGGTCTGCATCCGGGTCCGGACGCGTTCCTCGATCTCGGCACGGCCAGCGCCCGAGAACGTGGCGTCCAAAGTCTGTTCGGCCACCGAAGCGCGCATGGCTGCTTCGGCCACCTGGCTGACCGTTTCTTCGGGCATGGCCAGCTGGAACTTGTACTGTTTCAGATCCTTGATGTTCCAGCGCACGAGATAGGACAGATCGACCAGATTCTGGTCGCCGGTCAGAATCAGCTTTTCCGCCTTTCCTTCCGGAATTCGCACCAGACGGACTTCGCTGACGTTTTCGACTTCGACATTCTGGATGGGCCACGGGAGGGTGAAATTCAGGCCGGGGCCCAGCGTGGTGGAATATTTCCCGAACGTCGTGACGATACCCTGCTGTTTCGGGCCGACCTGATGGATCACGCTGATCAGCAGCGCGAGCAAGATGATCCCGCCGAACAACCAGGGGAACAGATTTCTGCCGCCCGGGCCCGGCGGCAAACGGAATTTCGGGCCGCCCGGACGCCGCCGGGGCCCTTCCGGACCGCGTGAACGAAACAGATCTTCGATGCTGGCGGAGCGGCGCGGACCATTATTTTCGCCGCCATCGCCACCGCCCGGAATCCAAGGATTGCGCGGCCCGCGTGGAGGGGAACCGTCCCCGCCGCCTGCGCTGCCGCCTTGGGGCGGACCGTCTCCGCCGCCATCGCCGTCATCCCCGCCGCCGGAGCTTCCGCCCCAGGGGCTGCGCCTGCCAGCCATGGCCAGCGCGATCTGGTCAAATAACCCGCCCATTCGTTTCATGACCCCCTTTATAGGTATCGGGCGCGACAAAAACAGTGCCTCGCGCGGGATTTTCGCTAGTTAGGCGAACGTGATGAATGAAGCAGAACTCAAAGCCAAGCTCCCGCCCGCCGTGGCGGGGCGTCTCCAATCCCTCCGTCTGATTGACGATACGGCCACTTTGGTGCTCGATGCCTCGGGTCTGGATCGCGCCGATGCGGCGGCGCTCGAAGAATCGGCGCGCCAGGCCGTGACCGGGTCCGGCGGTCCGCGTGAGGTGCGCATCGCGATGATGGCGGACAAGGTGAAGCGACGGATCATCGCTGTTGCGTCGGGCAAGGGAGGCGTCGGCAAGTCGACCCTGACCACCAACCTTGCCGTCGCGCTGGCGCGACTGGGACACAAGGTCGGGCTGGTCGATGCGGATATCTACGGTCCGTCGCAGCCGCGCCTGCTGGCCAACGAAGGAGAGCGGCCCGAAGCGGTGGACAAGAAGTTGATCCCCGTACCCAGCGCCTGCGGTGTGCCGGTGCTGTCCATGGGCCATCTGGCGAAGCCGGGCCAGGCGATCGCCTGGCGGGGCCCGATGGCAAGCAATGCCTTGGGCCAGTTGATCGACGCGGATTGGGGCGCGGTGGAAACGCTCCTCGTCGACATGCCGCCCGGCACTGGGGACATCCAGCTCACCATGATGCAGCGTTATCGCCCCGATGGCGTTGTAATCGTATCCACTCCGCAGGATCTCGCCCTTATCGATGCGACGCGCGCCATCCACTTGTTCGAACAAGTGGATGTGCCCGTGATCGGGCTGGTTGAAAACATGGCGGGCTATCTCTGCCCCCATTGCGGCAAGGGCAGCGATCCATTCGGCCATGGCGGCGCCGAACAGGCAGCGGCGGAAATGGGACTGCCTTTCCTTGGCCGTGTGCCGCTGGCGCTGGAGATTCGCGAAGCGAGCGATGCGGGTACGCCCCCTGCCGCGGGCGACGGACCGCAGGCGGAAAGCTTTGTGGCGATTGCCGGGAAACTGGCGGCATGGCTGGCGGGCCAGGATAACTAGCGATGGAAGTGACCCGGCGCGGATTGCTGATCGGCGCCGCCGTCGGTGGCGGACTGCTGATCGCGTGGGGGCTGGGCGGCCGCCACTATTCCGCACCGCTGGCCCCGGGCGAGGGTGAGTTCGCTTTCGATGCCTGGCTCAAGATCGCAAAGGACGGGGTGGTTACGGTTGCCGTTCCCCAACTCGAAATGGGGCAGGGCATCACGACTTTGCTCCCGCAGATCGTGGCAGTGGAACTGGGGGCCGACTGGCGGCAGGTAGGTGTTGAACCGGCGCCGATCAGTGGCGCTTATCCCAATGCCCCGCTCGCTGCCCGCTGGGCCCCCTTGTGGATGCCGTTGACCCCCTCGCTGGCCGATCAGCCCGACGACTGGCTGGCTCGTCGTTTCGCGGAAGGAGAGCGGTTCGCCGCCACTGCCGAAGGGCTGTCGCTGGCGGCTTACGAGGCTCCGGCAAGAGCTGCCGCCGCCAGCGCGCGGGCGATGCTGGCCAAGGCCGCGGCCGCCCGCTGGGATGTGGCGTGGGAGGAATGCGAAACGTCCGGCGGCTTCGTTCGCCATGGCCGTAATGCCTTGCGGTTCGGGGAACTGGTGGAAGACGCGATGGACTACGCGCCACCCGACCCTGCGCCGCTGCGGTCCGAACCGGCAGAGGAAAAGCCGCTCGATCCGGCAATGGATGCACCACTGGCTTTCCCCAGGCTCGACTTGCCGGCGAAAGTGGATGGCAGCTACCTTTTCGCTGGCGACATCAGGTTGCCGGACATGGTCTATGCGGCAATTCGCCATGGGCCGTTGCCTCAGGCCCGGCTGGCCCGGTTCGACAAGGATGCGGAGAAAGGCACGCGCGGATTGTTGAACGTGGTGCGTGGCAAACGGTGGCTGGCTGCGGTCGCGACCAATTGGTGGGCGGCGGAACGGGCGCTCGCCGCAATGCACCCGCAGTTCGAAGTGCCCGGCTTGCTCGACAGTACCAGGATGGAGGAGGCGCTCGACCGGGGTGTGCGCCACGGTGAAATCGAGCGGATAGTGGAGATTGGAGACGGTGATGCCGGGCTCGACAAGCCGAGCCTTGCCTTGCGCTATGATGTCGCGCCTGCCACCCATGCGATGCTGGAGACGGCGAGCGCCACGGCGCGGCTGCGCGATGGCAAGCTGGAACTGTGGATGGCCAGCCAGGCACCGGAACATGCGCGGCGTGCCGCCGCCAGGGCGGTGGGGATGTCCGAAGGGGATGTGGTGCTGTACCCCATGCCCGCAGGGGGCAGCTTCGACCGGCGGCTGGAAAACGACCATGCCATCGAAGTGGCGCTGATCGCGCGTGAAGTGGGCCGTCCGGTCCAGCTCGTCTGGTCGCGTTGGCAGGAACTGGTCGCTGGGCGGCCGCGTACGCCGGTGGCCGCGATTCTGGCAGCGAAGACGGATGATACGGGCACGATCGGCACATTCCGCGCCCGGTTGGCTCTGCCCGCGACGGCGCGTGAATTCGGCAGCAGGCTGTTCGATAATGCGACCAGCTGGGCCGCAACAGACGCTGCATCCGGGAAAGCCGATCCAATGGCGGTGGAAGGGGCCGCGCCGCCCTATGCGATTCCCAATATGGCGGTGGATCATGTCCCGGTCACGCTTTCGCTGCCGACGGGGCGCATGCGTGGCAATGCCCATGGCTACACCGCATTTTTTGTCGAGAGCTTCATCGACGAACTGGCGCGGCGGCATGGGCGAGAGCCGTTGTCGTATCGCATTTCCATGCTCGAAAGCGATCTGCGCATGGCGGCGGCCCTGCAGAAGGTCGCGAAGCTTGCCGAGTGGGACGGGGGCAACGACCAGAGCGGCCAGGGCCTTGCCTGTCATCGGATCGGGGGCGGTTGCATTGCGGTCATTGCCAGCGCCACAAGAGGTGCGGGCGGGGCACGAGTGGAACGGCTGACGGCGGTCGCGGATCTGGGGCGGATCGTCAATCTGGACATTGCCCGCCAACAGATCGAAGGCGGGCTGATGTTCGGCATGGGTCTCGCACTCGGTTCTGCTCTGTCCTACGACCGGGGTATTCCGCTCACTGCCAGACTGGCTGGGCTCGATCTGCCGTTCCTGGCCGACTGCCCGGAAATCGTGGTCGATTTCCTTGATAGTACTGCCGATCCGGTCGATCCGGGGGAACTGGGCGTGGTAGCGGTTGCGCCAGCCATCGCCAATGCGCTCTATTCCGCCACCGGCTTGCGGTTTCGCCGGTTGCCCCTGTTGTCGGAAGGATTGTGATGTTGCCGCTCGACCACCCGCCTGTCAGTACTGGCCGGATTGGCGTGCTGCTGGTCAATCTCGGGACGCCCGATGCTCCCACGTCTTCTGCAGTGAAGCGTTATCTGGCGGAATTTCTGTCCGATCCTCGGGTGGTCGAAATTCCGCAGATCCTCTGGCAACCGATTCTGCGTGGGATAATTCTCAACGTCCGCCCGAAGAAGTCGGCCCATGCCTATGCGCAGGTCTGGACGGAAAAGGGTTCTCCACTTGCAGCGATAACGGCAGCGCAGGCGGAGGCCTTGCAGGTGCGGCTGGGGCAAGCGGTGCGGGTCGACTGGGCTATGCGCTATGGCAATCCGGCCATTGCCAGCGGCATTGCCGGGTTGAAGGAGCAGGGGTGCGACCGCATCCTGCTCGCGCCGCTCTATCCGCAATATTCTGCTGCCACCACTGCGACCGCGGTTGACGCGGCGGGCGATGCGCTGAAGGCGATGCGCTGGCAGCCTGCATTGCGCGTCATGCCGCCTTATCATGACGATCCCGCCTATATCACCGCGCTGGCCCGGGATATCGGGGGGCAACTCGATGCTCTGGATTTCGTGCCACAGGTCTTGCTGTTGAGCTTCCACGGAATGCCGCAACGCACGTTGGACCTGGGCGATCCCTATCATTGCCAATGCCGAAAGACTGCCCGGTTGCTGGAAGAAGCACTGGCCCGCCCGGATCTCAGGATCGAAACGACGTTTCAATCGCGTTTCGGTCGTGCGAAATGGCTGGAACCGGCGACCGACGCCGTGCTTACGGAAGAAGCCCGCAAGGGAACGAGCCGCATCGCGATTGCCGCGCCCGGTTTTTCCGCCGATTGCCTCGAAACGCTGGAAGAACTTGCGATCCGGGGGCGTGAACAGTTTACCGCTGCGGGCGGAGATCGGTTCGCCGCGCTTGCCTGTCTCAACGCGGGCGAACCGGGGATGGACATGCTGGAAGCGCTCGTGCGCCGCGAACTGGCAGGGTGGCTGTAACAGCCGAACGAGCGCGCGGATCATCAGAAGTCGATTGCGATCCCGTCCTTGACCCAATCGCCATAACGCGTGGGGGAAAGGCCATCCGGGTCTTGCTGGCTTTCCTTCGCCGCCTCCGGCTTGGGCGCGGGCATATCGCTCCAGTGGGCCGGTTTCTGGAAATTGCCGGGGCGTTGAGTGGCGCGTTTCGTCATCCTGCCAATTTGGGGCCTCTGGCCTCGTAATGCAATCGGGGATAGTGGGCGTGCCATGAACGATATTCCCGGCCTTCCCGCGCGCCGCGCTGCGCTGAAAATGTGTGATGCCGTGCTGCGACGGGGCGATACACTCGATCAGGCGGCAGGCGCGGCGATGCAGCATTTGCGTGGTCAGGCCGATCGCGCGCTGGCTCGTGCGCTGGCTGCCGAAGTATTGCGCTGGCTGGTCGATCTTGACGCCCTGATCGACAGTGCGACGCGCCAGCGTTTGCCCGATGATGCGAAACCGCGTGCGGTCTTGCGCCTTATGCTGGCCGGGTGGCTGCGGCTTGAAACCCCACCTCATGCCGTGATTGCGACCGGATTGCCTTTGCTGGCAGGCGGTCCGCGCAGGCTGGCTCATGGCGTATTTTCCACTCTGGTGAAGCGTGGGGTTCGCCTGCCCGAGACGCCGACCTTGCCCGATACCGTCGCCATGCGTTGGGAAGGGCGTGCGGATGCGATTGCACGCGGTCTGGCCATGCCTCCCCCGCTCGATCTCACCTTGCGTGATCCTGCGGCGACTGAGGAATGGGCTGAAAAGTTGGGCGGTCTCTCTCTGTCGGCCGGCCATGTCCGGCTTCCGCGCGGCAGCGCGGTGGAGGAACTGCCCGGTTACAAGGAAGGGGCCTGGTGGGTGCAGGACCTCGCGGCCAGTCTACCCGCCCGCCTGCTTGGCAAAGGGGATGGCCGGTACGTGCTGGATCTTTGCGCTGCGCCGGGGGGCAAGGCCCTGCAACTGGCAGCTGCGGGCTGGCAGGTCATGGCACTCGATATCAGCGCGAAACGGCTTGAACGGTTGAAGGACAACTGTGCCCGAACGGGATTGGCCGTGGATGTCGTCGTGGCGGATGCGTTGGGCTGGCAGCCTGATATGGCATTCGATGCGATCATGCTCGATGCGCCCTGCACGGCGACAGGAACGTGCCGCCGGCATCCCGATGTGCTGCATCGCATCGGGCCGCGTCAGATCGCCGAGATGGCGGACCTGCAGGCGAAACTGCTGGACCGTGCGGTTTCCTGGCTCAAGCCCGGTGGGCAACTGGTCTATGCCGTTTGTTCGCTGGAGCCTGAGGAAGGGGAACGGCAGGCGGCTGAGGTGGCGCTGGAAACCTTCCGAATTGAGGCAAGTGACTTGCCGGCCGGGGTTGTGCCCACACAAGAGGGCTGGCTACGGACGGACCCAGGTCAGTTGACCGACGCAGGGGGCATGGACGGCTTCTTTATCGCACGGTTCCGCAAATAACGGATTCCAGCCTGCCGCCAGGAAGTTCAGCTCTGCTCCTGCCGCACTTTCGCGGCAAAGCTCTTGCGCAATTTTGCCAGCTTGGGCGGAATTACTGCAAGGCAATAGGGGTTCCGCTGTCCGTCGCTCTCCCAGTATTCCTGATGGTAGTCCTCCGCCGGGTACCAGGTTGCCGGCCCCTCAATGGTGGTGACCACTTTTCCATCATGTTCCTGATTGGCACGGGCAATTGCGGCTTCTGCTTCCCCACGCTGGGCATCGTCCAGCGGGAAAATGGCGGACCGGTATTGCGTGCCGACATCGTTGCCCTGACGGTTTAGCTGCGTCGGATCGTGTGTCCCCAAGAACACGTCCAGCACTTCTGCATAGGAAATCACATCGGGATCGAAATCGACCTTGATTGCCTCCGCATGGCCGGTGAGACCCGAGCAGACCTCCCGATAGGTGGGATCAGGGACCTGGCCGCCGATATAGCCGCTTTCGACCCCGCTAACGCCGATAACGTCCCGGAACACCGCTTCGGTGCACCAGAAGCACCCGCCTGCCACAATTGCCGTTTCCATGCCGTTCATCAGCCTCCTGCCATCTCGTTTCCGGCAAGATAGGTGTAGATGCCTCACTTGTCATGGCCCACTTGCCGTCGGTCATGCAGCGCCTAAATTGGTGGCACCCTGCCGGGAGAGGAAGAAGATGCGTCGTATCCTTGTCGTCATAGCTGCCGCATTCGGTTTCGTTGCTCCCCCATTGGCTGCGGAAGAGGTGCCGGTGGAACCGGCCATTTGCAAAGCGTGCGAGGCCGCGCTGGAACTGGCATTGGCCGATCCTCGCCGTGCGGAAGACCGGGCGCGCGACATCTATCGCCATCCGGCTGGGACATTGGCTTTCTTCCGTGTCGAACCGGGCATGACTGTGGTGGACTATATGCCGTCTGGCGGCTGGTACACGCGCATTCTCCTGCCCTACCTCGGCAAGGGCGGGCACTACATCGGCCTCAATCCTGACGTCAGTGGAGCAAGCGAGAAGCAGCAGGCCTATTTCGGCGAGTTGTCGGATAGTTTTCCAGGTAAGGCAGCGGCATGGACCGGCATGCCCGCGAATTGCATCGGCGCCTACAACACGGACGGTTTGCCTTCCGTGCTGGATGGCAAGGTGGACCGGGTGCTGATTTTTCGGGAAATGCACAATCTGCTGCGCATGGGCTGGCTGGACAGCGAGCTTGGCGCGATGCGGCGCTTGTTGAAGGATGAAGGATTGCTCGGCATCGTCCAGCATCGGGCCAATCCGGATGCGCCGGACAGTTATGTTGACGGTAGCAAAGGGTATCTGCGCCAGGCCGATGTCATCCGGCTGGTCGAGGCTCAGGGTTTCGAACTTGTGGGGACCAGCGAAATCAACGCGAATTCCGCCGATCCTGCCGATCATCCACAGGGCGTCTGGATGCTTCCTCCCGTCTTGAGCGGGGGGCATGATGAATTGAAAACCATCGGCGAAAGCGATCGGATGACGCTTCTGTTCCGCAAGCGGAACTGATAGGGGCGGCCGATGGCCGAATTGACTGTCGCCGCATTGCAGCTCGCCCTTGGCTCGGATGACGAGCAGGCCAATATCGCTGCCGTTTCCGCCTTGGTGGAGGAGGCTGCGGCACAAGGCGCGCAGGTGATTCTGCCGCCTGAGCTTTTTTCAGGCCCCTATTTTTGCAAGGTCGAAGACGAGGCGTTGTTTGCGCTTGCCCGGCCTGTGCGGGAACACCCCTCTGTCATTGCAATGCAGGCGCTGGCAGCAAAGCTGAAAGTTGCGATTCCGACCAGCTTTTTCGAACGCGATGGGCATCACTACTACAACACGCTGGCGATGATCGGGCCGGACGGTGGGCTGATGGGTACGTACCGCAAGAGCCATATTCCCGATGGGCCGGGATATGAGGAAAAATACTATTTCCGGCCCGGGAATGACGGCTTCAAAGTCTGGGATGTCTTCGGTACGCGGATCGGCGTGGGGATATGCTGGGACCAATGGTATCCGGAATGTGCCCGTGTCATGGCGTTGATGGGGGCGGAACTGCTCTTCTATCCCACTGCAATCGGTTCGGAACCCTACGACGCCGATCTCGATACCAGCAGGATGTGGCGCCGGGCCATGCTCGGCCACGCGGTGTCGAACTGCATGCCGGTGATCGCCGCCAACCGGATCGGGACGGAAGAGGGGCAGCGCTTCTACGGGCACAGTTTCATCACTGACGAATGGGGCGATTTCCTTGCCGAGTTCGGTGCCACGGAAACCGGAGCACTGGTTGCGTCCATAGACTTGGCGCAAGCAAGTCGGCATCGTGCGGGGATGGGTTTCTTCCGAGACCGCCGCCCGCAATTGTATGGGCGAATCTGCGAAGACAGATGAGTCTCTATCTGATCGCGCTTGGTTCGAACCTCCCGCATCATCGCTATGGTTCCCCGCGGATGATCCTTGCGGCAGCGCTCGATATACTTGTCGAGCGCGGCTGCAGGCTGGTGAAAGTCGCTCGCCCCGTATCGAGCGCACCACTCGGTCCGTCCCGACGAACCTATGCCAATAGCGTTGCGATTGTGGAATGCGCGCTGGCACCTGAGCCGTTGCTCGATCTGCTGCAGGCCATCGAGCGGGATTTCGGGCGCAAACGTGTCGGTCGACGCTGGCGCGCACGAGTTCTCGACCTGGATGTGATACTGTGGAGCGGTGGCTTTCACGCCTCGCCCCGGCTCACTATTCCGCATCCTCAATTCCGTTTGCGCCGCTTTGTACTTGGCCCGGCAACGACAATTGCGCCCGGCTGGCGCGATCCTGTGACCGGCCTTACTGTGCGACAGCTTTTTGGACGCTTGACCCGGAACCGTCCGTTGCCTAGGGCCCCCGCGTGGTCGGGCCCTTAGCTCAGTCGGTAGAGCAACTGACTTTTAATCAGTAGGTCGCTGGTTCGAACCCAGCAGGGCTCACCACCTTTTTAACGACTTAGACGTGAGAGTGGAGGTGTGGGGCATCGCCAGCATCCGCTGGGGCACCAATGGGGCATCAGAGTACGAACCAGTATCTTGCGGGTCTTTGTGATCAGGCAGGCACGGACCTGCCCCCCTTTTGCATTCGGTTAGAATGCCTCCATCAATTTTCGCTCGCGTTTCAGTCGTAAGTCATTTGCTGGGTTAGACTTTAAGCTGAGACGCGGATTGCCCGGCATCGGCTGATTCCCAATCAACTTTTAATATTGATTCACGTTGCAGGTGAGGTTTCCCCTTCACTTCCTATCGTGGCTGACTTTGCGATCAGCGCGCCGAAGCCGGAAGAATTTGGGACGATCGGTGTATATTGGAATGCAACAGGTTGGTTGTTGCCCGTCGAATGGCTCAACGCGACAATTGCCATTCAACCGAAGGATCTACTGGATAGGTTGGCGTCGCTGCTGCCGGCTACCCATTCCCCAATCCAGGCGAATACGGGGGGAAAGGGAACAAGAAAGCTGATCTTGCCGATGCCGACAAGCTGGGCATGCATGTCGTTCAGCGTCCGCCAGCTCGACCGCTGCGCGAGGACAGCCGAGCCTATCTTCACCATCACCGCACCAACATCTTTATCGCATAAGCTAGGCGCCAGCTCATCGACGCCAGATGCCAAGCCGCCCTTACGCCGCCATAGGCGCGGGTGTCCAAACAACCCGTTTCATTGACCCGATGAAGTGAGTTCGTGTGGTTTGGTGCGCTGTGGACACGGCTTTCTGAAGGCAAAATGAGCACCTTACGAGCTGCCCACTCCCCCCATGCTGGTTATGCGTAAGAAAAATGGCGCGAAAAAGCAGAGCGCCAATCCGGGAGTGGATCATGAAATCGTTCAAGAGTCTTATCTGTTGTTCGGCTGCTATTGCCGCGCCGATGGCGCTGGCGGCGCCTGCGCATGCCCAGGTCGAGGAAATCATCGTAACGGCTGAGCGACGCTCGGAAAGCCTGCAGGACGTCCCGATATCGCTCAGCGCATTCAGCGAACAAAGTCTTGAGAAGCTGAATCTGAATGAACTGGAGGATTTCGACGCCAGTGTCCCGAATGTCTCGATTACAGACTATTTTGGACAGGCGACCACTTTTCGCGCATTCATTCGTGGCATTGGGGCGGCAACCGTCGAGGTCACGCAGGATCCGGCCGTCGCGCTATATGTTGATGGAGTGTACGTCGGTTCTTCGTCCGGTGGGTCGTTTGAGGCCAGCGATCTGGAGCGGGTCGAAGTTCTACGCGGGCCGCAGGGCACCCTGTACGGCCGAAATGCAACGGGCGGTGCGATCAACCTGATCAGCAAGAAGCCGAAGCTTGGTGAATGGGGTTTCGGACAGTCCGTCACGTTGGGCAATTTCGACAAGTTCCAGTCGGCGACCAATATCAACATTCCAATCGGAGACCGGCTTGCGCTTCGTGCCTCGGGTGTAATCTCCAAGCGCGACGGAACTGTTGAGAATCTTGGTCCAGGCAAGGACTTTGGGGCCGAAAATCGTCTCGTTGGCCGTCTTGCATTGCGGTATGAGCCCACCGATACGCTGACATTTGATGTTGCCGCAGACTACTCCGAGATCAAGGACACCACCCGCTACCAACAGGTTATTGAGGGCCCTGCAGCAGCAGTGGCAGGAACGGGAAATCCGTTAATCATACCTTTGGGGCCGGTAATAGCGAACGTCTATTATCCCGACCCGGTAAGCTCAAAACGCCTCAATAAGGCGATGCCGTTCTTCCCCGTCGAGGCGGATAACAACAAGATTTTCGGTACATCGCTGACGGCTACGTGGGATGTAACGGACAGGCTGCAGATCAAATCGATTACAGCGTACAGAGACGTCAATGCCGACTGGTTCGCAATGACGGGAGGCTCCGCATACAACGAACTTGAGGTGCCTGGGGCCGGCATTGTCGGAACTTTTCCGACCCTCAGCACTGGACGTGCCTACAACAAATTTAACCAGTTCACACAGGAATTGCAGTTCCTCGGTGACATCGACACATCGATCGGCAACTTCGAATATGTCACCGGCCTGTTCTATTATCGGGATGAAGCCGATAGCGGGACATCGGCGGCGACCCTGACCTCCTTCCCGTTGACCAGCTATACTCTGACGAAAAATCGCAGTTTCGCGATCTATAACCAGACCACTTACAGGCCAGCCGGGACAGGATTGGAGCTGACGCTGGGGCTTCGCTACACCTGGGACAGCAGGCAAGCGTTGCGCTTCGATCCGAATGCTACGCCAGTCATTGATGGTCTTTCTTACGATCGGGATTTCAAGAAATTCAATCCGTCATTCACGGCGGCCTATAAATTCTCCGATGACCTGAACATCTACGCCAAAGTAGTGACTGGGTATCGTGCCGGTGGCACATCGATTTATTCGCAGGATCCGGCGCTTTTCCAACGCGGTGCGGAGCCCGAGACGATCACTGCCTATGAAGGTGGGTTCAAAAGCCAGTTCTTCGATCGCAGGGTTCGCCTGAATGCGGCTGCCTTTATCATGGACTACAAGAATTATCAGGCGAGCGTTCAGACCGGCGCCACACCGGCGGTGCGTGACATCATCAGTATTGGTGATGGCAAGATAAAGGGCTTCGAGGCCGACCTTCAGGCGGCTGTTACCGACGAACTGACCTTCAACGCCAGTGTTGGCTATCTGCATACCCGTTTCGACAACAGGTCGATTGATCCGGGCGGGGGGGCACCGATTGTGTTGGTGACCAGAGAGTTCCCGTTTGCACCGAAATTCAGTTATACGCTTGGTCTCGATTACACGCGCGTGCTGGCAAACGATTGGGAGCTGGGCGCCTATGTCAATTTCTCGCATCAGGATCAGTCCATTTCCTCGGCCCTTGCAGTCAGATCGAGTGCGACGAATTCTTCGAAATCCTTGCTGGATGCGGGCATCTCGATTGGCAAAATTCCCTTGGGCGGCGGCGATCTGAAAGTCCGCATCTGGGGAAAGAACCTGACCAATCAGGATTATTATGACGCGGCCTATGCCTCCGCCACGTTTGCCGGTGCGACGGTTGTTTCCGCATTCGGTGACCCGCGCACTTACGGCATCACGCTCAGCTACAATTACAATTGAAGCGCCGGATCGACGCGATGCTTACCCAACAACTCCAGTTGGCAATCAAGGGTTAGGGAATATTATGGGCAGTTCATCCAAGCCGCGACTGGTGCTTTACGGTATTGGCCAGTTCGGCAAACATGTCGTTCGCTTCGCCCATCAGAAGGGCTGGCCGATCGTGGCGGCCTTCAACCGGGCAGGGGCCAAGGTCGGCCAGGATGTGGGTGAACTCGCCGGGATCGGCAAGATCGGCGTAATCGTTCAGGACTGTGACACAGCCGATTACAGCAGGATCGATGCGGATATCGGCGTGGTGACATCCACAAACCTGCTGGAGACCAACCATGATGCCCATACGCGGTTGATCGGGGCGGGGCTGAACGTGATTTGCCATGGGACTGAATCCTATTTCCCCCAGGCCAACAACCCGGAACTGGCTGCCAGGCTTGATGCCATGGCAAAGGAAATGGGGGTCACATTCACCGGTTCGGGCATTTGGGACATGTCGCGAATATGGTCGGGCCTCTTGGTCTCAGGTCCGACAACCGAGCTGAAATCCCTGCTCCATCGGAGCTGTACCGATATCGTGCCCCAGTGCGAGAGCAAGGAGCAGACTTATCCTTTCGGCAACACCCTCAGTATCGAGGAGTGGAATGCGCGCGGCATTCGCGACAATCCGATTGCCGCTTCCTACAGCTCGATTGCCTTACATGTCGTCACGGCGCTCGGTTATACGGTCAGGAACTGCACCACCTATACCGAACCTTGCGTGTTCGAAGAGGATTACCCCAACGATTTCATGGAATGCACGATACCCGCTGGCAATTGCGTGGGTATTCGCATGGTTGCCGAGATCGAGACGGAGGAAGGCCTTACCGCCCGCTCCGAGATTGAGGTGCGGCACTTCCGTGAAGGTGATGTCGAACACATGTTCTGGGAAGTCGAAGGCATGCCGGGCGCGCGGATCAGGGTGGAACGCGATGATTCATCCCACATGTCGGCGGCCTGCCTGTTCAACCGGATACCCGACGTAATTGCCGCACCGCCAGGCGTGCAGCCCGTGTCGAAGATGGGGCCGTTAAAATCCACTGCTCTCAACTTCTGACCGGACCGATTGGGAACCATTCATGCTAGATCAGCAACGCTATCAGCTCCAGCGCCAGAATTTGAATGCGGACGAGCTTATCGGCGAAGCCCGACGCGTGTCGGGCCTGACCGATTTCGGCCCGTTCGATTTTGAAACTGCGTTGCGCAAGCTGTTGGATTGCGCAGCGCGGGACATGCCGCTGACCCATCAGGGCATGTCATTGATCAAGGCCGACATCGTTCGCCTGCTGGTGAACCGGTTGAGGATGCAGCGCGACATCGAGGCGCATCCTGAAATACTCGAAGAAGACGTATCCGATCCGTTCGTCATCATCGGTTTGCCGCGATCCGGAACCACCAAGCTGCACAAGATGCTTTCAGCGCCGGAAAGCGTACAGAAGACGCTGTTCTGGAAGATGCTCAATCCGGCACCGTTCCCGGATGCCAAGCCGGGCGAACTGGACCCTCGTATTACGGCAGTCATGAATTCAGGACTCTTGACCGACGACAAACCGGATATGAACGCGGCTCATCGGATTGCACTGGAGGAAGTCGAGGAAGAAGGGCTCGTCTATCAGATGAGCTTCCAGGAATTTGCATGGGATGTGTTGCTGAATAGCCGGGAATATTTCGATTGGGTGATGTCTCGATCGAGTGCCGAAAACTACCGGCTGGCGAAGACCGTGTTCCAGTATCTCCAATGGCAGGATGGCGGCAGGAGGGGGCGGCCATGGGTGTTCAAGTCGGTGCCTCACCTCGCTCATCTCGATGCGCTGATGGAGAGTTTTCCCAACGCTACCCTGATTCAGCCGCATCGCCATCCACGCAGCTGCATCCCCTCCTTCGCCAAGTTCACAACGGAATTGTCGGGCATCTATGTGGAGTCTGTCGACAAGACCCGGCGCGGTGAACACACGCTGAGAACGTGGGCCATTGCCATGGACAGGTTTATGGACATGCGACGGAACCTGGCGATCGAAGACCGCATCCTTGATGTGGATTACGACATGGTGCGCCGGAATCCGATGCAGGTGATCCGGGACGCTTATGCACGCTCTCCCCATGAACTGTCGGATGAAGCGGATCGCAGCATGTTGGCCTGGCACACGCAGAACGAGCAGGGCAAGCATGGCAGCCATACCTATTCGCTGCAGGAATTCGGATTGACCGAGGCCGATATCGAACGGGATTTTGGCCGCTACATCGACGGTTACATTGGCCGGAAATGAGCGAAGTCAGGAAACAGGCCATGCAACAGCGCGTCATGCAAAAAATGCAGGCGTTAGTTCGCGATGATGCCCAGCTGGCTTCTCTCATCCCGCTGCCATCGGTTCGCGAATCCATTTGTGCGCCCGGGCAGAGTCTCGCGGAAATCATGGATCGAGCGTTCGATGGCTATGCAGATCGTCCGGCAATGGGCACTCGCGAGCATGTTGTTGCCACAACTGAAGACGGGCGCACGGAACGGATATACCAGCCCTCATTCAAGACGATAACCTACAAGCAGCTCCAAAGCCGTATCCACGCTGTCGCCAATGCATGGAAAAACGATCCGGTCCATGGGATCAAAGCCGACGAGTATGTCTGCATCTTCGGATTTACCAGTGCGGAGTTCGCCATACTGGATTTCGCGACCGCCTATGTGCACGCGGTTACCGTGCCGTTGCAGCCTGGCGCGGCCAATATGGATTTTGAAGAGATACTGGATGCTATCAGGCCGGTCACGGTCTGTGCCGCGACCAGCGATCTCGAAACCGTAGCCGGGCTGGTCGCGGGCAAGAGCTATGTCAAAAGCCTGATAGTTTTCGAGTATGATGAGCGGATCGATACCGAACGGGAGCGTTTCGAGGCTGCCGCCGCATTTCTTGAACAGGGCGGGACCGACATTGCATTGATCTCGCTCGAACAACTCGAAGTGTTGGGGGGCACGTCGAGGTGGAGTTATCCGGCAATGCATGGAGAGGGCGGGGAGCGCGTTGCCTCTATTGTCCATTCATCCGGAAGCACGGGAACGCCCAAAGCTGCCATGATAACGGAGAAGGCTGTCCGGTTTTTCTGGACAAGTGTGCCTGAAGGCGCGCCGCCCGTTATCACTGTCTGTCTTGCGCCCTTCAGCCATTTGCTGGGCAAGGGTACTCTGGTGACTGCCTTGCGGGTGGGAGGCACTGCCTATTTCACGCTCGCTCCGGATATGTCGACGCTTTTCGATGATATCCGGGCGGCACGCCCCACATTGCTGGGCCTGTTTCCCCGCGTCATCGAGCTGGTGCACCAGCATTATCAGAACGAGGTCGCGCAGGAGATCAGGAAGACGGGTGACGACGAAGGTGTGGTGCGGGCACGCGTCAAGCGGGCCATGGCGGTTGACTATCTCGGTAGCCGGCTGTGTTTCACGCTTTCCGGCGGGTCACGCATATCGCCCGTGGTACGGGAATTTTTCGAGGATTGTTTTCAGGTGCAGCTGCTGGATTCCTACGGGAGTACGGAAGGAGGCAGCGCTGCGGTCAATGGGATCATCCAGCGCCCGCCGGTCCTCGCGTACAAGCTGAGGGATGTTCCCGAACTTGGTTATTTCACCTCGGACAGGCCGCATCCGCGTGGCGAGTTTTGCTACAAGAGCGAGCAGAGCATCAAGGGTTACCTGAATGCGCCCGAGTTGACGGAGGCGATGTTCGACGGCGAAGGATTTATCTGCACGGGTGACATAGTCGAAGAGTATGGCCCCGACCATATCGCCGTCATCGACCGGCGCAATGATGTGCTCAAGCTGTCGCAGGGCGAGTTCGTCCCGATCGGCGCTCTGGAAGCGCTGTTCGAAACGCGGAGCGATCTGTTCGATCAGGTCTATATTTATGGCAACTCGCAGCGATCCTATCTGCTGGCGGTGATAGTGCCCGACATGGCGCTGGCCTCAGCGCAGATTGGCGACGCCCCTGACGACCAGGCCCTGCATGATCTGATCCAGAAGGAAATGCAGCGCGTAGCCAGCCAGGAGGGTGTTCGAAGCTTCGAAGTGCCCAGACAGTTCCTGCTGGAACAGGAGCCGTTCAGCGACACGAACGGGCTCCTGTCCAGCCTGCGGAAAAAGATACGCCCTGCGCTTGCCAGAAAATATGGTGCGCGACTGGAAGGCATGTACGACGAGGCCGAACGGGTCAAAGACGAGCGTCGACGTGAACTGGCGGACACGCACTCGGCGCTGTCGGTAGCAGACAAATTGGGCATGCTGCTGGAACTCGACCTCGGTATCACGATCACGGCCACCAGTGATTCCGCGACATTTTACGAACTTGGGGGAGATTCGCTGGGGGCGGTCCTGTTCTCGCTCTCGGTCGAGGAGATATTCGGGGTAGATATACCTGCCGACAGGATTCTGAGCCCGACTGGTAATATACGGACGTGGTCTGCATATATCCAGCGCGCGTATGCAGCCGGATTTAAGCAGCCGACCGCCACCAGTGTCCATGGCAAAGGCTGCACGTCCATCACCAGCAGCGAGTTGACATTAGCGAAATTTATTGACGCTGACACGCTGAACGCAGGGCTGCGTCTTCCGGCCTCGACGCAGAAGACGCGCACGGTCTTGTTGACGGGGGCGAATGGCTTTCTTGGGCGGTTCGTGTGCCTGCAATGGCTCGAAAAGCTGGCGCCATCGGGTGGCAAATTGATTTGCCTGGTCCGCGCCACCGATGATGATGCGGCGGCAGCGCGGCTGGATGGGGTATTCCGCGGATTGGATCCCGAGATGGAGGCGCGGTTCGAGGAACTGGCGCAAGATCATCTGGAAGTGTTGGCCGGCGATGTTGGCGAACCGCGACTGGGGCTCAATGAAAAAGATTATGGCCGCCTGTCGATGGAGGTCGATCGTGTCGTGCATGTGGCGGCGCTGGTCAATCACCGTCTGTCTTATGCCAACTTGTTCGGGCCCAATGTGTGCGGAACGGCCGAGATCATTCGCTTCTCGATGGCCGGGCGAAAGAAGAACATCGACTTCGTGTCGACTGCTGCAGTCCGTCCATTGGTGGATCAAAGCGGTGGTGACTGCGAGGATGCTCCGCTGCTCGATGAGATCGAACTTTCAGATGAGTATGCGGCCGGTTACGCAGCCAGCAAATGGGCAGCCGAGCATCTCTTGCAGCAAGCGCACAGGGAGTTCGGCATACCGGTCAATGTTTTTCGCGGCGATATGATGTTGCCCCACCGGATCTACAGGGGGCAACTCAATACCGACGACATGTTTTCGCGTTTGCTGATGAGCATCGTGAACACGGGCCTTGCACCCTATTCCTTCTATCCCCTTACGGAAGAAGGCAGAAAAGCGGTCGCCCATTATGACGGGCTCCCGGTTGACATAGTGTCGGCAGCGATTGCGGGGGCCGAACATGACCGCAATGCCTGCCTGATCTGCAATATCGAGAACTACCATAAGGGGGACGGCTGCTCGCTGGACAGCTTTGTGGACTGGATCGAAGAGGCCGGCCACGCGATTGCACGGGTTGAAGACTATGACGCATGGGTTGAGTCCTTCAAAGGCGCGCTCGGGCAGTTGCCCGAAGATCGGCAACAGCACTCCGCGTTGGACATCATGGACGCGTTCGCTGCACCGCAATCGGCAGGATACGACGACGTAGCGGCATGCGATCGTTTCAAGGCTCTCGTGAGCAATTTGGCGGTCGGTCCAGAGATTCCGCATCTGTCGCGAGATTACATCGAAAAATGTCTCGAAGACTTGCAACTGTTGGGATTGATCGATCCCGCGGGCAAACGCGCGCTGGGGGTGAGGAAATGATCAAGGCATATGCCGCACTTGAACCGGCGGGTTCCTTGGTGCCGTTTGAATATGATCCTGGTGAGCTGGGATCTCGCGAGGTCGAGTTGGATGTGCTGTACGCGGGCATCTGCCATACCGATCTGAGCATGATTGATAATGCGTGGGGTTTTACGCAATATCCGCTGGTTGCCGGGCATGAAGTGGTTGGCAGGGTGGCCAGCCTGGGGAAGGACGTCAGCAGCCTGAAAATTGGCGACATCGTCGGCTTGGGGTTTCACGCAGGCTATTGCCTCGAATGTGAAGCATGCGATGTTGGCGATCACAATTTCTGTTCCAGCGCCAAACCAACGATGTTTGGGCGGCATGGAGGCTTTGCAGATAAAGTTCGCGCGGATGAAAAGAGCCTGATTCCCATTCCCGACGGGATCGATCTGGTAGCTGCCGGCCCGCTATTTTGCGCGGGGGTTACGGTATTCAACCCCTTCATCGAGTTCGATATCAAGCCGTCGGACAAAGTGGCCGTGATCGGCATCGGCGGGCTTGGTCATCTCGCTTTGCAGGTGGCCAATGCCTGGGGCTGTGAGGTGACCGCTTTCACCACCAGTGAAACGAAGGCAATGCAGGCGCGCTCCCTGGGGGCGCACCATACACTCAATACGTCTGACCCGGCGCAGATTGCCGGGGCAGCAGGAAAATTCGATCTTATCCTGTCGACTGTTGACGTGCCGCTGGATTGGCGCGCCTATCTGCGGACGCTGAAACCGCGTGGGCGGCTGAATTTCGTGGGTGCGAGTGTGATACCCATGCAGATTGCGCCCATGGATATGATGACTAACCAGCTTTCCGTCTCGAGTTCGAGCGTGGGTAGCCCTGCAACAATGCGCAAGATGCTCGAATTTTTTCAGCGCCATAAGATCAAGGCGATGATCGAAACCTTCTATTTCGATGAGATAAACGATGCCATTGATAGGTTGCGATCGGGAAAAGTATACTACCGCATAGTTTTGCAGAACAGAAATATTAAACTAAAATAGTAATATTATTTCTTTTTAAGAACCATTGGGCCTTGGTGCTCTGCCTATGGCAATAGGGAATTGCTTGGTGCCCTTGTGCAAAGAGATCTTTCTTGCGCCTTGGCAAAAGATAATCACCTCATACCATCGCGTTTGGATACCGTGCGTGCGGTAATTCGAGAGGATCGATGGAGCGCCAAAAATGAAAGGCAGCCCATGCTTTTCGCCCGCTGCCTTTGCCTGAGAATTAACGCCACCCGATAGGCGCCTGGCCAAAATGCCTGAGTTCCACATGGCTGGTTGCTGTGATGTGCAGCAGACCGAATTATGGTGCGTGCAACAATCAGTCGCAGACGAGAACGGGGCTGGATTCCATGAACCCAGCCCCGTGCTGCAACAATTCAGATCAATCCGATTATTCAGCTGCCATGGCAGCCGGTGCATCCGGATTCATTGCTTCCAGATACTCTCCGGGCTTCGCGCCGGTATAAGCGCCGTCGCGGAAGATCGGGACGCCATTCACCATGGTTAGTCGCATGGGGGCCGCCTGGCGCGTATAACGCCACATCATGCCACCCTTGCCATCTTCCACGTCGTAGCGCTTCTCCATGTCGCGCTGCTGGATCTCATTCAGGTCGAACACCACCAGATCGGCGCGTTTGCCGACCTTCACTTCGCCGATGTCGTGGAGGAAGAAGTGTTCCGCCACTTTCCCGGTCATGGTGTGGATCGCCTGCTCCAGCGTGATGAGCTTCTTGTCGCGAACGAACTTGGTCAGATAGATCACGTTTTCGCCACTGCCGCACAGCATCTGCAGGTGTGCGCCGCAATCGTTGACGTTGCCGAGCGATTTCGAATCGCGCACCTGAACCGCAACCGCCTCGTCATTCATCGGCATGGGTGACATGCGGATTGCGGAGTTGACGCCGTTGCGCAGAAGCCATTCGGCCGCAGCATCGGAGGTATGGACGCCCAGTTGCTCGGCGTAGTCCTTGAGCGTGATGTTGAATGGACCGCCGGTGCCGTTTTCGGAACCGAGCTGGGTGAGCAGCAACAAATGCGGATTGGCCATCGGCGATTGGGGATAGATCTTGTGATCCCAGCTATCGCGTGCACGGGCCCGCCAATCGGGATCGCGCAGGACGGCTTCCTTCGCCGCGTCACCTTCGGCCAGCACTGCTTCGTGCCAGACGTAATCGTTGGACTGTGCGAACAGCAGCGAGCGATAAATGCTGACCTGCGCGCTCAGCGGAGTGTGAGCGTAGCCCGGCCAGACATCCAGCCCTTCGTTACGCAGCCGCGCCACGAGTTCCCGCAGCTGATCGACGCGATAGTTCTGGTATTCAGACGTCGGCGCCGCACCGGTGAACTGTACGCGAATACCCCGGCCCTTGAGCAGGTTGGAGATGCGTTCAATCTGCTGGTCGCCGTTGTCGCGCATCAGGGCCACATCGACGATGCACTGGAAGGTTGCAGACGGATAACGCTGCAACACATCGAACAAGGCTTCGAATTCGGCATCGTCTGACACCAGCGTGGGGATCGGACGGTCCTGGCCATCGTGATCGAGCAGGTTGGTCGAAAGGCCGAGAGCGCCTGCCTGCAAAGCATCGTCAAGCAGTTCGGCCATCTTTGCCCGCTCTTCCGCATTGGACGGGCGATTCCATGCTTCTTCACCCATTACTGCGATACGGATCGCGATGTGGCCGACGTAAGTCGTGTAGTTGAGCGGCATCTTGACCTTCTCAACCATCGATTTCTTGTATTCGGACCACTTGCGCCAGTCGAACGGCAGGTGCTGCGTAAAGGGTTCCAGCGGAATATCCTCGAAGAAGGAGAAGATCTTGATCATCTCCATCTGCGCGGCCTTGTCATCCGACAGCGGTGCAGCAGAGAAGCCGCAATTGCCCATGACGATAGTGGTCGCGCCGTAGCCGGGCAGGGGATCGAGATCGGGCTGCCACCACATCGTCGAATCATAGTGGGTGTGAGCCTCAATGAAGCCGGGTGTGACATAGCAACCCGATGCATCGAACACTTCTTCTCCTGCACGCGGGGCGAGATCGGGACCGATTTCGACGATTCGTTCGCCTTCGACACGCACGTCGGCCGGGTAGGCATCAGCGAGTGTTCCATCCACCACTGTACCGCCTTTTATAAGGAATTCCGCCATTTTCCTCTCTCCTCGTATATTTTGCTTATCGCTTATCATTCCTCAGGGAATCGAATTAATTAAGCGGCATATTTATATTACCACAAGGTCACGGCTGTCGAGCAGTAAAGGTGGCCTGGATGGAAAGAGGACGGATTACCGAAGTGAACTGGAAATGTTCCTCCAGAAAATGGGGGCATCGGACTATGCTAATGCTGTCCGGTACGCGCATGCCGATGCAATACGTCTCGGCTACATCGGGATTGAAACTGCTCAAAACCAGAACCGCACGCCCACGACATAATTCGTGACACTTGGATCCTCTCCGGAGGCGCGCGCATATTCAGCGCTTCTGCCGACTTTCCATTCCTGTTCGATGCCAATGTATGGGGCGAATTCCCGCACCAATTCATAGCGTAGTCGAAGCCCTGCCTCCGCCCGGTCGAGGCCTGCGCCGATCCCCATTTCGGGAATGTCTTGCGCGGACAGGTTTAACTCGACACGCGGCTGTAGAATGAGACGTTGCGTGATACGCTGATCCAGTTCGGCTTCGATCCGTCCTGTCAGGTCGCCTTTGGACGAGAGGAATGCCGCTGCATCGACCTCGAACAGATATGGTGCGAGCCCCTGAATCCCCAAGACGATGTGGGTACGTTCGGGGCCGGTGAGATCCTGTCGAATACCTGCCTGCACATCCCACCACGGGTCAATCGCATGGCTCCACAGGCCCTGGACCTCTGCAGACTCCGGTGCTTCCCTGAAACTCCCTTCACCTTCACTCTTGAACCAGAGCTTGTCGATATCACCGCCGTAATAGCCCTGGATGTCCCAGAGATACCCGTCGCCGCCCCTGCGCGCGCGATATTCGGCCCGATCCGCCTGGAACCAGAATATGGGCATACCGCTCACTTCGCGGACAACGGCCGCGCGTGACGCTGCCATTTTGTCCGCCCCGACATAGGCATCGGCTGCAAATGCAGGGCCTTCGAATGCCTCGGGCGGGGGTGGTGCCGCGGGGATGGGCGGATCGTCTGCTCTGGAATCATGGTCCATGGCTGAACGGCCCATGGCACTGTGATCCATTTGCGAATGATCGGTTGCCGGCTGATGCGATGGTTCCGTGCTCGCCTCGGCAGGCGGTGCGGAATCGACCCCATGCTGATGGTCCTGCGCCCAGGCTGCTGTGGAATGCCACCCGAATGGCAGGAGGAAGAGGAGGCCAAGGCGCATTATTTTCGCCCCTCCTGCAGCGGGCGAACGGTCACGACCTGAAACATGCCATTGTGCATGTGGTAGATCAGGTGGCAGTGAAACGCCCAGTCACCGGGCTCGTTCGCAGTCAGATCGAATTGTGCGCTGCCTCCGGGCTGGACGACAACGGTATGCTTCAAAGGCTGATGGCCCGGGGGCGCATCGTTCACCAGTTCGAAGAAGTGGCCGTGCAGGTGGATCGGATGCGCCATCATCGTATCGTTCACCAGTTTCACCCGCACCCGTTCGTTGAACGCGAAGCGGATCGGATCATCGGTGACAGCAGAGAACTTCTTGCCATCGAACGACCACATGTAGCGTTCCATGTTTCCGGTGAGATGGATCTCCCTCAAGCGCGTCGGCCGGCGCATGTCGGGATTCATCTTTTCCGCCACAAGCTGCCTGTAATTGAGGACACGGTGGCTCGCGTCGGCAAGTCCGATGCCGGGGTCGCCCATCCGATCGACCGGATTCATGGCAACCATGTCGAGACCGGGCCCTGCCTTGACGCCGGACGGGAGCAGCGACGTGTCGCGCATCGACATGGATCCCATCTCCATGTCCATCGGCGCAGCCATTGCATCATGATGCATGCCGTCTCCGGACGATCCATGGTTCATGCCCATATCGGCCATCGTCAGCAGCGGTGGTTGGCGCAAGGGAGGGATGGCTGCTTGCGCACCAGGGCGGCTGGCCAGCATCGCGATCCCCATGCCCGAACGATCCATTGCCTCGGCAACGATAGCAAAGGCATCGTTGCCGGTCGGTTCGACGATTACATCATAGGTTTCCGCATTGCCGATCTGGAATTCATCGACTTCGACTGGCCGCACGTTCTGGCCGTCGGCAGCAATTACCGTCATCGGCAGGCCGGGAATGCGCACGTTGAAGAAAGTCATCGCCGATCCGTTGATGAAACGCAGGCGGACCCGCTCGCCGGGGGTAAAAGCGAACCCCAGCCTATCCTCCGGCCCATGGCCGTTGATGAGATAGCTGTAGAGTGGGGCGGAAACGTCCGAGATGTCCGTCGGCATCATTCGCATTCGCGCCCACATGCGTCTTTCGGCGCCTGACAGCGCGTAGTCGTCAGTGGCGGTGGTCTTCTGGAAGTTGAACGGCGCTTCGCCAACTTTCAGCTTTTTCATGATGGTATGAGGGTCCACCGGCGACCAGTCCGACAACATCACGATATAGTCGCGGTCGATCTGGTGTGGATCTCCATCGGCAGGGTCGATGATGATCGGGCCGTAATGTCCCATCGGTTCCTGCAAGGTGTGCGCGTGCCACCAATATGTTCCCGCCTGCCTGATCGGGAATTCATACCGAAAGCTTGCCCCCGGTTCGACAGCCGCCATCGTCACACCTGGCACGCCATCCATCAGGAACGGCACCAGTAGCCCGTGCCAGTGGATCGAGGTTCCCATCGCGCTGTTGTTGACCAGATCGACGATCAGGTTCTGCCCTTCCCGCAGGCGGAGCAAGGGACCGGGCAACGTGCCGTTCACAGTGACGGCCGGCCCGTGACGCGTGCCGGTGGCATAGTTCGCGTCGGCGACAGTCATTGTCAGATGGTTGCCCGACAACACATCGCTGCCCTTGCGGGCGATTGCTCCGCCATGGGCGCCTCGCGCCCAGCCGGGCAAGGGGTGCCCCAGGGCCAGCATGCCAGCCGCGCCGGCAGTGCGGCAGAGGAACTTGCGACGGTTGATCGAGAGCCTGTCGCGCAAGGGTATCGTGTTCATGCCCACGATTACGCACCGACCGCAATCATCCCTCAAACAAGGTCGGCTATTTTACGATAAATGCGAACGCGCAGGTTCCAGGCTGTTCAGCCACCGGTTCCGGCAATGTGTCCGGCGGCGATGTAGGCAAAGACTGTTGCCGGGCCGAGGGTGCCGCCTGCCCCGGGGTAGCAGTTTCCGAACGGTGAGCCGGAATTGTTGCCCACCGCGTAAAGACCGGTGATCGCATTGCCATCGCGCGCCATGACTCGCGCATGCCGGTCGATTTTCAATCCCCCCTTACTGCCGAGATCGCCCAGGTCGATCCGAACCGCATAGAACGGGGGCTTGTCAATCGGGCCAAAACACGGATTGGGGCCGACGTCCGCCTTGCCGAAGAAGCGGTCGAAACGATTTCGCCCCCGACCAAAATCCTCGTCCACGCCGGTTTTCGCAAAGCCGTTCATGCGTTCGACCGTTTCGGCCAGCGTGTCGCCGGGGACCCGCATCTGTTCGGCCAGTGAAGCTATCGTTCCGGCCTTGAAGATGTAGCTGCCCCACCATTCGGGAGGCAGGCTGCGATCGGGCATCACGAAAGCGGGCAGGACCGGCCCGCAGGGATAACGCTGACGGAACTTCGCGTCGAATACCAGCCAGCAGGGGATATTCGCGCCTGTCGCCTTGTGGTCGGCGATCATCGCCTGACCGAACTCGTCGTAGGAACAGCTTTCGTTGACGAACCGTTTGCCCAGTCCGTTGACGCACATGCTGAAAGGGTGACGGTGGTCGAAAGTCATTGATGCCGCAATGTCCAGATTCGGCTCCGTGCGCGACGGGATCTGCATGCTGGGCGCCCACCAGTTGGCATCGAGCGTTTCCGTATCGGCACCGATGTCCTCGCCGCAGGTCAGGCCATCGCCTACGTTCATCTCCGCAGGCGTCAGGCTCCAGCCACGCCGGGTGGTGACAGGCAGATGGTCATCGCGCAACTTCTGGCTCTGTTCGAACCCGCCCGTCGCCAGGATGACGCCTGCCGGAGCGTCAAAGTGGATTGCCTTGCCGAATATTTGGGCATCCACGCCGGAGACTCTGCCACTTGTGGTTGCAAGGCCGGTCAAAGCGCAATTGAGATAGAGCGGAATGTCCCGGTCCATCATCGCCTTGCGGAGCCCGCCGCATAACGCCCGGCCCATCGTCAGCCGACGGTCGGTAGCGGTCATGCGCCGCCAGCCGATGTCCAGCCAGTATTTCGCCATCAGTTTGAAGGCGGTCCATTGCCAGCCTTTGCCGCGCTCCGAAAGATTGAACGATTGTTCGAGGTTCAACACATAGCGGCCGAACAGCTTGTAGCCTTCGGGGGAATCGCGCAGCCGGAAGAACTCCTCCCCCAAGTGCTTGCCGTCGATTTCCGTGGGAAACAGGGAACGCCCGCTTGTCGCTCCCGGCGCGTCGGCGATGTAATCGGGGAAGCCGGGGACCGAGATCATCTGTACGCCGAGCGCGGCCAGATAGCGCACCATTTCCGCGCCGCTATCGAGGTACGCTTCGAGCTTGTCCTCGCGGTATGAGCCTTTGCTTACGGCCTTGAGATAAGTCAGCGCATCGTCGTGGCTGTCGCCCTCCTGCGCCAGCCCGTTGCACGGTATCCACAGGCCGCCGCCGGATATGGCCGAAGTGCCGCCAAAGCGCGACGATTTCTCGATTACTGCAGGGCGCAGACCAAGATCGTGCAGCCGCACGGCAGCGAGCATTCCGGCAGCGCCGGAGCCACAGACGATCACGTCGTATCCTCGGACTTCGCCGTTTGGTGGTAATGTATCCGTCATGTCGGTTCCTCCGCTGGCCGATGTTTCCTCAGCCGTCAGAGGCTGTAGCCGCCGTCCAGAGTCAGGGTCTGGCCGGTGACGAAGCGCGCACGATGAGAGGCGAAGAACAGGACTGCGTCGGCCACTTCCTCAGCCGTGCCCAGCCGTTTGAGCGCCGAATTGCGGATTGCCGCTTCGACATATTGGTCGTTGTAAGCTGTTCCCATCAGTTTGCGGAACAGGCCGGCATCGATCAGGCCAAGCGAGACGGTATTGGCCCTGATACCATTGCGTCCTTCCTCGCGCGCAAGGCCGGTCATGATCGCGTCGTTTGCGGCCTTGGGAATGACTGAAAGGGCATCTTTGGTCGGCCAGCGGAAATGCCCGGCAGAACCGATCGCAACGAAGCTGCCACCGTGCTCGCGCATGTGGGGCAGCACGGCATGGACCACATTGAAAAATCCGCTGGTGTCGGCATCCATGACTGCGCGAAACTCGTCGAGCGTGAGTTCGCCGATGAATTTCATCGCAATGTGGGAGCCGGAAGCGTTGACGACGGTGTGAATGCGCCTGAAGCGTTCGATCACTCCGGAGCAGGCTTTGGCAACAGCATCGGCATCCTCGATCGCGACGGACACGGCCATTGCCGCGCGGCCATGGCCTTCGATCACAGCCGCAACTTCACGGGCAGCGTCTTCGTTGGTGCGATACGTGAAGGCGACGTCGGTGCCAGCCTCGGCCAGCTTTTCACAGATCGCGCGACCGATCCCGCCACTGCCGCCGATGACGAGAGCGGCGCCATCGCCATCGGGAAAATCGGGAAAGACCGCCACAATCAAACACTCCTCGTTCCAATGCGCACGGTGTTCGCGCGTCGTGTGAACGGGAAGCTTAGGCGGCGAAAAGGCTCACCATTAACTCGTTTTCATTTTCGATCGGCAGCGGGGCATGCGTCGGGTTAAGTTCCCGTTTTCGTCACGAAGCACTATGAGTGAGACGGATGGCGCAATAGCCGGCACATGCGGCGAGGCTTGTCAGCACTGTTCCCCATGCCATGTCGATCACGGTCAGGCGCAGCGGCCATTCCCTGAGCGTCGCCTGGTTGGTAAGATCGTAAGTTCCATAAGCCAGCAACCCGACCACCGCGCCCAGCAGGGCTGCCCTGCCCGGTCCGCCCTCCTTCACCGCAGGCAACACTGCGAGGACCAGCAGGCCGGTGATGTATAGAATGTAGAAAGCGGCTGCCGCAAGGAAGCGTGGCTTGTCGGCAAGCATATCGCCCATGGCAGGACGATAGAACCGGGCGGTCATCTGGCTGAGCCAGACGGCATCCAGCGCGAGAAAGGCGAGGCCGCTGGCAAGCCAGCCATAGACATAGGGCATCATCGGTACATCTCGTTTCTGGAAGGAGCGGGCGGAAGAAGCGAAGGGAAGAACGCGTTCACGCTGTTCTGGTAATTGCGAAACACCGCGCCCTTGCGTTCAAGCATCGATTTTTCGAGCATCGGAACGCCGGTGCCGAACCGCAGGACGCAGTACATGACGATGGGGGCCAGCAGCGTCAGCCAGCTGGCCGGGGCGGAGAAGGAAAAGCCGATCACGGGGTAGGCCAGCCAGGCCAGCCACTCGAAGAAGTAGTTGGGATGGCGGGAACGGCCCCACAGGCCGCGATCCATCACTGGGGGGCGGTCAGGCCAGGCCTTGTAACGGCGCATCTGTTCATCTGCGATCGCTTCGCCGACTATGGCGACGCCCAGTATGAGAAGCCCGGCGAAATCGCGCAGGTTCAACGCTCCCGGCGCATGGGCGGCGGCAAGGGCCGAGGCCGCCAGCAAGGCGGACACCGGGGGCTGCCACATCACGAACCGGAACAGGCGCGGCTGGAAGGAATCGCCCCACTGCTCGCGCAATTCACCGTAACGCAAATCCTCCGGCGATCCGGTCACGCGATATGCGAGATAGGTTCCCAGCCTGACCGACCAGAGCGCGGCCAGGGCGGCTACCAGGATCAGACGGAATGGGTTGGCTGGTCCATGCAGCCAGACGATTGTCGCCGCGCATGTGAAGCCGGTTCCGAAGGTCCAGAAGACATCAACCCACCCGGCGTTGCCGCTGCGCCGCTGAAACCACCATGCGCAGCCCATCCATGCGGCCATTGCCCCCCACACCGCTGCCGTTGCCATTAGGGTCTGGGCGAACATCACGGTCACACATTGGCAACGGCAAAGGCGATCCGGCCGACAAGATCGGTCGGGACCAGCCGTCCCTCTGTCGCGAACAGGCACAGGCAAGGCCTGTCGCCATGAACGCTGGGGTGGTGGGTATGGCTGGCGTCCAGTTCCACGAAATCCCCGGCGCGGTAGATAATGTCGCCGTCCTTCAGGGCGCCTTCGAGAACCTGGGTCAGTTCGGTACCGGCATGACTATGCCGAGCAGTTTTTGCACCGGGTGCGGCCCGCAGCAGGAAGACACGATCCTCTTGGGCATGGGGCGTGTCCACCTTCGCGGTCCAGACACCCGGTGCGACCCAACGCTGCCTTGCGTTGGCAAGTATCTGGTCGAGCCCATGCCGTTGGGGAGGCATAGCAGGCAGGGGTTCTTCCAGGCGTGCGAGCGTTTGCGTCAGGGCATCTTCGGCCATGACAGCAGGGTCGAGTTGGGAAATGAGGTGCCCACCCAGCTTCTCCAGCCGGGATACTTCGCGACGGCACCTGGCGCATGTGTCCAGATGCGCGGCAACGACCAGATCGAAACCGGCGCGGATCGTTCCGGCGACATAACTGGCCAACATGTCGGGCGAAGGGTGGTGTGCGGGGGCAGTCGTTCCGCCCGCAAGGCGCGGGTGGGTCATTGCAGTTTCTCCATGCGTGAACGCAGTTTGGCAAAGGCGATCCTGAGGCGTGACTTGACCGTGCCCAAAGGCAGGCCAAGCGCGGCAGCAATCGCCGAATGGGGTTCTTCGTCGAAAAACGATCTGCGGATGACTTCCTGCTGGTCCGTGGGCAGGCTGGCAATGGCATCGCGCATCAGGGCATCGGCTTGCTCGCCTGCCATGAGATCATCCGCAGTGGCACTCTCGTCCGCCTCTTCAGCGGGAAAGTGCCCATAGGTGACTGTGCTTCGTTCCCGGCGCAGGCTGTCGATGCGGCGGTTGCGCGCGATTACGAAAGTCCAGGTCATCACAGAGGAACGGGTCGGGTTAAAACCACCAGCTTTGTGCCAGATCGTTACCATGACATCCTGAGTCAGATCGTCGGCCACCGCCGGATCGCTGCCCAGGCGAATAAGATAGGCTTTGATCCTCGGGGCTAACTGCTGGAATAGCCTGGCAAAAGCCTCCCGGTCTCCGTCGGCCACTTTCAGCATCAGGCCGGATAGCTGATCCCGGCTATCGTCCCCCTTGCTGCGCATCACCATCTGTCCCCCCGCCTTGCTGCCCGAAGGCCACAACGGGATGGAATTCTGTTCCATGGAATGGGCAAGCGCAAGTTGCATACCCCCTTTACGATCCAATGCACCGATTGGATCACAAAAAAGGTGATCCGTCGGGAGCGGTTTCACGTATACCTGATATGAACATGCACATTGGGGGCCCCGTCGGGCGCATCATTCCGGAAACAGACGGCCAGTCGATTGCCGTGATCGGCGCCGGCATATCCGGCCTGTCGGCAGCCTGGCTTCTCTCCCGCCGACACGATGTCACCTTGTATGAAAGCGCTGACCGGCTGGGTGGCCATGCCAACACGGTGCATGTCGAGGTGGATCATGCGCCGGTGGCGGTCGACACCGGTTTTATCGTCTATAACGAGCAGAACTATCCCAATCTGACCGCTCTGTTTGCCCATATCGGCGTTGAAACCGCGCCGTCCGACATGTCTTTTGCAGTGTCTTTGGGGGAAGGGCGGATGGAATATTCGTCCAACGACCTGCTGTCGTTCCTCGGCAACGGGCGTAACCTCTTCAGTGCCCGGTTCTGGAGGATGTCTGCCGACCTGGTGCGCTTCTATCGCCAGGCCAGCCGGGAAATGGAGTGGCTGAAGGATGCGGAGCATGTGACGCTGGGCGATTATCTCGACACCAATGGCTACAGCCATGCATTCCAGTTCGATCACCTGTTGCCGGAAGCGGCGGCGATCTGGTCGAGCTCGGTCAAGCACATGCGTGATTATCCGGCTTGTGCCTTTGTTCGCTTCTTCGACAATCACGGGTTGCTCAAACTGCGGGACAGGCCACGCTGGCGCACCGTGGCAGGCGGTAGTCACCGCTATGTTGCGGCATTGGCTGCGGCGATGAAGGCGCGGATTACATGTGGCGACCCGGTCCGGAGTGTCCAGCCTGTCTCCGATGGGGTCGAAGTCCGGACTGCGAACGGCGTGGCGCGTCGTTTCGACAAGGTTCTCATCGCGGCGCATTCCGACGAAGCTCTTGCCATGCTGGCCTGCCCCGACATGGGCCAGAAAGAGGCGCTTTCGGCCATCGGATACCGCCGGAATCGAGCGGTATTGCACACGGACCCCATGCTGATGCCGCGTCGCCGCCGGACCTGGGCCAGCTGGAACTATGTGGGACATGGTGCTGCAAGCGAAGGGTGTGCAGTCACCTACTGGATGAATCGGTTGCAGGGACTGGAGACGTCACGCCCCCTGTTCGTGACTCTTAATCCGGAGAGAGAGCCCGATCCGGCAAGTGTCCTGTGGGAAGGTGAATACGATCATCCCGCGTTCACACCTGCGGCGCTGGCGGCGCAACGCAGGATATGGGGGCTTCAGGGACGCGGTAACATCTGGTTTGCCGGTGCCTGGCTGGGGGCGGGATTCCATGAAGATGGCCTGCAGGCCGGGCTGGCTGCGGCGGAGGATATGGGAGGCGTGCGCCGCCCATGGAGTGTCCCCAATGCATCCGGCCGTTTGCATCGGCCCGCAGCAGTTCCACTGGAGCCGGCTGAACTGGTGCTCGCGACATGACGGGATCCTGTCTCTTCGCGGGCGAGGTCGTGCATGTTCGCCGCAGGCCGACGTTTCATCGGCTGAGCTACCGTATTTTCATGGGGCTGTTCGATCTCGACGAGCTGCCCGCGCTGTCACGGAATATCCGGTTGTTCGGATATAATCGCGCCGCTCTGTTCAGCTTCCATGATCGCGATCATGGCGATGGCAGCGGCCATCCACTGCGTCCGCAGGTGGAGCAGGCGTTGGCCGATGCGGGCATTGAGCCGCCGGGCGGGCCAATCCGCATTTTATGCATGCCCCGCCTGCTCGGATATGTCTTCAATCCGATCAGCGTCTACTTCTGTCATGACCGGGCAGGGCGATTGTGCGCGACAGTCCACGAAGTGAACAACACGTTCGGGGAACGGCATTTCTATGCGTTGCCGGCAGTGGCAGGCTATGATGGACGAGTGAGGCAGGACTGTATGAAGCAGTTCCGCGTTTCGCCTTTTCTGCCGATGGATCTCGATTATCGTTTCGTCATCGTCCCGCCGGATGAGACGACTTCGGTGAGCATTGCGGCGAGGCGCGATGATGAGGATATCCTGATCGCGTGGTTCAACGGGCGGCGGCATCCCTTGAATGATGCGGCGCTGGCCCGACAGTGGCTGACTCATCCGGCCATGACATGGAAAGTGATCGCAGGCATCCATTGGGAGGCCTTGTTTCTGTGGCGCAAGCTGCGTCGCGGGAAGTCAACAATTACTGCGCCGGCGCCCTCCATCAAGTGAACGCCTCAGGAGCTTCGGGCCGGAAAGCGTTTCCGTTCACGCCCTGATTATCTGGGCCAGCGCGTTCCTCAGATGCATCGTAAACTCTTCGCGAATATCCGGTGAGTCCGCCTTGTATTCGTGGGCGCGGCCGATCTGTCTTTCGTTGCACACGAAGAAGATGATCGGAGAGCCGACCAGAGACAACAGCACCGGTAGCGACACCTGTCGGAACTCCCCGGCGGCAACCCCGGCATTGACGACGTCTTCGAACGTTTCGATCACCGGCCTCGAAAATTCGAGAGGTTCATGCGCACGTGCAACCAGGTCCGATGTGTTGCGCATTATGATGCGAGCCGCCGTCGGGCGCGCGATCATGAAATCGAACCATGCGAGCAACAGCGCGAACAGGCGATCGAAATGATGGCCTTCCACGCTGATGCTTTCCATTTTCTCGATCAGCGCCGTGAACAGAAGCTTTTCCACTTCATCGTAGATTGCGCGCTTGGTGGGGAAATGATGGAGAACCGATGGGCGTCGAATGCCGACTTCCCTGGCGATATCGTCAAGGCTGGCCCCCTCGAAGCCTTTGGCTGCAAAGACATTTTCAGCAGTGGACAGGATTACCTCGCGCGTCGGGCGCGCGATGGCCGTCGTTTCACTCGGTCTGGATTTCCTGCCGCTCTTGCTCATTTGTTTCCCATCATGCCTTGCTGCATCCGCGCATACACCATTTCGACATTGCGGCAGACGGATTGACATGAAATCGCCAATGCAACAAATGTTGCCTACAGACTAGTAGGTAGCGAGTCGGTCGCCGTGGATCGTGACTTGCTTGTGGGAGAGTGAGCATTGGCGCAGGATGGCACATTGCGTGTTCCTGTCGTTTTTCGACCTGAGATCGACGGAGGCATGTCGAATTGACGCTAGGCTTGCGGATCAATGTGCTTCATCCTGCAGAGATGGGTCGTGTCCGCGAAGCAGTTGAGCAGTTCGAAGGTTTGTGGACGGCACGACCAGAGCTGTATCGCAGGTGGAATGGAAGTTGAGGGCGCGCAAGAGAGTACGGCCTGTTGTGAATGAGGGGTCATATCATGACGGCATGGCTTTACTGTCATTGGGGAAACTAACCCGATATACAAAGAAATAATATATTTTCTTATAATATTAAAAAAATAACAGAATAAATTTAATTGATTTGTGTGTTGTTGTTAATTTAATTGATCCGATATTCAAAAAGGGAGGATCCATGATGAAGGGTGCTGTCAGGCATTTGCTGTTTGCGAGTGTGGCGGGCGCGGCTGTGGCGGTGTCCACGCCTTCGCTTGCACAGACAACGGAAGGTGCGTCGGAAACCAGTGGGCTGGGCGAGATCATCGTTACCGCTCAGCGCCGTGAGGAACGCAATCAGGACGTGCCTATCGCGATTACCGCGTTCACGCCGGAAACCTTGCAGAAGAACAATATCACCGACGCCCAGGGGCTGAATGGCCTGGTGCCGTCGATGACGATCGGTTCCAAGGGCCAGGGCTCGCGCGACACGATGTCGCCGACGATCCGTGGTCAGGGTGCGACCTTCCAGGCTGCCCCCGGTGTGGTCGTCTATATGAGCGAAGTTCCTCTGGCACCTGCCTATACGCTGAGTATGCAGGGCGGGCACGGCAACTTCGTCGATCTGGAAAACGTGCAGGTCCTGTCCGGTCCCCAAGGCACGCTGTTCGGCCGCAACACCACCGGTGGTGCGGTCCTGTTGACTCCGAAGAAGCCGACGAACGATTTCGAAGGCTACATCGAAGGCAGCCTGGGCAACTACGATTTGCGTGGTCTTGAAGGCGCGATCAATGTGCCGGTCGTCGATGACAAGCTGATGATCCGCGTCACAGGCGCTTATCGCGATCGCGATGGCTTCACCAAGGATCTCGTCTGGAACAAGCGGCGTGACGACACGCACTGGTATATGGGCCGTATCGGCGTGCTGATGAAGCCGACCGAAGGCCTGACCAACTATTTCATGGCATTCGGATCACGCTCCAGCACCAACGGCACGGGCATTGTGAACGGGGGCTTCAATATCCCCTATCTGCAGGCTTACGGCCTGTGCAGCCAGACGCCCGGCATCGGTTCCTGCGGCCTTTATCAGGAGCAGACGGACACGCAGGAAGAAATCGGCATCCGCAAGGTCCGTCCCGGCCTGGACGGTTACCAGAAGATCCGCACCTGGGGTATCGTCAACACTACCGATCTGGAGCTGTCCAGCCAGCTGACGCTGCGTAACATCGTCAGCTATCAACGTCTCAAGAGCGATTACGCCTATGATGCGGACGGTACGCCGATTCAGCAGTACGATGTGCAGTCATGGAAGTATCCGGACTTCCCCGTGGATGGTCTGCAGGAATACGGTCTGCCGCTGTACGGTTGGACGAATGCTGCGCCAAACAGCAATCCGCGCGATAACCTCAAGCAGTTCACCGAAGAATTGCAGCTTCAGGGGAATTTGCTGGACGACAAGCTGCAGCTCACTGTTGGCGGGTTCTATTACAGCCTGAAACCGTCCAGCCTGTGGGAAGTCCATCAGGTCGTCTATTGCCCCGCCGCCTATACCGGCACTTGCGGTGCGAACACGCAGATAGCGGGAGTGAGCACGAAGTCGAAGGCGCTGTATGCGCAGGCGACGCTGGATCTCGGCGCGCTTTCCCCGTCACTTGAACGCCTGAAACTGACTGCTGGCTATCGCTATACCTGGGATACGATTAACGGCTTCACCTCCAGCTGGGGGCTCAATACCCAGCAACAGCCGGCCTGTGCGTTCGATGGTTATGTCTTCGGCGATGAAGACCCGTTCGTAGCCTGCCAGTTCACCGGCAATCTGAAGAGCAAGGCCCCGACCTGGACGATCGGGCTGGATTACAAGCCGACCAACGATCTGCTGCTCTATGCCAAGATCAGCCGTGGCTATAAGGCCGGTGGCTTCAACCCCTATGCGGTTCGGACAACGACCACTGTCTTCACGCCGGAAAAGCTGACCAACTACGAAGGCGGTTTCAAGTTCGACACGCGGCTCGGCTCAATGCCGGCTCGTTTGAATGCCACGTACTATTACGCTGATTATAAGGACATTCAGCAGGCTTCGGGCGACTACAATCCTGAAACGCAGGTCAGCGGTGCCGCTTTCTTCCAGCGCGCCGCAACGCTTCAGGGTGTCGAGGTCGAAGCAATGATCAAGCCCGCGCCGTGGCTGCAGATCGGCGCTACTGTCAGCCACACCGATGGCGATTACAAGGATAGCGACATTCCTTTCGTCTATATCCTGCCGTGGCAGTATAACGTGAATGCGACGATCGATCTGCCGATTCCGGAAGAGATGGGCAATCTCAGCTTTTACGCGAATTATGCGTATCAGGCGGACCAGCACACCAATCCGAAGCTGGACCGGGCGGAGCCTGGTGAAGTCCTCGAATCCTACGGTTTGCTCAACCTCTCGCTTAACTGGCAGAATGTTGCCCAAAGCAACTTCGACGTCAGTCTGTTCGTGAGCAATGCGACCGACAAGAAGTATCGCATCATGAACACCAACGTCTTCAATTCGCTGCTCGTGGCTGGCGAGTTGTATGGCGAACCGCGGATGTATGGCGTCAAGCTGCGCTATAACTTCGGCAAGTAACATGGGTACGGCGCTGGCTCAGCACTGCTGGGCCAGCGCCTTTTCTTGAATAGACAATACCTGCAAAGGCATGCGCGCACGCATGGTGCGCCAACCACTGCCGACACAGGCACGCAAACCCCAAAAGATGTTTGGTTACATGAGGATGGCAGGCAACCGCCTGCCCGTCAGCGGAAGCGCATGGCTGTTGGGCAACACATGCGAATCATTCTTCTCGCATCAGTGTGAACTGGCTTAACGGTTAACGTATCGGAGGGCTGCGCAGCCAGAGTGTTAAATCATGTAAACTCTGTCACTGGCGGGCGATCAGTGGCGGTAAGATTTTCTTAACGGGCCAAACCCCTTGCCATTCGCGGGATACCGCAGGTTTCCGATCGGTCTGTGACTTCTGAAAGTGGCGTGCAGAGATAACGCAAGTTTCAGAAACTGGTTTCCTTGTTCACGACAATAATCAGGTAGCATCCCTTATTTTGGTAAGGGGACAGTTTTTACGTTGCCCGGCGATGATGCGATAACCCCAAGTGCCACAGACAATATTCCGAATATTGTCTCCATCTGGAGCGGTTGTGAATGTATCGTCGTTTGCCTGGAGAGGAGCCCCGGCCAGCCCATTCTTCCGTCGTAGCGACAGCGGAAGAGATAAGAAATGACGGGCGGCGGGATCAACGCGTCACTTTGGTGCTGCGTACTGCCAAATTGATCGCCGATAGGGCCGAATTTCTTTGCCTGGTGCGCGACGTTTCCGCCACCGGTGTGAAATTGCAGCTGTTTCATGCGTTGCCGCCTGCCAAATCCCTGTTTCTGGAAATGGACGACGGGGAAAAGTATCAGATCGAACATATCTGGACGAACGGCGATTTTGCTGGCTTTCGGTTTCCGCTGAAGATCAACCTGCACCGGATGATTGCCAATCCGGAAAGGAAGTTCCCTCGGCGCCAGCTGAGATTGCGGGTTCCGTTGCAAGGATTCATGCGGTTCAATTCATCGGAAGCTCCGATAGAGTTTGAAAACATCTCCCAGCAGGGCGCGCGCATCAAATGCGACAGGCTGCTGGCGATAGAGCAGCGCGTGACGCTCGATGTGGAGAAATTCCCGCCGATTGTTGCGAAGATCCGCTGGCGCGAACGGCCCTTTTACGGCTTGGTTTTCGAACAGACTTTCCGGTACGAGGAACTGGCCAATCGCCTGTTCCCTGATGGTATCGAGCGGTCGGAAACACGGTCTGTGTGACGCGCAATCCGCGTGGTCTATTCGAGAGGTTCGTAACGCCGTCTGAGCAATGCTTCGGCCTTGCTGAAGGACTGGCTATCGGGCAACCGCTCGATCTCCTTGTCCATCGCCGCTGCCCGCTGCCGGGGCGACCGGTAAATTCTGCTGCGCAGTAGCCCGGGATCCAGCTTCTTCCCTGCACCGCGCCAGAAATCAGGTGCGGTGCGAGGATCGAAGCCGGCATTGTACAGCAGATGGATACTCAGAAGGTCCGCCTCATCCTCCGCTTGCCGGTTCAGGCGGCGATTGCGGCCGAATTCGGCAAGCAACCCGTTTGCCACGTCAGCGGCCTCCAGCCTGTCGCGATGCCGCAAAATGGTGTGTGCCAGTTCATGAGCCAGCAGAACCGCGAGCTGCCCATCGTCGAACCGGTCTAGCAGTGATGATGAGATCTGGATGATTTCCCCATCGGAGTGGGCAACAGTCTTGTCATTCCAGACCACTTCGAACCGGCTTCGACAAACTGGAACGGGCTGGACACTGGCGGTGATCTGTTCGCCGCCTCGTCTCAGGCCAAAATTGATCGGCTGATCGATTGGAAGCGCGGCCAGCGATTGTTCGACCCGATCACGGGGCTCACTCGACTGTCGTGCAGAGGCGTTCCCATCATCCACCGGTGCGCCATTGATAGAGACGAGGCCGTCATTCGCCTGGACGCCTGCTGCGTCCGCTGGGCTGCTTGGCAGGACGGCTTCCACCGATACCGGTTGGGCAAAAAGGAACAGCCGTTGTGCTGCCTCCCTGGCGGAAGGTGCGTATTGAGTCACTGCGTGGAGTACCAGGCCAGTGAACGGCATCGTCTCGTCACACAGGCGGGCATTGCCTTGCGCCAGCCTTTGACCCAACCGGGCGAGTCTGACGTCCTGTTCCCGCAGCCGCAGCAAAGCCTGGTCCAATGGGGAAGCAGCTGTGGCAGGGGCCGCTGCCGCCAATGCCCACAGACAGATCACGATCCCACGGGCAATCCGAAGAAGCGCCGCCCATGCGGGCAGAGTGGACGCGGAGCAGGGGGTGGGGCGAATCACTGTGCGTGCTAACAGGTTTTCAAGGATGATATCCGGTGCCGGGGCTGGTTTTTCAGGATACTAGTACGGCAAATGCCACTGTGAAATGCGGTCCGTCGCATATCTGGGTCATCTCCTAGTAACCTTGCGGTTGTAGGGTTCACCTGCTGTTGATCCGTCTGGCACCTTCATGCAAGGTGTTGGGGAATTTGAAAGTGAGGTGTGCTTATGCATTCTGGAAAAGCCCTTTTTGCGGGACTGGCCGCTCTCTCCTTGGCGATCGTACCTTCGATGGCCGCAGCGAAAGAATCCGCCGCCAACCGGTTGGCGCTCAGCAATGCAGTCATACCGACTGCAGAGCCCCTGCGGGTCGGATCACCAGTGCAAAAATCAGAAAAAAGTATCAGCACTACCGCGTTGGTGGTCATAACAGCGCTTACATTGGGTGGGATCGCTCTCGCCTTTGGCCTTGGCGATGACGACAACTCGCCAGCGAGCCCCTGAGCGTACTGTCAGCTACACGTAAAAGGGCGGCTTTTGCCGCCCTTTTTGTTGTCGTCCCATGATGTGACCGGCGGGAGGCTATCTTTCCGGAAGCCTCGCGATGAAGTCGAGCCGCTTTTGAACGACGCTTTCGACTGTGAGGTTGGAGAGCGCCAGCTTATGGGCCCTGTCTCTCAACACATTGTACAATTCCTCGTCTTCCCAAAGCCGGATCATCTGATCCAGCGCCTGCGCGGCATCGTGGAAGAAGATGCCGTAGTTCTGAACGACGTCGCGGCAGCCGGTCTGGAATGTCGTTACAGGAAAGACCCCCAGTGAAATCGCTTCTGCAAGGGACTTGGAAAACCCCTCCCGCTGACTGGGAAGCACGAAGAAGTCGCCATTCCCCAGATCGGAAACCTTCGATCGGGAGAAGCCGTGGAATTCCACATTATCCAGGGATTCGATCCTGCTCAGGATGAAATCCTGATAATCCGGGCCTTCGTACAGGGCATCGAAATTGCCATAGATCTTGAACTTCCAGCTGGGCATGATCGTCAGTGCCCGCTCTGCAATATCGAGGAATTCCTCAATCCCCTTGTCCCGCATGATCCTGGAGAAATAGATGACATTGGCGCTCTTGCGGGCGGTTACCTTCTTCTCGATGGTCTGGCGGAGAGGTTCGATGCCCGCCCCCGGAAGGACCAGGACCTGGTCTGGCGGGATTTCGACACCGGACAGAGCCGTGAGGTCAGCCGGATCATCGCGGTTTTCAAAGATCAGATAGTTCCATCGCGAAGTCAGGATGAACCGGTAGACGAGATATTTGAACACCCGGTTTGCGAGCGATTGCTTGATGAAGAACGAGCCCAGACCAGTGAAGTAGAAACTCAACTTCCCGCAGCTGGCGAACCTGCTGGCCAGCGCGGTGAGAAGAATGGGTTTGAGCGTGTACACGTCAATGAAGCTGGCCGGGGCCTGCCGCATGAGGCGCCAATAGGTGATGATGGTGGAAAGCGCCCGGTACAGTTGCACCAGCGCGCTGGACCTGTCTTTCGCTTTCAGTGGGACGGAAACTGTCGAATAGCCGGCGGCACGATAATCAAAATCGTCGTTCTCGAAATTGGAGACCAGGGTAACGCGTCCCCCGTCCGCGATTATTTTCGAATAGAACGACGCGAAATGCGACAGGAAGAATGTGCTCTTGTTTATGAAGACGATAAAATCGGATGAGGTAGAACCGGCAGGGTGTTTCCCGTCGGGCATCTGAGATTTTCCTGTTGCTTGTGTTGTCATCGATAATCGGCTGGCAGGGCGGCCGGGAAATTACGGACCTGCCGGGGCGCGAAGGTCAGCGCGCCCTCGCAACGGGTGCAGTGCGTGCGATTGGCCGGCGGGTGCCGGCTGGCGGCGCATTTGCAGGTGCCGGAATGCTGCGCATGTACGAAAATGCCAGCAACACCAGCATCGGGGTGAACATCGTCTTCTGCCTGACCGCCAGCCCCAGATTGGCTGTGGTGTTGGCCAGCAGGGTCCAGGCGATTGCGACGAACACGAACGCGAAGATCCGCTCGAAATCCTGCAACGAGGACTTCCTGCGCACCATGTTGGCGAGGATAGAGAGAAAGCCAACCAGAAGGATTGCGTTTTCAAAACTCACGACTGTCCCCAGCAGGCCGGGAACCTCGGTGAAGAGCGGACGGAAGAGAAAGGCGAACAATCGTTCCGGGATGGACATGTCGGCAATATCGACCGCGCTGCCCCCTCTGAAAGTCGAATATTGCCGCTGTTCCACATAATCCACGATGTCATTGATCGAGGATGCGTCATCGAGCCCGGTGTAATTCAACCCGAGACTGATGGCGAAAGCGGTCACCGGCACCATCAATGTGGCCAGCAGAACCTTGCGGGCCATCGGAATACTCCCGGCCAGGATCGCGGCAAACGCCAGTGCGATTGTCAGCAGCCCGGCCATGTGCGGGCGCACGCAACCCATGGCCACGACTGCGAAGATCAGGACAACTTGCCGGGATCGGATGCGTTGGACCGACCAGAGGATCAGTCCGACGGCCATAAAGGCGATGCTGTCCTTGCCGATCGCCGCGCTCCAGAAACTGAAACCGGGCAGCAGGAGAACGAGGGATGCCAATTGCCTGATCCAGCGGGTCTTGTCTGCAACTGCCGTGCGCAATGCGCTGGCCATTGCGATCAGGCCGATAAAGCCGATCAGATTGTAAACGAGGAATATCCCTTCGTAGGACATTCCCAGTCCACGAGAGAACAGTGCGGTAAACGCGACGACAGCGTCCCCGCCGAGCCCGAACGATGCGCCGGATTCGAGGGAATAGGCGTAATAGGCCCACGTATCGGCGATGTTGTCGCGCGTGTAATCGACGTAAATCAGGCAAAATGCCGTGTGCCAGACATAGAGGAAGAACGCCCAGGCTCTCGGCACCCGGAACAGCCTGTGCTGTGCGATGGCAAACACACCTCCAAGGACGACGAAGAATAGCGCCCAGAGCAGTTGTGAAAGGTCGTTGGCATCGGTGAACATGGATTGGTGTCTCGTTGATCCCGGTCGTCAGCGGTTTTGCGGGCGAGGGCCGCTCAGGTCGCGACGGGCCGTTCGATTCTGATCCAGTCCTGCAACTGGGCCAGATCGCCAGGCGTAAAGGCGCTTTTCCACTTTTCGTCGTTGTCCTTGCGGATCGTGAAATCTTTCAGTCTGGCGGTTGCGTCCTGCCCGGCGTCAAGCCCGGCGAACTTCCAGAGGCGCTGCACGGTCGGGACCGGAGCATTCACGAAATCACTGTACCCGATCTCGATGTAGGTTTCCGGCGTCAGAATGGCTTCGGCCTCTGTCCGAATACTGTTCACGACCGCGCTCCATTGCGCGGCGGCCAGGGCGGGCGGGGAGCCCGTCGCTTCCGCATCAGCGAGAAACCCGGCCCACTGGGCAGGAATGTCGCGATGCCACCACAGCCGCTCGCGCCCTTTGCCGGTGTTCCAGAAGCTGGTTTTCAGCAACGAGGCGACTTGTGCTTCTGCCGTGCGGGTGAGGTGGATGAACCGGGCGTCGGGAAAGAGCGCCTTGAGATACCGGATGCGTCCCGGACCGGTCAGCTTGAGGACGAGATGGCTCCGGCGTTGCAGTGATGCGATCCGCAGCAATCTGCCACGGATGCGCGTTGCCTCCGCTTCTTCAGGCACAGTGTCCCACAGGTAGCCGCGTACAAAGCGCTCCCCCGCTGTCCGGTTCCAGAACCGGAACAGTTCTGTCTTGCGCGGGGCAAGGTTGGTGAAACGGCCCGGCCCGGTTTCGGGCCCGTGCTTGCCAAGGCTGAAGCGGTTTTCCGGGCGCGTAAAGGCCGCGGCTATTAGCCCGAACAGGGGTGTCGCCGAAAGCAGATCGTCATGATTGGTCGCAATGGCTGCCTGAGGATGCGTCGAAAACATATCGAAGCACACAGTCGTTCCGCTGCGCGGTGCCCCAATCAGGAAAATGGGTTGTACGTTGCCGTTCATGCGGGACCTATCCTGTTGGCGAAGTGCTGGCCCAGAGCGCCGCGTAACCGGCGGCCATTCTGTCGAGTGAAAACATGCTTTCGATGCGGGCCCGGCATGCGGCGCTGGCTTCCGCGGTTCCGGCACGCTCGATGGCGGACAGGATCGCAGAGGCAAGGGCATCGGGATCGGACGGCGGGCAGATGTGCCCCGTGCTGTCGATAATCAGCCCGGTATCGCCCACATCGGTTGCGGCACAGATAGTTCCGCAGGCCATGGCTTCGCAGACCACGTTGGGAAAAGCTTCTCCGAACGCGCTGGCAAGAACATGGACGTCCAGCCCATTCATCACGGCGGGAATGTCGCTGCGCCGTCCGCAGAGAATGACCGATTGCCCGACGCCGTTGCGTTCGATCAGACCGGCAAGGGCGGAATTGTCATGCGTCATCCCGGTGCCGATCAGCGCAAGGCGCGCCGCAGGCTGCCGGTCGAGAACGCGGCGGAATGCGGCGAGGAGGTTCCCGTGGTCTTTCTGGGGATCGAAACGTGCGACACAGCCCAGCAGAATCTCGTCATCCGTGATGCCCCATTCGGCGCGAATATGCTGACGGGCATTGGCATCGGGCCGGAATGCGCCGATGTCGTAGCCATTGTGGACCACGGTCAGCTTGCCAGGGGCGTATCCGGCATCGCGATGGACCTGTATCCCTTTTTCGGAACAACTGGCGATGCGTGCGGGCAGACGGCGACTTAGCTGGGCATTGAGCCGGACAATCGCACGTGTCGCCCACTTGGTGCCCTGCCGGTCGAGCGTGGTATTGTGCAGCCCCCAGACGACGCGGCGCACGCCGGCCAGCCGCGCGGCCACGCCGCCCAGAAGATCGCCGTGATACATCCACGTCTGCACTACATCGGGCGCCTGGCGCCGGACGGATTGCACCATTCGCATGAGCCTGGCTGCGGAGGGCAGCGAGGGGGACAATCCCATGGCCTCGACCGCGATCCCGGCCTCGTGGAGCAGAGGGCCATATTTGCCCATGCCCGAGAGCGAGATCACCGAATGTGAGTGCAGATCATCGTACGTCGCCAACCTGTAAAGGACCGCTTCGGCCCCGCCATCGCCAAGGCCGGTGATGATATGGAGAATGTGTGGGCGCTGGTCAGAAGTCATAGTGGAACCGCTCGATATCCCTGGCGTAGGCCCGTGCGACAATATCCCGCATCTCCGGTGTGTAGGCGTCGCGGTAGTCGGGGGCGGCCGATGTTCGATTGAGATGCTCGATGAAGGGGCGGTGTCCCAGCGTGGTTTCGAGAAATCCGGCATAGGACGCCGGTTCTTCCAGGCGGCCCAGGTGGGTAACACCGATGTTTCCCCCGCTACGCAGGATAAAGGCACACTGCGGACGAAACACGGGATCTTCTCGCGAGAGGTCGCGACCGTCCAGCCATTCGACGACGAACCGTTCGAAGGATGCGAATGAGGCGGTGCGGTATCGCTCCGGGACGGCGATTGCCGCGCCGTCCGCCATATCGTTGCCGCTGCGCGCGAAACGATAGGCCGAGAAGGTTCTTGCCCAGGGGTTTCGGGTAAGGGCGAGCGAAGGCAACGAGGCATAGAGCCCCGGTCGGGCGCGCGCGACATCATCTACAGTGAAGTGGCCCATGAAACGACCGTAGATCGCCCGATTGATGCTGGTCCCGCCATTCTTGGGAACATGGATGAAGATCAGTCCGGCCCGCTTCCAGAGGTGCGCACGCCGCTGGGCCAGCAGCCACATGCGCCAGGAACGTGGCAAGGCCCGGCGTGCGAACCCGGTGGACGCGGCAATCGCTTTCGCGTTTATGTCGGACTGATTCATGGTTTGCGGTGCCGATGACATGTCTGCATTGGCGCTCAGGCGGCTACCCGTACATGGCGTCCGAACGCGGTGGCATCGAGCCCCATGCGAACCCGCACCTGCTGATAAAGCGCGGCATTCCAGGTCAGATATGCAATTGCTGTCGCTACTGCCGCACCCAGTGTCCCGAACCGTGGAATGAGCAGAGCGTTCAGCACAAGGTTGACGACGGCGGATAGGATCACCCCGCGCATCACCACCTTTTCGTGCCCTGCCATGTTGAGCAGGAGCATGACCGGCCCGAACCCGGCGTTGGCGAGTTGTCCGGCGGCGAGGATCGCCATGGGCATGTAGGCTTGCGCATATTCGGTTCCGAAAGCCACTTGCAGGATCGTCTGCCCGAACAGCAGCAGGCCAAGAAAGATGAGAAGGCTGGAGCCGAGCGTCAATCGTGCGACGAACGTGACGAGATGTTCCACTCCCTCCCGGTCGCCAGCTGCGAGATATTGGGCAATACGGGGTTGAAGCACGAGGTTGAGCGCTGTGAGCACGGTCGAGCCGAGGATCGCGAACGTGGATGCGACCTTGTAATATCCGACCTCGGCTGCGGGCCTGAGTATGCCCAGCATGATAATGTCGAGATTACGGCTCACGATTTCCGTTGAAGAACTGATGCCGAGGAACAACCCGGCGGAAAGCCATGCCCGGTGGTGATAGGCGGGCGTATCGTCACTGGTGATGCGGGGGGCTGCCCGCGCGAGAAGCAGCGCGCCCGCGAGGAAGGCCAGCAGGGCTGCTGCGGTGTGAAGGCACAATACGCCGATCGCGTTCAGCTTGGTGCCCGCCAGGACGGTGAGGCCTGCCGCGCCGATGAGCAGTGCCGGACGGAGCACGATGTCCGGCCACTGGCCCTGCACCGGGCGGCCGAGGCCGCGAAGTGCCGCACTGCGCAGGCTGCCAAGCGCGAGTAGCGGAACCAGTGCGAGTGCCGCAATCGTGAGCCCGGTCGACAATTCGGCCTGCACCCATGTGTGGGCGGCCCATGCGGTCACTGCCCCGACGCAGGCTGCTGCAAGAATGGCGACTGTGCCAGACCACTTCCAGAGCGCACGCATCTGGCGCAGGCGGCCTTCGTGAAGCAGGCGGGCGGTTTCCCGTACGATCAGGTTGGGCAGGCCGCACTGCACCGGAATCGCCAGGATCATGGCGATGGAGAGAATGTAGCTGTAGAGGCCGTATTCATGCGCGCCCAATACGCGGGCCAGAACCGTTACCAGCAGGAAGGACAGCGCAATTCCCGCCCCGTTCACAGCCAGAACAGCCATGCCGGAGGTGAGAAAGTCGCGGTGGGATCTTGGTGCTCCGCGATTGGTCATGTGATGTGCCGGATCGTCTGCGACCTTACAGACGTTTCAGCGAGAGAGCGGTCAGTTGCACTTCTGAGTCCGATTGCGCGAGCGTGGCGGTTGCCGATAACTGCCATGCCTGGGCCGGGCAGTCTGCCGGTATGGTGAGTGTGAATGTGTGCGTCCGGCTCCCTGAAGCGGCAGGGAGGGAGTGCCGGTCAAGCTGCCTGGAAGGCTTCCCTAAACAGCGCAGGCCCCAGGTCAGGCGTGCTTTCGGCCCAGTTGCCGGGTAGGTGATGTCTTGCATGACCCGATAACGCCCTGGGGGCAGCAGAGTGACCCGTTCTGTTACCACTCCGCTGCGGTTGCTGGCGACGCGGATGGCCAACTGTCCCGGCTTATTGAACGAGGCCGCAACGGGTCCTTCGCCCGTCATTCGCCAGCCCAACGGGCCCAGTCGGGGATCATTGGTCGCCGCTTTCGAAAATCCAAGCTGGTTGAGCGCCTGCGGGTTTTGACCGGGCAGGTTCCCTGCAAGGGTGCGGGCATCGTTCACCTGGCCAGAAGAGATCAACTTCGCGAGAATGATCGGCCATAGAGTGTCGGCCAGTTCCTGTCTCCCATCCGTCTGCCGGATGGCTTGCAGCAATCGAGCCAATGCCAGCGGGTCGGCGCCTTGCGAAATGGCCCGGCGCGCCAGGCGCGAGAACCACGGCCGATCGGCATAGGGTACCAGAGCCGCGCGAATATCCGCATCGTCGAGTGCGACGGCCAGCAATGGAAGAAGCTGGTCTTCGCTTGCCGGATGAACGGTGAGTGCCCGGTCATAGTGAAGCAGGGTTGCCGGCAGGTCACCCGCTTGTGCCTCTTGCTCGATCAGTGCCAGTTGCGTCGGAAGGTCCCGGCGGGACAGCCGTTCTGCAAGGCGCAACTGGGCGAGGCCGGAACCTTTGCCGGCCAATTCGTCCGCCAGACCCAATTGCCGTGGGGCGGCAGGATCGAGCGGAGCGGTGCGCAGGACGGCCCGAGCGGCTTCACGCATCCGTGCGGCCCTGCTGACCGGCGTTTCTCCGAGGGCAAGCGGAGTCATCGTGGCCCGAAGAGCGAACGTGGCATCCTGCGCCCAGACGGGGACCTCCGAGACTGTCTGCACGCGCCACCAGGACAGGGCGGCATTGTGGGCCGCCAGCAAGGCCAGCGCGAGCGTGGCGAATACCAGGAACCAGCGGCGCGGCGAGGATAGTATGGACATCGAATGAAAACGGCTGTCGGCCATGGCGGCAGTGAGCGTCAGGCCCGCTCCCCGCTGCTGCCGCCGTAGGAGTAGTAACCGGCATAGTTGAGGCCATAGTCATGGCCCGCCCGCGCGGTGTCGAGCTTGGTGACCAGTGCGCCATAGACCTGGTTGTTGCCGACCCGGAGGCGGCGCAATGCGTTGCGGATCGAACGGACGGAGGCTTGTTCGGCTTCGATGACGAGGACGCTGCCCTCCACCGTGCGGCCGATCAGCGGGGCGTCGGCCAGGCCAAGTATGGGCGGGGTATCGATGATGACATGATCGAAATACCCGAGCATTCGGGTCAGCAGCATTTCAAGACGATCGGTGCCGAACAGTTCGGCCGCACTGGGTGGTGTAGGCCCGGATGACAGGACCGAAACGCCCTTGATCGAAGTCTGGCGGATCATCTCGTCGATATGGTCGTTGCCGGCGAGCAGCTTGCTTAGCCCTTCCGCATTGTCCGTGCCGACGAGCTTGTGGATCGAGGGGGAGCGCATGTCGGCATCGATCAGCAGCACCTTCTTGCCCGTGCGGCCAATCGCACAGGCAAGCCCGAAGGCGCTGATGGATTTGCCTTCTCCCGGCTGCGTGCTGGTGATGGCCAATGTGCGTGGAAGGCCATGGGCTGTCGCGAGCGCGAGTGTGGTGCGAACACTGAAGTAGGCTTCGGCAAGTGCGGAATGGGGCATCTGGACTTCGTCCGCCGGTTCGTTTTCCGAAAGCGGGGTGGCGCCGAGCAATGGCAGGGCGAGCAGCGATTCCACATTGGCCGGATTGCGGATGCCTTCGTCGATCTGTTCGAGCGTGAAGACACTGCCTGCCGCGAGCACCACGCCGAGCAGGAGCGCGATGGCAAGGTTCTGCGGCAGGCTGGGCGCGGAAGGCTCGTCGGGGATCTTGGCCCGATCGACAATGGCGATGTTGGTCGCACCCACCGATCCGGCGACGCCGATTTCCTTGTAGCGCTGGAGCAGCGCATCATAGAGCTGGCGGTTGGTATCCGCATCGCGCTGGTAGATGTTGTACTGGATGGAGTCATGCTGCTGGCGGTCGAGGCGGCTCTTCAGCGTCTTGACCTGAGCCGCCAGTTCCTGTTCGCGAGCCAGCGCTTCCTGGTAGGTTCGCCGGTGGCTGCCGGAAATGCGCCCGGTTTCGCGTGCGATTGCCGCGTCCAGTGCATCCATCTGTTCCTTCAGCGCGCGGGCTGCGGGATAACCGGGTTCGAACTGCACCATCAGCTTTGCATAGTCCGCTCCCACTTCGGCGCGCTTCTTGCGCAATTCCTGAATCGTGTTGTTGGCCAGTGCGTCCGCGCTGTTTTCCGCCCCCTGCGTGCGGACCCGACTCTCGGCCGCAATCCGTTCCGTGCGGGCCTCTACCAATGCGGCGTTGAGCGCTTCCAGATCGCTCGCAACGAGTGTGCGCGGATCCATGGTCCGTCCGCTGGCATCGCGGCTCGTGCCGAGCGTGACGATATCGCGGCTGGACGCGTAAGTGACAGCGTCGCGTTCCGATTGTTCGAGCCGCGTACGAAGATCCGTCAGTCGTTCATCGAGGAACCGGCGGGCGTCGGCGCTGGAGGCGAACTGGCGGTCCATTGTCGCGCCGATGAACTGTTGTGGCCAGGCGTTTGCGATCCGCTCCGACCATCGCGGGGAACGGCTGGTGTATCGAATATCCACCAGGCGCGAATTGCGGATCGGTTCGATGGTAACATGGTCGAGCAGCAGACGGACTGCCACGCGTTCCCGTTCCCGGAGTTCGTCCGGTTTCAGGGCCGGTTTGCCATTGCTCGCCTGTGCGGTTTCGGGAGGGATGACGCCATGAGCTTCGAAGAAGCCGTCATTGCTCGCAAGCTTGAGATTGCGAACGATGCGTTCGGCCAGGGATTCGGCTTTCAGCAGGGCGTACTGGGTGTCGTAGAATTCAAGGTCGCGCGGAGCGCCCGCTGCTTCCAGACCGGGGACGTTGGTCAGGTTCTGCTGGTCGCGGCTGATCTCCACTTGCGCCCGCGCGGTAAACTGCGGAGCCGCGAGCAAGGTCACGGCCACCCCGATAATCAGGGCAGCACCAATGATTCCCGCGATCAGCCAGCGCCAGCGCAAGGCGGCATGCCAGTATTGCAGCAGCGCCGGAGGCAGCGACAGGCCGTCGTCAAACGTGGTGTCCGGGTAGTGCCCCGGCTCCTGCCCATGGGAAGGTGAAAGCGTTGTCGTGCGCGTCATGTCGGGATGTCCAGGCAAGGGAGGGTCATTTCGAGAGGCGATCGACGCCGATGATGATCGGAGTGGCCAGTGCAGGCACCACGGAAAGCACGTCCTTGAACAGGCGGCGGGCGCTTGAATCGCCAACCATGACCACGTCGTTGGCGAACACTTCCGGGTCGGGATAGACGCCGTGGCGGATGGCATTGAGGTCATAGAGCGCGGCCAGGCGCTGGCCTTTCACCGTGCGGAAAATGACGACATCGTCTAGCCGGGCATACTCGTCCGTCCCTTCGGCCAGAGCCATGGCCCGCATCAACGACATGTGCCCAACGACCGGATAGAGGCCGGGCTTCCGTACCTGCCCTTCGATGGTAACGACCTGACTGACGGTTTCCTTGAGGTTGACCGTCACTTGCGGGTCGCGGACATGGGCGACCCGCAGGCGGCCGGCCAGCAGGGATTCAACCTCGCCGGGGCTGTGCCCGGCGACGGCAAGGGCGCCGACCAGAGGGAACGAGATGCGGCCGCTTGCATCCACCTGCACTTCGCGGCCGGACAGTTCAGGGACGCCGAACACATCGATTGTCAGCCGGTCGAAAGGCCCGACGAAATAATCGCGTGCCCCGGTGGTGAGATCCATGCGGTCCGGCGCGGGCAGGGCGCTGGCCTCGATAACCTTTAGATTGGGGTCGCCACCGATCCTGGGGGTTGAGGCGCAGCCTGCCAGCAACAGGCTGGCAAACAGGGCCGCGCGGCGCGGGAGGGGACCTAACTGCATGAAGAAAACCTCGAGTTGGGGCTGGTCAGGATGTCTTGGGGGCGTGGGCGGCTGGCCGTGGCATGGTGCCAGGACAGGTCGCCCAGAGCAGGGAAACGACAAATATGCAGGACAGCAGCGGCGTGCGTAGCGGGTAATCCCCGCCGCTTGCGATTGCTGCGAGAAAGATCATCGCCAAACCGAGGCGATTGAATTGCGCGGTTCGGTCAGCGGCGTACATGCCGCCTCCGACCTGGCGAACGCGCCAGATGAACGCGGCGATGGCCAGCAGCAGTCCGAGGGCAGCGAGCAGACCGCCGTCCACCAGTATTTCCAGCCAGTCGCTATGGGCGTGGTTGAGGTAGAACGGGGCCAGAAGGGCATCGGGTTCATGCATCTGATAGACCTGAGGAAATGATCCCGCCCCGGTTCCGACGGGGAAATAGGCCAGGATCATGGCTTTCAGGATCGGCAGAGTGGCGAAGCGCAGTTCGTCTTCCGGGCCGGAGGCCAGCAGGCGATTCCACGCAAGCGCCCGGCCAAGCCAAATGGTCAGTGCAAACAGTGCCGCCGCAGCAACCATGAGCATGCCGGGGCTGATGGCCGGGAAGCGGCGGCGATTGTCGCCCGAAGTATCGGCAGGGTGGAGCAGCAGGAATGGCGTGCAAACAAGCGCAACGATGCCGCAGACAAGGCCCGATCTCGATCCGGTAATCAGGATCAGGGGCAACAGCAGCATGCCAAGCAGCAGTGCCATGAACTGGCGCGAACCGAAACGCGCGCGGCAACCGAAAACTGCCAGCAGTCCGACCATCATGGCCAGCAGCAGCGCCTGATGATTGCGGTTGGCGAACAGGCCTACGGCCACGCCATTGTTGGTGATGTCGTAAAGATACAGCGGACCGCGCGGGTTGCCGAGCAGTTGCATCAGTCCGAGCAGGGCGCTGATCCCGCCCAGAGTAAGAACCACGGGCAGGAGGTGCCGCCGCTCCCGCGCATCGAGCTGCACGCCGAGGACCAGGGCCGCCGTCGGGACGAGTGCCGCGAAGAAGGCATTGCGGGTTGCATCGGGCGTAAGGCTGGCCGGGCGCCAGATACCGATGCTGCCTGCCGCACTTTCGATTTCCGTGACAATTTCGCGGCCCGGCAGTTGAGACCAGACTGCTGGCGGAAGAGGGATGAGCTGGATTGCGAGCAACCCCAGGATAGCGGCAGCCATCGCAAACAGGAACGGGTGGGCGCGCAGGTGCGCCGGGGAGAGACGGGACAGGCCGAAGCCGAGCAGGAGAACCGCCAGCGGGCGCAGAAACATCAGGGACGCGACATCGCCCCGCGCGCTGCCGCCCATTGCAAAGACAGCGAGCAACAACAGGCTTAGCCCCCAGAATGCGCCGCTGTGCGCCTCTATTTTCGACCAGGCCTGAGCCGGGGTCATGGGTGGCGGTCGGTCTCTTCGCTGGTAATCGCGCGCTCAAGCGTTTCGATCTGCACTCTCAACCGCTCGTATTCCTCCGTCTTGCGCTGGAACAGGCCGGGCATCTGATCGCGCAGGTACAACAGCTCGAAGTCGAGGCTGTCGTGCCGACTGGATGCTTGCGTGGGTATGCTGCCGATAACGAGGTTCATAGCTACCGCAGTACGGGTGAAGCGATGCTTCCCGCACAGTTCGTTCCGTTGCCTGCCGCCGATAGTCCGGCAGCCTTGCGTTCAATTTTGAACGCTGTCTTGCCGTATCGGGGGATGTGACCCCTCAATGCGACCAAATGGTTACCATGAGGTTATCAGCGGGAGCCGAACCCCGTCACGATCGTGCGGCAAGTCATGAAGACGATCACGATATCGAGCCAGATCGTGAAATATTTGATGTAATAGAAATCGTATTCGAGCTTGCGGGTTGCCGCGTCAGTGAGCGCGACGTTGCCCTGATGAACCGCGGCCCATCCGGAAATGCCGGGGCGGACGCTGTGGCGGTACCGGTAATAGGGGATCGACTGTTCGTAGCTGCGGGAAAGGGACAGGGCTTCGGGCCGGGGCCCGATCCAACTCATTTCCCCTTTCAGAACGTTGAAGATCTGCGGCAGTTCGTCCACGCGCAGCTTGCGCAAGCGCTGTCCGAGCCGGGTGATGCGCGGGTCTGCCTCGCTGGTGTAATGCGGCCCGGCGACGCCAGTGCGCATCGTCCGTAGCTTGTAACAGGTGAATATCCGGCCCTGATATCCGATGCGCTTCTGCCGGAAAATTGCCGGGCCGGGGCTGTCCAGGCGTATCAGGATCGCCGCGACGCCAATGATCGCCAGGCTGGGCACCAGCAATACCAGCGCAGCGAGAAAATCGAGCACGCGCTTGATGCGCAAATAGGGCTGGGATGGAAGCAATTGCCCGAAAACCAGCTCTGGCTTGGAACGCAGCCTGACCCGGCCGATCAGCATTTCGCGAAAATGATCGAAATCGTAGACCGGTATGTTGCGTAGCACTGCGCGGGCGAAGAACCGTTCCCACGCGGGCGGATAGTCCCGGTTGCTGTCGTAAACGATTGCGTCTGCCCCGCGCGGAAGACGGGTGCCATGCCACAAGGTCCAGTCCACTCGCATCGCCAGCAGATCGTTGTCGATCTGCTCGATCCCGACCAGTGCGACGAGCGGCCTGCCAAGGCGTCCGCGCAAGACGACCAGCGTGGAGTACCACATCACGCCGGTCATATAGGCAGTCGTAAAGTGATAATAACTCAGCCGTCGGAAGACGAAGCCGGACATGATCATCACGATTGCGAAGGAAATCACGCAAACCGGCAGAACCATGACTTTCGCGTCGACGAACGGCAGCTTGCTGGTCTTGCGCAGCACCAGGTGCGCAAGCAACAGCGCTGTGGCCGAAGCGTAGAGCATCGGATCGAAGGGATGCAGGGCCTGAGCCCAGGAATGACCATGTGCCAGCAGCGGATGAAACAGTTCCGGAATGACGATTCCGAAAACGAGCGCGCCTGCGATCGCGAATCTGTTGCTGGGGACGAGTATTTCAGCGAGGCGCCGGATCCGAGTTGGCGGGGCCGCGACCTGCTTCTGAAAGTAGGAGAAGTCCGATCTCGCGCTCACCTTATGGCCTCCGGCAATGTGAGGAGAACAGGGAGGGTGGATGGAAGCCCATTGCTATCGCCCGCTACACCGGTCCAACATCGCTGAGCGCGACATTGATCGGGGAAACTGTACCGAGCATATCCAGAAGAACCCGTAATCTGCCTTTGCTGTCGAGAGCTTCGATCCGGGCGAGACGATCGGCGAAGGGACCAGCGATCAACCGGACCGACTGACCGGGGCGTACGCTGCCCAGAACCTGCTTTACCTCCTGCCTGTCACATCGCGCCATGAGCGCATCCATGACTTCCGAAGGCATCGGCTGCGGCGCACCCTTTGGGGACCCTACGAGCCGTTTGACACCCCTTGTTCCGTTGATCGCCCGCCAGGGGTCCTGCTCGCAATCGAACTTCACGAAAAGGTAGCCCGGGAACAGGGGGGCGAGCACATTTTCGACTCGTCTGGCGTGCCTCCGTGTCGTCCGGAATCGCGGACAGAAGCAGAGAAAATTCTGTCTTTCCAAATGGTTCTGGCTCCGCGCTTCGGCGCGGGGTTGTGTTTCGACAACATACCAGTTCAAGCCAGCCATGAAGTGCCTCTGTCAGCAAAGAACGAGCAGGCACGTGGAGGTAGGTCACGTTTCGGTCATCTGTCCACACCCAGAAAGGTCCATTTCATGTCGCTTGCCCGATAGCGGGCACGGCCTGCCTGAAACGGTATTCGCTCCCTGCCCGCGGTTCCGTGGAATTGGCCTGGGCGGAGCAGAACCGAAAAATCATCCGATCTGCAATTGCTGCACATGCGAACTGTAACCGTTTCGTAAGATAGCTGACGCTTGCTTGTCACAAGCACTGCCTAGCGGCCTCCCTCGCAACAGGGAGGCATCCGATGACCATTTATCGTTCCATACTCATGGCCGGCGCTGGCACGCTCGCCATCGCCGTTCCGTCGGCTGCGTTCGCCGGTGAAATTGCCGGTCACGTCAGCGACGCATCACATACCGTGGCGCTGCGTTCCGCCCAGGTGCGGGTCGTCGAGCTTGATCGCGTCGCTGTGGCCGATCGCGACGGCTCCTACCGGTTTGCCGACGTACCGGCCGGCACCTACACACTGGAAGTGCGCTATGTCGGCGCTGAGACCGTCCGCAAGACCGTGGATGTGCCCGCCACGGGGGAAATCGCTGTCGACTTTGCACTTGGCGGAGCCAATGCTCGCGAAATTCTGGTAATCGGCCAGCGTGCCAATCAGGCCAGCGCCCTGTCGCGCAAACGTGAGGCTGATGGTGTCAGCGATGTGTTGACGCGCGATGCGGTCGGCCAGTTTCCTGACCAGAACGTGGCTGAATCGCTGCGTCGCCTGCCGGGCGTGAATATTCTCGACGATCAGGGCGAAGGCCGCTTCGTATCGGTTCGCGGGCTGGACCCGGAACTCAATGCGACTTCGGTCAACGGGGTACGTTTGCCGGCCCCGGAATCCGACGTCCGTTCGGTCGCGCTGGACGTGATTTCCAGCGACATCATCGAATCGGTGGAAGTGAAGAAGTCGCTGACGCCGGACATGGATGCAGACACGATCGGCGCTTCGATCGAGATCAACACGACCAGTGCCTTCGACCGCAAGAAGGATCTGTTCACGGTCAAGGTCGAGGGCAGCTACAATGATTATTCGGGTGACCTGACGCCGAAAGGCAGCTTCGACTTTTCAACCCGCCTTGGCGACGATGTCGGGATTTCCGGCGGTCTGTCCTATTACAAGCGCAAGTTCGAAGCCGACAATATCGAGGCCGACGACTGGACCGACGAGGGCACCGGTATCTATGCCCAGACCGTCGAATATCGCGATTTCGATGTCGAACGCGAACGCATCAGCGCCAATCTCGGTCTCGATGTACGGGCGAGTGACACGACTTCGCTGTATGTGAAAGGCATATTCAGCCAGTTTGACGATCAGGAATACCGCCGCCGCCTGACTTTCGACCTTGGTGATTTCAAAGACGACAAGCTGCCGACGATTGACGGTGCCAAGGCTACGTTCTCTTCCGGAACGGAGCGAATTCAGGTCGAGCGGGACATCAAGGATCGCTTCGAGCGTCAGCGGATCCGGTCGCTGGTCTTCGGCGGCGAAACCGACACTGGCGAGTGGAAGGCGAGCTATGCCGCGAGCTGGTCGAAGTCCTCCGAAGTGGAGCATGGCTCCGTCGATCCGGCGGAGTTCCGCCGCCGTTTCGAAGATGACGAAGACCTCTCGGTCGCGTTCGATTATTCCAACTACAAGCTGCCGATGTACAGTGTGTCGGGGGCGGACGTAGGCAAGTTCTATGATCCCGCCGAATACGAATTGCATGACATCGAATATACCAAGCTGTCGAATTCGACTGACGAGGAATATGCGCTCAAGCTTGATCTCGGCCGGGAATTCGCATTCGATACCGGCACGTTTACCGTTCAGGCGGGCGGCAAGGCCCGCTGGCGCGAAAAGATGTACAACAAGGAAGTCGAATTCTGGGAAAACGACGGCCTGTCCCTGGCCGACGTCGTGGGAAGCCAGACCTACCGCATCACGGATATCGAACCGGTTGCGACCTATACCGGTGCGACCAAGGCCTTTCTCGGCAATATCGGCGATTATGAGCTGAACGACGAGGATACGTTCATCGATTCCCTGACGGATGATTACCGTGCGGATGAAGACGTCATGGCCGGTTATCTGATGGGCCGCTGGGAAAGCAGCAAGCTGCTTGTCGTCGGCGGTGTCCGGTACGAGCACACGGACGTGACGCTGCGGGGCAATATCGTCGACGAAGATGCGCTGATTGCCACACCGATCATGTACAAGCGCAGCTATGGCGACTGGTTGCCGAGCCTGAACGTGCGGTTCGAACCGACTGATAACCTGGTTCTGCGCGCAGCAGGATATCGCAGCCTGGTGCGCCCGAAACTGTCGAAGCTGGCCCCCCGCATCAGCGTCAACGAAGATGACGAATATACCTTCGGCAACCCGTTCCTGAAGCCGTTCGAAGCATGGAACTTCGATCTTTCGGCTGAATATTACTTCTCCTCCAACGGCGCGCTGTCCGGTGCGTTCTTCTACAAGGATGTGAAGAACTTCATTGTCGATACGAAGCTTCAGGGTCCGGGCACATTCGGGGGCATCGATTTCCTCGAGGATTCGGAAGTTCCGATCAACGGTGGTGACGGGAAGATCTTCGGCCTGGAACTGAGCTATTCCCAGGCATTGACAATGCTGCCGGCCCCGCTCGACGGTCTGCTCGTCCAGGCGAACTACACGTACACCGATGCCACCGGCCACATTCCGGTCGACAAGGATATTACGGATCTGCGCAAGATCGGCCTGCCGACGACGTCGAAACATACTTTCAACGCGGTACTCGGGTATGAAAAGGGGCCCATCAGCCTTCGTCTGGCAGGGACCTATCGCGACAAGATGCTGGAAGAGACTGGCGACGTGGCGGAAGAAGACCGTTATGCCGACGATCACTTCCAGCTCGACCTGAGCGCGAAGTACCGCATTACGAAGAATATCCAGCTGTTCTACGAATGGATCAACATCAACAACGCCAAATACACCGCCTATAACAACTATGGTGGGCGGCGTAACCAGCTCCAGTTCGACGAGTTCAACTGGACCATGAAGTTTGGTGCGAAGGTGAACTTCTGATGCGGGGATGGGTCGCAATTACTGCTGTGGCAGGACTGGCAGCCTGCGCACCGGGACAATCTGATGGGGAAGGCACCGTCGCGACTGTTGGGGTCGCGGCGCGTGCCGAAACCCAGCCGGTGGGCACTGCTAACGAGGATGCCGCAGACGATCCGGCGATCTGGCGTAACAGTGCCGATCCCGCAGCCAGCCTGCTGGTCGGCACTGACAAGAAGGCCGGCCTTTACGCCTATGGGCTGGACGGAACCGTCCGCAGTTTCGTGCCGGCCGGGCGGTTGAACAATGTCGCTCTGGTACAGGGGCGGCACGGAGTCCTTGTCGCTGCAAGTGACCGTACCGATCCGGATCATTCGCGCGTTGCGCTGTTCTCTCTCGATCCCGCTACGGGTGAGCTTGGATTGCTTGGCCGGGTGGAGAGCGGAGCAGGCGAAGCCTATGGCCTGTGCATGGCGGCAGGAGGCACCCGGACGGATGACGGGCCGGACAAGGCCCGCGTCTTCGCAGCCCTGAAGGATGGCACCGTGCGCGAGATTTCCGTCTCCTATGCACCGGGCGCATTATCGGGCGCGATCGTGCGGGAATGGAAGATCGCAACGCAAATCGAAGGGTGCGTGGTCGATGAACAGGCTGACCGTCTGTTCGTTGGTGAGGAAGATGTCGGCATCTGGATGATCGACCTTGCTGCCGCAGCAAAGCCGGTGTCTTTTGCCAAAGTCGATGGGAAAAGGCTGGTCGACGATGTCGAAGGCCTGGCAATTGCACGTATGCCGGACGGTCGCAGCATTTTGCTGGCTTCCAGCCAGGGCGACAATGCCTATGCGGCCTTCGATGCCGGCTCCGGGAAATTCCTTGGCCGCTTCCACATTGTCGACGGCACGGTTGATGGCACCAGCGATACGGATGGCATCGATGTCGTCACGGGCGATTTCGGACCTGCTTTTCCAGGCGGGCTGTTTGTCGCTCAGGACGGTGACAATGGCGATGGCACGCAGAACTTCAAGCTGCTGTCATGGGATGACATCGTGGCTGCGCTCGGCCTCTAGGGCAGGCGCAGGAATTCGATTTCCAGTCTGAAATCACCCTGAATGTCGAGGTGGTGGGGAACCTGCGGGGGCACGATTATCGCGTCCCCCGCCGCCAATGCGCATGTCCCGCCTTCCTGATCGTCCCAGACAAAGACGACCGAGCCGGACTGGACGCGCAGGATACCCCATGCCCCGGCTTTCAGCCTGTGCTCGCGGGTCAGGGCGGAAGGGAGCGTCTGGCTGTCGAACGGCCCGATACGCCGATAGACGCGGGCATCAGTGGGCAGGGCCGGGCTGCGCTGGGCGATCGGATTGGTCATCGGCAGACTGCCCTTTCCAGTATGATGAGGGGTGGAGATGCAGGATCAGACATGGGGCAGGTTTTCCCCTGCCCGCGCCCCGGTCAGACCATCGCGATGGGTCGCGATTCCGGTGAGAAGGCTGTCGGCAATCATCCGGGCACGGCCACCGATCAGGCGTGTGGCGACCTCATCGTGCTCGCCTTCGCGCAAGGTCGCATAAAACAATTCCAGCCAATGCGCGAAGTGGCGTTCTTCGAGGTTCGGCAAAGCGAGATGCTTGATCATCGGGTTGCCTGAAAATTCGCCGCTGTTGTGCAGGATCGAACGCCAGAAGCACTTCATGCGCTCCAGATGTGTGGGCCAGTCGTGGATTTTCGCAGCGAAGATCGGGCCGAGCAGGGCGTCGTCCCGTACCTTGGCGTAAAAGCGGTCCACCAAAGATGCGATGAAAGCCGCATCGATACCCAGCCTTTCGGCATGGCGCTGCTTTGCCTGTCGCGCCGCGAGTGCGGAGCTGGACGCCTGTGGTGCGCGGCTGGCATTTTTCGCGGCCCATTCGCTGCCGGATTTCGAAGACATCTGGCTGTGCCCCTTTAAACATGTATCATATATACATGTTAAGATGCGCGGCTGTTGAAATCAATATGCGATATGCATGTTTTGTGCGGCCCGGCCGGGATCTCGATGATCCGTTTCGCGCGAGCCGACTATCTCCGAACTGGATGCAGTTCCGCTCTCCACGCCTTGATCGGGTGCTGAGCCAGCCGCTAGCTCCACCGGTGTGAATGCGGGAAGCGGGTGTCGTCGGGATTGGCGGCGCGCCTTCCCGCTTGGGGGACTTTCGATGGGGCCGGATCGTGCGCTCAACTTGCTGGACGCGATGTTGTGGAATGCGGCCATAATTGCCGGACCGGTGATGCTGGCCACTCTGGCGGTGGGATTGATCGTCTCGATCTTCCAGGTCGCAACGCAGATTCAGGAAATCACGCTCAGCTACGTACCCAAGATTATTGCGGCAATGATCCTGCTGATTGCCATGGGCCCTTGGATGATCGCGCGGCTGACTTCCTTCGCACGGGCCCTTTACCTCACAATTCCCTCCCTGGCAGGATAGGGTGACAATCGGTGGATGATCTCCTCGCCCGCGCCGTGGCGGCACTGCTGGTCGCTTTGCGGATCGCGCCGACATTTGCCTATGGCGGCCCCTTCACGCTGCTGCGGGTCCCCGTGACCATCCGGGTATTGCTGGCGTTATCGCTCGCACTCTCGCTTGTCGCCGGCCGCCCGGCTGCGACAGTGGAGGTGCTCCAATCCGGGGCCAGCCTCCTCTCCCTTGCCGCGGGTGAATTGTTCGTCGGCATTGCCGTCGCACTGTGCCTGCAAATGGCATTTGCGGCGATCCTGTGGGCCGGACGGGCGGTTGATATCCAAGCCGGGTTCGGTCTCGCAATGGTGGCTGATCCGACGACACAGGCGCAGATGCCGCTGGCCGGAACGGTGTTCGTATATGCCGCCGCAGCGGTATTTTTCACGATGGGCGGTGCGCAGGATCTGATCGCGCTGTGGGCCGCGTCGCTCGATTTCCTGCCAATGGGGCACGGCATGCTGACGGGCGATATGCGTGCGCTTTCCACGCTGATGAGCGGTTTGTTCGCCATGGGTATCGGGCTCTTCGGCGTGGTGATGCTCGTGCTGTTTCTGCTCGACCTCACAATCGCGTTCATGTCGCGAACGCTGCCGCAAATGAACGTCCTCCTGCTCGGATTTCAGGTGAAATCCATGGCGGTGCTGCTGACGCTTCCCATCGCTCTCGGGTTGTCTGGTGGTATCTTCCTGAGATTGCTGCGCACCGCGATAGAGGGCGCGCCCGGTCTGCTCGGGCAAGGGGGCGGATAGCCGTGGCGGATCAGCAGGAACAGGACCGGAGCGAGGAGCCTACCCCGTTCAAGCTCAGACGTGCGCGGGAAAAGGGTCAGGTGGCGCGCGGCATGGATCTCGGCTTCGTGGGCAGCCTCCTGGCCTTCGCCGGTTTCATCCTTGTCGCAGGTCCGGCTTTTGTCGCTCGTCTCGCTGACTTGATGCGCCTTTCGCTTACTGTGGGGATCGACCGCACGGCGCAGGCAGGCTCAGTGCTAGGCACGGTAAAGGCGATATACTGGCTCGCCTTCCAGCCGCTGCTGGTCCTCGGCGGGATTATCGTCGTCGTTCTGGTGTTTCTGGAACTCGTGCAGTTGCGCGGATTCATCTTCACCACTGCGCCGCTCAAACCCGATTTCTCGCGGCTCAATCCCGCCAAGGGGCTGAAGCGGCTGTTTTCGCTGCGCATGGTCAAGGAAACGATCAAGAACGTCATCAAGATGGCGGTCTATTCATGCGTTGCATGGTTCATGATCGTGGGCGGGCTGGCGATGTTCGGACAATCCATTCACGATGCGCACTCGCTCGCGCAGGCGATGGATGGTGCGGGTCGGCGCCTGTTGTTTGCCTTCCTCGGGCTGGCGTTCGTTTTCATGGTTCTGGATCAGGTGATCGTGCGTGGCGAATTCCTGAAACAGATGCGGATGAGCCGCCGCGAACTGACTCGCGAAACGAAAGAGCGTGAGGGGGAACCGAGAATCAAGCAGAAGCGCCGCGAATTGCATGGCGCGATGCGGCAGCAGGCAGATGGGCTGCGCAAGCTGGATGGATCGGACTTCCTTGTCACCAATCCAGAGCATTTCGCAGTAGCCCTGTCCTATGACCCGGACGAGATGGATGCCCCGATAGTCCGGGCGAAGGGACGCAATCATTTCGCGCAATTGCTCAAACGCAAGGCGCGGCTGCTGCGCATCCCGGTCATTGCGGATCCTGCTTTGGCGCGAAGCCTCTATCGCGATTGTGCGGTGGATCGCGCCATCGCGCCGCAGCATTTTCACGGGGTTGCGCGCCACTACGCACATTTGCGCCGGGGCCAGGGCTCTTCAGCCGAACAGATCGAAGAAGGCGTCATTGGACATGGGTAAGTTGTTCGACCGCAACAAGGATCTCGTGCTGGTTGTCGGCACGGTCCTGATCCTGCTGATCTTGTTTTCGCCCATCCCCCCGGCGATGCTGGATCTGGCGATCATCGTGAATTTCGGCTTCGGGCTGACGATCATGCTGTTGACGTTCTACGTCGCAAAGCCAGTGGAGTTTTCGACTTTCCCCTCGCTGCTGCTGGTCGCCACGCTCTATCGCCTGTCGCTCAACGTTGCGGCCACGCGCCTGATTCTGACAGGGGCCGATGCGGGCGATGTGATCGAGTCCATCGGCAGTTATGCGGTGCAGGGCAATTTTGTCATTGGCTTGGTCGTGTTCACCATTCTGGTCGTCGTTCAATACGTGGTCGTGACATCCGGTGCCCAGCGCGTTTCCGAAGTTGCCGCACGCTTCACGCTCGATTCCATGCCTGGCCAGCAGATGAGCATCGATGCCGATCTCAATCTGGGGCTGATCACCCAGCAGGAAGCGATCGACCGCCGGGCGGGACTTGAGAAAGAGGCATCTTTCTATGGTGCGATGGATGGCGCCAGCAAATTTGTGAAAGGCGATGCCATTGCCGGCATCCTGATCCTTCTGATTGACATTATCGCCGGCCTTATCGTCGGCGTGCTGCAGATGGGCATGAGCTGGGGGGAGGCCTTGCAACGCTTCACCTTGCTGACCATCGGTGATGGTATCGCGACCCAGTTGCCGGCGCTGATTATCTCAATTGCCACCGGCATCATCGTGACCCGCTCCGCTTCTGACCGGGAACTCAGCACGGAAATCTTCCGCCAGTTGTCATCCGAACCGCGCATCCCGTTGATTGTCATGGCAGTGATCGGGGCGCTGATGCTGTTGCCGGGCATGCCGAAGTGGCCGATTGCGGTGCTGCTTGCAGTTGCCCTGTTCGCCTGGCTTCGCGTCCGCCGCATACGGCACGAAGAAGCACAGGCCGCCAACGCGATTGAGGAAGAAGATACCGGTTCCGCCACATCGGGCAAGCTTCCCCCGCAACTGGAAATCGCCTTTGGCAGCCAGTTGGCGGAAGCCTGGGGTGACAAGAAGGCGATCCTGCTCGATCGTATCGCCAATAGCCGAACAGCCCACGAACGGATGTTCGGGATTGCCTTTCCAGCGGTTCGTTTCGTGGATGCGCGTGAAATCGGCAGTCTCGATTATCGCGTCAACATTCACGGAATTACCTATGGCAGCGGACAACTTCACCCAAACCGGATGCTAGCCATCGCACAAAGCGACGATGCGCCGCGGTTGACGGGGATCGAGGGCCGCGATCCTGCCTTCGGTATTCCCGGAACCTGGATTGAGAATGACCTTGTCAGGCAAGCCTCCGAAGCGGGCTACAGCGTGATCGATCCTGAGACGGTTCTCATCACTCATTTCGGTGAGATCATGAAAATGGAGGTTGGGACTCTGCTGACCCGCGCCGTGACAGGGGAGCTGCTCGACCGTTTACGGGAACGGCAACCGGGTCTGGTTGAAGAATTGGTGCCTAACATCATGACGATTTCGGATGTGCAGCGGATTTTGCAGAATCTCCTGCAGGAACGTGTGACGATTGCCAATCTGGACCTGATCGTGGAAACGCTGGTCGATGTCGGGCGAACGGAGCGTGATCCGGCGGGCCTGACTGAACGGGTGCGCCAATCGCTCAGCACGGCCATTTGCAATGGATTGCGGGGGCACAACGCGCATCTTTCGGTCCTCAGCCTGGATCCGCGGCTGGAAAATCAGATCATTGCCGGCCTGGGATCGAGAGAAGCGAGCACGATGGGGCTGGAACCGCGCCTGGCTGAACAACTGTTGCGCAAGCTGGCCCCACTGGCGGAGGCTATGCTGCGCCAGGGAAAGGCCCCGGTCTTGTTGTGTGCGGGGCCAATCCGCAGAGTCCTGCTGAAGCTGACGCAGCGATCGATCCCGCAATTGTCGATTCTTTCGATAGACGAGATTCCCTTGCGCCTTTCCCTCCAGTCTTTCGATATGGTGAAAGTGGATGGATGAGCGGTGGCAAGATCGGGATGACAAGCAACGGGAGCGCCTGTGACGCAAGATACTGAACATGATCGGCTGCGGCGCCTGCGTGGCTTTCTCGAGCAGGATCCGGAAAACCCGGCGTTGCTTCGCGATGTGGCAGCGCTTGCCATGACATTGAATGATCCGCAGCAGGCGATGGATTGCCTTGCCGAGTTGGAACGGACAGGCGCGGCAGAGATCGGCGACCGCAACCTGATGGGTATTGCCGCAATGCACGCAGGTCAGCCGGAGCAGGCGGTGCGGATATTTTCCGATCTACGGGATACGGCCCCCCTGGATCTGGGCTTGCGGTTCAATCTTGCCTGGGCGTTGGCCCTGGCTCAGGATTTTGCCGCTGCCCGCGCCTTGCTCGATGATGATCTGACGGACAGCTTGCCCCAGGCTGCTCTGCTCGAAGTGCAACTGATGCATGATGCGGGGGAATTCGATGCCGCGATCCTGAAAGCGCGGGCGCATGTGGCGAGGCATCCCGATTATCCGCCGCTTCTGGCCGCAGTGTCCGTTCTCGCGCTCGATGTGGAAGATGAAGATCTCGCCAGACAATGCGCTGAAAAGGGCGGAGATCAGCCCGATGCCCTGACCACACTGGGTATGTTGACGCTGGGTGGCGCGGACACGGACCATGCGGCGGCGCAGGGCATGTTCGAACGCGCGCTTGCCTTCGATGCAGACTCCCCCCGTGCACGTATCGGGCTGGGGCTGTCGCTTCTCGCCGCTGGAAATGGTGCAATGGCTGCGACGGAACTCGACAAGGGTGCGGAACGGTTTGGCGATCACTTGGGGAGTTGGATCGCGGCTGGATGGGCCTATCTCGTTGCGGGCGATATGGCGCGGGCGCGCGAACGGTTTGACCATGCGCTGCAACTTGATCCCAATTTTGCTGAATCGCATGGGTCTCTGGCTGTGCTGGACATGCTGTCTGGCGACAGGGAACAGGGTGACCGCCGGTTGGAAATAGCCCAGCGGCTTGATCGCGCGAGTTTTTCGGCAGCTTTTGCAAAAATGCTGATGGCTTCGTCCGACGGAGATTCGGACGCGGCAGAACGGATACTCGACATCGCGTTGAAGCAACCGCTGGATGGAAGTGGCCGCACAATTGGCGCCGCATTGGCACGAGCCATGCGGTCAGGCGGATAGTCGACGCGGACAGCGGCCGGTTAAGCGCGCTCCGTTTGGCCAACGCCAGTTTTCAGTTTTGGTCAGGCGATTTTAAGTGTCGCTTGCAGCAGCGTTCCTATTCAAAGCCGGTCACTGCGTGCGGGACGTACGCTGCCTCCAACCTGGCGCATTCTTCGTCGCTGAGCGTCACCGATAGCGCCGCTACGGCATCGTCGAGATGCGCGAGCTTGCTGGCACCGACGATCGGGGCGGAGACGCTCTTCTTCGCCAGCACCCACGCCAGAGCGATCTGGGCCATCGCCACACCACGCTCATTGGCTATTTGTTCGACGGTGGCGATGATCTTGTTGTCGGCCTCTTCGGTTGGCTTGAACAGGACCTTCGCGAACTCGTCGCTCTCGCTGCGCGTGGTCTGCTTCCCGATGGGCCGCGTCAGGCGGCCACGGGCCATCGGACTCCATGGAATCAAGCCAACCCCCTGATCTTGGCACAGGGGGATCATCTCCCGTTCTTCTTCGCGATAGAGCAGGTTCAGATAGTTCTGCATGGTGACGAACCGTGTCCAGCCGTGGATCGTTGCAACCGACTGAGCTTTGGCAAATTGCCAGGCCGCCATGGAAGAAGCGCCGATGTAGCGGGCCTTTCCTGCTTTTACGACATCGTGCAGGGCTTCCATGGTTTCTTCGATGGGCGTGCCATAGTCCCAGCGGTGAATCTGATAGAGATCGACATAGTCGGTGTTGAGACGGGAAAGGCTCGCGTCGATTTCCGTGAAAATTGCCTTGCGTGACAAGCCCTTGCGATTGGGCGGGGCATCGCCCGAGAGCATATTTTCCGGAAGGAAGACCTTTGTCGCGATGACGACCTCTTCGCGACGAGTAAATTCTTTGAGGAGTTTCCCCAAGATCAGTTCCGATGTTCCTGCCGAATAGCTGTTTGCGGTGTCGAAGAAATTGATACCAAGTTCGACCGCATGCCGGATGATGGGGCGACTTTCCGCTTCGCCCAGAGTCCAGGGGTGTGCCCCTGCCTCCGGCTGCCCGAACGTCATGCACCCCAGACACAGCCGTGAGATGTCAAGGCCGGTCGAGCCCAGTTTCGTATAGTGCATGGTCTTTATCTTCCCATATTTCAGTGGACGGCTGGCGCTATCGTGAGCCCACGTCTCTCATCCAAGTATGATGAACGGCGGAGGAATCTGTGGTTCAGCCGCCAACCTGCGGCAGTTATGGAGTGGATACAAACCATATCTTCGACCGCAAATCGTACTCTGGCTTTGTCGTGGAATTCTTGAAGCCGGGTAGGCAACTTGTGACAGATGCCTGCGGCACAGGATTTCTGCACGCTTCGTTCCGATTGTCGCTAGTCTGCCGGGCGGCGGCTCACTTCTCGAAGCGAACGCTTCAGCAGATCCCGGCTTCCGTCATCGGAGGCAATGATCCGGTGGACTTCGCCTACAATCCGCTCAAACTTTGCCTCGTTGGCCAGTTCTTCCCCAAATTCCTCTGTCAATAAAGCCCGGATCAGCGCCTTGCCGCGTTCCTCGTCGGACAGACCATCGAGAGTGGCCAAGGCAGAAACCCGGTGCAGGGGGTTTTGTCCTCCGGTTAGCTGAGAAGCCCCGGCTCGGCTGCCACGGGCCTGACCAGCGCCTTTCGTCATGCGTTGCAACTGCTGGCGCAGCAGCAGCATGACCTGATCGGCAGGCGTGATACGCGTCATTGCCGGATGGCCTCAGTGTCGTGTGCCGCCGGGGGTGAACTGACCGAGGATCAATGACGTCAACGACTGATCGGTGTCCGTATCTGCGTTTTCGCCACGGCCGTCGCTGGCCAACTTCTCACACTCCTTAATCAGCAGCCGAATGTCATTGTTGAGCGGCGGGTTTTCCTCGTTGAGCGCCATACCCGAACGCATCAATGTGATCGCCTCTGCAAACTCGTCGCGGATCAAATGCGTCATGCCTTCCACGAAGTGACGCAGATAGTGGTCCTGCGGCAGGCGGAGGAGCGGCCCCCAGGTCGAAAGCGCATTGTCCGCCTCGCCAGAAGTCAGTTCGAAGAAACCGAGCTGGTAGCGGGCGAGATGGAATTCCGGAGCGATTGTAACGGCCTTGGCCAAAGCCGCATGCGCTTCGATCGGGCGTTGTCGGCCAGCCAGGATCGACCCGCGCATGAAATGCAGGCGCGGGTCCTGAGGGTAATCCGCCAGCAAGGCATCGACCTGGGCCAGATCATCGTGGTCATTGCCCTGGATCGCAGCCACCAATGCGTTGATTTCGGCGTCGCTACACAAATTCATTTCTCGTTCCTCTCGTATAGGAAGCGTCAGCGGAACTGGGCCATTTGCTCGCGCAGACGTAGCAGAGCCGAACGGTGGATTTGTGAAACCCGCCCTTTGCTGACACCCAGTATAGCGGCAATTTGCTGGAAGCTCACACCGTTCCGGTAATGCTGACTAACGATATAGCGCTCCCTTTCGGGCAACATGTCGATCTGTTCGCGGACCTTCTTTTGCATTTCATGCCAGGCGAGGCTTTCATAAGCGGAAGGCTGCCCATCCGGAATCGTATCCGGGTCGACCGCTTCGCCGTCTCCGACCAGCAGGCCCAGAGCAAGCGTGCTGGCAAGCTCCGCCAGGGCGCCCAGCGGGTCTGCTTCTGCGACAGGCCCCGATTGGCGCAACGAACGGAGCCGGTCCCTTTCCACGCGCTGGTGATAGCGATATTGCGCGGTCGCTTCGCTCATTGTCGCCAGACCATTGCTGATATGGCCTGCGATGCGGCTTCTCGCGTAAGCCTGAAAGGGCACATTGCGTGCGGGATCGAACCGCTGAATGGCTTGCAGCAAGGCTTCATAGGCGAGTTGTTCGACATCCCCCCGCTCGACACTGCCAATCCGCCGTCTTGTGAATTGCACTCCGGCCAACGTGCGAGCGAATGGCTGATAGTATTCGAAGAGCTTCAGCCGGGCGTCGTCCCCCCGCATATCGAGGTAGGCGCGCCACAGGGAAGCTTCGACCCTGTCCGGCTGCACCAGCAGCGCAACGCCGCGACGCGAGGCAATGGTCATCCGAAGCTTCCGAGCAATCCCTCCATCACCAGGCTCCAGCCGTCGATCAGGACGAACATCAGGACCTTGATCGGCAGGGATATGGTGGCCGGCGGCACCATCATCATACCAAGCGAAAGCAGGATGCTCGCCACGACGAGATCGATCAGCAGGAAGGGCAGCAGGATCACGAAGCCGATAGTGAACGCGGCACGCAGTTCATTGAGCATGAATGCCGGGGTCAGTTTGAACAACTCCACATCTTCGGCCCGATCGGGAGGAACTGTTCGTGAAACGCGATAGATCATGGCGAGGTCATTGTCGCGGGTATGCCGCAACATGAAGGATTTGAGCGGACCAGCGCCCTTGTCCATTGCCTCGGCAATATCTGCCTTGCCTGTCAGTAGAGGCTGCAAGGCTCCTTCGTTCACTGCCGAGAGTGTCGGGCTCATGACAAAGGCTGTCATGAACAGCGCCAGGCTGGTCAGCACGGCATTGGGCGGGGTCTGGGGCATGCCGAAAGCATGGCGCACCATCGCGAGGACCACGACAATCCGAATGAAACTGGTCGTGCTGATGAGGATCGCCGGAATGATGGCGAGAATGGTCAGCACTACCGCAAGCCGGACAGCCTCGCTTGTCTCGGGTGCAGCAGGCACAGCAGCCAAGGCTGGCTGTGCCTGACAGGCAGACACCGCGATGACAACTGTGAGCAGGCTCGGTCGGAGCCGGAGCTTCATGGCGCTTTCTCCATCGGAGAAACGGGCTGCTTGTCCAGCACCAGAGCGTGCCCTTGGCCGACGGCGATCAGGTAGGCATGCCCCTCGCAATGCATCAGGCAGACATCCCCATGCGGACTGATCCGGCGCGTTTCGATCACCTCGATCCGCCGCCTTGGTGCATGGCTCAGGCGGCTGAAATCGAGGCGGCCCTGATGACGGCGTAGGGCGAGAATAGCCCCTGCTGCCAACGCCACGCAGAATGCCAGGGACAGGCCGATGCGCAGCCATGGAATTGCAGGCTCACCGGCTGTGCCAAGGCCGGATGCAGCGGCGGCGGGATGGCCCATCGACGCCAAAGCCAATGCGAAAGAGAGCAGGCAGCGAGGCTTCATGTGCTCAATCGCCGATCTCGGTCACACGGACTGCAAATTTGTCATCGACGGTGACGATTTCTCCTCGCGCAATTATCCGTCCGTTCACGCGGATGTCGGCAGCTTCGGCTATGGTGCGGTCAATGGGTAGGACATCGCCTGTTGCGAGCCGGTTCAGGGCTGCAACTGTCAATCTCGCTTCGCCGAGCATCACCTCGACTTCAACTTCGACATGATCGATCAGCTTGGCGGGCGCCTTGCCCCCAATCCTGTCGCTGCTGGGGTTCTCTACCATTGGTCAATTGGCCTTTCGATCCGCATTTGGAAGTGTTCGCCCGCAAGTACGATCGAGGCAGCCTTGTGAGCGATGATGGTGTTGCCGGCCTGCATGTCGAGCAGGTCCGCTGCATCCGTCTGAAGCGTGATGACATCGCCTGGCCCGAGCTTTTCAAGATCGTTCAGTGCGATGCTGGTGCGACCGATAAGGGCCCCGATGGCGATGGGCTGGTTCTCTATCGCTCGGTTTCGGAGATCTGGTTGAGCACGTTTACGCGGTGTGCCCGCCCGGTGTCGCGCCATTGCGATCAAGAGCGGCGCCGCGATTTCGAGCGTGAAGATTTCCGACCCTTCATTCAACATGAACGGCAAGCGATATCGCGGATGGGCACCGCCATCCGCCGGTCCCTTGAAATCGGCAAACAGTGCCTCGATACGCCGAGCAAGGTCGTCCCGTACGGTTTGCGCGAGTTCCCGGACAAGCATCATGTCGCCGGTCGTTTTCAGATCATGTGCGCCCATTTCCCGCCCGAGTAATCCTTGGGCGAGGAGCGGCTCCGAACCCGTCGTCAAAGTAAGTTGGCATGGCCTGTCGGCAGCATTGCCCGAACCATGCGGGGCGGGCGCCTTTTGCCAGGCGAAAGGGGCAGTCAGCCTGCCTTTGACCAACCATTCGTCTGACCACCGGCCCAGGAGTTCCGCGACTGGTGCGACTGACGATGGCCCGGTAAATGCCGTTTCCGGCAACCAGAGCGATGCGGTGGGCATCACCCTTGGCCCCGGATGCCGAACAACTGCTGGATCATGTCGTTGGTGACGCTGATGATTTGCGATGAGGCCTGAAAACCGCGTTGGATCAGGATAAGGTCACCGAATTGCGATCCGAGATCGACATTGGACGCTTCCAGCCGTTGGGACAGGATCGAACCTACGCGTGTGTCATCTGCGGAAAGGTACTGCACCTGACCAAAGCCACGTTGGGCGAACAGCCCGTTGCTTCGCTGTTCCAGCGTCTGCGGGTCGCGGAAATCGGCCAGCGCAATCGCGCCCAGTTCCAATGTTTCCTCATTGGAATAGGCAATTTCGAACTGCCCCTTTTCATTCACGGTCAAAGTCGCAACCGACCCGGTCGGATGGCCATCGACATCTGAGGCCCGCATGGTGGAAACCGTGCCCGATGAATATGAGGTGATGCCTGAAAAATCGAATGCGACCGACAGGCTGCTGGCCGTATCTTCGAACGTCAGCGTGGTATTGGCCGGGTCGGCTATACCGCCGGTAATGGTCAGAGTCTGGGTTCCGACTTCCGTTCCGTCTGCATCGGTAACAGTGACCGTCCATTCGTCGAACACCGTTTCTTCGCGTGAAAATGCGATTGTCCAGACATGCTCGCCGCCGCGCTCGTCATAGACCTTCACATCGGGAACGGTGTATTCGGTCGCGGTCGAGGATAGGTTGTCTGAAAAGCCGATCCGGGTCGTTTCTGCTGGTGCGCTTGTGCGCGCGTTGTCGATATTGACGCTCTGCGGACGACCAGTGGAATCCAGGACCGCCAGTTTGTAGTCGGTGCCAGCCAGAACGACGTAGCCATCGTCATTGACCACGAAGCTGCCGGTGCGTGCGTAAAGGGTCGTGTCGCCATCCAGAAGGACGAAGAAACCGTTGCCGTCGATGGCAAGGTCCAGATCGCGGCCTGTGTTCCGCAGTTCACCTTGTGTGAAATTGATGGACACCTCGTCGAAATTTACGCCGTGCCCCTGCCCGGTGTAGCCGGAGCCATACGCCAGCCCGCCCGCGCTGCTGCCGCCGTAAACGTCAGAGAATGAGATGTCGGTCGCCTTGAAGCCTGAGGTGTTCAGGTTGCTGACGTTGTTGCTGACGGTTTTCAGGCCCTGGGAATAGGCGTTGAGCCCGCTCAGGCCGATGTAGATGGAACCGAACATATCAATTGCCCTCCCTAATTTGCGAGACTGCGTTCAATGCGATGTTGCTGATGGTCTGGTTATCTGTCGTGCGAATGGTGAGGCTGGGCGAACCGTCGATGAAGGACACTGCCGTCACTTCTCCGCTCAATGTGATGCCACTGGCCGGAACATCTACTGTCTTGCCCAGCAGGCTGGCCGCCTGCGAAGACGATTGCGCCGCGACCAGGGTCTGCAGCGCCTGCGACATGTCCTGCGTTTGCTGGATCTGGGAAAACTGGGCGAGCTGAGAGACAAATTCGAAATTGTCCATCGGCTTCAAGGGGTCCTGATAGGTCAGTTGGGTCAGGACGATCTTGAGCAGGGATTCGAAACTCAGGCCGAAAGCATCGGTCGCGTTCTGAGCCCCCTGGTTCGCACCGGAGTCGGTCTGGACGTTGGCCAGGCCTTCTATGGGTGATGTCGCCATTGCCGTCAGCCTTTCACGCAGGAGTTTGGTGGAGATCGAGGTCGCGCAAGGTCAGCCCGAATTGTTCGAACAACTCACGCAGCCGCAGTTCCATTTCGCCCCGCATGTCGTCGGACATGCGGGGGAGCCGAATGAACAACCGGATGCCGCCTTCAACCGGAAGCCAATGGACTGTGAACTCTCCGCCGGGGCTGGCGGGTGCGGCTCTTGATGATATCGGGCTGGACTTCGCTGATGCGGCCCCGCCCGGCTGATCCACCGCGTGGGCCTCGCCTTGAAGATTGGGTCGGGACTGGGCCAGCGGCAGGAACTGCGGTGTGGCTGAATGGTGTATTGGCGTACTGGCGGGGGGCGATCCCGACAGCATTCCCGCTACTTTTTCCTGCCCGGTCAAAGCCGGGGCCGCTGGATATTGGAGAGCCAATCGGACCGTGGGCGTGCTCGTCAAAGGAGCTTCGAGGGGGGCCTCTTCAAAGAGAGGAAGCGATCCCGCATCGGCGGCGGGAGGAGCAGCTGTGGCAGGTGGTGATGGGAACGCCTTAACGGAACGCAGGGGCGCTGGATCACGCCTCTCCAATGGAAGTTCGCCACCGGCCGTCTGTGGCACTGCGGTTGCGACCAGCAATGGTGAGGCAACGAAGGCTTGTGCATCTTGTCCAATTGCCGGTGTGATGGCAGCGGCATGGGCAATGTCCTGATCTGGCAGCGAGGAAAGCTGGGACGATTCGAGATCGAGAAAAAATGCAAAGGAAGGCCCATCAGGTTGGCTGGATGAGACATCTGGCATGAGGTCGTTGACACGGCGAGCAGTGTCTGAGGCTGGAGCCGCTATTGCAGTCATCGGGGTTGCCTCGCAGTACGCATGGCGATGAGGCTTGCGACTTCAAGCGCGACCTTCTCCTCATGCTGTCGGCGGATGTAGCGGGCGGCGCAGCGATATTGTTCCTGCAACCAGTCCTGTTGGTGGTGGCGGGCGTGCCACGTACTTTGCCGTTCGCGTTCGGTTGCACGGGCGATTTCCGCCTGTTCGTGAGCTTTTCTTACCGCATCGGCGTGGCTGACGATCATTCCGCCCTTCACGCTGAACAGCGAGGGATCAAGCAGGCGTGTGGCGAGGAGATCGGAGAGTTCGTCCTCCTGTCGTTTCAGAGCGTCCCTGGCGGTGTCTTCGTGCGCGCTGGCGCTTTCCCGCTTGGTTTGGGCGTCATCCAGCGCCAGCTGCGCTTCGGCGACGCGCAGGGCCTGCAATTGTGTGAGCCGTTTCAGTGCGCGGCTGGCTTTCGGATCGTTATGCATGGCCACTCCCGCCAACGATCGCATCCAGCATTGTCTGTGCTTCATCCAGAGAGGAAAGGTGGTCTGCAGGCTGGCGGAGGAAGGCCGTCAACTGGGGATGCCATGCGATGGCCTGATCGATTTCGGCGCTGTTGCCTTGGCGATAGATGCCGCTTTCGATCATCGGCCGGGCTTCTTCGTATAGGGCAAGGGCGGCATGGGCCTTCTGGGCCCGACTTTCGTCGTCCCTGCTGAACAAATCGGAAGCGAGGCGGCTAACACTGCGGGCCACGTCAATCGCGGGGAAATGGCGTTTTTCAGCCAATGTCCGCGACAAGACAATGTGACCATCCAGCACCGATTTCATCAGTTCGACGATCGGATCATCGACATCGTCGGTCTCGCTCAGCACGGTCATGATTGCTGTGATGGAGCCACCATGCCGCACTGCGCCGCAACGCTCGACGATTTTGGGCAGTGCTGAAAATACGTTGGGAGTGAATGCGCGGATAGTTGGCGGTTCGCCAGAGGCCAGACCCAGTTCGCGCAGGGCCAATGCCACGCGGGTGATCGAATCCACGATCAGCAGGACATGCTCCCCTTTGTCGCGCCAGTGCTCTGCGAGACCCAGCGCCTGATCGATGGCTCTCACACGCAGGCTTGCGCTCTCATCCGCCGTAGCGGCGACGAGCGTAAATCTGGTGCCATCGCGTTCGCGCAAATGTGTGCGCCACAGTTTTTCGACTTCACGCCCGCGCTCGCCCACAAGGCACAATATAACCCGGTCGGACTCTATCTGATGGGCGATCTGGTCGATCAGGCTGGTTTTGCCGACACCGCTGGCGGCGAAAATGCCAATTCTCTGTCCTTTGCCGAGCGGCAGCAGCGCATCAATCGCTCGGATACCGGTGATCAGACGTTCCTTCGGCACCATTCGGTCAAGCGGAGCTAACATATGCCCGGCACGCGGGCGGTTCGCTTCGGCCAGTATGGGCCTGCCTCCGTCCAGAGGGTTCGCCAGCGCGTCAATCGCCCGTCCGGCGAACCCCGCACCTGTCGGGATATCGTCGCAATGGCGGGACTTGCTGACGCGTGCGCCCAGCCGCAGCTGCCGCACGCCTGAAAAAGGGAGCAGGCGTATCCGCTCCTGCTCGATTGCGGTGACCTCTGCTATGATCGGATCGTTACGCCCGGTCTGTTCGATTTCACAATAGTCGCCGACACCAACGATGGGGCCGTCCGCTTCGACATATTCGCTGCCGATCCGGATCAGGGTGCCTGTACGGCGAGCAAGCTCTGCCCGTTCGAGCGTTGTGATATACGGGTGGGCCTTCATCGCTCGATCCCTTCCCCGGCCATCGTTTCCAGGAGGTGCGCGAGACGGGGCCACTGATCGGCAATGCCTGCCTCGATCTGGCCAAGTTTGAGATCGATCGTACACTGCCCTGTTTGCAAGGCCGGATCGATTTGCAGTGACAGGTCAGGAAGCTGATCGGCCAATTCTGTCATGCCAGCGGCATCGCCGAAGTCTTCGGCTGAAACACGGACCCGGATGACAAACGCATTGTCCACTTGCCGGAGCTGGTGGCGCACGCTTTGCGAAATCATTTCGGAGTAGTGCGAATCTTCCCCGAAAATCCGGGCCAAGGCGGTCTGCGCGACTTCAAGCGATAGTACCTCCAGCGTTTCCAGCCGGGCAGCAAACTGAGCCTCGGCCTGAGCGAGTGATTGTTTGAGGCATGCAATCCGTTTCCCGGATTCGCTGTCAGCCTGGCTGTACCCATCCCGTTGGCCGCGTGTGAACGCTTCCGCCTCACGGGTTTCGGCTTGCAGGTTTGCTTCTCGCAATTGTCGGCCGAGTTCTTCGACCTGTCGTTCCAGCAGGTCGATACGCGGATCGACGATGGGCTCCGCCGGGTCATTGCCGGTGTGGGTGGCTGATAACTGTAGGTCGACGGGCATTTCCGCCGGCATTGGCGATTTGGGCGGCTCTGGCACAGAGAAGGGGCGCACGGAGGACTGTGCCTGTTCATCAGAGGCCTTGAACAGCGGTATCATGACAGCCTGCCCAGTTGCCTGACGGCCTTGTGGAGGACATCGAACAGTGAAGGTTTGGCAGGCTCCGCCGCTTTTGCGCCAACTGCTGCGTGAGCGGCCCGGAGGGCCTCACGCGTAGCGGGACGTAACTCACAGTCAGCGCCATCCTCCGCTGCGCAGGCTGAAACGATTTCGGCCAGCCACACTGAATACTGACCATATTCGCTGCGCAGTGCAGGGGGCGTTTCAACGGTGCTTTGGTGGTTTCTCGACGCAAGTGCCTGATCGAGCGCGATTCTGCGCTTGAGGGGAAGATGCTTGCGGATTGCCTTGCGGTCGCCGGCTGGCAATCTGCGCCATTGGGCCAGCAAGTCGTCGAGGCTGGGCGTCCCTTCAGCCATGACGGGAGCCCTCCAGTTGTGCGCTGAGCAGTTCTGCGAATGCGGTTTGTTCAGCACTGCCCATCCGGGAGCGGCGGCGAAGGAGTAGTGCACCGCCACCACCAGCCACTATCAGCAGCAACAGCAACCATCCGCTTGTTACGGGATAGCGGCCTGCAGTCTTGTGGTGGACCGTGGATGGCATAGGGGAGCCTGGCACTGCAGCCGAAGTGTGGCTGGCCCATTGTGCGTTGCCGGCGATGCCCAGCGGGCCGGTTTCAAACCGCAAGACATCACCTCGGGCAGGATCGAGCGCAATGGCAGCCCCAATCGCTGAGCGGAGCAGGGCACGGTTTTCCTCATTAAGGTCAGATTCGGTCCGCAAGGCTAAGCGCAAGTTTAAATTCCGTTCGCGAGCCTGACTTGCGTCTGTATCCCCATCGCTGCCCGGGTTTATGGCGGTTGTGTCCGGCGCCCAGCCCTGCGCAGAGACACGCAATTCGAAGGGTATACCAGGGAGGAGCTCTTCAGCGGCCCTGCGCGCCCGCGCCCGAAAATACGCTTCCAATGCGCCTTGTTCGTCCATGGCGGTGTCAGGGTCATTCTCCGTAACGGATGTGCTGATCAGATCGCCTTTGTCGTTCAGGATTGCGACGTCGTGAACGGACAGGCCAGTTACCGTCGATGCTATCAGACGCTGGATGCCTTCCACTTGGGCTTGGTCGAGTGGCTGTCCTGCCGGGGTCTGGATTGTTACTGCTGCCTTGGGCGATGTCCGGTCGGCGCGGAACAGGCTGCGTTCGGGCAGGGAGAGATGGACCCGGGCAAAGCCGACGCCCTCCATCATCATGATCGTGCGCGCCAGTTCGCCCTGCAGCGCACGTTGATAATTCACCTTTTCGGCAAATTCGGTGAGCCCCATGTCGGCTTCGTTGAACAGCTCGAAGCCGACGACACCACCCATCGCGATGCCCGATCCGGCCACGGCAATCCGAGCCTGTCCGATCTCATCCTCGGGCACGAGCACGCGGTGGCCATCCTCGGCAAGGCGATAGGGGATGCCTTGCTTTTCCAACTCATCCACGATCTGCGCTGCGTCGGCCTCTCGAACGTCCTCGTAAAGCGTCGCATAGCCGGGTCGCAGGAACGCAAAATAGACGATGGTCAGCACCCCGACGACACCGGCGAAAATGGCCCCGAAAATAAAGATCTGCCTGCGTTCCATGGCGCGTTGCCGTTACCTTTCCCGATCGGGTCAGAGCTGCATGTTCATGATTTCGCGATAGCTCTCGACCAGCCGCTGGCGGACTTGCATCGCCAGTTCGAGAGACAGCCGGGCTTCTTCGAGAGCATATGTGACCTGATGAACGGGCACTTGGTCGTCGAGCGCGAACTGCCGGGCCAGATCGTCCGCATGGGCGAGTTTTGCGTCCAGATTCTCGAGCCCGTTGGAGAGGATCGAAGCGAAGTCCCCATGTGCGGGAGATGGCGCCATGGCTGCGGTATCGCCCCCAAGCCGCGTTATCAGTGATGCGGTGTCTTCGGCTCCGACAGCGGAAATTGCGTTGATCTCGTTCACGATTGGCGCCCCAGTTGCAGTGCGCTGGAATAGATTTGCTGTGCTGCGGCCATCGCCACGAGATTGGCCTCGTAAGCCCGACTGGTGCGGACCATCAAAGACATCTCTTCTGCGTGGCTGATATTCGGGTACGTGACGAAACCCTGTTCATCCGCATGGGGATGGCCGGGCTCGTAGACCCGTTTCACACCATCGTCTTTGGCTTCGATACCGTAGACCCGGACCCCGTTCGGGTGAAGCGACGCGGTTTCGGTTTCAGTCGTGAGGACGCGCTGAAAGCTTTCCACTGGCCCAGAGACGAGCCGCCTTGCGATATATGCTGCTCCATCGCCGGTGCGGGTTGTGCTCATGTTCGCAAGATTTTGCGCGATGACTTCGAGCCTGCGCCATTCGACATCGAGGCCACTGCGGCTGATTTCCATTGCTTCCATTACTGGCCACCCCGCACGGTGAGGCGGGCGATTTGCATCTGCCGGTTGAGGACATCGACCAGCGCTGCATACCGCAGTGCAGTCTGCGATGCGGTCGCCATTTCGAGATCGAGGCGCAGTGCCGGTTCGCCATCTTGCGGGGTGGCGTGAACATATTCAGGATGCACGGCCCGGATGGCCTCGCGCCCGGAGTTTGACGCTTCTCGCAGACGTTCTTCGAATGTCACCCGCAGCGGCTGATAGCCGGGCGAATTGGCGTTGGCGATATTCTGTGACGTGGCAGTGGCGCGCATGGCCAGCCCGTCGAGCGCCTTCGTCAGAAGGAGAGCGGAAATTTCATCCATCGGATTGTCCTATTGCACCAGAATTTCGGCATGGAGCGCGCCAGCATCCTTCAATGCCTGAAGGATGCTGATCGTGCGGCGGGTATCGACACGTGCCTTGCTGAGCCCCTGGACCAGCGCCCCGACCGAGGTGTTGGGGAAGGTCAACACGGCGTCTTGGCCCCCCTGATCGACCTCAAGCTTGGTATTGGTGACGATCAGGCTGGAAACATCGCTGGCGAAGCCACCGATGAAGCTGGGCTGGGATGCGTAGTTTTCACTGGTGACAGTGACTTTCAGATCGCCCTGCGAAATCACCGCGCTGGATATACGCACGTCCGCCCCTGCAACGACTGTGCCCGTACGTTCGTTGATGACGATCCGTGACGAGGCAGCAGGTTCCACCCCGACGTTTTCGATTTCGGAGACGAATGCAGCAAGCTGATCGTGGGGCTTGCCGAAGCGGATGCGAACTTCATCGGCGTTGCGCACTTCGGCTATGCCAAACCCTAGCGTGGAATTGATGGCGTCTGCGATCCGTTGGGCAGTCGTAAAGCTGGGTTCAGTGAGCAGAAAAGAGAGGTGTCCATCACCTTTCAGGATGGAGGCATCGACGGCATTTTCGACCGTGGCTCCACCCGGTAGAACCGCACTGGTCGGATAATTGCGTTGTTGCCGGTTCAGGTTGGCTTCGAAATCGTAGCCGCCAACCGTCAACGAACCTTGTGCCAGTGCATAAGGGTGCTGGTCTGGCCCGATCAACGGTGTCATCAGCAGCGTACCTCCGGCCAGTGATCGGGCATCGCCGACCGAAGAAACCACGGCGTCGATCCGATCACCCGGATTGGCCGACGCAGGCAAAGTCGCGGTTACGATCACGACGGCGACGTTACGGCTGTTGATCTGGTCGTCGCTTACGGCAGTGCCGAGGCGGGACAGCACGCTGCGCAGTGCCTGACGTGTGATTTCGTTGCGCCGGGTATCCCCGGATCCCGAAAGGCCGGTAACGATGCCATAGCCAATCAAGGCATTGTCTCGCCAACCGTCAAATCGCCCGAGCGCTTTTATCGGGACTCCCTGCGCCTGTGCCGCATTGCTTGCGACCAGAGCGAGAACGGCCAGAAGCGCGGCCCACCCCCGCTGAAAGAGAGCGTTACCGTTCATCAGCCGATTCCCAGGAAACTGAGTATGCGATTGACGAGGCCGGGCTTGGCGCTGCGGCTCACGAAACCCTTGCCGTCATAGTCGATCTGGGCATCTGCGATGCGAGAGGAAAGCACGACATTGTCGGCTGAAATATCGCGCGGCCTGATCCGGCCGCGGACCCCGATTGAAGTATTCTCTCCATTGATAAGCATCTTCTGGGTTCCCTCGATGAGGAAATCGCCGTTGGATGCGAGGCCAGTCACCTGTGCGGTCATTCGGGCCACGAATTGTTCGGTGCGAACGACTTCGCCCTTGCCGCCATAACTGCCGCCGAATTCTAGCTTGGCGCTTTCATCGATACTGCCAGCGGCAAAACTGCCCCCGAAGTCTGTCTTCTTGGAGGAATTGTTCTGCAGCTTGCTGGATGCGCTGGCCGCCTCGTAAATCAGGACAGTCACCGTATCGCCGACGTCGCGTGCCTTGTCGTCAGTGGCGAATGCGGGCCATGCCCCACCGGTATAGAGCTGTTCTGCGTGGCTCGGCGCAGCTTGCGTGATCACGCTTAGAATGCCCAGGGAGGCGAACAGGGCGTGTTTCATCTTGTGGTCTTCTCTGTTGCGAAGGCTTGCAGAGGGGCGGCCAGTATCTTGCCGTCCACGGTGCGCACGAAAACGGCGCGGCCTTCGCGCGACGGTTGCATGGCATGGACTTGCCGTTCGATCGTGACGGGCCCTTGCGTGACTGTCAGAGTCAGCAGTTGTCCGGATTCGACCACCGACCTTGGGCTAACAGACAGCGAACCTAGATTCGTGCCTGCAGGCAGAGGGCGTGTCAGCATGGCCGCGCTTGCGGCGTTGTCATACCGCAGTGGAAGGCGGGGTGAGCCGCCGTGTCCACATGTTGCAGGAGCCACGACCTCTTGCGTGATATAGGCCCCAGCGTCGAGATTTTGCCGGAGCACGAAACATTCGTGTCCGGCGCGCCTGTCCTCACCCTCGATCTGTGCGGTGCGAACCGCGAAACGTCGGGATCCCCCAAGGAGGAGGCGCAAGTCGCGGCCTGGCACGCGTCGGCGCAATAGCACAGCGCGTTGCCCGGCGCTCAATTCGATTGTCGTTTGTCCTTTCGGGATGCGCATGGCGACGAGTTGGCCGATCGTCTCCCGTTCTTCAGGTGAGAGCAAAGCCAGATCGCGGACCAGTATGCGCCTGTCGGCAAGCTGGATGTCTCCATTCGTTTCGGTTTCCTGCCCGCGAAGTGTCGCTGGCAGGGCGCTGAGCCCCAGTGCTGCAAGGAGGATCAGGGCACGCATGGCAGAGCCTATTTCTTCAGATTGTTGGTGATTGCGGCCAGTTGGTCGGCGGTCTGCAAAACCTGTGCATTGGCCGCGAAAGCGCGCTGAATGACGAGGAGCCTGGTCATCTCCTCCGTCAGTTCCACATTGGAGCCTTCCACTGCGCGCTGTACCAACAGACCGGTGCCGTCTTCGCCTGGAATAGCGTCGGTCAAGCGGGCATCTTCTCCTGCGCGCAGCAGCCCACCGTCCAGTTGTTCCAATGCCTCTTCATAATCTGCCCGGACAAGTTCGATCTGTCCAAGTTCCACCGTTTCGCCAGCGGATGTCAGCGCAGTTACCAGGCCGTCGCGGCCAATATTCAGTTCTGTCGCGTCAGCCGGTACGGTAATCCCGGCGCGAAGAGGCAATCCGCCGGCGGTCGCAAGCGCGCCGTCATCGTTCACGCGCAAGGTGCCGCCGCGCCAGAGCAGGGCCTGGCCGCCTGGGCCCATCAGTTCGATGAAGCCCTGCCCATCGATGGCGATATCCAGCGAATTGCCGGTTGGACGGATCTCACCTTGCGCAAACAGCATGGGATGGGACGTGATCCGAACACCGCCGTTGGGGGGAAGAGTATCGTTGCGTGGCAGTGGAAGGGCGCCGTCCGGCTGGATCTGGTTGGCCAGGATCGCCGAAAAACAGGCGTCGGATCGTTTGAATGCGGGAGTATTCACATTGGCGATGTTGTTCGCCAACATCTCCAGCGCTTTCTGTTCGGCTCTCAGCGCAACGGCGCCGACTTCAAATGCCCCGTTCACTTGCTGCTCCTGCTGAAAGTGGTGATCGCCTGGCCGATCAGCTGGTCATAGAACTGCACCAGTCTTGCGCCGCCTTCCGCTTGCCGGGTGGCGGACATCATCGCGATCATTTCATCGCTCATTGTCACATTCGCGCTTTCCAGTTGCCCTTGATGCAGGATGCTGTCGCTCGCCTGCTCCATCGCACTGTCGGGCGCAGTGAAAATGCCCCCGCCCAACGTGGTGACCCGCTCCGGCGCGGCTGGCTCGAGAAGGGCGATGGTGGAGACTGGCAGACCGTTTTCGATTACGGTGCCATCGCCCAGGATCTCAGGCGTCGGGTTTGAAACGGTCAGGTCACCGCCGCCGGCTTGCTGCAATCTGCGCCCGGCCGGGTCGGCAACTACGCCCTCTGGCCCCACTGTGAATGAGCCGCCGCGTGAATAGACATAGACATCACCGTCGCGCAGCTGGATGAGCCCGGGACCGTAAATTGCCAGATCCAGCGGGCTTCCGGTTTCGCGCAACGCGCCCTGGGAAAAGTCGGTAGTGAAGTGAAGTTCACTGTCAGCGGCTGCCCCTGTTCTTGCTACACGTGGGCCAATTGCAGAGGCCGCCTGTTTCAGTGCGCTGGTGAAAGCCACCTGCCTTTTGTAGCCCGGCGTCGACGCATTCGAGACATTGAGGGCAGACGCTTCTACCCGGCGTTCCGAAGATGCAAGAATGCTCGACGCGGACTCGATGAGTCCCGACATAATACCCCCAAGAATTTGCCGTCGCCTTTTGGTTGGGGGAAGCGGGGCATCCAAGTCAACGCGGGTTATCTCCGTAACGGATGCAACAATTTATTTGTTTGAAATATAAGAAAATAACCCGTCATGAGGTTTCTTGCGCGAGAGTTCTGTCACCCTCGGGTACAAGGGGGTGACAGCTTTGTTCACTTCAAACCTTGAGTGGTGTCTGCTGCAAAATTTCTTCGCCTGCCGCTAAACAATCGGGCCGATCGTCGGATTGCCATTTCGGGAGGGGCCTTGCGCTCCTCATGACCGCGATTTCAGGCGAGGACGGAATGGTTGCGATTTTCACGGGTGCAGGTGCCGGTTTCACACGCGGCTCGGCCAATATCTTGGGCGGGGCCGGGCAGCTTGGCGGAGGCCTGCTGGGCCGGGGGGATGAAAGCGTGGCGGTCAACGCCGCGACGGGTAACCTGCTTGTAACGCAACAGGATGAGTTTCTGGTCGGACGTGGCCCGGACATCGGCATTTCGCGGACTTATAACAGCCTTGGCGATGCTGCCGACGGCGACAATGGCGACAACTGGCAACAAAGTACCACGCGGCGCGTTTTTGCGCTGACTGGCACTGCTGACACCGTGGGGAGCACGATCAGCCGGCAGGGTGGTGATGGTTCCGTGGTGGTCTATGCATGGGACGATGCCCGCGGCGCCTATGTCACTACCGCAGGCAGTGGCGCATTCGATACTCTGACCCAAACGACCGGAGTTTGGACCTGGACGGATGGCGATAGCCAGACAACCGAAACGTACGCAGCCCATGGTTCAGATAATTGGCGGATCGTCTCGACCACCGATATTGACGGCAATAGTCTGACTTATTCCTACCAAGGTGAAAAACTCGATACGGTTACGACCGCCGACGGTGCGTGGACACAGTATCTCTGGTCCGGGAACAATATCACGGAAATCGTCACGGGCTTCACTGACCTTGCGACCTCGACATCGCAAACGCTTACCCGCACTCGTTATGCTTACGATGCCAGCGACCGGCTGATCATGGTGACGACCGATCTGTCACCGCAGGATAATGCCGTTTCGGATGGAAACACTTATACCGTCACATACACATATGATGGCGCAAGCAATCGCATTGCCTCCATCGCGCAGACTGACGGCTCGTTGCTGGAAATCGCCTATGATGGTTCCGGACGCGTCGCAGCGCTGACGCAAACGGTGGCGGCGGGCGATACGCGCGTGACGAGCCTGGCTTATGGTTCTGGCCATACGGAAGTGACTGGTCCTGACGGCCAAGTCACCCGGCTGGACTACGATGCGGCTGGCCAACTGACGGCGATTACGGCTCCTCCGGCCTACACTGGTGCGACGGCACAGCAGGTTCAATTTGCATACGATGCGCAAGGTAATCTGGTCACGGTCACGGATGCCGAGGGAAACACCACAGCGTATGAGCACGACGCGAATGGCAATGTGACACGGGTCACGGATGCCAACGCGAACGTGGTGGAGCGGACTTACGATTCCGCCAATCGCCTGATCACCGAACTGGCCTACGGCTCCGGCGAAGCAGGGGCCAACGTGGCCCACTATGCGCAATATGCCTACGATGTAGAGGGGCATCTCCGCTATGCGGTGAATGGCGCGGGGCAGGTCACTGAATACGAATACACTGCACATGGCGAGTTGGCGCGCCGGGTCGATTATCCCGAAACCCCCTATCCAGTCGGTCCGGCCGCCATCGACGAAGCGGGAATGAATGCGTGGGTGACAGGGCTTGGCGACCTGAGCGCCGCACGCATCGCGTCCTATACATATGATGCGCGTGGTAATCGGACGGCGGTAACCGCCTATGGTGCCGCAGATGCTTCGGGCAATGCCGTCTCCACTGATGGCTTCAGCGCGACCTATCAGACTTATGATCAGGCAGGGCAGCTCCTGTCGCGCTATCGCGCTGGTGAACTGGCCGAAAACTTCATTTACGACGGGCTGGGGCGTCTGGTCGCATCGACTGACGTCAATGGTGGCACGACGACAATCGTTTTCAACGATACGGCTTTGACGACCACGGTTACGACGGCGGCAGGCTACACTAATGTTTCCTCGTTCAACAAAGCGGGGGAATTGGTCAGCCAGACGGGCAGCGGCGCCAATACGGCTGGAGGGACTGCAACCTACGCATACGATGCGAACGGGCGCTTGCGCATTGTCAGCGATGCAACCGGACGTACCAGCTACACCGTCTATGACAGGGCGGGCCGCAAGGTCGCCGATGTCAACCATCTGGGCGAGATCGTCGAATATCAATACGATCAGGCAAATCGCCTGGTGGCGACCGTTCGCCACGCAGATGTGCTCAGCGCCGGACAATTGGCCCAATTGGCTGATCCTGACAGTGATGTGGAACTGTCTGCCCTCCTTCCGGTGGCCAGCAGTCAGGATATCTGGAACTGGACCATCTATGACGATGGTGGGCGTGCCATCGAAAGTATTGGCAGTGACGGCAGTGTCGCCACCTTTGAATACGATCAGTCCGATCGCCTCGTTAAAACCACCAGCTATCTGAACATTCTCAGCCAGGCCCAGCTTGACGCCCTGAAACAGACAGCCCCTTCCACGGTGGTCCTCCCAGGGGCGAGCGGTGGCGACGCGGTTGCGCGCCAATTTTATAATGGCGCAGGGCAGATCGTCGGGACTCTAGACGGTGAAGGTTACCTGACAGAGATCGTTTACGATGCAGCAGGGCAAAAGCTGCAGGAAATCGCCTATGCGACAGTCACCAATGTGGCAGTGCGTGCCGGCGGTAGCTTCGCGGCATTGCGGGAGACAGTGGTCGGGGCATCAACGGTCGATCGGACGGCGCATTATGTCTACGACGGTCAGGGCCAATTGCGCTTCACTGTCGATGGCGCTGGCGGTGTCCGCGCCTTTGCCTATGACAGTGCGGGGCGGCTCACCACCACCACCGAATATGCGACCCGACTGACACTCACCGATTTTGCGTTTGATACGGTGAAGGCCGCGATTGTCAGTAACGGAGCCGATCGGGTCAGTTATACGGTTTATGACGCATCGGGGCGGGCTGCCTATGCCGTCGATGCGGAAGGCGGTGTTACGGGGCTGACCTATGACACTTCCGGTCGGGTGGTGAAATCGGTTCAGTTCGCGGACTTGTATGAAGGCGCAACCGGGCTTCCGTCACTGGCGGAAATGGATGGCTGGGCCGCCAATCCAGCCCATGCCAGCGACACTGCAAATCGCGTTGACCGCAACTGGTACAGTGAGCGTGGCGAACTGCTCTACACTGTCGATGCCGGAAATTACGTTCGTGGCTTTGTGTATGATGCAGAAGGTCGCAAGATCGGGGAAAATGCGTGGCCGAATGGCGTGGTCGTTGCCGATGCAGTCACGGTTGCGCAAGTTGCGGCGGCGGCGGCCGGAGCAGGCAGCCCCATCGCGCAAAGCTATAGCTATGACAACGCCGGGCGCCTGCTGACGAGCACGGATGGCGAAGGTTTCGTGACGCGCAATGCATACGATGCATTGGGCCAGCTGGTCGATGTCTACGTGGCGGATGGAACGAACAAGGCGGTTCGCGCCCACTACGAATACGATGCCGCCGGGCGTCTCGTGGCTGCGTATCATGCCTATGGTACATCCGAACAAGTCGGTTCCTTCTATGCCTATGATGGTCTTGGCAACCGGATCAGCACGACCGATGCCAATGGCCATACCACCACTTACAATTATGACGAGTTGGGGCAGGTTCTCTCAGCGACCAATGCACTGGGCGGGGTGACGGCTTACGAATACGATGCCTTCGGCAATGTGGTGAAAACAACCGATCCGAAAGGTAATGCGACCTATAGTTATTATGACAGCCTCAATCGGTTGATCGCAACGCGCGATGCGGCAGGCTACGTTTCCCGCACGATTTATAATCGCTTTGGCGATGTGATTTCGGTCGAGCAATACAGTCTCCCGGCGAATGGTGCGGGTGAGACTGGCGTGGCGGTGTTCGATCCGGAACTGGTCCCCGAAGATCCCTATGAATATGCGGACGGCTTGCAGGCCATAGCCGATGATCTCGACGCACAGGCGGCGCAGGCTGAATCCGACGCGGTGCAGGCCCAGGCTGATGCAGACGCTGCAGCGCAAGCAGCGAGCGATGCGGATGCGGTAGTCGATGATCTGGAGGCCCAGCTGGCATTGCTCGGCAGCGGGCAAGCCGTGCAACTGCTTCAGGCCCAGATCGATCAGGCTCAGGTCGATGCGACAGCTGCGCATGCCTTGGCCGATGCCGCGCAAGCCGATGCTGACACAGCCTGGGCCGCTGCCGCCCCGCTCCGCGCTGATGCCGATGCTGCGCAGTCTGATGCGGATACAGCCCAGGCTGCGGCTGATGCTGCGGTTGCGAATGCCGGCCAGTTACATGCCACAGCCGATAGCCTGGATGCGCAAGCTGCACAGGCCGACACGGCAGCTGTGCAAGCGGAAGCAAATGCAACGGCAGCCGCACAGGCCGCCGCCGCCGCTGATGCGGTGGTGGATGACCTACAGGATCAACTGGACGCGCTCGGGGGTGGAAGTTCCGCGCCTGGGGTTGATTATTCAGCTGAACGTGCAGCTGCTTTGGCTGATCCGGTCTCTTGGTTGGGTGATCACCGGGATTGGCTCAAGCAGAAAGAGAATTCTTCATATTCTCTAATGCGAGGATCATCTGGAGAATATTCCGATCAATATGGGAGGTTTGGAGCATATTTTGAGTATTTAGAAATTCTAGAAGATTTTCTAGAGGGAGAGGCTAATAATAATGCAAGTGATAATGCTGTAGTAAGTTACATAAACGGGTATTTTGATCATTTAGATTGGAAAATTTCCCATCCTTTTGGCGATATTAATGCGGCGTATTCGAGTAGTGAGCAATGGATAGATTGGAGAGAGAGTGAAATTAAATATCTTATAGAATACTATATGGATTTAAGGGGGGGAATGCAGGGGGGCGGCCCTCGACAGAAGCTGGAGCATGTAATAAGTGTTCTTGGAGGGTCTTTATATAATATTTTAAAGGCAAAGTACGATATAGAAAATTCTTGCTATTCCATAGGATGGGATAGTGACTATGATAATTTTGATAGCTACTATAAATTTTACGGTTTTTATTTATCATACAAAATTAGTGAATCGGTCTTGTATGCTAGGGTCTCTGCTGGGAGCGGGCATCCTTCTGACTATCGTGCGAATGTGCAGATTTCTGCCTATTATGATGTAGGTGGGGAGGTAGAGGCCAATGCGTCGCCTGAACAGATACTGCAAGCTCAACTGAACCAGGCAATCACCGATGCTGACGCCGCCCATGATGCGGCGGATGCGGCGCAACTTGCTGCTGGCAATGCCTTGGCCGCAGCCACGCAGTTGCATGCGGATGCCGATCAGGCCGAGCTTGATGCCATTGCCGCCGATGGCGACGCACAGACAGCGGCCACATATGCAGCCCAACTTCAGGCCGATGTAGACGCTCTCGATCTGATCGCAGCTCAGGCAGAGGCAGCCGCAGCTGCCGTGCAGGCCGATGCAGATGCACTGGCCCAGGCGGCTTCCGATGCCGATGCCGCAGTGGCCAGCTTGCAGGCGCAGATGGCGGAATTGCTCAATCCAACGGTGGATTATTCAAGCGAGCGTGCGGCCGCGCTGGCGGACATGAATACCTGGCTGTCTGATCGACAGACATGGCTAAACAGTGCCCGGATCGAGGCTGATAACCTTGCTTCGGCCAGCAGTGGGCTCCTGCGTGATGAGTTCGAGGCATATGCCGACCGGCTGGAGCAGGAATCCTATATTGCCCAGGATCTGCGCTACCTCCCTTCCGGTTCCTACAACGAGGTGAGGAAGGCGAACTACATTAACCAGTTCTTCGATAACCTGACCTCGCAGGCAAACAATCTCCCCATGGATCGCGCGGCTGCGTTGGCTGATCCGGAGGCATGGCTCGAAAGCCGAAAAGAGGATCTCTCGAACTGGATTGACAGTCTTTACACGCTCGATCAGTTTAATGGTGGCAGCAACAAATTTGATAATACCTATCAGGCGTATCAAGCCGTCTGGGCGACGATGTTTGAAGCCCTATACGATCTCGAGCATAATACTTATTCAACCAATTGGCCTGATCGCAAAGATGAATGGTCCGATTTTTACGAGGATGTTCGACAAAATCCGAACACTCTGCCCAACAACCTGCAACATAGTTCTCAGCACGCTTCGAACTATCGTGCGGTGCTGGCGATCAACGCCTATTTCGATTTCGTGGCAGAGGCGGGGTCTCCCTATACCAGCCTGACGCCGGAACAATTGCTCCAGCTCCAGCTCGGTCAGGCGAATGCGAGCGCAAGCACGGCCCATGCCGCTGCTGATGGGGCGCAGGTAGATGCAGATACCGCCGCTGCCATGGCACTGCAGATGCGGGCCGATGCGACACAGGCTCAACTCGATGCCGATGCCGCTTATGCAGACGCGTTGGCGAATTCGGGTATCGCCATCCGTGACCATTTCGTTCTGCTGAACCTTGGGCAAATGGGCCCCGCTGCGGTTACCAACTTTGGATACGACCGGCTTGGCAGGACTGCATGGAAAGTTGATGCGGAAGGCTATCCGGAATTCTACCAGTATAACGCCTTTGGACAGCAGGTCGCACTCTCACGCTATTCACAGGCGATGCCGACCGGGCAGGTGCCGGACCTCGATGGCGAACTGCCCCCTGAAGTCGTTGCGGCCTATGACCATGCCGCCCAATTGCAGGCGGCCGCCGATGCGATAGCTGCCCAGATCGCCAATGCGCAGGCTGATCTCGCCAATGCGCTGGCCAATCCGTTGCCCTATCTGCAGTCGCATCTGGATGATCAGAATGCCCAGCTTGCGACGATGAACGCCGAACTGGCCGATCTGCAAGAAGAATACGACGATGCCAATATCATCGAACAGTGGTTCGTTCTGGGGCCGCAGATCGATGCTCTGGAAGATGACATTTCTGATCTCGAAGCGCAGATCGCTGCTGTCGAGGCAGAGGTGCAAAGGGTGCAGAACGGTCAGGGCCTGACAAACCTGGGCACTGCCATCGTCGAAGCGAACTTCGATCCGAACCAATTACAGGGCCAGTTGCAGGCGGCACAGGTCGCTGCCGATCAGGCATTGGCGGATGCGCAGGCATTGGAAACGCAGTCATCAGGACTTGCGGGGACCGAAGCCAGAACGCAATTCGTCTATGACAATCGTGGCCAGCTGACGCGGGTTACCGATGCCCAGGGGTATTTTGAAACGTTTGGCTACGACGCTTTCGGGCGCCGTGTGTCGCAGACCGCAAAGTCCTCCACATCGCCGGTAACGGCCGGTGCCACTACCACATATACATATGACAAGCGCGGGCTCTTGCTGTCGGAGACATTGCCAATAGCTTCACGCACGAGCAGCGGCTCCGTTCAATCTTCAACTGTCATCAACCGCTATTTCTACGATGCCCGCGGAAACAGGATCAAGACAGTCGAAGCCGATGGCCTGAATGAGGAGCGGACGACCGAATATACCTATGACAATCTGGATCGCCTGATCGAAACCAGAAGGGATTCAATCAGCGGGCTGGCGATCAATACAAGCAGCAAGGCGGTATCGAGTGTTTCAGGGCGCCCGACTGAAACAATTGCCTATGATGCGCTGGGCAATGTCATCCGGACCGTTGACGCCGCCGGCGCGAAAACGGTGTTTTTCTATGACGACCTGAATCGCAAGGCGGTCGAGATCAATGCGCTCGGCACATACACGGCGTACGAATATGACGCGAACGGCGATGTCACCCGGGTCCGGGTTTACGACCAGACCAGCAATGTTCCTGCCACTGGGGGACAGGAAAGTCAGGCGCCCAATGCACCCAATGGAACATCTCGCGAGACGCAGTTCTCCTATGACAACCTGGGCCGGATGACCGAAAGCCGTGTGATCGGAGTCACGACTGGTGGGGCGTCCGGTTCGAACTGGAACAGTTCCTCCCAACCGATCAGTACGTCTTATGAGTATGACTATCTGGGCAATCTGGTCAAAGTCACGGACCCCAACGGTAACAAGACCTGGAATTATTATGACAGGCTTGGTCGCAAGACGGCGCAGGTCGATGGACAAAATTACCTGACCAGATGGACGCTGGATTTCGAGGGTAATGTCACCGAGGAGCGCCGCTATGCCAATTCGGTTGGCAATCCTGGCAGCACGAGCAACGCGCCCTCGGCCAGCAACAATTCCGATGACCGGATTACGCAATATACTTATGATCTCAATGGCAACCGACTGAGTGAGAAGCGGCTGAACGTCAAGGTTCAGAGCGGCAATGGTGGATACAGCACGGTCGATGCGACTATCAGCTATCAATACAACGGTCTCGGCCAGGTCGTTCGCAAGACTGAGGCGACCGGCGATCAGACAGAGTTCGTTTATGATGCCGGTGGGCGCCTCACGCGTGAGGTGAAAGAGCAGTCTGCCGCTGATTATTATTATGATGGCCTGGGGAATCTGACACGAAACGTCGAAGCCGCTGTCAATGGCAGTTCGGCACACGTCACGACATATGCCTATGGTGCTGGCGGTCGGCTGACGAGCATGACCGATGCCGGTGGCTACGTGCATGGCTATTTCTACGATGAGGCGGGGCGGCTCGTGCTCGAATCCTACGTCCGGGATGGTCGCACCGAGGCGATCGGGCATCGTTACGATGTGCTGGGCCGCAATCTTGGACAAGCCTATTACATAAAATCGGGTAGCAACTGGGCGTTCCAGTCGAATAACGACTACTCGTCGCTGCAATACAATGTTCACGGCGAAGTGACGAAGATCGGCATCAACGGTCTATGGCAACAGGAAAACAAATATGACGGGGCTGGCCGCATATGGGCGACAAATGCGGGAGACGGCATCTGGAAATATTACGGCTATGACAAGAACGGCAACCAGACGCTTGCGGTAACGTCTGCGGGCTATGATCTTGCCGGGTTGAATTCCATCACTGCAGCTTATGCCAAGCGCAGCCAGACGGACGTCAATGCAACCATTACAGCATATGACGGTCGCAATCTTGCGACGAAGGTCGTGGAGGAAGGACGGCAGCTCAGCACATCCAGCACAGTCCAGTTGACCAGCACGCGGAGCTATAACGCCTTTGGCGAGGTGGCGAGCGAGACGGATGCCAATGGCGGGACTGTCACCTACACATACAACACCATGGGCCGTGTCATTACGGCGCAAAGCCCGCAGGTCGCGATAGTGACGGAAGCTGGCACGACCCAGAACGTCCGTCCGACAGAAAACTATTACTATGACAAGTCGGGCCGCCTGACCGGGCAACGCGATGCCAACGGTAATTTGACTCGTTATACATTGCAGGCCGGTTCCGGCTATGGCGGTACGCAAGCGTTGGTGAGGCAGGAAATCCACGCCGATGGCGGAACCGTGACGACCGTCTACGACGCGCATGGCAATGCGATCAAGGTTACCGATGAAGTCGGGCTCATCAAGAATATGAGCTATGACAATCTCGGTCGGCTGACGCAGGTGACCAACCCCGGTGGATTGGTCGATTATTACACATATGACGTGCTTGGCCAGCGCCTCACGCACTACAACAGCCTGCTCGGCGCCGGGGACAAGGAGATTACCGGTTATGACATTCAGGGGCGCATTACCTCTCAGCGCGCCTTTGGTGGAGACACGACAACCACGTCCTACGTATGGAACAGCGCAATCGCCACGGGGGGCCTGGGCACGTTCGGTGGCTGGATAGAAACGACCGGGTACGCCAATGGCAAGACTCTGATCGAACGAAGCGATTTGTTCGACAGAACCGTTCAGCGCACTGACCTTGGCGGTAATGTCACCAATTTCTCATACGATGAAGCAGGGCGTCTCGCATCCAGCGCGAGTGGTTTGGCCAGTAATCAATATACGTATTACAACACAGGCCAGATCGCGACTACCGCCACGACCACGAACTACCAGTACTACTCTGCCTATCCCTATATCTCCGTCTACAGCGCCACGGCTACCAGCCAGGCGGCCTATACTTACGACAAGACCGGCAATCGGTTGACCGAGCTGGGGACGACCACAACGACAATCAGCGGCGTGGCGACCACGGAAACCTGGAAGAACCAGACTGCCACATACGATGCATTGGGCAGAATGAAGACGTGGAAGGAAGCGGGGACGACAACGTCACCAGCTGCCGATCTGACCTATTCCTATGACGCGGCCGGCAACGTCCGGCATTCCGTTGGTAATTATTCCAGACTCGACGCCAGTGGCGCGGTGGCTGGCACGGATTCGCAGGATTACTGGTTCCGCTATGACAGTATGAACCGTCTCGTCGTTGATCGGGGGGTCCTGTCTGATGGCGAGATTCGGCGTAACCACGCTGACACTGACAGCCTGGAAATCCTCTATGATCAGGCCGGCAGACGAACGAACGTCGTCAAGACCGTTTACACCCCCGGCAGCGTGATCCCGGGTGGGTGGGGCACAGTCCCTGCGACATATCTGGAGCGGCGTGAAATCTACAACTACAACGCCGCTGGCAGTTTGTCGCAGGTCGACATTGCCTCGGGCAGTCTGCTGGTTGATCAGAACCCCGGCACCCCTCCCGAATCGGTCCCGTCAGCACCCACGACCGGGACGAAACGCTCAAGTTTCACCTATGATGCAATGGGGCGCCTTACCCGGCAGCTTGACTATGATACCGGCGGCGCGAACGCGGTCTATGACCGGGCGATTACCTACAATGCGAAGAGCCAGATAACAGCCGAAACGGTAATCACAAAGAAGACCGACGGCACCACCTACAAGTCGGTCAGCAGCTATAGCTATAACGATGGTGCCGGGGTTTACACGCTCGGTTCGGTCGGTGCAGTCACCAGCACCAACACCCACCTCAACTCCGGATCGAGTTCGTGGAAAAACGACAAGGGCACCAGCGACACATATACGTATATCTGGCGTGACGGTGCAGTGCAGAGCCAGATCCGCCATATTGCGGATACGAGCGACAATAGCCCGACCTACTACACCAATCTCTCCTATGACGCGGCAGGGCGATTGACGAGCGCCTACATTGCCGATGGCAAGCCTCGTTACGTTACGTATCGGCTGGATGAGAACGGGCAGATCATCAAGCGGGATGAAACGCGGCCGTCTAATGCTCCCTCCAGCCAAACCGGCAGCCCGCACGAGATATGGTACCGTTTCGGCGGGCGGGAAATGGGCTACACGGGTAACAACGGCACATCGGATGTCGATTACACGATGTCGATTGCCGCACGGCAGAAGGTTGCGCCTTCCAATCCGGGTACCTTCCGGGATGGATCCACCATCGCCAACACTTACGCCGATTTCGCGCAGAGTTATGATCCGATCAATTCCTTTGGCCAAGGGGCCGCAGGCGGAACCTATACGGTCAGGACCGGTGACACTCTCCAATCTGTCGCCCAGTCTGTGTGGGGGGATGCCAACCTCTGGTACAAGCTTGCCGAGGCCAACGGTATCAGTGGCAATGCGGGGCTGATCGAAGGGCAGGTCCTGCAATTGCCCGCAGGCGTGATGCGCAACACGCACAACGCCGGCACGGTCAATCCCTACGACCCCAGCGAAACGATCGGCAACCTGTCGCCGACCACACCCAAGCCACCGAAGAAGAACAAGTGTGGCGGGTTAGGCGCAATCTTGTTGGCCACGGTTGCCGTTGCGGTAGCAGCATTTGCAGGGCCTGGAATTGTGAGCGCTTTCGCGAAAGTCGGCGGGGCGCTGGCCGGCTCACTAGGGGCCTCAGTTGGTACGTTTGTCGGTCTGAGCGCAGCTGGGGCGGTGTCCAGTGCGGTTAGCCAAGGTGTCGGTCTTGCTACCGGTATTCAGGATAATTTTAGCTGGAAGGCAGTCGGAATGTCTGCCCTGAAGGCTGTAGTGGCCGGTTTGCCGAACACTGGTGATTTCTTCACGGACGTCGTGAGAGGTGCCTTCAGCGAAGTCGTTGGTCAGGGGGTCGCGCTCGCCGTCGGTCTTCAAAGCAAATTCGATTTTGCGGGCGTAGCTGCTGCAGGGATCGGGGCCGGTGTCTTTAGCAAGGTGAACGTAGGAACGGCATCGCTCGGGCGAACTGGATCCGCTGCAGTGTCCGGAGTGGCAGCAGCGATTGCGAATGCGGCAACAAGGTCGGCAGTCGAAGGTTCTAGCTTTGGGGGTAATTTGAGCCGCGCTGTGCCAAATGCAGTTGGCTCGGCACTTGGTGGAGTACTTGCAGGGGCGCTATCTCCTGGGGGCAGGGCAAATGTCACAGGCAATGCCGAAGTTGGGGCGGATGTGATCGGTGAAGTCATGCGTCGCCTCGAAGGGGCTAACCCTTTAGCCGAGGCAGCGGCGCTTGACACAGCGGCTTTGGCCAGTCCGATTGCGACCGGCGGTATCACCATTGGGAAAACCGCCGAAGCAACTGCAGTTGCAGCGGAATTCCGTTCCACATCGAGCGCAGAGCAAGTGGGTATAGTTGTCACTGCTGATCGTCAAATGTTCAGCTTGATAAAGTCGATGTCGGACTATCAATTCTGGAATTTGTATTATCCGATAGAGCAAGTGTGGAGGGGAGCGTCTGAAATAGCAGGAGGCTCACCTTCCGACTTGAGGCCTGCATTGGTCACATTGGCACACACAGTGCTAAATACGATTCCCTCGTCTCCTCAGATTTCCAACGGCTACGGCATATCTGCGGCACAACCTGACAGCTTTCTTGGGCGGCTGTTGTCAGGCGCAAAATACGCTTATCAAAGCTCCGTTCAGGCGTCAGGATCAATGCCGGACTTTGTAGGCGCAAAGGGAGTATCAATCGCCGGAAATGTGGTTTCCGGAGGAATACGATCAGCTGTCGATTATCTTTACCCCGATAATTCTACCCTTGCGACGAATGGCTACGTAGCCGAGCATAACGCCACAAATCCCTGGTATCGGCAGATACCGACACACTCTCAGTTAAATAGAGCACGTGCGTTCGCACTCGAGACGATTGCAACTGGTGTTGCTAGTGCACCTCGGGGCCTGACGGTGAGAGGTGTAGGCGCAGAGGGTGCAGGTGCGCGCGGGCTCGGAGTTAGCCCGTATGTTACCAATGGCGACCTGGTGGAGAGCATTGCTACCCGCGCGGACGATTGGGGCATTCGCAATGGGTTAGGGAATGGTCCTGTTGCGGGCACGATCAAGCACGGATACGCTGAAGAGGTTCTAACTCGCTATCAGCGCATGTTCGGCGATCGCGGTTTGATTGCGGAAGCGCGCTACGCTGGCGGAGCGCCTTGGCAACCGGGCATCCCTACCACCGGTTCGATTCGCCTTGATGTGGTTGAAGGTCCGCTCACCAATCCCACCCAGGTTTGGGATTACAAGTTCGGTCAAGCCAAGCTATCAGAGTCACGCATTACTCAAATCCAAAATGGCATTCCTAACGGAGCCAATGTTCCCATTCTTATGGTGAAGCCATGAACGATAAACGAACAACTTTGCTCAGAAAATACGCTCCGATGACCAAAGGGCAGCTTAAGGCTGTCGTCTCGGAATATGCGGCGCACTTCCCCGAGTGGGCAATTTTTGTTGATGGCACTGCATTTGTACGTCGTTCTGGTCCGATCCAGCAGATGATCTGGTTCCAAAAAATGAGTTCCGCTGCCTATCGGCCCACGCATGGAATAAGTTCGCTGGTGCTGCCAGAAGCGCATATTCGGATGTTGTCTCAGGTTCTTGACGTGAAGCACCGCGAGATCGAGCATCGTTGGCACGACCGTAAGTTTGCCGACACGCTAGCTGCGATGGAGGAACAGTTTAGGCCCGACATCCGCAAGCCGCTGGACCTTGCCGAGGTGCTAGCATCGTGTGAGGCCGAGGCGGCCGCTATGCTCGACACCACCAATAACATGGCGATGCTAGCGATCCTCTATGCTTGGCTCGGACGGGATACCGACGCGCTCGATTGCTGCGAGCGGATGCAGCATTGTCCGCCTCCTACGCTGGCACCGATGCCTGAGTGGGAAGAAGCCACGCGTGTGTTCGGTCGCGACCTTGCGAAGGCGGTGCAAGTTGGATCGGCAAGGGAGTTTCTGGAGGTGGCAGCGGAAAAATGAACGGCAAGATGGAAACTCAGTTACCGTTAGCTTGGGTGCAAAAGGGAGATAGGTCGCCCAGACTTTTCCGGCGGACGCGAGCGAAGATATTGTCGCACTATGCGGTGGGAAGCCTCTTTCGCGGATCTAACTGCTATGCCTTGTCTTCAATCGGACATCTCGACTGTTAGGAGGGGGCACGCGCTTATTGCCATAGCGCCAAAGCTCGCTCTAATTATCACTCTCCCTCCCTCGCACCAGAAACGACATTGCCATCTCCTGCCTGATCGCACTACGGTCCGGCCTGCAGACCGCCTGAAGTGCGGCGATGGATGGAAGAGGATAAGTGATGGCGTGGGATGAGAAGTGCGACGTGCTGGTGGTCGGTTCGGGCGCTGGCGGCATGGTGGGGGCTTACGTCGCCGCGCGGGAAGGGCTGTCGGTCATACTGGTGGAAAGCAGCGACCGGTTCGGCGGCACCTCCGCCTATTCGGGTGGCGGTGCATGGCTGCCGTGCAATCCCGTGTTGAAAAGGGCGGGCAGCGACGAAACTCTTGAAGAAGCCGCGGTGTATTACCACGCGGTCGTAGGGGATCGCACGCCCCGGGCACTGCAGGATGCCTACCTCGAAGCGGGTGCCCCGCTTATCGAGTATCTCGAACAGGACCCCGACTTCGAGTTCATGGTCTATCCGTGGCCGGACTATTACGGGCTGGCGCCCAATGCCAGCGCGGAGGGTCGCCATATCATGCCGATGCCTCTTGCGGCATCGGAGCTGGGCGAATTGCGCGCGACGTTGCGCCCTAATCTTGCGGAGGAACGCGCGGGGGAGGCCTTGGCCGATGAACTCCTGGGCGGGCAGGCCCTGATCGGGCGTTTCCTGCTGGCGCTCTCCAAACGGCCCAACGCGGACTTGCGGCGGGAGACCGCGCTGGTCGAACTCGTGCGTGAAGGTGATCGGGTGACAGGCGCAGTCGTGCGTGGTGTGGGCGGAGACCGGCGGATTGCCGTGGAGCGCGGCGTCATCATCGCGGCAGGCGGGTTTGAGCATAATGCGGAAATGCGCACGCGTTATGGCGTGCCGGGGACAACCAGTGGAGCGATGGGGCCGAAGAGCAATACCGGCGTGCCGATCCAGGCGGGCATTGCGATTGGTGCCGATGTCGATCTGATGGATCAGGCCTGGTGGTCGCCGGGCCTGATGCGGCCGGATGGCAGCGCAACCTTCACGCTCGGTTTCGATGGCGGGATGTTCATAAATCAGCACGGGCAGCGCTTCATGAATGAGTCCGTGGCGTATGACCGCGCCGGGCGTGAGATCATTGGGCTGTTGGAGGCAGGCAAGCTGACTCTGCCCTTCTGGCTGGTGTATGATGACCGTGATGGCGGGGCTCCGCCGATTCAGTTCCCTAACCAGCCGATCGGCAATCTCGATGATTATCGCGCCGCGGGGCTGCTGCGCAGTGGCGCGACACTGGCCGAACTGGCGGCCAGGATCGATGTTCCGGCCGATGCGCTGGAGGCAAGCGCGCAGCGTCTCAATGGGTTTGTGGAACGCGGTGAGGACGAAGATTTCCACCGCGGCGTGGAAGCTTACGATCGCATGTTCAGCGAAGGTAAGCCCCCCATGGATACCGTTTCACGGCCACCGTTCCATGCGATGGCTTTCGGACTGTCTGACCTGGGCACCAAAGGCGGCTTGCGGACGGACGAAAATGCGCGCGTGCTGGATAGCAATGGCCAGGTGATCCAGGGGCTCTACGCGGCTGGCAATTCCATGGCTGCCGTCAGTGGCGAGGCCTATCCGGGCGGCGGCAATCCGGTCGGATCAAGCATGGTCTTTGCCTATCTGGCGGCGCGCGACATGGCCTGAACGGTGAAAATCGGGGGCGTGCCGCGTCTTGCGGGCGTCCCCGGCCCGTTTCCCTCTCAGTGAATGGGATTGGGCGTTCAGGAAATGCCGAGCCTGTCCCTGATCCGTTTGCGCGCGCGATAGATCCGCGTTTCGATCGTCTTCTCCGTCACGCCGAGAAGTGTGCCTGCTTCACGATGGCTGCGGCCGTCCAGTGCAACCAGTACGAGCGCCTCGCGCAGCCTGATCGGCAGCCTTTCGATTTCGGCACGGACGCGGGAGAGTGCCTGCCGGTCGAGAGCGATGGCTTCCGGCCCAGGTGCGGGATCGGCGGCATGATCCTGATCGAAATCAGCGCCGAAGCCGAGAAAGCGCGCTGCCTTTCGTCGCCGCATGCGATCACGGCACTTGTTCAGTGTGCTGGTCGTCAACAAGGCAGTGATGGGCTTGTCCGGGGAAAGCCGATGCCGGGCAAGCCAGGTGGAGGCGAGCGCGTTCTGAACCGCATCTTCGGCCTCGGCTGTGGAGCCGAGCATCCGTGTGGCGAGTGCCAGAAGCCGGGGGATCTGCTGCTGCACGAGCCGGTCGAATGCCTTGCGATTTCCCGCAATCACTTCTTCAACGAGGGCGTTATGCCCGGCTTCGATGGCCCCTTCCACCAGCGGTCATTCGTCAGGCTTGCTGGTCAATGACCGGGCAACCTGACGATCGAACAGACGTTGCTGCTCTGCGTTCAATAAGGCACGCATTGCGAAGACATGGCGGATAGTGGCCTTCTGAAGTTCGCCCATCCGCACATGGATTTCGTCGATCGCGGCGCTGACCTTCGGGCCATAAATGTGCTCTTCCGCCATTGCCTGGGAGAGCTTAGCATTGGCCAGGCGCAACCCTTCTTCGAGCTGTTCGCGTTCGGTCGCGAAACCTGCTTCGAGAGCGTCAATCCGTTCCTGCTGTCGGCTATCGAGATTCAGGTCGTCATGAACGAATGCATGCAGCCCGGTTTCCGTGCTGGCAGTGTTCCAGTGATTTGCAGCAGTCGCGCCGAGAAACCCTGCTGCCAGTGCCAGCAGGATGGTGAGGGCGATTTGTGGCAAGCCGAATTTCATTGTTCGACGTGAAGCAGGGAAGCAGGAGACAAGTCGGCACCGGCAACCAGCTGATAGGGTGACGTGCGAGATTTTTCCGGACCGGAAGTGATGCCGAATCCGGCCCCCAGGCCGATGACGAACACGCCGAAGAACAAGGTCAGCCGCTGCCGATGGGTTGCTTGCGCCTCCAACACTCCGGCACGTTGCCAGACCGTGTCCATGAACCCGGCCGGTGGAACCGGCGCAGCTGTCCTTGCGAGGGTTTGCAGGGCTTCGTCTAATCGGATTTCGTCGCTCATGACCTGGGCTTTCCGTCTTCTCTACAATCCGTTCTTACGCCTGTGCGGGAAACTTCCCTCAGAAAATTTGAGGGTTCGGTCGCGTTCGCGCGTTACGAGGATATCAGATCCTGCATCGTGCGGGATTTCGAAGCTGGTGGGGTGGCAGTGATCCGAAAACGCAACAACCGCATCAAATCGGCCACGATGGGCGGGTTTCTGGCCGTGCTCACCGCATGCTCGGGCGTGGCACAGGCGGCAAGTTACACGATGTACCGTGATCCCTATTGCGGCTGTTGCGAGCAATGGGCCGATCACGTGCGCGCGAAAATGAAAGTCGCCATTGCCGTTGACGAACGGCAGGACATGGCGTCGGTCAAGGACCGTCACGCGGTCCCCTCATCAATGCGTTCCTGCCACACCATGGTCATTGACGGCTATGTCATCGAAGGACATGTTCCCGCTTCGGATATTGCCCGTCTGCTGCGGGAACGGCCCGAAGGTGTGAAAGGGCTGGCTGTGCCGGGGATGCCGCTTGGCTCACCCGGGATGGAAATGGGCGGTGAGCGTCAGGCCTATCAGGTCATTGCGTTCGGCCCGGCAGGCAACAGAATCTATTCCAACCACAATTGAAGGTCGCGATATGACCTATATTTGCCCCATGCACCCCGACGTTCGCCAGGATGAGTCTGGCGATTGCCCCAAATGCGGCATGCATCTGGTGAAAGAGGAAGAGGCGGCTGCGGGCGGCGGCCATCACCATGGGCACCATGGTTGCGCTCATCATGCTGACGCGGAGAAGGATGACGGGCGTTACGATACAGTGCCGCCGGGGTATTCGGGGCCGGTCTATACATGCCCCATGCACCCGCAGGTGCGTCAGCCACAGTCAGGTTCCTGTCCGCTGTGCGGTATGGGGCTGGAACTGGAATCTGCCAGTCTGGCCGACGATGGCCCCAACCCGGAGCTGGTGGATTTCACCCGGCGCTTCCGCATCGGCGTGGTTCTGACAGTCCCGCTGTTGCTTCTCGCCATGGCTCCCATGATCGGGCTGGGCAGTATCAGGGAAGTGTTCGGGGAACGCGCCACGCTATGGATCGAATTCGCGCTCGGCACTCCGGTGGTGGCGTGGTGCGGCTGGCCTTTCCTCGTGCGTGGCTGGAACTCGCTGCGCACCGGTAATCTCAACATGTTCTCGCTGATCGCGATAGGGGTTAGCGCTTCGTGGTTGTTCAGTGTCGCGGCGCTGATCGTGCCGCACATCTTCCCTGACGGGTTCCGGGATTCGGACGGCAATGTCGGGGTCTATTTCGAAGCGGCGGCAGTGATCGTGACGCTGGTCCTGCTCGGTCAGATCATGGAATTGCGCGCCCGCGAAGGAACAGGCAAGGCAATCCGTGCCCTGCTCGATCTTGCGGCGAAGACGGCGCGTCTGGTCCGGGCTGACGGCGATGAGGCCGAAGTGCCGCTGGAGGATGTGGTCGAGGGGGATCGCCTGCGTGTCCGGCCGGGAGAAAAGGTTCCGGTCGATGGCATCGTGATCGAAGGCCGGTCCTCGGTCGACGAGAGCATGATTTCGGGCGAGGCCGTACCAGTGGAAAAGGTCGCTGGCGACCGTGTGATCGGCGCAACGATCAACGGTACGGGAAGCTTGTTGATAGAGGCGCGGCAAGTCGGTTCCGATACGGTCCTGTCCCGGATCGTCGCCATGGTCGCTTCGGCCCAGCGGTCGCGTGCGCCGATCCAGAAATACGCCGACAAGGTGGCAGGCTGGTTCGTGCCTGCGGTCATCGGGATCGCCATTCTGGCCTTCATCGGGTGGAGCCTGTGGGGGCCGCCTCCCGCCTTGTCCTATGGCCTTGTCGCTGGGGTCGCTGTTCTGGTCATTGCCTGCCCGTGTGCGCTCGGGCTTGCCACGCCGATGTCGGTCATGACGGCCACAGGACGTGGCGCCCATGCGGGGGTACTGATCCGGGATGCGGAGGCGCTTGAGCGTTTCGAAACCATCGACACTCTGATCGTCGACAAGACGGGGACGTTGACCGAGGGCAAACCGCGCCTTGTGGCTGTGCTCCCGGCGCCCGGCTTCGAGGAGGACGAGGTGCTGCGTCTCGCGGCAAGTCTGGAGCGCGGATCCGAACATCCTTTGGCCGATGCCATAGTGACCGGCGCGGAAGATCGCGGCATCGCATTCGATGGCGCAAACGATTTCGAAGCCGTTACGGGCAAGGGTGTGAAGGGTGTGGTTGACGGAAAACCGGCGGGCCTCGGCAATCGCAGGTTCGTCGAAGATTTCGGTCTCGATACCGCCGCATATGCGGAGCAGGCGGACAGCCGCCGTGACGATGGTGAAACGGTGATGTTCGTGCTTGCCGATGGGGCAATTGTTGGCGTTGTATGCGTGGCGGACCCGGTGAAGGAAACCACCCCGGCTGCGCTTGCCGCGCTCCATAAGCAAGGTTTCCGCATCATCATGGCTACCGGCGACAATGAGCGGACGGCACGGGCCGTTGCGTCGCGCCTGGGAATTGACGAGGTTCGTGCCGATGTCTTGCCGGAGGACAAGGCGCGGATTATCCGCGAATTGCAGGACAAGGGTCGCAAAGTGGCGATGGCGGGTGACGGGGTCAACGACGCGCCTGCTCTGGCGCAGGCGGATGTCGGCATTGCCATGGGCACCGGGGCGGACGTAGCAATCGAAAGTGCCGGTATCACGCTGGTGAAGGGTAATCTCGATGGGATCGTGCGGGCTCGCAATCTTGCCCGCGCCACGATGCGCAATATCAGGCAGAACCTGTTTTTTGCTCTGGCTTACAACGCGGCGGGCGTGCCGGTTGCAGCCGGGGTGCTGTTCCCGCTGTTCGGCATTCTGATCAGCCCCATGTTCGCCGCCTTCGCGATGAGCGCATCCTCCATCTCGGTGGTCCTTAATGCGCTGCGATTACGCACGGTGTCGTTGTAGCGCCTTTTGGGCAGGCCATTCGCGCTCAGTGGATCATGGTGGGTTGTGATGCCTGCGGATCGGTTGCCGCCTCGGACGGGTTTTGCAGTTCCCACCGTACCTTGCGCCCTCCCTTGACGATGGCGCGGAGATTGCGGGCATCGCCCAGCAGGGCGATATCGGCCACGGGATCGCCGTCCACAATCAGGAAGTCCGCCAGTTTGCCCGGTGCGATCGTCCCCAGTTCCTCGCTCTGCGCCAGCATTTCGCCGCCGTAGCGGGTGGCCCAGCGGATGACGTCGAGTGGCGGAATGCCGGCAACGTCGACGTAGAAAGCCAGTTCCTCCCCATAGGTGCCATGATCCAGCGGCTTGGCCCCGTAATCGTCGCCCAGTGTCATCTTGAGCCCTGCCTTGTTGGCAATCGGCAAGATCCTGATCATGTCTTCCATGTCGGCGCGCATTTCGTCGATCTGGGGCCCCGACCATAATCTGGTGGCGAGGTAGGGATACCGGATGCTCGGGACCAGGAAGACGTTCCTGGCAATCATCGCTTCTATGCACGCTTCATCGAGGCCGTCGCCATGATCGACGATATCGACGCCGATCCGTACCGAAGCGAGAATGCCATCGCGATTCGCCAGGTGCGCGCGCACCCGCGCACCACGTTGATGCGCTGCATCCACCGCAGCCGCCAGTTCTTCCTCGGTCATTTCAAGGCCGGGTGAAGGGCCGAAGGTGCCATGCCCTGCAGTGGCGAATATCTTGATCATTTCGGCGCCGCGTTTGACTTCCTCGCGCACGGCCCTGCGGAAGGCATCGGCCCCGTCGGCGATATTGGTTTGCGCGGTCGCGCCTTCGCCCCAGTGCCACTCGAACCCGTCCTGCGAGTGCCCGGTCGTGCTGACGTCGCGGCTGCCCGCGACGACCCGGGGACCTTCGATCATACCACTGTCGATTGCGGCCTTGCAGGCGGCGTCGATGGCGTAAGGCGCACCGGCGCTGACAACGCCCGTGAAACCGGAATGAAGTGCCGTCTTGAGATGGTCGACGGCCCGGATGGTCTGCACCGCCGGTGGCGCCTCCATGCCCACGGGCAGGCGTTCCGCGGCGGAAAAGTCAGTGTAGGTAGCGTGGTAGTGGCCGTGAATCATGCCCGGCATCAGCGTGCGCCCGCCCAGATCCCAGCATTCGTCGTCGGGCCGTGGATCGGCCGGCGGGGTGTTACCGACACTGGTGAAGCGATCGTTCTCCACAATCACTGTCATGCGGTCGCGCGGTGGATTGTCCCCATCGAGCAGCCGGACGTTTGTCAGCACCAGACGCGGCATTTTCCTCTCCTTGCGACATTATGGTCAGGCGCAAGGCTATCGGGGAATGCACGGGCCTGCAAATATTTTCGAATTTAGTTTAGAAAATGAATGAGATGGTCGAGCCGGCCTGCTGTTTTTCCCGGCTCGGATTCTCGGGGCTTGCACGATTGCACACCGTTCATGCTAAAAGGGGCGCAGGAAAGGACTGCGTTTGTGCACGTCCAGGGGTCCATTTTCGTTACACAAATGCCGACAGGGGAATCTCGCCGAATGGTGCCGCGCCGTCTGGCGGAATACGTGGCCGATCAATTGCGGCAGCGCATTTTTTCGGGTGAAATGACCGAAGGTTCCGTCTTGCCGAAGCAGGATGATCTCATCCGCGAGTTTGATGTCGGCCTCGTTACCGTTCGCGAAGCGTTGCGGATACTCGAGGTCGAAGGCCTCATCACTGTGAAGCGCGGCAATCTTGGCGGATCAATCGTGCATCGGCCGGAGCGGTGGCGCATCGCCTACATGCTGGCGCTGTCCCTGCAATCGCAATCGGTAGGGCTCGCCGATCTGCTGAAGACTGTCGTCATGCTGGAACCGTTGTGTGCAGCAGCCTGTGCAAACCGGCCGGATCGCGAAACGAAAGTGCTGCCCCAGTTGAATGCCGTGCTGGCCGAACAGCGTGAGGCGATTGACGATCCCGATCGTTTCATCGGGCTGGCGGTCAAGTTCCATGTGGAGATGGCATCGACTTGCGGAATAGCCACCATGAGCCTGGTTCTCGGGGCGCTGGAATATGTCTGGCAGGCGCAAGTGGACCATCTGGCCCGTGGTGCGGAACGCTATGGCGCGTTCGCGGATCGCGAGACCCGCCTGCGGGCATTGGAAGATCATGAACACATGATCACCCTGATTGCAGCGGGCGATGCCGCAGGGGCGGAAAACGCCGCGCGTGAACATATGTCGGAATCGCACCATCGCCCGAATCGCTGGGATCACGATTTCGACCTTGCGATTGAAATCGACGCGTCACTGCTGCGGCGCTGAGCGCCTTCAGGCGCGCTTCGCCATTCCATTTTGCCGACTGGAAATAGCCGTCACATGGCGCAAATGCGCGCGCCTCCCGCATCAATTCTAATTTATATTCGATTTTCTGCTCGCCCGCATTGACTATCATAGCTATGATAGCTAGAAATATAAGTAAGAGAGTTTGGGAGAGCACTGGAAGCGAAAGGCGGTTCAACCTCCTTCCTTCCAACTGGAACGTATCGCGCTGTGTGGGCCCTGGCCTGCGCACCGGGATTTGCGGCTCTGCGCCTCCCATGGACAGATGAGGAGAGGACCGCATGGCAAGTGTCGATACGATTTCAAAACCAGATACCCTTTCAGCCCCAACGCAGAAGAACCGCCGCGAATATCGCCTGATATCGGCGGATAGCCACGTGTGCGAACCGGGCAATCTATGGCTAGACCGGGTGCCTGCGAAGCTGCGCGATCGCGCTCCGCGCATCGAAAGTTTTGCCGAGGGCGATGCGTGGATCATCGAGGGTATTGGTGAGCCGGTGAAATTCGGCTGGACATCCTGCGCAGGCATGGAGCCGGAGCGGATGACCAACTGGATGCGGTTCGAGGATGTCCGCAAGGGTGGTTACGACCCTGCGGCCCGCTGTGTCGAGATGGATCGTGACGAAGTGGATGCCGAAGTGCTTTACCCTTCGCCGGTGCTCGCCATCGCGATCTTCGCGCATCAGGAGGAAGAATTCCATCTGGCGATGGTCAGGGCCTATAACGACTGGATTTCCGAGTTTGTCGCTTACGCACCGGATCGCTTCGCCGGGATGATGATGATGCCCAATCGCGGCGGTCCGGAAGCCTGTGTCGCGGAAATCAATCGCGTCATGGACCGGCCGGGCATGCGCGGTGTGGTCATGGGGGCCTATCCCAACGGCACTCTGAAAATCGAGGATGAGGACGACAAGGTCTGGGGCGTTCTGGAAGAGCGAGGTCTTGCGCTGAGCATCCACGTCGCGATGACGCAGACGATGCCGGCAGTGGCGAAATCGAAACTGCCCGGATACGGTCGTTTCTTCGACGCACCGAACCGCATAATCGAAATGATGTTCAGCGGGATGTTCGATCGCTTCCCGAATCTCGACGTCTATTTCGCCGAAGTCGATTGCGGCTGGTTCCCTTATGTGAAGGAGCAGATCGAAAACAACTATCGTCGGCTCAATCCGTCGCAGCAATTCAACCTCAAGAAGAACCCGCGGCAATACATGGAGCGGCATTTCCACTTCGGTTACATGACCGATACCTTCGGTGTGCAGCATCACGATTTCATCGGTGCCGAAAGGGTGCTCTGGTCCAGCGACTATCCCCACATCAGTGCGGATTGGCCCAATTCCTATCGGACTATCCAGGCCTCCATGTCCGGGGTCAGGCGGGAGGATCGCGAGGCCATATTGCATGGCAACGCCGAGCGGCTGTTCAACTTCACTTGACGCCTGCTGGGGGATGCGGTCGTGAACCTGCATGAATATGCCGCCCATGATGCGACTGGCCTGGCGGAATTGGTCCGTTCGCGTGCGATCAGCGCACAAGAGCTGGCCGAGACCGCCCGCGCGGCGATCGATCGGCTGAACCCGCGGCTCAATGCCTTTGCCGAACTGTATGATGATGCGATTGCCGGCGCGGCCGCCGGTGTCGGGGGGGATGGCGCGTTTGGGGGCGTGCCATTCGCTCTGAAGCGGATCGGTATCAGCGAGGCGGGGCGCCCCATGGGCGATCTCGGGAGCCGCATGCTGCGTGGGGTTGCGCTCCCCGTGGCTGACAGCGACAGCTATGTCGTTGCCCGCTTCCGGGCCGCGGGTCTGACCGTCATGGGGCACACCCAGATGCCGGAACTGGCCTACACCGTCACGGTCGAATCCAGCCATCAGGGCGTGACGGTCAACCCGTGGAACCCCGACATTGTAGCCGGGGGATCGAGCACCGGTTCCGCCGTCGCCGTGGCGTCGGGCATGTTGCCGATGGCCCATGCCAGCGACGCTGCGGGATCGACGCGCTTTCCCGCAAGTTGCAATGGTCTGGTCGGAATGAAGCCATCGCGCGGCTGGATCAGTGTCGGGCCGGCGGACTCCGATCTGACCAGTTACAAGGTGTCGCACTTCGCCCTGACACGTACCGTGCGGGACGCGGCGACGATGCTGGACGTGCTGCAGGGTGGTGAACCGGGCGAGGCGGCGATGTACCGTAGGTCTGACGAACCGTTCGCCGCTGCCATTACCAGACCGCCACGGCGACTGCGCATCGCTCTGGCAACCGAGGCGTGGCACACTCGCCCGTTGCAGGATGACGTCGCGGCTGAAATCACTCGCATTGGGCGCGAGTTGGAGGCGCTGGGCCATCACGTGGAAGAAGCCCGGCCACCGATTGATTTCGATGCCTATCGCGACCTGTACAAAGGCATCTACTACATGGATGGGGCAATCGCTCTCGCAGGGTTGCAGCAGTTGCTCGGCGGCGATGCCGATCCCGAGTTGCTGCAACCGGTGATCCGCAAGGCCACGTCGCGCGGGGACCAGTACGCCATCGCTGATTACGCGGGCATTTTCAGTGGCATCAATGTCATTTCGCGTGTGCTTGGCGCATTCTTCGAAAGTTACGATGCCCTGCTGACTCCCGCCCTTGCCACGGGCATTCCGCGTCTGGGCGAGACGACCCTGGAAAGCGATGCCAGCGCGGAAGAATTCATTGAACACCTGCTGGGCATCAATCAGCATCTGCCGCTTGCCAATCTGACCGGCACGCCGGCGATTTCGCTGCCGCTGTGCCGTACGCAGGACGGCATGCCCCTGGGTGCCCATTTCATGATGCCGATCGGGAACGATGCTGCCTTGCTGCAATTGGCTGCCGAATTGGAACAGGCGCTTCCCTGGAAAAGCGATATGCCACCCATCTACGCAGGCAGGACATGACTATGGAAACGCTTCTTGGTGGGGGTAAGGGATTGCCGATGACGGCGGCGTCCGGGCGGGCCGATAGCGGGCGGGTGCAGGCTGGTATCGCCTATACTGTGCTGCTGTTCGGCGGAACGTTCGGCGGGCTGCTGCAGGCGTTGCTGACCCCGATCCTGCCACTGGCGGCGGACCATTTCGGGGGTGGCACGCGCGGCGCGATCACGGCGCAGATGATTGCGACCTTTTCCGGCCTGGGGGTGATGATCGGGGGCCCCCTGCTCGGCCTGCTGACCCCGCGCATCGGCGTGCGAGCCATGCTGCTTTTCTCGCTCGCCTTCTATGCGATTTCCGGATCGGCGGGGCTGTTCGTGGAAAGCCCGGTGCTGCTGTTCATATCGCGGTTCCTGCAAGGCGCTGCATCCGCGGGGATCGTTATCACGACATCCACTCTGATCGCGGCGCGGTTTACGGGCCATGCACGTCCGCGCTTCCTCGGCTTTCAGGGGGCGTTGATGGCAGTGGTCGCGTTTGTCGGTCTGCTGGGATCGGGGTTGCTGGCCGAGTGGTGGGGATGGCGAGCTCCGTTTGCGCTGTTCCTGCTGACGCTACCGGTCATGCTGCTGGTGATACTGGCCGGGCGTGAGCTGACTGCGGAAGACAAGCAGGTGGTCCGCGCATCGGTGGAGAAGGCATCGGCGGCGATACTCGGTTCCTTCGCACCGCTGCTAGGGCTCTGGCGGCTCTACCTGATGATGATCCTCATCTATACCGCCAGCTGGATGATCTATCTGCAATTGCCGTTCGTCCTTGCGGACGAACACATCAGCAGCCCGTCCATGCAATCGCAGATCATCGCTACCGGTACAGTCGTGCATTTCCTTGGGGGCCTGTTTTACGGGCGCATGGAACAGCGGATGGGCGGGCACTGGATGTTCCTGTTCATTCTGGCCTGCATGGTTCTGAGCAATCTGCTGGTCTTTCTGGCGCAAAACACGGCGTGGGTTGTCGTTGCCTGCGGATTTGCCGGATTGGCGGGGGGCAATCTCATGATTTTTCTCCAGAATCTTCTTCTCGGGCGGGCACCGGCCCATGCGCGGCCCAAAGCGATCGCTCTGATGTTCACTGCGATGTACCTCGGCGATTTCCTGAATCCGCTGCTGGCCACGCCGCTGCGGATGTGGATCGGCAACCGCGAGGCATTTCTGGCGGTCGCTGTGCTGCTCCTGACATTTCTCGTTGTTCAGATCGTGCGTGGACCGCAGCGTTCGGTCGCCCGCACCATGCCGATGGACGGCGAATGATCGTGTGGGGAGAGTATCGGACATGAACGAAGTCACGCATCCGGAACGGGGAACTTTTGTCATCAGCCTGACACCGTTCGATCGGGCAGGTGCGATCGACAAGGGCGCCTTTCGCGCGCATCTGGCGCGGCTGCGGGATTCAGGCATCGGCGTGTATGTCGGCGGCAGCGGCAGCGGCGAAGGCTATACGCTGACGCCCGCGGAAACGGCGTCCCTGCTGGAAATCGCGGTTGATGAACTGAAAGGCCATGTCCCGGTCCGGGCAATGGGGGTGGAACCGCGCACGGCCAGCCAGATGAGTGAATTCCTGCGCATGGCGCACGATTGCGGGGTTGATGCCGCGCAAGTCTATTCGCTGGATGTCGGCCACGATGTCGTGGTCACACCCGAAGAGATCGAACACTATCTGACCGACGTGCTGGAGACGGCATCCTTGCCGGTGGTCCTGTCGACCCATTTTTCGGTCGGCTACACGGTGCCGCCGGAATTGCTGAAACGCATGGTCAGCACTTATCCGCATGTCGTGGGCATCAATGTCACCCACCCCGATCTTGGCTATCTGGCCCGCGTCATCGGTGCGGTCGGCGATCGGGCGGCCGTGATGGTCGGTGGGCCGATGCAGGGTCTGACCGTGCTGGCGTTGGGGGGACACGGTTATCTGTCGGCCGATGGCAATATCGCGCCGAAGCTGTGCGTATCCGTTATCGACAGGTTCGAGGCGGGCGATCTGGCAGGCATGATGTCGGCCTTCGGCACATTGATAAAGCTGTTCGGCGTGTCCCTGGAATGCGGTGGAACGCGTGTGGTCAAGGCTGCGCTGAACCGGTTGGGATTTCCCGGCGGCGAAATGCGTCTGCCACGCCTTGCTGTGGAGGATGCACGCCTCGACCGCCTGCTGGCCACCATTGAAACACTTGGCATCGCAGGGATCGAAGGATGGGAGAGCGCACCCTGAAGCGCGGAAAGACGTAAAAAACACAGGAGGGTAGGATGTCGAGAGAGGATAACGGCGCCAAGGGGCCAAGGCGGAGCATCGTCGTCACGTCATGGGCGGCAATTGCATGTTCGCTGTTTTATGCGGTTCCTGCCGTGGCACAGGATGGCGGATTGTCCGAAATCATCGTGACCGCGCGGCGAACGTCCGAAAATCTGCAAACCGCGCCTATTGCGGTGTCTTCGCTGTCGTCCGACGAACTGGCTACCCGCAACATCACCAATGTCGCGGAAATCGCCAATGCGACCCCCAACCTGAGCGTTCTGGAGGCACCGTCCAACGGCACGGGTTCGATCGTCTATATCCGTGGTATCGGTGCGATCGATGCCACCGCGAGTGCCGATCCGCCAACCACCATCTATGTCGATGGCGTGGTGCAGGCGCGACCGACAGGTAATGCGTTCGACCTGCCCGATCTCGATCGGGTGGAAGTGTTGCGTGGCCCGCAGGGCACATTGTTCGGGCGTAACACCACGGGTGGTGCCATCGCCATCTATACCAGCAAGCCAACAGAGGAATTCAGCGGCAAAGCTGAAATCGGCTATGGCCGTTTCAACGAATTGCGCGCCTCGGCGGTTTTGAATACCGGCCGCCTCGGCAACACTCCGTTCAAGGCCAAGCTCACGTTCCAGAACCGCAGCCGCGATGGCTATGTGGACACGTTCGGGCGCGATGCCAGCAATTCGGCGGGATATTATCGCAACCGTGCGCTCAGCTTTACGCTGGAAGGCGATCTGAGCGATGTCGTGACGATCACCAACCGGACGGACTACAATTACCAGACCGCGTTGCCGCAATATCAGATGCTGTTCGTCAACGATGCGGCCCGCAGCTATTGGGAGCAATCGCCCGACCTTGGCGGTCCGCCCCTGTTCGTCAGCCGCACGCCGATGGATAAGACCGATGCGACATTCTACATCGACCCGCGGCGGCAATTCGACCCGACAGCGAAGGCATGGTCGAACACGCTGAACATCCAGTTCGACATTTCACCCGGTCTGCAGATCAAGTCGATCACCGGGTATCGCCACCTGAACCAGAAACAGAGCGGCCAGATCGGGGGCAGCGCGCTGCTGGGCATCGTTACTTCGGCCAGCGATCCTGTGGGGACGGTCCAGTCGGTCAACCCACTGACCACGCCCTACGATTATGTGAAACAGCACCAGTGGAGTCAGGAACTCCAGGCGACAGGCGAGCTGGGCGATTTCACCTACGCGGCCGGTCTCTATTACTTCAAGGAACATGCCACAGACGACATCCAGGTGCTGATCAATGTGGTGAACGGGACCAGCACCGCGTCGAGCGTCTATGAACAGGTTCGTTTCTTCCGGTTCGATTCCCGTTCGATGGCGGCGTATGGCCAGTTGAATTACCGGCCGAAGGGGCTGGACGGCAGGCTCGAGATATCGGGTGGCCTGCGCTATACATACGATACCAAGGAAATTCTGCGTCAGACGCGCGTCAACGGAACCCTGATCGGTCCTGACAATCCCAAGGAAAGCTGGAAGAATCTCGGGTGGTCCGCCTCTGCCAGCTATCGCTGGACCGACCAGATCATGACATATGTCCGTGCCGCCTCGGCTTATCGCGCCGGGGGCTTCAATGCGACGCAGATCGGTGCGGCTCCCTTCGATCCGGAAAAGGCAATTGCGATCGAAGCCGGGATCAAGAGCGAACTGTTCGATCGGCATCTCCGCCTCAATGCGACCGTCTTCAAGACGTTCTACAAGGATTTGCAGATCCTGCAGCGCGACGCAGTGGCGAACAGCAACCTGACGACCAATGCCGCGAAGGCGACTTACGAAGGCGTCGAATTGGAAAGCGTTGCCCAATTCGGTGGTTTCCGGGTCGATGGCAGCCTCGGCTACGTCAATCCAAAGTATAAGGAGTATCTGTTCGTCGACAGCAGCGGCCCGGTCAATCTGGCCGATCAGGCCCGCTTCCCGCTCGTCGCCAAATGGACCTGGAACATCGGGGCGCAATATGCCTCGCCGCCGACCGGATTTGGCGTGATTACGCCGCGGATCGACTATGCCTATCGCAGCAGTTTCTATTTCCAGCCGGTCGACACGCTGTCGGTCAACAATGCCCTGCTCAAGTCGGGGGCAACGAAACAGCTGAGTGCTAAGCTCACATTCTCTGAATTGCCGTTCGCCAAGGACGCGATGAAGAACCTGTCGATCCAGTTCTGGGGCGACAATCTGACCAACAACCGCACACTGCAGTCCGCAGTGGATTTCGGTTACGGCGGAATGGGCGCCTACAGCCGGCCCCGCAGCTATGGTGTGCGCATCATGGCCGATTTCTAGGCCTGGTTCTCCCCTCCCGCACGCTCTGGCATCGTTCAGGGCGTGCGGGTTGAGAGGTGCCGCCTAATCCTTTAGTGAATTTGCCCCGATGCATGCCTGCGGGCTGCGACTGATATTGGCGGAACGGGGTATAATGGCGACAGAAGATCCGGAAACCACGCGGCGCGCGCGCAAGCCGGACGAAGTCACGCCGACCAAGGCAGAATTGACCCGCGCCCGCATCCTCCATGCGGCTGCCTTCATGTTCCAGGAAAAGGGGTACGCGCAGACCCGGCTGAGCGACATTGCCAGGAAAGCGGAAACCCAGGCCGGCAGCATCTACTACCATTTCGCCTCGCGCGAGGCGATCGTGGCGGAGGTGCTGGAAGTCGCCAATGCGCGGACGGTGGAATGCGTGCGCGAGCGGCTGGATCGTCTGCCGCCCGATGCATCGGTTCGGGACAGGATAGAGGCGGCAGTGCAGGGGCATCTCGGCCTGGTTCTGTCCGGCGATCCCTTCACGCGGGCTCATATGCGGATCTTCGATCAGATCCCGAAAAATATCCGCGATCACTTCCTTGGCGTGCTGGACGAATATGCCGACGTCTGGCGCACGTTGTTCGAAGATGCGCGCAAGGCGGGGCAATTCCGGTCCGACATCGACCTTTCCGTGGCGCGGCTGCTGTTGCTCGGCATGCTGAACTGGGCGGTCGAATGGTATCGGCCGGGCCGGCTGTCCGTGGAGCAGATCGGGCATCAGGTGACGGCCTTGTTCCTTGATGGGATTTCCGCACCTGAGCGGGAATAAGAAAATCTAATTTATATTAGAAAAACTTGACGCATCTCGTTTCCGCGCGATAGGATTTCCGTGATGGGCCGGTAGCGATCCGGCCGGAGAGGAAGGCGCGATGGGCCGGCGTGACGTTGGCGGGTGGCCGCTATGGTGGGATGAACGGTGGGCCGAGGCAGCGCGAGCTTCCGGCGTATGGCTGGACCGAACCGTGGCGGATATTAGCGCCGAACGCGTCGCTGAAAGTCCGCACCGCCCCCTGATAATCGAACAGGGGCAGATACTGACCCGGGCCGATGTCCATGCGCGGGCGAGCAGGCTGGCACGGGCATTGACCGCGCGAGGGCTGGTGCCGGGCGACACGATTTCATTTCAGTTGCCCAACTGGCACGAAGCGGTCGTGATCGGTCTGGCAGCGGCAATGGCGGGCTTGGTGCTCAACCCGATTACCCCGATCTATCGCGATCATGAACTGAGCTTCATGCTTGCCGACAGCCGCAGCAAGCTGATCTTCGTGCCCGCCGCATATCGCGGCCGGGATCACGTGGCGATGGTGCGCCGTGCCATTGCATCGTTCGCGAACCCTCCGGAAATCATCGTGACGCGCGGTACGGGAGATGGCCTGGCGTCTTACGATCAGCTTCTCGCCGAAGCGCCGGATGATAGAGACTTGCCGGGGAGCGATCCCGATGCGGTCAAGATCATCCTCTACACATCGGGCACGACCGGCCGCGCAAAGGGGGTGCTGCACACGCACAACAGCCTCCAGGCGGAAAACGTCGTGCGTATGCGCCATCTCGGAATTGGAGAGGATGACGTCCTGTTCAATCCTTCTCCGGTTACTCATGTCACCGGCGCGCTCTATGCTCTGTGTCTGCCTTTCACTGCTGGCATTACGACGATCCTGATGGACGCCTGGGACCCGGAAGAAGCGCTTGCGCTGATGCGGCGGCACAGGGCGACGGGCATGATCGCATCGACCATTTTTCTCACCGAATTGCTGGCTGCAGCCCGCGCGCAGGACGAGCATTTGCCCCACTTGCGCTTCTATCTTTGCGGCGGGGCGCAGGTTCCGCCGCAACTCATTCATGATGCCGCAGCGCATTTCGATCGCTGTGCCGTTTCGCGCATATATGGCGCGACGGAAATTCCCAATGTGACCGGTGGCATCAACAGCCGCACGCAGGGCATTTTCGGCGCGGAAACCGATGGCGAGGTACTGGGATCGGAAGTGAGGATTGTCGATCCCGGCGATGGCGGGTTGCTGTCGCCCGGCGAAACGGGCGAGATCGTTGCGCGCGGCCCACAGATGTTCGTCGGATATACGCGGCGAGAGGACAACGACGATGCGTTCGATGAAGAAGGCTTCTTCAGGCTGGGCGACCTCGGGCGGCTGGTGGATGACCGCTACATCCTCATTACCGGGCGGAAGAAGGATCTCATTATCAGGGCGGGCGAGAACATAAGCCCCAAGGAAGTGGAGGACCTGCTGGCAGGCCATCCGGACATTGCCGATATTGCGATTGTCGCCATGCCGCACCCGAGAACAGGGGAGGCTGCCTGTGCCTTTGTTATCCCGCAGACGGGTCGGGTGCCGAGCCTGCCTTCCATTCACGATTTCCTGGTCGAGGCAGGCTGCGCGAAGCAGAAAATCCCTGAACGGCTGGAACTGGTCAGCGCGTTTCCCCGCACCAGTATTGGCAAGATCCGCAAGGATCTGCTGCGCGATCGCGCGCGTGAACTGGTGGAGGCCGAACACTTGCGTTGATCTCCGCCACCCCTTCGGTTAGAAAAAATCGAATCTAAATTAGAAAATGGGTGAGAGGCCAATGCAGTTTGAATTATCGCCGGAGTGCGAGGCCTTTCGCCGGGAGATGCAGGCGCAACTGCGGGCCATGGTTCCGGCGGATATGGCCCGGCGCACCCGCCAGCGGGTGCATCCGACAAAGGATGACCTGAAGCTTTGGAACCGGCTGCTGAATGAGAAGGGCTGGGCCGCACCGCATTGGCCGCAGGAATTCGGCGGTACCGGATGGGACCCGTTGCTGGTGCACATCTTCGAGGAAGAATGCGCTGCGGCCGATGCGCCGTTTCCGAGCTATTTCGGACTGCGGCTGGTTGGTCCGCTGTTGTATACCTTCGGATCGCAGGAGCACCGCGACCGCTACCTCCCGACCATCCTGTCCGGCGACATATTCTGGTGCCAGGGGTTTTCGGAACCTTCGTCCGGCTCCGATCTCGCATCGCTGCGCACGCGGGCATACCGCGATGGCGATGAATGGATCGTCGAAGGGGGCAAGCTCTGGACGACCGAGGCGCATTTCGCGGACAAGATGTTGTTGCTGGCGCGCACGAATCCCGATGTGCGACCCCAGCGTGGCGGCCTGTCCATGTTCATTCTCGATATGAATGCGCCCGGCGTGACGCGGCGGCCCGTCATCACGATCGACGAAGGGCATAGCGTAAATGAAATCTTTTTCGATTCCGTCCGCCTGCCCGCTGATGCGTTGCTGGGGGAAGAAGGCGAAGGCTGGACCTACGCCAAGTTCCTCCTCGCCCACGAACGGATCACCAATGCGCATGTTCCGCGCAACAAGCGAGACGTCAGAATGCTGCGCACTATCGCGTCGGAGGAATGCGATGGTGGGCAGCCCATGGTGGAGCGGCCCGATATAGCGGAAGCGCTGGCGCGTCTGGAAATCGACGTCGCGGCGCTGGAATGGTCCGTCCTGCGGGAACTGAACCAGCCGAGTGGAAATCCCGCTATCGCGTCGGGTCTGAAAATACTCGCCAGCGAAATTCAGCAGCGGATCACGGATCTCGCGGTGGATCTGGTCGGGCCAGCGGGGCTGGTATTCTACGATGAAGCCGCAATCGAATGCGACGATCCGGCTGGCGATGTGGCGGACTATGTACCGGGGCTCGCCGCGCGTCAGCTCTTCTACCGCGCGACGACGATCTACGCGGGGAGCAACGAAATCCAGCGCGGGATCATCGCGCGGCAGGCATTCGGATATTGATGAATGGCCGTGAACATGCGGGCGCAGGCAGGGAGTTGAGGATGCACCATTTTGCATTGACGGAAGAACAGCGGATGCTGCGAGAAAGCGCGGTTCGCCTGTTCGAAAAGACGACCCCGAAATGGTCGGATTTCGCCGAAATGGGCTGGCTGGGCCTGCTGATCGATATCAAGAGAGGCGGTATAGGCGGCACCGTTGCCGATGCCGCCGTGCTGGCGCAGGCGTTTGGGCACGGGCTCGTGGCAGCCCCGTACGTTACAGTCGCGGGGCTCTGTGCCCCGCTGTTGTGCGCGGCTCCTGCGACCGAAACGCTGGACGGCGTGATTGCCGCCATAGCGGAGGGGACGCAGGTTGTGGCACTGGCCGCCGGGGAAGCGGGCAGCCACTATGGATTGTCCGGCCATGCCACTCAGGCCAAGTCGTTGCCCGGAGGGGGCTGGCACATAAACGGAGCCAAGGCGATTGTCGTCGATGGGGGCCAGGCCGATGTCTTCATTCTCGCAGCCAGTATCGAAAATGAACGGCTGGGTCTGTTCCTGATCGATGCGGATATGCCGGGCATCTCGCGGCGAACGTACCGCACGATAGATCGCCACGATGCGTGCGATCTGAAACTGGAAAATGTCTCCTTGCCGCAAGAGCGGCTGATTGTGGAGGGAGACCTCGCCAGCGAACTGCTCCACGCGAGTGTGGATCGCGCGAACGTCCTGCTCGCAGCGGAAGCGATTGGGGCGATGGAAGCAGCCATGGCGCTGGCGGCGGAGCATATCGGAACGCGCGAGCAGTTCGGGCGCACGCTGTCATCGTATCAGGTGCTGACGCACCGGCTGGCCGATATGCATGTGAGGCTCGAACACGCGCGGTCCATGCTGATGCGTGGTTTGGCGATGCTGGAGGCGCAGCCCGATGTCCGGGCAGCCGCCGTTTCGGCGACAATGGTCCATGTGATCGAGGCGGGCGAGTTCGTTTGCGGGCAGGCGATTCAGCTGCACGGGGGCCTTGGCATGTCGGAAGAATCGCAGGTCGGCCAATATTACAAGCGGCTACGCGCGATCGGGCGAACTTACGGCGACGCGCGGTTCCATCTGAACCGTTATATCGCCCATGCATCGGCAGACGCGGCATGACGTTCGGGCATTACACTACGATGCGTGTCGCAAGGTCCGGCCGTATCGCAACGGTGACCCTGAACCGTCCTGAACAACTGAATGCGGCCAATGCCACGATGCATGGTGAGCTGGCTCGCATATTCAATGATCTCGCGCATGATCCCGACAGCGACGTAATCGTCCTGACCGGTGCCGGACGCGCGTTCTGTGCGGGTGGTGATGTGGAATGGATGCAATCGATGGTCGATGATCCGCGTACCTCACTGCCGCTGGTGGAGGAAACGAAGGCAATCGTCATCAGCCTCCTTTCGCTCCCGAAGCCTGTGGTGTGCCGCATGAATGGCGATGCCATCGGGCTGGGTGCGACGCTCGCACTGGGCTGCGACATGATCGTTGCAGCGGAAGGAGCGCGGTTCGGCGATCCGCATGTGCGCATGGGGCTTGCGGCAGGCGATGGAGCGGCGCTGATCCTGCCGCAGCTGATCGGCTATATGCGGGCACGGGAACTGTTGCTGACGGGTGATCTGCTCGATGTGCGAGAGGGGCAGGCCATGGGCCTGATCAATCATGTCGTCCCTGCGGCTGAACTGGATGACAAGGTTCAGAAGTTGACGCAAAAGCTTGCACGCGGTGCGCAGCAGGCAACCCGCTATACCAAAGTGGCGATAAACGCGGGCCTGCGACGCATTGCCGCGGAACAGGCCGACATGCTGATCGCCTATGAATTGCTGACCATGCGATCCGCGGATCATGCAGAAGCAGTGGCCGCGATGCGTGACGGGCGCCGTCCGCAATTCGGGCAAGATCGACCGGGTGTCACGCCAGCGGATGAGCCCGCGGCCTCGGGTTACCCATCCTCGTCGCCGGATTGATTCCGTTGCTGACATTGTCGCCAAGGTGGGAGCCTCTTGTCCCTGCCAGCGGCAAACAATGCCTCTGACCCCTGTTTTTCATCACCCGCGCTGGCTTCGCACTGCCGCTGCAAAAAGGCGATGACAGCTTGGCTATTTTAGCTAAGATAACAAAGATAATAAGGCGGGAGAGAGTTGATGGCCACAGAGGCGAGCCTGGCATTTGCCGGGATTCCGGCAGGTTGGCGGGGCAAGGCATCCAGGGTTGTTCTGGTTGGGGGTGCGCCGCTCATGGCGCTCATGTTCGCGGCGCTGGGGCCGGTCTTGCCGTCCATTGCAGAGCATTTCGGAGGCAAGGCGGACGGCACATTCGCCGCGCAAATGATTCTCACCATGCCGGCGATCGGCGTCATTCTCGGTGGCATCATCGGCGGGCTTTCGGTTGAACGATGGGGCCCCCGGCCGGTGATGATCGCGGCGCTGCTCGGCTACGGAGTGCTGGGCGTCGGATGCTATTTTCTCGAAGAACTGGCTCTGCTGCTCGTCGCGCGATTCTTCATGGGCTTCTGTGTCGCGCAGATCGGCACCGCAATCGGCGTGATCGTCGGAACATGGTTCCAGGGCGTGGCGCGTGCGCGCCTGCTCGGATACCAGAGCGCGGTTGCGGGCGTGTTCGCCGTTAGCGGGCTGCTGCTTTCCGGTGTGCTTGCCGAAGCGGGAAGCTGGCGGACGCCGTTCCTGCTTTACGCTATCGCGTTTGTGGTTCTGGCATTGGCCGTAGGCGCCTTGCCCGTGGGGGTAGGCCGCACCGCGCATGCTGAAAAGCGTGTGTCGCTGCGACCTCTCGTGGGTCTGTGGCCGGTCTATGCGTTGGCCGCATTCCTGTTCGTCGGTTATTTCATGACGTCGATCCAGTTGTCCTTCCTGCTGGCGGAAGACGGGCATGGCAGTGCAGTGGTCCGCTCCGTGGTGCTGGCATCCGGGGTGCTCGCGGGCGGAGTATTCGGCGGGTGCTATGGCCGCTTCTATGCGCGGCTGGGGGAGCAGCGCGTCCAGATATTCCTGATTACGATGATGGCTTGCGGCCTGGGGCTCATCGGGTTCGCCACCAGCTTGCCGATGCTGGTCGGCGGGGCGATTCTGGCAGGTGGCGGAGGGGGAATGATCCCGCCTCATATCGGGGGTATTCTGCTCAATCGCGTTCCGGCCGACATCCGTGCCCGCGCAGTCGGGCTGGAATTCACTGTCCTCTACATCGCCGACTTTCTCAATCCGTTGATCATGACGCCGCTGCGTGCGCTGATCGGCATCCATGGTGCGTTCCTGGCGATGGCTGCCGCGCTCGCCATGGCAGGCTTCATGATGAGATTCTATCGCAAAAGATGATTGCCTTTACCTAGCTATGATATAATAAATAGCTAGGTTAGTGATAATAATGACGGGAGAGAATGTGCACGCGCACGCACGGCGATGGCCGACGTGTGATCGATGGCGCGCGGCCTCTCCCCGCGAAAGGAGAAGGCATGCAATTGGAAGACAAGGTGGCGCTCGTTACCGGCGCGGGCGCGGGCATTGGCCAGGCGACTGCACGGCTCTTCGCTCAGCGGGGCGCACGGGTGATCGCTACCGATATTGACGAAGCCGGACTGGCCGAGACCGCCGGTGGACACGACAACATCGTTGCGCTGACGTCCGATGCCACCAGCACTGCCGAAATCGAGAAGGCCGTGGCAACCGCAAAGGATCGGTTCGGCGCTTTGCATATGCTGATCAATGTCGTGGGCGGCAGCCGCCCGGGCAAGACCGTGCTGGAATACGACGACCAGGAATGGGATTTCTGGGTCAGTCTCAACCTCACTTCCACGTTCCGGATGTGCCGTGCGGCCATACCCCTGATGGCAGAGTCGGGCGGCGGCTCCATCGTCAATATTTCATCGGGCGCGGCCGTTACCGGCATGGGGCGCAATCCCGCCTATGTCGCGGCAAAAGGCGGAGTGATTTCGCTGACGCGTTCGCTGGCGATCGATCACGCGGCGCAGGGCATTCGCGCCAACTGCATAGCGCCCGGTCCGATTCTGACCCCGCTGATGAAGCGCAACCGTTCCGAACAGGAAATCGCCTTCATGTCGAAGCTGTCGCTGGTCGGCCGCCTCGGCAAGCCGGAGGAAATTGCCGGGACCGCGGCCTTTCTCTGCAGCGAGGACGGCGCGTTCATCAACGGCGAACTGATCAATGTCGCCGGAGGGCGCGCTGGCCCCGTCTGAGCGGCCCACCTGCCGAAATCAACCAACCCGATAATCAAGCAACTGGAGGAGATGTCTGTGCTGTATGATGCCTATGCCTGCTGGAAGGAACTGACCCCGGCGATCGAACGTGAACGCACCACTCTTGAAGAGCAGGTGCAGTTCCTGACCGACAAGGCCCGAATCCAGGAAATGATTCACGAATATGCCTTCGCGTGCGACAGCCGCTCGTGGGATGTTCTCGAACGTCTTTACGATGAGAATATCGAGCGGGTCATGAAAGGCACGCTGGATGAAACCGTGCAGGGCCGTGATAACCTGATCGGTCTCCACGCCAAGCCAGCCTTGCCGCGCCGCGAAGGGGTTGTCGCTCCACCGCGCGATCTTTCCAAGATGGCCGGTCTCGAAATCCGGCATCTGATCGGCACGCAGATTGTGCGCATTGCCGACGATAATCAGGCGGCGTGGGCCCTGTGCCACTACCAGATGGCGCTGGTCGGCCAGGAAGACGGCGAGTGGCTGCATGGCCTGCATGAAGGCACCTACCTGTTCACCTTCAGCAAGGCGACGGGCCAGTGGCGCTTCACCCGGCACCAGATCTGGACCAACAATGCCGTCAATCCGATGTTCTCCGATCCGCGAGCGAGGAAAGCCGCATGAGCCGCTTTGCCGGTCGGGTTGCGATCGTCACGGGCGCCGGACGGGGAATCGGCGCCGCAACCGCGGCAGAGCTTGCCAGGGGCGGCTGTGCGCTGGCGCTAAATGACGTGGACGAAGGGCGCCTGAATGAAAGCGCGGAAGATCTGCGCGGCCACGGCGTAACCGTCACCACGCACCTCGGCAGCGTGATGGAGCCGGAATTCATCGCGCAATTCGTGCGTGAAGCGAACGAAGCGCACGGCAAGGTCGATCTTCTGGCCAACAATGCCGGGGGCGGGCCGCCGATGACCCCCTGGGGGGAATTCGCAAAATCCGAATTCGCGCATTTCCGCGCGATTTTCGAAATGAACTTCTTCACGCAGGCGATGCTGCTGCACGCATTGCTGCCGGGCATGGTGGAGCGCGGTTACGGCAAGGTCGTGTGCGTCAGTTCGATATCGGCAGTGCTCGGCCAGGAATCGGGCAGTGCCTATGCGTCCGGCAAGCTGGCGCTTCATGCGCTGGTCAGTTCCGTTTCGAAGGAAGTCGCGCGCCACGGCGTCAATATCAATGCCGTCATTCTGGGCAATCCGCCACATCCGAGCCGCACGCCCGAACGGCAGGCCTATCTGGACAAGATGTCCCACTTCGATCGCGTCGGACGGCTCGAGGAGTTCGGCAAGGCGATCGCCTTCCTGCTCTCGGACGACGCTTCGTACATGTCCGGCGCAGCAGTGCCCATCGACGGAGGGCTGATCGCACCGCGCCTGAATGAATGATGGGACTGCGCGCGTCCCAAAATCAACGAAATACAATGCGCGAATGAGGAGAGGCAGAAATGAAAAAGCAGTACTATCTGCTGGGCGGCATTGCCGCGCTGCAGGCATGCGCATCGACTGCATGGGCCCAGGAGGCAGGCAATGCCCAGCCCCGCGCCGCCGCACAGAACGGCAACCAGATCGCGGATATCGTCGTCACCGCACGGCGCCGGGAAGAGGCCTTGCAGGATATTCCAATCGCGGTTCAGGCTTTCTCGGGCGACCAGTTGGAAACGCAACGGGTCCAGAATGCGACTGACCTGTCGAAGATCGTCCCGGCCCTGACATCGGCCCAGAGCAGCCGCGACGAGGAAAACTACGTTATCCGCGGCCAGTCGGGGTCGGGCGCCTCGATCTCAGGGCAACAGGTGACCGTGCCCGCGTATTTCGCCCAGGTCCCGTTGCCGATCGGCGACGGCGGCGGGCCGGGATATTACTATGATCTCCAGAACGTCCAGGTCCTGAAGGGACCGCAAGGCACCTTGTTCGGAAGAAATTCCACCGGTGGTGCGGTCCTGTTCGAACCGCGGCGGCCCGATGCGGAATTCGGCGGCTACCTGATGGCGGAATTCGGCAATTACGATAATCGCGGGCTGGAAGGGGCGCTCAATATCCCGATCAGCGATACGCTGCGGGTGCGCTTTGCCGGCAAGGTGCTGAAGCGGGACGGCTTCACTTACAATGCCACTCTGGATGAACATCAGGACGATCGCGATTTCTTCAGCGGCCGCGCCTCCATCCTGTGGGAGCCTTCGCCCCGCTTCTCGAACATTCTGGTCGCGGATATCTTCCGTTCGAATACCAATGGCAGTTCGAACTCGCTGGCGGCGGTCAATTCCAATGCGCTTGTGCCGACGCTGTTCCAGGGGGCGATGGAAGCCGCTCTGGCACAGCAGGAAGCTGCGGGGCCGCGCACCACGTTCAGCAATGTGGACGGGCTGGATCGCAAACGGTCCTTCGGCATTTCCAACATCACCACGTTCGAGATCGCCGACGGCCTGACGCTGAAGAACATCTTCGGCTATCGCCGTTTCAAGCAGGTCAACCGCTTCGACTACGATGGGTCGGCGCTCACTATCCTGCATTTCGATGTTTGCGCGACGTCGGCGCAATGTCACCCACGCGACGCGGACGAACCGTGGGGCCTCAATATCCGGCAAGTGACCGAGGAACTGCAATTGCAGGGGCAGTTGTTCGACAACCGCCTGAAATACATCGTCGGCCTGTTCGGAGCCGATCTCAAGACACCCGATGCGAATTACCAGCACCAGAGCTCGGTATTCGGGTCGGTCACGGATGCGAACCAGTACATCAAGGACAAGTCGCGGGCGGTCTTTGCAAATGTCAGCTACGCGTTCGGTGGCGCTCTGGAAGGGCTGACGTTGTCCGCCGGTTATCGCTGGACGCACGATCGCCGGGCGCTCACGCTTTACCAGGTGACCAACGGGCGCTGCGTGACCGGTGAAACCGGCACGGTCGTGACCGATCCGGCCCAGGCCGACGCATGTGGTGCGTTCTTCTCGGCCAAGGCGAACAGCAACGCCTATACCATCGGTCTCGACTACAAGATCTCACCGAGAACGATGGTCTATGTCGCGCACCGGCAAAGCTACCGGGCAGGGGGGACGAACCCGCTGGCGGCACCGGTACTGGTGGCCGATCCGCCGATCCCGAACGCGATCCAGCTCTTTTCCTACAAGCCGGAAACGGTGCGTGACGTGGAAGTCGGCCTGAAGTCGGATTTCCCGGTTGGCGACTGGAACGTGCGGACCAACATCGCGGGTTATTACCAGTGGCTTGACGATGCGCAGCTCAACCAGACTTTCGGAGTGGGGACAGCGAATGTCAGTGCTCTGGTCAATGCCGCCTCGGCAACGATCAAGGGTATGGAAGCGGATATCACCATCGCCCCGACACGCAACATCAGCCTGCTGGTGTCTTATGCCTATACGGAAGCGAAGTACGGCAATTTCCTCGATTATTCGCGCCGCGATCCGGAAACCAATATGCCGACCCTTCAGGGAGGGCGCATCTTCCCCTTCACGCCGAAGCATAAGCTGAACATCAATGCGAGCTGGACTGTGCTGGACGACGACGCGGTCGGCAAGGTGACTCTGACGGGTAACTGGGCGCACAAGAGTTCGGTCATCCTCGGCCTGGTTCCGTTCATCACTCTGCCGGACGGCAGCAATGTCTACGATGGAGAAAGCCGCCAGAAGCCCACGGACACGATCGACGTCAATCTCGACTGGAAGGGTGTGCTCGGCAGCAGCTTCGATCTCGGTGTGTATGTGACCAATCTCACCAACACCACTTACAAGATCGGGGGCGCGTCGCTCATCAACTCCAGCCTGGGCATAAACCAGCGGATTTACAACGAACCGCGGATGTACGGGATGACCTTGCGCTACGGCTTCTAGTCCTTTCCGCTCTGCGGCAGACATTGCCGGGCATGGGTCGGCCAGCCAGTTGCTGTTCGGTCCATGTCCGGCGTTTGCTGTTCATGGTTTACCACTGTCCTCGCAGAAAAATTTTTCGTCTTGCCCTAAACATCTTCGGAATTCGTCGGATTGTGCCTGAGAGGAAGGCTGACAGCCTTTCCATATGCGAGTGCGGATAAGGGTGGAATGACGGCGAAATTTGTGTGTGCGGTGGCCTGGTGCGAGCCGGGCGGCTGGCTATTGCGGGGGTGGGCGTGAGTTCCGATGCCAGCACGCCCGATGCGTTGGAATTGCGTGAAATTGGCGAAAAACTGCTCCGCTGGTCGGGCGAACTGGAACGGGCGGCTGCCAGGGCTCGCAGTGCCGGCGGTGGCAAGGATCAGCTTCTCGCCATTGCGGAAAGATACTACCAATCCCGCCGCGCGCGGGACAATCGGTTCCCGAAGGATATCTTCGGAGAGCCGGCGTGGGACATCCTGCTCGATCTCTTCATCAACACCCGGCGGCGGCGGACGGTATCCACCACCAGCCTGTGTATTGCATCCTCCGCCCCGGCGACCACTGCCTTGCGGTACATCTCGGTGCTGGAAAAGCGGGGTCTCGTACGGCGCAAACGCTCACGTCACGATGGCCGGGTCCATTATGTCGAACTGACCGACTCTGCCCGAGAGGCGATGGAATGCTATCTTGCCGACCTGGCCATGCACATTCGCCATCTGGTGCCGGACTGATCCTGTCCTGCATGCGGTGATCGGTGCGAGGGGGGCGTCATCGCCTGCTGTGCGAGGAGGGCGAAAATTGCCCCTTTGCACGGTGTCAACTTCGTCACTTTCGATGGCTCGCCCGTGTGGCTGCCAATGCTTCCTGCCTCCCACGCTTGCCCCGGCGGCCCCTTCGCGTTTACCCTGTCCCGATCAGTTATCAGGACAGGAGACCCCGTGCCCCAGGTCAATATCGAACGGATCGAACACGATATTACAGCGATTTCCAAGTTCGGCTTCAACGAGGAGGACCGGGGTGTCTATCGGCAGGGTTTCAGCGAAGCGGACATGGCCGCGCGGCAATGGCTGCGCGACCAGTTTGAAACGCTGGGCATGGTGCATGAAATTGATGGTGCGGGGAATGTCAGTGGCCGTTTCGGTCCGGCGGACAAGCCTGCCGTGGTTATCGCGTCGCATCTCGATTCCGTGCCTGCGGGCGGCATTTTCGACGGCGTGTTGGGCGTGGTTGCCGGACTGGAATGCATCCGGACCATGCAGGAAAACGGTATTACACCCGCCTATCCGGTAGAAGTCATCGCCACCAGTGAAGAAGAGGGGCGTTTTGGCGGGATGCTGGGCGCACAGGCGCTTACCGGGCGGTTGACGCTGGAATGGCTGGAAAATGCAGCGGACGAACGCGGCGTTCGGCTGAAGGATGCGATGGCGGAGGTGGGGCTCGATTACCACAAGGCCCTGCACGCCTATCGCCGCCCGGAAACCATCCGCGCGTTTCTGGAACTACACGTCGAACAGGGCCCCGTGCTCGACATGGAAAAAACCACGATTGGCGTGGTGGAAGGGATTTCGGGCGTTTTTAAATGGATGGTGCGCATGATCGGCAAGGCCGACCATGCCGGCACCGCGCCGATGGACATGCGTGCCGATGCCCTGATGGGCATGGTCGACTTCGCGCATGAGATTCCGCGCATTATCGACGAGGAGGGAACCGACAAGAGCCGGATCACCATTGGCCACGTCGCCTGCAAGCCGGGCTTTCCCCACACCGTGCCGGGCGAGGTCGACTTCACGATTGTCGGGCGTGACTTGTCGGAAGACAAGATGCGTTCGCTGGCGGAAGCGTGCGAGCGAGTGCTTTCGGCCATTGCGCGCAAGCACAAGCTCCATTTCGAATACGAACAGATGAGCTGGCTGGAACCCGCCTATTGCGATCCGTCGATCATGGCGTTGATTGAGAGCAAGGCCAAGGCACTCGATTACAGTTACAAGATCATGCCGTCCGGGGCTGGGCACGATGTGCAGTTTTTCTGCAACCACACCAAGGCGGGGCTGTTTTTCGTCCCTTCGGTCCATGGGATCAGCCACGCACCTGACGAGTGGACGCACTGGTCGGACATCGAACGGGGTACGCAATTGCTGTACGAATGCGTGACGGAACTGGCCTGCGAAGAAAATGCCTCCATGGTCCCTGTGGATCGGGCCTTGCAGGACTGATCGCGGGCCGAGTTGTGAAAGGCGGATAGGCGGTGCCTGGCGGGGGATTCTTCGACGAACTGGGCTCGAGCGAGCTGGTTCGCCTCTATCAGCAGCGGACGAAATTGCGCGTCTGGGTGCGTTCGCGGCTGTGGGTTCAGGTCCTTATCGCAATGGTGTCGGGCATCGCGGTCGGCTTTGCGCTCGGGCCTGCGGCCGGCTGGGTTCCGGCACGCAACGCGGCAGTCATCGGAGACTGGCTGGCCTTGCCCGGAAAGGTCTTCCTGGGTTTGATAGCGATCGTCCTGGTGCCGCTGGTATTCAGCTCGATTGTCGGCGGGCTGGCGGCAACGCCGTCTGGTCGGATCATGCGGGTGATCGGTATCCGGCTGGGCCTGTTCATCGTGGCGACGACAAGCATGGCGGCATTCATCGGTCTGGGGCTGGCCCGGTTGTTTCAGCCAGGTGCCGGGCTGGAACAGCCCCAGCCAGCGGCGGCGGTATTGACTGCCGACTCCCAGCCATTCGATATGATGCGATTGCCCGACCTGCTGGCAGGTGTCTTGCCGACCAATCCGGCGGCCTCCGTGATGCAGGGAGATTTGCTGGCAATCGTCATTCTGGCGTTGTTGACCGGAGTCGCCGCGTCACAAGCGCGCAGGGAAAAGGTTATGCCTTTCCTGGCCCTGATGGATGCCCTGCTTTCCATTTCGATGACCATAGTCAAATGGGCCATGCTGCTATCACCGCTAGCCGTATTCGGTTTGATGGCGCAGCTCATGATTCAGGTCGGCATGGACAGCTTGCTCGGCCTTGTCACTTATGTCGGGACCGTTTTACTCGGACTGGCCCTGCTGTTCGCGATCTACCTTGCGATCCTCGGACTTGCCGGTGGGCTGGGGCTCAAGGCGTTCCTTCTTGCCGCTGGACAGAATCTGCTGCTCGCCTTTTCGACGTCCAGTTCCTCGGCAGTGATGCCCAGCACGATCCAGACTGCCCGCAAGCTGCATGTCCCGGACGAGATTGCCAATCTGGTGATTCCTGTGGGGGCGACCATGAACATGGCGGGGACCGCGCTTTATCAGGGGGTGGCCATCCTGTTCCTTGCGCAGATCGCGAATGTGGATTTGAGTTGGGGGGAGACGCTGCTGATTATCGGCACGCTGGTTGCCTCTTCCATCGGAGCGCCCGGCACGCCGGGAGTCAGCATTGCGATACTGGCCAGTGTGGCCGTCGGCTTTGGCATTCCGCCCGGCGGGCTGGTCATCATTCTCGGTGTCGATCGCCTGCTGGACATGAGCCGGACGGTCGTGAACGTCACAGGCGATATTACCGCAGCCGTGTTGCTGCGTCATTCGCTCGAAGGCCGCGAAGATTGACGCTGTGCCGGGCGTGACCTGCGGCCCTTAATCGCTGGTGGCCGCAGCTTCCACGCCGGGGACGGCGATTGTGCGCCCCCCGCCAAAATCGTCGCGTACGGTAATAAGCCCTTTTTTCTCCAGATGGTCGAGCAGGCGGCGAATCCGGCCCGGAGAATTGGTGCCATAGACGCGCGCAAGTTCGTCCTCGTCCGGGCTGGAAAAGCCTTCGGCAGCCGCCTTGGCGATGGTGAGGAATGGGGCGAGCAAGTCGTCGTCGACAGTTGTGCCGAGTTGCAGAATGTGTGCCCTGCTGTCCGGATCGAGAGAATCCAGCCGGGCGACTGCTACAGCAAAGGAACGGCGGAATCCGGTCATGTCCAGTCCCCGCGATGAAATCCGGCGCGCCCGGCACCGCGAAAGGAACATCTGGTAGAGACTGCTGGCGGGCTGGAAAGTGCAATCGGGTTCGTCGGCCAGTTCGCGCAGGATAGCGTCGATGCTGCTATCCTGATCCTGTTGCCCCTCCTGCGTCTCGTCGGAGGGTTCGGTCGTGGCCGTTTCGAAATCGGCAATTCTTTCGGCCAGCCGCTCGGGATCCTGGCTATGCGGAGATGGTGGCGGAGGAGGAGGGGCTGCCGGTCGTTCGGCCGCCGCGCTGGCGAGTTCGGAGCGCAACAGGGCCTCCATCTCCTCCGGCGGTGCCGATGGGGGTGGCACGAGCGTGGCCACTGCCCCTTTCGAGCCGGAGCGGACCGCACCGATTTTCACCGAGATGGGGCGTCTGGAGATCGCGGGGCCCAAGCCGAGGAAGCAGCCGCGTTGCAAATCGCGGATGCGTTCGGCCTGGCGGCGTTCCATGCCCAGCAGGTCCGCAGCGCGGAGCATGTCGATATCGAGGAACGTGCGGCCCATGAGGAAGTTGGACGCTTCCGCCGCGACGTTCTTCGCCAGTTTGGCCAGCCGCTGCGTCGCCACGATCCCTGCCAGACCGCGCTTGCGCCCGCGGCACATCAGGTTGGTCATGGCGGACAATGTCATCCGCCGCGTATCCTCGTTGATTTCCCCGGCAACGGCCGGGGCGAACATCTGCGCTTCGTCCACGACGACCAGTACGGGGAACCAATGTTCGCGGGGGGCATCGAACAGGGCGGTCAGGAACATCGCCGCGCAGCGGATCTGCTGTTCGACATCGAGCCCTTCCAGCGCAAGGACGACTGAGGCGCGATGTTCCCGCGTCCGGGCCGCAAGCGTGGCGATTTCCGCACTCGAATGGGCCGCACCATCGACCACGACATGGCCGAAATGATCGGCCAGCGAAACGAAGTCGCCTTCCGGATCGATAACGACCTGCTGCACCCGCCCGGCGCTCTCTTCCAGAAGGCGCCGCAGCAGGTGGGATTTGCCAGAGCCGCTGTTGCCCTGCACCAGCAATCGCGTGGCCAGAAGCTCCTCAAGGTCGACGGAAATCTCCTGCCCCGTCGTCGCATCCTGGCCTATGACAATCTTCGCATCCACCTTGGTGCTGGTAGCCGCAGCGCCGCTCGGTCCCAAGGGGGAAGTGCGGGTTATCTTCCGTTTTCAGGCCCGTGTTTTCAGGCTGGATTGTGCCTAGAGCAGATCTTCCATCGCATGCAGGGCGATGGCGTGGTTCAGGATGATGTCCTTGCGGGTGTTCTGCGTGTGATCGTCGCTCTTGCGGTAGTCTTCGATCGAGGCGCGCAGCTTGGCTTCGTCGAAAATTCCGACTTCGGCGATCTTTTCAGACGAAAGCCACTTGTCGATCAGCTTGTTGATTTCTGCGGTCTTGGCTTCGTCCGTATGTGCGGGCGGGGCCATGAAGGCGAATTTCTCACGCTTGTAGAGCACTTCCGGCAGGACATGCTTCATCGCCTCGCGCACGACCCATTTTTCCACCCCGTCGCGAATGCGGACATGCGGCGGAATGCGCATGGCCAGTTCGGCGACGTGGTGATCGAGGAAGGCAGGGCGGCTTTCCAGGCTGTTGGCCATGTCCACCCGATCGCCCCCCCAGTTGAGGATCTGCCCTTCCAGCATGGTCTTGATCCACGAATACTGGACCTTGTCGAGCACGTGGCGCCCATCCAGCATGGACTTGTCGAGGCTGTAGGCGATGGCGGCGATCGGATCGTAATCGCCCAGCCGGGCCTTGAACTCTTCAGACAGCAGCGGTTTCACGCGTTCGAGGACCAGCATCCACGGCTGGATCCATGATGGCGTAAAGCCCATTACTTCCTCGAAGGCAGGGTGGCTGATCTGCTGTTCGGCAAGGACCGATCCTGAAAAGATCGCGTTGCGCTTCTTCATCTCGTCGCCCGCACCGGTTTCGGCATAGGCGGGATCGTGCAGGAACAGGTCGGCCTTGAACTGGGCATAGCCGCCGAACAACTCGTCGGACCCTTCGCCGGTGATGACCACCTTGTAGCCGACTTCGCGCACATGGCGGCTCATCAGCATCTTGGCGACGCCCAGCGTGTTGTAGAAAGTCCGTTCGGAATAACGGACCGCGTCCTCGAAATTCTTGCCGTAAAGGTCCAGCGCCTTGACGTTGAGAATGTCCTGATCGGCCCCGGCCTTGTGCGCCATTTCCGTGGCAATGGCGGCTTCGTCGTAGCGTGCGTCGTCGAAGCTGATCGTGAAGGCCTTGACCGGCGATTGCTGAATCGCCGCTGCCATGCCCAGGATCGAGCAGGAATCGATCCCGCCCGAAAGATAGCAGGCAACGGGCACGTCCGCTTCGAGGCGGAAGGCGATGCTTTCCACCAGCGCGGCGCGGACATTTTCGATATGCTCTTCGTCAGGTAGTTCGTCGTGCTGCCCGTCCAGCGGGAATTCGGCGTCCCAATAGCGCCGTTCCTCGATTTCGAATCCGTCACCCTTGCGGGAGACGATCAGCATGTGGCCCGGCTCGAGCGCGTGGATGCCCTCGTACAGTGTCATCCCCGGCACCATCACCTGCATCATCTGGTGCAGCTGTGCCTTGGGGCACATCGTGCGCGGGACAGCGGGGTGGGCCAGCATGGCCTTCATCTCGGAAGCCCAGAAAAAGCCGTTATCACCCATATGGTAAAAAAGGGGGCGTATTCCAAACCGATCCCGCACAAGGATCAGTTGATCCTTTTCCTTGTCGAAGATCGCGAACGCGAATTCGCCGCGCAGGTGCTCGACGAAATCGAGCCCGTGCTTGCGATAGAGTTTCAGGGCGATCTCGCTGTCGGACTTGGTCGCGAATTCGTAGCCGTCTGTCCGCAGCAATCCGCGCAGACGCTTGTAATCGTAGAATTCGCCATTGGCGGTCAGTACCAGCCCGGCTTCATCGTCGTGAATGGGCTGCTCGCCCGCATTAAGGCCGATGATCGAAAGGCGGGTGTGGATCATCGCAAGGCCGCGTTCCGCCTCCTGATGGAACCCACGGCCATCCGGTCCGCGGTGGTAAAGAGTATCGGCCATTTTCTCAGCCAGAGCCATGCTGGCGTTTTCAGGGGCGTTTGGGCTCCACAGCCCGGCAATGCCGCACATCGGTATGATCCTTGTGTAAGACTTGGGCAGGTCAGGCGAGGAAAGTGCTGGGCACGACGTCGCGTACCCGTCCGAAGATCGACAGCAACAGCGCCTGCCTGATCCACACGGCCCCGTCGGCCTGGTTGAAATAGAGATTGTGTATCGACTGGTCGAGATCGGTCCCGAGTTCCTCGCCGCGTGCCAGCGGATGCAGGATGACGGTGTCCGGCTTCAGCTGGCTGTCGCCATCGAGAGAGAATTCACCGCCGAAATGCCGGTAGCCATCGCCGAGGAAGGCAATTGCGTTCATGTAGATCACGTCGAGATATTCGAGACTCTGCTTGAGATTCTGCGAAAAATCGATCCCGATCGGGCTGGCATTGGTCAGTTCGCGGATCTCGTCGCCCAACGGGTCGGCCATTTCCGAGAAGATGGTGATGTGGTTGATGTTCTCATGGAACAGCAGGGCGAGAGTGAGAAAGCTCTTCACTGTGCGCATGTTGCCCGGCGTGCCGATGATTCCGATGTTGAGGCGGAATTTTTCCGGCAACTGACCAAAGGCGATCTCGGGACACCACTTGAGCAGGGCATACCAATCGGCCAGAGCCTGGGTCGGGTGCTCGTCCGAACCGTTACCCCCGTTGATCAGCGGGATCTTGAGATACTCGCTCAATTCCTGGATCGCGCGCTGCTCCGTATGCCGGACGACCACGACATCGGCGTAGGAATTGAACATCTGGCCGATGTCCCGCATGCTTTCGCCCTTGGCCACGCCGGTCGTCTTGGCATCGGCCACGCTGATCGTCTTCCCGCCGACGCGCAGCATGGCGCTTTCGAACGACAGACGCGTCCGGGTGCTGGGTTCGAAGAATGCTGCGGCGAGGATCTTGTCTTCCAGCGCGTGGCCTGCCGGGAAACGACCGAGCTGGAGATAGGCGGCCAGCTTGGCCAGTTCGACCAGCAGTTCCTTGTCGAACAGCGTCGCCGACAGCACCGAGTTATGATGCAGGCGATCCAGTACGGTGGCGCGCAGCTTGGGCGAGCGCTCGAGAAAGGCGGAAGGGCTCGGCCGGTTGCCGATGATGCCATCCTTGCGCTCGGGGTCGGCCTCATGCTCGACCTGCGATGCAGAGAGGCTCACCAGACTTCTCCCCGCATCAGATCGCGAACGAGAAAGGCCGTGAGGCCAATGGCCGACAGGGCGCACCAGATCAGCGAGCCGTACACGAGGAGGCCAAGAAAGCCGGGGGAGAATGTCATGCTGTCTCTTTCAGCTTGGCCCAGTCGAACCGGGACTTGGAAAATCGGGTGCAGGCCAGCACCCAGACCATCGACACGGCCGTGGCGACCAGGGCCCCCACATAAAAGCCGATTGCGAAATAGCAGACGAGGCCGGCGCCTGCGCCCAGCAGCATCCCCCCGACCGCGCCGACGCTGTTTGCGCTGCGCCAGTATAGGCCGGTGACGATCGGCCATATCATCGCCCCCACCAGCGGGCCGGCAAAGAAGAGAACGCTTGCCAGCGTACCGATGCGGGGCAGGCAGACCGCCCAGGTAAATATACCCAGGGCCAATGTCACATATTGCGCGACCGATTTCAAACGCGCCGGTGTGGCGGCCGGGCGGAACATCCGGCGATAGACGTCTTCTGTCAGCAGGTCCGACGTCGCCGCCAGCAGGCTGTCGATACTGGATGCCAGCGAGCAGAATACGATCACGAAAATCGCCACTGCCCCTGCCTTGCCGAGCACTTCGGCAATCACCAGCGGCCCGACCATGTCGGAAGCAGGCACCGCGACATTGAGCGCGCCCGATGCCAGCGCGATGAAGCCGGCTGCAATCGGCACAGGGAACCAGATGAGCCCGCCCAGAGCAAAGGCCTTGCCCGCGACCCCTTCGCGATAGGCGAACGCCCGGCTCCACCAGACATTGTTGTGAAACACCTCGCCTAGGCCGAACAGCAGATTGTTGAAGATCGCCATGATCGCGGCCGGGAACAGCATGTCGAGCAGGGCGGGCCGTTCGGCGGAGAGGTTGGCGTGAATTGCGTCAATCGAAACGTGGGACAACACGGCAAAGCCGACCACCACGATACCGATGATGATGATCAGGCTCTGGATGAAGTCTGTGCCGATGACTGCGGCGAGACCGCCGCGCATGGTGTAAAGCACGCAGACGCCCAGGATCACGCTCATACCCCAGGCGTAGGGGATACCGGACAGGGCGTTAAGCAATATGCCGCCTGCCATGGCCATGCTGACCAGCCAGGTGAGCGAATAGAACAGAGTGAAGACGAGGAAGATGCCCCAGGCCCCGCGACCATACCGCAATCGGAAGAAATCGCCGCTGGTATATCCATGCGGCATCAGCGCGCGGATACGCCCGGCCATCGGCGCAAACAGCAGCAGGCCGAAGGAGGCGGTGGAATAGGCGAGCATGCCCCAGATGCCGAGCTGCAAAGCGAATTGCGGTGCGAGCATCGTGGTGTTCGAGGTGATCCAGGTCGCGGCCGCAGTGGCGGTCCCCAGCGCGAGACCGATATTGCGGCCGGCGAGCGCATGATCCTCGAAGCTCTTGTTGCGGCGGCCCCAATAGATACCCAGGCCGATCCACAGCACGCTGAAGGCGCCTAGCAGGAGCCAGCCGATATTCGGGTCGAGCAGAGCGTCGGCCTTACTCATCGCGGGCTCCGCGCAGTATGGTGGCGACAATGGCAAGGAACACCAGGGCGCCAAGCCCCGCCAGCCAGAGCGCACGCGTCAGCGACTGGTGCGCGACATCGAGTTCCAGCGTGGCCGATGCAGTGCCTGCTTCGTCGCGGAGCTTGAGGTAATAGGTTCCGTCGGCCAGGCCGGACAGGAAATAGGCCGAATTGGCGCCGGAATAGAGCGTCCGTGCATCGCTGAAATCAGGTCTATGGGCCAGATCGAGCGTCACCGCCCCGGGGGCGGACCATTGGACAAGTGTATAACCCGTGTCGCTGGCGATCGGCCCGGCGTCGCTGAATGCTGGAGCCTCGGCATAAGCGGGCGCGGAAAGCGAGACCAGCGAGGCAAGAGCGAAGACCGGGAGCAGTGCGGCCCGTGCCACGAACCGCGCAGGGGCAGTGCCTCGCCTCTTGAAATGAACCCGGGAACCAAGACGTCTGGAGGTATTCACGCACCTCGAGGCAATATCCGCGTAGGCAAGAAAGATTTGTCTTTTACCGTCCTGCCGGCCGTCCTGCCGGTGCTCTTGCTGGTGTGTTTCGCAGGACACCTAACAAAAGCATTCAGGCATGGGAACCGCCTGCGGGTGCTTTTCGCAGATCGTCCGGTGCCTGGGCAAAAGGCGGGACTGCGCCGCCAGCCTTTGCCTGGGCACGCGAATCCCCGCGCAAAATACACCGCGTTCAAAGCTGGAGAATGACGGTCTTGGTCTCAAGATAGGGTTCGATGCCCTGCCGTCCCTGTTCCCGCCCGATGCCTGACTGCTTGTAGCCGCCGAAGGGCAGCGCAGGGTCGATCGCCGCATGGCAGTTGCCCCATATGGTCCCGGCTTTGATCTTGCTGGCGAGCTTGTGCATTGTCGACAGGTCGCGGGTCCACACGCCTGCGCCAAGGCCATAGGCGGTATCGTTCGCCGCCTTCGCCACTTCGTCCAGATCGTCGAAGCGCTGGGCGACTACGACGGGTCCGAAGATTTCCTCCCGCACCACGCTCATCTGCGGATTCACGTCGGCCAGCACGGTCGGATTGACGAAATAGCCGTCGCCCGCCGGGCTGTCGCCGCCGGTGACCACACTGGCCCCGTCGCGCTTCCCGGCCGCGATATAGCCCATCACCCGGTCGAGTTGTTCGGCGGAAACCAGCGGACCCATTTGCGCGGCGGGGTCCAGCGCCGGGCGCGGCGTCCACCGCGGTGCGGCGGTCGAGATGCCTTCCAGTACGCTGTCGAAGATCGAACGGTGCGCGAACAGCCGCGACCCCGCCACGCAGACTTGCCCCGAATTGAAGAAGATCGCCGATGCCGCGCCTTTCGCCGCCTGCTTCACATCGGCATCGGGCATGACGATGACGGGTGACTTGCCGCCCAGTTCCAGCGTGATCCGCTTCATGGTGTCCGTGGCGTTCCGCCGGATCGCCTTGCCCACGTCGGTCGATCCCGTGAACGCCACCTTGTCCACATCGGGGTGGCGCACCAGCAGGTCGCCTGCGGTTTCGCCGTAGCCGGTGAGGATATTGACGACCCCTGCGGGAAAGCCGGCTTCCGCCACCAGATCGGCCAGCCGCAGTGCCGTCAGCGGTGTCTGTTCGGCGGGTTTCAGGATCAGAGTGCAGCCTGCGGCCAGTGCCGGGGCAATTTTCTGGCATGCCATCAGCAGAGGGAAGTTCCACGGGACGATCTGTACGCAGACGCCAACCGGCTCTCGTACCGTGTATCCGAAGACCTGTTCGCCCGGCATTGCATAAGGCGCTGCCGTCTCGCCGGTGAGCTTGCCTGCCCACCCCGCCATGTAGCGGATCTCGCTGATCGCTGCGGGAATATCGACCACTGTGGCGATGCCTTTGGGCTTGCCGTTGTCGATCGCCTCAAGTTCCGCGAGTTCGTCCGCATGGTCATGGAGCAAGTCGGCGAGACGGATCATGATCCGTTCCCGTTCCATCGGCGGCATGTTCGACCAGCGGCCATCGTCGAAAGCAGAACGGGCCGCGGCAACCGCGCGCTCCACATCCTTGCCCGATGCATCGACGACATGGGCGATGACTTTGCCGGAGGACGGATCTTCGACCTCGATCAGCGCATCGTGGCTCGAATCCACCCAATCTCCGTTGATGAACAATTGCGGCTTGCGGCCGATCACTTTGCGGGCTGCTTCGGAATAAGCAGGTTGTGCGGGGATTGTGGCGGATTGCGTCATGGCTCGTGGTTCTCCTGCTCGCTCGATCGTCTTATGCGCCGGTATCGGCGGCCAGGCCGGCAGCGTCCAGCGCGGCCAGCGCACAGGCTTCGTCATTGTCGGAAGTCTCGCCGCTGACGCCGACAGCGCCGACGAGGACCCCTTCGCTGTTGCGGACCAGAACGCCGCCGGGGACCGGGACGATCCCCTTGGGAAAGATCGATGCGACGGCGGTCATGAACGCGGGCATGGCGGTCGCCCGCTTGGCCAGTTCACGGCCACCGAAACCCATGGCAATGCACCCGGCCGCCTTGCCGATGGCGATGTCCGCGCGGTGGAGCGAGGTACGGTGATCGCGCAGGATCGCCAGCGGCTGCCCCCCGGTGTCGAGCACTGCCACGGCGAGCGGCAGGAATCCGCGCTTTTCCCCTTCTGCCAGCGTGTCGCGCGCGATTTGCAATGCCTGGTCCAGCGTCAAGCCCATCAAAGGTCCCCTTTGTGTCACATCCGTGGGGCAGAAGCGCCCCGTTCGCCGGGCAGATACAGGAGCATGCGATGATGGGAAAGGCCGCCACGGGACACCCCTTGGTGAATGGCCGCTGTCGATATCTCTGCATCATGCGATTGACTCCCTGCGGGCAGGCGGGAAAAGCTGCTTTCGTCTTCCGGAGTCGCATGGCTCCGGGCGTCACGCGGGAGAGATCCCGAACGGCGGGCGGGCTACCGTTTGCAGTTCGGGGCGCCGAAGGAGCAACCACCCCGGAAACTCTCAGGCAGAAGGACCGCGTCGCGTATGAGGCACTCTGGAAAGCGGGTGGCTGGGCTGCCCCACCGAAGGGGTAATCTTGCGGGGAAACTCGCGGGCCAAGCTCTCAGGTTTCCCGACAGAGGGGGTGCGATGGTGAAAATTCCTCGTTGCGGGGGATTGCCGTTGCGTGTCGGGGACGAATGAATGAGCGATTTTGAACAATCTGTGCAGGACCAGGACGAGGCGGAGGACCTTCCGCCCGCCACCCTGCCGCTCGATGCATGGCATCGTGCACGTGACGCGCGGATGGTGGAATTCGCCGGCTACTGGATGCCGGTGCAATACAAGGGCATCATCGAGGAACACCTGTGGACGCGGGCGCACGCCGGGCTGTTCGACGTCAGCCACATGGGCCAGCTCGAAGTATCGGGAGAAGGTGCCGCCGCAGCACTGGAGGCGCTGCTGCCGGCGGATGTCGCCGGGCTTGCGCCGGGGCGGATACGCTATTCGCTGCTGCTGGATGAAGCAGGCGGTATTCTCGACGATCTCATGGTCACGAACCGGGGCGGGACGTATTATCTCGTCGTCAACGGCGCGACGAAGTGGGACGATATTGCCCATTTGCGCGAATATCTGCCCGATGAAGTGACGCTCAATCACCTCGACGAACATGGCTTGCTGGCACTGCAAGGGCCGGATGCGGCACAGGTGCTCGTTCGGCTGGGACTGACGCCGGCCCTGCCCGGCAGTCCGGCGGTCGATGCGCTGTCGTTCATGCAGGCTGCACCCTATTATTGGGGCGAGCGCCCGCTCGGTATTTCCCGTTCCGGTTACACGGGCGAGGATGGCTATGAAATTTCCGTTCGCGCTGCGGACATTGTGGCGCTGGCGGATGCGCTGTGTGCTGACGATACGGTCATGCCGGTGGGCCTCGGCGCGCGGGATTCGCTTCGGCTCGAAGCGGGCCTGCCGCTTTACGGTCATGACCTGACGCCGGAAACCGGCCCGGTGGAAGCGGGTCTCGCCTTTGCGATCAGCAAGCGCAGGCGGATCGAAGGCGGTTTCCCGGGCGCGGATCGCGTTGTGGAGGAAATCTCGGCCGGGCCTGCGCGCAAGCGGGTTGGGCTGCTGGTCGATGGGCGGATGCCCGCTCGCGAAGGGGCACTGGTATTCGCCGGGGACGAGCAGGTCGGCGTGGTGACGTCCGGCGGTTTCTCGCCCTCGCTCGAACGTCCGATTGCGATGGCCTACGTTGCGGCGGGCCATGCCGCGCCCGGCACGCCGCTTGAACTGGAGGTGAGGAAGCGCCGCCTTGCGGCCACTGTCACCCCGATGCCTTTCGTTCCTCACAAATACCACCGGCAGGGAGGCTGAATCATGAGCCGTTATTTTACCGATGAACATGAATGGATCGAGGTTGAAGGCGATGTCGCGACTGTCGGCATCACCGATTATGCGCAAGGGCAGCTGGGCGACATCGTGTTCGTCGAAGTGCCTGCGCCCGGCGCGAAGCTGGAAAAGGGCCAGGAAGCTGCCGTCGTGGAATCGGTCAAGGCCGCATCGGACGTCTATGCGCCGATCGGTGGTACGGTGCTCGAAGGCAACGAGGCGTTGGAAGACGATCCCGCGCTGGTCAATTCCGATGCCGAAGGGGATGGCTGGTTCTTCAAACTGACCATCGCCGACAAGGGCGAGCTGGATGGCCTGATGGACGAGGCGGCCTACCTGGCGTTCGTCGACAGCCTCTGAAGAGAGGACACAGAATGCGTTATCTCCCCCTGACCGAGGCCGACCGTTCCGCGATGCTGGAACGGATCGGCGCATCTTCGGTCGATGCCCTGTTCGCCGATGTGCCGGAAACAGCGCGGCTGGCTGGACCGGTCGAAGGCTTGCCGGGTCATGCCGGCGAAATGGCGGTGGAACGGCACATGACCCGGCTGGCGACGCAGAACGCCAGCGCGGGCAGTGTCCCGTTCTTTCTCGGGGCGGGGGCCTATCGCCACCATGTTCCTGCCAGCGTGGATCACCTGATCCAGCGCGGCGAATTCCTGACGGCCTATACGCCGTACCAGCCGGAAATCGCTCAGGGAACGCTGCAGATGCTGTTCGAATTCCAGACGCAGGTCGCCCGCCTGCTCGGCTGCGATGTGGCCAATGCGTCGATGTACGACGGTTCGACAGCCTGTTGGGAAGCGATAGCCATGGCGGGGCGGATCACCCGGCGAAAGAAGGCAATCCTCTCATCAGGCCTGCACCCGCATTATGTGGCCACTGTTGAAACCATGGCCCGCTTTACCGGAGATGCGATCCATTACGCGCCGCCTGCGCTGGTTGCGGAGCCGGACATCGAGGCACTGGCTGCGCAAGTGGATCAGGAAACGGGCTGCGTCGTGGTGCAGTATCCCGATATTCTCGGCCGGATCGGTGATCTTTCCGCGCTGGCCGAAGCCGTTCATGACGTCGGCGCTCTGCTGGTTGCGGTTGTGACGGAGCCGGTGGCCCTGGGGGCGATACGCAGTCCCGGTGCCATGGGCGCGGACATCGTTGTCGGTGAAGGGCAATCGCTGGGCGTCGGATTGCAATTCGGCGGGCCTTATCTGGGCCTGTTCGCCACGCGGGAGAAGTATGTCCGCCAGATGCCGGGACGGCTGGCCGGGGAGACGGTGGATGCGGCCGGGCGGCGCGGTTTCGTGCTGACGCTTTCCACGCGGGAACAGCATATCCGCCGGGAAAAGGCGACATCCAACATCTGCACCAATTCCGGCCTGTGCGCTCTGGCGTTCTCCGTCCACCTTACTCTTCTGGGTGAAAAGGGGTTGCGGGCACTGGCGGCGGAAAATCACCGGCTGGCCTGCCTTGCGGCCGACCGGCTGGCACGGGTTCCGGGTGTGTCGATCATCAACACGAGCTTCTTCAACGAATTTGCCTTGCGGATCGACGGGGATGCCCGACAGGTCGTGCGCGATCTTGCGGCCAAGGGGCTGCTGGCGGGCGTTTCACTCGGGCGGCTCTACCCCGGCCAATCGGACCTGGCGGGCGGTTTGCTGGTCGCCGTCACGGAAACGGTGGAGCAGGAGGATATCGAAGCCCTTGCCGCCGGGCTTGAGGAGGCGCTGGCATGAGCATCAATCCATCGGGCTGGCGCCCGTCGCTGGCGGCGAACGATACGGTACAGGAACCGACCGGCACAGTGACGGGTAATCGGGCATTGACGCTTGAGGAACCGTTGCTGTTCGAACTCGGCACCAGTGACACCTGCGGTGTCGACCTTCCCGTGCCGGACGACGCCATTTCGCCTCGGCTGGGTGGGCTGGAACGGGACGAGGCCATCGGCCTGCCCGGTCTGTCGGAACCGGAAACGGTACGCCATTACACACGCCTCAGCAGGCAGAACTACGCTATCGACTTGGGCATCTTTCCGCTCGGCTCCTGCACGATGAAGCACAATCCGCGCTTGAACGAGAAAGTTGCGCGATTGCCCGGTTTTGCCGATCTCCACCCACTCCAGCCCGAAATGACAGTGCAGGGCGCACTGGGCGTGATTGCGGAACTGGGCGAATGGCTGCTGCGCCTGACGGCCATGGCGGGTGTGGCGATGAGCCCCAAGGCTGGTGCCCATGGCGAATTGTGTGGGATATTGTGCATCCGTGCCGCGCTCGAAGCGCGGGGGGATGCGCGTGAAGTAATTCTGGTGCCCGAAAGCGCGCATGGCACCAATCCGGCCACAGCGGCATTTGCCAATTACCGGGTCGAAAGCATTCCCGGCACGCCTGAAGGACGGGTTGATCTCGAAGCGCTCAAGGCGCGGCTGGGCGGCGATGTCGCGGCTGTGATGATCACCAACCCCAATACCTGCGGGCTGTTCGAACGGGACATGAAAGCGATTTCCGACGCGACCCATGCCGCCGGCGCTTTCGTCTATTGCGACGGTGCCAATTTCAACGCGATCGTCGGGCGGGTCAGGCCGGGCGATCTCGGCATCGATGCGATGCATATCAACTTGCACAAGACGTTTTCCACACCGCATGGCGGTGGCGGGCCGGGCAGTGGGCCGGTCGTGTTGTCGCAGGCGCTGGCTCCGTTTGCGCCGCTGCCATTCGTGGTGCGAACCGCGGAAGGCTATCGCCTGGTGGAAGAAGAAACGGCGGCAGACAATGGCGGTGTGCAGGCGTTCGGGCGGATGAGCGCCTTTCACGGCCAGATGGGCATGTTCACTCGCGCGTTGGCCTATATCCTCAGCCATGGGGCGGACGGACTGCGGCAAGTCGCGGAAGATGCCGTGCTGGCCGCCAACTACGTACTCCGCAGTCTGGATGACGTGCTGGATGCGCCGTTCGGTGCGTCGGGGCCGTGCATGCACGAGGCGCTGTTCAGCGACAGGGGGTTCGCAGACGGGATTTCGACCATCGACGTGGCAAAGGCCCTGATTGACGAAGGCTTCCATCCGATGACGATGTATTTTCCGCTGGTTGTTCACGGAGCGATGCTGATCGAACCGACCGAATGCGAGAGCAAGGCTTCTCTCGACCAGTTCATTGCCGCGTTGCGCCACATTGCCGAACGGGCCCGCTCCGGCGATTCCGCTTTGTCCGAAGCCCCGATCCATGCACCGCGCCGCCGGCTGGACGAAACACTGGCCGCGCGGAAGCCCCGGCTTGTCTGGCGGGACTGAACGGTAATCCGAAACTCCCGTTCTAGCCGTTGCCCCCGTCGGGTGCAGGCGTTACAGACCGCCTGAGAATTGGGAGATTTTATGCTGGATTTTAAAGGTAAGACAATACTTGTCACCGGTGGCGGGGCAGGCATCGGCCGCGCAATTGCAGAAGCTTTCGGCGGCGCTGGTGCGAATGTCGTGGTTGCGGAACTGGACGAAAGCCGGGTGGCGGACGTGCGTTCCGCTCTCGAATCGGCAGGCGTGGATGCACTGGTTTCTCACACCGATGTGCGGGACCGGGCGGCAGTGGATGCGCTGATGGGCGAAGTGCAGAAGCGTTTCGGCGGACTGGACGTCCTCGTAAACAATGTCGGCGATTTCCTCGGCGTGGCCAAGCCGTTTGAAATGGTGACGGACGAGGAACTGGACGCCCTGTACGCGACCAACATGAAATCGGTGTTCCTGGCGACGCGCGCCGCGATTCCCATGCTGCGTCCGGGCGGCAGCATCATCTCGATCTCCTCGATCGAGGCATTCCGCGGCATTCCGATGACGACTGTTTATTCGGCCTTCAAGCACGCGATCACCGGCTTTACCCGCAGTCTCTCGCTCGAACTCGGGCCGAAGAACATTCGGGTCAACGCCATCGCACCGGAAACGACCGAAACGCCGCAGGTTCCGGTGCATTCGCTGATCGCGCCGGAGCATAAGGACCACATCGATCGCTGGATTCCGCTGGGCCGCTTCGGCAAGCCGGAAGATGCAGCGGGTGCCGCGCTGTTCCTTGCTTCCGACCTGGCGAGCTGGATCACGGGGACGACGATCAATCTCGACGGTGGCGCCTTGGCAGCCGGCGGCTGGTATCGCGATCCCAATGGCCGTTGGACGAATGTTCCGGTCGTAAGCGGCAACGGCTTCAATTTCTAAGACACGCGCACTGCAAGGCGCGGGGGAGAGAATATGAAAATCCTGGTGGTAGGCGGAACGGGCATGATCGGCGGTCATGCGGCGCTGTATCTCAAGTCGCTCGGCCATGATGTGTCGATTGCGGGCCGTCGCCCGCCCCAGGAAACGACCGAACTGGCGAAGCTGCCCTTCGTCCAGGGCGATTTCATGGAAGGCACTTTCACCAAGGACCAGCTTGCCCCGTTCGAGGCAGTCGTCTTCGCTGCCGGAAACGACATTCGCCATTTGCCCAAGGGCGCCAAGTTCGGCGAGCATGTGCTGCGTTCCAACGCGGAATGCGTTCCCAAATTCGCCGCGCTTTGCCGCGATGCCGGGGTCAAGCGTTTCGTGCACATCGGCAGCTTCTATCCGCATGTCGCGCCCGAACTGCTCGAGACGAACGACTACATTCGTTCGCGCAAGCTGGCGGTCGACGGCATCATTGCGCTGGCCACCCCCGATTTCCACGTTTGCAGCCTCGACGCGCCATTCGTTGTCGGAACCGTACCGGGCATGAGCCTGCCGATGTTCGAGACCTATACGCGTTATGCCGAAGGCAAGCTGGAAGGAATGGAGCCGTTCGGTCCAGCCGGGGGGACGAATTTCATTTCCTGCCGTTCGTTGTCCGAAGCGATTGCCGGTGCGCTGGAGCGGGCGGAGAATGGCAAGGCCTATCTGGTCGGTGACGAGAACCTGAGCTTTGCAGACTATTTCGGCATGTTCTTCAAGGCTGCGGGCAATCCTGCGGAGGTGCCTTCGCTGGACAAGGAACATCCGCTGTTGCCCGATGTCGGTCTCTATACCGGTCGCGGCAACCAGGTGAACTATCAGCCCGATCCGCAGTCGCTCGAACTGCTTCGCTATCGCCGCAACGACATTGCGGCTGCCGTGAACGAAATCGTGGCGCAATATCGCTCCACCTGACGGCCGCATGCGGGCGGAGATACTTTCGCACGGATTGGGGCAGGTGTGTTTGCTGATCCTTCCGGGATACCGGGAGGGGGAATGACAAGTGTTGATTGGCCGAGGACGCCCATGTTCCCGGTCACTATGGACAAGCAGATTGGGAGTTAGTTGAGTGAGCGCTAATCAGGCAGAATTGGAAGCAGCGGAACGCGCCTATCGGAGGCTGGCCAGCCTTTATGCACGGGCGATGGACGCCAACGAGCCGGACCTTCTGAACGGGGTGATGACCAGTGACGGCACGATCGATTCAGTTGGTCACCTGATCGACGGAATCGACGCGGTACGGGCATGCCCCGGCATGCTGCGCGACATGTTCCTCATGACACAGCATACGATACACAACCAGACGGTTACCTTGGTATCGAACGACGAAGCGGAAGGCGAAACCTACTGCACGGCGAGCCATATCCAGCCGCCCGAAGCCGAAGGGAAGCCCCACACTGCCTTCGTATGGGCAATTCGTTATCAGGATCGCCTGCGCCGTGAAAATGGCGAATGGCGTCTGGCCGCCCGAGTGCTCCTGCTCGACTGGACGGAAACGCGCCCGGTCGATTGGAAAGGCCCCCGCTAAGGTTTCAAGTTCCCCGGGGTATTGGCCTTGCGCCGGCCGCCCCGGGGAACGACATTGGCGGGACCATGCCTGCCGATCTCGATCTCAAGCCACCGCGCAGAGTGCGGATTGGTTTTATCCTGATAATCGTCCTGCTGCATGTCGCGGTGATTTTCGGGTTGATACGGGCCTTTGCGCCCGATCTGGCCTCCACGGCAGTGAACAAGGCTTTGTCTGTCCTGACTGTCACTGTGACGACGCCTGATCCCCCTGAAGCCAATGCAGAGCCTGACCCCGCCCCGAATGAAGGCGCATCAGGTGCCGAAGGCCGCAATGCAAAATCGCGGCCCGTGTCTGCGCCAAAGCGGACGCTTCCCGTAAAGCCCGAACCTGTGCCGCCTGCTGCTTCCACCGGCGCGGAGAACACGTCAGGTGCCCGTGATGCGGGTGAGGGCGCAGGGGCGGCTGGTCCGGGCAACGGCACCGGCAGCGGGCGCAGTGGAAGCGGGCAAGGCGGGATTGCCGTGCGTGGAGTGGTCAAGATTTCCGGCGACATCAATTCCGCACGGGATTATCCCAAGGGTACGCGCGAACGGCGGATTGGGCACAGCGTGACGATCTTGTTGACCGTCGGAACATCCGGTCGCGTAACCGATTGCCGGGTCACGCAAAGCAGCCCCGATCCGGAGGCGGATGCGATTACCTGCCAGCTTGCGGTGGAGCGGTTTCGCTTTCGTCCGGCTATCGATGCTCTGGGCGATCCCGTGCCGGGCAAATACGCCTGGCGGCAACGCTGGTTCTATTGATTCCTGGCAACCCTTTTTAAGCTCCTGCTTGCTACGGGGCCGCATTTGCGGAAGGTAAGCGGCTGAGATGAACAGGATCACGCCAGTTGTGTTGTGCGGTGGCGGGGGCACGCGATTGTGGCCGCGCAGCCGCTCGGCCCGGCCCAAACCGTTTCTGCCGTTGCTGGACGACGGAGGGACGCTGTTTGCCGCGACACTGGCGCGGTGTGCGGATCGCTCTCACTTCGCCCCGCCGCTGATCGTTGCCGGTGCGGCTCACCTGCCTTTCGTCCAGCAGGAGACTGACGGGATCGAAGGCGCGCGCGTCATTGTCGAGCCCACCATGCGCAACACCGCTGCCGCCATTGCGCTGGCGGCTCATCTCCTGCCTCGGGATGCCGTGATACTGGTCTGCCCGAGCGACCACTTCATCGCCGACGTGTCAGCGTTCAGGAATGCGGTGGCCAAGGCCGCGCGGCTCGCCGGGGAAGGCTGGCTGGTGGCTTTCGGCATCACTCCCGATGAACCCGAGACCGGGTACGGCTACATCCGGCAGGGGGAGCCGCTGGGGGAGGGGTTCCACATCGCCAGCTTCGTTGAAAAGCCGGACCGGGCCCGGGCGGAGACGTTTCTGGCCGATGGCGGCTATAGCTGGAACGGCGGACTGTTCGCCTTTCGCGCTGGCGCCTTTCTCGATGAGCTGGCCACGCATCGCCCGCAGATGGCGGCTTGCGTTGAACAAGCGGTAACGGGCGGAAGCACAGAGGGTGCCGCGTTCCATCCCCAGCGGGAAGCCTTCGAACGGATCGCGGCTGAATCCGTCGATTATGCGGTCATGGAAAACACGCGGAAGGCCGCGATGGTGCGGGTCGATATGGGCTGGTCCGACATTGGCAACTGGAAAGCCCTGCATGCGGCGCGAGGGCACGATGCGGCCGGCAATACCGTGCGGGGAAATGCGGAGCTGGTCGATTGCCGCAATGTGATGGTGGACAGCGACGGGCCACGCATTTCCGTGATCGGCCTCGAAGACGTGATCGTGGTAGTCGATGGTGACGACATCCTGGTTACCAGTGCTGCGGGCGCACAACAGGTAGGGAAGCTCAAGGGGCCGTCCAGCCAATGAAACTGGCCACTCGCATGGTGGAAAAGCCCTGGGGGCGCGATGTCCTGCCTGCTCCGTTCGACTGTGAGACAGCAGGCCGGATCGGGGAAATCTGGTTCGAACCGCCACCGATGCTGGACGAATTGCTCGTCAAATACCTGTTTACCTCGGAAAAGCTCTCCGTTCAGGTCCATCCGGCGGCAGGAAAGCTGTCAGAAGCGCCATGCGGCAAGGAAGAATGCTGGCTGGTGATGGATGCCGAGCCTGGTGCTATGCTGGGCATTGGCTTCACTGCGCCAGTCTCTCCCGAAACAATGCGTCGGGCCGCGTTGGATGGCTCGATTGAAAACATGCTGGCCTGGCATCCGGTGCGGGCGGGCGATTTCTTCTATATTCCCGCCGGGACGGTTCATGCCATCGGAGGTGGGGTCAGCCTGATCGAGGTGCAGCTCAACTGCGATGTCACTTATCGGCTCTATGATTACGGCAGGCCGCGAGAGTTGCATCTCGACAAGGGAATCGGCGTGGCTTGCGGCGAGGCCTACGATCCTGCCTTGCACAGGGCTGTTCCTCCCTTTGGCAGTGTGTCGCTGGTCGATGGCCCGTATTTCCGTCTGGATCGCGTTGCAGGCGCGCCGGATGCAGACTGTACCAATCGTTATGCCGATGGGCCGCTGCTGGTTATCCCGCTGGCGGGCATGGTGACTGCCGCCGATCTGCCTGTCGCGCCCGGAGAATGCGCTGCACTCGATACGGTCGCGCACCTCGAGTGCGATCAGGATGCGCTGTGCCTGCTTGCGCAGCCCTGCAAAAGCGGGGATATGATAGCCGCGTGATTGCCCATACGATTCAGCTCGCCCTTGCGCCCGTTTTCGTGCTGGTGGCGATCGGTAATATCATGAATATCCTGTCCACCCGGCTGGGCCGCATTGTCGATCGGTCGCGTTATCTGCTGGAGCGGCACGCGCAAACGCAGGGTGCCGATCATGACGATGTCGTGCGTGAAATCCGCATGCTCGACCGGCGCATTGCCACGATTGGACGGGCGATACTCTCGCTGGTACTCAGCGGCCTGACCGTGGGGCTGGTCGTGGCGATGCTGTTTCTCGACCGGATGATGGCGTTCGACTTGCAGCCGGCGACTGCCGCCGCCTTTATCCTTGCCATCGTGCTGCTGATGTATGCGCTGCTGCTGTTCCTGCGGGAAACGCGCATGGCATCGGCCAGCTTGCGGATTCCGCACACGTTCCTCGAATGGGAACGGGAGCTTTAACGCTGTCTGCGGCAGTGGTGGATCGCAGTGCCGGAGATCAGGCCAGCAGCTTCTGGCCCTGTTCCTTCACGGTTCCGGAGATCATCGGTTCGATAAAGCTCAGCGCGAGAGGAAGCGCGAGGTCGATCACGACTTGTCCATCCTCGATCACGATATTGCCATTCAGATTCTGGCCCATGGCTGAAATGCTGAGGTTCACGCGGTCGTCGCTGACCCATTCAGTTTTTACATCGGCCATGCCGCCCGGAACATTACCGGTCAGGTCCTGCGCGCGCTCATGCAGGCGCCGACGAACTTCTTCCCGAGTCAGGTCATGGGGCAGGGTAACGCGCATGCACTTGTGATCCTTGCTGCAATTGGCCGATTTGGCGATAGAGTGACAGCGGAACGCGAGCGGGGAAAGAGCTTTTTGGCAACCACCGCCCGGAAGGAGACATGATGGCGAGCAATCCACCTGAAACGCGGGCGCATTCGTTTACCCGCGTGGTGCTCAGTTGGCGGCAATGGTGGCGCAAGGCCGTGGTCGGGACAGTCGACCAGGCCGACGTGATCAACCGGCGGCGGCAGGAATGCAGCCTGTCGGCGCGCTATCTGTTCATGCTGTCGATGTCGGCGGGGATTGCGATCCTCGGCCTGCTGCTGTCTTCGCCGGCAGTGGTCATCGGCGCCATGCTGCTGTCGCCGCTGATGGACCCGATCATGGGGGTGGGATTCGCGCTCGCCATCGGTGATTTTCACTGGTTGAAACAAGCCGGACGCTCGCTGTTGGTCGGGACGCTGCTGGCGATCCTGTTTTGCGCCTTCGTTGTGCTGCTCTCGCCATTGCAGACGGTAACGGCGGAAATCGCCGCTCGCACAAGGCCCAACCTGTTCGATCTCGGGGTGGCGTTGTTTTCGGCTCTTGCCGGTACGTATGCGATGATCCGGGGGCGGGAAGGCACTGTTGTCGGTGTCGCCATCGCGACCGCCTTGATGCCGCCGCTGGCAGTTGTCGGTTTCGGTCTCGCTACTCTCAACTGGACGGTGTTTACAGGCGCCCTGCTGTTGTTTGTCACCAACCTTGTGACGATCGCGCTGACCGCGGCGTTGATGGCACGGGCATACGGGTTCCGCACCAGCCTGACCGAACGCCAGACCCAGTTGCAGGCTCTCGCGATCATGGCCGTGTTTATCGCGCTGGCCATCCCGCTCGGCATTTCGCTGCGCCAGATTGCATGGGAAGCGCAGGCTTCGCGCACTATTCGGGGGGAACTCCTCGACGAATTCGATAACAATGCCCGCCTTTCGCAGATCGACATCAATTTCGATGCCGAGCCTGTGACAATCGCTGCAACCGTTCTGACGCCGACAATTCGCAGCGATGCGGAAGAAGCGGCCGGACGGGCGATCCGGCGCCAGTTGGGGCAAGCGGTGGAAATTTCGATTACACAATATCAGGTCGGCATCGGCGCAAAGGCAGCGGAGGAAGCGCAATTGGCTGCGGCGCGCGCGCGCGAGGCGGCGGACCGCCAGAGGGCGGAAGAATTGTCTGTCCGGCTCGCACTGGTAGCCGGTGTTGCGGAAAAGGACGTGTTGCTTGATCGGGAGCGTCGCCATGCGTTGGTTACGGCCAAACCGCTTACGGGCGCAGGGCTGGCCACCTATCGCGAGCTGGAGGGGCGGATCGCTGCGACGGAGCCGGAATGGACTATCGAGTTGCGCCCGCCTGCCAGGCCCTTACCCGCCATTGAGTTCGACGATGGCGAGCCGACCCCGCAAGGCGCAGACGCGATTGCTCTGATTGGCTGGGCCGCGCAGCGGCTCGGTGCGCCCGTCATCCTTTCGGGCGGAGAAACGGATGTGAAGCGCGCAGCCGAACTGCTGGATGGGCAGGGGATCGTCACGCGCGAAGAAACGGCCTCTGGCAGGGACGGCAAGGTTACTGCCCGCTGGGGCGCGCCGGGGGATTGACCGGCGCGTGGCGGCCGCCGATTATGCCGCTTCGAGCAGCTTGTAGGGTTCGATTTCCCCGGAAAGATACAGTTTCTTGGCCTTGGCGCGGCTGAGCTTGCCTGAGCTCGTGCGGGGCAGTGTCCGCGGCGGTACCAGCTCGACCACGCAGTTCATGCCGGTGATGGAGCGAACCTTGTCGCGGATCTGGTCACGCAATTCGATCCGCTTGTCCGGGTCGGAAACGCGGCAGTGAACCAGCACGGCGGGTGCTTCCTCGCCATTTTCCGTCTCGACCGCGAATGCGGCAATGTCGCCGTGGTTGAAGCCGGGCAGCTGTTCCACTGCCCACTCGATATCCTGTGGCCAATGGTTCTTGCCATTGATGATGATCATGTCCTTCGCCCGGCCGACAATGAACAGATAGCCATCGGCCATATAGCCCATGTCGCCGGTATCGAGCCAGCCATCCACGAGACATTCGTCGGTGGCCTCGGGATCGCGGAAATAGGAATGCATGACGCTGGGGCCCTTGCACCAGACCTTGCCGATCTGGTGGTCGGCCTTGAGCTGACCGCTTTCGCCCCGGATCTCGACAGTCATGTCCTTGACTGCCTTGCCGCAGTTGACGATCGCGCGATATCGGGCCGGGCGGGAAAGGTCGCGCGGGGTGCCGGACAGGCGCTCTTCCTCGACCAGTTCGACGCGAATACCCTCACCCGGTGGCATGATCGTGACGGCCAGAGTGGCTTCGGCAAGGCCATAGCTGGGCAGGAATGCCGAAGCTCTGAACCCCGCCTCGGCGAAGGCGTTGACGAAGCCCTGCATGACATCTGGCCGGATCATGTCGGCACCATTGCCCGCAATCCGCCAGCGAGACAGGTCGAACCGTTCGGATACATGGCTCTGGCTGGAAATGCGGCGAGCACAGATATCGTAGCCGAATGTGGGGGAATAGGAGAGGGTGGTACCCGAATTGCGGCTGATGAGGTCAAGCCAGGCGAGGGGGCGGCGGGCGAAATCCTCGGTTTTCAGATAGTCGGTCGAAACCTGATTGGCGATTGGCGAGAGCAGGCAGCCGACCAATCCCATATCATGATACCACGGCAACCACGAAACGCAGCGATCGAGCGGCTCCAGCTTCATGCCGATGCCATGTCCGGCAAGATTGTTGAGCAGGGCCTCGTGCGTTACGGCGACACCGTGCGGGAAACGCGTCGAGCCGCTGGAATACTGAAGATAGCAAATGTCTCCAGACTGCTGTTCCGGCAATGCGCAGTCCGCAGCTTCGCCAGCATGAAAGTCGTCATAAGTGACGCCATCGCAACCCTGCCTTGCGGCTGCCGCACCGGCCATTTCAGCGATTTCGGAGGGGTAGAGCAGCATCGCGGGGTCGGAACTGGCAAGTTGGACCGCAAGCTGGTCTATATAATTGTCCTTGCCGCCGAAGCTGGTCGGCAATGGCAGGGGCACCGGCCATGCGCCGGCATAGATCGAACCGCAGAACAAGGCGGCGAAGTCCACACCCGTTTCCGCCACGAGGGCAATGCGGTCGCCAGGTTTGATGCCGCGCGCGATAAGGCGGCGCGCGGTGATCAGCGCATCCTCGCGTAATTCCGCATAGGGATAAACCCGTGCGAGATTGCCGCGCGGATCATGAAAATTAAGTCCGCGGCTACCTTTTGCGGCATAATCCAGGGCTTCACCAAATGTGGCGAAATCTGAAAAGCGGCGCTCTAACGCACAATGGTTCGGCGTCGGCTGAAGGGCGTCGTCGGTCATATGTTTGCTTAACCTACTGGTTTGGCTCGTTATTTTGGGCGATTTTCGCTCTTGATACAAGGCGTCATAGCATCTCCAACCCACCACGGCCGTGCTGCACGGCTCTTCCATTCCAACGGGACTGTGGCACGAATAAGGCCAATGGTTAAGCATGAACACTCTGGCACCCGCAAACGGCGCCTGCCCAAACCCCTGGATGAAAGGCGTCTGGAGGAGCTGGCGCTGGCCTATGTCGCCCGTTTCGCGACGAGCGCGGCAAAGCTGGAAGCGTACCTTGCACGCAAGTTGCGGGAGCGGGGTTGGGCCGGCGAGGATGCGGCCGATATTGGCGGGCTGGTCGCCCGTTATGCCGAACGGGGTTACGTGGACGATGCGGTTTACGCGCGTATGCGGGCCGGTGGGCTGCTGCGCCGCGGTTATGGCCCGCGCCGGATCAGCCAGACACTCGGCGCTGCCGGTATCTCTGACGCAGTGCAGGAAGAGGTTCTCCCCAGCGAGGCGGAGCAACGCAGGGCTGCGCTGGCCATGGCGCGAAAGCGTCGTTTCGGGCCCTTTGGGCTGGAAGCGCCTGACATGGCCAAACGTGAAAAGCAGATTGCGGCAATGCTGCGGGCAGGCCATGAGCTGACAAATGTCCTGCCCCTGATCGGTGCAGACAGTGCGGATGCGGCCGAAAACTGGGTGCTGGAGGCCGAAGAGGAGTAGAAACATGCGTGTTTGGCTTGCTGCTGCGGCTCTGCTGGCCGCCTGCTCACCGGGGGCGGGCGAAAGTGCGTCGCCTGCTTCGCAGCCCCCAGCGGCCGTTCATCCGGCCTCCGGCCTGAAAGTCATCCCGTTGACGGTTTCCAACGCAGGCACGACTCACCGATTCAGCGTGGAGGTTGCCCGGACAGGGGAGGAACAGGCGCAAGGCCTCATGTTCCGGACGCAGATGGGCGCGGATGAGGGCATGTTGTTCCCTTTCGAGCCGCCTCGGCAGGTCAGCTTCTGGATGAAGAATACGGTAATTCCGCTCGACATCATTTTCGTCGGAACCAATGGACGCGTCAGCAATATCGCCGCCAATGCCGAACCTTATTCGCTAGTGCCGCGCTCCTCGGCAGGCCCTGTGGAAGCCGTTCTGGAGCTGAATGGCGGGCGTGCGGAGGAACTGGGTATCGTGCCCGGCACTCGGGTCGAGTGGTGAGGCTTGCCGCAGGGGCGAACACAAGCTAACGCGCGGTTCATGGGAATCCTCTCGAAGATCTTCACCTGGTGGGACGGCGGCACCATTGGTACGCTGATCAACAGCGCTCTCACGGGCGAGCAAGTCGGCACCGATGCGCAGGGCAATCGCTATTTCCGGTCGAAAAAGCCGGGCCCTCTCGGGCGAGAGCGGCGGTGGGTTCTGTACAATGGCATCAATGATTCGAGCCGGGTTCCGGCCGAATGGCATGGCTGGTTGCACGGCGCTTTCGATGACGTGCCGGAGAGCCACTTGCCCCCGCCGAAGATCTGGGAAGTCGAATATACGCCGAATGCCACGGGAACCCCGCAGGCCTATCGCCCGCAAGGCGCTCTGGAACGCGGTGGCAAGCGTGCGGCTGCGACAGGCGACTACGAAGCCTGGGCCCCGGATTCCTGACCATGTGGCGGTTCCGGCCGTCGAGGTGCGCCGCGGTCCTTCCGCTTGTGGCGCTGGCGGGTTTGCTTGCGGCTTGTTCCGGGGATTCAGGATCGTCCGCAGCGGATGAAACCGAAGTTCCAAAGGAACTGGCCGGTGAACTGGCCAAGGCACCGCCGGTTGTCACCTCTGAAATCGGCACACCGCTGGCAGAGCGGGTGGCGACTATCGGGATACTCAACAAGCGGAATAACCTCACGCAGGATATCACGCTGAAACCGGGCGAGGCGAAGCGGGCGGGTAACGTAATCGTCAAGCTGGCGAGTTGCGAACGGACCGCGCCGTGGGAATCGCCGCCGGAGACTGGTGCTTTCGTTCAGGTGCTGGTGCAACAGCGCGCCACTGTCGATGAACCTCTGCGCTGGCACAAGGTGTTCTCAGGCTGGTTGTTCAAGAACTCGCCGTCCCTGAATGTGGTCGAACACCCTATCTACGACGTGTGGGTCAAGGATTGCGCAATGAACTTCCCGGGGGAAGATGCCCCGGCTGCTTCTGCTGCCCCGGCGCGCGCTTCCCCGGCTTCGGCCAGCACTGCGGCAAATCCTTCCGGTAGCGAGGACCAGGGCGAGCCCCGCTGATCCTGCGCCTTACGCAGCAGATCAAGATAGTCTTCCTGAGGGATCTCTATTGCGCCGAGTGAGGCGAGATGCTCGGTGATGAACTGGCAATCCAGCAATCGGGCGCCTGCATGGCGCAATGCGACCACCAGCCAGGCCAGGGCAACCTTGGAAGCATCGGTTGCGCGGCTGAACATGCTTTCACCGCAGAAGACGCGGTCGAAACCGACGCCGTACAGCCCGCCGACCAGTTGCTCGTCCTGCCAGCATTCAATCGAATGTGCGTGGCCTGCGGTGTGGAGCGCGTGATAACTCGCGGTAATCTTCTCGTTGATCCAGCTGTCGGGATGGCCTGGACGCGGCGCGGCGCAGGCTGCGATGACTTCCTCGAAGGCGGCATTACAGGTGACGGTAAAGCGGTTGCCTTTGAGAACCTTGGCCAGCGACCGGGAACAGTGGAAGGCATCGAGCGGCAGGATCGCGCGCTGCTTTGGCTCAATCCAGAAAATGTCCGGATCGTCGCGGGAATCGGCCATCGGAAAGATTCCGCTGCGATAGGCTGTCAGCAGCAGATCCGTTGGGATGATCGAGGATACCGGCGCATGCACTCCTGCAATCTAGCAGATGCCGCACATGCGGGGAATGCGCAGTTTTTTGCGTCTTACGCCGTTCGACAGCGGAAGCCGCCTTGCCAAGGCGGCGGGTTCGCACTACAGGCCCAACCGCCTGCAGGAGTGTAGCTCAGTTGGTAGAGCATCGGTCTCCAAAACCGAGGGCCGCGGGTTCGAATCCTGCCACTCCTGCCATTTCCTCCATTTAAGCCGCGCGAATCGGGAACTCCGCGACGAAGCGTGCGTTTTGCCCGACAGAACGCAACTTTATTGAGGAGATGGCCATGAGCAGCCTCATTTTTCGCAGCAGCCGGCCCGATACATGGACTATGCCGCGCCCTTACAGCGATCCCAGTCTGCGCTATCGGAAGCATGGCCCGGTGCAGCCGATGACCTCCCCGACTTTCTGGGAGCGGCTGCTGGGGCTCCGCTGACTCGATTTGCGCCGGCCACGTTTTCGCCCTGAGCATGGCATGGGTTCGTGACAGCTAGTTCCAAAACGCGCACCCATGCCTTGCCATAGCCTTGCATATCCAGCTTCACGCGGCTAAGTGCGCTGCTGTCTTCCGACATCGGAGCCAATTTGCCCCTCCCGGACATTAGCCGGGGCGGCGATGGCCCCTAGGCGGAAGGCATGGGTTTTTGAACGGATAAGAGTCGTACGTCTGATGGCCAAGACCAGCCCCGGTGAATTCATCCGCCAGGTTCGCGCCGAAGCCTCCAAGGTGGTGTGGCCGACGCGGGAAGAAACAGTCAGGACCTCGATTTTCGTGGGTATCCTTATGCTGATTCTGTCGCTGTTCTTCCTCGGCATCGACTCCCTGTTTAGCGCCGTGGTGCGTTGGCTGCTTTCGCTTGCCTGACGCAACGGCATAACACTGGATACGGATTTACAGGACTATGGCGGCTCGCTGGTACATCATCCACGCCTATTCCGGCTTCGAGAACAAGGTGCGCGATTCGATCCTTACGGAGGCTGAGCGTCTGGGCCTGTCCGAAGCGGTCGAAGAGGTCGAAGTGCCGACCGAAACCGTCACCGAGGTGAAGCGCGGCAAGAAAGTCCAGGTCGAACGCAAGTTCATGCCTGGTTACGTTCTGGCGAAGCTGAAGATGACCGACGATGTCTATCATCTGGTCAAGAATACGCCGAAGGTGACGGGGTTCCTCGGTGCCGGTGGCAAGCCGCAGGCCATTTCCGAGAAGGAAGCCGCGCGCTATTTCGGCGCTGCCGAGGAAGCCGCAGCGCAGCCCAAGCGCCAGGTCCACGTCGATTACGAGATCGGCGATTCGGTCAAAGTGCTCGATGGGCCGTTCGCCAGCTTCAACGGCGTGGTGGAAGAACTCGATTTCGACAAATCGAAGGTCAAGGTTTCGGTCTCGATCTTTGGCCGTGCAACGCCGGTCGAACTGGACTTCGAACAGGTCGAACTCGTCAAGTAACGATTCTTGGGCCATCTCGGCCGCGACCGGCGCGGTTGCTGTCGAGCAAGGCCGTCGTAGTCTCACCTTCAAAGTTGCTTTTGCGCGCACCTTCGACTAGGGGCGCCGCTTCCCGAAAGGGAACCCATGCGGAAGGATGGCTTCGGCTGTCTGCCTGACCGCTTAACATGAGGGTACCGCGAAGCGGCATCCGACAGTGTGAAAAGGAGTGGCCAGATGGCCAAGAAGATCCAAGGTTATATCAAACTGCAGGTGCCTGCGGGCGCTGCGAATCCTTCACCGCCGATCGGCCCTGCACTGGGTCAGCGCGGCGTGAACATCATGGAATTCTGCAAGGCGTTCAACGCCGCGACGCAGGACATGGAAAAGAGCATGCCGATCCCGACCATTATCACGGTCTATGCGGATCGCAGCTTCACGTTCATCACGAAGACTCCGCCTGCTTCCTTCCTCATCAAGAAGGCTGCCGGCCTCAAGTCTGGTTCCAAGGAGCCGGGCAAGGTTTCGGCCGGACAGATTGCGCGCTCCAAGCTCGCTGAAATCGCCGAAATGAAGATGAAGGACCTCAACGCCAACGATATCGAGGCTGCGACCAAGATCATCGAAGGCTCGGCCCGTGCGATGGGCCTCGAAGTGGTGGAGGGCTAAGACATGGTGAAGCTGACCAAGAAGCAGAAAGTGTTTGCCGAAAAGCTCGGCGACAATCAGGCGCTCCATACGTTTGGCGATGCGCTGAAGACCCTGCGTGAACTGTCCACTGTCAAGTTCGACGAGACGGTCGAAGTTGCAATGAACCTGGGTGTCGATCCGCGTCACGCCGACCAGATGGTCCGCGGCATGGTCTCGCTGCCGTCGGGAACGGGTAAAGAAGTCAAGGTTGCAGTGTTCGCCCGTGGCGACAATGCCGACAAGGCGCTGGCCGCCGGTGCCGACAAGGTTGGTGCCGAAGACCTGATGGAAGACATGCAGGCCGGTAATGTCGATTACGATCGCGTGATCGCGACCCCCGACATGATGGGTGTCGTCGGTCGTCTCGGCAAGCTGCTCGGTCCGAAAGGCCTGATGCCGAACCCGAAGCTCGGTACGGTAACCTCGAACGTGGAACAGGCCGTGAAGGACGCCAAGAGCGGCCAGATCGAATTTCGCGTTGAAAAGCAGGGCATCATTCATGCCGGCATCGGCAAGCTGTCCTTCACTGACGATGCGATCAAGGCGAACTTCGATGCGCTGGTCGATGCCATCGTGAAAGCCAAGCCGTCGGGCGCCAAGGGCAAGTATGTTCGCAAGGTTTCGCTTGCGACGACCATGGGCCCGGGCCTGAAGATCGATACGGCTGACGTCGCCGGGGCATGATTGCTCTCGGTCAGGCGTCCTGCTGACGTCTGGAATTCAAAAGGGGCCGGAGGACATCGTTCCTCCGGCCCCTTTTGCTATATGACAGCTACCAGCCCGGCGTCAGGTTTGCGCTGGTGTAGCATTCCATCACCAGGCTGATTGGCTGGCCATCGGGCAGCAAGAGGAGAGCGCGCTGGGTCAGGATGGTGCCATCCGGGCATTCGGGGCCGCTGCGCATGCTCGCAAGTTTGCGGCGCGTAAAATCGAGTGTTGCCACGGCGGTGCCAAACGGTGTGTCGGTGGTTTCGAGCACGTGGTTCATTTCGCCGGATAGGCGCGACGGCACGAACCAGTTGTGTGCCTCAGACAAAACGGTGTCACCGCAAACGAGCTGGACATGGCGGTAGCCGAGGGGGGCATCCGATGCGATGTCGAGCAACTCGCGAAGGCCGGCAGGCGGTTCCCTGCTCTCACCATTCGCGGCAATAGCCCGTATCACCGGGGGCTCGGCCATGTGGTGAATGGAACACCACTGGGTCAAAGCCTCTGTCGCGCTATCATGGGAATCGAGCGTCGCCTCGAATTGGTCGATCGATAGCGGTTGCGTCGATGTGCAAGCGGCAAGTGACAGGCCCACTGCGACTATTCCCCTGTTGGCCCGTCGGATCGCTTCCATGTTCTCATGATACCGGAAACATCGTGAATGCGCCAAGCGATTTTGCCATCGCGGCGGAAACGCTGCCCGTGCGGCAAAGCGTGCAAAAAAGCCGATGAAAATATCCTATGTTGCTGAAAAACAACGATTCATTTCATGAATTAGGATTGGTCGACAATCACTTTGACGGTGGAATCCGCGGCGGCTAGCTCGCGCGCCGGTCGCGAAGAAAGAAAACAAACAACAAAACAAACCGTTCGCACTTTTCAAACAACAGTTCCTGCAGGGGAATATATGAAGAAGCTTTCCGTTATCGTTCTTGCCGCAGCCGCGGCATTGCCGGCAGCAGCCCATGCTCAGGCTTATGTTCAGGTCCAGACCGGACTCGACAGCGTTTCCGTGTCCGGCGAATCCGAAGAAGGCGTCGCCTATGGCGTTGCAGCCGGTTACGACATCCCCATCGGCGGCAGCATGTTCGTTGGTGTCGAAGGAAGCATCGACGACAGCACGACCAAGGAATGCGTGAGCGACTTGCTCGTCGTGGGTGATGAAACCTGCGTGAAGACGGGTCGTGATCTCGCCGCAGTCGTGCGTCTCGGCACCAATCTGGGTGAAAGCAGCCAGCTCTATGTTCTGGGTGGCTACACCAACGCCCGTATCCGTGCGAGCTACGACGACGGTACGACGAAGATTTCGGATGGCGAAAACGGCGATGGCTTCCGTCTCGGTGCGGGCTTCAAGCAGTCGTTCGGCCAGAACTTCTTCGGCAAGGTCGAATATCGCTACTCCAATTACGAGAGCGACTTCAGCCGCCATAACGCCCTGGTTGCGGTTGGCGTGAACTTCTAAGATATGTGTGCAGGGGTGGGCTGGTGCTTGCCCCTGCATATCATCAGGTTTGGCTGAGGGTGCCTCAGATACCCCCGGGCGTGAAGTCCCAGCCGGATTCACCCAGCCCTTCGCACAGGGTATCGATACAACTTCTTACCTGATCAGGATCCGTTGAGCGGACGACGAAATTCGCTCCGACGCGGCCTTCACGGAAAAATGGATAACTGCCGATCTGGCAACCTTCGTGGGCCTTTTCCACTTCGCGCAGCAGGACAGCGACTTCGCTTTCAGGCACCCAGCAACCGATGACTTCGGAAATAAGCGGTGCGCCACCTTCCAGTGAACCGGTCAGCCCATCGAGCATACCGGCAGTGATGTGGGGCACACCCGCCATCATGTAGAGATTGTCGATCTTGATTCCGGGCGCACCGGAATAGTGGTTCGGGATGAGATCAGCCCCGGCGGGAACCCGCGCCATGCGCAGGCGCCCCTCATTAAGCCCGCCACGGGTTTCATAATAACTTTCCAGCATGGCACGGGCTTCGGGGTGGATTACGACCTCCAATCCAAGCGCCGCAGCAACGGCATCGACAGTGATATCGTCGTGTGTGGGGCCGATGCCGCCAGTAGTGAACAGATAATCGTGCTTGATTCTCAACGCATTCACGGCCGTGGCGATAGCATCCATGTCATCCGCGATCACGCGCACTTCTGCCAGGCGAATGCCCTGAACCTGCAGCCAAGCCGCGATCTGGGCGATGTTCTTGTCATGCGTGCGGCCGGAAAGAATTTCGTCGCCGATAATGACGGCAGCTGCCGTCCAGATGCGTTGAGGTTCGTTCATGCCGGAAATCGTTAGGCGATTTCTCCCCGCTTCGCCACCACGCTTTCGAACTGTAGCGTACCGTCTTCGACCGGGCGGTTGCGATAGTCTCTTCGATCTTCGCGATAGTCCTGATTGAGCCGCCAGGGCAAAGTTTTCGCGCTCTTCGGCATCAGTGGCAAGGCTCGCTGGATGTAGCCGGACGAGAACTGATAGACATCGTCTTCTTCCAGCGCATGGTTCGCAGGCAGACAGGGGCGGACGATAGCAGCGCCTTTGGCCGCCATCGTGTTCAGGACATCGCAGACGTAAGACGCCGTCAGGTCTGCTCTCAAGGTCCACGCGGCATTGAGATAGCCGAACGAGACCGCAAGGTTGGGAACGTTGGAGAACATGCAGGAGCGGTAATAGAAATGCTTGCGCCAGTTCACTTTGACGCCGCCCAAAGTCACTTTCACTTGCCCGGCCATCGACAGGCGCAGGCCGGTAGCTGTGACGATGATATCCGCATCGAGATGGCGACCCGATTGGAGGGCAATGCCGGTTTGGTCAAAGTGAGCGATTGTGTCGGTCACGATGGATACCTTGCCTGCCTTGATCGCCGCGAACAGATCGCCATCAGGAACAAGGCACAGGCGCTGTTCCCACGGCCCATAGGGGGGCAGCCAGTCACGTTCGTTGTATAGTGGCCCCAAGGCCTTCCTTAACGCGCGGCTGAGATAGGCGCCGATCCGGGCCGGATATCGTCGTGAAGTCCTGAAGACAAAGCTCTGCAGCCGGACATTCTTTGCCCGATTGATCCGGTAGGCCAGACGTTTCGGCAAGATGGCCTGCAGCAACCGGGCAATCCGATCGCGGCGTGGCTGCGCTCCCATCCAGGTGGGTGTACGCTGAAGCATGGTCACATGCGCCGCTTTTTCGGCCATAGCCGGAACAAGCGTAACCGCCGTTGCGCCGGACCCGATCACGACTACTTTCTTGCCGGTGTAATCGAGCTCCTCCGGCCAGAATTGAGGATGGACGATTGAGCCGCCGAAAGTCTCCTGCCCTGCGAACACGGGGGCATGCGGCGCATCGAAGTCATAGTATCCGGACGCCAGATAAAGGAAACGGGCGGTCGTGTGGCGCACGCCCTCCGGACCGTCGAGGACCACCTGCCAGAGCCCCGCAGATTTCTGAAAATCGGCTGAAAGAACCCGCGTGTCGAACTGGATATGCCGGCGGATATCCCGATCGTCGGCGACCCGGTCAAGGTAGCTGAGGATCTTGTCACCGCTCGCGATTGCGTCGGGGTCGGTCCACGGCTCGAAGCCGAAGCCCAGCGTGTACATGTCGCTGTCCGAACGCACGCCGGGATAGCGGAAAAGATCCCATGTGCCGCCGAGCCGGCTGCGGCGCTCTATGATCGTGTAGCTTTGCTCCGGGCTCTTCATGCCCATGTGGGCGGCCATCGAAATGCCGGAAATCCCGGCACCGACTATCAAGACATCGAAATCGGGGAGGGTGGTTTGTCCCTGAAGCATGCGGTGTGCGCTAGGCCGATTTCGCCCATGGGCCAAGAGCGCAGGCGATTTCGCCCGGGCTGGCGGCAAAGCACCTGGGCCGTGACTGACGGCTTGGGGCAGACCTTGAGCCAGGAGTGTTCCTGCGACGCATTCGACAGGGGAGACCGTGCCCGAAGGAGCGCTTCAGGTTTTGAAGACGATGGTCTTGTTGCCGTTCATCAGCACCCGGTCTTCCAGATGATACAGGACTGCGGCGGCGAGCACGCGGCGTTCGATATCGCGGCCCTTGCGCACCAGGTCTTCGGGCGTATCGGCGTGACTGATCGCTTCCACGTCCTGGTGAATGATGGGGCCTTCGTCGAGATCTTCAGTCACGTAGTGGGCGGTCGCCCCGATCATCTTGACCCCGCGGGCATGGGCCTGGTGATAGGGCTTGGCGCCTTTGAAACCGGGCAGGAAACTGTGGTGGATGTTGATGCAGCGCCCCGACAGGAAAGCGGCCATGTCATTGGAAAGAATCTGCATATAGCGGGCGAGCACGACCAGCTCCGCGCCGGTTCCCTCGACAATGGCTTTTACCTGGGCTTCCTGTTCCGCCTTCGTGTCTTTCGTAATCGGCAGATAGTGGAAGGGGATGTCCCGCATCATCGGCACGTTCAAGGCTTCGCGTGGATGGTTGCAGACGATACCGACAATATCCATCGGCAGTTCGCCGATCCGATAACGATACAGGAGGTCGACCAGACAGTGATCGAACTTGCTGACCATCAGCACGACCTTGCGCGCGATTCCCGTTTGGCGCAGCGTCCATTCCATGCCGAACCGTTCCGTTACCGGCGCGAATTCCTGTCGCACTGCTGAAAGGGGGCGGTCGGGGCAATGGAACACGATCCGCATGAAGAACATGCCGCTGTCGGGCGCATTGAACTGCTGGGCTTCAAGGATATTGGCGCCGATTTCGGCAAGCCGGGTGGTCACTGCGGCAACCAGGCCAACCCGGTCCTTGCACGACAGTGTCATCACATAGGCTTGCTGCATTGTTCGTCTCTCCCGATCCGGCGGAGCAAAGCTGGCCGCTTAGCGTGTGAGCCCGGCGAAGTCGTTAGCGCATTTTGATAAAATGAACATTTTCAGCCGGAAGAGCAGGGATGGTTTCCTAAGTGCATAGGTTTCGCAAGGTATTCTTGCTCTGGCCATGGACCGCGCCATCCCACTAGTGTCAAGCACGGCTGCATGCTGGACGCCGGGTGAGACGGGATCTGGCAGGACGATGGCGAAAGGATTGAATCAGGAGATGACAATGAAGCGAAAATTGGCAGGTAAAGACGTCCATCCCATCGGCCTGGGCTGCATGAACCTGTGCTGGGCCTATGGTGAGCCGCCGTCGCGGGAGGATGCCGTGAGCCTGCTCCGCCAGGCGCTCGATCTGGGTTACGATCATTTCGATACGGCCAATATCTATGGGCTGGGCAAGAGTGAGGAACTGATTGCCGAAGCGCTCAAGGGGCGCCGGCAGGAATTCTTCCTTGCCTCAAAGACAGGTATCGTCACTGACGGCGGGGTCAGGGGTGTCGACTGTAAACCGGAATCGATTTCCGCATCGATCGATGCCAGTCTGGGCCGACTTGAAACCGATCATATCGACTTGCTCTACCTTCACCGGTTCGATCCCAAAGTGCCGGTTGCGGATTCCGTCGGGGCTCTTGTGCGGGCGATGGAGGCGGGAAAGATCGGTGCCTATGGCGTGTCGGAATGGAGCGCCGCGCATATTCGTGAAGCGCATGCAGTGCATCCCATGGCCGCCGTGCAGACGGAATATTCGTTGTGGACCCGCAATGTCGAACTGGGCGTGCTGGAGACCACACATGAACTGGGCATCGCCTTTGTCGCCTTTTCTCCGGTTGGCCGTGGGGCGTTGTGCGGTGAGCTTGTCGATCCCGCACGATTACCGGAGCATGATTTTCGCCGGACCATGCCGCGTTTCATGAACGGGCATTGGGCGAAAAACCATCAATTGATCGAACAGTTGGTTGGCTTGGCGGGAGACTCGGGAATGACCGCTGCGCAACTCGCCCTGGCCTGGGTGCTTTCGCGAGGCGACCATATTCACGTGATCCCTGGCACCGCCAATCTCCAGCATCTGGATGACAATTTCCATGCGACGACCAAGCCCGTCGGGCAAGATGTGCTGGATCGCGCGGATCGGCTGATCAACCAGCAAACGGTTTCAGGCCATCGCTATCCCGATGCGATGCGATTGCTGGCCGATACCGAAGAATATGCCTGAGGGCCGGGCTGGAGCCGGTCAGAGCGCATTGTCGAAAATCGCCAGCATCCGGCTCCAGGCCTTTTCTGCCGCCGCCTTGTCATAGCTGGGCGCATCGACTGTGCACCAACCATGGTCGGCCGGATAGACTTCGACTTCAGCCGGGCGCCCGGCATCTGCGGCTGCCTTGCGCAATATGTCCTTGTCATCGGGTGCGCGTGCGTCATCGTTCTGGGCGATTGCGAACAGGAAGGCGGCTTGCGAATCCTTGAGCAGGCGATGGGGGCTGTCAGGTTCATCTGTCACCAGCATCGCGCCATGGAATGAACAGGCTGCTCCGACCTTGTCCGGCGCCGCGGCCGCTGTACGAACGGTGAAGGCGCCTCCCATGCAATAGCCGCATGTTCCGAGCTTTTTTGTCTTGGTCACGGCATCCTGCCCGTCGAGCCAGCTAGCGAAGGCGCTCGCATCGCGGGCGGTTGCCGCGCCGTCGATCTGCGCCATCATGGGTTTCAGGCGGGCTTGTGACTTTTCGGAAAACCAGTCGGACAGGGTATTGAGAATCGGGGCCGTTGCACTGCGGTAGTATTGATTGACAACCAGCACTGCGTAGCCTGCCGCGGCGAGCCTGCGGGCCATTATTTCATAGGCATTGCGCAGGCCTGCGACATCCGGCCACATGATGATCCCCGGATGCGAACCGACACGGGGATGCACGAAGAAGGCGTCGGCGGTTCCGTCTTCGGTTGGAATGGCGACATTCGCCTCGGTAAGGGTGGGCTCAGCACTTGCTTCGCCACCACTAGGCGCACATGCGGCAAGGGCCGCCGCCGTTCCCATTGCTGCAAATTTCCGTCTGGTTAAGCCGCGCTTCTTCAGAATCGCGCGCATCTCTGCTGTGGTATGTTTGTCACACATTGCCCTGGCTCCCGTCGGATGATCGCTGAAAGCGAGCTTAGCTTGTCGCCGAACGACGTCCAGTCCTTGCATTTTCTGCAACTTAGCCGCCGTTTCTGGGCTATATTGCATCGATAACCAGATTGACTTCAGGTTTTGCTGCTACGGCTCCTGAGGCGTGGAAAACGCCGGGATCAGATGCTCGGCCTATGATTTTTTCGGGAATCACAAGGGCATGCTCACCAACGCAGGTGCAACATTTTTTTTCGGGAATCACCGTTCGTTGTTGACGAGGGCCACGGTTCGGGCGAAAGTGCGGCCACAAGTCTGCCTTCGTGCGCGGAAGGCTGGCGTATGGTTACATGGTCTCGAATCAGGTGTGAGGCCGGGAAAATGAGGGAGCTATTCTGATGAATCGCAACAC